>CAVUJN010000001.1:0-49207 GCA_963741765.1 uncultured beta proteobacterium
GAGTGAAGCAGTCGGTATGATGGCTGCTTTCCACCCCGGCGGCCACCCAAAACCCCCCAGTGATGGCCACTTCAAAATCCCCCAGTAGCTGACCTACGGAGGTCAGATCCGGCGCTTTCCACGGTCGACCGCGGAAATCACCGGATTTCTTCAGGGCCTGTCGAGCCAGTAGAGCGCGGTGATGGTCTTGGCGTCGGTGATCTGGCCATTCCAGACCGCTGCCTTGGCTTCATCCGGCGCCAGCTCAAGCACTTCGAGAAACTCGTTGTGGTCGAGTTGCTTGTCGCCCGTGAGGCGCAGGCCACGCGCGGCAAACATTTCGATGCGCTCGTCGGAATAGCCGATGCACGGGTGCATGACGCCGATGTATTCCCATTCGCTGGCGACATAGCCGGTTTCTTCGAGCAACTCGCGGCGGGCTGTGTCGAGGATCGCTTCGCCCGGGTCGATCTTGCCGGCCGGCAATTCGAGAAACACGCGGCGCAGGGGATAGCGGAACTGTCGTTCGAACAACAGCTTGCCGTTGTCAAGGAAAGCCAGAACCACCACCGCGCCGGGATGCACGATGTATTCGCGCAGCGACTCCTTGCCATCTGGCAAACGTACCCTGTCTTTGCGGACATGCAGCAGGGCGCCGTCGAATACCGCTTCCGATTCGATCTCGGATTCGATGAGGTGGCTGTCATGGCTCATTTCAGTCTCCGGAATTGAAAACGCCCCTGAAGCGGGGCGTCTGTTCAATCATCCCGCGTTACGCTCAAAGCGAACGGAGAAGCGCGTAGGCGCAAAGTGACATGATGACCTGCGGGAAGATACCGAGCAGCGCCACGGCGAGACCGTTTGCCGACATCAGGATGCGCATGTCCATGCTTGCTGTCAGTGGCGTATCGTCGCTTGGCTGGTCGAAGTACATGACCTTGACCACGCGCAGGTAGTAGAAGGCGCCGATCAGCGAGAAGAGGACGGCGACGACCGCCAGCCAGATATGGCCAGCGGCAACGACGGCCTGCAGGACGGAGAACTTGGCGAAGAAGCCGATGAAGAACGGGATGCCGGCCATCGAGAACATCAGCATCAGCATGACCCCGGCGAACCACGGGTTGCGCTTGTTGAGGCCTTTGAAATCCTCGATGTTGTCGGCCTCGAAACCTGGGCGCGCCATGAGCAGGATCATGCCGAAGGAACCGACCGACATGATCACGTAAGCGACGACATAGAACATCGCCGAGCTGTAGGCATTTAGCGCAAAGCGGGCATCGCCGCTGATCACGCCGGTGGTGATGCCGAGCAGCATGAAGCCCATGTGCGAGATTGCCGAATAGGCCAACATGCGCTTGAGGTTGGTCTGGGCAATGGCGGCCAGATTGCCGATGGCCATCGACAGGACGGAAAGGATGATCAGCATGTTCTGCCAGTCCTCAGCCATCGTGATCATGCCATTGACCAGCAGGCGCATGACGATCGCGAAAGCAGCCAGCTTCGGCGCCGAACCGATGAACATCGTCACCGAGGTCGGGGCACCATGATAGACATCGGGAATCCACATGTGGAACGGAACGACGCCCAGCTTGAAGGCCAGCCCGGAAACCAGGAAGACCAGGCCGAAGGTCAGCACTGTCTTGTTGACGCCGCCGCCATAGAGGCGCTCGGCAATGCCGGTAATCTCGAGGGTTCCGGTGGCGCCGTAGATCATCGACATGCCATAGAGCAGCATGCCGGAGGCCAGCGCGCCGAGAACGAAATACTTCATCGCGGCTTCGATGGAAATCACCGACTCGCGATTCATCGCAACCATCGCGTAGAGCGAGAGCGACAGCAGTTCGAGGCCGAGATAGATGCTGACGAAATTGTTGGCGGAGATCATCACCATCATGCCCAGCGTCGCGAACAGCGCCAGCACGTAGTATTCGCCCTTGTTCATCACGTCCCTGTCGAGCAGGTAGCCGCGCGAGTAGAACAGCACAACCATCACCGTCAGGTACAGGAAGACCTTGAGCAGATCTGCCATCAGGTCGTCGACGAACATGTTGCTGAAGGTGTAGACCACATCACCGGTACTGGTGAATAACTGGATCGCCAGCAGACCGAGCAGGGTAAGCTGGGTCAGCACGAAGGTCACGGTACGCCGACTGTCCTTGACGATCAGGTCGATCATCAGGATGGCCAGCGCCATGAACGCCAGGAAAAGTTCCGGGGCGGCTGGCAGGAGGTCGGGGGTAACGAAATTCTCGAACATGTCGGCTACCGATTATTGAATCTTGCTGGTGGCAACGTGGCGCAACAGATCGTTGACCGAGGCGTGCATGACTTCTGTGAACATTTGCGGGTACAAACCCATCCACAGCGTACAGAATGCCAGCACGCCAAGAATCGCGAATTCACGCTTGTTGATGTCGGACAGTTCGGCCACATGGTGATTGGCGACATCGCCGAAAATCACCCGCTTATACATCCACAGCGTGTAGGCAGCGCCGATAACCATCGACGAGGCAGCAGCAAAGGCCACCCAGAAGTTGTACTTGACGGCACCGAGAATCACCATGAACTCACCGACGAAACCCGAAGTTGCCGGCAGGCCGGCGTTGGCCATTGAGAACAGCATGAACAGCGCGGCGAACTTCGGCATGGTATTGACGACACCGCCATAGTCGGCGATCTCCCGGCTGTGCACGCGGTCGTACATGACGCCGATGCAGAAGAACATGGCACCCGAGACAAATCCGTGCGAGACCATCTGGACCAGCGCACCCTCGATACCCATCGCGCTGAACATGAAGAACCCCAGCGTGACGAAACCCATGTGGGCAATCGACGAATAGGCCACCAGTTTCTTCATGTCGGTCTGCACCAGCGCGACAAAGCCGATATAGACCACGGCAATCAGCGACAGCGCGACGACCAGGCTGGAAAGTTCGTGCGAGGCATCAGGCGCAATCGGCAAGGAGAAACGCAGGAAGCCGTAGGCGCCGAGCTTGAGGGCGATTGCCGCCAGCACGATCGAGCCGCCGGTCGGCGCCTCGACGTGGGCGTCCGGCAACCACGTATGCACCGGCCACATCGGCACCTTGACCGCGAAGGCGATCAGGAAGGCGAGGAACAGCCAGATCTGCGCATTGAGCGACAGCGGCAACGCGTGCCAGTCGAGGATGGAGAAGCTGCCACCGGACTGGACGAAGAGGTAGATCAGCGCCAGCAGAAAAAGCAGCGATCCGAAAAGCGTATAGAGGAAGAACTTGAAGGCCGCATACACCCGGTTCGGGCCGCCCCAGACACCGATGATCAGGTACAGCGGAATCAGGGAGGCTTCGAAGAAGACATAGAACAGCACGCCGTCGAGCGAAGTAAAGATGCCGTTCATCAACCCGGACATGATCAGGAAGGCGGCGTTGTACTGGGCGACCTTCTCCTTGATGACTTCCCAGCCCGCAGCCACGACGATGATCGTAATAAAGGCGTTGAGCACTACGAAGAGCATCGAGATGCCATCGACACCCAGGTGGTAATTGATGTTGAACCGGGGAATCCAGTTCCTGATCTCGACGAACTGCATGCCGCCGTTGGCGACATCAAAGCCAATCCAAAGCGGAAGGGTTACGAGGAACGACGCGACTGCACCAACCAAGGCAAGCATCCGGGCCAGCGGCGCATTGCGGTCGGATCCGGTAGCCAGCACGACCATGCCGGTAAGTATCGGGAGCCAGACGGCGAAAGAGAGCAGCGGGTAATTCGACATGTTATTCCTTGCTTTTCTGCGAACTATTCACGCCAGTGACAGATTCAATTTTCATGGTACTAGGCACGGTTGATCCACAGCGTCATCAATACAAAGAGCCCGATGATCATGGTGAAAGCGTAGTGATAGACATAGCCTGTCTGGAACAGGCGGGTCACTGAAGAGACCCATCCGACAAGTTTCGCGGAGCCATTGACGATAATGCCGTCGATCACGCCGACATCGCCGCCGCGCCACAGGATCTTGCCGAGCACACGGGCGCCGCCCGCGAAGACGACTTCATTGAACTTGTCGAAGTAATACTTGTTTTCCAGCAGCGTATGGATCGCCGAGAAACGACGCTGGATGGCCGCCGGAATGTCGGGACGCTTCATGTAGAAGAACCACGAGAGGACCACCCCGGCCAGGGCCAGCAGGAACGGCAGCGTGCTCAGCGCATGGATACCCATGGCCCCGGCGCCATGAAAATGCTCACTGAGTTGCGCCATCGCGGGATGGGCGTTGGCGTCAATAAAGATTACCGGAATGTTGTCAGTACCGGGGATCGCCATCTTGAAGAAGTCGCCGAAAACCATCGGTCCGATCGCGATATAACCGATGACCACGGATGGAATGGCCAGCAGCACCAGCGGCAGCGTCACCACCCACGGCGTCTCGTGCGGCTTCTGCCCCGGCGCCAGACCGTGATGGTGGTCGTGGCTCGTCTCTTCGTCGTCATGGTCGCCGTGATGGTCATGGTGATCATCGGGTCCGGCCTTGCCGAAACGCTCCTCGCCATGGAAGACCAGGAAATACATGCGGAAGGAGTAAAAGGCAGTGACGAAGACGCCGGCCATGACCGCGAAGTAGGCAAACCCGGCGCCCGGAATGTTTGACAGGGCAACGGCCTCAATGATCGAGTCCTTGGAGTAGAAACCCGACAGGAAGGGCGTACCGATCAGCGCCAACGAACCGACCAGCGAAGTGATCCAGGTAATCGGCATGTACTTGCGCAGGCCGCCCATGTTGCGGATGTCCTGATCGTGATGCATGCCGATGATGACGGAACCGGCGGCGAGGAACAGCAGGGCCTTGAAGAAGGCGTGGGTCATCAGGTGGAAGATTGCCACCGAATAGGCCGAGGCGCCCAAGGCAACCGTCATGTAGCCGAGCTGCGACAGGGTCGAGTAGGCAACGACACGCTTGATGTCGTTCTGGATGATCCCGAGGAAGCCCATGAACAGCGCAGTGATGGCGCCGATGACGATGACGAAGGACAGCGCGGTGGTCAACAACTCGAACAGCGGCGACATCCGGGCGACCATGAAGATGCCGGCAGTCACCATGGTTGCGGCGTGGATCAGCGCGGAGATCGGGGTCGGGCCTTCCATCGAATCAGGCAGCCAGACATGCAGCGGCACCTGCGCCGACTTGCCCATGGCGCCGATGAACAGGCAGATGCAGGTCAGCGTCATCAGCGACACGGTGGCCCACTCGCGATCTGCAAACAGCGAAACCGTGGTACTTGCGAGGTCGGGCGCCTGCTTGAAAACCGTTGCGTAATCGAGCGTGCCGAAGTGCGCGAGAACCAGGCCGATGCCGAGGATGAAACCGAAGTCGCCGACACGGTTGACCAGGAAAGCCTTCATGTTGGCGAAGATGGCTGTCGGACGGGTGTACCAGAAACCGATCAGCAGGTAGGAAACGAGACCGACTGCTTCCCAGCCGAAGAAAAGCTGCATGAAGTTGTTGCTCATGACGAGCATCAGCATCGAGAAGGTAAACAGCGAGATGTAGCTGAAGAAGCGGTTGTAACCGGGATCTTCCTGCATGTAGCCGATCGTGTAGATGTGCACCATCAGTGAAACGAAGGTGACGACCAGCATCATGGTGGTGGTCAGCGAGTCGATCAGGAAGCCGACTTCGAACCTGTAGTCACCGCTGGTCAGCCAGGTATAGACTGAACCGTTGAAGACGTGACCGGCCTGAACGTCGCGAAAGATGATCACCGAGGCAACGAAGGCGATCGCGACGCCGGCGATGGTCGCCGTATGTGCAACCCAGCGCGGGATCACCCGGCAGAATAGGCCGGCGATCATGGCGCCGATCAGCGGGGCAAGAGGAACCAGGAGATAGAGCTTTTGCATTTCCATGTTTAACCCTTCAGGCCATCCAGGTCATCCACATGGATGCTCTTGAGGTTGCGGAACAGGACGATCAGGATCGCCAGGCCGATCGCCGACTCGGCCGCGGCCACGGTCAGGATGAAGAAGACGAATATCTGCCCGGTGAGATCGCCCAAATAATGGGAAAAGGCCACGAAATTCATGTTGACCGCAAGGAGCATCAGTTCGATGGCCATTAGCAGGACGATAAGGTTCTTCCGGTTGAGGAAGATGCCGACGACGCTGATCGCGAAAAGCATCGCGCCCAGGATCAGGAAATGCGAGAGGGAAAGAGTAAGCATTGGCGCCCCGGTTTCAGTCTTTTTCCACAGGCATCTGCAGCACGCGGACACGATCCTTCGCCTTGACGAAGACCTGCTGGTTCGGATTGGTATATTTCGACGGCTTCGGACCACGGTGGGTCAGCACGATCGCCGCGACCATGCCGACGAGCAGCACGATCGAAGCGAGTTCGAAGGGATACACGAAATCGGTAAACATCAGGGCGCCGATACTCTTGGTATTGGATACCCCGGGAGCCACCATGGCCTGCGCGGCTGGAATCTGGAAATACTTGCTGCCAAGGACGAGCCCCATTTCCATGACCAGCAGGATACCGAGCATGGCGCCCAGTGGGAGATAGTTCCAGAAACCCTGACGAATCCGGTCGACATTGATGTCGAGCATCATCACGACGAACAGGAACAGCACCATGACCGCACCGACATAGACCAGGATGATGGCGATGGCCAGAAACTCGGCCTGCAGCAACGCCCAGATACCGCCCGTGGTAAAAAACGCGAGGATCAGGTGCAGGACCGCGTGCACCGGATTGCGCGCCGTAATGACGCGCAGGCCCGCATAGATCAGGATTGACGACAGGAAATAGAAAACGAAGGTTTGAAAATCCATCACAAGTACCTGTTATCGGTAGATTGCATCTTGTTGGCGATCGGCGGCGATCTGCGCCTCGTAGCGATCCCCGTTGGCCAGCAACATCGGCTTGGTGTAGTAGAGATCGCCCCGGCGTTCACCGTGATACTCGAATATGCGTGTCTCGACCACCGCATCAACGGGACAGGCCTCCTCGCAGAAACCGCAGAAGATGCATTTGGTGAGGTCGATGTCGTAACGCGTCGTGCGCCGCGAGCCGTCATCGCGCGGCTCCGCCTCGATGGTGATCGCCAATGCCGGACAGATCGCCTCGCACAGTTTGCAGGCAATGCAGCGCTCCTCGCCGTTCGGATAGCGACGCAGGGCATGCAGGCCACGGAAACGGGCACTCTGCGGGGTTTTTTCTTCGGGGTACTGAACCGTGATCTTGCGCGCAAAGAAATATTTGCCGGTGACCGACATGCCTTTCAGCAACTCCTTGAGGAGCAGGCTGTTGAAGACTTCCTTCATCGAACCCATCAGTCTCTCCTCATTTCCAGATACTCAACGGGGACATCATCCACAACCCCACGACCACCAGCCAGACCAGGCAGACCGGCAGGAACACCTTCCAGCCCAGGCGCATCAACTGGTCGAAACGGTAACGCGGGAAAGTTGCGCGGAACCAGAGGAACAGCAGCAGGACGAAAGCCATCTTGGCGAACAGCCAGAGCGGGCCATCCGGCAGGAAACCGATCGGTGACAACCAGCCGCCAAGGAACAGCAGCGAGGTCAGCGCGGCGACCAGAATCATGTTCGCGTATTCGGCAAGGAAGAAGACCGCGAAGGCCATGCCCGAATATTCGACATGGAAGCCGGCGACGATTTCCGATTCGCCTTCCGCCACGTCGAATGGCGCCCGGTTCAGTTCTGCCGTTCCCGAAATTAGATAGACGACGAACATCGGAAGCAGCGGCAGCCAGTTCCACGACAGGAAATTCAGCCCGTAGTCGGCAAAGCGTCCCTGACTTTGCCCGTGAACGATCTCGACCAGATTCAGGCTGTTCGACACCATCAGCACGCAGATCAGCGAGAAGCCCATGGCGATTTCGTAGGAGACCATCTGGGCCGAAGCCCGCATCGCGCCGAGAAATGCGTACTTGGAGTTGGAAGCCCAGCCAGAAAGAATGATTCCGTACACGCCCATCGACGTGATGGCCATGATGTAGAGCAGGCTGGCATCGATGTTGGCCAGTACCAGCGTATCGCTGAACGGCACCACCGCCCAAGCGGCGAGCGCCGGCGCGAACGCCAGCATCGGCGCGATCAGGAAGATGCCCTTGTTGGAGCCGCTGGGAACGATGACTTCCTTGAGCAACAGCTTGAGGCCATCGGCAATCGGCTGGATCAGCCCCCACGGGCCGACACGGTTGGGACCGATACGAACCTGCATGTAGCCGATCACCTTGCGCTCGAACCAAGTCAGATAAGCGACCCCGAGCAACAGCGGTGCAACGATCGCGACAATCTTCATCAGCGTCCAGACTGCAGGCCAGACCCCGCCGAACACGCCTTGTCCTAAACTCATCAATGCGTCCATTTATGCACGCTCCACGGAGATCGGGCCAAACATGGCGCCCAGCGCAGCTGTACTGACATGGGCAGCGGCAACGCGGATGCATCCGACCGGCACGCTGGCGTCGGCCTTCGCCACCAGAACCGCCTCACCCTGCCCCTGCTTCACCCGGACAGTCTCGCCAACAGTGACGCCAAGCAGAGCCAGGGTCTGGGCATTGATCCGCGCCACCGGTGCGCCTGAGTCGGCAGTCTGCTGCAGGGCTGGCGCCCGCCGCGCCAGCGGATCGGCGAAATTGATCGGCACCTCGGCAATGCGCTGCAACTGGGTCGTCGTTGCCGGGAGAGAAATTGCAATTCCGTTCAGGCCGTTATCGAGGCCGGAGACGAATTCCGCCTGCTTGCCCAGCACTTCGTCGCGGATTGCTTCGCTGGATTCATAGCCGAAACCCTCAAGGTTCAGCACATTACCCAGCACCCGCAACACCTTCCAGGACGGGCGCGCATCTCCACGCGGCTTGACGACGCCATTGAAACTCTGCACCCGGCCTTCACTATTGACGAAGGTGCCGGAAGTCTCGGTATAGGGCGCAATGGGCAACATCACATCGGCATACTCAAGGGCCGGCGCATGCTTGAACGCTGACATGTAAACCACCAGACTGGCCTGCTTCAGCGCGGCAACCGCAATTTGCGGATTGCCACAATCGTACTCGGGCTCAACACCCATCAGCACGTAGGCCTTGCGCGGCTGCTCGAACATCTGGCGGGCATTGGCGCCAGCCGGCAACGCACCGGCGACATGACCACCAACCACGTTGGCAGCCTCGCCGAGGAAGCCGACTGTGGCATTGGTCAGCCTACCCAGTTCGAGTGCCAGCGCATGGATCTGAGTGGCATCGTCAGACTGCGTGGCAACGTTGCCAAGGAAGATGGCACGCTTCTCGCCATCGATCAGGCTCTGCGCAACCTTCTTGCTGGCCTCGTCGGGACTGACATCTTCGAGGCCGACCGGTGCTGCAACCCCCTTCAATTCGGCAGCAGCCTTGACGACAGCCGCAAGGGCATGCGCCAGTTGTGCCGGCGCCACCGCGATGCTGGCATGCAAGTCAATCAACTGGTCGTCAGCAGTCACCGACAGCAGGCTGACCTTGGTATATTTTTTCGCCGCCTGGCGCAGACGCTGCGCGATCAGCGGATGGTCCTTGCGCAAGAACGATCCCACCACCAGGGCTGCATCCAGATCGGGAATCTCGGACAGACGAAGCCCCAGCCAAGGCGTGCCGGCACGCTTGAAATCAGAACCGAAATCACTCTGGCGCGTACGGAAATCGATGTTCCCGCTACCGAGCCCCTTGATCACCTTGGCCAGCAAAGCCATTTCCTCAACCGTCGACCACGGTGCAGCAAGCGCGGCCAGCGCATCGCCACCATGTTCGCGGGCGACGTCCTTGAGGCCGTGCGCGACATAGTCGAGCGCCACATTCCAGTCGACCTCGCGCCACTGGCCGCCCTGCTTGACCATCGGCTTCGTCAGGCGCTCGTCCGAATTGAGTGCCTGATACGAGAAACGCTCCTTGTCGGAAATCCAGCATTCATTGACCGCCTCGTTCTCGCGCGGCAGAACGCGCATCACATTGTCGTGCTTGACCTGAACCACCAGGTTGGCACCGACCGAATCGTGCGGGCTGATCGATTTGCGACGCTGCAACTCCCAGGAGCGCGCGGTGTAACGGAAAGGCTTGGAAGTCAGCGCGCCGACCGGGCACAGATCGATCATATTTCCCGACAATTCCGAGTCGACCGTGCGCCCCAGGAAAGTGGTGATCTCGGAATGCATGTTGCGGTTGGCCATGCCGAGTTCCATGATGCCGCCGATTTCCTGTCCGAAGCGGACGCAGCGCGTACAGTGAATGCAGCGGCTCATTTCCTCCATGGAAACCAAGGGGCCGACATCCTTGTGGAAAACCACGTGCTTTTCTTCGGTGTAGCGACTCTTCATCGGACCGTAACCGACCGACATGTCCTGCAACTGGCATTCGCCACCTTGATCGCAGATCGGGCAATCCAGCGGATGATTGATCAGCAGGAACTCCATCACACCCTTCTGCGCCTTGACCGCCAGATCGGAGTGCGTGAACACCTTCATGCCGTTGGTCACCGGCGTCGCGCATGCCGGCAATGGCTTCGGCGCCTTTTCAACCTGCACGAGACACATGCGGCAATTGGCGGCGATCGAAAGCTTCTTGTGGTAGCAAAAATGCGGAATATAAACGCCAACCTGCTGCGCGGCATCCATCACCGTGCTGCCATCGGGTACTTGCGCCTTCTTGCCGTCGATTTCGATTTCTAGCATGTCGCTGCCTTGTAGCCAGTTCTTTCGTATCTATCGCTGGTAGGGTTTCTCAAGGCTGAACCTTGTGGAAACCGCTGCCCGCCCACTGCACATCCCGCGGGACGAGGCAGGTCTTGTGTTCGATGTGGTACTCGAATTCGCTGCCGAAATGTTTGAGGAAACTTTGTACCGGCAAGGCTGCAGCATCGCCGAGGGCGCAGATGGTGCGCCCCATGATATTGCCCAGCACGCTGTTCAGCAGATCCAAGTCTTCCGGTTTGCCCAACCCGTTTTCGATGCGATGGACAACCTTATACATCCAGGCAGTACCTTCCCGGCACGGCGTGCATTGGCCGCAGGATTCTTCGTAATAGAAGAACGACAGGCGCTCAAGCGCCTTCACCATGCACACGGTCTCGTCCATGACAATGACCGCGCCGGAACCGAGCATGGAACCGGACTTGCTGATGCCGTCGTAATCCATGGTGGTATCCATCATCACGGCACCGGGAATCACCGGCGCCGAAGAGCCACCCGGAATGACCGCCTTGAGTTGGCGCCCGCCACGCATGCCACCGCACATTTCGAGCAGCGTAGCAAATGGCGTACCGAGCGGAATTTCGTAATTGCCCGGACGATTGACATGGCCGGAAACCGAGAACAGCTTGGTTCCGCCGTTATTCGGCTTGCCCAGGTTGAGGAATTCCTCGCCGCCCATCTTCAGGATGAAGGGAATGGAAGCAAAGGTCTCTGTATTGTTGATCGTCGTCGGTTTGCCATACAGACCAAAAGACGCCGGGAATGGCGGCTTGAAGCGCGGCTGCCCCTTCTTGCCCTCGATCGATTCGAGTAGCGCGGTTTCCTCGCCGCAGATATAGGCGCCGTAACCGTGATGGGCGAACAGCTCGAAATTGAATCCCGAGCCCAGAATGTTCTGGCCGATGAAACCCGCGGCAAGCGCTTCGTCGAGCGCTTCCTCGAATCGCTTGTAGAGCTCCCACACTTCGCCGTGGACATAGTTGTAGCCGCGGTTGGCACCCATGGCAAAAGCCGCGATCGCCATGCCTTCAATGACCGAATGCGGGTTGTAACGCATGATGTCGCGGTCCTTGAACGTCCCCGGCTCGCCTTCATCGGTATTGCAGACAACATATTTGTCGCCGGGGAACGACCGAGGCATGAAGGACCACTTCAGGCCGGTCGGGAAACCGGCGCCGCCGCGACCGCGCAGGACCGACTTCTTGACCTCGCTGATGACATCTTCCTGCGTCATCTTGCTTTCGAGGATGCGCCGCAGTTGCGCATAGCCGCCACGCGCGACATAGTCCTTGAGGCGCCAGGTATTGTCGCCATCCAGGCCTTCCATCAGGACGCCATTGATCGAACCGAGCATTGCCATTATTCGCACTCCTCCAGCAGCTTGTCGATCTGCTCCGGATGCATGTGGCTGCACATGCTGCGGTTATTGACGATCATGACCGGCGCGTCGCCGCAGGCGCCCATGCACTCGCCCTCCTTCAGCGTGAACTTGCCATCGGCGGTGGTTTCTCCGTAGCCGATGCCAAGCTTCTTCTGCACGTACTCGCCGGCGTGATAGCCGCCGGACAGCGCGCAGGGCAGATTGGTGCACACCGTGATCTTGTACTTGCCGACCGGCTTGAGGTCGTACATGTTGTAGAAGGAAGCGACTTCATAGGCTGCCATCGGCGCCATGCCAAGATACGCGGCGACCGCCTCGATGGCATCGGGTGGCAACCAGCCCTTCTCTTCCTGGGCAAGCGCGAGACAGGCCATCACTGCCGACTGCTTCTGGTCGGCGGGATACTTGGCGACCTCGCGGTCGAATTTCTGTTGGGTTTCAGCGGAAAACATCAGCGGTCGATCTCGCCAAAAACAATGTCCTGGGTACCGATAATCGTAACGACGTCGGCAATCATGTGGCCACGGGCCATTTCATCCATTCCCTGCAGGTGAACATAACCGGGCGCACGAATCTTCATGCGATAGGGCTTGTTGGCACCGTCGGAAATGAAATAGATGCCGAATTCGCCCTTCGGGTGCTCGATCGCGGCATAGGCTTCGCCTTGCGGAACATGAATACCCTCGGTAAAGAGCTTGAAATGGTGAATCAGCTCTTCCATATTGGATTTCATGCCCTCGCGGGGGGGCGGTGCAATCTTGTGGTTATCGGTGATCACCGGCCCCGGGTTCTTGCGCAGCCAGTCGATACACTGCTTGATGATGTTGTTGGACTGCAGCATCTCTTCCATGCGCACGAGATAGCGGTCGTAGCTGTCGCCATTGACGCCAACCGGAATATCGAAATCGACCTTGTCGTAGGCGGCGTACGGCTGCTTTTTACGCAAGTCCCAGGCGATGCCCGATCCGCGCAACATGGCGCCGGTAAAGCCCATTTGCAAGGCACGCTCTGGAGTGACCACGCCAACATTGACCAGCCGTTGCTTCCAGATCCGGTTATCGGTCAGCAGGGTATGGTATTCGCTGTGATACGTCGGGAAGCGGTTCGTGAAGTCCTCAAGAAAATCTAGCAGGGAACCACTGCGATTTCCGTTGATCTCCCTGGCCTTCTTCGCGCTGGTCCAAGTTGATTCCTGATACTGCGGCATGCGATCGGGAAGGTCACGATAGACACCGCCGGGGCGGTAGTAGGCGGCATGCAGACGGGCACCGGAGACGGCCTCGTAGGCATCCATCAGGTCTTCGCGCTCGCGGAAGGTATAGAGCGCCATGGTCATGGCGCCGACGTCCAGTGCGTGGCAACCGATCCACAGCAGGTGATTCAGGAGCCGCGTCACCTCGTCGAACATCGTGCGGATGTACTTGCCGCGGATCGGAACCTCGACACCAAGCAACTTTTCCGTTGCCAGGCAGTAGGCGTGCTCGTTGCACATCATGGACACATAGTCCAGGCGATCCATGTAGGGCACCGACTGGACCCATGTCCGGGTCTCGGCAAGTTTTTCCGTTGCGCGATGCAGCAGCCCGATGTGCGGGTCGGCGCGTTGGACAACCTCGCCATCGAGTTCCAGCACGAGGCGCAACACACCATGCGCCGCCGGGTGCTGCGGCCCGAAGTTCAGCGTGAAATTGCGGATATCAGCCATGCGCAGGATCCCCGTAGTTGTCTTCGCGCACGATACGCGGGGTGTTCTCGCGGGGTTCGATGGTGACCGGCTGGTAGATGACGCGGCCCTGATCGGGGTCGTAGCGCATTTCCACGTGCCCGGAAATCGGAAAATCCTTGCGGAAGGGATGGCCGATGAACCCGTAATCGGTCAGGATGCGCCGCAGGTCATCATGGCCGACGAAGGCGATTCCGAACAGATCGAAAGCTTCGCGCTCGAACCAGTTGACGCTCTTCCAGACTCCGGTAACGGAATCGACCACCGGGAACTCATCATCTTCGGCAAAGACACGAACGCGCAGACGCCAGTTGTTGGCAATCGACAGCAGGTGCGAGACTGCCGCAAAACGACGACCAGTCCATGCGCCATCGCCGTAAGTCGAATAATCGACGCCACAGAGGTCGACCATTTCCTCGAAGCCGAGGTCGGGCTCATCGCGCAACGTGGTCATGACTGCGAGATAGTCGGTGGCAGCCACCTCGACAGTCACTTCCCCGAGCGCAAGCTTGAGTGACGTGAGCTTGTCGCCGAAGTGCTTCTGTAGGTTCTGGCTAAGCGTTTCCAGCTTGGCGGACATAGTGAATCAGCCTTGGCAATTAACGAGCAATGGTGTTGGTACGACGAATCTTGTTCTGGAGCTGGATCAGTCCGTAGATCAAGGCTTCTGCAGTCGGCGGACAGCCCGGCACGTAGATATCGACCGGAACGATGCGATCGCAGCCGCGCACCACGGAATAGGAGTAATGATAGTAACCACCGCCGTTGGCGCACGACCCCATCGAGATCACCCAACGCGGTTCCGACATCTGGTCGTAAACCTTGCGCAACGCCGGCGCCATCTTGTTGGTCAGGGTACCAGCGACGATCATCACGTCGGACTGGCGCGGGCTGCCACGGAAGACAATACCGAAGCGGTCCAGATCGTAGCGCGAGCAACCGGCATGAATCATCTCGACAGCGCAACAGGCCAGACCGAAAGTCATCGGCCACATCGACCCGGTGCGCATGTAGTTGATCAGTTTGTCGGCTGTCGTCGTGACAAAGCCTTCCTGGAGGACGCCTTCAATTCCCATGGTCGAACCTCATTCCCATTCCAGCGCACCCTTGGCCCATGCATAAACATAGCCAATGATCAGGATGCCGACGAAAACCATCATTTCGATGAAACCGAAGAGCTTTATGGATTCCGTCGCAACGATATCCTTGAAAATCGACGCCCACGGAAACAGGAAGGCGATTTCCAGATCGAAAAGAATGAAAAGAATGGCGATCAGGTAATAGCGCACATCGAACTTCATGCGCGCATCTTCGAACGCCTCGAAGCCGCATTCGTAGGGAGAGAGCTTTTCCGGATCCGGTCAACTGGGGCCGAGGATGAAACCCATCGCAACAGGCAAAACGCCAACCGCGATCCCCACGAGCACGAACATCAGGATTGGAAAGTAGTTTTCCATGATCCGCCGCCAATATTCAGTTTCTTATATACGAAACAGCATGCAATAAAGCCACTGTTCCAGTTTGGTGCCGACGGCGAGACTCGAACTCGCACAGCTTGCGCCACTACCCCCTCAAGATAGCGTGTCTACCAATTTCACCACGTCGGCCCTGCTTTTTTGGTCACGCCGGCGAGGGATATTGCCGGAGAGACCACTCTGCTTACTTCGGAATATCTTTCGCCTTCGACTCAACAGCTTTTACGTCAACAGCCTTTGAATCGGTTACCTTTGAATCCACACTTTTCGCTTCAGCAGCCTTGGAATCAACTGCCTTCAAATCAGCTTCCACCGGCGCCGCAGGGGATTTATCACCCTCAGCCACAGGCTTCGAAACCGCCTGCGATTGTACCGTTTCCTCCATCACACTGCCAGTCGTTTTTGGCTTGCTGGAAGCCACATAAGCCAGGCTGAGACTCGTAGCGAAGAACACTGCGGCGAGAACGCCGGTTGTGCGACTGAGGAAATTGGCAGAGCCGGTGGCACCAAAAAGGCTACCCGAGGCGCCACTACCGAAGGCAGCCCCCATGTCGGCACCCTTGCCGTGTTGCATCAGGACCAGCCCGATTATCGCCAGCGCAACGAGAATATGCACCGTAAGAAGTAGAGAGAAAATCCAGTTCATTTATACCGCCTATCAACCCGCCGCCTGGCAGATTGCAATGAAATCATCCGCCACCAGCGCGGCGCCACCAATAAGGCCGCCGTCGATATCGGCCTGGGCAAACAACTCCGCTGCGTTCTGCGCCTTGACGCTACCACCGTACAGAATGCGCAAGCCGCCCGCCAGTTCGCCATCAAGAGCGGACACCTGGGCACGAATCGCCGCATGGACTTCCTGCGCCTGGGCCGGCGAGGCAGTAACGCCAGTACCGATGGCCCACACCGGCTCATAGGCAAGCACAGCCGAAGCCAATGCACCGACGCCGGCAAGGTCGATCACCGCAGCCAGTTGCCGCGAAACGACGTTTGTCGTCTGGCCCGCCTCCCGTTCGGCAAGCGTTTCGCCAAGGCAAAGAACCGCAACCAGCCCGGACTTCTGGGCGGCGACGAATTTGGCGGCCACCACCGCATCGCTCTCGCCAAACAGCTGACGCCGCTCGGAATGCCCGACCAGCACGTAGCGGCAACCGAAGTCGCAGAGCATGGCTGCCGAAACCTCGCCGGTATATGCACCCGATGCGTACTCACTGACGGTCTGAGCACCCCACAAAAGAGAACTTCCCGTCAGTTTCGCCTGCACCTGGGTGAGATAGGGATACGGAACGCACACCGCAACCTCGCACGGCAAGCCTGGCGCTGCGCTCAACAGGCGATCCAGCAGTGCTGCATTTCCCTGAAGACTGCCGTGCATCTTCCAGTTCCCGGCAACAATTTTTTTACGCATAAGAGGGGCAATTCCGTTGGCAAAAACCGATGGATTATAGCGATCCGGGGGGGTAGCGGTCAAGAACGCATGCTTTCGGCGCGCTCAATTTGCCGCCTCACGCACCACCGCGGCCAGTTCTTCGGCGGCGACCAGCACCTCCCCGGCGTCTTCGCCCTCGACCATGACCCGCAACAGGGGCTCGGTACCCGAAGCGCGCAGCAAGACGCGACCTCGGCCCGACATCCTGCTCTCGACCATGGCAAGCGCCGCCTGAATCGCGGGATGATCTTGCCAGGGAAAGCCCTTGACGATCGGCACATTGACCAGTTTCTGCGGGTAGAGGCGCAGGCCGCCAAGCAGGCTCTCGAGATCGCCGCCTGCTTCACGCAGAGCCGCCAACACCTGGAGAGCAGCAACCGTGCCATCGCCTGTCGTATGGCGGTCGAGCGTCAGGATGTGTCCGGAGTTTTCGCCACCGAACAGCCAACCCTTGTCATGAAGCATTTCGACGACATAGCGGTCCCCAACAGCGGCCCTCGCGAACTGGACGTCAATCTTCGCCAAGGCGTGCTCGAGCGCCAGATTGGTCATCAGGGTACCAACGACTCCCTTGACCATGCCACGGCTGGCCCGGCTTCGAATAATCGCGTAGAGCAACTGGTCGCCATCGTAAAGTTGTCCCTTGGCATCGACCATTTGCAGACGATCCGCATCGCCGTCGAGCGCCACGCCCAGATCGGCGCCGTGGGCGAGAACTGCTTCGCGAAGGGCCTGCGGGACGGTCGCCCCGAATCCATCATTGATATTCAGACCGTTCGGCTGGGCACCAATCTCGATGACTTCCGCGCCCAACTCATGGAAAACCGCCGGCGCCGTCTGATAGGCCGCACCATGCGCGCAATCGACGACAATCTTGAGGCCGCGCAGGTCGCGGTCGTTGGGAAAGGTACTCTTGCAGAATTCGATATAGCGGCCGCGCGCGTCTTCGATGCGCTTAGCCCGGCCGAGTTCGGCCGCCGGTACGCAAATCATGGGCTGATCGATGCATGCCTCGATCGCGTGCTCGACTTCGTCGGGCAGCTTGGTGCCCTGCGCCGAAAAAAACTTGATGCCGTTATCGTAATAAGGGTTATGCGATGCGGAAATCACGACACCTGCCTGCAGGCGCAGGGCACGCGTCAGGTAGGCGACCGCCGGCGTCGGGATCGGGCCGACCAGGCAGACGTTGACGCCGGCAGCCGAAAACCCCGCCTCCAATGCAGCCTCCAGCATGTACCCGGAAAGCCGGGTGTCCTTGCCGATCAGGACCGAAGGGCGCTCGCCGTCGTGCACCTCGGCCTGGCCGAGCAGCACCTTGCCGGCTGCATAGCCGAGGCGCATGACAAAATCGGGGGTGATCGGGGCCTGACCTACCCTGCCGCGCACGCCATCCGTACCAAAATATTTCCTGCTCATTGCGAACCCCCTGTTTGTATCGCGGCCAACACGGCCAGCGCATCCCGTGTTTCTTCGACGTCATGCACGCGCAGTATCCGGGCGCCATTCTGTACTGCCAGCACGGCAGCGGCAACACTGGCGGCGAGGCGCTGCGCTACCGGCCGGCCGGTGATCGCCCCCAGCATCGACTTGCGCGAGATGCCGACCAGCAACGGCAGGTCAACGGCGGCTGTTGCGGTCAACGCCCGAAAAAGGGCCAAATTATGCTCCAGAGCCTTGCCGAACCCGAAGCCCGGATCAAGCACCAGACGACTGTCGTCGATTCCTGAGGCCCGGCAACTTGCGACCCGCGCAGCAAGAAAATCCCGCACCTCGCGCACCACGTCGTCGTAATGCGGCGCGACCTGCATCGTCCCCGGCTCCCCCTGCATGTGCATCAGGCACACGGCGCAATCGCTGTCCGCCACAACAGCCAGTGCGCCGGGTTGGCGGAGCGCGCTGATATCGTTGATCATCGATGCGCCCGCAGCGAGGGCGGCGCGCATCACTGCAGGTTTGTAGGTATCGACGGAAACTGGCACGTCCCAATCGACGATTTCCCGAAGGACGGGAATCAAGCGCCGCAGTTCTTCGTCTTCCGGCGTCTGGATGGCCCCTGGACGCGACGACTCGGCGCCAATATCCAGGATATCGGCGCCGGCATCAAACTGGCGCCGGGCCTGCGCGATGGCGCGCGCGACGTCCTCCCCCGTCCCGTCGCCGGAAAAAGAATCCGGCGTGAGATTGACGATGCCCATGATGAGCGGACGGTCGAGAGGCAGCCGAAAACGGCCGCAGTGGAGGATGGACATGGCAGAAATAGAAAGGCCGGGAGAGAACTCCCGGCCGGTCATTGATACGCCGTAATCAGGCTGGTGCCGGCGCGCTAGGCTCAGCGCCCGGCGTGTCGTTCGGCGTCGAGGCACGCGGCGCACTCTGCGTCGGCTTCGGCGGACGCGGCGGCTTGCCGGCCATGATGTCGTCGATCTGCTCGGCATCGAGGGTTTCCCACTCGAGCAACGCCTGGGCCATCGCTTCGACCTTGTCGCGGTTTTCCTCGAGCATTTTTCTCGCCAGAGCGTACTGCTGCTCGATGATGCGACCGATCTCGGCATCGACCTTCTGCATCGTTGCTTCGGAAACATTCTTGTGCTGGGTCACCGAGTGGCCGAGGAAAACCTCGCCCTCGTTTTCGCCGTAGACCATGACACCTAAGTCGGACATGCCGTAGCGCGTCACCATGTCGCGCGCCATCGACGTCGCCCGCTCGAAGTCGTTGGAAGCACCGGTCGTCATCTGATCCATGAACAACTCTTCGGCGATACGCCCTCCAAACAATACGGCAATGCGGCTCATCAGGAAGGTACGGTCATAGGCATAACGATCTTCCACCGGCAACTGCATGGTCAGCCCGAGGGCGCGGCCACGCGGAATAATTGTGACCTTGTGCACCGGGTCGGATTTCGGCACCAGCTTGGCCACTACCGTATGACCTGATTCATGATAGGCGGTGTTGCGCTTCTCTTCCTCGGACATCACCATGCTGCGGCGCTCGGCACCCATCATGATCTTGTCCTTGGCCTTCTCGAAATCTTCCATCTCGACCAGGCGCTTGTTGCCTCGCGCCGCGAACAAGGCGGCCTCATTGACCAGGTTGGCCAGGTCGGCGCCGGAAAACCCCGGGGTCCCGCGGGCGATGATGCCAGCCTTGACGTCGTCGGCAATCGGCACCTTGCGCATATGCACCTTGAGGATTTCCTCGCGACCGCGGATATCCGGCAGCGGCACGACGACCTGACGGTCGAAGCGGCCCGGGCGCAGCAACGCAGGGTCAAGGATGTCCGGACGGTTGGTTGCGGCGATGACGATGATGCCGGCATGGCCTTCGAAGCCGTCCATTTCGACCAGCATCTGGTTCAGGGTCTGCTCGCGCTCGTCGTTGCCGCCGCCGAGCCCGGCACCACGATGGCGACCGACCGCGTCGATTTCATCGATGAAGATGATGCACGGGGCATGTTTCTTTGCGTTCTCGAACATGTCGCGAACGCGCGCTGCACCGACGCCGACGAACATCTCGACGAAATCGGAACCGGAAATGCTGAAGAACGGCACCTTGGCTTCGCCGGCGATCGCCCGTGCCAGCAAGGTCTTGCCGGTACCCGGATTGCCGACCATCAGGACGCCCTTGGGAATGTGGCCGCCGAGTTTCTGGAATTTGGTCGGGTCGCGGAGATAATCGACCAGTTCCTGCACCTCTTCCTTGGCTTCGTCGCAACCGGCAACATCGGCGAAGGTGACTGTGTTCTGCGCCTCATCGGTCATCCGGGCGCGCGACTTGCCGAAGGAGAAGGCGCCGCCCTTGCCACCGCCCTGCATCTGGCGCATGAAGAAGACCCAGACGCCGATCAGCAGCAGCATCGGGAACCAGCTGACGAAGATACTCATCAGGAAAGACTGTTCCTCTTCCGGCTTGGCCTCGATCTTGACGCCGTTCTTGAGCAGGTCGGAAACCATCCACAGGTCGGGTGGCGCGTAGGACGTGATGCGCTTGCCTTCGGTGGTGGTCGCCCGCAACGTCCGCCCCTCGATCAGCACCTTGCTGATGCGGCCCTGCTTGACCTCGTCGAGGAACTGCGAGTATTCGACCGAACCTTGCGCGACCTGGCGGGTATTGAACTGATTGAACACCGTCATCAGCACGAGGCCGATAACCATCCAGACTGCGAGATTTTTGAACATGTTGTTCAAGCCTGCTCTCCTTATGCTGCCACGAGCGATAAAAACGCCATTGTAAACAAATATTTCAGCGCAACACACGACCGAGCAAATAAAGCTCGGCACTTCTGTCACGCGACGCATCCGGTTTGCGCACGACAACCGTCCTGAAAACCTCGCGCATCGACCGGAGAAACGTCTCGTAATCCGTTCCCTGAAAAACTTTGACCAGAAAACCGCCCTCCGGTTTCAAATGGGCTTTGGAAAACTCCAGGCCAAGTTCGGCAAGGTACATCACACGCGCCTGATCGACCAGAGGCACTCCTGACATATTGGGGGCCATGTCGGACATTACAAGCCCCACCCGTCGCCCATTCAGCTTTTCTTCCAGTTTATTCAATACATCATCCTCGCGAAAATCGCCCTGGATGAAGTCAACACCATGAATCGGCTCCATTTCAAGCAGGTCGAGCGCCAGCACCATGCCGCCATCGCCGACCCGCTTCGCCGCAACCTGCGACCAGCCACCAGGCGTCGCGCCAAGGTCGACGACCACCTCGTCACGCCGCAACAGCTTGTCCTTCGCGTCGATCTCGATCAGCTTGAAGGCGGCCCGCGAGCGCCAGCCCTCCTTTTTCGCGAGTTGCACATACGGGTCATTTACATGCTCCCGCATCCATGCTTTGCTGGTTCTGGTTCTTTTCATTCGGTAAAATGCCGTTTTTGAAAGGTTTACTATGCTGCTGTTATCGTCCGACGTGCGCCGCGAATTGCGCGCCCGCGCCCACACCCTGAATCCTGTCGTGTCGATCGCCGAGAATGGCCTCACCGCAGCCGTACTCAAGGAAATCGACGCCAATCTCAATGCCCACGAACTGATCAAGGTTCGCGTCTATGGCGACAGCCGTGACAACCGCATCGCCTATCTTGAACAGATCTGCGCCGACCTCGGCGCCGCACCGGTTCAACATATCGGCAAACTGCTGGTGGTTTACCGTCCTGCGCCAAAACCGGCCGTTGCGGTCAACCCGGAAAAAAGCCCGAAATCCCGGCGCCCTGCATCCGCCCCGCACAAAACCAAGCGCAGCTTCCAGGGCTGACTACCTCGGGCCCCGGTTGGCCCAGATCACCAGCCACAGTCCGAGCAGGCTCTGCGCCAGATAAAGAATGCTGGACGCGCCGTGCCACGCCGCAAAACGGTCGCGCAATACACTTTGCATGACCTCGCGCGGCAGCGCATCGGCCTTGAGCTGCGCCATCAAGGGCTGAATGCCGAACAGGCTTGCTGCCGCCAGCAAAGCCATCGACAGCACCAGCCAGAAGACACCTCGCTTGAAGACCTGAACACCCCAACGCATAAGAAGAAATACCAGCAGATAAGCGGCGCTGCCGAGGCCGATCCAGCCGATCAGCGCAAATAGCTTGCCGGCCACCATGCCCGCCAACTGGCGGTCACCAAGGCTTGAAAAGAGCACCGGGACGGCCACGTAACCGATCGCCCACATTCCGCCCACCCAAAGGGTGATGGCCGCGAAATAGAGTGCTTCGGACAGCTTGCGCACTGGCGGCTACTCGTAGCGGACGTCGATGATTTCGAATTCACGGATACCGCCAGGTGCCTGCACCTGCGCGATATCGCCGGCGTACTTGCCGATCAGCGCGCGCGCCATCGGCGAGGCGATCGACAGCTTGCCCGCCTTGATGTCGGCCTCGTCCTCGCCAACGATCTGGTAGGTCACGGCAGCGCCGGATTCCTGATCCTCGATCTCGACCGTCGCACCGAAAACGCAGCGGCCGTCAGCATCGAGCAACGCCGGGTCGATGATCTGGGCGTTCGACAATTTGCCTTCGACCTCCTGAATCCGCCCCTCGACAAAACCCTGACGCTCCTTGGCCGCGTCGTACTCGGCGTTTTCGGACAAATCGCCATGCGCGCGCGCCTCGGCGATCGCCGCGATCACCGCCGGGCGATCGACCGTCTTCAAGCGGTGCAGTTCGGTCCGCAATTTCTCGGCACCAGCTACGGTCAACGGGACTTTACTCATCATTTATTCCAGAAAAAGCAAACCGCCGGCGCCCGAAGGGGACGGCCCGGCGGCTTTGGTTTGTCTCAGTGAAGCTGTTCGTGCAACGCCTGAATCGGATAGACCACCAGTTCGCCAAGGTTGCGGATTCCTTCCGCAGCGGCCTCGGCGCCCCAGATCGTCGTATACATGGTCACCCGAGCCTGCAGGCCCGAGGTGCGGATGGAACGCGAATCGTTGATCGCCAGACGCTTTTCTTCGACGGTATTGATGATCAACGAAATCTCGTTGTTCTTGATCATGTCCACCACATGCGGACGCCCTTCGGTGACCTTGTTGACCTGCTGCACCGGCAGACCTGCAACCTCGATGGCATGCGCCGTACCGCGCGTCGCCACCAGCTGGAACCCGGCCTCGGTCAGATGACGGGCAATCTCGACCGCCTTTGCCTTGTCGCCATCCTTGACCGACAGGAAAGCCTTGCCGGATGACGGCAATTTGACGCTGGCTGCCAGTTGCGACTTGACGAAGGCTTCGGCGAAAGTGACGCCGACGCCCATGACCTCGCCGGTCGACTTCATCTCCGGGCCCAGAATCGTATCGACGCCGGGGAACTTGACGAAGGGGAAGACCGCTTCCTTGACCGAGAAATACGGCGGAATGACTTCGCCGGTCACGCCCTGATCGGCAAGACTGCGCCCCGCCATGCAGCGCGCGGCGATCTTGGCCAGTTGCAGGCCGGTGGCCTTGGACACGAAAGGAACCGTGCGCGAGGCGCGCGGATTCACTTCGAGCACGTAGACCTCGTCGTCCTTGATCGCGAACTGCACGTTCATCAGGCCGCAGACGTTCAGCGCCTTGGCCATCAGCTTGGTCTGGCGGCGCAGTTCGGCCTGCACCTCGGCGCCCAGCGAGTAAGGGGGCAGCGAGCAAGCCGAGTCGCCGGAGTGCACGCCGGCCTGTTCGATGTGTTCCATGACACCGCCGATGATGACCTCGTTGCCATCGGACAGCGCATCGACGTCGACTTCGCAGGCATCGTTCAGAAAGCGGTCGAGCAGCACCGGCGAATCATGGGAAACCTTGACCGCTTCACGCATGTAGCGCTCGAGATCCTTTTGTTCATGAACGATTTCCATGGCGCGGCCACCCAGCACGTAGGATGGGCGCACCACCAATGGATAACCGATCTCTTGCGCCAGGCGCAGCGCGTCCGCTTCGGTGCGCGCCGTGCGGTTGGGCGGCTGCTTGAGGCCGAGTTCGTGCAGCAGCTTCTGGAAGCGCTCGCGGTCTTCGGCAATATCGATGGACTCCGGCGTCGTGCCGATGATCGGCACGCCATTGGCTTCCAGCGCCAGCGCCAGTTTCAGCGGGGTCTGACCACCGTACTGGACGATGACACCGACCGGCTTCTCGATGGCGACGATTTCGAGCACGTCCTCCAGCGTCAGCGGCTCGAAGTAAAGGCGGTCCGAAGTGTCGTAGTCGGTGGACACGGTTTCCGGATTGCAATTAACCATGATGGTCTCGTAACCGTCCTCGCGCATCGCCATCGCCGCATGCACGCAGCAGTAGTCGAACTCGATGCCCTGGCCGATGCGGTTCGGGCCACCACCGAGCACCATGATCTTCTGCTTGTCGGTCGGGTTGGCCTCGCACTCGTCCTCGTAGGTCGAGTACATGTAGGCGGTGTCGGTCGAAAATTCGGCGGCACAGGTATCGACGCGCTTGTACACCGGACGCACACCCAGTTCATGGCGACGCTGGCGGACGGCAGCCTCGGTCGTCTTGGTCAGGTGCGCCAGGCGACGGTCGGCGAAGCCCTTGCGCTTGAGGAAACGCAGTTCCTCCGCGGTCAACGTCGAAAAATCGCGCTTTTCGATCTGTAGTTCGAGATCGACGATTTCCTTGATCTGGACCAGGAACCACGGATCGATCTTGGTCAGGTCAAAAACCTTGTCGACCGTCATGCCGACGCCGAAGGCATCGGCGACATACCACAGGCGGTCCGGCGTCGGGCGCGACAACTGCTCGTCGATGGTTTCCGGATCGACCGACTTGAGGTTGAAGCCGTCGACGCCGACTTCCAGTCCGCGCAGCGCCTTCTGCAGCGACTCCTGGAAGGTGCGACCGATCGCCATCACTTCGCCGACCGACTTCATCTGCGTGGTCAGCGTTGAATCGGCCTGCGGAAATTTCTCGAAGGCGAAACGCGGCACCTTGGTGACGACGTAGTCGATCGACGGCTCGAACGAGGCCGGGGTCTTGCCGCCGGTGATGTCGTTGGCCAGTTCGTCGAGCGTATAGCCGACCGACAGTTTGGCAGCAATCTTGGCGATCGGAAATCCGGTCGCCTTGGAAGCCAGCGCCGACGAGCGTGAAACGCGCGGATTCATCTCAATGACGATCATCCGGCCATCCTTCGGATTGATCGAGAACTGCACGTTGGAACCGCCGGTATCGACGCCGATCTCGCGCAGCACGGCGATCGAGGCGTTGCGCAGGATCTGGTATTCCTTGTCGGTCAGCGTCTGGGCCGGGGCGACGGTGATCGAATCGCCAGTATGGACGCCCATCGGGTCGAGGTTCTCGATCGAGCAGACGATGATGCAGTTGTCCGCCTTGTCGCGAACGACCTCCATCTCGTATTCCTTCCAGCCGAGCATCGATTCCTCGATCAGCAACTCGTTGGTCGGCGAGGCTTCGAGACCGCGCTTGCAGATGGTCTCGAATTCTTCCATGTTGTAGGCGATGCCGCCGCCTGAACCGCCGAGCGTAAAGGACGGGCGGATGATGGTCGGAAAACCGATCGCCGCCTGCACCTGATAGGCCTCTTCCATGCTGTGCGCGGTGGCCGATCTGGCGGAACCGAGCCCGATCTTGGTCATCGCATCCTTGAATTTCTGGCGGTCCTCGGCCTTGTCGATGGCTTCCTTGGAGGCGCCGATCAACTCAACACCGAACTTGGCCAGCACGCCTTCACGGTCGAGATCGAGCGCGCAATTCAAGGCCGTCTGGCCACCCATGGTCGGCAGCAGCGCATCCGGGCGCTCCTTCTCGATAATCTTGGCGACGACCTGCCAGGTAATCGGCTCGATATAGGTGACGTCGGCCATTTCCGGGTCGGTCATGATCGTCGCCGGATTGGAGTTTACCAGGATGACCTTGTAACCCTCCTCGCGCAGCGCCTTGCAGGCCTGGGCGCCGGAGTAGTCGAATTCGCAGGCCTGGCCGATAACGATCGGACCGGCGCCAATGATCAAAATACTCTCTATGTCTGTACGTTTCGGCATTTCGTGTCTCTCGCCTTATTGCGCTTTGTTCGACGCAGCGACGCCGCGCGTCATGCTGTCGAGGAAGCGGTCGAACAGGTAGGCCACGTCGTGCGGACCGGGGCTGGCTTCCGGGTGCCCCTGGAAGGAGAAGGCCGGCACGTCGGTGCGGGCGATGCCTTGCAGGGAACCGTCGAACAGCGACACATGGGTGGCGCGCAGATTTTTCGGCAGGGATTCGGCGTCGACCGCGAATCCGTGGTTCTGGCTGGTGATCAGCACCTGCCCGGTATCCATATCCTTGACCGGATGGTTGGCGCCATGGTGGCCGAATTTCATCTTCAGCGTCCGGGCGCCCGAGGCGAGCGCCAGCAACTGGTGACCGAGGCAGATGCCGAAGGTCGGGATACCGCGGTCGAGGAATTCACGAATTGCCTTGATCGCATAGTCGCAAGGCTCGGGGTCGCCGGGGCCATTGGACAGGAAAACGCCGTCAGGCTGCAACGCCAGCACCTCGGCGGCCGGCGTCTGGGCCGGCACGACGGTCAGCTTGCAACCCCGCTGGGCCAGCATGCGCAGAATATTGCGCTTGACGCCG
Organism: uncultured beta proteobacterium; assembly: GCA_963741765.1. Taxonomy (GTDB): domain Bacteria; phylum Pseudomonadota; class Gammaproteobacteria; order Burkholderiales; family Rhodocyclaceae; genus Azonexus. The sequence goes on from CAVUJN010000001.1 coordinate 26,754, forward strand.
AAATCGTAGGCGACGACATGGAAACGCGCTTGCGGGCCAGATTCGTAGCCTTTCAGCGTCCATTCGCCCTCGTTCCAGGAGTAATTGGTCTTGGCCGAGACCACCTTGGCCAGATCCATCCCGGCCAGGCCGGGGAAGGCCCTGGCCATCGACAAGGCCTTCGCCTCGTCAACCGCGCCGGCCAGGATGCATCCGGCCTGCGCGCCTTTTTCGCGCAGCAGGCGGGTCAGCTTGCGTGTATCGATGCCGGCGATGGCGACGATGCCATGCTTCTTGAGGTAAGACGAGAGGTCGTCCTCGCAACGCCAGTTCGACGCACGCCGCGGCAGGTCGCGAATGACCAGACCGGCGGCGTAATTGGCATTGGATTCAAAGTCTTCCGCATTGCAGCCGGTATTGCCGATGTGCGGATAGGTCAGCGTGACGATCTGCCGGCAATAGGACGGATCAGTGAGGATTTCCTGATAACCCGACATGGCGGTATTGAAAACGACCTCGCCACTGGTCACGCCGTCGGCGCCGATGGATTGCCCCTTGAATACCGTTCCGTCGGCGAGGGCGAGAATGGCGGGTATGGTTGAGGGCAGTAGTGACACGACCGGCTCTCCTAGATTTCTATTTATTCATGTGCCAAGCGGGAAGGCTTGCGCCTCCCCGCTTGTGCTTTTTAACCCGCTGATTTTAGCCGAAAACAGCCCTTGCAGGCAAATTCAGCCCTCTCCTGCGCCTGCCGATTCAGCGCAGGCCGAGAACATCCTGCATGTCGAACAGGCCGTTCTTGCGGCCTGCCAGGAAACGTGCAGCACGCATGCTGCCCAGCGCATAAGGCATGCGGCTGCCGGCCTTGTGGGTGATCTCGACGCGCTCGCCGATGCCGCAGAACATCGCGGTATGGTCGCCGACGATATCGCCGCCGCGCACGGTTGCGAAGCCGATGGTCAACGGGTCGCGCTCGCCGGTCACCCCTTCGCGGCCATAGACCGCGCATTCCTTGAGATCGCGGCCGAGCGCGCCGGCGACGACCTCGCCCATGCGCAACGCGGTTCCGGATGGCGCATCGACCTTCAGGCGATGGTGCGCCTCGACGATCTCGATGTCGTAACCCTGATTCAGAATCCGCGCTGCAGTATCGAGCAGCTTGAACACCAGATTGACGCCGACCGCCATGTTCGGTGCAAAGACGACCGGAATGTCGCGCGCCGCGGCAGCGATTGCCGCCTTGCCTTCCGCTTCGAAACCGGTGGTGCCGATAACCATCGCGACGCCCGCCTGGCGGCAACGTTCGAGGTGTTCCAGCGTGCCCTGCGGCCGCGTGAAATCGATCAGGCAATCAATGGCGGAAAGGCCGGCAACGAGGTCATCGCTGACCAGCTTCTCGCTCACCAGCCCGGTCAGTTGGCCGGCAGTCTGGCCGATTGCGGGACTGCCCGGCACATCGAACGCACCGCCGAGAACGAGACCGGCATCCTTGAGGGCGGCCTCCAGCAGCATGCGCCCCATGCGCCCGCCGGCACCAACGATACCGACTCGTGTCTTGTTCATGATCAGAATCCGATCGAATGCATCATGCTACGAAAGAATCCCTCGCCCTCGGGTGGCGGCATTGGCGATCCGTCAGCCGGCAGGGTTCCGAAATCGACCAGTCGCGTCTGCGTCTTCGGTATTGCCAGTTCATCAGGATCACCACCCGAGATATCGCCAGCAACGCGCTCCAGGAGATTGTCCTGGTTGAAATAAACCGAGAACTGGCGGGTCTCGACTTCACCGGTCCTGCCGTTGCGGTAGCTGTAAACGTAGTCCCAGCGATGCTGATGGAACATATCGGCAAGCAGCGGCGAGCCGAGGATATAACGCACCTGTTCGCGCGTCTGGCCAGGCTTGAGCTGGGCGACCATTTCCTGGGACAGCACATTGCCCTGCTGGATGTCGATCTTGTACGCATTGAAGCTGCCGCACGCCGCGAGCAGCGAACAGACAGCACCGAGAATTAGCAAGCGGGAACGGAACATACGGAAATCCGAGTTTCTCAAACACCTTTGAAGCGGTATATGATACCCGAAATCGCGCCAGCACCGCCCCCGACCACCTAACGGACAAAAAAACGATGAGCGACCCGCAAAGCCTCAAGAACATGGGGCTCAAGGCCACTTTTCCCCGCCTCAAAATTCTCGAGTTGTTCGAAAAGAGCAGCTTGCGCCACATGACGGCCGAAGATGTCTACCGGATGCTGATCGCGGAAAACATGGATATCGGACTCGCCACGGTTTACCGTGTGCTGACCCAGTTCGAGCAGGCAGGCCTTCTCGAACGCCATTTTTTCGAATCCGGCAAGGCCGTGTTCGAGATCAATCACGGCAAGCATCACGACCACATGGTCTGCGTCGATTGCGGCAAGGTCGAGGAATTCTACGATCCGGAAATCGAGCGCCGGCAAAACAAAATCGCCGAGGAGCGCGGCTTTGCGATCCACGACCACGCGCTCTATCTCTACGCGCACTGCACCAAGACGGCCTGCCCGAACCGGGAAAAATCCGCCAAGTCCTGACCAGTTGTGCGACAAGCCTCGTCCAAGCGATTTGGTTGCGTAGCAACCTTTAGGCGAAGCCGCCGAGTTTAGTCGGGGAAGGATAGCGCGGACGGCATCGCCGTCCTTGCCGTTGCCCTTAATGCGGTGTCTGTTGCTGTTCGATGTACTGGCGAATGATGCTGATCGGAGCGCCGCCACACGATGAAGCGAAATAGGATGGCGACCACAGCACCCCTTTCCAGTACCTGTCTCGAATTGCCGTCCGTGTCGAATATCATTGTTTTCTGTCATAGACCAAACTATATTACGAGCTATGCAACGGCTTCAAGCCTACAAATACGAGCTAAAGCCCAACGGCGAACAACAGCGTAACATGCGCCGCTTCGCTGGGTCATGTCGCTTCGTGTTTAACAAGGCGCTGGCAATGCAGAAAGCGCTGTACGAACAGGGCGAGAAGAAACTGGGCTACGCGGGATTGTGCAAAGCGCTCACGACCTGGCGCAACGCCGAAGATACGGCATGGCTTGCGGATGCCCCGGTGCACCCGCTGCAACAGGCCCTCAAGGATTTGGAGCGTGCCTATACCAACTTCTTCGCCAAACGCGCCGACTTCCCGCGCTTCAAGAAGAAGGGCATGGGCGACAGCTTCCGCTACCCCGATGCCAAGCAATTCAAGATCGACGCCGGCAATAGCCGCGTGTTCCTGCCCAAGCTGGGCTGGATTCGCTACCGCAACAGCCGGAACATGCTCGGCACAGCCAGGAACATCACGGTATCGAGCACGGGCGGCAAATGGTTCATGTCGATTCAGACCGAACGGGAAGAAGCAGCGCCGGTTCATCCCTCAGCCTCCATCGTGGGCGTCGACGTAGGCATTGCCCGCTTTGCCACCCTCTCCGATGGCACGGTCTTCGAGCCGATCAACAGTTTCAAAAAGCAGCAAGCGCGGCTGGGCCGTTATCAACGGGCGATGAGTCGCAAAACCAAGTTCAGCAACAATTGGAAAAAGGCGAAAGCCAAAGTCACGAAGCTCCACCAGAAGATCGGCAATATCCGCCGCGACTACCTGCACAAGACCACGACCACGATCAGCCAAAACCACGCGATGGTGTGTATCGAGGACTTGCAGGTGCGCTACATGAGCAAGTCCGCAGCGGGGAGCGCCGAAGCACCGGGACGGAACGTTAAAGCCAAGTCGGGACTCAACCAGTCGATTCTCGATCAAGGCTGGTTCGAGTTCCGGCGGCAACTGGAGTACAAGCAGACATGGCGAGGCGGTCAGGTGGTGGCGGTCAATCCGCGCAACACCAGCCGGACCTGCCCTTGCTGCGGCCATGTATCTGCAGAAAATCGCCAAACCCAAGCCCGCTTTGCCTGTGTGGAATGCGGTTTCGAGGAAAATGCCGATCTGGTCGGTGCGATCAATATCTTAGCGGCAGGACATGCCGTGTTGGCCTGTGGAGGAATGGCGCAGTCGGGCCGTCCAGCGAAGCAGGAACCCGCAGAAGCGACTACGCAGGAGCTTGCTCTTGTTTAGCGCCGTAGGAATCGCCTTCCTTCAGGTGGGCGAGGATGTCAATGCACCACCCCATGCCTGACCTCATGCCCTGGCTTTCCGGCCCCTGGCTGGCTTCCGCCGGAACCACATTCCTCGTCGTCGCCCTGGCCGAAATCGGCGACAAGAGCCAGTTGGTCTGCATGACACTGGCCGCCCGCCATCGCGGGCTTCCGGTGGTCATCGGCGCAATCCTCGCATTTGCGGTGCTCAACCTGCTGGCCGTCCTGTTCGGCGCCACGATCGCTGCCTGGCTACCGGAATGGCTGATTGCACTGGCTGTCGCGATCCTCTTCGCCGGCTTCGGCATCAGTGCCCTGCGCTACAGCGACGACGACAACGAGGGTGAAACAGTCGAGGAAAAGCCGGGGCACGGCATTGTCGCCACCACCTTCCTGCTCATTTTTCTCGCGGAATTCGGCGACAAGACCCAACTCGCCGTCGCCGCCCTCGGCAGTACTGGAATACCTGCCGCCGTATGGACTGGTGCCACAGCAGCCTTGGCGACCACCTCGTTGCTCGGCGTCCTCGCCGGTCGCAAATTGCTCAATCGGCTACCACTGAAATGGATACACCGGATCAGTGGCGTCTTTTTCCTGCTACTGGCAGTCTTCGCCCTCAGCCGCCTGCTCTGATCATTTTTGGCCCAAAATCGGCGTCGACCGCGCCCCTCAGGAAGTACCCTTGGGGTACAACAGCTCACTGGCATGCGCCAGCGTGATGTCCGTGACCTTGACACCGCCCAGCATGCGGGCGATTTCGCGGACGCGCTGTTCGTTGTCGAGCGCTTCGATCGCGCTGAGTGTGACGCCGTCGCGTGTTTTCTTGCTGACCTGCCACTGCCATTCGGCGCGCGCCGCCACCTGCGGCAGGTGGGTCACGCACATTACCTGGCGTTCGTTGCCGAGTTCGCGCAGCAGCCGGCCGACGATTTCGGCAACGCCACCGCCGATCCCGACATCGACTTCGTCGAAGATCAAAGTCGGCACGCTGGCCGAGCGCGAGGTCAGGACCTGGATGGCCAGGCTGATGCGCGACAATTCGCCGCCCGAGGCGACCTTGGCCAGCGGTTTCGCCTCCTGCCCGGCCAGACCGCCGACGCGGAATTCGACCTGTTCGAGTCCGTAGGCAGCGCCTTCGGTCAGCGGCAGCAGGGCCACTTCGAAGCGACCTGAGGCCAGCGCCAGTTGCTGCATCAAGGCGCTGACCGCGGCCCCCATTTCACCAGCGACGCGCCGCCGTCCGCTTGATAATTCGCCGGCGACCTCCTGATATTCAGCATGTGCCGTCACGACCCGCGCCGCCAGCGCGTCGAGGTCTGCGGCCGCGTTGAGCGTCGCCAGACGCTCCTGCCAGCCCACCAGCAAACCGGGCAGTTCGGCAGCCTGCACGCGATACTTGCGGGCGCAGGCGAGCACCGCTTCCATGCGCCGCTCGACCTCCGTCAGGCGTGCCGGGTCGAGATCGACACGGTCGGCATAGCGGCGCAAGGTCGATATCGCCTCGCCGAGTTCAGCCTGCGCCGACTGCAGCAAAGCGAAGACTTCCTGCAGCGCAGGGTCATAGTCGGCCAGATCGCCGAGCCGTGTCGCGACGCGATCGAGATTGCCCGAGCAGGCAGCTTCGCCATCGGATAGCGCATCGAGCGCGAAGCGGGCGCCGTCAATCAGGCTTGCTGCATGGCCGAGGCGCTTGTGTTCGAGTTCGAGCGCGCTCCATTCATCATCGACGAAGGCCAGCGTCTCGAGTTCGCGAACCTGCCATTCGAGCTGTTCGCGTTCGCGCGCCAGCGCCTCGGCACCGGTCGCGGCTGACTGCTGCATCTGCACGGCCTCACGCCAGGCCCGGTAGGCGCTGGCGACTTTACGGACCAGGTCGCCCAGCCCGGCATGGGTGTCGAGCAAGGCGCGCTGTGCATCGGCGCGCAATAAAGATTGATGGGCGTGCTGGCCGTGGATATCGACGAGAAACTCGCCGACCTCGCGCATCTGCTGCGCGGTGGCCGGCGAACCGTTGATGTAGCCGCGCGACCGGCCGCCGCTATCGAGCACGCGGCGCAGCAACAGCTCTTCGTCAGCATCAAGGTCGTGTGCAGCCAGCCAGGAGAGCACCTGCGGCAACCCGCCGATCTCGAAGGTGGCTGCAACCTCGGCCTTGTCGCAGCCGGCGCGAACGACACCGGCATCGGCGCGATCACCGAGCGCCAGGGCCAGGGCATCGATCAGGATCGACTTGCCGGCGCCGGTTTCGCCGGTCAACGTGCCGAATCCGGCCGAAAACTCGAGTTCCAGCCGGTCGACAATGACAAAATCGCGAATCGCCAGGTGACGCAGCATCAGGTGCCCTTGGGCCGCTCGCTCCAGTGCAGCTTCTGACGCAGCATGGAAAAATAGCTGTAGCCCGGTGGATGCAGGAAGCAACAGGCGTATTCGGAACGCCTGAGACGGACGCTGTCGCCGGGGAGCAGATCGAGCGTCACCTGGCCGTCGAAGTGGACGCGCGGGTCGTCGGCCTGAATGATGTGCAGTTCGATATTGGCCTGGTCATTGACCATGATCGGCCGGTTGGTCAGCGCATGCGGACAGAGCGGCACCAAGGCGATGCCGGTCAGCGTCGGATGCAGGATCGGCCCGCCTGCCGACAGCGAGTAGGCGGTCGACCCGGTTGGCGTCGACACGATCAGGCCGTCCGAGCGCAGGTTGTAGATGAACTCGCCGTCGATCGACAGGCCGAACTCGATCATGCGGCCGATCGCCCCCTTGTCGAGCACGACATCGTTGAGCGCCAGGTTGGCGGCGATTTCCCTGCCATCGCGGATTACCTCGGCATCGAGAAGCATGCGGTTCTCGGGATTGAAGCGCCCGTCGAGCAGGTCGTCCATGCAGGTCAGCATGTCGCAGCGGGCGATGTCGGTCATGAAGCCGAGGCGCCCCTGATTGATGCCGACCAGCGGCACGCGGTAGCGCGCCAGACGGCGCGCCGCGTTAAGCATCGTGCCGTCGCCACCGATGACGATGGCCAGATCGGCATGGGCGCCGATATCGTTGAAGCCGCAGGTAACCCAGCGCGCCAGATCGACATGGCGCCCGATGTGCTCGGCCGTCTCGCGCTCGATGAAAATCGAAATGCCCCGCTCATGCAGGTATTCCGCAAGTCCGCGCAGGGATTCGGCGATTTCGGGACTATGGTACTTGCCGACCAGCGCGATGGTCTTGGGTGAGCGGTAGGAGCCGAAGCTGGAGTTCATGTTGCGGATTCTTGCATAAAAATGGCTGCGCGCGCTGTCGCCAGTTTTTTGTACAATGCCCTGCCATGCTCGATGATCGCTCCCGCACACTCCTCAAGGCCCTGGTCGAACACTACATTGCCGACGGCCAGCCGGTCGGCTCGCGCGCGCTTTCGAAGTTTTCCGGTCTCGACCTGTCGCCGGCAACGATCCGCAACGTCATGGCCGACCTCGAGGAAGCCGGCTTTGTCGCCAGCCCGCACACCTCCGCCGGGCGCGTGCCGACGGCGCGCGGGTACCGGTTGTTCGTCGACAAGCTGCTGACGATGCACCCGCTCGAGGCACGGCAACTCGACGAGATGGAAGGCGCCTTGCACGGTCGACCGGCAAATCAGGTCATTTCCAGCGCCTCGCAACTGCTTTCCAGCCTTACCCACTTCGCCGGGGTCGTCATGGCGCCACGGCGCAGCGCCAGCCGCATCCGCCAGATTGAATTCCTCAACCTGACCGAGAAACGTATCCTGCTGATCATCGTCACCACCGACGGTGACGTGCAGAACCGTGTCCTGGTCACCGAGAAGGCCTATTCGCCGTCAGAGCTGGTCCAGGCTGCCAATTACCTGAACCAGAATTTCGCCGGCCTCGATTTCGAGCAAATCCGCCAGCGCATTTCGGTTGAAATCCAGCAACTGCGCGAGGACGTGAAGTCGCTGATGGCGCTGGCGCTCGATGCCGGCGACGAAGCGCTGTCCGGTAGCGCGGCACCCTACGTGATCTCCGGCGAGCACAACCTGCTCGACGTCGAGGAACTGTCTTCCAACATGAAACGCCTGCGCGAGCTGTTCGATCTCTTCGAGCAACGCTCCAGCCTGATGCGCCTGCTCGATATTTCCAACCGCGCCGCTGGCGTCCAGATCTTCATCGGCGGCGAATCGGGAATCGCCTCGCTCGACGAGTGCAGCGTCGTCGCCGCGCCCTACTCCGTCAACGGCCAGGTGGTCGGCTCGGTGGGCGTCATCGGCCCGACACGCATGGCCTACGAGCGCGTCATACCGATCGTCGACATCACCGCCCGGCTGCTGTCTAGCGCCCTCTCCCACCCGAAGAACTACTGATGCCAAAAATCAAGCCGGAACCGCCGCACCAGCACGGCACCGCCCCGGGCACGGCGATCGTTGTCGTCAACCTCGGCACTCCCGAAGCGCCTACCGCGCCGGCACTCAAACGTTACCTGCGCCAGTTTCTGGGCGATCCGCGCGTCGTCGAAATCCCGCGCGCGATTTGGTGGTTGATCCTTAACGGCATCATTCTCAACGTCCGTCCGAAAAAATCCGCCGAAAAATACGCCTCGGTGTGGATGGCCGAAGGCTCGCCATTGAAGGTTCATACCGAGCGACAAGCCAAGTTTCTCGCCGGCTATCTCGGCGAACGCGGCCACCATGTCACGGTTGCCCTGGCGATGCGCTATGGCGCGCCGGCGATTCCCGATGTTCTGGACCGCCTCAAGGCCGCCGGCAATACCCGCATCCTGATCCTGCCAATGTATCCGCAATACTCGGCGACCACGACCGCAACGGTCGTCAACGATGTCTGCAACTGGCTGCTGGCCCAGCGCAACCAGCCCGAAATGCGCTTCGTCCGCAATTTCCACGATGACCCGGGTTACATTCAGGCGCTCGAACAGACGGTGCTCGATCACTGGACGAAGCATGGTCGGCTGGCCACCGGCGACCAGTTGATCATCAGCTTTCACGGCCTGCCGCGGCGCAATCTCGATCTCGGCGATCCGTATTACTGCGAATGCATGAAGACCGGCCGCCTGCTCGCCGAACGGCTCAATCTGGCTGCCAGCCAATACCGCATCTGCTTCCAGTCGCGCTTCGGCAAAGCCGAATGGCTGCAGCCCTATACCGCGCCAACCCTCGAAGCGCTCGGCAAAGCCGGCACGCAGCGCGTCGATGTGATCTGCCCCGGCTTCGTCGCCGATTGCCTGGAAACGCTGGAAGAAATCGCCATGGAAGGCAAGGAATCCTTCCTGACCAGCGGCGGCAAGGAATACCACTATATTCCCGCGCTCAACGAAGACCACCGCTGGCTGGCAGCGCTGGCTTCGCTCGTCGAACGCCACCTCGGCGGCTGGCCGTCGAACGCGCAAGCCGACCCCGAGGCGCTGGCCGCTACGGCGCGGCTGGCCAAAGCGCACGGCGCCCCCTCTTGAAACCGGCCAAGGCGGCCCGATATCAGACTTTTCTGATACGAAGGAAACGCCATGAGTGACCACCTGCACGTCGTTTGCCCGCATTGCGATGCCGTCAACCGCCTCCCGGCCGGCCGGCTTGCCGAAAGCCCCACCTGTGGCCAGTGTCGCAAGGCATTGTTTGCCGGCGAACCGCTCGACCTGACCGCCACCAATTTCGACCGGCATGTCGGGCGCAGCGACCTGCCGATCGTCGTCGATTTCTGGGCGCCGTGGTGCGGCCCCTGCCGTTCTATGGCACCGGCCTTCGCCAGCGCGGCGGGCCAGTTGGAACCGGCCGTCCGCCTGGCCAAGGTCGACACTGAAAGCCAGCAGCAACTGGCCGCCCGCTTCAATATCCGCAGTATCCCGACCCTGGCCATTTTCAAGGGGGGTCGCGAAGTCGCCCGCCAGAGCGGCGCGGTCAACGGTGCAACGCTGAAGCGCTGGGTGGAGGCGAACATCTGATTTGCAGCGTCGATCCCGGCTAACTGGCCGGGGAGCGCAACTACATCGGCGCCAGTTCGAGGTCGATCCCGCCGCCCGGCGCCGAGCGACTGGACCCCTCGAGCAATGCCCTGCTCGATTCGACGGCCGGCGCCCCCTGTGCGGCAGCAATGGCATTGACCGTGCGCATGCGGTCGATCACCTGTCCGAGCAGCACCGTGCGCATGCGTTCCTGTAATTCCTCGGAAGCCAGCGCCAGCGCGGCCGCATTGATTTCCAGGAAGAGCGTATTTTCGAGCGTCACGACGCTGGCCGAACGTTCATCCTTGCTCGGGTGCAGGTAGGCGACCTCGCCGATCACTTCGCCCGCCCCCAACCGGCAGAGCGCCGCCCCGGCAATCGAGACTTCGACGTAGCCTTCGACGACGATGCCGAAAATCCTGTTGGCCTGCCCTTCGCGGATGATCGCCACGCGTGGCGCAATCTGGCGCCACACCGATATGCGCAGGATTTCCCAGAGTTCGACATTCTCGAATTCGGTAAAGAATTCCAGCTTTCTGAGCATTTCGAAATGGCGCGTGTCCTGAACCGTGTCATCTTCCTCGAGAATCTGGTAGCGCACTGCGGCAAGGTCCTTGGCGAACTCGGCACCGTTGCGGTAACGGCTGTAAAGGTCTTTCTCCAGCGCCTTGCGCAGTATGGCGTTGAGGCCCTCGGGCAGGCTCGGGTTCAGCGAAGTTACATCCGGCGCATCGGTATTGATGATGCGGTAGATCAGCGTCGCCTGATTTTTGGCGCGGAACGGCAGGCGCCCGGTCAGCAGCTGGAACATGAGGACCCCGAGCGAATAGAGGTCGGTCTTCTGATTGAGCTGGTAGCCCTTGACCTGCTCTGGCGACATGTATGACGGCGACCCAACGCCCATGATGAAGGTCGAGTCGCGATCCAGGTTCTTGTTGAGGTTTAGCGCGAGGCCGAAATCGACCAGCTTCGGCTCGTCGCCGGCAGCGACCAGGATATTCGCCGGCTTGATGTCGCGGTGGATGATCCCCTGGCGGTAAGCGCTGTCGAGCGCCATGCAGCACTTGAAGATGATGCCGATGACACGGTGCAGCGGCAGCAGGCGGTCGATGCGGGTATGCGCTTCGAGCGGGAAGCCCTGGATGTATTCCATCGCCAGATAGGCGTAGTCGTCCTCAACCACACCCTCGTAAACCTTGGCGATGTTCGGGTGATTGAGGCGCCGGGCGACCATCCCCTCGTTCTGGAAGAGCTTGCGCAGCCGGCGCGACATTGCCGCGCAGTCCTTGCCGAAGCGCACCACCTTGACGGCGACCGGCGTATCTGAACCGGGACTCACGCAGAGGTAAACCTTGGCGGTCGCCCCCTTGCCGATCTCCTTGACTACCCGGTATTTGCCGAACTGTTCCATTCACTTCGTCAATATTTGACCAAGCTTTCATCGTAGCACGCAGATCGCAGGCCGGTCATCGGCTGCCATCACGAGATTTTTTTCGGTTCACCCTTGAAATCTGGCGGAATACCCCTACATGCATAACAACTTTTTTGGAGAAATATGCATGTCCAACCCCGAAAATCCCCAGGAACCCCTGCTCGACAACCAGCCCGCCAGCGACACCGGCGCGGCACCGGCGCCTGAAGTACACACCGATACGCTGCCGAGCATCGAAGAGCAATTCCGCGCCCTCGAACTGCAGGCTGCCGAGCATTACGACGCCTGGCTGCGCGCCAAGGCCGAGGGCGAGAATATCCGCCGCCGCGCCCAGGAGGACATCGCCAAGGCCCACAAATTTGCGGTCGAAAAATTCGCCGGCGAACTGCTGGCGGTCAAGGACAGCCTGGAAGCCGCGCTGGCGGTGCCCGAACAAACCGTAGACAGCTTCAAGTCCGGCGTCGAGCTGACCCTCAAACAACTGACTTCAGCATTCGAAAAGAATGCGCTGACCGAAGTAAACCCGGCCGGCGAGAAGTTCGATCCGCACAAGCACCAGGCGATCGGCATGGTCGATTCCGACCAGGAGGCCAACACCGTCGTCACCGTTCTGCAGAAGGGCTACCTGATCGCCGAACGCACCTTGCGCCCGGCACTGGTCATGGTCGCCAAGGGCAAATAGAAATTTCGCCTTTTTTTGCGGTCAACCGCAGAGTTTTCTGAAATCCACGCTTGAAATCCGGGGCCCAGCCCCCAATTCACGAACATCAGTAATTTTTCTTAAGGAACGAATCATGGGCAAGATCATTGGCATCGACCTCGGCACCACCAACAGCTGCGTCGCCATCATGGAAGGCGGCCAGCCGAAGGTCATCGAAAACTCCGAAGGCGCGCGCACCACGCCGTCGGTCATCGGCTACGCCGAAGACGGCGAAATCCTGTCCGGCGCCCCGGCCAAGCGCCAGGCCGTCACCAACCCGATGAACACGCTGTACGCGGTCAAGCGCCTGATCGGTCGCCGCTTCGAAGAGAAGGAAGTGCAGAAGGACATCGCGCTGATGCCCTACAAGATCGTCAAGGCCGACAACGGCGACGCCTGGGTTTCCGTGCGCGACAAGAAGATCGCCCCGCCGCAGGTTTCCGCAGAAGTGCTGCGCAAGATGAAGAAGACCGCCGAAGACTACCTCGGCGAGGAAGTCACCGAAGCCGTCATCACCGTGCCGGCCTACTTCAACGACAGCCAGCGCCAGGCGACCAAGGACGCCGGCCGCATCGCCGGCCTCGAAGTCAAGCGCATCATCAACGAACCGACCGCGGCCGCGCTGGCCTTCGGCATGGACAAGGCTGCCGGCAAGGACCGCAAGATCGCCGTCTATGACCTCGGCGGCGGCACCTTCGACATCTCGATCATCGAAATCGCCGACGTCGATGGCGAGAAACAGTTCGAAGTTCTGGCGACCAACGGCGACACCTTCCTGGGCGGCGAAGACTTCGATCAGCGCCTGATCGACTACATCATCGACGAATTCAAGAAGGAATCCGGCGTCAATCTGAAGGCCGACGTGCTCGCGCTGCAGCGTCTCAAGGAAGCTGCCGAAAAAGCCAAGATCGAGCTGTCTTCCGGCCAGCAGACCGAAATCAACCTGCCCTACATCACGGCGGATGCTTCCGGTCCGAAGCACCTGGCGATCAAGATCACCCGCGCCAAATTCGAGTCGCTGGTCGATGAACTGGTCGAGCGCACCGTCGCACCGTGCGTCACGGCGCTCAAGGATGCCGGCTGCAAGGTTGGCGACATCGACGACATCATCCTGGTCGGTGGTCAGTCACGCATGCCCAAGGTGCAGGACAAGGTCAAGGAAATCTTCGGCAAGGAACCGCGCAAGGACGTCAATCCGGACGAGGCCGTTGCCGTCGGCGCAGCCATCCAGGGCGGCGTGCTGCAGGGCGAAGTCAAGGACGTGCTGCTGCTCGACGTGACCCCGCTGTCGCTCGGCATCGAAACCCTGGGCGGCATCATGACCAAGCTGATCCAGAAGAACACGACGATCCCGACCAAGGCCTCGCAGACATTCTCGACCGCCGATGACAACCAGGGTGCGGTGACCATCCATGTGCTGCAGGGCGAACGCGAAGTCGCTTCCGGCAACAAGAGCCTCGGCCAGTTCAACCTGGAAGGCATCCCGCCGGCACCGCGCGGCACGCCGCAGATCGAGGTCATCTTCGACATCGACGCCAACGGCATCATGCATGTCACGGCCAAGGACAAGGCCACCGGCAAGGAAAACAAGATCACCATCAAGGCCAACTCCGGTTTGAGCGAAGCCGAAATCCAGGCCATGGTCAAGGATGCCGAACTGCACGCCGAAGACGACAAGAAGGTCCACGAGCTGGCCGACGCCCGCAATCAGGCCGATGGCATGGTGCACATGGTCAAGAAATCGCTGACCGAGTACGGCGACAAGCTGGATGCGGCCGAAAAGGAAAGCATCGAAGCCGCGATCAAGGCTGTCGAGGATGTGCTCCGTGACGGCGACAAGGACACCATCGTCGCGAAGACCGAAGCTCTGAGCCAGGCTGCCCAGAAGCTGGGTGAAAAGATGTATGCCCAGCAACAACAGGCCGAGGGCGCAGCCGCGGGTGGCGGTGCCGAAGCAGGCGGTCAGCAGCAGGCCAAGAAGGACGAAGGCGATGTGGTGGACGCCGAGTTCACCGAGGTCAAGGACAAGAAGTAATCCCCGACCCCACAGCCCGGCGCCGAGCCCGCGGAAATCCTCCGCCGGCGCTCGGCGCCTTTGTCACTTGATGGGTACATGACATGTCAAAACGCGATTTTTACGAGATTCTCGGCGTCAACCGCGACGCATCCGACGACGAGATCAAGAAGGCCTACCGCAAGCTGGCCATGAAGCACCATCCCGACCGCAACCCGGACAATCAGGGGTCGGAAGAAAAATTCAAGGAAGCCAAGGAAGCCTACGAAATCCTGTCCGACGCCCAGAAACGTGCGGCTTATGACCAGTTCGGCCACGCCGGGGTAGACCCGCAGGCCGGCATGGGTGGCGGCGGCGGCGGATTTTCCGATGCCTTCGGCGGTATTTTCGATGAAATATTCGGCGGACGCGGTGGTGGCGGCGGCGGACGTTCCAATATCTACCGCGGTGCCGACCTGCGCTACAACCTCGAAATCTCGCTCGAACAGGCCGCGCATGGTACGGAAACCAAGATTCGCATTCCGACCATGGAAGTCTGCGAACCCTGCAATGGCAGCGGCGCCAAGCCCGGCACGCAGCCGAAGACCTGCCCGACCTGTAACGGTTCCGGCCAGGTGCGCCTGCAACAGGGGTTTTTCTCGATTCAGCAGACCTGCCCGAAGTGCCATGGTACCGGCCGCTTCATCGCCGACCCGTGCAAGACCTGCGGCGGGGCCGGACGCACCAAGCAGCACAAGACGCTGTCGGTCAAGATTCCCGCCGGGGTTGACGAGGGCGATCGCATCCGGCTCGCCGGCGAAGGCGAACACGGCGTGAACGGCGGCCCGCCGGGCGACCTTTACGTGCAGATCCACCTCAAGCAACATCCGGTCTTCACCCGCGACCACAACGATCTGCATTGCGAAATGCCGATCTCGTTCACCACTGCCGCCCTCGGTGGCGAAATCGAAATTCCGACCCTGGATGGCGCCGCCAGCATCAAGATTCCCGGCGAAACACAGTCGGGACGTGTCTTCCGCCTGCGCGGCAAGGGCATCAAGGGGGTACGCAGCCATACCCATGGCGACCTGATGTGTCACGTCGTCGTCGAAACGCCGGTCAACCTGACCGACCGCCAGAAGGAGTTGCTGCGCGAACTCGAGGAATCGAGCCGCGACAGTGGCGCCCGGCACAATCCGCGCGCCAAATCGTGGATGGACAAGGTAAAGGCATTTTTCGAGGATTAACACCTTTACCTTGCAGCGCAGGCTAAACAGCCTGCGCCCGGTGTTCCCCTTGCCTTGTTTCGGCTGTTAGAATCCACTGACTCACACAGGGGGAACCAACAATGCATTTCGTCAAGCAGTTGCTTACCGTTGCAGCGATCGCCGTTTCTTCGCTGGCTGCGGCCGAGCCGGGCGTTACGGAAAGCACGATCACCATGGGCATGTCGTCTCCCTTCTCGGGGCCGAACGGCGCCTATGGCACTGACATGCGCGAGGTGATCGAACGTTATTTCGATCAGGTCAACAAGAGTGGCGGCGTCAATGGCCGCAAGATCAATCTGGTCGCGCTTGATGACGGTTACGAGACCGACCGCACGGTGGCCAACACCCAGACCCTGATCAGCGACAAGAAGGTCTTTGCCCTTATGGCCTTTTACGGTTCGAGTCCGACAACCGAAGCGATGAACAAGGTCTTCGGGCCGGCCCGGGTGCCGCTGGTCGGGACCATTTCCGGAGCCGGCACGCTGCGTGAGCCGATTTCGCAGAATCCGGGCAGCAACTACATGTTCAACATCCGCGCCAGCTACGCGAACGAAACCGACGCCATCGTCAATCAGCTGGTTTCTCTGGGTCTGAAGAACATTGCCGTTTTCTATCAGAATGACGGTTTCGGCAAATCCGGACTGGAAGGTGTCACCGCCGCGCTAAAAAAACACAATCTCGCCCCGACGGTAGCGGCGACAGTCGAACGCAACTCGGTCAACGTCAAACCGGCGGTCGATGCGATTGCCAAGGCAAACCCCCAGGCCGTGGTCATGGTGACGCTCTACAAGCCGACCGCCGCATTCGTCACAGCGATGAAGAAGGCTGGCCAGAACCCGATGCTGATGACCCTGTCGCCGGTCGGCACCGAACAACTGGTCGCCGAACTCGGCGCCGATGCGCGCGGCATCGGCATTTCGCAGGTCATGCCCTATCCGTGGAACAGCGTCGTGCCGATGGTGCGCGATTATCAGAAGCTGGTCGGCGGCAAGGACGGCTACTCCTATTACGGGATCGAGGCCTATGTCACCGCCCGCATCACGGTCAACGCGCTCAGGAAAGCCGGCAAGGACCTGACCCGCGAAAAATATATCGCCGCACTGGAAAGCACCAACGCCGATCTCGGTGGTTTCACGGTCGCCTTCAGCGGTACCAACCGCCAGGGCTCCCGCTTCGTCGAGATGACCGTCGTCGGGCCGGGCGGCAAGGTTCTCAAGTAAGACTGGCGTGGTCAACCCGGAAAAACGGCCTGTTTTTACAGGCCGTTTTGATTTTCAGGCGCGGCGCCAGGTCGTGCCCTGCGGGCTGTCGTCGAGCGCGATGCCGGCAGCCTTGAGTTCGTCGCGCAGACGATCGGCTTCGGCAAAATTCCTCGCCTTCTTGGCGGCTGCGCGCTCGCCTATCATGCGCTCGATGACCGCCTCGTCCAGGTCACCTGCAGCGGCGCCGCCGCCGCGCAGGTAAGCCGTCGGCTCGCGTTCGAGCAGGCCGATGACGCCGGCCAGGGCTTTCAGCAGGCCGGCCAGTTCGCTGCTGCGCTGGCGATTGACTTCGCCGGCCAGTTCGAAGAGCACGGCAATGGCGCCGGGCGAATCGAAATCCTCGTTCAGCGCGGCAGCGAAACGTGCGGCGAAATCGCTGTTCCAGTCGATCTCGACGGCGACGGGCGGCACGTCGCGCAAGGCAAAATAGAGGCTGTCGAGGCTGCGCTTGGCGTCGTCGAGATGGATGTCAGAGTAGTTCAGGGGGCTGCGGTAGTGGGCACGCAAAATGAAGAAACGCACCACCTCGGCATCGAAGCGCTCCAGCACGTCGCGAATGGTGAAAAAGTTGCCGAGCGATTTCGACATCTTTTCGTTGTCGACCCTGACGAAGCCGTTGTGCATCCAGTAATTGACGAAGGTGCACTGGTGCGCGCCCTCGGACTGGGCAATCTCGTTCTCGTGGTGCGGGAACTGAAGATCCTGTCCACCGCCGTGGATGTCGAAATGATTGCCGAGCAGTTTCGAGCTCATCGCCGAACATTCGATATGCCAGCCCGGCCGCCCCTCGCCCCATGGCGAATCCCATGCCGGCTCGCCCGGCTTGGCGTGCTTCCACAGCACGAAATCGAGCGGATCGTCCTTGGCTGAATCGACCTCGACGCGCTCGCCGGCGCGCAGGTCGTCGAGCGACTTGCCGGACAGCTTGCCGTAACCGGCGAACTTGCGCACTGCGTAATTGACGTCGCCATCGCTTGCCTTGTAGGCCAGGCCGCGCGACTCCAGGCGACCGATCAGGTCGAGCATTTCCGGCACGAACTCGGTGGCGCGCGGCTCGTGATCGGGGCGTAGCACACCGAGCGCGTCGGCATCCTCGTGCATGAAGGCAATGAAACGGTTGGTCAGTTGCAGCAGCGATTCGCCATTCTCGGTGGCGCGCCGAATGATCTTGTCGTCGATGTCGGTGATGTTGCGCACGTAGGTGACGTCGTAGCCGGAAGCCTTGAGCCAGCGATAAACCATGTCGAAAACAACCATGACCCGGGCGTGCCCGATGTGGCAATAATCGTAGACGGTCATGCCGCAAACGTACATGCGCACCTTGCCCGGTTCGATGGGCGTGAAGACCTGCTTTTCCCGTTTCAGGGAGTTATGGATTTTGAGCATGGGAGAGGTATTCGCAACGCCGTCAGCCGCTCTTCCGATTTGGGAATGGCTGGCGTTCTTGGTAGAATCGAACGATTGTAAACCAGCGCCGAGTATAGCATAGCGATGACTTCCGCCCCCCAGCCACAGCCTCGATTCCGTGTTTCCGGATCGGTGTGGGCCATCCTCTTCGGACTGGCTGTCGGGTTCAGCGCGCCGCTGCACGCCGATACGCTGGGCGATGTCCAGAAACTGATCAGGCAGGGCCAGTACCCGCAGGCACTGACGAAGGTCGATGCCTACCTGGCGACCTCGCCCGACGACGCGCAGGCCAGCTTTCTCAAGGGCATCATCTACAGCGGGATGGACAAGACCGACGAAGCCATCGCCGTCTACACCAAATTGACGCAGGATTACCCGGAATTCCCGGAGCCCTACAACAACCTGGCCGTACTCTACGCCCAGCAAAAAGACTACGAGCGGGCGCGCACGGCGCTGGAAATGGCCATCCGCGCGCACCCATCGTATGCAACCGCCTACGAGAACCTCGGCGACCTCTACGCCAAGCTGGCCAGCCAGTCCTATGACAAGGCCGCCCAGCTCGACGGCGCAAGCAAGGCCGCGAAAACCAAGCTGGCCCTGTCGCGCGAACTGCTTGCCGTGCCGGTCAAGACTCCGGCCAAACCGGCAAACGACACTGCCGGTGGCAAGGCCGCCAACCGTTAACCATCGACCCGGGAACCACCATGATCAAGGAAATCTCCACCCTCGCCGCCGGCCTGCTCGTCTCGCTTGCCGTCTGGGCGACACCGACCGTCGAAATGACCACCTCGCTGGGCAAGATCACCATCGAGCTCAACCCCGAAAAGGCGCCGAAGACGGTTGAGATATTCCTCTATAACGTCAAGCATGGCTTCTACGACGGCACCATATTCCATCGCGTCATCGACAATTTCATGATTCAGGGCGGCGGATTCAGCAAAGCCATGGAAGAAAAGAAAATCCTGACCCCGTTCCTGAAGAACGAAGCGACCAGCGACCTGCCCAACAAGCGTGGCACGATCGCGATGGCGCGCACCAGCGACCCGCATTCGGCGCGCGTCCAGTTTTTCATTAACCTGAAGGACAACGATTCCCTGAACCATCCGAACCGCAACGACCCCAGCGGCTTCGGCTATGCCGTGTTCGGCAGGGTCACCGAAGGCATGGACATCGTCAACAAGATCGCCAAGGTGCCGACCGGCAATGCCGGTTACTACGAAAATGTGCCGACCACGCCGGTCGTCATCCAGAGCGTCGAAATTATCTCCAAAAAATAAGGACCATTCAATGATCAAACTCACCACCAACCAGGGCGTCATCGTCCTTGACCTCAATGCCGAAAAGGCGCCGAAGACGGTCGCCAACTTCCTCGCCTATGTCGAGGCCGGTCACTACGACAACACCGTTTTCCATCGCGTAATCAAGAACTTCATGGTCCAGTGCGGCGGCTTCGAGCCGGGCATGAACCAGAAGCCATGCCTGGCGCCGATCGAGAACGAGGCGGCCAACGGCCTCAAGAACAAGCGCGGCACGATCGCCATGGCGCGCACCAGCGACCCGCATTCGGCCACCGCCCAGTTCTTCATCAACGTGGTCGACAATGATTTTCTCGACTTCACCTCGCCGATGGGCCAGGGCTGGGGCTACTGCGTTTTCGGCGAAGTCAGCGAAGGCATGGACGTGGTCAACAAAATCCGCGCCATGCGCACCGGCAACAAGGGTTTCCACCAGGACGTTCCGGTCAACGACGTGATCATCGAAAAAGCAGAAATCGTTTGATTTTTTTCATCTCCGATCTGCACCTGTCGCCCCGGTCACCCGGGGCGACTGCTTTGTTCCTCGGCTTTCTCGCCGGACGCGCGCGCGATGCCGAAGCGCTCTACATTCTGGGCGACCTCTTCGAAGCCTGGATCGGTGACGACGACATCGACGATGCCTTCAATGCCCGTATCGTCGCCGGCCTGCGTGCTGCTGCCGACGCCGGGCTGCAGATCGGCTTCCTGCATGGCAACCGCGATTTCCTGATCAGCCGGGGTTTCGCCGACGCCGCCGGTATCCGCCTGTTGCCCGACCCCTATGACCTGGTGCTGCCGGAATGGAGCTTCGTCCTCTCGCACGGCGATGCGCTCTGTCTCGACGACACGGACTACCAGGCGTTCCGCTCCCGGGTCCGCGATCCGGCCTGGCAACAGAATGTCCTCGCCAAACCACGCTTCCTGCGCCGCCTGCTTGGGCGCTGGATGCGCTGGCGCAGCCGCACCCGGCAACAGGGCCTGAGCAATCCCTACAGCGACCTGCAGCCGGCCGCGACCGACGACTTCCTGCGCGAGCATGGCTACGTCACCCTCATCCACGGCCATACGCATCAACCGGCCACACATGACCACATTGTCGATGGCATTCACGTTGAACGCTGGGTACTCGCCGACTGGCACGAAGCGCGCGGCGAATGCCTGGTCTGGGATGGCGAGGCACTGAACCGCGAGGCGATCCTGCCGGAAAATCGGCGCTGATTTCGTGTCAACCGCAACAATAGGCCACGCGCCGGCGCTCGACATCCTGCGCGACGTCTTCGGCTACCCCGCCTTCCGCGGCGCCCAGGCCGAGATCATCGAGCACATCGGCAACGGCGGCGACGCGCTGGTGTTGATGCCGACCGGCGGCGGCAAGAGCCTCTGCTACCAGATTCCCGCCCTGCTCCGCCCCGGCTGCGCCGTCGTCGTCTCGCCGCTGATCGCACTGATGCAGGATCAGGTCGACGCCCTGACCCAGTTGGGCGTCAAGGCGGCCTGCCTGAACTCGACGCTCGACTGGCGCGCGGCGCAAGCGGTAGAACAGGCCATTTTCAGCGGCGACCTCGATCTCGTCTACATCGCCCCCGAACGCCTGCTGCTCGATCGCACGCTGGCCCTTCTCGACGCGCTGGACGAAGCCGGCAAACTAGCCCTGTTCGCCATCGACGAAGCGCATTGCGTGTCGCAGTGGGGCCACGACTTCCGGCCGGAATACCTGCAACTCTCGGCCCTGCACGAACGTTACCCCAGGGTGCCACGCATCGCCCTGACCGCCACCGCCGACCAGGCGACGCGGAACGAAATCCTGCAACGCCTCGGACTCGGTGAAGCGCGCGTCTTCCTCTCCAGCTTCGACCGCCCGAACATCCGTTACACCGTCGTCGAGAAGGACAACGCCCGGAAGCAGTTGCTCGGCTTCCTGACAGGGCGAAAAGGCCAGGCCGGCATCGTCTATTGCCTGTCGCGCAAGAAGGTCGAGGAAACCGCCGAATGGCTGTCGGCCCAGGGCTATCCGGCGCTGCCCTACCACGCCGGCCTGCCGGCGCCGGAGCGCGCCGCCAACCAGCGCCGCTTCCTGCGCGAGGAAGGCTTGATCATGTGCGCCACCATCGCCTTTGGCATGGGCATCGACAAGCCGGATGTACGCTTCGTCGCCCACCTCGATCTGCCGAAAAGCATCGAGGCCTACTATCAGGAAACTGGCCGCGCCGGCCGCGACGGTGAACCGTCCGAGGCCTGGATGGCCTATGGCATGCAGGACGTTGCGTTGCAGCATGCCCGCATTGCCGAGTCCGGTGCCGGCGAAGGCCAGAAAGTGCTGGAATCGCAGCGGCTGACTGCGCTGCTGGCCTACTGCGAAGCGCCGCGCTGCCGCCGCCAGGTACTACTCAATTACCTTGGCGAGGAGCGCCAGCCCTGTGGCAATTGTGACGTCTGCGCCGAGCCGCCGGAACTGTGGGATGGCACGCAGGCCGCGCAGAAAGCGCTTTCGGCAATCTTCCGCACCGGCATGCGCTTCGGCGTCGCGCACCTGATCGACATCCTGCGCGGCAAGACAAGCGACAAGGTCAGGCAGTGGAACCACGACCAGCTCCCGACCTTCGGCGTCGGCAACGACCTCGACGATCACGCCTGGAAAAGCGTCTTCCGCCAGCTCGCCGCCGCCGGGCTGATCCATGTCGACATGGCCGAACACGGCGCGCTGCAACTGACCGAGACGGCGCGCGAAGTCCTCAAGGGCCAGCGCTGCGTACAACTACGCCGCCCGGCCAAACGCAAGACGGCGCAAGCTAAACCACGCGTCGTTTACAGTGACCTCGCCCCGGCCGACGAAGCCCTGTTCCAGCGACTACGACAGTGGCGCGCCGACACCGCCCGCGAACAAGGGGTGCCGGCCTACGTCATCCTGCACGACAAGACCCTGCGCGAACTGGCCGAAGTACGCCCGACCAGTCACGGGCTGCTGTCCGGTATCACCGGCATGGGCAGCGCCAAGATCGATCACTACGGCGACGAATTGCTGGCGCTGATCAGCGAAGCGGTCTGACTTTCGACCGGCTCAGTTCGACCCCAACTGGCCTGATGA
>CAVUJN010000002.1:0-28644 GCA_963741765.1 uncultured beta proteobacterium
AATGGATACACCGGATCAGTGGCGTCTTTTTCCTGCTACTGGCAGTCTTCGCCCTCAGCCGCCTGCTCTGATCATTTTTGGCCCAAAATCGGCGTCAACCGCGCCCCTCAGGAAGTACCCTTCGGGGTACAACAGCTCACTGGCATGCGCCAGCGTGATGTCCGTAACCTCGACACCGCCCAGCATGCGGGCGATCTCATGCTTGCGCTGGTCGGGGGAGAGCCGACGTACTTGGGTCTTGCGTACTGGCCGGGCCGCTGGTTTTCTCCACCAGCAAATGATGATGCCCGGCCGACCACTTGATGCAAGTGGGTGAACAGAAGAACTGGCGGTATCTTTTCCAAGTGTGCGAAGTTTTTGGCCTACGACCTCAGCCACCCCGCCGCCGATGCCGCTGTCCACTTCGTCAAAGACGAGGATGGGCGTGGTCTTGGCATCGGTGGCGGCGACCTGCACGCTTAAGCTGATGCGGGACAATTCGCCGCCGGAGGCGACCTTTCCCAAGGGGCGTGGCGGCAGGCCAGGGTTTGCGCTGACTAGGAATTCGATGCGGTCATTGCCGTAAGGCGAAGGGCTTGGGTTTGGGTCGGCGCTGAGTTCCCCGGGAATTGGCCCTGCGGCATGCCGAGTTCGCGGATGAGTCCGGCTATGCGTGCTTGAAGTTTCTTGGCACCTTCGGCACGGCGGGCGGACGAGTCGCCCGGCCCAACTCGTGGTATTCCTGTTGGAGGCTTTCCAACTCGGCCTGCAATTGGGCGATTTTCTCGGAACCCGATTCGATGCCGTTTGCCGCCTCCCCTCGCAGATCCGCCAGATGCTGGCGCAGATCCCGGGGCGGCACTTGGTGTTTGCGGGCGAGTTGATGCAGGTCGCCCAGTTTCTCGTCCAGCCATGCCAGCCGTTTGGGGTCGCCTCCACCCTCTCCAGTTGACGGCGCAAGTTCTCCCCCCCAGCTTCTTTGACCTGGATGCGGGCCTCGTTCAACAGTTGGTTGATGCCATCAAAGCCGTGGCTGAGTTGGCCGAGTTCACCCATGGCGTGGATGGCCTGTCCCAGCAGGCCATTGACCGAATGGTGTTCGTTCTCGTACAGCGATCCAACTGGGCTTGCCCTGTTGAGAGGATCTTTTCCATGTCGGGTTGCGGGTCTGCTCTTCCGAAAGCGCGTCGTAGTCGAAGGATTCGACCCCGTGCTGTTCCATCTCTTCGATCTGGTAACGCAGCAACTCGGCGCGTCCTTCTCCTTTTTTGGCGGCGCGGCTTTTCGCGTCTAGCTCATCCCGCACAGCGCGCCACCGTCGATAGCTCTGCCCAAGGGCTTCGAGCAAGACATGGTTGCCGGAGGCCGCGTCCAACAAGCGGCGTTGCTCGTGGCTTTCCAACAGCCGCAAGTGGGCGTGCTGGCCGTGGATTTCCACCAGCTTCGAGGCCAGTTCCTGGAGGGATTGCAGGGTGGCGGTCCGTCCGTTGATGAAGGCCCGTAAACGGCACGTCCTGGCTGACGACGCGGCGGATCAGGCAGGATTCGTCCTCGTCCAGCAGTTCGTGCGCCTCCAACCAAGCGTGGGCTTCGGGCGCGTCATCCAGAGTGAAGGCCAGGTCAATCTCGGCGCGGCCCGCGCCAGGGCGGATGTAACCGGAATCGGCGCGGTCGCCCAAGGGCCAGACCCAAGGCTGTCAGCGGGATGGATTCGCCGGCTCCGGTTTCTCCGGTCAGCACGGTCAGGCCGTATTCCAGCTCCAGGGAGAGGGATTCGACGACGGCCAGTCCTTGATGTTCAGGGTTTGCAGCATGGTCAGTGTTTGTAGCCGCCACTCCAGTTGAGTTTGACGCGGAGGATTTCGAAAAAGTCGTGGCCGAGCGGGTGGAGAATCCGAAAAGGCTTGGGCGATTTGGCGATGCGGATGCGGTCCCCGATCTCGATGTCGGGTATCGAGACGTTGTCGCAGGCGAGCCGGGCGCGGAAATTCTTGCTTTGGCGGAAGGCGATCTCCACCACGCAGTCGTCGGAGATGACGATGGGCCGGTTGGTCAGCGAATGGGGATTGATGGGCACCAATTCAATGGCCTTGAGGGTCGGATGCAGGATCGGCCCGCCCCCCGACAAGGCGTAGGCGGTCGATCCGGTGGGCGTCAATACGATCAGTCCGTCCGAGCGGTTGTATTGATGAATTCGCCGTCGATGAAGGTCGATCTCGATCATGCGGTGGATTTCCCGCTTGTCGATCACGACCTCGTTGACGCCAGGTTGCGGCGATATTCGCTGCCTCGCGGATCACCTGCAACAAAGCGCGGTTCTCGGGGAAACGCCCGTCGAGCATTTCGTCCATGCAGGTCAGCATGTCGCGCGGCGAAATATCGACCAGGAAGCCCAACCTGCCCAGGTTGACACCGATGATGGGGATGTCCACTTCGGCCAGCAGCCGGGCGGCGGTCAGCAAGCTGCCGTCGCCACCGATGACGATGGCTAGGTCGGCATGGGCGCCGATATCGTTGAAGCCGCAGGTAACCCAGCGCGCCAGATCGACATGGCGCCCGATGTGCTCGGCCGTCTCGCGCTCGATGAAAATCGAAATGCCCCGCTCATGCAGGTATTCCGCAAGTCCGCGCAGGGATTCGGCGATTTCGGGACTATGGTACTTGCCGACCAGCGCGATGGTCTTGGGTGAGCGGTAGGAGCCGAAGCTGGAGTTCATGTTGCGGATTCTTGCATAAAAATGGCTGCGCGCGCTGTCGCCAGTTTTTTGTACAATGCCCTGCCATGCTCGATGATCGCTCCCGCACACTCCTCAAGGCCCTGGTCGAACACTACATTGCCGACGGCCAGCCGGTCGGCTCGCGCGCGCTTTCGAAGTTTTCCGGTCTCGACCTGTCGCCGGCAACGATCCGCAACGTCATGGCCGACCTCGAGGAAGCCGGCTTTGTCGCCAGCCCGCACACCTCCGCCGGGCGCGTGCCGACGGCGCGCGGGTACCGGTTGTTCGTCGACAAGCTGCTGACGATGCACCCGCTCGAGGCACGGCAACTCGACGAGATGGAAGGCGCCTTGCACGGTTCGACCGGAAATCAGGTCATTTCCAGCGCCTCGCAACTGGTTTCCAGCTTTACCCACTTCGCCGGGGTCGTCATGGCGCCACGGCGCAGCGCCAGCCGCATCCGCCAGATTGAATTCCTCAACCTGACCGAGAAACGTATCCTGCTGATCATCGTCACCACCGACGGTGACGTGCAGAACCGTGTCCTGGTCACCGAGAAGGCCTATTCGCCGTCAGAGCTGGTCCAGGCTGCCAATTACCTGAACCAGAATTTCGCCGGCCTCGATTTCGAGCAAATCCGCCAGCGCATTTCGGTTGAAATCCAGCAACTGCGCGAGGACGTGAAGTCGCTGATGGCGCTGGCGCTCGATGCCGGCGACGAAGCGCTGTCCGGTAGCGCGGCACCCTACGTGATCTCCGGCGAGCACAACCTGCTCGACGTCGAGGAACTGTCTTCCGACATGAAACGCCTGCGCGAGCTGTTCGATCTCTTCGAGCAACGCTCCAGCCTGATGCGCCTGCTCGATATTTCCAACCGCGCCGCTGGCGTCCAGATCTTCATCGGCGGCGAATCGGGAATCGCCTCGCTCGACGAGTGCAGCGTCGTCGCCGCGCCCTACTCCGTCAACGGCCAGGTGGTCGGCTCGGTGGGCGTCATCGGCCCGACACGCATGGCCTACGAGCGCGTCATACCGATCGTCAACATCACCGCCCGGCTGCTGTCTAGCGCCCTCTCCCACCCGAAGAACTACTGATGCCAAAAATCAAGCCGGAACCGCCGCACCAGCACGGCACCGCCCCGGGCACGGCGATCGTTGTCGTCAACCTCGGCACTCCCGAAGCGCCTACCGCGCCGGCACTCAAACGTTACCTGCGCCAGTTTCTGGGCGATCCGCGCGTCGTCGAAATCCCGCGCGCGATTTGGTGGTTGATCCTTAACGGCATCATTCTCAACGTCCGTCCGAAAAAATCCGCCGAAAAATACGCCTCGGTGTGGATGGCCGAAGGCTCGCCATTGAAGGTTCATACCGAGCGACAAGCCAAGTTTCTCGCCGGCTATCTCGGCGAACGCGGCCACCATGTCACGGTTGCCCTGGCGATGCGCTATGGCGCGCCGGCGATTCCCGATGTTCTGGACCGCCTCAAGGCCGCCGGCAATACCCGCATCCTGATCCTGCCAATGTATCCGCAATACTCGGCGACCACGACCGCAACGGTCGTCAACGATGTCTGCAACTGGCTGCTGGCCCAGCGCAACCAGCCCGAAATGCGCTTCGTCCGCAATTTCCACGATGACCCGGGTTACATTCAGGCGCTCGAACAGACGGTGCTCGATCACTGGACGAAGCATGGTCGGCTGGCCACCGGCGACCAGTTGATCATCAGCTTTCACGGCCTGCCGCGGCGCAATCTCGATCTCGGCGATCCGTATTACTGCGAATGCATGAAGACCGGCCGCCTGCTCGCCGAACGGCTCAATCTGGCTGCCAGCCAATACCGCATCTGCTTCCAGTCGCGCTTCGGCAAAGCCGAATGGCTGCAGCCCTATACCGCGCCAACCCTCGAAGCGCTCGGCAAAGCCGGCACGCAGCGCGTCGATGTGATCTGCCCCGGCTTCGTCGCCGATTGCCTGGAAACGCTGGAAGAAATCGCCATGGAAGGCAAGGAATCCTTCCTGACCAGCGGCGGCAAGGAATACCACTATATTCCCGCGCTCAACGAAGACCACCGCTGGCTGGCAGCGCTGGCTTCGCTCGTCGAACGCCACCTCGGCGGCTGGCCGTCGAACGCGCAAGCCGACCCCGAGGCGCTGGCCGCTACGGCGCGGCTGGCCAAAGCGCACGGCGCCCCCTCTGAAACCGGCCAAGGCGGCCCGATATCAGACTTTTCTGATACGAAGGAAACGCCATGAGTGACCACCTGCACGTCGTTTGCCCGCATTGCGATGCCGTCAACCGCCTCCCGGCCGGCCGGCTTGCCGAAAGCCCCACCTGTGGCCAGTGTCGCAAGGCATTGTTTGCCGGCGAACCGCTCGACCTGACCGCCACCAATTTCGACCGGCATGTCGGGCGCAGCGACCTGCCGATCGTCGTCGATTTCTGGGCGCCGTGGTGCGGCCCCTGCCGTTCTATGGCACCGGCCTTCGCCAGCGCGGCGGGCCAGTTGGAACCGGCCGTCCGCCTGGCCAAGGTTGACACTGAAAGCCAGCAGCAACTGGCCGCCCGCTTCAATATCCGCAGTATCCCGACCCTGGCCATTTTCAAGGGGGGTCGCGAAGTCGCCCGCCAGAGCGGCGCGGTCGACGGTGCAACGCTGAAGCGCTGGGTGGAGGCGAACATCTGATTTGCAGCGTCGATCCCGGCGAACTGGCCGGGGAGCGCAACTACATCGGCGCCAGTTCGAGGTCGATCCCGCCGCCCGGCGCCGAGCGACTGGACCCCTCGAGCAATGCCCTGCTCGATTCGACGGCCGGCGCCCCCTGTGCGGCAGCAATGGCATTGACCGTGCGCATGCGGTCGATCACCTGTCCGAGCAGCACCGTGCGCATGCGTTCCTGTAATTCCTCGGAAGCCAGCGCCAGCGCGGCCGCATTGATTTCCAGGAAGAGCGTATTTTCGAGCGTCACGACGCTGGCCGAACGTTCATCCTTGCTCGGGTGCAGGTAGGCGACCTCGCCGATCACTTCGCCCGCCCCCAACCGGCAGAGCGCCGCCCCGGCAATCGAGACTTCGACGTAGCCTTCGACGACGATGCCGAAAATCCTGTTGGCCTGCCCTTCGCGGATGATCGCCACGCGTGGCGCAATCTGGCGCCACACCGATATGCGCAGGATTTCCCAGAGTTCGAC
Source organism: uncultured beta proteobacterium (assembly GCA_963741765.1). Classification (GTDB taxonomy): domain Bacteria; phylum Pseudomonadota; class Gammaproteobacteria; order Burkholderiales; family Rhodocyclaceae; genus Azonexus. The sequence goes on from CAVUJN010000002.1 coordinate 5,884, forward strand.
ATTCTCGAATTCGGTAAAGAATTCCAGCTTTCTGAGCATTTCGAAATGGCGCGTGTCCTGAACCGTGTCATCTTCCTCGAGAATCTGGTAGCGCACTGCGGCAAGGTCCTTGGCGAACTCGGCACCGTTGCGGTAACGGCTGTAAAGGTCTTTCTCCAGCGCCTTGCGCAGTATGGCGTTGAGGCCCTCGGGCAGGCTCGGGTTCAGCGAAGTTACATCCGGCGCATCGGTATTGATGATGCGGTAGATCAGCGTCGCCTGATTTTTGGCGCGGAACGGCAGGCGCCCGGTCAGCAGCTGGAACATGAGGACCCCGAGCGAATAGAGGTCGGTCTTCTGATTGAGCTGGTAGCCCTTGACCTGCTCTGGCGACATGTATGACGGCGACCCAACGCCCATGATGAAGGTCGAGTCGCGATCCAGGTTCTTGTTGAGGTTTAGCGCGAGGCCGAAATCGACCAGCTTCGGCTCGTCGCCGGCAGCGACCAGGATATTCGCCGGCTTGATGTCGCGGTGGATGATCCCCTGGCGGTAAGCGCTGTCGAGCGCCATGCAGCACTTGAAGATGATGCCGATGACACGGTGCAGCGGCAGCAGGCGGTCGATGCGGGTATGCGCTTCGAGCGGGAAGCCCTGGATGTATTCCATCGCCAGATAGGCGTAGTCGTCCTCAACCACACCCTCGTAAACCTTGGCGATGTTCGGGTGATTGAGGCGCCGGGCGACCATCCCCTCGTTCTGGAAGAGCTTGCGCAGCCGGCGCGACATTGCCGCGCAGTCCTTGCCGAAGCGCACCACCTTGACGGCGACCGGCGTATCTGAACCGGGACTCACGCAGAGGTAAACCTTGGCGGTCGCCCCCTTGCCGATCTCCTTGACTACCCGGTATTTGCCGAACTGTTCCATTCACTTCGTCAATATTTGACCAAGCTTTCATCGTAGCACGCAGATCGCAGGCCGGTCATCGGCTGCCATCACGAGATTTTTTTCGGTTCACCCTTGAAATCTGGCGGAATACCCCTACATGCATAACAACTTTTTTGGAGAAATATGCATGTCCAACCCCGAAAATCCCCAGGAACCCCTGCTCGACAACCAGCCCGCCAGCGACACCGGCGCGGCACCGGCGCCTGAAGTACACACCGATACGCTGCCGAGCATCGAAGAGCAATTCCGCGCCCTCGAACTGCAGGCTGCCGAGCATTACGACGCCTGGCTGCGCGCCAAGGCCGAGGGCGAGAATATCCGCCGCCGCGCCCAGGAGGACATCGCCAAGGCCCACAAATTTGCGGTCGAAAAATTCGCCGGCGAACTGCTGGCGGTCAAGGACAGCCTGGAAGCCGCGCTGGCGGTGCCCGAACAAACCGTAGACAGCTTCAAGTCCGGCGTCGAGCTGACCCTCAAACAACTGACTTCAGCATTCGAAAAGAATGCGCTGACCGAAGTAAACCCGGCCGGCGAGAAGTTCGATCCGCACAAGCACCAGGCGATCGGCATGGTCGATTCCGACCAGGAGGCCAACACCGTCGTCACCGTTCTGCAGAAGGGCTACCTGATCGCCGAACGCACCTTGCGCCCGGCACTGGTCATGGTCGCCAAGGGCAAATAGAAATTTCGCCTTTTTTTGCGGTCGACCGCAGAGTTTTCTGAAATCCACGCTTGAAATCCGGGGCCCAGCCCCCAATTCACGAACATCAGTAATTTTTCTTAAGGAACGAATCATGGGCAAGATCATTGGCATCGACCTCGGCACCACCAACAGCTGCGTCGCCATCATGGAAGGCGGCCAGCCGAAGGTCATCGAAAACTCCGAAGGCGCGCGCACCACGCCGTCGGTCATCGGCTACGCCGAAGACGGCGAAATCCTGTCCGGCGCCCCGGCCAAGCGCCAGGCCGTCACCAACCCGATGAACACGCTGTACGCGGTCAAGCGCCTGATCGGTCGCCGCTTCGAAGAGAAGGAAGTGCAGAAGGACATCGCGCTGATGCCCTACAAGATCGTCAAGGCCGACAACGGCGACGCCTGGGTTTCCGTGCGCGACAAGAAGATCGCCCCGCCGCAGGTTTCCGCAGAAGTGCTGCGCAAGATGAAGAAGACCGCCGAAGACTACCTCGGCGAGGAAGTCACCGAAGCCGTCATCACCGTGCCGGCCTACTTCAACGACAGCCAGCGCCAGGCGACCAAGGACGCCGGCCGCATCGCCGGCCTCGAAGTCAAGCGCATCATCAACGAACCGACCGCGGCCGCGCTGGCCTTCGGCATGGACAAGGCTGCCGGCAAGGACCGCAAGATCGCCGTCTATGACCTCGGCGGCGGCACCTTCGACATCTCGATCATCGAAATCGCCGACGTCGATGGCGAGAAACAGTTCGAAGTTCTGGCGACCAACGGCGACACCTTCCTGGGCGGCGAAGACTTCGATCAGCGCCTGATCGACTACATCATCGACGAATTCAAGAAGGAATCCGGCGTCAATCTGAAGGCCGACGTGCTCGCGCTGCAGCGTCTCAAGGAAGCTGCCGAAAAAGCCAAGATCGAGCTGTCTTCCGGCCAGCAGACCGAAATCAACCTGCCCTACATCACGGCGGATGCTTCCGGTCCGAAGCACCTGGCGATCAAGATCACCCGCGCCAAATTCGAGTCGCTGGTCGATGAACTGGTCGAGCGCACCGTCGCACCGTGCGTCACGGCGCTCAAGGATGCCGGCTGCAAGGTTGGCGACATCGACGACATCATCCTGGTCGGTGGTCAGTCACGCATGCCCAAGGTGCAGGACAAGGTCAAGGAAATCTTCGGCAAGGAACCGCGCAAGGACGTCAATCCGGACGAGGCCGTTGCCGTCGGCGCAGCCATCCAGGGCGGCGTGCTGCAGGGCGAAGTCAAGGACGTGCTGCTGCTCGACGTGACCCCGCTGTCGCTCGGCATCGAAACCCTGGGCGGCATCATGACCAAGCTGATCCAGAAGAACACGACGATCCCGACCAAGGCCTCGCAGACATTCTCGACCGCCGATGACAACCAGGGTGCGGTGACCATCCATGTGCTGCAGGGCGAACGCGAAGTCGCTTCCGGCAACAAGAGCCTCGGCCAGTTCAACCTGGAAGGCATCCCGCCGGCACCGCGCGGCACGCCGCAGATCGAGGTCATCTTCGACATCGACGCCAACGGCATCATGCATGTCACGGCCAAGGACAAGGCCACCGGCAAGGAAAACAAGATCACCATCAAGGCCAACTCCGGTTTGAGCGAAGCCGAAATCCAGGCCATGGTCAAGGATGCCGAACTGCACGCCGAAGACGACAAGAAGGTCCACGAGCTGGCCGACGCCCGCAATCAGGCCGATGGCATGGTGCACATGGTCAAGAAATCGCTGACCGAGTACGGCGACAAGCTGGATGCGGCCGAAAAGGAAAGCATCGAAGCCGCGATCAAGGCTGTCGAGGATGTGCTCCGTGACGGCGACAAGGACACCATCGTCGCGAAGACCGAAGCTCTGAGCCAGGCTGCCCAGAAGCTGGGTGAAAAGATGTATGCCCAGCAACAACAGGCCGAGGGCGCAGCCGCGGGTGGCGGTGCCGAAGCAGGCGGTCAGCAGCAGGCCAAGAAGGACGAAGGCGATGTGGTGGACGCCGAGTTCACCGAGGTCAAGGACAAGAAGTAATCCCCGACCCCACAGCCCGGCGCCGAGCCCGCGGAAATCCTCCGCCGGCGCTCGGCGCCTTTGTCACTTGATGGGTACATGACATGTCAAAACGCGATTTTTACGAGATTCTCGGCGTCAACCGCGACGCATCCGACGACGAGATCAAGAAGGCCTACCGCAAGCTGGCCATGAAGCACCATCCCGACCGCAACCCGGACAATCAGGGGTCGGAAGAAAAATTCAAGGAAGCCAAGGAAGCCTACGAAATCCTGTCCGACGCCCAGAAACGTGCGGCTTATGACCAGTTCGGCCACGCCGGGGTAGACCCGCAGGCCGGCATGGGTGGCGGCGGCGGCGGATTTTCCGATGCCTTCGGCGGTATTTTCGATGAAATATTCGGCGGACGCGGTGGTGGCGGCGGCGGACGTTCCAATATCTACCGCGGTGCCGACCTGCGCTACAACCTCGAAATCTCGCTCGAACAGGCCGCGCATGGTACGGAAACCAAGATTCGCATTCCGACCATGGAAGTCTGCGAACCCTGCAATGGCAGCGGCGCCAAGCCCGGCACGCAGCCGAAGACCTGCCCGACCTGTAACGGTTCCGGCCAGGTGCGCCTGCAACAGGGGTTTTTCTCGATTCAGCAGACCTGCCCGAAGTGCCATGGTACCGGCCGCTTCATCGCCGACCCGTGCAAGACCTGCGGCGGGGCCGGACGCACCAAGCAGCACAAGACGCTGTCGGTCAAGATTCCCGCCGGGGTTGACGAGGGCGATCGCATCCGGCTCGCCGGCGAAGGCGAACACGGCGTGAACGGCGGCCCGCCGGGCGACCTTTACGTGCAGATCCACCTCAAGCAACATCCGGTCTTCACCCGCGACCACAACGATCTGCATTGCGAAATGCCGATCTCGTTCACCACTGCCGCCCTCGGTGGCGAAATCGAAATTCCGACCCTGGATGGCGCCGCCAGCATCAAGATTCCCGGCGAAACACAGTCGGGACGTGTCTTCCGCCTGCGCGGCAAGGGCATCAAGGGGGTACGCAGCCATACCCATGGCGACCTGATGTGTCACGTCGTCGTCGAAACGCCGGTCAACCTGACCGACCGCCAGAAGGAGTTGCTGCGCGAACTCGAGGAATCGAGCCGCGACAGTGGCGCCCGGCACAATCCGCGCGCCAAATCGTGGATGGACAAGGTAAAGGCATTTTTCGAGGATTAACACCTTTACCTTGCAGCGCAGGCTAAACAGCCTGCGCCCGGTGTTCCCCTTGCCTTGTTTCGGCTGTTAGAATCCACTGACTCACACAGGGGGAACCAACAATGCATTTCGTCAAGCAGTTGCTTACCGTTGCAGCGATCGCCGTTTCTTCGCTGGCTGCGGCCGAGCCGGGCGTTACGGAAAGCACGATCACCATGGGCATGTCGTCTCCCTTCTCGGGGCCGAACGGCGCCTATGGCACTGACATGCGCGAGGTGATCGAACGTTATTTCGATCAGGTCAACAAGAGTGGCGGCGTCAATGGCCGCAAGATCAATCTGGTCGCGCTTGATGACGGTTACGAGACCGACCGCACGGTGGCCAACACCCAGACCCTGATCAGCGACAAGAAGGTCTTTGCCCTTATGGCCTTTTACGGTTCGAGTCCGACAACCGAAGCGATGAACAAGGTCTTCGGGCCGGCCCGGGTGCCGCTGGTCGGGACCATTTCCGGAGCCGGCACGCTGCGTGAGCCGATTTCGCAGAATCCGGGCAGCAACTACATGTTCAACATCCGCGCCAGCTACGCGAACGAAACCGACGCCATCGTCAATCAGCTGGTTTCTCTGGGTCTGAAGAACATTGCCGTTTTCTATCAGAATGACGGTTTCGGCAAATCCGGACTGGAAGGTGTCACCGCCGCGCTAAAAAAACACAATCTCGCCCCGACGGTAGCGGCGACAGTCGAACGCAACTCGGTCGACGTCAAACCGGCGGTCGATGCGATTGCCAAGGCAAACCCCCAGGCCGTGGTCATGGTGACGCTCTACAAGCCGACCGCCGCATTCGTCACAGCGATGAAGAAGGCTGGCCAGAACCCGATGCTGATGACCCTGTCGCCGGTCGGCACCGAACAACTGGTCGCCGAACTCGGCGCCGATGCGCGCGGCATCGGCATTTCGCAGGTCATGCCCTATCCGTGGAACAGCGTCGTGCCGATGGTGCGCGATTATCAGAAGCTGGTCGGCGGCAAGGACGGCTACTCCTATTACGGGATCGAGGCCTATGTCACCGCCCGCATCACGGTTGACGCGCTCAGGAAAGCCGGCAAGGACCTGACCCGCGAAAAATATATCGCCGCACTGGAAAGCACCAACGCCGATCTCGGTGGTTTCACGGTCGCCTTCAGCGGTACCAACCGCCAGGGCTCCCGCTTCGTCGAGATGACCGTCGTCGGGCCGGGCGGCAAGGTTCTCAAGTAAGACTGGCGTGGTCAACCCGGAAAAACGGCCTGTTTTTTTCAGGCCGTTTTGATTTTCAGGCGCGGCGCCAGGTCGTGCCCTGCGGGCTGTCGTCGAGCGCGATGCCGGCAGCCTTGAGTTCGTCGCGCAGACGATCGGCTTCGGCAAAATTCCTCGCCTTCTTGGCGGCTGCGCGCTCGCCTATCATGCGCTCGATGACCGCCTCGTCCAGGTCACCTGCAGCGGCGCCGCCGCCGCGCAGGTAAGCCGTCGGCTCGCGTTCGAGCAGGCCGATGACGCCGGCCAGGGCTTTCAGCAGGCCGGCCAGTTCGCTGCTGCGCTGGCGATTGACTTCGCCTGCCAGTTCGAAGAGCACGGCAATGGCGCCGGGCGAATCGAAATCCTCGTTCAGCGCGGCAGCGAAACGTGCGGCGAAATCGCTGTTCCAGTCGATCTCGACGGCGACGGGCGGCACGTCGCGCAAGGCAAAATAGAGGCTGTCGAGGCTGCGCTTGGCGTCGTCGAGATGGATGTCAGAGTAGTTCAGGGGGCTGCGGTAGTGGGCACGCAAAATGAAGAAACGCACCACCTCGGCATCGAAGCGCTCCAGCACGTCGCGAATGGTGAAAAAGTTGCCGAGCGATTTCGACATCTTTTCGTTGTTGACCCTGACGAAGCCGTTGTGCATCCAGTAATTGACGAAGGTGCACTGGTGCGCGCCCTCGGACTGGGCAATCTCGTTCTCGTGGTGCGGGAACTGAAGATCCTGTCCACCGCCGTGGATGTCGAAATGATTGCCGAGCAGTTTCGAGCTCATCGCCGAACATTCGATATGCCAGCCCGGCCGCCCCTCGCCCCATGGCGAATCCCATGCCGGCTCGCCCGGCTTGGCGTGCTTCCACAGCACGAAATCGAGCGGATCGTCCTTGGCTGAATCGACCTCGACGCGCTCGCCGGCGCGCAGGTCGTCGAGCGACTTGCCGGACAGCTTGCCGTAACCGGCGAACTTGCGCACTGCGTAATTGACGTCGCCATCGCTTGCCTTGTAGGCCAGGCCGCGCGACTCCAGGCGACCGATCAGGTCGAGCATTTCCGGCACGAACTCGGTGGCGCGCGGCTCGTGATCGGGGCGTAGCACACCGAGCGCGTCGGCATCCTCGTGCATGAAGGCAATGAAACGGTTGGTCAGTTGCAGCAGCGATTCGCCATTCTCGGTGGCGCGCCGAATGATCTTGTCGTCGATGTCGGTGATGTTGCGCACGTAGGTGACGTCGTAGCCGGAAGCCTTGAGCCAGCGATAAACCATGTCGAAAACAACCATGACCCGGGCGTGCCCGATGTGGCAATAATCGTAGACGGTCATGCCGCAAACGTACATGCGCACCTTGCCCGGTTCGATGGGCGTGAAGACCTGCTTTTCCCGTTTCAGGGAGTTATGGATTTTGAGCATGGGAGAGGTATTCGCAACGCCGTCAGCCGCTCTTCCGATTTGGGAATGGCTGGCGTTCTTGGTAGAATCGAACGATTGTAAACCAGCGCCGAGTATAGCATAGCGATGACTTCCGCCCCCCAGCCACAGCCTCGATTCCGTGTTTCCGGATCGGTGTGGGCCATCCTCTTCGGACTGGCTGTCGGGTTCAGCGCGCCGCTGCACGCCGATACGCTGGGCGATGTCCAGAAACTGATCAGGCAGGGCCAGTACCCGCAGGCACTGACGAAGGTCGATGCCTACCTGGCGACCTCGCCCGACGACGCGCAGGCCAGCTTTCTCAAGGGCATCATCTACAGCGGGATGGACAAGACCGACGAAGCCATCGCCGTCTACACCAAATTGACGCAGGATTACCCGGAATTCCCGGAGCCCTACAACAACCTGGCCGTACTCTACGCCCAGCAAAAAGACTACGAGCGGGCGCGCACGGCGCTGGAAATGGCCATCCGCGCGCACCCATCGTATGCAACCGCCTACGAGAACCTCGGCGACCTCTACGCCAAGCTGGCCAGCCAGTCCTATGACAAGGCCGCCCAGCTCGACGGCGCAAGCAAGGCCGCGAAAACCAAGCTGGCCCTGTCGCGCGAACTGCTTGCCGTGCCGGTCAAGACTCCGGCCAAACCGGCAAACGACACTGCCGGTGGCAAGGCCGCCAACCGTTAACCATCGACCCGGGAACCACCATGATCAAGGAAATCTCCACCCTCGCCGCCGGCCTGCTCGTCTCGCTTGCCGTCTGGGCGACACCGACCGTCGAAATGACCACCTCGCTGGGCAAGATCACCATCGAGCTCAACCCCGAAAAGGCGCCGAAGACGGTTGAGATATTCCTCTATAACGTCAAGCATGGCTTCTACGACGGCACCATATTCCATCGCGTCATCGACAATTTCATGATTCAGGGCGGCGGATTCAGCAAAGCCATGGAAGAAAAGAAAATCCTGACCCCGTTCCTGAAGAACGAAGCGACCAGCGACCTGCCCAACAAGCGTGGCACGATCGCGATGGCGCGCACCAGCGACCCGCATTCGGCGCGCGTCCAGTTTTTCATTAACCTGAAGGACAACGATTCCCTGAACCATCCGAACCGCAACGACCCCAGCGGCTTCGGCTATGCCGTGTTCGGCAGGGTCACCGAAGGCATGGACATCGTCAACAAGATCGCCAAGGTGCCGACCGGCAATGCCGGTTACTACGAAAATGTGCCGACCACGCCGGTCGTCATCCAGAGCGTCGAAATTATCTCCAAAAAATAAGGACCATTCAATGATCAAACTCACCACCAACCAGGGCGTCATCGTCCTTGACCTCAATGCCGAAAAGGCGCCGAAGACGGTCGCCAACTTCCTCGCCTATGTCGAGGCCGGTCACTACGACAACACCGTTTTCCATCGCGTAATCAAGAACTTCATGGTCCAGTGCGGCGGCTTCGAGCCGGGCATGAACCAGAAGCCATGCCTGGCGCCGATCGAGAACGAGGCGGCCAACGGCCTCAAGAACAAGCGCGGCACGATCGCCATGGCGCGCACCAGCGACCCGCATTCGGCCACCGCCCAGTTCTTCATCAACGTGGTCGACAATGATTTTCTCGACTTCACCTCGCCGATGGGCCAGGGCTGGGGCTACTGCGTTTTCGGCGAAGTCAGCGAAGGCATGGACGTGGTCAACAAAATCCGCGCCATGCGCACCGGCAACAAGGGTTTCCACCAGGACGTTCCGGTTAACGACGTGATCATCGAAAAAGCAGAAATCGTTTGATTTTTTTCATCTCCGATCTGCACCTGTCGCCCCGGTCACCCGGGGCGACTGCTTTGTTCCTCGGCTTTCTCGCCGGACGCGCGCGCGATGCCGAAGCGCTCTACATTCTGGGCGACCTCTTCGAAGCCTGGATCGGTGACGACGACATCGACGATGCCTTCAATGCCCGTATCGTCGCCGGCCTGCGTGCTGCTGCCGACGCCGGGCTGCAGATCGGCTTCCTGCATGGCAACCGCGATTTCCTGATCAGCCGGGGTTTCGCCGACGCCGCCGGTATCCGCCTGTTGCCCGACCCCTATGACCTGGTGCTGCCGGAATGGAGCTTCGTCCTCTCGCACGGCGATGCGCTCTGTCTCGACGACACGGACTACCAGGCGTTCCGCTCCCGGGTCCGCGATCCGGCCTGGCAACAGAATGTCCTCGCCAAACCACGCTTCCTGCGCCGCCTGCTTGGGCGCTGGATGCGCTGGCGCAGCCGCACCCGGCAACAGGGCCTGAGCAATCCCTACAGCGACCTGCAGCCGGCCGCGACCGACGACTTCCTGCGCGAGCATGGCTACGTCACCCTCATCCACGGCCATACGCATCAACCGGCCACACATGACCACATTGTCGATGGCATTCACGTTGAACGCTGGGTACTCGCCGACTGGCACGAAGCGCGCGGCGAATGCCTGGTCTGGGATGGCGAGGCACTGAACCGCGAGGCGATCCTGCCGGAAAATCGGCGCTGATTTCGTGTCGACCGCAACAATAGGCCACGCGCCGGCGCTCGACATCCTGCGCGACGTCTTCGGCTACCCCGCCTTCCGCGGCGCCCAGGCCGAGATCATCGAGCACATCGGCAACGGCGGCGACGCGCTGGTGTTGATGCCGACCGGCGGCGGCAAGAGCCTCTGCTACCAGATTCCCGCCCTGCTCCGCCCCGGCTGCGCCGTCGTCGTCTCGCCGCTGATCGCACTGATGCAGGATCAGGTCGACGCCCTGACCCAGTTGGGCGTCAAGGCGGCCTGCCTGAACTCGACGCTCGACTGGCGCGCGGCGCAAGCGGTAGAACAGGCCATTTTCAGCGGCGACCTCGATCTCGTCTACATCGCCCCCGAACGCCTGCTGCTCGATCGCACGCTGGCCCTTCTCGACGCGCTGGACGAAGCCGGCAAACTAGCCCTGTTCGCCATCGACGAAGCGCATTGCGTGTCGCAGTGGGGCCACGACTTCCGGCCGGAATACCTGCAACTCTCGGCCCTGCACGAACGTTACCCCAGGGTGCCACGCATCGCCCTGACCGCCACCGCCGACCAGGCGACGCGGAACGAAATCCTGCAACGCCTCGGACTCGGTGAAGCGCGCGTCTTCCTCTCCAGCTTCGACCGCCCGAACATCCGTTACACCGTCGTCGAGAAGGACAACGCCCGGAAGCAGTTGCTCGGCTTCCTGACAGGGCGAAAAGGCCAGGCCGGCATCGTCTATTGCCTGTCGCGCAAGAAGGTCGAGGAAACCGCCGAATGGCTGTCGGCCCAGGGCTATCCGGCGCTGCCCTACCACGCCGGCCTGCCGGCGCCGGAGCGCGCCGCCAACCAGCGCCGCTTCCTGCGCGAGGAAGGCTTGATCATGTGCGCCACCATCGCCTTTGGCATGGGCATCGACAAGCCGGATGTACGCTTCGTCGCCCACCTCGATCTGCCGAAAAGCATCGAGGCCTACTATCAGGAAACTGGCCGCGCCGGCCGCGACGGTGAACCGTCCGAGGCCTGGATGGCCTATGGCATGCAGGACGTTGCGTTGCAGCATGCCCGCATTGCCGAGTCCGGTGCCGGCGAAGGCCAGAAAGTGCTGGAATCGCAGCGGCTGACTGCGCTGCTGGCCTACTGCGAAGCGCCGCGCTGCCGCCGCCAGGTACTACTCAATTACCTTGGCGAGGAGCGCCAGCCCTGTGGCAATTGTGACGTCTGCGCCGAGCCGCCGGAACTGTGGGATGGCACGCAGGCCGCGCAGAAAGCGCTTTCGGCAATCTTCCGAACCGGCATGCGCTTCGGCGTCGCGCACCTGATCGACATCCTGCGCGGCAAGACAAGCGACAAGGTCAGGCAGTGGAACCACGACCAGCTCCCGACCTTCGGCGTCGGCAACGACCTCGACGATCACGCCTGGAAAAGTGTCTTCCGCCAGCTCGCCGCCGCCGGGCTGATCCATGTCGACATGGCCGAACACGGCGCGTTGCAACTGACCGAGGCGGCGCGAGAAGTCCTCAAGGGCCAGCGCTGCGTACAACTACGCCGCCCGGCCAAACGCAAGACGGCGCAAGCTAAACCACGCGTCGTTTACAGTAACCTCGCCCCGGCCGACGAAGCCCTGTTCCAGCGACTACGACAGTGGCGCGCCGACACCGCCCGCGAACAAGGGGTGCCGGCCTACGTCATCCTGCACGACAAGACCCTGCGCGAACTGGCCGAAGTACGCCCGACCAGTCACGGGCTGCTGTCCGGTATCACCGGCATGGGCAGCGCCAAGATTGAACACTACGGCGACGAATTGCTGGCGCTGATCAGCGAAGCGGTCTGACTTTCGACTGGCTCAGTTCGACCCCAACTGGCCTGATGAAAGTCATCAGGCAGCTAACTGAATAGAAAGCTGCCGCTTGGGAACGATTGAATCGCCCATCATCGAATTTTTCTTTGACGTATTGGAAAATTGACTGATCTGATGTGCGTTAGACTCTTGGTGGCGTACTAAAAAAGTATGCTGTTAAGAACCAGATAAATCACCAACCACCGTAGGGGAAACGATGAAATCTATCTTGTTAACCCCCTTTGCGATTTCCTTTCAGGGCAACTTCAGTTCTTCACACATCTTCATCACTTGCCGACGCATTCCGTCCTAGGCGTCGCGGGGTAATTTGCGGACATCAAACTTTTCCATGCCCGGCGTTATATCAAAATCGGCGAATTGATTGCCGGGACAACAACAATTGCGGAGTGGAGTCACACATGAAAAAATCAACTGTATTCCTCGCTCTTCTCGGCGCTGCGCTCGGCTTTGGCAGCCAATTCTCCAACGCCGCCGCTCCCGACTGGAGCAAGGTGCCCAAACGCCAGATTGAAGTCTTCGCCCCAGGTGTAACGCCGATCGAATGGGCAATGAACAAGTCCGACCACAGCGGCCGCACTGGCATCAGCAAGGGCGAGTCTTGCGTCGGTTGCCATGAGGAAAAGGGCGCGCTCAACTTCGACTTCAAGCGTCTGGCCAGCAAGGAACTGGAGCCGGTCGGATCTCCCAAGACGATCAAGTTCCCGGTCACCGTGCAGGCTGCCTACGACAAGGAAAATCTTTACATGCGCCTGACTTTCAAGGCGCCAACCGACGCGCCGGCCGGGGCCGACAAGGAAGAAAAGGCGCCCTTCCATGAGGTGAAGGCCGCCATCATGTTTGCCGGCCCGAAGGTCGAGATGGGCGAGCAGATCGGCTGCTGGGCGACCTGCCACAAGGATGTGCGCTCGATGCCTGGCGCCGATCCGAAGAAGAAAAAATATGTGAAGGATGCCAACGTCGCCGGCGGCAACTACATGGACTACTTCCAGTGGAAGAGCGGCGACGCCAGCGGCGGCGCCACCCAGCTTGACGGGCATGTGGCGGCCGAGCGAATCAACAAGGGTGGCCAGGCACTGGTTTCGGCTGAGGGCGAATGCAAGGCTGGCTTGTGCACCGTCACATTCACCCGAAAGCTGAGCGGCGGAGAGGGTGATCTGGCATTGGCCGAAGGCCAGAAGGTTCCGTTCGGCATAGCCATTCATGCCGACAAGACCATCCATCGCTTCCACCACGTCTCACTGGGTTATACGCTTGGCTTGGGAACCGACGCTGACATCAAGGCAGTCAAGTAAAGTGCGCGGGCTGATGCCGGGGACCGGCATCAGCCCGGAATTCTTGCTGGCGCGAGAATCAGGCGACGACGATGCTTGCCAGTACGCCGAAGACACGTTTGCAAACTCAGACAAGGCCTAGCTGGGTCTCCTTCGGTATGAGTTAGCAGCCGTTCAACCCCATTGTTTTCATCATTGCCGACCGGCCGTTGATGGCCGAACCCAGTCAACTTCCCCGCCTTTTCCCGAACAACAATCGCTCCTTACTCGCCAAAAGGACTCCTTTAGCGGTGCCGGCCGCCGCTGCGGTGCAGTTGCGGTCCACCCGGCTTTTGCGGCGAATTCCGGTTTGGCATCTTGCCTGGCATCTGTGGCTTGCGCGGGCCGCGCGGCGGTTGCACCGGGCGCGGGGCGGCGTGGGCCGAGGGTTCGAAGCCGGGGACGACCACCCGCTCAAGATTGCGCTTGATCAGCTTCTCGATGTCGCGCATGAAGGCGCGTTCGTCGTGGCTGACCAGCGAGATCGCCTCACCTTCCATCCCGGCGCGACCGGTGCGACCGATGCGGTGGACGTAATCCTCGGCGATATTGGGGATCTCGTAGTTGATGACGAAAGGCAGCGAATCGATGTCGATGCCACGCGCGGCGATATCGGTCGCCACCAGCGCCACCAGCTTGCCGTCCTTGAATTCGCCGAGCGCGCGCGTGCGGGCGCCCTGCGACTTGTTCCCATGCAGCGCCGCTGACTTGATGCCGGCCTTGTCGAGGTTACGGCTCAGCGCATCGGCACCGTGCTTGGTACGCGTGAAGATCAGCACCTGATGCAAGCCACGCGTCTCGAACAGGTGCAACAGCAGGTCTTTCTTCTGTTCGCGGTTGGTTTCGATGACACGCTGGGTGACGGTTTCGGCCGCCGTGTTGCGCGGCGCGACGTTGACCGATACCGGCTGGTGCAGCAGGCCGGCGGCCAGCTCGCGGATATCCGGCGAAAAGGTGGCGGAGAACATCAGGTTCTGCCGCTGTTTGGGCAACAGGGCGATGATCTTGCGGATGTCGCGGATGAAGCCCATGTCGAGCATGCGATCGGCTTCGTCGAGGACGAGAATCTCGATCGCCGAAAGGTCTGCCGTGCGTTGTTGCACGTGGTCGAGCAGGCGTCCCGGCGTGGCTACCAGAATGTTGACACCACGACGCAGGCTGGCGATTTGCGGGTTGATGCCGACGCCGCCAAAAACCGCCAGCGAATTGATCGGCAGGTGCTTGCCATAGGTACGCACGCTCTCCTCGACCTGGATCGCCAGTTCGCGGGTCGGCACCAGAACCAGCACGCGGGGCCGTTTCGAAGTGCGGGCATTGGGGCCGCTGGCCAGGCGATGCAGGATCGGCAGCGTGAAGCCGGCAGTCTTGCCGGTGCCGGTCTGCGCCGTGGCCATCAGGTCGTGGCCGGTCATCACGGCGGGGATCGCCTGTTGCTGGATCGGGGTCGGCGTGTCGTAGCCCTGCTCGCTGACGGCGCGCAGGAGTTCGGCCTTGAGGCCGAGATCGGTGAAGTGCATGGAAACTCCAGACGGTGCCGGCAGCGCCGGCATCCGCGTTTGAATCAGATCAGTGAAAGGCCGCGTTCAAGGTCGGCCTGAAGGTCCTCCACAGCTTCGAGGCCAACCGCGATGCGCAGCAGCCCTTCGCTGATGCCGGCCGCGGCCCGGGCTTCGGGGGTGATGCGGCCATGCGTGGTGGAGGCGGGATGGGTGATGGTGGTCTTGGTATCGCCAAGGTTGGCGGTGATCGAAAGCAGATGGCAGTTATCGACGACCTGCCAGGCCTGTTCGCGGGCACCGCGAACTTCAAAGGCGACGATGGCGCCGCCGGACTTCTGCTGCGACTTCGCCAGCTGATGTTGCGGGTGCGACGGCAAGCCGGGGTAGAAGACGCGCGCCACCTTGGGGTGCGCTTCCAGCCATGCGGCAAGTTGCAGGGCATTGGCCGACTGCGCCTCGACCCGCAATTTCAGGGTTTCCAGGCCCTTGAGCAGGACCCAGGCGTTGAAGGCGGAAAGCGTCGGCCCGGCCGTGCGCAGGTATTTGAAGACTTCTTCGGTCAGCTTCCTCGGGCCGCACACCGCACCGCCGAGCACACGGCCCTGGCCGTCAAGAAACTTGGTTGCCGAATGGATGACCAGATCGGCGCCCAGTTCGAGCGGCCTTTGCAGGATGGGCGTGCAAAAACAGTTGTTGACAGCGACCAGAATGCCGTTGGCGTGGGCTGTTGCGGTCAACGCCCGAATATCGGCAATTTCCGTCAGCGGATTCGATGGGGTTTCGAGGAAGAACAGCTTCGTTTCGGGGCGAATCGCCGCTGCCCAGGCCGCCGGATCAGTCTGCGCCACGAAGGTTGTCGTGATGCCGGTACGGGCCAGGATGTTCGAAAAGAGCTGAACGGTCGCACCGAACAGGCCGGTTGACGCAACGATGTGATCGCCATTCATCAGATGCGCCAGCACCGTCGCCATGATCGCCGACATGCCGCTCGCCGTCGCAACGCAATCTTCCGCCCCTTCAAGGGCGGCGAGGCGTTCCTCGAACATGGTCACCGTCGGATTGGAGAAGCGGGCGTAGACGTTGCCCGCCTCCTCGCCGGAAAAACGTCGCGCCGCCTGGGCTGCGCTCTTGAAAACAAAACTGGAGGTCAGGTAGAGCGCTTCGGAATGCTCGCCGAACTGGCTGCGCTCCTGGCCGGCGCGAACCGCCAGCGTCTCCGGACGGTAGTTGGGAGCATCGGACATCAGTCGTTCCCTTGCGAGGCCAATTGCAGCACCAGTTGCTGCGCTGCCGGGCCGTCGCCATCATCGTCGTTGCCACCCGACTTGCCGCCACGATTACCTTCGACGGCGTCAAGGTAGTATTCGTTGACATCACCGGTGATGTAGCATCCGTCGAAGCACGAAGCATCGAAAACTGTCAGGTCCGAGCGGATGTTGGTCACTGACTGCTTGAGCGCCTCGAGATCCTGATAGACCAGCGCATCGGCGCCGATTTCACGGGCAATGCCATCGTCCGTGCGGCCGGTGGCGATCAGTTCGGCGCGCGTCGGCATGTCGATGCCATAGACATTGGGGTAGCGTACCGGCGGCGCCGCCGAGGCGAAATAGACCTTGGTCGCGCCGGCGGCACGCGCCATTTCGACAATCTCGCGGCTGGTCGTGCCGCGGACGATCGAATCATCGACGAGCAGGACGCGCTTGCCCTTGAACTCCTGACCGACGGTGTTGAGCTTCTGGCGCACCGATTTCCGGCGCATCGACTGGCCAGGCATGATGAAGGTGCGGCCGACATAGCGGTTCTTGACGAAGCCCTCGCGGAAGGAAATACCGAGGACGAACGCCAACTGCATTGCCGAAGGGCGGCTGGAATCGGGAATCGGAATGACAACGTCGATCTCGTTGACCGGAATACTCTTTCTGACCTTCTCGGCGAGCAGTTCGCCCATCGCCAGCCGCGCCTCATATACCGAAACGCCGTCGATGACCGAATCGGGACGCGCCAGGTAGACGTATTCGAAGATGCAGGGCGCGTAGGTCGGCTGCTGCGCGCACTGGCGGCTGTGAAACTGGTGATCGAGGCTGATGAAAACTGCTTCGCCGGGCTCGATGTCGCGCACGATCTGGAAACCCAGCGTATCGAGCGCGACCGATTCGGAAGCGACCAGATATTCGGTACCCGCCTCTGTCTCGTTCTTGCCGTAAACCAGCGGGCGAATGCCGAACGGATCGCGGAAAGCCAGCAGGCCATAGCCGGCAATCAGCGCGACCACGGCATAGGCGCCACGGCAGCGGCGATGGACGCCGGCGACCGCCTGGAAAATGCTGTTGACATCGAGCTCGTAGCCGTGGGCGGCCGACTGCAGTTCGTGCGCCAGGACGTTGAGCAGCACTTCGGAATCAGAATTGGTATTGATGTGGCGCCGGTCGAGGCGGAACATTTCGCCCTGTAGCTGTTCGGCATTGGTCAGGTTGCCGTTGTGGCCGAGCACGATACCGAACGGGGAATTGACGTAAAACGGTTGCGCCTCGGCAAAATTGTAGGCTGAACCCGCCGTCGGGTAGCGCACGTGACCGATGCCCAGATTACCTTCCAGGGCGCGCATGTTGCGGGTGCGAAAGACGTCGCGCACCAGACCCGGCCCCTTGTGCAGGTTGAATCTGTTGCCCTCCGCCGTGGCAATGCCTGCCGCGTCCTGGCCACGGTGCTGCAGCACCATCAGACCATCATAGAGCAGCTGGTTAACCGGCGATGTCGCCACCACACCAAGAATCCCGCACATAGTTCTATCCCGCTTAACTAAATCGAATTCGTTTTGCCAAATCTTTCGGCAACCAGGGCTTGGCTGCCAGAACGGCTGTTTCGAGCGGCGGCGCCAGCGTCGCCTGCTTCCACCACGGCTGCTGCGGTGCCGACGTCAGGCCGCCGGCGGCAACCAGCGCCGTGACCACGACCACACCACGCGCCAAGCCAAAAAACATCCCCAGCAGGCGATCGGAGAGCGTCAGCCCCAATGCCTTGACCACGTTATTGACGGCGATTCGCAACAGCGCCATGACCACCAGTACCACGACAAAGAGCAGCGCGCATCCGGCGAGGAGGCGCACCGCCGGATCCGTAATCTTGAAAAACAGGAACTCCCCCGCGTCGCCACCGAACTCCAGCGCCGTCATGAAAGCCAGCACCCAGGCCGCCAGCGCTATCAATTCACTCACCACACCCCGCCACATACCGAACATCAAAGATAAAGCCACGATGCCGATCACCGCATAATCGAAAACTGACGTCACTTGGTTGAAATCACACCGGAAACACCAATCTGCTTCATCCTCTCCAACGCCTTTTCGGCCGCTTCGCGACTCTCGAACGGCCCGGCGCGAACCCTTGTCTTCCTGCCGCCCGGCGAGTCGAGTGCCTCGGTGTAGGTCTTGACGCCTCGTTCGGAGAGCTTGGTCCGGAGATTCCTGACATTGTTCTCATTGGCGAAGGCGCCGATCAGGATCACGAAATCGCCAGATTTGGCCAGTGCCGTATTGGGTGCTGTACTAGGTACAGCGCTCTGTCCGGCAAGAATGGCTGCCGCGCGCCGTGCTTCCGCCGACGAGTCACCCGCTTTGGGTTTCTCCGCAATCTTTTCCTCTGGCTTTTCGGATTTGGGCGCCGCCTTCGCTGATTTTTCCGGCTCCTTCTCTGCCACTTTCTCTTCGGGCTTTTCCTTCGGCGACTCAATCACCTTCACTGACGGCGCCCCCGCTTCTACCGGGCCGCCCTCCGCCGGCTTGCTGTCGGCAGGCGGTTCGGTCGCTTGCGGTGCTGCCTTTTCGGCCGGCGTGGTAGAAAATTTCGGGGCGAACGGCTTGTCATCCTGCCCGGGAATGCGAATTTCGACTTCGTCGACCACCTGTCGCGGCTGATGGTCCATCAATATCGGCAAGACGATCGCGACCACCGAGGCAAACGTCACCGCGCCAACCAGCCGGCGCCGGGCGCGCTTCTTGAGTTGTGATTGAGCGTCGTTGTCTTCCATGGCTAGGTCTTGGCTCGCAGCGCCAGCAATGCGCCGGCCACCGTGTAGAAGGATCCAAAGGCGATGATTCTATCACTTTCGAGGGCGCGTCCCTTGGCGACCTGCATGGCAATCTCGGGAGATGCATGGCAAATGACCTCGCCGCCGAGTTGTGCCCGCCCGATGATCGCCGCCAGCGCCTCGGCGGTCGTGCCACGCACACCGTCGAGCGTGGCAACATGCCAGAAATCGACCTTCCCCTTGAGGGGCAGCAGTGCGCCTTCGATATCCTTGTCGTTGAGCATGCCAAGCACGACATGGGTGCGGTCGAAAAACCCCATGCTCGACAGATTGTCGGCCAGCACCCTGATTGCCTGCGGGTTGTGGCCGACATCGAGAACGATGGCCGGTTTGCCCGGGACGACCTGAAAACGCCCGGCCAATTCGGTTTCGATGAGACCCGGGCGAATCGCCTGCATGGTCACCGGCAGCCTGTCGGCCAGCGCTTCGAGCGCCGCCAGCGCGACGCTGGCATTGTAAAGCTGGGTCGGCCCGCGCAAACCCGGATAGGCCAGCGAACGCTTGATCAGACGATCTCCGGAACGGCACCACCAGCGCCATTGCTGGCGGTTTTCGTCGCCTTCGCCGAGGGCGCGCTCGAAGCCGAAGTCACGGCCGATCAGGCGCAGGTCGGCGCCGATCTTTCCGGCATGGTCGAGCAGGCTTTGCGGCGGCTGCGGATCGGCGCAGAAGGCCGGCTTGCCGGCGCGGTAGATTCCCGCCTTCTCGAATCCGATGGACTCGCGGTCCGGTCCCAGCCAGTCGGTATGGTCGAGCGCGACGGTGGTGACAATGGAAATATCGGGTTCGTAGGCGTTGACCGCATCGAGCCGGCCGCCGAGGCCGACTTCCATGATGATCGCCTCGACATCCGCGTTGGCGAAGACCTCCCAGGCCGCCAGCGTGCCGAACTCGAAATAAGTCAGCCTGACATCGCCGGCCTGGCGGCATGCGGCCTCGACCCTCGCAAAGGCCACACAAAGGACTTCGTCGCTGGCCGCCTGACCATTGACGCGAACCCGTTCGTTGTAGGTCAGGAGATGCGGCGACGTATAGCAACCGACGCGGTAGCCGGCATGGGCTATGATGCTTTCCAGATAGGCGCAGGTTGACCCCTTGCCGTTCGTTCCACCGACGGTGATGACCGGGCAGTGCTGCGTCTGGCCCAGCGCCTGCTTGACCAGGCTGATCCGCTCGAGCCCCAGTTCGATTCCCGCCTGCCCTCTCGGATGCAGACTTTCGAGATGGCGCAGCCAGTCTTCCAGCGAGTTCAAGCGACGGCCGGTAGTCTTTGCAACAACGCCAGCACCCGCGCGACCTGATCGCGCAGTTGGCGGCGGTTGACGATCATGTCGATGGCGCCTTTTTCGAGCAGGAATTCCGAACGCTGGAAGCCTTCGGGCAGCGTTTCGCGCACGGTCTGCTCGATGACGCGCGGGCCGGCAAAGCCGATCAGCGCCTTCGGCTCGGCGATCACCACATCTCCAACGAAGGCGAACGACGCCGAAACGCCGCCCATGGTCGGATCGGTCAAGATCGAGATGAAGGGTTGCCGGGCCTGCGAAAGCCGGGTCAGCGCCGCCGTTGTCTTGGCCATCTGCATCAGCGAAAATAGACCTTCCTGCATGCGCGCCCCACCCGATGCGCTGACACAGATGAAAGGCAGGCCCTGTTCGACTGCCGTATTGACCCCGCGCACGAAGCGTTCACCAAGTACCGAGCCCATCGAGCCGCCCATGAAGCCGAACTCGAAGGCCGCAGCAACGACCGGCATGGTCTTGATCGCCCCTTGCAGGCAGACCAGCGAATCGCTTTCGCCGGAGGATTCACTGGCCTCCATCAGGCGATCGGGATAACGTTTGGAATCCCTGAATTTCAAGGTGTTGACCGGAATGACCTCGGCACCGATTTCGCTGCGCCCTTCGGCATCGAGCAGCAGGTCGAGACGGCGGCGCGAACCCAGACGATTATGGTATCCGCATTTCGGACACACCTGCAGATTGTTCTCGAGGTCGGTGGCGTAGAGTACCGCTTCGCACGACGGGCACTTGCTCCACAGGCCTTCGGGCAGCGCCCCGCGCCGCTGTGGACCGCGTTCGCGGTTGATTTTCGGCGGCAACAGTTTGGTCAGCCAGCTCATGATTTCACCTCATCGACGCCACGACGGATATCGGCGACCAAGGCCCTGACGTTGGCACAGGCGGCTTCCGCTGTTGATTGTTCGATTTCCTCGATGATCCGGCTGCCGACTACCACCGCATCGGCAATGCCGGCGATGCGCGCGGCGGTCGCCGCGTCACGGATGCCGAAGCCGACACCGACCGGCAGGCCGGTCTTTTCCCGGATCAGCGGCAGCCGTTCGGCCACGGCGTTGACATTCAAGGCGCCTGAACCGGTCACGCCGGCCAGCGAAACATAATAGACATAGCCGCTGGCGACCTCGGCAACCTGCTCGATGCGCGTTGCGGTTGACGTCGGCGCCAGCAGGAAAATCGGATCCATGCCATGGGCCTTCATCGCGGCACCGAAGGTAGCCGCCTCTTCCGGCGGGTAATCGACGACCAGTACGCCATCGACGCCGGCTTGCGCGGCGGCCGCTGCGAACTTTTCCAGCCCCATCGCCTCGATCGGATTGGCATAGCCCATCAAGACCACCGGCGTCCTGGCGTCGTCCTTGCGAAAATCGACGACCAGCTGCAGCACCTTGCGTAGCGTCATCCCCTTGGCCAAAGCCCGCTCGGAGGCGCGCTGAATGGTCGGGCCATCGGCCATCGGGTCGGAAAACGGCACCCCAAGTTCGATGACGTCGGCGCCGGCCTCGACCAGTGTATGCATCAATGGCAGGGTCAGCGCGGCATCCGGATCGCCGGCAGTGATGAAGGGAATCAGCGCCTTGCGGCCTTCGCCATTGAGGCGTTCAAAAGCGGACTTGATGCGCGACATCAGATGGCCTCCCGCAGGGCCGCCCCAAGGGAGGCCGGCGCCCCCTCGGGGGGCAGCGAATGAAATGAGCGTGGGGGCATCAAAATACAATCCCGGATTTTTCGGCCACGGTATGCATGTCCTTGTCACCCCGGCCGGAGAGGTTGACCAGCAGATTCTTGTCCTTGCCCAGTGTCGGCGCCAGCTTGGCGGCATAGGCCAGCGCATGGCTGGATTCGAGCGCCGGGATGATGCCTTCGATCCGGCACAGCGTATGGAAGGCTTCGAGCGCCTCGCCATCCTTGATCGGCACATATTCAGCCCGGCCGATGTCCTTCAGCCAGGCATGTTCAGGACCGACCCCGGGGTAATCGAGGCCGGCGGAAATCGAGTGCGTTTCGATGATCTGGCCATCGGCGTCCTGCAACAGGTAGGTCCGGTTGCCATGCAGCACGCCGGGGACGCCAGCGCTCAGCGATGCCGCGTGATGTCCGGTCTCGACGCCCTCGCCGGCCGCTTCGACACCGATCAGGCGCACGTCGGGCGAGTCGATATAGGGATAGAAGATGCCCATGGCGTTGGAGCCGCCGCCGACACAGGCAATCACCGCGTCCGGCTGGCGTCCGGTCATTTCCGGCATCTGGATGAGGCATTCCTCGCCGATGACTTTCTGGAAATCGCGCACCAGCATCGGGTAGGGGTGCGGGCCGGCGACCGTGCCGATGATGTAGAAGGTGTTGTGGATGTTGGTTACCCAGTCGCGCATCGCTTCGTTCAGCGCATCCTTGAGCGTCTTCGAGCCGCTCTCGACTGGCACGACCGTGGCGCCAAGCAGTTTCATGCGATAGACATTGGCGGCCTGGCGCTTGACATCCTCGCTGCCCATGTAGACCACGCACTCCATGCCGTAGCGGGCCGCCACCGTGGCGGTCGCGACGCCGTGCTGGCCGGCGCCGGTCTCGGCAATGACGCGCGGCTTGCCCATGCGCCGGGCGAGCATGGCCTGGCCGATGCAGTTGTTCACCTTGTGGGCGCCGG
>CAVUJN010000003.1:0-5782 GCA_963741765.1 uncultured beta proteobacterium
AGCACGGTCAACAATCTCGATGGCATTTGCCGCGTATTTGATCACGCAGCGTGATGGAAGAGGGGTGATCCCCCTCGGAGAGCTTGAACAAACGAACCCTTTGGGGGAGTCTCCGGTTACCAAGCCAAGAGACCCTCAAAGTGTGCCATGCCCTGCTGCAAGACCTCAAGTTTTTTCGACTGCTGCACCGGATTGATCAAGAGTTGGCAGCGCAAGCGCGTGCTGACGGATGTCGTTTCTGTGACGGTGTTCTTCACCGCGCCAACTATCCGCGCAAGCCGCGAGCTTGCCTGGCCGAGATTCGTGACGACTTCGACATGCGATTCAGCTTTTGCTGTAGTCGTTGCCGCAAGCGTTGTACTGCAATGTCGGTGCGCTTTCTCGGGCGGCGCGTATACCTCGGGTTGGCGGTGGTGCTGGTGTCTGCCCGGCATGCCGGGCAGACACCAGCGGCAGCGCGGCTTGGCGAGGGATTGGGGATTCCGATCCGCACCCTGGAACGCTGGCGTCAGTGGTGGCGGACCGACTTTGCCCTGACCCCGCTGTGGCAGGCGCAGTGCGCCAGCTTCATGCCCCCGGTCGCGACCAGCCGACTTCCCGGCGAACTCCTCGAACGTTTCACTGGCGAGGCGCAAGAGGTGCTGGCGCGACTGCTGCTCTTCCTCACCCCGCTCACCGTCCGCGCCCTGATCGTCGTCCGAGAGGGGCGGTGATCACCCGCAGAGAATGCAGATAGCCAGCGATGGCGAGGGCTTATAGCCTTCACTCCCAGTTGCGGTGCCGCCGGCATCGCCCACCGGGAGACCCTCTTGAAACCTGTTGTCGATCCCCCCCCGCGTGATCGATGGGCGCGCCTGCGCTTCTCGATCATTGGCCCACTCCTCGCCGCACCGCCGCCAGAGGGGGAGTTGCAGGCGGCGCTCAAATCCCTGGCCGCCAAGTCCTGGCGCCATCCGCTAACCGATCAGGAGATTGGCTTCGGGGTCTCGACCCTGGAGCGCTGGTACTACGCGGCCAAGTCGGCCGCCGATCCGGTCGCCGCCCTGAGGAACCGCTTGCGCGACGACGTCGGCCGCTTCCCCAGTCTCTCGCCTCAGGTCATCGACGTCCTTGCGGCCCAGTATTGCGAGCATCCCGGCTGGACCATGCAACTGCATGTCGACAACCTGCGCGCCGCCTTGGCCGGCAGCGATGCCGCTGTCCCGTCGTATCCCACGATCCGGCGGTACCTGACGGCCCGCGGCATGTTCCGTCAGGCCCGTCCGATACGCGCAACTGCGGGAGCACTCCAGGCCCGCGACCGGCTAGAACGACTGGAGGTCCGCAGTTTCGAGGTCGATCACGTCAGTGCGCTGTGGCACCTCGATTTCCATCACGCGTCACGCAAGGTGCTGGGTCGCGCTGGCAACTGGGTCAAACCGCTGCTGCTGGGTGTCATCGATGACCGCTCGCGTCTGGTTTGCCACCTGCAGTGGTATCTCGACGAGACCGCCGAGAGTCTGGTGCATGGTCTGTCACAGGCATTCATGAAGCGCGGACTGCCACGCGCCCTGATGACCGACAACGGTGCGGCCATGCTGGCCGACGAGACCGTCACCGGCCTGGCCACTCTGGGGATCGTGCATCAGACGACGCTGCCCTATTCGCCGTACCAGAACGCCAAGCAGGAATCCTTCTGGGGACGCGTCGAGGGGCGCCTGATGGCCATGCTCGAAGGCGAGGCGTCGGTCACGCTGGATCTGCTCAATCAGGCAACGCAAGCCTGGGTCGAACAGGAGTATCACCGCACACTCCATTCCGAGATCTGCACCACGCCGCTGGCCCGCTATCTGGCCGGCCCCAATGTCCGCCGCGACTGCCCTGCGACGGCCGATCTGGCGGCGGCATTTCGCATCGAGGTGGCGCGCCGGCAACGACGCTCCGATGGGACAGTGAGCCTGGCCGGAGCGCGCTTCGAGATTCCCGCCGCTTACCGTCACCTCGTGCAGGTCCGCCTGCGTTACGCGCGCTGGGACTTGACCCGTGTCGACCTGGTCGATGCCCGTGCCGGCCAGATTCTCTGTGCCCTGCGCCCCCTGGACAAGTCGGCCAATGCCGATGGCCAGCGCCGGGCACTGACACCGAACGCGTCCAGAGTGAACGATGCCGTGCCGACGCCGCCTTCCGGCATGGCGCCGCTGTTGCGCCAGTTGATCGCCGAGTATGCCGCCACCGGCTTGCCGCCGGCCTACCTGCCCACGACTGATAAGGACTGCGCATGAACCCGACACTGCTGGCCCTGTATGGGCTGAAATGGAATCCCTTCTCGCCGGAACTGCCCACCGAGGCCGTATATGTTTCGCCCCGTGTCGAGAACTTCTGCTGGCGCATTGAGCAAGCGCTGATTCGCGAGGGCGGCTTTGCGATGATCCATGGCGATCCGGGATCGGGCAAGAGCGTGGCCTTGCGCCTGCTGGCAAGCCGACTGTCCCGATTAACCGACATCACTGTCGGCGTGATCACCCATCCGCAGAGTTCGCTGGTCGATTTCTATCGGGAGTTGGGCGATATCTTCGCCGTTCCGCTCAAACCGCATAACCGCTGGGGCGGGTTCAAGTCCTTGCGCGAGACGTGGTTTGCCCATATGGAGACCACCCGCCGCCGGCCAGTGCTGTTGGTCGATGAGGCGCAGGAGATGGCACCGGCCACGCTCTCGGAGTTGCGCCTGCTGGCCAGTGCCCGCTTCGATTCGCAGCCACTGTTGTGCGTGGTGCTGGCGGGTGATGCGCGTTTGATCGAGAATCTCCGGCGCGAGGAGTTGCTGCCTCTGGGCAGCCGCATCCGTACCCGGCTGGCGACGGAGCATGCGTCGCCCGAGGAACTGCTGGCCTGTCTTGATCATGTGTTGGCCGAGGCCGGCAATGCGAACCTGATGACGCCGTCGCTGCGCCATACCTTGTGCGATCACGCCGCCGGCAATTACCGCATCCTGACCACCTTGGCCGCCGAATTGCTGGCAGTCGCGGCGCAGCGTGAGTTGCCGTTGCTCGATGAGAAGCTGTATCTGGAGGTCTTTGCTCCGTCGGATCGGGTAGGTGTGGTACGCGCGATGTTCAATCTGATCCGCGCAGCAACACATCATGCGCATCACTTCAGCGTCAACAGCGGTGGCTGTTCACCTATTAATCCCCGTCTATTTGCAATCTGGCCAGTCCGTGCCGTTAGTCTGACGCGCTTGACCGCATCTCAATAGAGATACATAATCGTGCGAACGGAGGATCTGACCATGGCGCATTCCACGATGCTGCACGTCCGGGTGGACGAAGAAATCAAGACGCAAGCCAGCGATGCACTGGCAGCCATGGGGCTGTCCGTGTCCGACGCAGTTCGCATCCTGCTTAAGCGTGTGGTCAACGACCAGGCGTTTCCATTGGAGCTCAAGGTGCCCAACGCGCAGACCCGCGCTGCGATGCAAGAAGCCCGCGAGACGATGCAGGCCCACGCAGCCCGTTTCCAATCGGCTGATGCTTTGATCAATGACCTCGAAAAAGCCCGCCAGCAGTAAACGGGCAGCACCGCCGAGGGCGTGCGATTACACCAAGACCTATCTCAAGGATTGGGAGCGACTCTCCCGATCGGGTCGCAACGACCTGAAGCTCCTGAAGGAAGCGATGCTGTTGCTCATCGCCAACGACGCTCCGCTTGGTCCCGAGTGGCTGGACCACCCGCTCAAGGGTGACTGGGCTGACCACCGGGAATGTCACATCGGCGGCGACTTCCTGCTGATCTACCGGCTGGATGGCAACGCCATCATCTTCGTGCGCGCCGGAACGCACTCTGAATTGTTCGAGGAGTGAACCATGGATGTTGAATCCCTGCCCAACTTCACGCGTCCGGCACGTCAGCGATGGGAGTCCATCTCTGGCAACATCCGCCCGCAGCTGCTGGCCAACGTTTGGTGCGGGCACTGCCGTCACGAAGTAACATCACGGGTTTCAGTGGGAACTGAGGTAAGAGGTGGCTCCGTAAATCCGGGCACTCGGATAAGTGAAATCTCTGCTTCAATGGGCGATGGAAATCGCCTGCCAAGGAGCAGAAGCAATGAGAAGACCCCGTCGTAACCATACAGCCGCCTTCAAGGCCAAAGTGGCGATCGCCGCCCTCAAGGGCGATGAAACGCTTGCCGCCTTAGCGGAGAAGTTTGATATTCACCCGAATCAAATCACGCAGTGGAAGACGCAGTTGCTGGAGAACGCCTCGGGCGTCTTCGCAACGGCTGCCGAGAGACAGGCGGCGACCCCGGACCTGAAAGACTTGCATGCAAAGATCGGCCAGCAGGCGCTGGAGATTGATTTTTTGGCCGTCGCGCTCGGTCGCATCGGCGATGCGAGCGCAAAGAAATGATCGACAAGAACAACGCGTTGCCGGTGGTCAGGCAAGCGCAGCAAGCGGATCAACACATCACTTACCATTGACGGCGCTGGCGGGCTCGGCGTGCCATTCAACCAAACGGGACCATCAATGACCGCACAGATCGGCGAAAACCTTTCCTATGAAGGACGCAGCGCAAGCATTTGCAGCGAGCCGCTGAACGTGTATTTGGCAACACAATCCGACTCCATCAACGAAGCGGAACGGGGTTCGGATTCGAAACGGGCCAGCAGATTTTCGTATCCCGCCGAGCGCAAGGCGAGACATCCCTTTGTGCCGCCCAGTGTTTCTTCGAAGAAGGCTAGTGTCAGGTCGATTGTGGCAATTTTGACCAGCGGATTCAGGTCGCGCCCGCCGGCGCCCAAGCGGTCGGTGAACATGCTGTGAGAACCGTCGCGAAAGGCGACGAGCGATTTGCGCGTACCGCCGGTCGCGGTGAAAACCCGCAGGCGATCCTGATAGTCGGAAAGGTAGCCAGGAATCCGGATCTCATCGCCCGTTGCCGTAATGTGCAACGTCGGGATGCCGATAGGGCGCACGACGGCCTCCGGATCGGTCTCACCGTGAAAGGGGGGCGCACTGATGATGACGGCGCCGAGGATGCGGCTGTCGCGATAAGTGAGCTTCCCCTGCGCGCGCGAGAATTCTGCGCCGGCGGCCAGCAAGGCGGTATTGGCGCCATAGGAATGGCCGGCAGCGAGGATGCGTGCAGGATCGACCACGCCAGAAAGCTGTGGATCGGCGAGTACCGCGTCAAGGGCGAAGCCGAGGTCGCGCACGCGGTTGACTGCCTCGGTCTCATTCGCTGCGGATTGCAGCCGGGAGACCATAGCCAGCGGGTTACCGCTCCATAGCCGGCTATCACTACCGGCATGCTGGACGTGCAGGCTGGCATAGCCGTGCGCTGCCCAGTTCGCGCCAAGATAGGAGTAGCTTTCGCGCGACCCCCCCATGCCATGCGAGAAGGCGATCAGGGGCACCGGCTCGCGCCGCGAGGCTGCGGGTGGCAGGTAAAGTTTGACCAGCACTTCGCGCTGCCGGTCACGGTCGACCCACTGAAAATACTTTATTTCATACGCGCCTGGTTGTGGCAGCAGATTGGCCTCGACCAGGGCCGCCTGATTGCGCGCCGTCCAGGACTCGACAAATCCGGTCGTCCGGCCATCCGGAGTCGCGGCGCAAGCGGTGAGCATACTGACGCCCGCTGCCATGAGAAGCAATCTGGCCGAACGGTTTATTGGCATCGGAAAAAGCATTTATAAAATACCTGGCAATTTTTAACTGTTGTCTGAACATCCACTGGGGCGCAAGTTCAGATTTCAATCCAGATCGGTTTGATGCGGAAGACCAAGGCTGATGTGGGTAGGAGGGT
>CAVUJN010000004.1:0-21259 GCA_963741765.1 uncultured beta proteobacterium
CTGTTTAGCTTGGCGGTAATTGTGACGTGTTATACGAATCCCGAGACGGGGCGGAAGGGGTTGATGCTGTTGAATTCTGCGCAGGAAGCGCAGCTTGGGTTGTCGGCTTTTCAAGAGATCAAGTCGAACACGCCGCGTACGACGGACTCGGGACAGCAGGATTTGGTGGAGCGTGTGGGGCGGAAAATCTCGGGAGTCGTTGAGCTGCCGAATGCGCAGTGGGAGTATGTGTGTTTTCGCTCTGAGGAGCCGAACGCGTTTTGTTTGCCGGGCGGGAAGATCGGGATTTACTCGGGGATTTTGCCGATTACGAAGAACGAAGCCGGGCTGGCGGCGGTGATGGGGCATGAGGTGGCTCATGCGACGGCGCGGCATGGCGGCGAGCGGATGAGTGAGTCGCTGTTGATGCAGATGGGCGGTGTGGCGTTGGATATCGCGCTCTCGAGTAAGCCCGAAGAAACGCGGATGCTTGCGATGACGGCCTACGGCGCGGGTACGACGCTCGGCAGAACGCTGCCGCATTCACGCGGACAGGAACTCGAAGCGGATCGGATGGGCCTGATCTACATGGCCCGCGCAGGATACGATCCGCGCGAAGCCGTGAATTTTTGGAAACGGTTCAAGGATTACAAGGGACCGGGCGGACAAATTCCGGCGTTTCTATCCACACATCCGACAGACAATCGCCGGATTGCGCAATTAGAAAAGCTGATGCCTGAAGCGATTAAGGAATATGAAAAGAGCGGTGGCAGAAGTTCGGGCGAGGAGCCTAAGCGTGGGGGTAGGAGAGGGAGGTAGCAAGTTGTATTGGTGGTAAAAGTAGAATAGATAGAAGCACTTTGTCAGCACATAGGAGAAGGATTATGAAACGGATGCTATGGGTTGGAGTTATGTTGGCGGGGATGGTTGGGGTAGCGCAGGGGCAGTTTTATGCGCTTTTCTATTACGATTGCGATCCTGATCCGTTGACGATCAATTGCAATGGAACCGGCGGGCCGATACCTGATGGGACGACGGTCGAGATTTATTGGGACCAAAATAACAACGGACCTGATGAAGCCGACAACCTTGTTCCGCAGGGTGGTGGATTTGGCGAGTGTAACTTCAACACCTTCTCGATGAACGGGCTTGAGGTTATCGGCTGCGAAGGTGGATTTGGGACTGATCCTTCGTTTATTATTTCGACTAATACTCCCGCGCCTTCGCGTTACTGGTTGCGCATTTGCGTTCCGGGTCAGAATCGCCAATGGAGAACAAATTCATTTACAATCGTAGATGGATTGTTAGACTATGACTTGACAGGCCAATTTATTTGTGTGGAAGAAGCGTGCGACGCCTGCGACGAACCGCTTGCCGCGCCGCAAATTGTCATCTTGCCGCAAGGAAATGATATTGTTCTGATGTGGAACCCGGTGGACACAACCGTTGCGGGCTGTCCGGTTGAAGACAAGGACTATCTGATCTATGTTTCAGATTCTCCCGCCGGGCCGTACGACTATCTTGCATGGACTTCGGATACAGCGTATACCGATGCGGGAGTTGTTGACCAACTTGATCAGCGATACTATCAAGTAACTGCGGACGAAGGTGTGCAGTTCGCCGATCCGAATCTTAGCAAGCCGTGCGGGAGCAATTGGGGAATTTTGATGGGCCGTTGTTGAGGGGGGATTTGGCGGGGATCACGTATTTGAGCGCCACAGCCCGCCAGATTTCGTTACTTGGAGGACTTGAATGGTTCTCTGGTTTGGAGCGACTGGAACTCGGCCTTAATCAAATCACTAATATAGGGCCTCTTTCCAGATTGGCCCAATTGTGGGACCTTAGTCTTTCCTTCAATCAGATTACAGACCTGAGCCCAATAGCAAACCTTCTTCAATTGCAATATCTATCAGTTGGCGACAACCAAATCTCTAGCTTGGGCCCCTTATCAGGACTGTCACGGCTCGTTTTCTTGCATGCAGACAGGAATAACATTGCAGACTTAGCGCCGCTAACAAATCTGGCAATGCTGCAGTCTCTGTACCTTGGCGCAAACCAAATAGAGGATGTTAGCTCCCTCTCAAATCTATCCCAGTTGGGCACTTTGGTGCTACAACAAAATCAGATTTCAGACATTGATCCTCTCGCCTCGCTTGGCAACCTTGGTCTACTGTTCATTGACAACAACCAAATTGTCAATATTGATGCACTTGGAAATACGACTGAACTAAGCTATCTAAATCTTGGAGCAAACCTAATTGGTGACATCGGCCCCTTGGTGGGGTTGGCACAGTTGCAAAGCATTGATTTGTGGTCTAACAGCATCACGGATGTCCAAGCATTGGTAGACAATCCAGGAGTAGGAAGCGGAGATAATGTAAATCTATGGAACAACCCCCTCGGCCAAGTCGCCCTCACAGTCCAGATACCAGAGCTTATCAGTCGCGGCGTAAATGTGTATTACGGCGGCGCTGCGCGGCAAAGCGGTGCATCAGACGCTCAACAAGAATTCGAGTCTCTTGAGGAGCAAAAGTTTGAATCATACTTGAATGATGCGCATCCCTCTGGGTCGCACAGGGATATGTTGAAAGAAGAGTTCCGAATAAGGATGAAAGAGACAAAAATATGGGACCCCATGAACCCCAGTATACGTTCTCTGCATTCTCGTGAAGCAAGATCGGCAGCAAGATAAACAAAACAGCACCGCCGCTCCGGGGGAGCGGCGGGTTGTATGATGGGTGTGTTTGTAAGATTAGTTACCGCCCCCGCTGGGGATGGCGAGAATGTAGCGACTGAAATGATCTGGCCACGCATTGTACGTCATGTTACGATAATCAATGAAGCCCCAATAGCGTGTGTACGTGCCGTCTCTTTCATCGTAGAAGAACGCGACCTCGTCCCAACGGCGGCCCGGTGGCAATTCAAATGAGGTTAAGTCAATCCACATCCAGACACAGCCGTTGAATTGATAGGGATGCGGATAGAAATCCACGACGGCAGAGCCGGGGTTCGGCGTTGAAACCGTGATGGTCTCGTCTGACCAAAGCTGCCAAGCCCCGATTCGAACACCGTTGTTGCGATGCGAAACGACACCGCCCTGTGTGCGGCGAATGCGGCGCGAACTCTCATCGTCAAGCGTACCGGATTGTACGCGATCGCTGGTCTCGAGTATCTGGAATCCGGGAAGCAGATTCGCAAGGTCTTCATCGGTCAAGACCGGATAGGTTTCGCTGACGCCGTTATTCACAGATTCGTTGTACGATGTCACACCGTCGCTTTGCGCAACCGGATTTGGTTCCAGCGAGCAGCCGACGGCGAAAAAAGTAAACAAGACGAGCAAAAGCGTCGCTTGTAGTCTGAGCGGTGGCCGTGTAACAGTATTCATGGTAGGTACTCCAAATTTTTCGATTCGTGTTGAGACATCGCAACCTCTGTACCAACTATGGTTAGTGTAATTTCACGGATAATACAGTGTAAAGTGCGCAATTCTTATCGCACAACAGGTTTCTTCTTGGTTTGAATGAACAAGACAACCAAATCTTGTGTATTTCAACCAGAGTGATTTGAACGATTTTATTAACGAGCAGGAGCAAGTGAACATGCAGCGGACGACGACGATTTGGGTCGGTATTATTTTTAGTGGATTATTGGTGTTGGCATTGCTGCCAAAGTCGGAGACGACGCGGTTTGATATGCCGATTGTTTTGGCGGGCGAGAGCGCCGATGAAGAGCAGAAAGAAGAAACTAAGACTGCGATGGCAGGCGGAGGAGATCTTACGGGGACTACGCCGTGGCTGCATGTTGTTGTCGAAACAAAGTACGCGTGGATTTATCAGAAGTCCACGGGCCGCGCATGGACTACTGTGTCGCGGGATGATACCACGCGAGTGAATGTGGGCGAACTTTGTCTTGAGTTAAACGCTTACGGAAAACACAAAGTGTGCGAAGCCGACACGAGTTTTCTGGAAGTCACCGATATGAAACGACGCGTCGCCGTCAAGAAGAGAAAAGCGGTTGTGTCAGCATGGGCGGAGAGTCCGAAGATTGCCAAGACAACCGTAGAGATGGAGCCTTAAGTTACTTGAGAAGTAACCAACTTTGACGCTAACGCGAGGAGCTTGATATGTCGGAGGGCTGGCAAACATTTCTGAAGTTCTTTGGTCTTGTCGTCTGTGTTCATCACATGGGCCAGATTGTGCGGTAGATGGGCAATAGTGAAACGAAAAAACCGCAAATGCAAGAATTTCGGGCTTTTCCCCTCCCGAGCCCCTGAAGGTTACACCGCCAACTGAGCGAACCACGCGCTCAAAGTCGCTGCCACGAGTTGCCAGGCCTTTTCATGAGTCACCGCATGGCCCATGTCGCGGAAAATATGGACCGGCAGGCCATAACTCTGGCCCGTTGACTGGACGAGGAAGGCCGGTACCAGAACATCGTGTTCGGCCCCCAGAATGAGCATCGGCGGGCGATGCATCGCATGCAGGCTGGGCAGGCTGAACATCGACATGTCCCACAGCGCCCGATGCGATTCGGCCTGCATCCGACTGGTCCACAAAGCGAGCATCGCCTCGTCGACTTCGCCGGCGAACAGGGCTTCGCGCAATGTCTGGCTATCGGCATGATCGCCGTCCATGACGTTGTTGATGTCCATGAACAGGTGCGGCTTGTGCAACATCAAATGGAACTGGGCAGCAATCAGCCCTTGCGGCGGCACCGAACAAAGCAGCACGACCGCTGGCACAGGATGACGCTCAAGGTATTTCTGAATGACGAAACCGCCCATCGAGTGACCGATCAGAATCGGCGTCTCACCCAGCCAGTCGATGATCGTCGCGACATCGTCGACGTAATCGGCGATCGAATGCCAGTTGATGTGCTCTCCCCCATCGCTGCCCCCGTGTCCGCGCAAGGAAAGCGCATGGCAGGGGTAGCCGGCCGCTGCCAGGAAAGGCATGAAGGTATCGGTCCACATCCAGCCGCCGGCAAATGCCCCGTGGACAAAAAGTAGCGGCGGGCGCTCGGTTGGCTCTGCCGGCAGGCATGAGAAAATCTCGATGCCATTGATTTTATTGATTGTTATCATTACCACTCGATGTTCAGGGGAAGCATGCTTAAATGCGCAATTCCCGAGGGTAGCGCAAGACGACATGTTGAAGTGGATCCTGACACTGGTGATCGCCATTTTTCTGCTTGGCATCGTCGCCCCGCACGCCGCGCGCTTCATTCGTTTCGGGCAACTGCCGGGCGACATCACCTTCCGTTATCGCGGCAAAACCTACTATCTGCCGTTTACGACGACGATCATTTTTTCAGCACTGCTCATGCTTCTCGCGCGCCTGATCTAGCATCGCCTTGACGGCGGCGACCCGCGCCGTGCGAATGCGTTCGGGGATGCCCGCCTTGTCGGCGCAGGCGGCGGCGATGGCCCCGGCATCAACCGCCTGGACGGCGTCGAGCACCGCCAGCAGCAGGCGCGGACTGTCGTAGGGACGATCGGCCCAGCCCAGGCGTCCGTTGTAATCGCACTGGCAGGCCTGCAGCAACTGCGTGAAGCGCTCCGGGCGGCGCAACGCATCGGTCCGTTCGAGCAGGGTCACCAGCGTCGCCGGACGCAACTCGGCGGCACGATGGATGTCGCCGTGGTAACGCGCGGCAAGCAGGGCCAGGTCGCGGCAGTCATTCGGTACCCGCAGGCGCTCGCAAAGCACTGCGGCCAGCTTTGCGCTGCGCGCTTCATGGCCGTGATGGCGCGGCAGGATGTCGGCCGGCGTCGTCGCCTTGCCGAGATCGTGGGTCAGCGCGGCAACGCGCACCGGCAACGCGTAGCCGTGGCGTGCGGACTCGTCAACGACCATCAGGGTATGGATGCCGGTATCGATCTCCGGGTGATAATCCGCCCGCTGCGGCACACCGAACAGCGCATCGACCTCGGGCAGAAGGCGTTCCAGCGCGCCGCACTGGCGCAACACCTCGAACATGCGCGACGGTCGCGCTTCCATCAACCCCTTGGCCAGCTCCTGCCAGACGCGCTCGGCGACCAGATGATCGACTTCGCCGCCCGTCACCAAGCCGCGCATCAAGGCCAGCGTTTCCGGCGCCACCGAAAAATCGGCGAAGCGGGCAGCAAAGCGGGCGAGGCGCAGGATCCGCACCGGATCTTCGGCGAACGCAGGGCCGACATGGCGCAGGATTTTGGCCTCCAGATCGCGTTGACCGTGGAAGGGGTCGACCAGTGCGCCGTCGTCGGCCCGCGCCATCGCGTTGATGGTCAGGTCGCGGCGCGCCAGATCCGCTTCGAGCGTGACATCGGGCGCCGCGTGAAAGCTGAAGCCGTGGTATCCGGGGCCGGTCTTGCGTTCGGTGCGGGCGAGCGCGTATTCCTCGTGCGTTTCGGGATGCAGAAAAACCGGGAAATCCTTGCCGACCGGGCGAAAGCCCTGTTCCAGCATGGTTTGCGGACTGGCGCCGACAACCACGTAATCGCGGTCGGCGTTGGCGCGTCCGAGCAATTCATCGCGCACCGCACCGCCGACGATGTAGATTTTCATCGGCGGCCGGGTGGCCTATCTTCCGGCCCGGTAACGGAAGCCGTCGAGCTTGCCCTTCGGCGTTCTGTGGGCGATGTAGGTCGGGGCGACCGCCTCCAGCGGCGTCGGCTTCCAGTTGGGCGGCAGCTTGCAGTTGCCGTCGCAGACGTTGTCGACCTGCATCGAGCGCAGGTTGTCCGGCGACATCAGCGGATTCGGCGCCAGCCACATCAAGCCGGCCTGAAGATACGCCAGGCCCTCGGGCAGCGGAATCACCCTGGCCGTGCTGCCGACCAGCCTGGCGGTGTAATCGACCAGTTCGCGCAGCGTATACACGGTGGGACCGACCAGATCGTAAGCCTTGCCGACGGTCAACGCATCGCCCAGGCTGGCGACGAAAGCATCGGCGACATCGGCCGCCCAGACCGGCTGGAAACGCGCATGGCCGAAACCAAGCGGGAAGAAGGGCAGCTTGCGCAGCACGCCGGCGAACATCGTCAGGAAGGAATCGCCAAGCCCGAAGATGACCGAAGGGCGAAACACAGTCACATCCAGTTCGCCTTGCGCCGCCATCACGATGGCCTCGCCGTCGCCCTTGGAACATAGGTACTCCGATGGCCCCTTGGAATTGGCGCCGAGCGCGCTCATATGCACCAGGCGACGGACGCCGGCCTGCTTGCAGGCGGCGACGATCTTCTTCGGCAGCTCGACGTGCGCATTGGCGAAATCCTTGCTGTAGGGCAGCGCAACATCGCGGCTGTGCAGGATGCCGACCAGGTTGATGACCGCATCCTGGCCCTGCATCAGCTCGACCAGCGTTTCTTCCGAATTGATGTTCACTTCCGGCATCAGCACGTTCGGCTGGATGATCAGCGCCTTGGTCCGCTCGCGCCGGCGCGTCGGCACGGTGACCTCGATGCCGCGTTGCGACAGCCGATTGACGATGTAGGTACCGACGTAACCGCTACCCCCCAGCAACAACACTTTCTTGATGTCCATCCCTAGCCCCGGAATATATTCTTCAGAGCCGTAATTTTACGGCAAATCGCTCAGCTCGAACGCACTTGCGCAGCTTCGGGTGTCCGTTTCAAAGCCGCTTCGGCCGCCGCGTTGAACAAGGAAACCCGCGACTCGACGCTGGCCACACCTTTCTTGAGCTGATTGTCGATGATCGCCGGGTGCAACAGCACGGCGAACGCCCAATCAGGATTGGCGAGCAGCAACTTCCCGCTGTTCTTGTTGATGATGCTGACCCGCCCGCACAGGGGCTGCTCGTCGACCAGGCGGAATGCCACCCAGTCGCCGACACGCACCTGTGTCTGGCGGTATTTTCCGAAGCCGGCATGACTACCCGCGAGATCCAGAATTTTCAGCAACTGCGCGCCGACCCGCAATTCACTGAGCACCGGACCGGCGCCAGCCGCATCACCGGCAGCCCTTGGCTCCAGCACCGCGGCGGCATCCGCAACCGGCGGCGGCGCGCCACGCATCGCCGCCGTCTGCAAGGCAAAACAGTTATCAAGGAACTCGGCACGCAACGCATCGGGCAGGGCGATCCGCTGCATTCCCGTCGTGAGCACCTGCAACAGCTGCGGCAAAACGCGCGCCAGCCGCTTGCGTTCTTCGAGATCGTGTTTTGGCCGGATGCTCCACAGCAGATTGTCGATGACCACGGTGCTTTCCTTCCACTCGGGACTGTCGCCCCCGTGCTCAAGGAAGACCTGACGCAGAAACCGCTGCCAGTGCTCGCGCAGGAAGCGGGTAATGGTCGCCGGCAGATCGGGGCTCATGCAAAACTGCTCGATCGCCTCGCGGCTCCGTGACTCTGCCTGATCGCTCTGTCCAAGACGCTGAAGCAGCGGACGGTAGGCGGCGGATAGCTGCGCCGTGGCTGTATCGCGTTCGGCGATCAGCTTGTCGAGTTCGGCCACATGGTTGAGCAAAACCTGGGTGTCGCTGACGAATTCGCCACGAACGCGCGTGGCGATCTGCTGAATGCTGGCGCATAACGGGTGCCGGGACGAAACATCGAAAGGCAGCCCGACGGCGGCGCGCGCCATCTTGTCGAGCAATTGACGGGCAGGGTGCGCATCGGCCGTGAACAGTGTGGCATCGAGCATGGCCGCCTTGAGCATCGGAATCTGCAGGCTGGCCAGTGCCGACTTGATTGCATCAGGCAAGGACGGCGACTCGAAGATTGCCTCGAAGATCATTGCCAGTGCATCGATGGCCGCCGCTTCGGGCGCCCCATTCGGCACTCCAAGTTCGGTCGCATTCAGCGGATGGGGACGAGCTGCCGAGCCTTCAGAAGGAAGACGCCCGGCGCGCTCAAGATCGTCGAGCCGTGCCAGCAGGCGGCCGAACATGGCCTGGGTCACGAGCGATGCTGCGGCGCCTCCGGTCCATGCGGCCTGGTCAGCCGGCTGCTGGCCAACCGCTTGCTGACCGAGCAGGTTCCGTTGCAAGGCCGCCGCCGGGTCGATCGCCAACATGCCGCCGCCGGTGGATGCCGCAGAATACTCGGCGAGATCCGGGGCGGTGACGATCGTCGGTTGCGCCGCCGACACACCGCGACTGACCAAAAAATCATTCGTCGCCAGATAAACACCCGGCAGAAACTCGCCAAAATGATCTTCAAGCCGTTCGATGCGATCCAGCGCGCGCTCGCGGCTGTCGTCCAGCGCCTTGCATAAGGCCACCAGACCCATTGCCACAATCTTGGGGCCAACCGGATTGTCATTTGGCGACAGATCAGGACGGCCAAGCAGGGTCACGAAACGCAGATAGACGCGCCACAGCCCACTGCTGTTCGTCTCGAGCAACTGCGCCACGAAGCTGTTGAGCCGTATGTCGAGTTCGAGGTCATCCTCGCCGAGCAGCGATATCCGCGAGGCGGTCAGGCTGCCGAGTTGATCGAAGCGGGTGCGCTTTTCAGTTGAACACGATGTCTTCGAAATAGGCACCCGCACCTTTGGCGAAGGCACGCAAGGCGTCCTCGGGCAGCTTGTCAGCCTCCTGCAACAGGCGGACAAGCTGCTTGAGAAAGAAGGCCCGGCAGTCGCGCAATATCTCCCACGCATCATCGGGCACCTGCAGAATCTCGTTATTGATGGGAGGGGGCATCGCCGACCATTTCGCTGCGTCGCAAAAACCTGGATTCTAGGGCAAATCCGCGTCCTTTGGCGTATCGACGACGCGTGCGCCGACCACCCCGAGACGGGCCTTCAGCGAATCCGGACGGCCGGTAAACTCCATCGAGTAGTAGACCGAGTTGCTCATGACCTTCTTGACGTAATCACGGGTCTCGTTGAACGGGATGGTCTCGGCGTAGATGGCGCCTTCGAGCGGCTGGTCGGCGCGCCATTTCTTGGCGCGACCCGGGCCGGCGTTATAGGCGGCCGAGGTCAGCACCGGGTGGTTATCGAGGTTCTCCATGACCAGCCGCATGTAACTGGTGCCGAGCAGGACGTTGATCTCGGTGTCGTTCACGCGGCCGTGGTTGTAATCCTTGAGGCCGATCTTCTTGGCCACCCACTTGGCGGTCGCCGGCATCAACTGCATCAGCCCGGAGGCCCCGACATTGGACCTGGCGCCGGTGATGAAGCGGCTTTCCTGACGCATCAGGCCATAGACCCAGGCGTCGTCGAGGGATTCGTTGCGCGCGGCGGAGCGTACCTGGTCACCATAGGGCGCCAGGAAGCGCAGCGCAAAGTCGTGTTCGCCCTTGGTCCGGTCGGCGGTATTGATGGCGCGATCCCAGATCTGGTTGCGCTTGGCAAGATCTGCCACAGCCAGCAGTTCGCGGTCATCCATGCCACGCAACGACCAGTTCCATTCGCGCACCCCTTCGGTCCGCATCTCCAGCGCGAAGAAGGCGAGGGCGCGGCGAATGCCCGGATTGCTGCGCGCCGCCTTCTGTTCTTCGGCGCTCGGCGCCTTGGCCTTTGCCGGGATGACGATCTTGCGCCCGAGTTCCTCGTCGGCCAGGTTGCCATAAAAATTGAACTGTCCGGCGATCTTCTCGAACTGCGCGTCGGCCTCGCTGGTCAGGCCGCCGGCCTTGTAGGCGCGACCCAGCCAATAGACCCACTCGGGCTGCGCGGCGAGCGCCGGCGGCATTTCGCTGATCGTTGCCAGAACGACGCCCCAATCGTGGATACGCAGCGCGGCGCGCACCTTCCACTGGTAGCCTTCGTCGGACAACGGTATCTGGCCGGCCCGCGCAAACCAGGCCACGGCATCGGCGGAGTAATGTTTTTTGGCCGCCTGCAGGGCGATCTGACTCCACGCCCATTCGCGTTCGGAAGCCTGCATGCGGTCCTGCCGCTGCTCCAGTTCGCTCGCCGCAGCCCGCGGGTCGTTGCTGGCAATGCGCTGGATCGCCAGCGCCGTCAGTTCTCGCCCACTCCGGCTGCCACTCCAGCCGGCCGGCTGCTTGGCCAGATAGCCCATCGGGCTGGACAGCAGCTTGTCGAGGGCTTTCACATCCACCGCCTGGCTGGCCGGCAACGCGGCCAGCGTCACCTTGGCCGGCCCGGTGCGATTGGCTTCGAACTGGCGTCGGGCACGCGCCCAGAGGTCATCGACCGTCACGCGATTGTCGCGGATCAGCGCCTCGAACAGCGGACGGCAGGCATCCGACGGTTCGGGCATGGTCAGCCACAGTTGCTGCGCCTCGTCGAGTGGCGCCTTGTCGCCGCCCGCCAGCAGCGCCTGCCGGTAGTAACACGTGGCATCCGCGTCGGGCGCCAGCAGGTTCGGGTATTCGACGACAATCTCGCTCCATTCGCCGCGCTTGCCCAGCCGGCGAATCCAGTCGGCACGCAGTTTCTCGGCCACGTAGCTGCCTTCCTGACGCGCCAGGAAGTCGCGCATGGCCGCACTGTCGCCCTGTTCCATGTTCATGCGCAGCTGGTAGTTTTCGACGTAAGGCGCCAGCGCGTGCTTGCCGATCTGCTCGGCGGCGCGATCGAGCTTGGCGCGGTTGCCGGCGCGGAAGCCATCCCGGGCAGCAAGGAAGGCGCTGTCGCCACTATCCTGCGCGAAAAGCGGTAATGAAACGAAAAGGCCGAGGAGGAGTGCTTGGAACTTCATGCTAGATTTCACTTATGAACAGTCGTGACGAGAATAACACGGCCTGGCGACGGGCATTGCGGCAGGAAATGGCGGCGCGACGGGTGGCCCTGGCCGATGCCGAACACGCGGCACTGTCGGCGCGCATCGTCGAGCACGCGCGGGCCGCGCTGACCCGCCCAAAGATTGCCGCATTCTGCTGGCCGATCAAGCATGAACCGGATGTCCGGACGCTGCTGGAAAGCTGGCGCGCGGCCGGTGTGCGCGCCGCATTGCCGGTTGTCATCGCCGAGCACGAGGCGCTGCGCTTTCGCGAGTGGACACCGGAGACGCCGCTCGCCGCCGACCGCTACGGCATCCCGACACCGAGCGCCGGCGACTGGCTGACACCCGACCTGATCCTGTTGCCGCTCAACGGCTTCGACGCGGCGGGTTACCGGCTCGGCTACGGCGGCGGCTATTTCGACCGCACGCTGGCGGCGCTGTCGCCGCGGCCGCTGGCTGTCGGAGTCGGGTTCGAGACCAACCGCGTCGCCAGCATCCGTCCTCAGCCGCACGACCAGCACCTGGACTGGATCATTACCGAAAACGGTGCCTTCAGGCCAACCGCCTGAAGCCATAGGCAGCCAGCGCGAGCAGGGCGGAGGCCCCGCCCGAGAACAGCGCCTGGCGCAGGTCGTGGAGCCCGGTGCTGACTGCCAGTTCGAGCGCGAAACCCTGTTGCAGGGCAAAAATAAGCGAAGCGACGGCCAGCGCCAGCCACGAGCGCCCCGCCAGTGCAGTCTGCCCCTTGCGCATGAAGCATTCGACCGCCACGGCGGTGGCGAGCGATTGAGCCAGCAGCCCCGTCAACAACGCCCCCACGGCCAGCGCGTAGCTGCTCATGCCGCCCGGCACGCCGTGGCGAAGCGTTCGAGCGCCTGCTCAAGCGTCGCCCGCGTGCAGCCGAAATTGAAGCGCAGCCAGCCCGGCGCGCCGAAGTCGGCGCCGTCGGACAAGCCAAGTCCGTGCGCCTCGAAGTGGGCGACCGGGTTGGCCAGACCGAGTTCGCGAACATCGATCCAACCCAGGTAGGTCGCCTCGACGTGGCACATTTTCGCCCCGTTTTCGGCGTTGACCGCAGCGCTCAAAAGGTCGCGATTGCCGCGCAGGTAGGCGATCAGTTCATCGTGCCAGTCGCCGCAATCGCGGTAGGCCGCTTCGCAGGCGACCATGCCCAGCACATTGACGTGCGGCACGATGCCGTCCATCACGCGCAGGAAGCGGCGGCGCAGGGCGGCGTCGGGAATCACCGCGAAGGCGCAGCCGAGGCCGGGAATGTTGTAGGTCTTCGAGGGCGCCATCAGCGTGATGCTGCGCCGCGCGGCATCGGGCGACAGGCTGGCGAACGGGATATGGCACTGGTCCGGGTCGAGGATCAGGCCGCAGTGGATTTCGTCGGAACAGACGATCAGGTCGTTTTCTTCGGCAAAGGCGACGAGGTCGCGCAGTTCCGCTTCGTTCCAGCAACGGCCGACCGGATTGTGCGGGTGGCAGAGCAGGAACAATCCGGTTGCCGCGGTTGACGCCGAATTCAGCGCATTTTTGTCCCACTGCCAGCGACCATCGACGCAGGCGAGTTCCACACGGTTCAGCTTTTTTCCCGAATAACGCGGCGCCGACAGGAAGGGCGGATAGATCGGCGTCGCCGTCAGCACTTCGCCATCGACGGCCCGGCAGGCGAGGTTGAGGCCACTGACCAGCCCCGGCAGCCAGACGATCCATTCCGGCTCGATGGCCCAGCCGTATTCGCCTTCAAGGTGAGCGAGCACTGACTCCGTGAGCGTCGGCCAGGGGTGGCCGTAGCCGAAGACGCCGTGCGCGATGCGCGCCTGCAGCGCGGCGACCACCGGCAGCGGCGCGGCGAAATCCATGTCCGCCACCCACAACGGCAGGACATCGCGGCCGGCGTACTTGCCCCACTTGATCGAGTCCGAGCCGCGCCGCTCGATGGGCGTATCGAAGAAGCTCAAGCTGTGGGCCGGCTTATGCAGCGGCGTAGCGGCGCAACTCGACTTGCACGCCGTCACGGGCAGCCGCTTCAGCAGTGTTAAGCAAGTTGGCGCTGGCGGTTTCGTCGATGAATTCTTCGCCACAGTTGTCGCAGACCTGGGCCGGGACGCTCTTGAACAATAGCGTCATGGCGTCACGTTCAAGCGTCACGCTGGCAAAGCCGGGACGGGTATGGCCGCATTTGCAGATCGGGCAGATCATGGCTTTTTCCTTTCGAAGCCCGGTTCCCAAAGCGCAGGATCGGGTTCATAAACAGTGATGATGATTGTCTCACTTTAGGGAGTATCGGCGGCGACGACATAGCCGGTTTAACTCCGTTCCAGATTCAGCGCCAGCAGGCGGCGGAGGATTTCGTCGTCTGGGGTTTCGGGGGTGTAGTCGGGCCAGTTGTAGGCGGTGGCGACAGCCTGGTCGAGTTGCTTGTGGGCGAGGTCGAGCCAGGCGGGGCGGGTGTTGTAGAGGTTGGTCAGGGTGCGTTTTTTCAGGTCGGCCTCATGGCCGGGCTTGGCGACCGAGCGTTTCGGGAAGCCGGCTTTTTCCTCTTCCGGGGTGATGACCCAATCGACCCACTCCGCCGGGTTGAGCCAGGCTTCGCGCAGATCGTTGAGGCGGCGTGCGGCGGCCGCGATGTTTTCGGCGACGATCTGGCCGGAGAGGCAGGGCGGCGAGGCCTGACCGGCGACGGGGGCGGTGTCGCGCGGCGTCAGGCCGGCCGGGAAGGGGAAGGTTTCGAAGCAGGTGGTCGGGGTGTAGCGCGGGTCGTTACCGACACCGAGCCAAGTGCAGAGGCTAACGACCAGAGTTCGTGGAAGCGGGAATGCAGGATGCCGAAGGTGGTGTCGTCGGCGCGAGCGATGACAGTCAGGTTTTTGTCGGCCACTGTTGGCGGCGTCATGAACGCGAAAACGCGGTGCTTCGAGACTTCGGGCGTGACGATGAAGCGAGACAGGTTTTTGATGGCCTTGCGCATCACCGGGCGTGACCACTGGAAAAGCCACCACATTTCGTTGGTTCTGGCTTCGCGCTTGCCAACCCGCGTCGGCTGCACATGCTCCTTGGCGTAGGCAAAGGGCAGTTCGTACAGGCTGGCTTCGGCTTCCGGCATGTCGGTGCCGAAATCAACGATCCACATGTCGCGCTGGCGGCGGGTGATGTCGAGGCCGTTGAACCACGGTTTGACGATTTCGCTGTTCGAGCGTCCGTTGGGGTTGGGCTGGCCGAGCCAGCTTCGGCCAATTTCGCCGGGCAGGTCGAAGGGGCCAGTTTTCTGGATGCCGAGGTAGGCGGTGTTGGCGTTTTGGGGCAGCGGCTTGGCTTTGGTGAGGTCAACGCCGACACCTGCGGTCAAATCGGCATGAATCGCCGCCACTTCAGCGCCATCCAGCCGACTTCCACGGTCAACCGGAAAAATCGGCCCAAATCCAAGTAACGAAACACGCACCGCGGCGCCGTCGTTGACCCATTCCTCGTCGCTCCACGCTTCGAAAATGCGTGTCGTTTCGACGATCCGTTCGAGCACCTTGCGGTTGGCGCCGCCCCGGATGGAGTTGGTGGCAACGAGTCCTGCGGCCTGCAGTTTTCCGGCGGCGATCTGGGCGCGGGCTTTTTCGAACCAGTAGGTGACGAGGTCGGCGCCGCCGGGAACGCGGCCTTCGTAGATTTTGCGCAAGGTTTCGACGTAGTCGGCGCCGAGTTCGCCGCGCATGACCTTGTCGCCGAGGAAGGGCGGGTTGCCGACGATAACGTCGGCGGCCGGCCATTCGGCTTCGCTGCCGTCCGGGTTGAGCAGCGCGTCGCGGTGTTCGATGCCGTCGAGCGGTTTGAGAATCGGGTTGATGGCGTGCGGGTAGCCGTTGCGGCGGCACCACTGGATGTCGCCGATCCAGACGGTGACGCGGGCGAGTTCGGCGGCGAATTCGTTGATTTCGAGGCCGAGGATGTTGTGCGGGCCGGTCTGCATCGAGAGTTCGGCGCCGAGGCCGAGTTCCTGCGCCTCGACGTGGGCGCGTTTTTCGATGTCGCGCAGGGCTTTGAGGGCGAGGTAGAGGAAATTTCCGGAGCCGCAGGCGGGGTCGAGGACGCGGTAGTGGTTGAGGCGCAGCAGGAAGGTCTGGTAGGCGGCTTTGGCCTTTTTCGGCCTGGCGAGGATTTCGGCGCGGATTTTTCCCCAGTCGGCAGCGAGCGGTTCGCTGACGAGCGGCGCGATCAGCTTGGCGATGGTGCCGGTATCGGTGTAGTGGGCACCGAGCGGGGCGCGCGCGGCGGGGTCGAGGCCGCGCTCGAACAGCGTGCCGAAAATGGTCGGGTCGATGGCACGCCAGTCCATGTCGGACGCGGCGCGGTACAGGGCTTGCAGGTCGGCGGCGGTGAGCGGCGGCACGTCGATGGTTTTGAACAGGCCGCCGTTGAACCAGGGGATGTCGTGGTCGCCGTATTCGCCACCGCTCTGCTGCATGGCGAGGAACAGCTTCTCGATGCGGCGCGCGGCCTTGCCGGGGTCGCTGCCGGCGTGCGCGAGCAGGTCGGTGAAGATGTCGA
Organism: uncultured beta proteobacterium; assembly: GCA_963741765.1. GTDB lineage: Bacteria > Pseudomonadota > Gammaproteobacteria > Burkholderiales > Rhodocyclaceae > Azonexus. Next base: position 16,170 of record CAVUJN010000004.1, read on the forward strand.
AGGGAAGGAGGGCTTCGTCCTCGGCGAACATGCAGAACAGGCACTGGACGAGGAAGTGGGCAACTTTTTCACCCTCTTCGCCGCGTGAACGCATGGCGGCGGCGAGTTGGGCGAACTGGCCGGCTGCTTCGGCGGTGATCGCTGCGGTCGACTTCTCCGGGCGGAGTTTTTCGGGGTCGGTGAATACCCAGTTGAGCAACTGGCGGGTTTCCGGCTCGATAAGTTGTTCGATGCGGATTTCGCACGGCTCGTCCGGGTAGCCGGTGAAGGCGGTGTGGATGACGATGCGTTCGCGGTCGCAGACGACGAGCAGCGGTGGGTTGTCCAGTTGCAGGGCGTAGTCGGTGAGTTGCTTGAGGGCGGCGTTCAAGTCGCGGCCGGGTTTCTTGTTTTCCCAGCCGAAGTGGCCGCGCTTCCAGACGTCGGCCCAGCCGTCGCCGCCACCGGCCTTTTTGGCGCCACGCTCGAAACAGTAGTCGTCGGCATCGCGCGGCTTGGCGACGCCGAGCAGGTCGCAGAGATCGTCAAAGTGCGCCTGGGCGCCGGCCCGCTCACTGAGCTTGTTGTCTTTCCAGCGGGCGATGAAGGCTTCGGGGGTCATGACGCGGCGTTTTCAGGGGAAAGACGCAGTGTAGCGATGCTGACGGAATTGGGGAACGGTCGGGAGGATGGATTAGCATGGCAGCTTCCTTTCCGTGGCTACCTGACCCGATGGTTGATGATTCTCCCCGTGCTGAATTTTTCGGCGGTGTGCGCGCCGAATTGCCGCTGTTGCTGGGCGTGGTGCCGTTCGGGCTGATCTTCGGGGTGCTCGGGCTGACGGCGGGATTGCCGGGGTGGGCGGTGGTGTTGAGTTCGTCGCTGATCTTTGGCGGCTCGTCGCAGGTGGTTTTCGCCCAGTTGTGGGGTGGCGGCACGCCGCCGCCGGTGATGGTGACGACAGTGGGCGTGGTGAATCTGCGCCACCTGCTGTACAGCGCGGCGGTGGCCGATTATTTGCGCGATCTGCCGTGGCGCTGGAAGTCGTTGCTGGCCTACCTGCTGACCGACGAGGCGTTCGCAGCGGCGATCGGCCGCTTGCGCGACGGGCCGGCGACGGCGCATCGGCACTTCTTTTTGCTTGGCACCGGCTTCACGCTGTGGGCGGGCTGGCAGTTGTCGACGCTGGGCGGGGTGCTGCTGGGGGCGGCGATTCCGGCCAGCTGGTCGCTGGATTTTTCGATTGCGCTGACTTTCATCGCGTTGCTGGTGCTGTCGGTACATCGTCGCAGCGATGCGTGGGCTGCGGTGGCGGCCGCGGCGGTGGTGCTGCCGGCGCTGGCCTTGCCGCACAAGCTGGGCCTGCTGGTGGCGGCCGGTGCGGGCATCGCGTTCGGCCTGCTGATGGCTCGCTTTGACGGCAAGAAGCGATGAGCACGACGGTTTTGCTGCTGACGATGGCGGCCTGCGGACTGGTGACGTTCCTGATCCGTCTGTCGTTCATCGCCTTCGGCCACCATCTGCCGGACGACCCGCGCATTTCGGCGGTGCTGCGCTACGTGCCGCCCGCCATCCTCGGCGCCCTGATCGCACCGGAGATTTTCATGCATGGCGACAGCCTGAACGCGTCGCCCGACAACCCCCGGCTGTGGGCGGCGCTGATGGCCTTGCTGGTCGCCGGCCTGTCGCGCAGCGTGCTGGCGACGATTGGGGCGGGGATGGCAGCGTTGTGGGTTTTGCAGTGGTGACTGGTGTGACAGCCCTGCTGGCAGGATTCTGAATCTGGGCGGTTTTTGCGGTTGACCGCAGCAATGGCCTTGGCCTGCCGGCTAGCCGGTTTTCCGGTCCAGCGCATCGGCGAGCATTTCCTGCGTCATCGGGTGCGCGGCCAAGCCTTGCAGGAGGATTTCGCGCAGCGGACGGATTGCACTGGCCATTGCCTTGGGTGCCGCATCCCATCCGGTACGCAAGGCAAAAGGATCGCTTTCGCCGAGGACGGCAGCCAGCGTCAGCGCTTGCTGGCGATCCTTGGCGGCTTTTTCCGGAAAGCCGCTGCGTTGGGTGCTGGCGTAGAGCTTGTGCCAGACGAAGCGTCCGGCTTGCGGCAGGCGCAGGGGGATGCAGTGGCCGCCGGCAAGCAGGGCACCGGGTTCGGGCGCTTCAAGCAGGTAGTCGTAATGGGGAACGCCTTGTGCCGCCCACTCCAGTTCGGGAATTTGAATGATGGCGCCAATTGGCTCGCCGGGAGCCAGCAGATCGACGCGCAAGGCTTGCACACCCGGGAGTTTGACCGAGGTCGACTGCTTGTCCGACGGCATGCCGGGAACCGCTGCAAAAGGCATGCCGGTGGCCTTCAGGGTGCCGAGAAAGGAGATCGGGGCGGCCAACTCGAGGCGCTGCCGTCGGGCCAGGTCGTTGTCTTGCGTGCGCGCCGTGACGGCAATGGCGCCGAGTTCGTTGAGCCAGGCCATGTAGCCGAGGGTGCCGACAAGGATTAGCCCGGCTTCGAAAGTACCCAGATTGTGCAGTTCGACGAGAACGCGGGCGGTGTGTTTGTCGGCCACCTGGAAGCCCAGCTTGCGCAGCGCGATAACCTGCTTGGCGCTCCATTCGGCAAAGTCCATCCGGCCTTGCATGGATTCGCGGGCGGCGAGATCGTCTTCGCGCCCGACCAGTGTTTCGGCTTGTCTGCCGGGGACGGGGTAATACACCCGGTAGCAGTAGGCATAGCCCGTACCCTTGCGCAGTTGCAGTGTACCGGGGGTACCGGGAAGCAAGGGGCCGGCGCCGAGTACGCGCTCCTTCAATTCGGCATACTGACTTCGAAAGGCCAGTTCGTGTTCGCGAAAAAGGACCGGTGCCTGCATGACTTACCCCATGAAATTTTTATTTATGGGGTAAGTCTATACGCAGGGTAAAATTTACCCAATAAAATTTTGTTTTATTGGGTAAATTGGGTTTCCCCTAGCCCAAAAACAACTTGTAGGCCGGGTTCTCGCTCTCGTTCCAGTGGGTGTAACCGAGGTTCTTGAGGAAGGCCTTGAACTCGTCCATGTCACCCGCCGGCACCTGCATGCCGACCAGCACGCGGCCGTAGTCGGCGCCGTGGTTGCGGTAGTGGAAGAGGCTGATGTTCCAGCCGGTGCTCATCTGGGTCAGGAAATTCATCAGGGCGCCCGGCCGCTCGGGAAACTCGAAGCGGTAGAGCAGCTCGTGCAGGCCTTTTTCGCAGACCGCCGGGGCGTGACCACCGACCATGTGGCGAATGTGGTTCTTGGCCATTTCGTCGTCGGTCAGGTCGAGCGTCGGGTAGCCGTGTTTGGTCAATTGTTCGACCAGCTTGTCGGCTTCGTTGCGGTCGACGACCTGAATGCCGGCAAAAACGTGGGCCTCGCCAACGTCGTGGTAGCGGTAGTTGAATTCGGTGATGTTGCGCTTGCCGATCAACCCGAGGAATTTCTTGTAGGCGCCCGGCTTCTCGGGCAGCGTGACGGCGAGCACGGCCTCGCGCCGCTCGCCGACTTCGGCGCGCTCGGCGACGAAGCGCAGGCGGTCGAAATTCATGTTGGCGCCGGACGAGACGGCGACCAGGTTCTTGTCCTTCAGCTTGTGCTGGCGGGCGTATTCCTTGGCCCCGGCGACGGCCAGCGCGCCGGCCGGTTCGAGAATCGAACGGGTGTCCTCGAAGACGTCCTTGATCGCCGCGCAGATGGCGTCGGTATCGACCAGAATCATTTCATCGACGTATTCCTTGCACAGGCGGAAGGTTTCCTCGCCGACGAACTTGACCGCCGCGCCGTCGGCGAACAGGCCGACCTGGTCGAGCCGCACGCGATGGCCCTTGGCCAGCGAACGCGTCATCGCGTCGGCATCCTTCGCCTCGACCCCGATGATCTTGATTTCCGGGCGCAGGCGCTTGCCACCTCGATCATCGAGAAGCCGGCGTAGCGGTGGCATCGCATCGCAACCCTCAGCATTCGTCGCCGCGCGCCAGCCAGCAGGCCTTGGCCACGCCTGCGCCCTTGAACTTGGTCGTGCCCTTCACGTTGCCGCTGGTCAGCGTGTAGTCGTTGCCGACGGCGGCGCCGGAGCTGCCGGTCGCCGTCAGCGTGTAGCTCTGGTTGTCGGCCCCGAGCGCGCACGTGAAGCCGTAGTACTTCGCGCCCGGGGGAACGAAGTTGTTCCAGGCGGGAGCGTTGGCGCCGTTGGCGCAGACGGCCCCGGGCGGCATTGCCGTAGCCGCGAAAGTCCTGGTAGTACTGCTCCAGCTTGACGCGGTAGTCGGCCAGGTAGCCGAACGCCTCCTGCACCTGGCCGCGCCGTACATAGTCTCGGTAGGAAGGCAGGGCAATGCTCGCCAGGATCGCGACGATGGCGACCACGATCATCAACTCGATCAGCGTGAACCCTCTTGCGCGGCGCTGGTATGGCATGGTGAGAGCGACCTGTGGAGTAGTTGAGTGCCATTACGGCACAAGCCGGACGGCCTAGCGCACCGCCGCGCGGCGCGCAACCTGACTGGCGGCGGGCGCAAAGCGACGAGCGGCGCGGCCCATGGCGCCAGGTGTGACTTGCATCACGCCGCGCCTTCGGCGGGCAGCACCGCAATCTGTGCGCCAGCCCATCGGCACTGCACTGGTCGTAGGGGCCTGTCGGACTGGCCGAGATCGCGACGAGCGAACGCAAGTCGCCGCTTGCCTTCGTGAACGTCGTCAGAGTCCTGCACACGCGACGCGTGCTGGTGACGACGCGCGAACATGGACGTCTGCACCCGCCCGGCCCGCACTGCCTGCGCCGCTGGAGAATTGAATCGCGACCGACATGATGAATGCCTCCGTTGCAGGCGCACAGTGCCCCTGCCATTCACGGTCGAGAGGCAACAATTCCTCGTTATCGACTTACCCTGGACTCGACTTGAGCAGCCCGACCGGGCGAAAGGGCATGGCCGATCGCCCAGGCGCGCTCGCAACAACGCTCTGCGAGCGGCTCAGCGGTTCTTCCAGAACGGCTCGCAGCGGGCGAAACTCTTCAGCGCCGCAGCGCCTTCGGCGAGCAGAGCGTCGCGCCTTGCGGTCAGCCAGCCAATTGCGAACCAGGCGCGCAGGGGTGTC
>CAVUJN010000005.1:0-33932 GCA_963741765.1 uncultured beta proteobacterium
CGAGGGTTTGCATGGTGTCGTCTCTGCGGTTGTGGTTTCAGCGCATTATGAAGGCAAATCAAGAATGGCGTAAACTTCGGGCATGAAACCAAGAAACTGGATATCCGCCGCCCTCACGGCGATTGCCGTCGCCATCCTTCCCGGGTGCGATACCGCACTGCAGCAAATCAAGCCAGGCATCACGACTGCATCCGAGGTGCGCGCCAAAATGGGCAGTCCCGGCTTCGAGTTCAGGAATGAGGACGGCAACGTCACCTGGGAATACACCCGGCAACCGGCCGGCGTGCATTGCTACATGATCAGTTTCGACCGCAACCAGATCGTCCGCAGCGTCGACCAGGTGCTGAATGCGAAGAATTACGCGCGGATCCGCGACGGCATGAGCGGTGACGAGATCCGGCGTCTCCTGGGCGCGCCGGCCACCAAGGTGGTATTCGACAATCTCGGCGAGGACATCTGGGAGTGGCATATCGAAGGCACGCCGCCGATGGAAGAAACCTATTTCATGGTGCATTTCGACCTGGGCACTGGCAAGGTCAGGAAGACCTCGCAGCGGGTAGCGATGAAAAATTAGTTAAATCAATATACTTGGCAGCATGGGCAGCGATCGGTAAACTGCGGCCTCTGCCGAGGAGCGCTGCGACCTTTTTGACGAGGGCCAGGCTCGGCAATGATCAACGGCGCTCGCAAACCAAGCCGGTTTGTGGTGCCGTTCGTTTTTCGCGGCGTCCCCGGTGCACTCCAGCCTTGCCGAGGTGATCATGCTGCAACCCGACCGTACCGCCGAACTTTCCGCCCTGCTCCAGCAACGCCTGCTCGTCCTCGACGGCGCCATGGGCACGATGATCCAGCGCCACAGTTTGCAGGAAGCCGACTACCGCGGCACGCGCTTCGCCGATCACCCGCACGACCTCAAAGGCAACAACGACCTGCTGGTGCTGACCCAGCCCGCGATCATCAGCGGCATCCACCGCGAATACCTGGAAGCCGGTGCCGACATTCTCGAAACCTGCACTTTCAACTCCACTTCCGTTTCGCAGGCCGACTACAACCTGACCGAGATCGTCTACGAACTGAACTTCGAGGGCGCCCGGCTGGCCCGCGAACTTTGCGACGAATTTACCGCCGCCAACCCGGGCAAGCCGCGCTTCGTCGCCGGCGTGCTCGGCCCGACCAGCCGCACCGCCTCGATCTCGCCGGACGTCAACGACCCGGGCTACCGCAATGTGAACTTCGACGAACTGGTCGGCAACTACATCGAGGCGATCACCGGCCTGGTCGAAGGCGGCGCCGACATCCTGCTCGTTGAAACGGTGTTCGACACGCTGAACGCCAAGGCCGCGCTGTTCGCCATCGAAACCTTCTTCGACCAGGCCCGCCGGCGCTGGCCGGTGATGATTTCCGGAACCATCACCGACGCCTCCGGGCGCACGCTGTCGGGGCAGACCGCAGAAGCCTTCTGGAATTCGCTGAACCACATCCAGCCGCTGTCGTTTGGCCTTAACTGCGCGCTTGGCGCGAAGGAACTGCGCCAGTACGTCGAGGAACTGTCGCACGTCTGCGACTGCTACATCTCGGCCCACCCCAACGCCGGCCTGCCCAATGCCTTCGGCGGCTACGACGAGACGGCCGACATGCTGGCCGATGAAATCGAGAGCTGGGCGAAGAGCGGCATCGTCAATATCGTCGGCGGCTGCTGCGGCACCTCGCCCGAGCACATCAAGGCCATCGCCGAACGCGTTGCTGCGGTAAACCCGAGAAAAGTGCCGAAAATTGAAAAGAAGCTGCGCTTGTCCGGACTTGAGCCGTTCAACGTCAGCGTCGACTCGCTTTACGTCAACGTCGGCGAACGCACCAACGTCACCGGTTCGCGTGCCTTCGCCCGGATGGTCCTCGAAGGCCGCTACGACGATGCGTTGGCGGTCGCCCGCCAACAGGTCGAAAACGGCGCTCAGGTCATCGACATCAACATGGATGAGGCGATGCTGGATTCACTCGCCGCCATGGATCGCTTTCTCAGGCTGATCGCCTCCGAGCCTGACATTTCGCGCGTGCCGATCATGATCGACTCGTCGAAATGGGAAGTCATCGAAGCCGGCCTCAAGTGCATCCAGGGCAAGGGCATCGTCAATTCAATCTCGATGAAGGAAGGCGAAGCCAAGTTCATCGAACAGGCCAAGCTGGCCCGTCGCTACGGTGCGGCAGTGATCGTCATGGCCTTCGACGAAAAGGGTCAGGCCGACACCTTTGCGCGCAAGACCGAGATTTCCAAGCGCGCCTACGACCTGCTGCTGAGCATCGGCTTTCCCGGCCGAAGACATCATCTTCGACCCGAACATTTTTGCGATCGCGACGGGCATCCCCGAGCACGATAATTACGCCGTCGATTTCATTGAGTCGGTGCGCTGGATCAAGCAGAACCTGCCGCATGCCCACATTTCCGGAGGCGTTTCCAACGTCTCGTTCAGTTTCCGCGGCAACGATGCCGTGCGCGAGGCGATCCACACCGTTTTCCTCTACCACGCGATCAAGGCCGGCATGACCATGGGCATCGTCAACGCCGGCATGCTCGGCATCTACGACGATCTGGAGCCGGTGCTGCGCGAAAAAGTCGAGGATGTGGTGTTGAACCGCAACCCGAATGCCGGCGAAGCGCTGGTCGATTTCGCCCAGACGGTCAAGGAAGGCAAGGCAAAAGATAGTGGCCCCGACCTTTCGTGGCGCGAGCAAAGTGTCGAGAAACGCCTCGAACACGCGCTCATCAAGGGCATCACCGACTTCGTCGTGGCCGATACCGAAGAAGTGCGCGCCCAACTCGAAGCCGAAGGCAAGCCGCCGCTTTCGGTCATCGAAGGCCCGCTGATGAACGGCATGAACCACGTCGGCGACCTGTTCGGGGCCGGCAAGATGTTCCTGCCGCAGGTCGTCAAGTCGGCGCGCGTGATGAAGCAGGCGGTCGCCCATCTGCTGCCCTACATCGAGGCGGAAAAGTCCCGTACCGGCCTGGGCAGCAAAGGCAAGATCCTGATGGCCACGGTCAAGGGCGACGTGCACGACATCGGCAAGAACATCGTCGGCGTCGTTCTCGGCTGCAACGGTTATGACGTGATCGACCTCGGCGTCATGGTCAGTTGCGACAACATCCTGAAGGCGGCGCTCGAACATCGCGTGGACATCATCGGCCTGTCCGGCCTGATCACACCGTCGCTGGAAGAAATGGCCCACGTCGCCAGCGAGATGCAGCGCCTGGGGCTGAAGCAGCCGCTGCTGATCGGTGGCGCGACGACCAGCCGCGCTCACACCGCGATCAAGATCGCCCCCAACACCGACGGTGCCGTGGTTTACGTGCCGGATGCCTCGCGTGCCGTCGGCGTCGCCACCAAGCTGCTGTCAACCGAGCAACGCGACGGCTACATGGCCGAAATCGTCGCCGAATACGAAACCGTGCGCGCCGAACATGCCGGGCGCAAGGGCGCCACGTTGGTCACGCTGGAAGCGGCGAGAGCCAACCGTTTCACGTGGAACGAAGCCTTCACGCCAACCATTCCGAACCGGCTTGGCCTGCAAGCCATCAGCCTCGATCTCGCCGATCTTGCACTGCTCATCGACTGGTCGCCTTTCTTCCAGAGCTGGGACCTGGCCGGTCGCTACCCGGCAATTCTGGAAAATGAAGCGGTCGGCGAAACGGCACGCCAGCTTTTTGCCGACGCCAAGGAAATGCTGGACAAGATCGTCGTGGAAAACTGGTTGTCCGCAAGAGCCGTCTTCGGACTCTATCCAGCCAGCAGCCTCAACGAAGACATCATCATCTACGCCGACGACTCGCGGACGACCGAGCTGACCCGCTGGGTCGGCCTGCGCCAACAGCACAAGCAGCCAAAGGGCCGCTCCAATCTGGCGCTGGCCGATTTTGTCGGCGAACGCGATTATGTCGGCGCCTTTGCCGTCACTGCCGGTCTCGGCATCGAAACCCGGGTGGCCGAATTCGAAGCCGCTCACGACGACTACTCGGCGATCATGCTCAAGTCGCTGGCCGACCGCCTGGCCGAAGCCGCCGCCGAGTGGCTGCACCTGCGGGTACGCACCAAATATTGGGGCTATACCGGCGAGGAAGCGCTCACTAACGATGAACTGATCGCCGAAAAATATAACGGAATTCGCCCCGCTCCCGGCTATCCGGCCTGCCCTGACCACACCGCAAAACGCGAACTGTTTGCCCTGCTCGATGCCCCGACCAACGCCGGCATGCAATTGACCGAGTCCTGCGCGATGACCCCGGCCGCCTCGGTTTCCGGCTTCTACATCGGCCACCCGGAGGCGACCTATTTTGCCATTCCCAAGATCGCTCGCGATCAACTGGAGGATTGGGCCAGGCGCAAGGGCATGTCGGTGAAGGATGCCGAATACTGGCTGGCTCCGCTATTGTGATCTTGCGCCAAGCCGTCGATCTGCGGGCGCTCAACACATTGGCCCTCCCAGGGTCGGCGGCGTTTTTCGCCCGCATCGAAACGGCCGGACAGCTGGCCGACCCGGCACTTGCCCAAACCCCGCGCTTCATCCTCGGCGGTGGCAGCAACCTTGTCCTGACCGGCGATTTCGACGGCCTGGTTCTGCACATGGCGATCCCGGGCAAGCGACTAGTCAAGGAAGACACCGAAGCCTGGTATGTCGAAGCCGGGGCCGGCGAGAACTGGCATGGCTTCGTGCAATGGACACTGGCACAGGGCTGGCCGGGGCTGGAAAACCTGTCGCTGATTCCCGGCACGGTCGGCGCGGCGCCAATCCAGAATATCGGCGCCTATGGCCTGGAAGTAGGTGAGCGCTTCCATGCGCTGACCGTCTGGGATTTTGAAAATCGGGCATTTTTGACGGTCGACCGCGACAATTGCCATTTCGCCTACCGCGACAGTGCCTTCAAGCAACGGGGATGGCATTTGAGCGGTCGGATGGCGATCACCTCGGTCGTTTTTCGCTTGCCGAAAGCGTGGATAGCGAACACCCGTTATGCCGATGTGGCGGAGGAACTGGCCGCTCTTGAGGTTTCGACACCGACAGCGCAGGAGATCTCGCGGGCAATCATTACCGTCCGCCAACGCAAGCTGCCCGACCCGGCCGACATACCCAATGCCGGCAGCTTCTTCCACAATCCGGTAGTCGACCACAGCATCGCCGAAAAGCTTGGCGCCGAGTTCCCGGCCCTGCCGCGCTACCCGCAGCCCGATGGCCGGGTCAAGCTGGCAGCCGGCTGGCTGATCGAACAGTCAGGCTGGAAAGGCAAGAACCTCGGCCCGGTCGGCATGTATGAAAAGCAGGCGCTGGTGCTGGTCAATCGCGGTAGCGCGACCGGTGCCGACGTCAGGCGCGCGATGGCGGCGGTGCAGGCGGCGGTGCGCGAAAAGTTCGCGGTCAACCTCACTCCCGAGCCGATTTTTCTCTGACCCCCAGGCAGCCGGCAATGCCGGTCGCCAAGGCGTCGGCCATGCGCGCCTGACGCTCAGGCTCCAGGAGTTCCAATTCCTCCTCGCGATGCTTGATGACGCCAGCCTCGAAGAGCACGGCTGGGAACGTGGATTTGTGCAGCACGACGAGGTTGTCGAAGTACCAGACGCCATTCTCGGCATCGGCAGGCTGATGCTTGCGCGCATGCCACGGGGTCGGCTCGAAGCCGGCGCGGCGCAGCGTGGCACCCATTGCCGAGGCGCAGCGCAGGCTGGCGCCCAGGGCCGGGTTGCGGCGCGAAACGAAAATCCCGAAGCCGCGCTTGAGCGTCGTGTAGCTCGTCTCGCTACCGTCCCAGTCCCATGGTTGGAGGTACTCGGCGGCGATCGAATCATGGTGGATCGATACGAAAAAATCGCAGCCCTGCGCCTGTGCCGGTCGCTCGGCCAGGCTGCCAATCATTCCCGAAGAATTGATCTCGTGGGCTACGACGCCACGGGCCTGCAACGCGACCATCAATTGCCCGGCAAGCTCGCGGTTGAATGCGAACTCGCTGCGTCCGCGCGCGCTGGTGGCTCCCGGTTCAGCCAGCGTGTGGCCGACATCGACCGCAACCTGGGGCGACTCGGCATTCGCCGCGGTCAACACGAAAAAACTGCAGAAAATAATCGAAAGGCGAAATCTCATGCGCCGGCGTTAACCTAAAATCAGGGCTTCAACTTCAGTTTCATTTCGATCGAGGGAAATCACGTCATGCGTTTTCAATACCTCATCCTTCTCGCCATTCTGGGTAGCGTTGCATCCGCCAACGCCCAGGAAAAGAGCGGCGCCGAAGTCTACAAAACCGTTTGCAGCGAATGTCATGGCGGGGGGAAATTCAATGCCCCGGTTATGGGCGACAAAAAACGCTGGGGAAAACTGGTTCGCGAGGGACTGGACGACCTGGTTCCCGCGGCACTGCGCGGCATCCGGAAAATGCCGGCAAAGGGCGGCGACCCCACATTGAGCGACCTCGAAGTAGCACGCGCCGTTGTACATATGACCAACGCCGGTGGCGGCAATTTCGCTGAACCGGACAGCGCCAGCGCGGCCCGCTGGCGCAAAATTGCCAACGCGCAGAAGAAAACTCATTAAAAGTCGGCGGCGGCTTCCCACAGGATATTGGCCTGCGGCCCACCTTTCGCGGTGCGTTCCAGCATGTCGACCAAAGGCCAGGCACGGGGACCGAGCGCGACGCCCTCCTCCGCTTCCCCGTCGCCATCCGGCGCCTTGTTGTCACTTGCTTCGCCACGCGCCACCGCTTCGCGCAACAGCGTCGCGGCGGGCAGCATTTCTTCGCGGGTAAAGGTTCCGCGGCGGCTGGTTTCCTTACCGACAGCACGTAGCAGCGTCCCGGCCATCTCGGCGAACATCATCAGTTCGCCGGTCTCGCTCGATATGAATTTCACCAACATCAACGACTCCTCGATACGGTTCCAGACACGGGTTGCCATACACCCTGTGGCTCATGCAGAATGGGCATGATGGGACAACCACTATGAACGCACATGGTAACGCCAATCCCCTGGAAACAGGGAACGATGACTTCGAACGCTTTGCGCTGGAAGAGTGCATCCGGCGCCAGCGGGTCGATCATCGTACTTCCGTCCTGATCACGCCCGCCGGGCACGGCGAGCTGGCGACAAAATTCGCCAGCCTCGGCGCCGATGTCGTGCTCGGCGACACGCTTTCAGTTCAGCGGAACATCGAGGCCTTGATTCTCGCGAGTGGATGGGGCGACAAGATGCGCTTTACCGAGTGTGTCTTCCCGGCCATACCGGACGATATCCCCGGCGAACCGTTCGACATCGTCGTAATCCGTCGCGGCCTGTGTAATCTGCGTTACGAAGAAGCACGCAGGATCGTCAGACAGATGCTGCTCAAGCTGCGAATCGGCGGCAAGCTGTTCGTCTCGATTCTCGGCCTGCACTCGGAACTCGGCGATGGCTATGGCGATCACGATCAGCGGGTCGAGGCACGCTATGCCAGACTTTCGCCTGCCATGACAAAAAAGTACGGCATCACCGAGCCGCTCTGCCTGTATTCCGAACGCAATCTTTTCATGCTGCTGCTCGAAGCCGGGGCCAGCGTGCTGCGCACGATGACCAGCACCTACGGCAATGTGAAAGGCATCGCAGTACGCGTGTAAGGGATCGGCGACCACCGACTCCACGGACAATCGGCAAATCGAAGCGACTCCGGTAGAGTTCGCCTGTTTCCACCTTCCGGGCCAAAGAAAATGACATTCGCGGAATCGATCAAGACCTGTTTTTCAAAATACGCTGACTTTTCCGGGCGAGCCACGCGCTCCGAATACTGGTGGTGGTTCCTTTTTCTGCTTCTGGTGGGACTGGGCACGAGCATCATCAGCGACAAGCTCTCCGCGCTGTTGTCCCTGGCGACCCTTCTGCCGACCCTTGCGGTTGGCGCGCGCCGGCTTCACGATATCGACAAGAGCGGGTGGTTTCAGTTGTTGAACCTGATCCCGGTCATTGGCTGGCTTATTCTGATCTATTGGGCCGTCCAGGAAGGCAAGGAGCCGAACCGCTTTTGATTGGTCGCGCCGTGATCAATCCAATTATTTGCTTTTAATCATGATGTTACGAATCGGCATTGACCTTGGCGGCAGCAAGATCGAGGTCATCGCGCTTGGCCCCGACGGTGGCGAACGGCTGCGACGACGCGTTGCCACGCCGCAGGACGATTACGAAGCGACCCTGCTGGCGGTGCGCGAACTGGTCGTGACTGTCGAGCGCGACCAGGGCGCACGCGGGACAGTCGGGGTCGGCATCCCGGGCGCTGAATCGTTGGCCAGCGGACTGGTCAAGAACGCCAATTCGACCTGCCTGATCGGCCGGTCGCTGCGCAAGGATCTTGAAGCACTGCTGCAACGCGAAGTGCGCCTCGCCAACGATGCCAACTGCTTTGCGCTCTCCGAAGCGCGGGATGGTGCCGGCCGGGATGCCGAAGTCGTGTTCGGGGTCATCCTGGGTACCGGCGTCGGCGGCGGCATCGTCGTTCGCGGACAAATCGTCAATGGCGCCAACGCGATCGCCGGCGAATGGGGCCACAATCCGCTGCCGTTGCCCGGCGCCGATGATCTCCCCTTGCCGCCCTGTTATTGCGGGCGCGACGGCTGCATCGAAACCTACCTGAGCGGGCCGGGACTGGCACGCGACCATGCGGTACGCACCGGAGAGTCGCTCGCCCCTCCCCAAATTACCGCCCGGGCGCAAGCCGGCGATCCCGTTTGCGAAGCCACTCTCCGCCGCTACGAAGCCCGGCTCGGGCGCGCGCTTGCCGGCGTCATCAACATTCTCGACCCGCAAGTCATTGTCCTTGGCGGCGGCCTGTCGAATCTGGAACGGCTTTATCGCAACCTGCCCGACAGTTGCGGTCCACACGTTTTTTCCGATGTTTTTTGCACGCGAATCCTGCCGCCTGTTCATGGCGATTCGTCCGGCGTGCGCGGCGCCGCGTGGCTGTGGGATTGATGGCACAATCTTGCGAATGAGCAATATTTCACTCTTCATCGGCAGTATCGCCCCATTGCCGGGCAACGGACGCCCCAGCGGCATCTACAAACAGCCGGTCAATGCACCATTGCATCTCGGCAGCGAAGGCTTTGCCGGCGACCAGCAAGCCGACCGCAGCGTCCATGGCGGTCCGGAAAAGGCGGTCCACCTTTATCCGGCCAGCCACTACGCTCGTCTCGCCCGGGCGTTTCCGGAGATCGCCGGCCTGCTCGAACCCGGCAGCCTCGGCGAGAACATTTCCAGTTCAAGCCTCGACGAATCGCAGGTGCGAATCGGCGATGTGTTCGGGCTCGGTAGTGCCCGAATCCAGGTCTGCCAGCCGCGCAATCCGTGCTGGAAAATCGATGTCCGCTTTGGCGAAGCCGGCATCGCCGCCTTCATTTCCGAGCACCGCCTGACCGGCTGGTACTTTCGCGTTATCGAGCCGGGCAATGTCAGCCCGGACGCTGCGCTGGAACTCGTGGCGCCCGCTACCGGCGCGCCCAGCCTGGCGCAAGCCATGGATCTCTGGCATTCGCACCGGCCGACTCCGCAATCCCTGCGGGCGCTGGCCGCCCTGCCCGGAATCGCTTCCAACTGGCAGCGCAAGATCGTCGAACGAGCGACCTGGCTGGAAAGCAATCCTGACAAACCGGCACCGCGGCCAACTGCGTTCCACGTGAAACCGGAAGGCCACTGATCGGCTGCTCAGAACTCCAGCGGGTCAACCTCGAGGTGCCAGCGCAATCTTGACGGTGCCTTGATCGTTTCGATCGCTTCCCGCCAGCGCGGCAGGAAAGCCTGCAGGGCCGGGCGTGAATGCGACTCGGCAAGGAGCTGGCCGCGCTCCAGGTTGGCCATCCGCGAGAGCTTCATCGGCACCGGATCATAGAGAACGACGCTCCGGTACTCCCGAACAACCGGCAAGTCTCGGGCAGCAGCCAGAAAGGCAAGGGCAGCAGCCATCTCGGGTGCTTCTGCACGCAACATGGCCTGGAAGGCATAGGGCGGGAATCCCGCCTGCTCGCGTTCGCGCAGCAGCGCAGCGGCAAAGCCCGGGTAGTCGTGTTCGGCCAGCGCGGCATACAACGGGTGATCTGGATACTCGGTCTGGATCAGCACCTCGCCCTTCAACTCAGCGCGCCCTGCCCGCCCCGCCACCTGCATCAATTGGGCAAAGAGGCGTTCCGGAGCCCGCCAGTCGGCGGCAAACAAGGCGGAATCGGCACCCAGCACGCCAACCAGGGTCATTTTCGGAAAATCGTGACCCTTGGCCAGCATCTGCGTACCGACGAGGATATCGGCCTCCCCGCCGTGGATGCGTTCGAGCATCGCTTCCCACTGCTTGCGACTTTTCACGGCGTCGCGGTCAACGCGGAGAATGCGTGCATTCGGGAAGCGCTCCTGCAACCAGAGCTCAAGGCGTTGCGTGCCACGCCCGAACGGATGTATATCCTGATTGCCGCAAGTCGGGCACGCCTTTGGTATGCGGCTTTCGAATCCGCAGTGATGGCAGCGCAGGCGACGATCGGCCAGATGCAGGACTAGATTTGCAGCACAACGCTGACAGCGCGACACCCATCCGCATGCGGCGCAGGCAAGAACCGGCGCGTAGCCACGACGGTTGAGAAAGACGAGGCTCTGCTCGCCACGTTGCAGACGCTCACCGATCGCTGTAATCAGCTGCTCGCTGACACCGTCCTTCAGGACCATTTTGCGCGTGTCGAGTAGGTGGACCGCCGGCAGCGTCGCTTCCGGATTGGCGCGCTCAAGCAAATTCAGCAAGCCGTAGCGCTTGCTCTGGGCATTCGCCCAGGACTCGAGCGATGGTGTCGCCGAGCCGAGCAGGACCGGAATCCCCAGCTGGTGCGCACGAAATACCGCCACATCGCGCGCCGAGTAGCGCATGCCATCCTGCTGCTTGAACGAGCTGTCGTGCTCCTCGTCGACAACGATCAACCCGAGGCGTGGCATTGGCGCAAAGATCGCCAGGCGAGTACCGAGAACAATGCTCGCCGTGCCGGCAAATGCGGCACGCCAGTTGCGCTCGCGTGCGGCTTCCGCGAGTTCGCTGTGCAGCGAAACGACGACGCTCTCGGGAAAACGCGCCCGGACACGCCCTTCCAGTTGCGGCGTCAGGTTGATCTCCGGCACCAGCAGCAAAGCCTGTTTTCCTTCCGCCAGCATGCGTTCGACAAGGCGCAGGTAGACTTCCGTCTTGCCGCTGCCGGTCACGCCATACAACAGATGGGCGCTGAATCCGGACTTCAGACCGATTGCTTTGAGAGCGCTTGATTGTTCCGCCGTCAGATCCGGAGACGGCACCAGGGCCGGTGGACTGGCGACACGCCCGCTACGGCGAACCGGCGGCGTCAGCCGCTTCAACCCAACCGGAAGCGCCTGCATGACCACTTCACCCAACGCTGCCTGATAGTAGGCACTTGCAAACTCGCAGAGCTGAAAAAAATCCCGGGGCAACGGTGGCAGATCACGAAGGATCTCGCCGGCCGGTTTCAACTGCGCCACCGGCCAGTCGCTGCCGTCGGCAACTTCGGCAATCACACCGATTCGTTCGCCACGGCCAAAAGGCACCCTGACCCGCAAACCGATGTCGGCAGACGACGCCGATTCAGCCGTATAGTCGAACAGGCGGTGTAGCGGCAGGTCGAGTGCTACACGAACAACTGGCATGGCCGGCTTCTCGCTATACAGGAAAACCCCAATTAAATCAGGGACAATTGGTTTCTCCACAAAGACTGTGGATAACTTTGTGGATTGCTTTCGGGAAAACGCGCTAAGTAACCAGACTGTAAGGGTTTTGTCACTTTGCCGAAAAATTAGGCGAATTTAAAAACCGCGTAAAATCAATTGCTTAATTAAATCGAATGGTGTCAAGCAGTTTTAGAAAAATATTTTCTAACGAATGCGCTGCCTGTGTATAAGTAAAGCCTTGCATTCCGCCTGATCAATACTATCCACGCAACGAGCGGCTATGGGAATGAACCGCCTCGACCAATGCAGTCACGCTGTCCGGAGGCGTGAATTGCGAAATTCCATGGCCTAGATTGAAGACATGGCCGGTATTACCCTGACCAAAACTGTCGAGCACCTTTTTCGCTTCGGCGGCGACGATTTCAGGTGCGGCGAACAGTACGTTCGGATCGAGGTTGCCCTGCAGCGTCACCTTGTCGCCGATGCGGCGGCGCGCTTCGCCGATGTCGATGGTCCAGTCGAGGCCGACGGCATCGCAGCCGATGGCGGCGATCTTTTCCAGCCATAGACCACCATTTTTGGTGAAGACGATGCTCGGGATGCGCTGGCCATCCTTTTCCTTCTTCAGTCCGGCAACGATGCGCGCCATGTATTGCAGCGAAAATTCCTCGTAGGCTGCAGCCGACAGCGAACCGCCCCAGGTATCGAAGATCATCACCGCCTGGGCGCCACTGTCGATCTGGGCATTGAGGTAGGCCGTCACCGAATCGGCGGTCACCGAAAGGATTCGGTGCAGCAGATCCGGGCGGTTGTAGAGCATGCCCTTGATGTGTCGGAAATCGCTGGAGCCCTGCCCTTCGACCATGTAGCAGGCCAGCGTGTAAGGACTGCCTGAAAATCCGATCAGCGGCACTGAATTGTCCAGCGCGCGGCGTATTTCGGACACGCCATCCATCACATAGCGCAGATGATCATAGGGATCGGGTGCGCTCAGATCGTTGATCGCCCATTCCTCGCGCAAGGGGCGCTCGAATTTCGGGCCTTCACCTTCGGCGAAGTAGAGTCCGAGGCCCATTGCGTCGGGGACGGTCAGGATGTCGGAAAACAGGATGGCCGCATCGAGGTCATAGCGCGCCAGGGGTTGCAGGGTCACCTCGCAGGCCAGCGACGGCGTCTTGCACAGGTTCAGGAAATTGCCGGCGCGTTTGCGCGTTTCGCAATATTCCGGCAGGTAACGTCCAGCCTGCCGCATCAGCCAGAGCGGGGTGTATTCGGTCGGCTCTTTGAGCAGGGCACGCAGGAAGGTGTCGTTCTTGGGTCGGCTCACGGGGGACTCCGCCAGAAAATCGCAAAGGCGGAATTATCCGCCTTTCTCGGGTTCAGGTCACTTGCGCCAGAATGCAGGGGTCAACACGACCAGCAGGGTAAAAATTTCGAGGCGTCCGAGCAACATGGCAAAAGTGCAAATCCAGGTCTGGAAATCATCGAGTACCGCGTAGGTCGTCAACGGACCGACCACCCCGAGGCCGGGGCCGGTGTTGTTGATGCTGGCAGTCACCGCCGTGAAAGCCGAAATGATGTCGAGACCGGTGAATGACAGCAACAGCGTCATTGAAACGACGCTGACCATGTACATGAAAGCGAATGACATTACCGCGAAAAGGATCTGTTGCGACGCCACCTGGCCGCCGATACGGACGTTGTAGACAGCGTTCGGGTGCATGGCACGCAGCAGCTCGCGAAAGACCTGTTTGTAGAGCAGCAGGGCACGCATCATTTTGATGCCGCCCCCGGTCGAACCTGCGCTGGTGGCGAAACTTGACAGGAAGAGCATCCACAGCGGGGCGAAAATCGGCCACAGTGCGTAGTCGACGCTCGCATAGCCGGTGGTCGTCGCAATTGAAACGACATTGAATGCGGAATGGCGCAGCGCCGTCAGCATATCGGGATAGATACCGTCCTTCCAGATATACATGGCAACCATGAAGACGCTGAACAGCGTGACGCCGATGAACCAGCCCGCTTCCGGATCATGAATGTAGGGACGCAGCGAACGGCCACTGACTGCCAGGAAAAGTGTTCCGAAATTCATGCCAGCAATCAGCATGAAGCCAATGGCGACGAGCTCGATGGCCTGCGAATTGAAATAGCCGAAACTCGCGTCATGCGTCGAAAAGCCACCCAGACCCATGGTGGAGAAGGCATGGCAAACCGCATCGAACCAGGTCATTCCGGCCCAATGATAGAAAAGTACGCAGGCGACCGTAACGCCCAGATAGACCAGCCACAAGCCCTTTGCCGTCTCGGCGATGCGCGGAGTCATCTTGGAATCCTTCATCGGCCCCGGCGTCTCCGCCTTGAACATCTGCCGGCCGCCGATTCCCAGCAACGGGAGAATGGCGATCGCCAGCACGATCAAGCCCATACCACCAATCCATACCAGTTGATGACGCCACAGATTGATTGACAATGGCAAGTTGTCGAGGTTGGTCAGCACCGTTGAACCCGTCGTGGTCAACCCGGACATCGCCTCGAAATAGGCGTCGGTGTGACTGATTCCGAGATGCACCATCAGCGGAACGGCGGCAAAGGCCGGTAACACCGTCCACACCAGGACGACCATCAGAAAGCCGTCGCGGATGTTCAGTTCGCGCTTGCATTTGCGGTAGCGAATCCACAGGAAAGCCCCGCTCAGCATGGTCAGCGCGAACGCGTCGTCATAGGCCGACTGGGCGCCATCGGCGGTGACATAGGACATGATCAGCGGCGCCAGCATGGTCAGCGCGAAAAGCATGATGATCATGCCCAGCACGCGATAAACGGCAGCGAAACGAGTCACGGTCAACCTCTCACAGGAAGTGGAAACCGACCTGGAACAGCTTTTCGACCTTCCTGACCAGTTTCTTCCTGATACAGAAGACGATCACATGGTCATCGGCCTCGATCACGGTATCGTGGTGGGCAATCACCACCTCGCCATGACGCGTGATCGAAGTCCAGTCGTCTGTCTGGCCGACCACCATCGCGCGGTCGAAGTTACGTACCAGCGCCGCGACCGTAACACCCTGTGGCCAGTCGATCTGGTCGATGCGCCGGCCGATGACCTTGGAACTTTTCGCGTCGCCATGGGCGACGATTTCCAGCGCCTCGGCCGCGCCGCGGCGCAATGAGTGTACCTCCGCCACGTCGCCATGCCGGACGTGGGCCAACAGCGTGCCGATCGACACCTGGGCCGGCGAAATGCCGATGTCGATCGGCCCGCCCTCGATCATTTCGGCATAGGCCCGGCGATTGACCAGGGCCACTACCCGTTTGCAACCCAAGCGCTTGGCCAGGCTGCCGGACATGATGTTGTCCTCGTCGTCGTTGGTTACGGCGAGGAAAAGATCCATCTCGGAAATGTTTTCCTGCTCGAGCAACTCCTCGTCGGTCACGTCGCCCAGCAGTACCAATGCCTTGTCCAGATCGCTTGCCAGAAGCTCGGCGCGCTCCTTGCGCCCTTCGATAAGCTTGATCTCGTAGCGGCTCTCCAGAGATTTGGCAAGTCGCAGGCCTATATTGCCGCCACCGGCGATCATGATCCGCTGGACCGGCGTGACCATCCGCCGCAACTGGCGCAAGACCTGACGGATGTGCTCGGCAGCCGCCAGCAAAAAGACCTCGTCACCCGTTTCGATAATGGTATCGCCAGCAGGAAAAACCGCCTGATTGTTCCGGAATATCGCGACGATTCGCGCATCCATCTCCAGCGGCAGGAAATCGCGCATCTGGTGAATCGGCTTGCCGATCAGCAGTCCGCCTTCATAGGCCTGCACTGCGACAAGGCTAACCCGCCCATGGGCGAAACTGAGCACCTGCAGCGCTTCCGGAAATTCGACCAGGCTCCGGATGTAATCGGTAATTACCTGCTCCGGGCAAAGTGCAAAATCGACGGCAAAGTTATCGATCGACAACAGATTGGCATCGTCCAGAAAATCCTGCGAGCGCAAACGGGCGATGCGTTTCGGTACATTGAAGACGCTGTGCGCCAGCTTGCAGGCCACCAGATTCGCATGGTCGCTCTGGGTCACGGCGATAACCATGTCTGCATCGACTGCACCGGCAGTATGCAAAACCGACGGCGTTGCCGCGTTACCGACTACCGTCCGCAAGTCGAGCCGGTCCTGCAACTGGGCGAGGCGCTGCCCGTCGTAATCGACCACCGTAATGTCATTTTCCTCGGATACCAATCCCTCGGCGACACTTGCGCCAACCTGTCCGGCACCCAGAATGATGATCTTCATAACCCCCCCGATTTTCAGCCCGCCCGAACTTTTTATTCTTCGACGCGCTTGCCCAGCCTGACGTCCAGTTGCTTCAACTTGCGATAGAGATGCGTGCGCTCGAGTCCCGAACGCTCTGCCAGCTTGGTCATGTTGCCGCCTTCGATGCGCAGATGGTGTTCGAAATAGAGCTTCTCGAAAGCATCGCGCGCTTCGCGCAACGGCTGATCGAGCAGCGGAATCAATGAAGCCAGTTCCTGGCCACACTGCTCCTCCTGCGGCATCACGCGCTGCACGTCGTCAGCGGTAATTTCCTCGTCCAGCGAGGTCAGCGCCAGATTGCGAACCAGCGAGTAAAGGTCATTCCAGTTTGCTTCCGGACGGTTCTGCCATGACTGTGTCCGCAGTGCATTGAGCGCCCCGGTCGCGAAGCGGCGCGGCTGTACCTCGCCGCGCTCGACAAAATTGGTCAGCAACAGGCTGGCGAGTTCGGGCAACTCGTCAGTATGGCCAGCCAGCGACGGCATTCCCACCCAAATATCGCTGAGACGCGCCAGCAATTTGTTGTCCCAGCCGGCTTCGCCGAGCGCGCCGAGTGGCGTGATGGTCGCGGCGATCAGCTGCAATTTGTGCCTTTCAAGGCGGTCGAGCGCAAACGCCAGGTTCATCTGCTGCATCTTGCCGAGCGCCGCAAGGTCAGGCACGAACAGCACGCCACCGTTAACCTTGTCCAACATTTCCTGCGTCAGCGCACTACTCACTGTGGAAAGATCCAACCATGGCGCACGCGGCGGTTGCAGCGTGCGGGCGCAGATTTCGGCCATGCCGCCAACAGCACCCTTGAGCAACAGAACTGGCGCCTTGGCCGCCGCCTGTTCCAGCCGCCGCTTGAATTCCTTGACGAAGGAGGAACGACCGAAGGCCTCCAGTGTCAGCGGAGGGCGTTGTGGCGGTGTATCGTGCTTGAGCGCCTTCTGTACCGTCGCCAGCAACTTTTGCAAGGCGATCGGCTTTTCCAGAAAGTCGAAGGCGCCGAAGCGGGTCGCCTCGACTGCCGTATCGATCGTGGCATGCCCCGACATCATCACCACCGGCATGCTCAGGTGGCCGGCAACGTACCACTCCTTGAGCAGAGAAATGCCATCCGTATCGGGCATCCAGATATCGAGCAGCACCAGATCGGGGCGCAACTCGTTCCTGATCCGCCGGGCGGCAGTGGCATGTTCGGCCAGACGAACGTCGTAACCTTCGTCGATCAGGATTTCAGAGAGCAGTTCGCGAATGCCGACTTCGTCGTCAACGACCAGAATTATTGCCATTATTGGCCTCCTCCTTCTTCACCAGGGGCAGTCGGATGTCTATCCGTGCGCCGCCCTCCGGTGCATTGCTGATTTCGATGCTGCCTTGGTGTTCGTCGACAATTTTCTTGACGATGGGCAGCCCAAGACCCGTACCGCGGGCTTTGGTAGTCACGTAAGGTTCAAAGATGCGGGGCAGCAGTTCGACCGGAAATCCCGGTCCGTTGTCGGCAATCAACAGCCTTGCCTTCTCGCCGACCCGTTCAGTGTAAATGCGAATCGTCGTCGCATCCCTTCCCTCGAGCGCGTCTTCCGAGTTGCGCAGAAGATTGTGGATGACCTGGCGCAATTGCGTCGCGTCACCCAACACCTTGGGCAGGTCTCCCGCAAATTGCGTTTCGATGACCGCTGACGAACTCTCGTAGAGGCCGAGTACCTCGCTGATCAGCCCGTTGAGGTCGAGTGGCGCGACCTCAGGCAGCGGCAACCGCGCATAGTCGCGGAAATCGTCGACCATGCGCTTCATTGCCTGCACCTGGTTGATGATCGTCTGCGTCCCGCGCGCCAGCATGTCGGCATCGGCGTTCATCAGCTTGCCAGCCAGCTTGAACTGCAATCGCTCGGCGGACAACTGGATCGGTGTCAGCGGATTCTTGATTTCGTGGGCCAGCCGCCTGGCCACTTCGCCCCAAGCCGCACTGCGCTGGGCCGCGATGATCCGCGTCACGTCGTCGAACACGACGACATGGCCACCGCCACTGGCCTCCGGCAGGCGCGATCCACGCAGCAACAGCACCTGCGCCATACCGTTCTGGCGTTCAAGCTCGACCTGAGCCTGCCATTCGACCTCTTTCGAAGTCGCGAAGTTGTGGCGGATGAACTGCCCAAGAATGCCCTGCCGTGGCCATTGCTCGATGGCGACACCGATCAGGCCCGTGAAATCGTCATTCAGAATGGTCAGGGCACCCTCGTTGACCGTGCGCAGGAGCGAATTCCGATCGAACACCAGCACCCCGGCCGACAAATTGGCCAGGATGGACTCGAGGTAGCCGCGCGCCGATTCGAGTTCGCTCCGGTGGCGTTCGGTTTCGCGGCGTGCATCATCGAGCTGGCGCGTCATGCGGCTGAACGATTGGGTCAGCACACCTAATTCGTCGCGGCTATAGACTTGCTGGCGCGGTGAAAAATCACCCTGGGCAACCGCCTGGGTACCTTCGGCAAGAATCGACAGTGGCGCCGACAGGCGCCGCGTCATGACGAACGCCAGGGCAAAGGCCCCGAACAATGCAACGAGTACGGTAAGCGTCAAGGTCAGGGCGTAGATCTGTGTCAACCCCTGGCGCGCCAGTTGCAATTCCTGATAATCCCGATAAACGCCCTGAACCGACTCTGCATCGAAGGCAAGAGCCTGCGGAACCGGCTGAATCAGCTGCAGGATGCGCGGTTCCTCAAACACTGTGCGCGCTGCAACGGGAACCAGCACCCGCAACTGGAGTTTCCCTCCTTCGCCATCGATTGATGTAACCGCCTGCAGACGGGCTTGCTTGAGTTGCGCCTGGGTCGGCAAGTCGGACAGGACGCCACTGATTTCGCTGTTGGCACTCGAAAGCAACTGGCCGCCAACCGAAAACAACGCCGCGGACTGCACCCCATGCTGTTGACGCAAACGCAGGAGCGCCGAACGACGGCCGGCTTCCCGCAGATCAGAGAGCTCATTGGACATGCTCTGCGCCTTCTCGGTAAGGCCGGTAAGCAGCGAGTCAAGGGCCGAACGGCCAAGATGAAGTCCGGATTCCAGCGCTTTCTCGACACGAACATCGAACCAGCTCTCGATCGAGCGCGTCATGAACTGTACCGACACGCCATAAACGAGGGCGCCGGGCAAAACGGCGACGATGCCGAACATCATCATCAGGCGCAACTTGAGCCGGGCGCCGAAAATCTGGGCACGATAATCGCGCCACAGCGAGCGTAGCTGCCAGCTGACCAGGCCAACCATGGCCAGCGCGAGGACGACATTGAGGCCGATCAGCAGCGGGTAGTGACGCGTGAAAATCACCGTATCCGCAGCGGTAGACATCAGCAGCAGGAACCAGAGTATGGCCCCCAGCGTCGCGGCGATGGCACCACCGGCCGCTACAAAACGCTTCACTTGGCCTCCGCCGGCAGCGTGGCCTGCCAGACTTTCCAGTCGGAAGCCAGGTTCCAGTCCTTGTTGCCGAAGGCGGAAACCTGGAACGGGCGCGGCAACTGGTTGATATCGAGGCGCATGCGCAGCGCGGCACTGACACTGTCACCGGCACGAAGCCCGGATTTATCCACCGCGTTGTCGATGACCAGCCAGTTGCGCAGGCGCGACAACACATTCACGGCATCCGACAACGAGTCGAAAGACTGATGGAGACCGCCGGTCGACAAACGGTACTGGCGTGTCAAAGCATGATACGAAAGACGGTAGGTCTGGCTGCGGCTGAGCAGTTTTTCGTCGAACCAATACCAGCGTGGCCGCGTCATTTCAAAATCGGCGACGAAGTAGAGAACGACCCCCCGGTTTACCGCTTCTTCGAGGTTTTCGTTGAGTTCGATGCCGAAATCGGCTGACAGGACAAAGCCGTCGTCGCTGGCGGCGATCTGCTGGTTGCTGATTGCGATTTCGCCAGCGAGCGCCACTGCCGGCACAATGACCAGCAAGGCAAACAGCCAGCCTCGTAGTCGCTCAAGCACGTTTTTCAAGACGACAGTAATAGAAGCCGTCATGGTCGGCAGTTGGCAGAATCTGTACCTCATGGTCACGCCGGGCATCCGGATGGCTCGCCAAGAAAAGGGATATCTGCTCGGTATTCTCTTCGGGAAAAACGGAGCAGGTTGCATACAGCAGTTTACCCCCCGCGCGAACGACCTGCCACAAGGCATCGAGAATCCTTGCCTGGGTCGCCGCGAAACCGGCGATGTCGGTTTCGCGGCGCAGCCACTTGGCATCCGGATTTCGGCGCACGACGCCGCTTGCCGTACAGGGAACATCGGCAAGCACCGCGTCGAAGTGACGGCCGTCCCACCAGCTCGCGAGCTTTGCGCAGTCGGCCGTCTGAAGCTCGGCGCACAGGCCGAGCCGGGCGAGATTTTCGCTGACCAGCCGGCAACGCGACGGTTTCAGGTCAAGTGCCAACAGGTCAAGGTTGGCACGTTCAAGCAGGTGGGCGGCCTTGCCGCCCGGCGCCGAACAGGCATCGAGCACCCTGCTGCCGGGCATTGGATCGAGCAATTCGGCAGCCTTCTGCGCCGCCGGGTCCTGGACTGAAACCAGGCCTTCGGAGAAACCGGGCAAACGTTCGACCGGCGCCGGCTTGTCAAGCATCAAGCCCACGTCGCCAAACGGCCTTGCCGTGATTCCCGCTGCCTCGAGGCGCCCCTGATAGTCGTCGCGCGCGCAACGCCAGCGATTGACACGCAATGCCATCGGCGGCGGCTCGTTGCCGCTGGCGACGATCTCTGGCCAGGATTCGGGATAGGCCACCTGCAGGCGGCGCAGCCACCAGTCCGGATGCTGGCTGATGGCGAGCGGATCAGCTGCCAGTTCTGCCAGAAGTTGCGACTGCTGGCGCAGGTAATTGCGCAGAACACCGTTAACCAGCCCGCGAAAGCGCCCGTCCGCCAGTTCCCCGGCCGCAGCGACCGCCTGATCGACAACGGTATGGGCAGCATCGGGGCGCGTCTCCAGGCGGTACAAGGCAACCAGCAGCAGGGCGCGCACCTCGGGCGCAGCAAGCGGCCTGGCCAACAGGCGGCCGAGCAGAAAATCACCACTCCCGTAACGGCGCAAGCTGCCATAGACCAGATCCTGGACCGCCGGACGCGCAACGGCTTCGACCCGGGCGAGCAGGCCGTCGGCCAGGCTTTGGCCGGCAAATACGGCGGCATCGATGCGGGCCGCCTGCAAGAGGGCGAAGCCGAGCGAATCAGGAAGTAATCCGGACATAGGCCGCAATTATCGCACGCGGCATAATGGCGCAATGCGCCCTTACCTGATCGCCCTAGTTTTCCTGCTCCTCGCCCCCCACGCCCTGGCGTGGAATGCTGCCGGGCACCGGTTGGTTGCGGCAATCGCCTGGCAACAACTCTCGCCGGCCAGCCAGGATTTCGTCGCCGCGGCGCTGAGCGCTCATCCGGACCATGCGCGCTGGACCGAGCGCGCGCGCTCTGCAGAGCCGGCCGCCATTTTTGCCGAAGCGGCGACCTGGCCAGACGACATCCGCAGCGACCCGCGCTTCCACGACGACAGTCGCCTCGAACCCGGCCTGCCGCTTTCCGGCTTCAGCGACACCGCACGGCACAAGAACTGGCATTACGTCGATCTCGACCACCGTGGACAAGCGGTCCACGGAGATGCAGACCGTCAGATCGAACGCCTCAGCAAACTGTTGCGGTCGACCCGGAAAATCGACGAAATTTCCTATGGCCTGCCCTGGCTGCTGCACCTGGTCGCCGACATCCACCAGCCGCTGCATGTCGGCAATGACGGTGACGATGGTGGAACCACGTTCGAGATCGAAAACCCCTTCAACAAGCGCCTGCCGGTTT
The DNA here is from genome assembly GCA_963741765.1 of uncultured beta proteobacterium. GTDB lineage: Bacteria > Pseudomonadota > Gammaproteobacteria > Burkholderiales > Rhodocyclaceae > Azonexus. The sequence goes on from CAVUJN010000005.1 coordinate 21,844, forward strand.
CCAACCTGCATCTTTACTGGGATGACCTGCCCGGCCCGCCCTGGCTGCGCGGCAAGCGGCTGGACAAGAATATGGGGCGCCTGCTCGACGGCTACCCTGCGCCGCTGCAGGGCGATGTCGTGCTGTGGCGGAATGAGAGCCACGCGCTGCTCGCCTCGGCCTACCCTCTGGCAAAAGGCGATCGCTTGCCAATCGTCACCGCGGAATTCAACCGCCAAGCGCACGAAATCGCCGACCGGCGGATCGTCGAAGCGGGTTACCGCCTGGGCCGCCTGCTCGAAGTCATCATCGGCAAGCGCGTTCCACGTGAAACGCAATAAAATCGCGCCATGAATGGCCTGCACCTGATCGCCGATCTCCATGACTGCCGCTGCGCAAGCGAATTCCTGTTCGACGCGCCGGCACTCGAATCATTCTGCGTTGCCGCCTGCATTCGTCACGACTTGACTGTGGTCGGGCGCCTGTTCCATGCCTTTCGCGACGCGGCAGGCAATCCGGCCGGCGTCACCGGCACCGTCGTGCTCGCCGAATCCCATCTGGCCGTGCATACCTGGCCGGAAGTTCGCGGCGTCACGCTCGATATCTACGTCTGCAACTTCAGCGGCGACAACAGCGCTGCGGCCCACGCCTTGTTCGCGGAAATGATCGCAGCCTTCAGACCGGACACACTGGAAAAAAAAGAGGTGGCGCGCGGCCACCTCGCTGGCGTTACAAGAAGCTAGCGCGCCATCGCCCGCAACCGGGCAATCCGTTCCTCGGTCGGCGGATGGGTCGAAAACAGGCTCCTGATACCGCCTCCGGAAAGCGGATTGAGGATCATCATCTGCGCGGTTTCCGGATGCGCCTCGGCGGGCCCTAGCGGGATGCGGCCTTCGGCGTACTGCTGGATCTTGCCCAGCGCATCGGCCAGCGCGTTCGGGTCATCGCTGATTTCAGCACCGCCGCGGTCCGCCTCGTATTCGCGAGCGCGAGAAATCGCCATCTGGATCAGGCCGGCGGCCAGCGGCGCCAGCAGCGCGACGGCGATGCCGGCCAGCGGGTTGGCCGGGCGCCCATTATCGCTGCGCCCGCCGAAGAACATCGCGAAATTGGCGAGCGCCGAAATCGCCCCGGCCATGGTCGCCGAAATGGTCGAGATCAGGATGTCGCGATGCGCCACGTGGGTCAGCTCGTGCGCCATGACCCCGCGCAATTCGCGCGCCGACAACAGATTCAGGATGCCGGTCGTCGCCGCCACCGCCGCATGCTCGGGATTGCGCCCGGTGGCGAAGGCGTTCGGCTGCTGCTCGTCGATCAGATACACCCGCGGCATCGGCAGACTGGCGCGCTGCGCCAGTTCGCGCACCATGTTGTAGAACTGCGGCGCGCTGGTCTCGTCAACCTCCTTGGCGTTGTACATTTTCAACACCATCTTGTCGGAGAACCAGTACGAGAAAAAATTCATCGCACCGCCGAACACCAGCGCCATCATCATGCCCGAGCGACCGCCGATCATGCCGCCGACGATACCGAACAGTGCCATGATGGCCGCCATCAGGATGGCTGTCTTTACCCAGTTGAACATACGAACTCCCTACAGGTGGCGCATTACTGCCCAGATAGTGTCGCGTCGCCGGAAATCAAGCCGCCACGTCGAAATGGTCACCCGCCCTGAGCGAATGGCCGGCGAGGAATTCGCGGACCGGCAGGCGCTTGCCGCCCGCTTTCTGCAGTTCGCTGATCGCCAACGCACCGCTGCCGCAGGCGACGACGATACTGTTGCGGTCGACGCTCAATATCCGGCCTTTTTCACCGTCCCCGGCAACCGGCTCGGCACGCCAGATCTTGACCGTCTGTCCACCGAACTGCGCCTGGGCGCCAGGAAACGGATTGAAACCGCGAATCTGGCGATCCAGTTCCCGGGCACTTTTCGACCAATCGATGGCGGCCTCCCCCTTGGCGATCTTGTGGGCATAGGTCACGCCGGCTACCGGTTGCGGCCGGGCCGGCAATGGCAACCCGGCCAGTGCCTCGACCACCAGCCGCGCACCGATTTCGGCCAGCCGGTCATGCAGCGTGGCCGCCGTATCGACCGCCGCGATCGCCGTCGCGGCGCTCAGCAATACGGGCCCGGTATCCAGCCCGGCCTCTACCTGCATGATGCAGACACCGGTTTCGCTGTCGCCGGCGAGCAACGCGCGCTGGATCGGCGCCGCGCCGCGCCAGCGCGGCAACAGCGAGGCATGAATGTTGATGCAACCGAAACGCGGCATGTCGAGCACGGACTGGGGCAGGATCAACCCATAGGCGGCGACCACCATGACGTCGGCGTTCGCTGCCGCAACCCGGTCCTGCGCCGCGGCATCCTTCAGCGTTGGCGGCTGGAAGACCGCGATGCCCAGTTCCAGCGCCAGCCGCTTGACCGGCGACGGCTGCAAGGCCATGCCGCGCCCGGCCGGACGGTCGGGCTGGGTCAGCACCAGGGCAACATCGTGTCCCGCCGCGACGATCGCGCGCAGGGCAAGCGCGGCAAATTCCGGTGTACCGGCGAAGATGACCCTCATGCCGTGACCCGGGCCTGCTTGGCAAGCTTGTTCCGGATCCGCGTCTGCTTCAGTTGCGACAGGTGATCGACGAACACCTTGCCGTTGAGATGATCGAGTTCATGCTGAATACACACGGCAAGCAGGCCTTCCGCCGCCAGCGTCCGCCGTTGTCCGTCGCCGTCCTGGTAATGGACCGTCACCCGTTCGGCGCGCTGTACCGTTTCATAAATGCCCGGCACCGAAAGGCAGCCCTCCTCGCCTTCCTGTTCCCCCTGGCAATTCTCGATCTGCGGGTTGATCAGGGCCAGCAACTGACTCCGGTCTTCCGACGTATCGATCACGACAATCCGCTTGTGTACATCCACCTGGGTTGCCGCCAGGCCGATGCCAGGCGCCTCGTACATGGTCTCGGCCATGTCGGCAATCAATTGACGAACAGAATCGTCGATTTCGGTGACGGGCGCCGCAATCTTTTTAAGACGGACATCGGGGAAACGCAAAATGGGTAGAAGGGCCATAGGAAATACCGAAAAAAGCTTGCTCGCTTAAGTTATTACGTGCAGAATCTCAAGCAATTCCCGAGATATGGAAGTGGATTGCCGGACATGCTTGAGACCATTCCGGCTTTCCCTTGTTCCGTCGGCACGTGAGGTTACGACTATGGTCCGCATTATATCCGCGCTCATCCTGGCCGTGACGGCCGTTTGTGCATCGGCCGCCGAGCCCCCCAAGCTCGTCAACAATCCCCCTGATCGCCACGTCGTCGTGCGCGGCGATACGCTATGGGACATCTCCGGTAAATTCCTCAAGGAACCCTGGCGCTGGCCGGAAATCTGGAACATGAACCGGGAAGACATCAAGAATCCGCACCTGATCTATCCCGGTCAGGTCGTTTATCTAGATCGTTCGGGCAAGACACCGCGTCTGCGCCTCGGCAAGCGGGTCAAATCCGGTGGCGGGACAATCAAGCTTGAACCGCATATCTATTCCGAACCCGTCGCACAGGCGATCCCCAGCATTCCGCCGAATCTCATCGAACCCTTCCTGTCCAAGCCGCTGGTGATCGAGCAGAGCCAACTCGACGGCGGTCCGCGCATTGTCGCCGGTCCTGAATTTCGCGGCATGATGGGCAATGGCGACCCGGCCTTCGCCAGCGGGATTCCTGATGCCAGCGTCGAGCGCTGGAACGTTTTCCGGCCGGGCAAACCGCTCATCGATCCGGATACCGGACTGGTCATCGGCTACGAAGCCTTTTTCCTCGGCAATGCCAGACTGGTACAGCCAGGAGAGCCGGCCGTCCTCGAGATCACGACCGCCAAGGAAGAAATCATGCGCGGCGACCGTCTGGTGCCGGCGCCGCCAGCCAATATCATCTCCTACGTCCCGCACCGTCCGGATACCCAGATTTCTGCCAAGCTCATGAGCATCTACGGCGGCGTCACCGAAGGCGGCCGGGCCTCGATCGTTACCCTCAACCGGGGCAGGAACGATGGACTTGAAATCGGTCATGTCCTCGCGGTGTTCCGCAACCGCATCGCCGAAGCCATCGACCAGGACACTTTGCAGCATGTCAAAGTACCGATTCCCGAAGAACGCTATGCGCTGCTCTTCGTTTTCCGCGTTTTCAACAACGTTTCTTACGCGCTGGTTCTCGAGTCGTCAAAACCGATCACCATCGGCGATTCCGCAAGAAATCCGTGATTGACAACGAAGGGTTGGCCGCCTGGTTGCGGCTGACCCTGACCCCCGGCATCGGCGGCGAGACACAGCGTAAGCTTCTCGCCGCTTTCGGTTTACCCGAGGCCATTTTCGCTGCCGGTCGCCTCGCGGTGCGCGGCGTCATCGGCGAGCGTGCCGAACTGCTTTTCGATTTTGACCCCGCCGAGGCAGTCAACCGCAGCATTGCCTGGGCCGAACAACCCGGCCAGCACATTCTGACCCTCGCCGATTCCGCCTATCCGCAGGCACTTCTGGAAATTCCCGACCCACCCAGCCTGCTCTATGTGCGTGGCAATCCAGCCCTCTTGCAGAAACGCGGGCTGGCCATCGTCGGCAGCCGTAACGCAACACCACAAGGGCAACAGACCGCCGAAACCTTCGCCCGGGTCTTGGCTGGAAAGGGCCTCGCCGTCATCAGCGGCCTCGCCCTCGGTATCGACGCCGCCGCCCATCGCGGGGCGCTGGCCGCCGACGGCGCAACCATCGCCGTCATCGGTACCGGCGCCGACCGCATCTATCCGGCGCGCAACAAGGAACTGGCACTGGCGATCGCCGGGCGCGGTGCCATCGTTTCCGAGTTCCCGCTCGGCACCCCGGCCATCGCGGCCAATTTTCCGCGCCGCAATCGCATCATTTCCGGCCTGTCGCGCGGCGTGCTGGTGGTCGAAGCGGCGCCGGAAAGCGGCTCGCTGATCACCGCCCGCCTCGCCGCCGAGCAGGGCCGCGAAGTCTTCGCCATTCCCGGATCGATTCACTCCCCGGTGGCCCGCGGCTGCCACAAGCTTATCAGGCAGGGCGCCAAGCTGGTCGAGACGGCGCAGGATATCCTGGAAGAGCTTGGCAACTATGGCGAACCCCGCGATACCCTGCAAGCAGACGCCGACTGCGAAGAAAGTAACATCCTGAGGGCGCTCGGCCACGATCCCCGCACGCTTGACGATCTGGTCGAAAGCACCGGCATGAGCGCCGACCGCTTGCTCGGCGAACTGCTGACGCTGGAACTCGAAGGCCTGATCGCCACCCTGCCCGGCAACCGATACCAGCGGCTCGCCTGACCCCATATATAGAGACGGCTTGCCAAGCCGCGCACCGGGCACTTATCATGCCCCGGCACCCTACAGACGGAACCCATGACAAAAAAACTGATCATTGCCGAAAAACCCTCAGTTGCAGCCGATATCGCCAAGGCGCTCGGGGGTTTCACCAAGCACGACGACTATTTCGAAAGCGATTCGCACGTGCTGTCGTCGGCCGTCGGCCACCTCCTGGAACTGTCCTGTCCGGAAGAATTCGAGGTCAAGCGCGGCAAATGGTCATTCGCCCATCTGCCGGTCATCCCCCCGCATTTCGCGCTGTCGCCGATCGAGAAGAGCGAATCGCGCCTCAAGGTGCTCAACAAGCTGATCAAGCGCAAGGATGTCAACGGCCTGATCAACGCCTGTGACGCGGGACGTGAAGGCGAATTGATCTTCAACTATATCGCCCAGCATTCGAAGACCACCAAGCCGGTCCAGCGCCTGTGGCTACAGTCGATGACCCAGGGCGCCATTCGCGACGGCTTCTCGCGCCTGCGCAACGGGCAGGAAATGCAGGGCTTGGGCGATGCCGCCGTCTGCCGTTCGGAATCTGACTGGCTGGTCGGCATCAACGGCACCCGGGCAATGACTGCATTCAACTCTAAAACCGGCGGTTTTCACCTGACCACCGTCGGCCGCGTCCAGACGCCGACGCTGGCGATCGTCGTCGAGCGCGAACGGAAAATTCGCAAATTCATACCGCGCCCCTATTGGGAAGTCGAAGCGGAATTCGCCGCCAAGGCCGGCAGCTACGCCGGCAAGTGGTTCGACGAAGCCTACAAAGGCAAGGAAGAAGACGAGCATGCCCGCGCCGACCGCCTTTGGGAGCAAACCAGGGCCGACGCCATTCGCGCCGCGACGCTGGGCAAACCCGGCATCGTCAGCGAGGAAGCCAAACCGGAAACGCGGCTCTCGCCCCAGCTCTTCGACCTGACCAGTCTGCAGCGCGAAGCCAACGGCCGCTTCGGCTTCTCGGCCAAGACCACGCTGTCACTGGCGCAGTCTCTCTACGAAAAGCACAAGGTTCTGACCTATCCGCGAACCGATGCGCGCTGCCTGCCGGAGGATTACATCCCGACGGTCAAGGCTACCCTGACAGTATTGACCGGCGAAGGCGCCGGCAAGGGCCACGACGAGGTGCTGCTCGCCCGTTATGCGCCATTCGCGCACCAGATCCTGGCCCGCAACTGGGTCATGCCGAACAAGCGTATCTTCAATAATGCCAAGATCAGCGACCACTTCGCGATCATTCCGACACCGCAGGCGCCGAAAAACCTGAATGAACTCGAACAGAAGCTCTACGACTTCGTCGTCAAGCGTTTCCTGTCGGTCTTCTTCCCGGCCGCCGAGTATCTCGTCACTACCCGCATCACCCGTGTCGAAGGCTACCCCTTCAAGACCGAGGGCAAAGTACTGCTCAACCCCGGTTGGTTGGCCGTTCATGGCAAGGAAGCGCAGGAAGGCGGCGAAGGCAACCTCGTTGCGGTCGACGCTGGAGAAAAGGTAAAAACCGACGAAGTAACCGTCAAGGCCAACGAAACCAAGCCGCCTCCGCGCTATTCGGAAGCCACCCTGCTCTCGGCAATGGAAGGCGCCGGCAAGATGCTTGATGACGAGGAACTGAAAGCGGCGATGGCTGGCCGTGGGCTGGGCACTCCGGCCACCCGTGCCCAGATCATCGAAAACCTGATCGGTGAGCAATACATGCACCGCGAAGGCCGGGAACTGATCCCGACCGCCAAGGGTTTCTCGCTGATGACGCTGCTCAACGGCCTCGGGATCAAGGAACTGACGCAGCCCGAACTGACCGGCGACTGGGAATGGAAACTCGGCCGCATCGAAAAAGGCGAGTTCACGCGCGCCGAATTCATGCACGAAATCGCCGAAATGACCCGGCACATCGTCGAACGCGCCAAGACTTATGACAGCGACACGATTCCCGGCGATTTCGGCCTGTTGGCCGCGCCATGCCCGCGTTGCGGTGGCCTGATCCGCGAAACCTACAAGAAATTCATCTGTAGCGGCTGTGATTTCAGCCTGTGGAAAATCGTTGCCGGGCGCCAGTTCGAGCCGGCTGAAATCGAAACCCTGATTACCGAAAAGAAGATCGGCCCGCTGACCGGCTTCCGTAACAAGATGGGCCGCAGCTTTTCCGCAGCGATCAGGCTGAACGACAACATGGAGCCCGAGTTCGATTTCGGACAAGACAGGGCCGGCGAGGCAGACAACGCCGAACCGGTCGATTTCTCGGGACAGCAGAGTCTCGGAAAATGCCCAAAATGCACGGCGAACGTCTATGAACACGGCGCCGCCTACGTCTGTGAAAAAGCAGTCGGCCCGGCCAAAACCTGCGATTTCCGTTCGGGCAAGATCATCCTGCAGCAGCCGATCGAATCGGCGCAGATGCAGAAACTGCTCACTGACGGCAAGACCGATCTGCTGAAGGAGTTCATTTCCAACCGCACCCGGCGCAAGTTCTCGGCCTATCTGGTCGCCAAGGATGGCAAGGTCGGGTTCGAGTTCGAGAAAAAGGTTGCCAAGCCCAAGGCGCCGGCCAAGAAGAAGGCCGAGACCGCAACCTGAGTCACGGTCGCTGAGGTTTCACGTGAAACCTCAGCAGACTGCCGCAGTTCCCGGCAGCTGGCAGGACAGCACTGCCGCGCGGACTGCGTCGATGGCCTGTGGCCGCGGATAGGTCACCCGCCAGACGAGGCCGACCGTACGTGACGGCTGCTTCCCGGAAAATGGCAGTACCGTGACCATCGGTTCGCGGTCGATCAACGGATCGGCTGCGGTACTCGGCATTACCGCCACCCCGGCGCCGCTCGCCACCATGTAGCGGATCGTTTCCAGCGAACTGCCCTCCAGCGAATGCTCAAGCGCGTCAGGTCCGGTCAGCCGCGGACAGGATTCAAGCACCTGGTCGCGGAAACAGTTGCCCTGCCCGAGCAGCAGCAGGTTTTCCCCGTCCAGCTCGTTTGGCGCGACAGCGGTCCGCTTGCTCCAGGCGTGCCCGGCCGGCACGACAATGCGGAAAGATTCGTCGTAGACCGGCTGGGCGACGAGGCCGGCTTCGGCAAACGGCAAGGCGATGATGATGACGTCCAGTTCGCCTGCTTTCAGCGCCGGGATCAGGTTGGCGGTAAAGTCTTCCTTGAGAAAGAGGGGCATTTTCGGCGCCTGCCTGTTCAACGCCGGAATCAGTTGCGGCAGAAGGTAGGGGGCGATGGTGTAGATGATGCCCACCCGTAGCTGGCCAGACATAGGGTCGCCCGTCGCCTCGGCAATTTCCTCCAGCTTGACGGCTTCGTCGAGCACGCGCCGCGCCTGGTCGACGATGCGTTCGCCGAGCGTCGTGATGCGAATGTCGTTGGTGCTCCGTTCGAAGAGCGGCGCGCCGATTTGTCCCTCGACCTTTTTCAGCGCCACGGAAAGTGTCGGCTGACTGACATGGCAAGCTTCCGCAGCCTTGCCGAAGTGGCGCTCGCGGGCGAGCGCCACGATGTAGCGCATCTCAGTCAGGGTCATCGGGAATATCCCAGTCTTTCCAGGTCGCCCGCGGCAAGCCAGCGCCATTCACCGGGCTGCAGGTCGGCAGGCAGGGCAAGTTCGCCGATCGCCTCGCGATGCAATGCTTCGACGCGATTGCCAGCCGCTGCGATCATGCGCTTGACCTGATGGTACTTGCCGCTGGTCAGCGTCAGGCGCAGCCGGTTTTCGCCGGCCATCGCACAGCCAGCCGCCGCAATCGGCTCAGGTTCATCGTGCAACAGCACGCCAGACAGCAGGCAGTCAATCTGCTCCTGGTCGACCGGGTGCGTGGTCGTGGCCAAGTAGACCTTCGGTACCTTGCGTTTGGCCGATGAAAGGACATGATTCAGCTGGCCATCGTCGGTGATCAGCAGCAGGCCGGTCGTGTCCTCATCAAGCCGCCCGATCGGCTGCACATCGCGTTCGCGCAAAGGCTGCGGGAGCAAGCTCAACACGCTCGGGTGATGCAGCGGCTTGCGCGAACATTCGTAGCCGGCGGGCTTGTTCAGCATCAGGCAGGCAAACTCGGCGTAGGGCCAGTCGACCCCATCCACGGTGAATACCAGGCCAGGGAGGGCGATTTCGGCAAAAGGATCGGCGCAGATGGCGCCGGCGATGGACACCCGTTCGTGCCGGACCAGCGAGCGACACGCCTTGCGCGTCCCGAAGCCGTGTTTATGGAGGATACGTTCTAGTTGCATGGGCGGAATGCTAACATTCGGCCATGAATTTCGAACATCTCATCCAGATCAACGATCCCGAAAACCCGCTGATCGCACCGCTGAATCGCGAGCAGATATGGCAAGGCCTGGTGCACCGCATCGAGAATCCCCTGCCTTTTCTGCCCGGTCTCGAATCCTGCACAATACTTGAACGGCAGTCCGCTGAATTATTGCGCGAACTGGATTTCGGCCCTGCCGTGATTCACGATCGCGTCACACTGGCCGAAGCGCAATGGGTGCGTTTCGATATCCAGCCCTCGGCGGCACATCCCGGAGGCAGCCTGACCATCACGATCGAGGAACCGGAACCGGCTTTCCTCTTCCTGCGCTTTGCCTACCGGACGACGCTGGCCAGCGAACCGAATTCGGAAGAGCGTGCCTACATCGAGTACGTCAAATCGGCCTACCACCAGTCCGACGTCGATTGCGTGCGCATCATCCGCGCACTGGCGGCCGGCGGTCTGCCCCAGTAATCAATCAACGCCCAAACTGATGATGTACGTGCGAGTTGCAGACCTGTGGCCGGTGACAGTTCTTGGATTCAACCGGTCATCAGAGAGGAGATGCGCAATTAATTGGTACTGTTTCTTGATTTGATCTATATCAACAGACAAAATAGCTGGAAGCGATGTTCGATAGTCTAGCGATGACCCATTTTGCTAGAGTCATTGGGCATATTCTGCGAATGACCACGCAATTTATTTTCACCTTGGACCCTCATGGAAAAACAATTTAAACCATTGACAGCACTATTAGTCGCTTCAGTCTTGAACCTGCCTTTTCTTGAAGCAGCGAGAGCTGAGGTGTCACAGGAATCACTGAATTCCATCTCGATACCCAACAAAGTCGAGACGCCGATCGGGTCGCTTGATTTCTTCGACGGAGTGCCGTCGAAGGCAACGGCCGAGAAGGTCTACGACAACCTCGACCGCATGCGCGCCACAGGGGTGTTTCTCGACAATGTCGGCGCCGTATCGATGTATAGCGTTCGAACCGGCCTGGCCGATGCCGGGTCCAAGGGGGCGAACAGGATCGCCTTGTTCTCGCAGTTGTTGGATTCGCAGACCCTGGTTGTCACCGCCAACACCTCGACCTTGTATGCCTACACCTATACCGATCTCGCCCAGGATGGCCCGACCGTCATCGAAATTCCGCCCGGCATGCTCGGCTTTCTCGACGACGCCTGGCAGCGATTTGTCGGCAACATGGGCGTCACCGGGCCGGACAAAGGCAAGGGTGGCAAGTACCTCGTGCTGCCGCCAGACTACACCGGCAAGGTTCCTCAGGGCTATTTCCTGCTCAAGCCGCCGACGAACCGAAACTTCCTGTTCCTGCGTGGTTCGATCAAGAACGGCCTGAAGCCTGCGGTCGAGAACATCACCTCGAAGCTCAAGGTCTATCCGCTGAAAGACGCGGCAAAGCCGACCCCAACCGAATTCGTCGATATGTCCGGCAAGGCTTTCAACACCGTCTTCCCCAGCGACTTCAGTTACTACGAAAACCTCAATCAGATCGTTCAGGAAGAGCCGATCGACGCCATCAGCCCCGAGGTGCGCGGCGCAATCGCCGCCATCGGCATCGTCAAGGGCCAGCCTTTCGCCCCCGATGCACGAATGAAAAAATTGTTGACTGAGGCTGCCATGCTTGGCAACGCCACGTCACGGGCCATCACCTACCACCCCAGATTTGCGGGCGTCAAGATATATCCGGACGACCCCAAGAGCATCTGGTCCACGGCCTTCGCCAACAAGAACACCAGTTTTGAAGCCAATGGGGTAATGGGCCTGGACGCACGGGTTCTCTACTATTTCAATGCAGGTGGCGTCACACCTGCCATGGCCGCCACTCACGCCGGCGAAGGCTCGGATTACGCTTTGGCGGTTCTTGATGCCAGCCAATTGGCCTTCGACGGATCAAAAACCTACAAACTGCACCTGCCGCCGAATGTGCCGGTGAACGATTTCTGGGCTGTCACGATATATGACACGCAGACGCGCTCACAACTGCAGACCAGTCAGAAGTTCCCGACGGTTGGCAGCCAGACAGAAGGCATGAAGAAAAACGCTGACGGCTCGTACGACGTCTACTTCGCACCGAAGGCACCCAAAGGCATGGAAGGCAATTGGCTGCAGACAGTACCGGGCAAGAGCTGGTTCACCATCCTGCGCATGTACGGCCCGCTGGAGCCTTGGATCAACAAGACTTGGCGGCCAAGCGAGATAGAACTGGTGAAATGAGTCAGGCAAGCTATCAAGTCCATGCAGCGGTGCCACATGATGTGGCTCGCTGTTGGATCGTGTTAACCTTGTGCCTCTGAGAATTCCGGCTTCGGTATCTTGAACAATTCTTCCTCCTGTTGGAAGACGAAATTTTGGGGGAAGCTCAGAACGGCAGGTGCATACTTATGCACCCCCCCCTAACACGCACGTAGCCAGATAGTCCTCGTAGCCGCCAAGGTAATCGATTATTTTTCCGTCGCTCTTGACTTCGAACACGCGCGTCGACAGCGATGACAC
>CAVUJN010000006.1:0-80956 GCA_963741765.1 uncultured beta proteobacterium
ATCGGCTTGTCGAGCAGGTGAATGGCGTTACGCTCGGGATGGAGGTAGCGTAGTGCTTGTGCTTCCTTGATGGCCTCATCGGCACCGATGTCGGGAATTTTGCTCTCGTCAATCGCTGCGCCACGCAGGAAACGCGACTTGTCGTAGTCGTGATTGGCAATCACTTCCAGCATCAGCGCGCAGACCTCATCCCCGTGGCGTACCAGCGAGAACAATAGTCGGTCGGCATCATCCAATTTTGCCCGATAGAACTTGCCGTGGCTCAGATTGGCGAGCTTTTTGACTTGGGCAGCGCGGAAGTCGTGGCGGGCAATCGCCTCGGATACCTTGCGATAGCTACCTTTGACGCGCGAGGTATCCAGACCGGTGTATTCGAGAATTTTCATGAAGCGGGGATGGCAAGAGCGAGAAAAGGAATTCTCTCATGGCCGTCTGACCTGCCGGCTTTTTCGGTACGACATCTTGCGGATAAGCTACCGTCTCGGCTTGCGCTGAACAATAAGACTCCGATCAACAACCAAGGAGTCAAAAATGGAAACCATCAACAAGCGCGAAGCCTGGAACAAGGGAAAGCTCGTCGGCCAAAAGCCACCGCTCAAGCCCAAGGACATCTGGGCTATCCGCATCTACCTTCAGAATGCCCATGCGGTCCGCGATCTCGCAATGTTCAATCTGGCCATCGACAGCAAGCTGCGGGGCTGTGACCTCGTCAGTCTGCGGGTGCGCGACATCACCCACGGGAACCAAGTGCTATCCCGCGCCATGGTGATCCAGAGGAAAACGCAGCGGCCAGTGCAGTTTGAACTGACTGAGCCGACGAGGGTGGCAGTGTCTGCCTGGCTGGAGAAATCTCACCTGCGAAGCGATCAGTTTCTGTTCCCGAGCAGGGTGGCGAGGTCACCCCATGTCTCGACACGCCAATATGCGCGGATCGTGCATCATTGGGCCGAGTCTGCCGGCCTGGACTCGTCGGCCTATGGGACGCATTCCATGCGGAGAACCAAGGCAACGCTGATCTACAAGCGCACGAAGAATCTGCGGGCTGTTCAGCTGCTACTTGGTCATTCCAAGCTGGAAAGCACCGTTCGCTACCTCGGCATCGAGGTGGACGATGCGCTGGAAATTTCGGAGCAGACTGAAATCTAGCCAGCTCCCTTGCGGCTGCACGAGGCAAGTACCACTCGTGCGGCCGCTTTCTGGCATCGTGTTGTATTCGTGCATTCGGCCATCAGCTGCCCGTGGCGGTTACATCTAAATTTCTCGTGCCAGGTGGAATCCAATGGCTGGTTTTCGGCGATCAAGTTGATCGCGAGAATTTCAGGACCCGGCCATCAGCTGCCCGTGGCGGTTACATCTAAATTTCTCGTGCCAGGTGGAATCCAATGGCTGGTTTTCGGCGATCAAGTTGATCGCGAGAATTTCAGGACCCGGCCAGAAGCGGACTTACGGACCTTCGTCCGAAAGTGGCCACTTGCCTTGGAAATAATCCACACCTGTCCGGCATATTGGAGTTGTTATACTGACCGCCAGAACTACAAGTGACTGAAAGTCATGAACAAAGAACAGCGAAACCCGCGTCATCAATATCAATTGTTATACGGACCCCAGGGTCCGTGTAAACACTGTTGGGCGTTGCAGAGCCCGCTCAATAGTCCTCGAAGGATCGCCATGACACACCACATCACGATATTTCTCCTCCTTGCTCTACTACCACTCACCGCCAGTGCTCAGAACAAGTGTGACGCCCAGGCCGAAGCAGAGCAAAATCGAATCATTCGTGAGTTTTCTAGCCAGCCTCCATTAAAACATGACCAGGAAGCGTACCTCGCTTGGTCCAAGAACATGAATGCTGCCCTTGCTGCTGTTGGGCAGCGTCATGAGGATTGTCGTCGATCCAGCAGGACGGCGATCCCGCCTGCCACTGTCGCAAAGGAAGAGGAGTGCATTGCAGGGAGCAACCGCCGCGCAGAAGAATTCGAAAAGAGATATCGAGGGCGAACCCTAACCGCGCAAGAACAAACAACCAGGCGCGCCGAGGAGCAGCGCTTAATCGAAGAGCGCATGTCATGCACAAACCGCGCAAATCGGTAGGGATGCGGCTACAACGCCCAACCCGGCAGTCCACACGGACGCTGCGCGATAAAGCCGCGTAGCGCCGGTGACTTCTACGTTTCTGAGCGTCGGCTTCCCCGTATCGCCAACTTCGGCTGAGGGTCGCGAACCGCCTGCCGACACTTTTCATCTTCATTGACACCACGGTTCCACGCGAGTACGTTGGTTCGCCTGCACGGTCAGAGAAATCGTCATCCGGCTGTGTTCGCTTTGCCCGATTGCCTGTGCAATGCCTGACAAGGGTTGAAGCCGGAAGATATTTGGTGTCGTGAACCTGATTGCGGGGTGCGTTCATGCAAGTGACTGCAGCAGAAATTTGGCATGCCCTCGGTCAGGGTGAGTTCCGCTTTTTCTATCAACCGAAAGTCTCCTTTCTGACCGGGCAGGTCAGTGGCGCCGAAGCCTTGATCCGCTGGCAACGGGACGAGCGGACGATCGTGCCACCCGACGCGTTCATTCCAGTGGCGCATGCGCACGGTCTGGTGCCGGAGATCACCCAGTCGATGTTCCCCCGCTTGGTCGAAGACTTCCAGCGCATCCGCAGCGTCAACGCTGCGACGACGGTTGCACTCAACGTCACGGCGCAGGATCTGGATACGCCGCGCTTGCTGGCGCTCGTGCGCGCAGCTGTCTCGGGTGGCGCGATCAGCAGCAGCCAGCTGGAGATCGAGATTACCGAGTCGGAGACGGTCTCCGGCAGCGAGATGACGACCACCAGTCTCCATGCGCTGATCGGGGAAGGCGTGCAGCTTTCCATGGACGACTACGGGACCGGATACTCGTCGCTGGACAGCCTCAATCGCCTGCCCTTCGATGCGATCAAGATGGACCAGAGCTTTGTGCTGAGGATGCTCAGTTCGCCCAAGAGCGCCACGCTGGTCAAGGCCAGCGTGGCCATGGCGCAGATGCTGGGTCTCAAGACCGTGATCGAGGGGATCGAGACGGAAGCTGTGTACAACACGCTGATCCATTGCGGCTGTCATGAAGGGCAGGGATACTGGATCAGCCCGCCACTCGCTCCCGAGGATTACCTTGCCTTTCTCGACGCCGGCCATCGCTGGCCGGCGTCGCCGGTAGGCATGCTGCGCATGGCCCAGCTCAGCCATACCTGGCAGAAAACCTTGCTGGTGGACGCCGTTTTCGCCTATGTCAAGAGCGAGAAGCGGGGCGATCTCAGCTTGAAAGGCTTGCATACCGGCCATGGCGAGTGTTCGCTCGGGCGTTGGCATTGCGGATTGGGCAAGGCCTTTGCAGGCGATCCGGACTATGAGTCGCTCGATGTTCCGCATCGCGCCATGCATGACATTTGCGAATCGATCTTCGCGGCTGTCAATTCGGATTTCAGCCTCGCACAGTTGCAGCGGATGCTGGATGAACTGACTGATAATTCGAATCGCGTCACGGCCTCCCTGCAGCGCCTCGAGTCGCGCCTGCTCATGGAGGAACTGGCGAAGGGACGCGGGCATTGAGGGCAGAGGCCTGGCGGTAATCCTCGAATGCAGCCTGAGGGATGCTGGCGGATCGTATGTGCAAATCGTGAAAGACAAACTGCATTTCCTGATGGTCGTCCTGATCGTGGCGTTGTCAGGATGTGCCACTTCAGATCGCACAGCGGAGCAAACCCCGCCATTTCAGGTTGCGGAGAGTACCTGGCGGCAGGTCGATGACGAGATAAGCGTTGCGTCGCATGCTGCAGAAGAGCCCGCCATAAACTACACTCGTGGCTTCATGGAAAGCTGGCGTACGCGCGTGCGTCAGCGCACGGAATCCGACTTCATTCCATGGTTTACCAGTTACTGGGTCCAGCAGTGGATGGCTGTCAAGGTGGGCTGGTACAAGCTGGGCGCCGGGGAAGCCGCGGAACTGCCCGTAAATCAACTGGCGGCCTATCTGCAGGAGCAGTACAACGATCGCGTGCTGGCTCCCGTAGCCCGTGAGATCGATCCCGATGTGCTCAGGACGAGGGCGACCATACTCTACGTTCAACTTCTTGGGGAGCAGGTCAGGGGGATTCAACTGCGTCATGGTTTGCCGACGGATCAGTTTGACATGCACCTGATGGCGATTCCGGCGATAACGCTCGCGCCGCCACAAGCGAATAACGCGTCGCTTTACCAGATTGTTCATGCCGACCCGCTCACCGGATTGCCGGCATATCAGGCGCTGAATGCCACAATCAGAAATGCGGCTGGTCGATTGGGAGACGAGTCATTGGAAACCCTGATATCGCCGGCCGCGAAACGGGTCAGCGAACAGGTGATTTCCAGGCTTGCCGTCAGTGGCGGGGTGAGCGCTGCTTCAGCAGTGGTCGGAGGCGTTGCCGGCATCGCGATTTCCCTGGGTGCGGCAGGCTTCGGGATTGTTGCGCACGAGAACGCGCGGCCGGAAATGGAAGCGCAGCTTCGCGAAAACCTCGAAGCCGCGCTGGATGATCTGTGGCATAACCTGATGGAAGATCGATCCACCGGCGTGTTGGCAGAGGTTGATTACCTGTCTGCGCAGATCGAAGCTGTTCTTGCCAAGAACCTTGCGCAACCCGTGGAACCGGCAGCGGTACTGCACTTGCGGCCACTTCCAGACGAGCATACGCATCAGGGCGAAGGCGCGAATGAACGTGTGCCGGCAGAACTACCGCAGGCTGCCGGTCAATAGCGCATCAGCAGCTGTCGGTCATCGAGATGCCAGCCTCAAAAGCGAATTAAAGGGTCCTGACGATAGTAGGTGCGCAGCAGTGCATAAAGGGCCGGGTATTCGCGGTTGACGACGGCGGGGCGCTCGAAGAAATTTTCCGAAATAACGGCGAAGAATTCGGCGGGGTCGTCGCTGGCGTAGGGGTCGATGAGAGTTTCCTCACCGCTGTCAACGCGCCGGCAAAAATCGTCGTAGGCCGGGATGAACACCGTGTCCCAAGCTTCCGTCGTCATTCCCGAGTGCAGGGCGGGGATGCCGTCGGCCTCGCCGTTGAGCATGTCCAGTTTGTGGGCGAACTCGTGGATGACGACGTTGTAGCCGCTGCCGGCCATTTGCGCGTCATGCCAGGAGATGATCAGCGGCCCGCCTTCCCAGGCTTCGCCGGAGAGCACGTCGTCGAATTCGTGCACGATGCCGGCTTCGTCCTCGATGCGCCGGGTAACGACGAACTCGTCGGGATAGACGACGATGCCGACCCAGTCGCGGTAGGCGGTGAGGCCGAGTTCGAGGATCGGCAGGCAGCCCTGGGCGGCGATCGCGACACAGATTTCGTCGCTCAGTTCGAGGCCGCCGGCGGTGCTGAATTCCTTTTCGGCGAGAAAATCCTCGACCAGCATTTTCAGCCGTTTTTTCTCGTCGACCGCAAGGTTTGCCAGAAAGGGCAGTGCGGCGACCGTTTGCACCCACAGGGCATCGGGAACAGCCGTCTTCCGCTTGCCGAGCCAGTCGCGCAGCCCCATCACTTTCTCATCGTCAGCCAGATGCCGGTGAAAATCAGGGCGATGCCAAGGTAGTGGTACCAGAGCGGGATTTCGCCGAGAAAGGCGGCCGAGAGCAGGGTGCCGAACACCGGCATCAGGTGGATGAAGAGGCTGGCCTTGCTGGCGCCGACTTCGGCGACGCCGCGGTTGTAGAAGATGTAGCCGAGAAAGCTGGGGAAAATGCCGACGTAGGCGAGCGAGGCGAGCGAGCCGGGGTTAACGTTGATATGCCGGCCCTGCGCCATTTCCCAGACGTAGGCCGGGAACAGTGCGGCGAGGCCGACGGCGATCAGCGCGGCGAGCATCAGCATCGGGTGCACGCCGGCCGGGCGCCAGGCGAGGCCGACCGTGTAGATGGCCCAGACCAGCACGGCGAGCAGCATCCAGGCATCGCCGACGTTCAGGTTGAGGTGGGTCAAGGACATGGAGGTCGCCGCGGGCAACGATAGACAGTGCGCCGCACAGCGAGATGGCGACGCCGATCGCCTGCGGGCGGCTCAGGTGCTTGCCGAGGAAGGCCCAGGAGATGGCGATGGTGACGATCGGGATGAACGAGTTGAGCAGTACCGCGTTGGTCGCCGAGGTGTATTGCAGGGCGATGTAGGCGAAGGTGTTGTAGCCGCCGACGCCGATCAGGCCGAGGATCAGCACGGCTTTCCAGCCCTGCCTGAGCAGCGGCCACTGGCTCTTGAAGTGCGGTAGGGCGAGCGGCAGGACCAGAGCGAAGGCAATCGTCCAGCGCCAGAAGGCCAGCGCCAGCGGCGGCACGTCGGCGCGGATGCCGCGGCCGAGCACCATGTTGCCCGACCAGAACAGCGCGGTCAGGGTCAGCAGCAGGTAGGGATTGGTGTAGAAACGGTCGTGGCGGGCGGGCATGGGGCGAATTATGCCTGAGGGGAGGCGCTCCGCTCAGACGGTATAATTGCGGCCATGGTATCCGTCGTACATTCCGTCGCCGCGCAAAGCGATTTCGAACAGTTCTTCAGCACTCTCGCCGAAGGTCTCGCCGCACCCGAAGAGGCTGCCCTCAGGGAGGCAGTGGCCTATGCCTGGGAACTCTATGGCGAGGACATGCTGGGCAGCGGCGAGCGCATCTGGTCGCACGCGCTGGGCATGGCGGTGATCATTGCCGGGCTGAAACTCGATGCCGATTCGCGCATGGCGGCGGTACTGTTCGCCGTGCCGGCCCATGACGAAAAGGGCATCGCGCACATCGAGGAACGCTTCGGCAAGCCGGTGGCCGACCTGGTCAATGGCATCTCGCGCCTGCACAAGCTGCGGCCGATCACCAAGGGCTTCGTCGCGGCCAATCTCGAAGCCGGCGACGGCAACCCGGCCGAGGTCAAGGCGCAGGTCGAGGTGCTGCGCAAGATGCTGCTGGCGATGGTCGAGGATATCCGCGTGGTGCTGCTGCGCCTGGCCAGCCGGACCCAGACCCTGCGCTTCTACGCGGCGCGGCCGGACGACGACCTGCGCGCCCAGGTCGCCCGCGAGACGCTCGAACTGTATTCGCCGCTGGCCAACCGCCTCGGCGTCTGGGAACTGAAGTGGGAACTCGAGGATCTGTCCTTCCGCTTCCTGCACCCGGAGATCTACAAGAAAATTGCCGGAATGCTCGACGAGAAGCGCAGCGAGCGCGAGCAGTTCATCGCCGACGCGGTGAGCAGCGTGCGCGCCGAGCTGGAAGCGGCGGGCGTCAGGGATGCCGAAGTCTACGGGCGGCCAAAGCACATCTACAGCATCTGGAGCAAGATGCGGAACAAGGATGTCGAGTTTTCCGAGGTCTATGACATTCGTGCCCTGCGCATCATCGTCGATGACCTCAAGGACTGTTACACGGCGCTCGGCATCGTGCATAACCTGTGGTCGCCGATCTCGCGGGAATTCGACGACTACATCTCCAATCCCAAGGGCAATTACTACCGCTCGCTGCACACGGCAGTGCGCTGCCCGGACGGGCGTAGCCTGGAAATCCAGATCCGCACCTGGGACATGCACAAGCATGCGGAACTCGGCGTTGCCGCCCACTGGCGCTACAAGGAAGGCAAGCGCCATGCCGAAAACGACTACGACGAAAAGATTGCCTGGCTGCGCCAGTTGCTGACCTGGAAGGACGAAGTCGCTGACAGTTCCGACTGGATCAGCCATTACAAGCAGGCGGCGCTTGACGAAACGCTCTACGTCATCACGCCGCAGGGCAAGGTGGTCGACCTGCCGCAGGGGGCGACGGCAGTCGATTTCGCCTACCGCGTGCATACCGACCTCGGCCACCGTTGCCGGGGTGCCAAGGTCAACGGGCAACTGGTGACGCTCAACACGCCGCTCGAAACCGGGCAGCGGGTCGAAATCATCACCGCCAAGCAGGGCGGGCCGTCGCGCGACTGGCTGAACCCGACGCAGGGTTACATCCACACCAAGAGTGCGCGGCTCAAGGTGCGCGCCTGGTTCGCCAACCTCGCGCTTGAGGAAACGCTGGCTGAAGGGCGGGCCATCGTCGGTAAGGAGTTGCAGCGCCTCGGGCAGACCGGCACCAATCACGAGGGGTTGGCGCACAAGCTCGGCTTCTCGCGCGCCGACGACCTCTACATCGCAGCGGCGCGCGGCGAGATGAACCTGCGCCAGTTCCAGCTCGTGGCGCGCGGCGGCGAGCTGGCCGACGAAGCCGAGGCGCCCGACGAGGTGCAGACGCGGCCGAGCAAGCCGGTTGCCGGCAACCAGGGCATCCTGATCGTCGGCGTCGACAATCTGCTGACCCAGCTGGCGCGTTGCTGCAAGCCGGCGCCGCCCGACGAAATCCAGGGTTTCGTCACGCGCGGCAAGGGGGTTTCGATCCACCGCATGGATTGCCCGAATTTCGCCAATCTCGTCGCCCTGCATCCGGAACGGGTCATCGAGGTCGACTGGGGCTTGCAAACGACTGGCGTCTTCGCCACCGATATCGTCGTCGATGCCCACGACCGCCAGGGGCTGTTGCGCGATATTTCGGAAGTCTTCGCCCGCGAAAAGCTCAATGTCGTCGGCGTCAATACCCAGTCGAAACAGGGCAAGGCGCACATGAGTTTCACCGTCGAGGTGACCAACCTGCCACAAATGCAGCGCACGCTGACGCTGATCCACGAGGTCGAAGGCGTCGTCGGCGTGCGCCGTGCCTGAAATTCGGAGAGCACCATGAAGGGAAACTTCGCCGCCATCGTCCTGACACTGATCGGTGTTGTCGCATTGGCTGTCAATCTCGATCTGTTTCAGCTCGATATCGTTGCCCTGCTGCGCAAATGGTGGCCGCTGGCGCTGATTGCCGTCGGACTGGCGCTCTTCTTCACGCCCGGTGACGGCGGCCGAAAGAATTCCGGTTCATAAGCGGGAGCGGGTTGCAGCGGCGCGGTGTTTTTCGCCGGAAAATCGCCGTCGACCGTAACGGTCCACTTTGCCCAAGGCTGCGCGGGAAGGCTGGGCCGTTAGACGCCGCCGCCGCGGTGCACGGTCTCGTAGTAAATCTTTTCCAGTTCCAGCTTGTGCTTGGTTTCCTCGCTGGCGAGGTACTGGAACAGTTCGCGGATCGGGCCGGGCGGCGTGGTTTCGGCCAGTTCGCCGTAGTGCTGCATGGCGGCGTGTTCGCGCCCCATTGCGTACTGCAGCACGGCCTGGTCGTCCGGCTTTTCGCCGAGATCCGGCAAATGCAGGCAATCTGAGAACTTGCTGTCGCTGGCGGTGCGCTCGATCTCGGTCTTGACCTGCTCGGCGATATCGTTCCGTTGGGCCAGCGTGCTGAACAGGTCGTAATGGGCCTGTTCCTCGGCGGCCAGCTCCTCGACCAGATAGCGGATGCGCTTGCTGACTTTCGGGACCAGCGCGGCATAAAAGTCCCGCGCGCTGGCCTCGAAGCCGGTGGCGACTTCGAGGATTTCGCGCAGCGTCGTCTTGCTGCGCAACTTGTCGATGCCGTGGCTGCCTTCGGTCATGTCGATTTCTCCATTATGCTCATGGTGGCATGAATGCTGGCGGCGACGCGGTGGCCGTCGGCGACGGCAGTGACCACGTCGGGGCCGCGTACCATGTCGCCGGCGGCCCACAGCCAGGCCTCGCTGGTACGGCCACTGGCATCGATCTGCAAACGACCGCGATGCCACGCCAGTTGCTCGGTTAGCGTGTCGCCGAGCAGGCTGGCGTCGGTCGTCTGGCCGATGGCCTCGACGACCATGCTGGCGGCGTGGAATTGTTCGTCGGCTTCATCGTAGCTCGGTGCGAAACGACCCTGTTCGTCGAAGATCGCCTTGACGCGCCAGGTCTTCAGGCCGCTAATCTTGCCGTTTTCGACGACCACCTGCTGCGGCCCGCGGGCGTCGAGAATGATCACGCCCTCTTCGCCGGCTTCCTTGATTTCGTCGGGATCGGCGAGGAAGTGGTCGAGGTCTTCGAGGGCAGTCAGGGTCACCCGCACTTCGCCATAGGCCTTGCGTTGCAGGCGGGCCAGCGTGCGGGCGATGTCCATGGCGACGTTTCCGCCACCGATGACGACCGCGTCGCGCGGAGTGCCGAAGTCTTCGCCGGCGGTCGCCAGACGCAGCAGGTCGACGGCCTTCCTGACGTCCGGATGATCGCTGCCCGGGATGCGCGTGGCGCGTCCCAGTTGCAGGCCGAGTCCGAGCAGCACGGCATCGTGCGCGGTGCGTAGTTCGTCGAGCTGGATGTCCTGTCCGATCCTGACGTTGCAGCGGATATCGACACCGAGCGAGCGGATCACATCGACGTCCTGATCGATGATGTCGTAGGGCAGGCGGTATTCGGGAATGCCCCAGCGCGTCATGCCGCCGGGTTCGGCCAGCGCCTCGTAGACGGTGACGGCGTGGCCCTGTTTCGCGAGGTCGAAGGCGGCGGTCAGGCCGGCGGGACCGGCGCCGATCACGGCGACCTTGCGGCCGGTTGCGGCGGCCGGCTTGCCGACGGCCTGCTTGATCTGGTCAACCGACACCTGGTCCATGATGTGGCGCTTGAGCCAGCGGATGGCGATCGGGTCGCCTTCGTGACGCGCGGCGCAGGTGGTCTCGCACTTGTGCGTGCATACGCGGCCGCAGATGCCGGAAAACGGGTTGGATTCGTAGAGTAGGGCGACGCCGCGTGCATAGTCGCCGTCGCGCACGGCCTTGATGTAGTCGGGGATCGCCATGTGCGTCGGGCAGGTGGCGATGCACAGGCCGCAGGACACGCAGCGGTCGGCTTCGAGGCGGGCCTGTTCGACCGAGTAGCCATCGACGATTTCGGCGAACGATTCGATGCGCTCCGCCGGTTCCATCTCGCCCATCTGGATGCGTGTTTCGGCCATCAGGCGATGGTCCTCGGGGCGCCGATAGCCGAGTTCGGCGTCGTCCCAGTGTTTCTTGTCGACACCCGGCGTGAAGCGGAAGGCATCGGGGTCGCTTTCCACCCAGGTGTAGGCGTTGGACATGGTCAGCGACTTGGTCATGCAGACGTCGACGCACAGCGCACACCAGCAGCAGCGGCCATAGTCGATGCGCGGGCGCAGGCCGGAATCGCCTTGCTTTGTGGGGATGCCGTCGACCGGCACCATGTCGATGGCGCCGTTCTGGCAGATCGTTTCGCAGGTGCCGCAACCGATGCACTTTTCGACGTCGTTCTGGTGGAAGCCGCGATAGCGCGGGGCGCCGGGGCGGTCGTTGAGCGGGTCGCGGATCGTCACCGGGTCGCGGAAGAAGTTCTTCCAGGCGGTGAACGGGGAGAGGACATCACGGATGGTCATGGCTATCTCTCGCTCATCTTTCAATTTCGGGCGGATAGGTGTGCAGCGACACCATCAACGATGCGACATCGGAAATGTTCACATTGACGATCATCCGTTCGAGCAGGCTCATGGCGTGGGTGTAGGACGGGCCGCGCACGTTGACCCGGCGCGGGTAGCCGCTGCCGTCGGTCACCAGGTAGTAGCCGTATTCGCCGCGCGAACATTCGCCGCGTACATAGGTTTCGCCAAACGGAATCTTCCAGTGCAGGACGTTCGGCGTGACGGCGGTGAGCGGGCCTTCGTGCGGCATTTTGGCGAGAATCTGGCGAACCAGATCGACCGACAGCAGCAGGTCGCGGCGGCGCACGTCGGCGCGTGTGTAGATGTCGGAATCCTTGCCGATCACCGGCTCGAAATCGAGCTCGGAATAAATCAGGTAGGGGTGATCCTTGCGCACATCCTTGGCGACCCCGGCGGCGCGGGCATTCGGCCCGGTGATGCCGTACTGGTTGACCCAGGCCGGATCGATCACGCACTGGCCGACCGTGCGCTTCTTGAAGACCGCGTTGCAGAACATGACGTCATAGACGTCCTTCAGGGTCCGCTCGATTTCGCGCAGGGTTTCATCCATGCGCTGCGCGAAGCCTTCCGGCAGCCCGTCGCGGACGCCACCGGGCAGGATGAACATGTGGTAGATGCGGGCGCCGGTCAGTTCCTCGAAGCGGTCGAGCATCAGGTCGCGAATGTAGGTCGTCCATTGCCCGATGACCCCCAGCCCGAGCGCGCCGGCCTGGCCGCCGAGATACATCAGGTAGCTGTTGATGCGGCCCATTTCGAGGATCATGGCGCGAATCCAGTCGGCGCGTTCCGGCGACTTGATGCCCGCCAGTTCCTCGACCGCGGCAGCGTAGCAGTATTCGTTGAAGTCGGGCTCGGGCACGCAGATGCGGCAGACGATGGGGAAACACTGGATGAAGGTGCGGCGTTCCATCAGCTTTTCGAAGCCGCGGTGCAGGTAGCCGACATGGGTTTTGCCTTCCATCACTTCGTCCCCGCAGACGGTCAGTTCGACCGACATGTTGCCGGTGATACCGGGGTGATTGGGGCCTTGCCAGAGCTTCAGGTACTTGCCGGAAGTCAGGTCGATGTCGAGCGTGCCGTCGGCCTTGCGCGTCGGGTACTGGCTGCGGTCGGGGGTGTAATTCATCTCACGCCTCGCCCGGGTAGAGCTGCTGCTTCATGTGGGTTGCCGGATCGTGGGTTGCGCGGCCCGGGCGCTGGCTGTAGCTTTCCTCGGCATATTTTTTGGTGTCGAAATCGCGCCGGTAGGGCGGGATGTCGTTCCAGCCTTCGAGGATGAAATCCTCCTCGAGACGCGGGCTGCCCGGGAAGTCGATGCCGAACATCTCGCGCAGTTCGCGCTGGTAAGTAGCTGCCGTCGGCCAGACTTCGTGGATGCTTTCCATGGTCGCCGCGTCGCGCGGGATCATCACGCGCAGGCCGAGGTCGCGCCGGCCGGCACGGTCGCAGAGCAGGTAGGTGAGCTGGAATTTGCCGTCTTCCAGCCAGTCGACCGCAGTCAGCAGGACGAGATGTGTGAAGCCCTCGCGGTCGCGCAGGTGCAGCAGCAGCGCGCGCAGATGTTCCTTCGGCACGGTGACGAAGGCGAGGTCGGGCCGCCGCTCGTTCAGTTCGCCGAGCGGAAACAGGGCTGTTAGTCTGGTGTGGAGTTCGCGCATCTTCGATCCTTACCAGTTGTAGTCCGGCATGTCCCAGTCGTGGATGACCCGCTTCTGGTTGGCCTTGTACCATTCGAAATTCTCGGCGTAGAGGTTCGCGCCTTCGGCCTTGCCGGCGCGAATCAGCTTCTTCATGTCCGCAAAGCCGGCGAGCAGCGCCTCGGGGCGCGGCATGCAGCCGGTGATGTAGAGATCGACCGGCAGGTAGTCGTCGAGCCGCTTGATGGTGTTGTAGGAATCCCAGTACATGCCGCCGTTGATCGTGCACGAACCAAGGCCGATCACGTACTTAGGGTTCTGCATCTGCTCGTAGGCACGGATGGCGCGCTTCAGCGTCTTGGTCAACAAGTAGCCCGAAATGACGAACAGATTGGCCTGGCGCGGCGTCGGCCGCCATTGCACGCCATAGCGATAGGCGTCGAAGCGCGGCGTCATCAGCGGGCGCATCTCGATGGCGCCGCAACCGGTCCCGAAACCGAGAATCCAGATCGATTCGGAGCGTGCCCAGTTGAACATGTCCTCGACGATCTTGAGGTAGGCGGTCGGCATCACCGTCGGTGGCGCTTCGCAGTAATAATCGCGCAACGGCTCGACTTCGAACTCGACCCCGTCGGGGCCCTTGACCATGCGTTTCAGCAGTTCTTCTTTCATAGCATCCTCATATCAGCACGATCGAAAGAACGCCCAGCGGTACGGCCCAGATCAGGAACCAGCGGATCGACTGCTCGACCCGGAAGCGCGGGAAGACGACGCCAACGAAGGCTGACCACAGGTAGATCACGAACACCTTCAGGAAGAAGGTCGGCCAGTCGGTCGCGCCACCGAAGAACAGGTTCATGTAGATGACGATCTTGGCGACCGGGAAAATCGCCCGGTTGGTCTGCATCAGGGCCAGGTAAGACGAGTGGTATTCGGTCGGCGGGCCGATCGGAATTTCCTGCGGCGCGATCACGACGTCGAACGGCGGACGCATCATCGAACCGAGGAAGGACAGCATCGCCGCTGCCACCGCCAGCGGGTTGGTGAACAGCGTCCAGTTCATGATGCCGCCCTGCTGGGCAGCGACGATGTCGGTAACCGACAGCGTCTGGTACTGCAATGCCACCGAGAAGACGGCCAGCGCGAAGGGCAACTCGGCAGTACTGACTTGCGACAGGCCGCGCGTGATGCCGATCGCCGCATGCGGATGGCCGCTCTCGCCGGCGCCGAGCGCCATGCCCAGCGTGCCGAAGAAGACGAAGTAGAGCGCCAGGATCAGGTCGCCGGCGAACGACAGGTTGGAGAACATGTCGGAGCCGTAGATCGACGGCACGAACAGCAACAGGCCGACGCCGCCGGAGAGACGGAATACCGGGCCGAGATAGAACATGGTGCCGTGCGTGATCGACGAACGCTGGCCATAATTCTTGATCATGTCTACGTAGTTCTGCCAGATCGGGATGCCGCGCCGGCGGCCGACGCGGGCGCCGATCTTCTGGACCAGCGCGCTGAGCAGGAAGCCGTAATTGACGACGATGAACAGGGTCAGGAAGGCGTAGGGGATTCTCATCCAGTCGAATTCCATGGCTAGACTCCCATCCGCAGCAGGTAGGCGACGACGACGAAGGCCAGGAAGTGGAAGGCGTAGTTCTGCCCGTTGCCGTCATAGAGGCGCCGCACCAGATCGGCGACGACATGCAGAAGTTCGCTCAGGGCGTTCCAGAAACGCGTGGCGAAGGGCTGCACCAGGAAGCCGAGCGCCTTGCGGTAGGGCGCGAAGAAGTTCCACGCGAAGTGGGTGGTCTCCGGGCGGAACGGGCGTTCGGCGGAAAAGACGATGTTGAACTGCTTGACCATCTGCGCCTTGCGATTGACGAACATCAGCCAGGCCAGCAGGGTGGCGAAGATGACGCCGACGATGATCATGATGGCGACCGGATTCCAGTAGCCGTAGCTGCTGGTGATGGTGCCGCCGGTGTTCCAGCCGAGGCCGCCGTCGGGGAAGAACTGGTTGAGATAGGTATCGACGCGGCGCAGCACGAGGCCCGGCATGACGGCGACGACGAGCAGGAAGACGACGTAGAGCATCTGCGGCAGGACGATCCAGAACGGGGCTTCCTTGACGCGCCGCAGTTCATCCTTGAGCTGGCCGAGGAAGATGGTGTAGATCAGGCGGAACAGGTAGAGGAAGGCGATCGGTCCGGCGAGGAAGACGATCACCAGCGGCAGGCGCTGCTCGGCGGTCATGATCGCGTTGTAGAAGATCCAGCGCCCGCCGAAGCCGGACAGCGGCGGCACGCCGGAGACGGCGATGATGCCGATCAGGACCGCGATGAAGGACAGTGGCATCAGACGGATCAGGCCGCCCATGCGGTACATCTCGCGGGTGCCGGTGCGCTTGGCGACGCCTCCGACCGACAGGAAGAGCATCGACTTGTAGATGTAGTGGTTGATGACGAACATCAGCGCCATCAGCCAGCCGAGATGGTTCATCAGCGCCAGACCGAACAGCGCGTAGCCCATCTGGCCGATCGACGAGTAGGCGAGCAGACGCTTGGCGTCTTCCTGGAAGATCGCCATCAGGTTGCCGAGCAGGGCGGTCAGCGCGGCGACCCAGAGCAGGACATGGGTCAGTTCGATGCCGCCGATCTGCTGCTTGCCCATCGTGATGAGCAGTACGAACAAGCCGTAGAGCCCGGCCTTGAGCAGAATGCCGGAAACCATCGGCGAAACGTCGGTTTCGGCTTCGGCGTGGGCGCCGGGCAGCCAGATGTGGAGGCCGATGGCGGCGGTCTTGGTCATGAAGCCGATGGCCAGCAGCAGGAACACCCAGGGCGCGACCGGTGCGGTCAACTGGCCGAGGGCGGCAATTTCGAACTGCGGCGCGCCGTCCGCCGCGACCGCGAAGCCGGCGAGGATCAGGAAGGCGCCGCCGAGCGAAAAGAGGATGTAGGACAGGGCGTGCGGTTCGGATTCCTTGCCACGCAGGATCAGGAAGTAGGAGCCGATGGTCAGCAGTTCCCAGGCCGCGAAGAAACTGAAACTGTCGCCGGCGTGGATCAGCATGACGAGCCCGGCATACATCAGCATTGCCGACGGATAAAAGCCGATGCGCCGGCCGTGTGCGTGGTAGCTGGCGAGCAGCGTGACGGCGCCGCCGATCAGGAAGATGGCCGCGAAAATCAGGCGCAGCGGGTCGTATCCCGGGTAGGCGACGAGGAAGAAGGCGACCATGCCGGCGATGGCCAGCGTGTTCTTGGCCCAGGCCGGCAGCCAGTCGAGCAGCAGGAAAGACAATGCGAAGAGCAGCGGCAGGGCGAGCAGCAGGTTGCCGTGTCCGGACAGGTCGCCCCAGGCGTAGCCGAGCGCCCAGCCGGCGGCAAGGGCAGCGCCGACGGCGGCAACCTTGTGCGGGGTGCAGGCGACCGCTGCCTGCGGCTGTTCGCGCTTCATGATGTAGCCGAACCAGCGGAACAGATAGCCGGCCTCGATCAGCGCCCCGAACAGGACCAATGCCAGCAGCGCGAAGCGGCCTTCGCCGGCGATCAGGCGCACCATATCCCACTTGGCGTAGAAGCCGGGGAAGGGCGGCAGGCCGGAAAGCATGCAGATGAAGGTGACGAAAGCGACGACCAGCAGCGGGCGGCTGCGCAGGGCTGCCCAGGCTTCGAGATTGCGCCCGGCGAGCAGGCCGGACAGCCAGAAGAGGCCGGCCTTGGCCACGGCATGCGAAACCAGCAGGCCGAAAGCGATGAAGGCTGTGGCGTCGCCGAGGATGTCGCGTTGGCCGAGGACGACCAGCACCAGGCCGGTCTGGGCGATCGACGAGTAGCCGAGCAGGCGACGGTCATTGGTTTGCGGCAGGGCCAGCAGGTTGGCGGCAACAAAGGTGATGATGCCGATTGCGGTGGCCATGGGCAGCCATTCCGCGCCGCCGATCAGCAGCAGCTTGTCGACCGCATAGAGCGATGCGGCGCCGGTTGCCGCCGAGAAGATGGCCGAAAAGGCCGGGTGCGCCGATTCGTAGATGTCGAGTGCCCAGCCATTGGCCGGGAAGGGCTTGAGCTCGGCGACGATGGCGATGAACATCAGGAAAAAGGCGAGCGCGCCGCCGTTCCTCAAGCCCAGCGAACTGTCGGCCATGCCGTCGATGTTCAGCGTGCCGCTGCCATGGTATGCGAAGATGATGCCGATCAGCAGGAAGACGGAAATCACCTGCGAAACGATCAGGTATTTGAAGCCGGCGGCCAGGGCGCGATCGTCGTCGGAGAGCAGGACGAGGCCGGCGGTCGAGATCACCGCGAGCTCGAAGAAGACGAAAAGGTTGAAGATGTCGCGCGTCAGGATGATGCCGGAGAGCGCCATGATGGCGACGAGCAGTACCGCCATCGCGCGCCGGCCGAGCGCGAACAGGGCATCCTTCAGGTAGATGGCGGAGAGCAGGCCGGTCAGGTTGACCAGCAGTGTCAGCGCGGCTTCGGCCATTCCCATGCGCAGATTGATCGCGAAGGGCGGCGCAGTGCCGGCGGTGAAGATTTCGATTGCCGTCGCGTCGCTGGTGGCGAAGGTCCACAGCCAGCCGGCCGAGATCCAGCTCATGACGGCCAGCGCGGCGAGTGTCACGGTGTAGGCGAGGCCGCGCCAGGCGTCCTTGATGAAGCCCAGCAGGAAGGCGGCCGCCAGTGCCGCCACGATGATGTACAGGGCGCTCACCATTTCAGCTCCGTGAAACGCGCGATGTCGAGCGTCTGTTTCTTCTCGTACAGCTTGTAGGCGTAGGCCAGCATCAGCGCCGTGACGCCAACGCCGATGACGATGGCGGTCAGGACCAGCGCCTGCGGCACCGGGTCGATGATGCGGGCCGCCGCTTCGCTCGCCTTGACCGCGGCATCGAGGATCGGCGCGGTGCGCCCGGGCAGGTAGCCGACGGCGACGATGACCAGATTGACGCCGGTGTCGGCGACGGTGAAGGCGACGATCATGCGCAGCAGGTTGCGCTTGGTCAGGGCGCCGTAAAATCCGATCAGGATCAGCAGGAAGCCGGTGCCCATGGCCATGTAGGTCATCACAGTTCCTCCGTTGCGGACAGGTTGGCCAGCATCGACGACAGTTCGGCGCCGACCTTGAGGCCGACCAGCGAATAGATGAGCGGGATGGCGCCGGCCGAGAACAGGGCGCCCAGTTCGCCGGTGGGCAGGATACGGTTGTCGAGGAAGCCGCCGGCGAGGACGAGGCCAAGCAGGCCGATGGCGACATAGAAGATGCCGGCGAACGACTCGATCGTGGCGATCAGGGCATGGCTGAAATGCTTGAGCGGATCGGCCAGCAACAGCAGGAGCGTGCCCGAAGCGATGATGGCGCCGCCCTGGAAGCCGCCGCCCGGGGTCAGGTGGCCGTTGGCGAAGACATAGGCGCCGAGCAGCATGATCAGCGGCGCCAGGAAGCGGGTGCCGGTGGTCAGCAACTCGCCGGCCGGAACCAGGCTGCGCGGGGCTTTTTCGTGGCGCTGGCCGAGCGCCAGGACGAGCCCGACGACGGTGGCGGCGAGAAACAGCACGGTCACCTCGCCGAGCGTGTCGAGGCCGCGATAAGTGACGATGATGGCGGTGACGATGTTGGCCGCGCCGATGTCGCTGGCGGCATGGTCGGCGTAGTAGCGGGCGGTCAGGTTCAGCACGGCATCGGCTTCATAGCCGGCCAGCAGGGCCGTGAAGATTGTGCCGATGGCGACCAGCAACAGCAGGGCAACCAAGCGCTTAATCATTGTCGTCTCCGCTCCGTTCGCCAGCCCTGACACGGCCCAAGACGAAGAAGAACAGGAAGGTCGTGAGGCCGCTGCCGATCGCCGCCTCGGTCATCGCGACATCGGGGGCGGCGAGGATCAGGAACAGTACCGAAGCCACCAGGCTGACCAGACCGGCGGCGAGGATGGCGACCGGCAGGGCCTTGCCGCTGATCGCCAGCAGCGCGGCGCCGATCATCGCCAGGCAGAGGACGGCGGTCATCGCGGTCAGCAGGATGCTCATGGCGCCTCCCCGGTATCTTCGGCCAGCCGGTCAACGGTCGTCTGTGGCGATTTCTCGGCACCGATGCGGTGCGCGGCGCGGGCCAGGACCTGCGATGAGAGCGGGTTGGTGAACAGGATGAAAAGCCCGATCAGCAGCAGTTTGAGGCCCCATTCGGGCTGCAGGCAGGCGGCGCCGCCGAGGGTCAGCAGGGTCCCCAGCGTGGTCGCCTTGGTGCCGGCCTGAATCCGGTTGAACAGGTCGGGCATGCGCACCAGGCCGAGGCCGCCGAGCAACAGGAAGGCGCTGCCGGTGACCAGAAGAAGGGCGCCAAGGAGATCCATCACAGCCCCCGCTCCAGAAAGCGGGCGACGACGATCACCCCGAGGAAGGAAAGCAGCGCATAGACCAGCGCGACATCGAGGTAGATGCCGCGTCCTGCGGCCAGCGCGACCAGCACGATGCCGGTGACCGAAACGATGGTCAGCACGTCGAAGGCGACCACGCGGTCGGCTGTCAACGGCCCCTTGAGGAAGCGGTAGAGGGCGAGCAGGAAGGCGGCGCCGGCCAGGGCCGCCGCGATGGAGATCAGCGTTTCAACCATACATCACCTCGAGATAGCGCTCGAACCCGCTGACGATGCCGGCGGTGGCGGCCTCGATATCGGTCGCTTCGACGGTGACCCAGTGGATGTAGAGCCATTCACCGGCGAGTTCGACGGTCAGGGTGCCCGGCGTCAGCGTGATCGAATTGGCCAGCAGCATCCGGCCCATCCGGCTTTTGAGCCGGGTCCGCACCTTGACGATACCGGGCTTGAGCGGCAGGGCCGGCGCCAGGACGATGGCGGCGAGCTTCAGGTTGGACTTGACCAGCTCGGTCAGGAAATAGGCGATATAAAGCAATGCGGTGCCAAAGGCGCGCGGCGTGGCGCGGAATTCGGAAAACAGCGAGAAGCTGTTGCGGAAAAGCAGTGCGATGACCAGGGCCGCGAACACGCCAGCCAGGAGCACATCCTGCTCGAGCGATGCGTTCAGCAAGACCCAGAACAGAAAAAGGGTCGCGAACAGCATTACAAGATCCCGCACCCTTTTCATCATCTAACCTTTCGTGAGGCAATTTCCGCGGCAAACCGCACCGTGACGCTGAATACCGTCCACGTTTTGCGCGGCGGCGTTCATGTACATGAGCGTATTCTAATGCAAACCGCAGCAAAAATGTTGCAGTGCATCAAAAAAGTTCCGGCGGCCGGCCGGTAGTGTTGTATCCGGAACGAGACGGGAGTCCCGGAGATCGGCGGAATCAGCTGAGAACTGATTGAATACAAAAGAAAAAGCGGCCTGGCGGCCGCTTTTTTTTGGATTTTCCGGGTTGACCGCAACAGACGGTGAAGCGTCAGCCCTCGGTGCCGAGCAGCAGCATCAACTCGCCCTGGGCGCTGTGCGGCTTGGCGCGGGTTCCCTTGCGGCGCTGGTACTCGCCGTCGGCGTTCATGTCCCAGCTCTGCTGGTTGTCGGCGAGGTAGAACTTGAGTCCTTCGGTGATGACACGCTTCTTGAGTTTGGGGTCGAGGACGGGGAAGGCCAGTTCGATGCGCCGGAAGAAGTTGCGCTCCATCCAGTCGGCGCTCGACAGGTAGACCGTCTCCTTGCCGCCATCGTAGAAATAGAAGGTACGGTGGTGTTCGAGGAAGCGGCCGATGATCGAGCGCACGCGGATATTCTCGGAGAGGCCCGGCACGCCGGGTCGCAGCCCGCAGACGCCGCGCACGATCAGGTTGACGCTGACGCCAGCCTGCGAAGCTTCGTATAGCGCATTGATGATTTCCGGTTCGAGCAGCGAATTCATCTTGGCGACGATGATCGCCTTGCCGCCGGCGCGCGCGGTTTCGGCTTCGGCCTGAATCCCCTTGACGACGTTCTGCTGCAGCGTGAACGGCGCCTGCCACAGGTATTTCAGCGTGCGTGCCTTGCCCAGCCCGGTCAATTGCTTGAAGACTTCGCTGACGTCGTGGGTGATTTCCTCGTTGGCGGTCATCAGCCCGAAGTCGGAATAGAGGCGGGCGGTACGCGGATGGTAGTTGCCGGTGCCGAGGTGGGCATAGCGCTTCAGGCGGCCCTCTTCGCGGCGCACGATGAGCAGCGCCTTGGCGTGCGTCTTGTAGCCGACGACGCCGTAGACGACATGGGCGCCGACCTCTTCGAGCTTGGTCGCCCAGACGATGTTGGCTTCCTCGTCGAAGCGCGCCATCAGTTCGACGACGACGGTAACTTCCTTGCCGTCCTTGGCGGCGCGGATCAGCGACTGCATCAGGACCGAGTCGGTGCCGGTACGGTAGACGGTCATCTTGATCGCCACCACCTGCGGATCTTTGGCGGCCTGGTTGAGCAATTCGATGACCGGCGCGAAGGACTGGTAGGGATGATGCAGCAGGATGTCGCCGCGGCGGATGCTGGCGAAGATGTTCATGCCCTTGCCGACTGCCTTGGGCAGGCCGGGCGCAAACGCCGAAAACTTCAGCTCGGGACGGTCGACCCAGTCGGGAACCTGCATCAGGCGCACCAGGTTGACCGGGCCGTGGACGCGGTAAAGGTCGTCCTTCTGGAGTCCGAACTGGGACAGCAGGAATTCGGTCATCGTTTCCGAACAATTGTCGGCGACTTCGAGGCGGACAGCATCGCCGAAGTGGCGGTAGGTCAGCTCGCCCTGCAGCTTGATGCGCAGGTTGGTCACTTCTTCCTCATCGACGAAGAGGTCGGAATTGCGTGTCGCGCGGAACTGGTAGCAACCGAGCACCGTCATGCCGGTAAACAATTCGCCGACGAATTCGTGCAGGATCGACGACATGAAGACAAAGCCGTACTCGCAGCCGGCGACATCTTCCGGTAACCGGGTGACGCGCGGCAGGACGCGCGGCGCCTGGACGATGGCCGCATTGGAGCTGCGCCCGAAGGCGTCCTTGCCCTCGAGTTCGACGGCGAAATTGAGGCTCTTGTTGAGCACCTTCGGAAACGGGTGCGACGGATCGAGACCGATCGGTGTCAGCACCGGTACCATTTCGCGGAAGAAGTAATCGCGAATCCACTCGCGCTGGGCGTCGCTCCATTTCGTGCGGCGCAGGAAGCGAATGCCCTGCTCGGCGAGGGCCGGCAGGATGACATCGTTCAGGTGGCGGTATTGCTCGGTGACGATGGCATGCGCCTCCCTGGTAACGTTGCGGAAAGTTTCATGGGGTGTCTTGCCATCAGGGGTGATCGAGGCAGCGTTGGCCTTGATCTGTTCCTTGAGACCGGAAACGCGAATTTCGAAAAATTCGTCCATGTTGCTGGAAACGATGCAGATGAAACGCAGACGTTCCAGCAACGGGATGCGCTCATCCTGGGCCTGCGAAAGAACGCGACGATTGAAAGCCAGAAGGCCCAGTTCGCGGTTCAGATAATTTTCTGTCGGAAAGTGTGGCTTGATGTCTTTAAGGCTCATTTTTTGCCTCCTCCTCTCCGGCAAGTATATGCCCCTAAATAAGGTTCAGCACATTTGCATCGCCAAATTGCAACGTCGCGGCATCAGGCGCGGGCGCTGTCGTCGCGAGCGTGAGGCGCGGTGAGGGCCGCGAGCAGCGTGGCGATCTTGGCCTCGGTTTCTGCCAGCTCGTGCTGCGGGTCGGAACCGGCAACGATCCCGGCACCGGCATGCAGTTCGATGCGCTGGCTGTCGATCATGGCCGAACGCAGAGCGACGTGGAATTCGCCATTGCCATTCACGCCAAGGGCGCCGAAGCCGCCGCTGTACCAGCCGTTCCGCAGTTCACCGTGCGTGGCCAGCCAGCTTGCGGCGGCGGCCCCCGGAAAGCCGCCGACGGCCGGTGTCGGGTGCAGCGTACGGACAAGGTCGAAAAGCGTGACGCCGGGCTGCGCAATCCCCGAAATCCGGCTGCGCAGATGGCTGACGCTGCCTGCCTCGTGAATTTCGACCGGACCGGAGCGTGGTGCGGCGACGCAACATTTCGCCAGCGCCGCGACGATGGCCTCGGTGACCAGCGCCTGCTCGTGGCGATTCTTGGGGGCGCCCAGCGCGAGCGATCCGGGCCACGCCGTGCCGGCCAGCGCATCGGCTTCGAGATGGCGGCCGGCCAGGCTGACCAGACGCTCAGGCGTGGCGCCGAGAAAGGCGCTCTGGCCATTGCCGAAGGCATAGATCATGGCCTCGGGCTGCTGCTCGATCAGCGCTGCCAGCAGGTGGCCGGGCGGAATCGGCGCATCGGCGTTCAGTTGGCGGCTGCGCGCCAGCACGATCTTGTCGACCTGTCCGCCGCCGATATCGCGCAGGGCGGCGCGGACGCGCGCGATCCAGGCACGGTCGGCCAGCGTGTGCGGGTGTCCCGGCAGCAGGCGGAAGCCGGTCGCGGGTGATGGCGCGGCGAGCAGCTTCTGCCAGCCGTCGGTCGCCTGGGCGATCTTTCCGGCCGTCGTGCTGAGGATGGCCCGGCAGTCGCCCCGCTGCGATTCGAGCAGGATGGCCGGAATCGCCAGCAGCGCGTTGGGCAGGGGCGCCTGGTTGTGCTCGTCGAAGGCGAAGCCACAGAAGGCGAGCGCTGGCGCGTTGTGGCGCCAGGCGCCGGCGAGGCCGGCGAAGGCGTTGTCGAGGGCGGCGAACCGGTTCGGCCCGGAACTGCCGACCTGCAGCGCGTGGCCGAGGCCGAGGCGATAGAGGCCGTGCGCCGGTTGCGCCTGATACCAGAAGGTGCCGCTGGCGGGCAGCGCCGCGAGCCAGTCGGCGGCCCCGCGGCCAAGTTCGATGCTCAGGCTGAGTGGTGCCGCTGCCGGTGCGTCGGCGGCGAGCGCCTGCAGGCGGGCAGGCAGCGACGGATCGCCGAGGCGCCGGTGCAGCGCGCCGATCATGCCGCTGCTTCCCGCGCCAGTCAACGCAGGGCCGAGCGTTCGAGCTTGCCGGTCGCGTTGCGCGGCAGGCCGGCAAGGTGGACGATACGGCGCGGGCGGGCGGCGGCCGGCAGGCGGGCGCGGCACCAATCCTCGATGCAGGCCGCCGTGGCGTCGCCGACGATGAGCGCGACGACAAGGTCGCCCCAGGTTTCGTCGGGGAGTCCGGTGACGGCGCTATCGCGTATGCCGGGGCAGGCGGCGAGGCAGGATTCGACTTCCAGCGGGTGAACATTGCAGCCGCCGCTGATCAGCATGTCGTCGGCGCGGCCGGTTACGGTCAAGCGCCCGTTTTCGTCGATTTTCCCAAGATCGCCGGTGGTCAGCCAGTCATCGGCGTCGACCCCGCCGCCCTCGACGTAGCCGGCCATGACCTGGGGGCCGCGGATGCGGATGCGCTTGTCGGCGGTCAGCGCGAATTCGTTGCTGCCGAGCGGTTGGCCAACCAGTCCTTCATGCCACGGACCATCGGCCAATGTGTAGGTCGCTACCTGGGCGGCAGTCTCGCTCATGCCGTAGCTCGGGTTGAGCGGCCAGCCGGCAGCGGTCGCGCGCTGGTAAAGATCCATCGGCAACGCGGCGCCGCCGACCACCATGTGGCGCAGGCTGGCGGGCGGGCGAACGCCGGTGGCGAGCAGGGCGGCCAGCATGGCCGGCACCAGCGACAGGTGGCTGACCGGATGCCGGTTCAGCGCCGTTGCCACCGTTGCGGCGACGAAGCCGTCGTGCAGGAGTATGCCGGCACCGGCGCGGGCGCAGCGCCAGAGAATGGAAAGGCCGCCGATGTGGTGGAGTGGCAGGCAGTCCAGCCACAGGTCGCCGGCTTGCAGCGCGAGGTGACGGTTGGCCGCGGCGGCGGCAGCGTCGAGATTGGCGTCGCTGAGCATGACGTGGCGCGCTGCGCCTTCGCTGCCGCTGGTCGCAATGAGGACGGCGATGTCCGGCGGCAGGGATTTGCTCGTGGCCGGAAATTTGTCGTCGGTCAGCGGTAATTTTCGAACGTTGCGGTCAACCGGAAAAAATGGCCGGTTTTTCAGGCTGCAGGCGAAAGCGTGACTGGCCAGGTCGAGGCTGCTGCCTGAAACGCGCAGTGCCTGCCTTGAAGCCTCGATTGTTTCGGCCAGCGCCGAAACCCTGGTTTGCCACTCCGGGTATGTCCATTGCCGTTCCGCGCTGTGTGCGGCCAGCGCCTGCGGCCAGCGCACTGCGGCGCTAGTAAGGTAACTGGCGAGTGACAAGGCAGGTTCCATAGGCCTCGGATTATAGTTTCGCGGAACGCCTGAATGCGGCGAGGCAGATCAAGAAAACCCGGCGCGGCGTCCTGGCTGCGATAGGTCGGTCCGCCATCGATAGCCCATCGGGCATCGCATTGAGTACTGAGGCTGTCAGTTGGCTGTCAGCTAAATGTAAGCTTTAGCGTCGACACTGCGCTATGGCTCGGGGAAAGTATTCAACAGAGTCATGTCAAAATTTTAAGGAGGAGTTGATTATGGATGACGTTAGCAAAAGCTACTGGTCAGCCGTGCTGGGCTTGCTCACCAAGATCCTGATTGTCTGGTTCTTGGTTTCGTTCGGTGCCGGCATTTTGTTTGCCGACATGCTGAACACCATCAAGCTGGGTGGCTATCCGCTGGGCTTCTGGTTCGCCCAACAGGGTTCGATTTATGTCTTTATCGCGCTGATTTTCTACTACGCGAAAAAGATGGGTGAAATCGACCGCAAGTTCGACGTTCACGAAGACTAAGGGGGCGACCACATGGATCTGCAAACTACGATTTATCTTTTTGTCGGTGCCAGCTTCGCGCTGTACATCGGCATTGCCATCTGGGCTCGCGCCGGTTCCACCAGCGAGTTCTACGCTGCCGGTGGTTCCGTTCCGCCGGTGCTGAACGGGATGGCTACCGCTGCTGACTGGATGTCGGCGGCTTCCTTCATCTCGATGGCCGGCCTGATCTCCAACATGGGTTACGGCGGCGGTCTGTTCCTGATGGGCTGGACCGGCGGCTACGTTCTGCTGGCGATGCTGCTGGCGCCGTACCTGCGCAAGTTCGGCAAGTTCACTGTGCCGCAGTTCATCGGCGACCGCTTCTACTCGAAGTCGGCATCGACGGTGGCAGTGGTCTGTCTGCTGGTTGCGTCGCTGACCTACATCATCGGTCAGATGACCGGCGTCGGCGTGGCCTTCTCGCGCTTCCTTGGTGTTTCCAGCGAAGTTGGCATCTACGTCGGTATGGGCATCGTGTTCGCCTACGCGGTTTTCGGCGGCATGAAGGGCATCACCTACACCCAGGTTGCCCAGTACTGCGTACTGATCGCGGCCTACATCATTCCGGCCATCTTCATCTCGCTGCAACTGACCGGCAACCCGATTCCGCAGCTGGGTCTCGGTTCCAACATCGTCGGCCAGGACATTTCGCTGCTCGCCCGTCTTGACACGGTGGTGACGGAACTCGGTTTCGGCAAATACACGACCTCGACAGCCGGCAGCACGCTGAACATGTTCGTCTATACGCTGTCGCTGATGATCGGTACCGCGGGTCTGCCGCACGTCATCATGCGCTTCTTCACCGTTCCGTCGGTCAAGGACGCACGTAGCTCGGCAGGCTGGGCGCTGGTTTTCATCGCTGCGCTGTATACCACGGCGCCTGCCGTTGCCGCGATGGCCAAGACCAACCTGATCCGCACCGTCAACCCGGGTATCGTGATGCAGGGTACGGATCCCTTTGTGGCTGATGCGCAAATCGTCGGTGCCGATCGTCCGGACTGGATGAAGCGCTGGGAGAAGACCGGTCTGCTCAAGTGGGAAGACAAGAACGGCGATGGTCGCATCCAGTACTACAACGACAAGTCCAAGAACGACGCGTTCAAGGCCAAGGCTGATGCGGCTGGCTGGAAGGGCAACGAACTGACGGTCAACGCCGACATCATCGTGCTCGCCAATCCGGAAATCGCGCTGTTGCCGAACTGGGTCATCGCGCTGGTTGCTGCCGGTGGTCTGGCTGCCGCGCTGTCGACGGCGGCGGGTCTGCTGATGGCGATTTCCGCTGCCATCTCCCATGACCTGGTCAAGAACGTCTTCGCGCCGAACATCAGCGAGAAGGGCGAACTGATGACCGGCAAGATCGCGATGGCAATCGCTATCGTCATCTCCGGCTGGCTGGGTCTCAACCCGCCAGGCTTCGCGGCAGGTACCGTGGCTCTGGCCTTCGGTATTGCGGCAAGTTCGCTGTTCCCGGCGATCATGATGGGCATCTTCTCCAAGAAGATGAACAAGGAAGGCGCCATTGCCGGCATGCTGTCAGGCCTCTTCGTTACCTTGTTCTACGTGTTCGCACACAAGGGCATCTTCTTCATCAAGGGTACCGAATTCGTCGACCTGATCGGCGGCCCCAACAGCTTCTTCGGCATCACGCCGGAAGCCTTCGGTGCCATCGGCGCATTGGTGAACTTTATCGTTGCCTTCGCGGTCGACAAGGTGACCAAGGAACCGCCTGAGCATATCCAGCACATGGTCGAGGCGGTTCGTATTCCGCGCGGCTCGAAGCTGGTGGATGGTGCCCACTAAGTAGTAGATGGCGTATCATCGCTGTCGTACCGGCCTCCGGTTGCGGCAGCGAACAAAACCCCGCCGGCAGCGCTGGCGGGGTTTTTTTTTGATGTTTTTGGCCCGGTTTTGAGCGAGGCCCCTGGAGTTGTCTATGGTTTTCAATATCAGTGTCGCCATGAACTGGATACTTTTCATGGCGCTTTTCCCGATCGCGTTCTACTGGCTGCGCCGAACCTGGCGCATCGTCGTCAAGCGCGACTGGTCGGAGGTGGCGCTCAAGCACGGCGAGCCGCCGGAAAACCCGGGCAAGTGGGCGCCCTATGCAGCAGCCATCAACCTGATCGGCGGCGCCATCGTCGTTTTCGTCATCGTTGGCGTACTCTCCGGTGCGATGCCTTTCGGTACATGGACCGCAATTGCCGGTTCCACCTTGTGGATGAAATTCATCTTCGATTTCATTCTCAGCCGTCAGGCGCATCCGATGACCTTCGG
Organism: uncultured beta proteobacterium; assembly: GCA_963741765.1. GTDB lineage: Bacteria > Pseudomonadota > Gammaproteobacteria > Burkholderiales > Rhodocyclaceae > Azonexus. Next base: position 27,998 of record CAVUJN010000006.1, read on the forward strand.
TCGGAAAAAAACCGGCGAAGAGGGTTGATCGTCTATCGTCATGACGTTTAAGCATTTTCCCAGGACGCCTTTTCTCGCGGGCGATGATCCCGCCGCGACGCGAAGTCGCGTGCTCGACTATTTCGACGGGACTGGCAATCGCTACGAACAGTTGTTCGATCACCTCGCCTGCGACGAGGCCTACTTCAGAAAGCCGATCGCGCTGCGTCATCCGCTGATCTTCTATTTCGGCCACACGGCGACTTTCTTCATCAACAAGCTGCTGCTGGCGGGCCTGCTCAAGACCCGGATCAATCCCCGTTTCGAGTCGATCTTCGCGGTCGGCGTCAACGAAATGAGCTGGGATGACCTCGACGAGGCGCATTACGAGTGGCCGACCGTGGCCGAGGTCAGGGCCTATCGCCAGCAGGTGCGCGCGGCGGTTGCGGAAATCATCCGAAAAGCGCCGTTGACCCTGCCGATCGACTGGGAAAATCCGTGGTGGGCGATCCTGATGGGCATCGAACACGAGCGCATTCATCTGGAAACTTCGTCGGTGCTGATTCGCCAGCAGCGGATCGACCTCGTGCGTCCGCATGCGGCATGGTCGCCCTGTCGCCTGAACGGGCCGGCGCCCGCCAACCGGCTGGTCGATATTCCGGCCGGCGAAGTGCGCCTCGGCAAGTCGCTGGCTGACGAGACCTACGGCTGGGACAACGAATATGGCGAACATCGCGCTGTGGTGCCGGCGTTCAAGGCGGCGCGCCATCTGGTTTCCAATGGCGAATTCCTGCCTTTCGTCGAGGCCGGCGGCTATGCCGACGACAGTCTATGGACCGAGGAGGGCAGGGCGTGGAAGGCGTTTTCCCAGGCACGCCATCCGACCTTCTGGCAGCGCGAAGACAGCGGCTGGCAGCTGCGCCTGCTGGCGGAAGTGGTCGACATGCCCTGGAGCTGGCCGGTCGAAACGAATTTCCACGAGGCCAGCGCCTTCTGCCGCTGGCAGGCACGAACTACCGGCCAGGCGTTCAGGTTGCCGAGCGAGGACGAATGGGTTCGGCTACTTGCCATTTCAGGGCTCGCCGAACTCCCGGAAGATGCTCGGGCAGCGGCCAACATCCACCTCGACCACTGGGCGTCGTCGTGCCCGGTCGACCGCTTCGCCCAAGGGCCGTTGTTCGATGTCGTCGGTAATGTCTGGCAATGGACTGAAACGCCGATCTACCCGTTCGCCGGCTTCCGGGTGCACCCGATCTACGACGATTTCACGACGCCGACCTTCGACGAGCGCCACAACCTGATCAAGGGCGGTTCGTGGATTTCCTGCGGAAACGAGGCGCGGCACGCGGCGCGCTATGCCTTCCGCCGGCACTTTTTCCAGCATGCCGGCTTCCGTTACGTGGTCGGTGAGCCCCTGCCGGCACGACCGGTCTCGAATTACGAAAGCGACCGCCTGGTTTCGGAATATGCCGAATTCCATTACGGCGACGACTATTTCGGCGTCGCGAATTTTCCGCGGGCCGTCGCCGAGCTGGCGATTGCGGCAATGGCCGGCCGCCCGGCTGGCAAGGCGCTCGACCTCGGCTGCGCCACCGGCCGCGCCACCTTTGAACTGGGGCGCCATTTCACGAAGGTTACTGGGCTCGACTTCTCGGCGCGTTTCATCGCTGTCGGCGCGCAGCTCGCGGCCGAGGGCAGCCTGCGCTACACGTTGGCAGACGAGGGGGAGCTGGTTTCCTATCGCGAACGGCGTCTGGCCGATCTCGGACTCGAAGCAGTCCGTGAGCGGGTCGAATTCGTCCAGGGCGATGCCTGCAACCTCAAGCCTATCCATGCCGATTACGATCTCGTTCTGGCCGCCAACCTGATCGACCGCCTGCACAATCCGCGCAAGCTGCTCGAGAGCATCCACACCCGGATCATGCCCGGCGGCCTGCTGGTCATCACCTCGCCCTATACCTGGCTGGAGGCGCATACGGCGCGCGAGGAGTGGATCGGCGGCTTCAAGAAGGATGGTGAAAACTTCACCACGCTGGACGGGCTGAAAGAAATTCTTGGCCAGCATTTCCGCCTGCTCGGCGAGCCGCGCGCCGTGCCCTTCGTGATCCGCGAAACACGCCGCAAATTCCAGCATACGCTGGCCGAAGCGACAGTCTGGGAGCGCGCCTGACCCGCCTTGTCAGCTACCGGTTTGTTGGCCGCCAGCGTGCTCTGGATACGGGGAAAACCCAAGCCCGGGAACTTGCGGCAGCAGCATCCGGCCAGCGATGACGGGCGGTGCCGGGCCGGTATCGCCAGCCAGCCAGTCGGCCGTGGCAAGTCCGTGACAGGCATCGGGCGCAACGGCGGCAGCGAGATGGGCACAGGCGGTCAGTCCGCAGGCGCTTTCCAGACTGGAAGTGACGATGCACTCGATGCCCGCCGCCTGGGCGCGCAGTCCGAACTCGACGCTGGCCAGCAGTCCGCCGTAGCGGGCCGGCTTGATGACTACGCGACGGACCGGCGGTGCCTGCCAGAAATCGCAGGCGATCAGGTGGCTGGATTCGTCTATCGCGAGCGGAAAGTCGACCATTTCCTGCAGCTTGCGCAGGGCGGCGAGATCAGGGGCGCGCAGGGGTTCCTCGAATCCCTCGATCGGCAATTGCCGGCAGGCCGCGAGAAAGCGTTCGCCGTCGGCGGCATCCCAGGCGCCATTGGCGTCGAGGCGCAGCCGGATACCGTCGGGCAGGGCGGCGCAAATGTCCTGCAACTGACCTGTTTCTTCGCGCAGTGGGGCGCTGCCAACCTTGATCTTGAGGATGCGAAATCCATCGGCGACTGCATCCCGGATGACGTTCGGGGTCACTGAAGAAATTGTCCCCAAAACCGCGTTGACCGCAACGGAATCGACCGCCGCCGAGCAGGAGAGCCAGGCGCCCAGCGGCAGTCCGGCGCGTTGCGCGGTGAGATCGAGCTGCGCGCATTCCTCGGCCAGCGCGCGCGCCTGCGTTTCGGAGATGCCGGATTCAGGCAACGGGGCGCAGTCACCCCAGCCGCTCAGGCCGTCTGCGGTCTGCAGGCGCAGCAGGCTGCCACGCCGTTCGTCAAGGCTACCCTGACTGGTTCGCCACGGGCGTTTTAGCGGCAGGCGATAGGGTAGCCAGTCCTGACTTTTGGGGGCGACGGCCCTCACGGCCGCTTGCGGTATTTGGCGAAGTCTGGCGGGCGTTTTTCCAGCCAGGCGTTGCGCCCTTCCTGGCCTTCCTCGCTCATGTAGAAGAGGCCGGTGGCGTTGCCGGCCAGCTCCTGGATGCCGGCCAGGCCGTCGGTGTCGGCGTTGAATCCGGCCTTGATCATGCGCAGCGCCATCGGCGAAAGCTTGAGCATGTCGCGGCACCAGGCGACGGTTTCCGCTTCCAGTCGGTCGACGGGCACGACGGCGTTCACCAGTCCCCAGTCGAGTGCGGTGGCGGCGTCGTACTGGCGGCACAAGAGCCAGATTTCCTTGGCCCGCTTCATGCCGATGGTGCGCGCCAGCAGGCCGGCGCCGAGGCCGGCGTCGAAGCTGCCGACACGCGGTCCGGTCTGGCCGAAGCGCGCGTTGTCTGCGGCAATGGTCAGGTCGCAGACCAGATGCAGGACATGGCCGCCGCCGATGGCGTAGCCGGCAACCATCGCCACCACCGGTTTCGGGCAGCGGCGGATCTGCATCTGCAGGTCGAGGACGTTGAGGTGCGGCGTACCGCCCTCGTCAATGTAACCTTCGGCGCCGCGCACCGTCTGGTCGCCGCCGGAACAGAATGCTTCATTGCCGGCGCCGGTCAGGATGATGGCGCCGATGGCGCTGTCGTGGTGGGCGCGGTGGAAGGCGTCGATCAGCTGCGAGACCGTTTCCGGGCGGAAGGCATTGCGCCGCTCGGGGCGATCAATGGTGATCCGGGCGATGCCATCGGCAGCTTCGAAGCGGATGTCTGAATAATTGGCTTGGGTTTGCCAGTCGGGGATTTGGCTGATCATCTGGATTCGGCTGGGGTTCGGACAGGCGCCGAGTATAACTTTCCTCGCGCCTTACGGGTTTGCTGTGACCCCCACCCGCGGGGTCATTGTTGAGCGATTGACGAAAGGAATTGGCGCGTTGCAGCAAGCTTGACTACAATACCATCTGAATAGCACGGCAATTTGCCCGACAATTAATAGAGGAGTCCACACCATGCCCGCACCCGTCAAGAAAACCGCCAAGGCGGCGGTAACTGCTCCGGCCGAAAAACCGGCCAAGGCTGCCGCCAAGAAAACTGTCAAGGCGCCGGCCAAGGTCGCCGCGACCGAGGTGAAAAAAGCTGCCGCTCCGGCGAAAAAAGCCGCAGCCCCCGCCAAAGCCGGATCGCGGAAAAAAGCCGCGCCGATTTCGTCCGACAAGCGCAATCACTACGTTGAGATCGCCGCCTATTACATTGCCGAGCGGCATGGGTTTACGCCGGGTCGCGAAGTGGCGGACTGGGCCGAAGCCGAGGCCGAAATCGACCGCCTGCTGGGCGGTGGCCACTTCAATCCCTGATCCCGATCCGGCTTGCAGTGCAATACTGCAAGCCGAGCCGGACTGGATGTGATGATCAGCCCGCCAACGCGGCGGTGACGATGCCCTGCGCCTCGCGCACGATTTCCTGCAGATGTTCGGCGCTTCTGAAACTTTCCGCGTACAGCTTGTAGATATCTTCCGTCCCCGATGGGCGGGCGGCGAACCAGCCGTTCTCTGTGGTTACTTTCAGGCCGCCGATCGGTGCGTCGTTGCCCGGCGCGCGCGTCATTTTGGCGAGGATGGCCTCGCCGGCCAGCGTCGTGGCGGCGACCCGTTCGCCGGTGAGTTGCTTGAACGCGGCCTTCTGCGCCGGCGTGGCGGCGGCGTCGATACGCACGTAATACGGCGTGCCATGCTGTCTGGCGAGTTCCTGATAGTAGGCGCCGGGGTCCTTGCCGGTGACGGCGGTGATCTCGGCGGCCAGCAAGCCGAGAATGATGCCGTCCTTGTCGGTGGTCCACGCGCTGCCGTCGCGCCGCAGGAAGGAGGCGCCGGCGCTTTCCTCGCCGCCGAAGCAGAAACTGCCATCGAGCAGGCCGCCGGAAAACCACTTGAAGCCGACCGGCACTTCCAGAAACTTGCGCCCGAGCCCGTTGACCACGCGGTCGATCAGCCCGCTCGACACCAGCGTCTTGCCGACTGCGGCGCTTGCCGGCCAGTGCGGGCGATGGGTCAGCAGGTAGTGGATGGCGACCGCCAGGAAGTGGTTCGGGTTGAGCAGGCCGAGCGACGGGGTGACGATGCCGTGCCGGTCGACGTCGGCATCGTTGCCCCAGGCAATGTCGAAACGATCCTTGAGTTTGACCAGGCTGGCCATCGCGAAGGGGCTGGAACAGTCCATGCGAATCTTGCCGTCGTGGTCCAGCGTCATGAAGGCGAAAGCCGGGTTGACCTTCGGGTTCACGACTTCGATATTCAGGCCGTAGCGCTCGGCGATCGGCTTCCAGTAGGCGACTGCGGCGCCGCCAAGCGGATCGACGCCGATCTTCAGGCCGGCGTTGCGGATCGCTGCCATGTCGATCACGGACTCCAGGTCGGCAACGTAGGGCTCGACGAAATCTTCCTGCATGGTGGTCGCTGCCGCAAGCGCCTGGGCATAGGGCAGGCGTTTGACGTCGCGGTTGCCGTCCTGCATCAGCGCGTTGGCGCGTTGCTCGATCCAGCCGGTGGCGTCGGTGTCGGCCGGGCCGCCATGCGGCGGGTTGTATTTGATGCCGCCATCGCGCGGCGGATTGTGCGATGGCGTGATGACGATGCCGTCGGCGCGCGCCGCCGTGGGGTTCCGGTTATGGACCAGAATGGCGCGTGAAATGACCGGTGTCGGCGTGTAGCCATCGTCACGCTGCAGCCGCGTCTCGACCCCGTTGGCCGCCAGCACTTCCAGCGCACTGCGCTGGGCCGGTTCGGACAGGGCATGGGTATCCTTGCCGAGAAACAGCGGACCACTGATGCCCTGGGCGCTACGGTACTCACACACGGCTTGTGTGATGGCGAGAATGTGCGCCTCGTTGAAACTGCCATTGAGCGCGCTGCCGCGATGGCCGCTGGTGCCGAAAGCCACGCGCTGGGCGGTTTGGCTGACATCGGGTGGGGAGAAATAGGCGGCAAGCAGGGCCGGAATATCAGTCAGGACGTCCTTGGGCGCCGGTTGGCCGGCAAGCGGGTGGGTCATTTCGTATCTCCAGAGTCGTCAGAATTGATCTTGTCATTATTTTACGTCGCCACGGCAAAGCGGTGCGGTCAACCGGAAAAATCGGGTGGTTTTTGAGCTTTTTCCCTGCATGACTGTCTCATTGCCATTTTTGGGGTAAGTTATGCTTGTCGATCCCCGAATGCTAGGCAAAGGAGAAAAAATCATGTTCAAGGGAATCCTGATCACCAAGGACGAGTCCGGCTACAAGGTCGGCCTGCAGCAGATCGATGACGCCGTGTTGCCCGATGGCGACGTCACGGTGCGCGTCGAATGGAGCACGCTCAACTACAAGGACGGCCTGGCGCTGACCGGAAAATCGCCGGTCGTGCGCCGTTTTCCGATGATTCCCGGCATCGATTTCGCCGGCACCGTCAGCACCAGTACGAACCCTGCGTGGAAGGCCGGCGATCGCGTGGTGCTCAACGGCTGGGGCGTCGGCGAAACCCATTGCGGCGGCCTGGCCGAATTGGCGCGGGTCAAGGGTGAATGGCTGGTGCCACTGCCCGCCGCGTTCACGGCACGGCAGGCGATGGCAATCGGAACGGCGGGCTATACGGCGATGCTCTGCGTGCTGGCCCTCGAAAAGCACGGCATCAAGCCGGCCGACGGCGAAATCCTGGTGACCGGCGCCAACGGCGGCGTCGGCAGCGTGGCCATCGCGTTGCTGTCGCGGCTTGGCTACACCGTCGTCGCGTCAACCGGTCGTCCCGCCGAGGCCGAGCACCTGAAGGCACTTGGCGCTAGCGGGATCATCGAACGCAGCGAGTTGTCGGAGCCGGGCAAGCCGATCGGCAAGGAGCGCTGGGCCGGCGTCATCGATACGGTCGGCAGCCATACGCTGGCCAATGCCTGCGCAACGACCAAGTATCGCGGTGCGGTCGCTGCTTGCGGGCTGGCCGGCGGCATGGATTTCCCGGCGACGGTGGCGCCGTTTATCCTGCGCGGCGTGACGCTGTACGGCATCGACAGTGTCATGGCGCCGCTGGCCGTCCGCCAGGAAGCCTGGGCGCGTCTAGCGCGGGATCTCGACATCGCCAGGCTCGACGCCATGACGACCGAAATCGGCCTCTCGGAAGCCATCGCCACTGGCGCCCGGCTGCTTGAAGGCAAGCTGCGTGGGCGCGTCGTCGTCGATATCAGCCGCTAAGCGGTGGTGCGATCAAGCAGCGAGCGGAATTTGGTGGCCCTTTTACGGCGTCGACACTGGGGCCGGCAGCGCCCGGTGGGAAGCACCCTTGGGGTGTTGCTTCTATGGTCGCAGCAGGCCGATTTCCTGCGCCGTTTCGGCGCCGATGACGGTGTCGGCAAGGCTGGCGGGGATTTCGGCGTGCCGCTCATCGACCGGCGTGCGGCCGCCCATGATTTCCACCTTGCTTTGCGGCAGACGGGGGGCTGAGCGCCGGCTCGGCATAACCTGCCGGGGTAGATCGGCTGTAGCGTGGCGCGGACGCCGGGAAAGGCGCATGTTCGGCCAATGTCCGAGCGTAGGCGGCGGGCGCTTCAGGAGAGGCGGGTATGACAACCAGAATCAAGATTGCCGCGGCCGAAGTCCAGCTCGGCGATTTAATCTACAACGGTCTCGGCACCAGCAAACACCCAACCGATACATGGGAAACGATCACCCAGGTCAATGAAGTGGATGGTCTGATCTTGCTAGTTACCGGCCGTCTCAGTGGTCCCCATGGCGAGTTCTGGTACGAGCCTGACGAACTCGTGGCGGTGATTCGCCACCCGCCCGAGGTGCCCGAGCCAGTGGTCCCCAAGCCCCACAACAAGCGCTCGCACGGACACTAAACTGCGGTCGTGTTCGGAAGCGTTTTTAGCTGCTGGTCACTACCGCATGGTTGACCATCCGGGCAATTGCCGATCAGGCGGAAATCGCAACTTCCTGTTTGGGCATCGCAGCAACATGTGCACTGCCCTCCGTCAGCAGGGCCAACGCTGCATGCGCATGGTCAACGGCGTTGCGCCCCAGACTGGTCAGATAGCCGCCATCTTGCTGCGTAACCAGCCCTTTGTCGTACAGACGCCGGGTGGCGGAAATCACATTGGCATCGGCTGTGTGGGTGTGAACCTTGAGGCCTTGTTGATTGGTCACCAGATCGAAGCGAATCAGCATGTTCAGTTCATCGAGCAGCTCAGGCGTGTAGGGCATGGTCAAACCTTTCAGTGGTTGGCGCGCTGTTGATTCTACAGTGGCTTTCGGTTGCCGATCTGGATGTCAGCGTGTCTCGGTCCACCTCGGAAATCGGTGCGTTTTGCCGAGTCATTGATTTGAACCAATACTGCCGAAAAAAGGGGTGTCCTGAATTTTGTGTTTGCCGCGTTTTCGATTTGTACATAAGTCGGTTCACTACCTTGTTTTCACAAGGCAGATATTGGAATGACTGCTGGACTTTCCATAGATGGTCTATGCGTCCATTCTCCGAGTTTCCGGCAAGCATGGACCCTGTCTCATGTCGCTTGCAAGGCTTGATCAACGTCTGCCAGCAGGTCGTCGAGATCTTCAAGCCCTGCGGAGATCCGCACCAGTCCCTCGCTGATCATGTGGACCGCACGCTCCTCGGGCGTGTAGAAGGAGTGCGTCATGCTGGCTGGGTGCTGCGCGAGGCTTTCGGCGTCGCCAAGACTGACTGCCCGGGTAATCAGCTGCAGCGCATTCATGAAGCGGCGGCCGGCCTCGATGCCGCCCTTGAGTTCGAAAGCGATCATGCCGCCCGGGAGCTTCATCTGTCGCCGCGCCAGTTCGATTTGCGGAAACGTCGGCAGGCCTGGGAAGTGCACGACCTCAACTTTCGCATGCGCTGCCAGGAACTCGGCAATGCCTTGCGCGTTCTCGGAGTGGCGGTGCATGCGCAGCGAGAGTGTCTTGATCCCACGCAGGATCAGGAAGGCGTCCTGTGACGACAACACCGCGCCGGTCATGTCCTTGAGGCCATAGAAACGTACCTGGTCCAGCGATTCCTTCGGCCCGACGATGGCGCCCGCAATCAGGTCGCCGTGGCCACCGAGGTACTTGGTCGCGGAATGCACGACATAATCGGCACCCAGTTCGATCGGTCGCTGCAGGTAGGGCGTGCAATAGGTGTTGTCGACCACCACCTTGGCACCGTGGCGGCGTGCGATCGTCGATATGGCTGCAATGTCCACGAGCCGCATGTTGGGGTTGGCCGGCGACTCGAAGAAGACCACCTTGGTCGCGGGGCCGATAGCTCGCTCCAGGTTGGCCGGTTCGGTCATGTCGATATGGGTGATCTTGATGCCGAACTTTGCAAGGCCGTGGTTGAAGAAGCCAAAGGTACAGCCGTAGAGCGTTTTGTCGGCGATCACCTCGTCGCCCGGTTGCAGCAGCGTCCACAGCAGCGAGGTGGTTGCGCCCATGCCCGAGGCCGTGACCAGGGCTGCCTCTCCGCCTTCGAGGTCGGCAATGCGCTGCTCTAGCAGTACGGTGGTCGGGTTGCCGACGCGTGAGTAGACATAACCGGCCTGTTCGCCGGCGAAGCGCGCCGCGCCGTCCTCCACGGTCGGGAAGGTATATGTGGAACTCAGATACACCGGAGGATTGAGCGCACCGTAGCCGGCATAGGGGTCATAGGCATGGTGGATGGCACGGGTGGCAAAGCCGGGCTTGCGGACAGATATCGATTCGGCCATTTATGGTTATTTCCTTATTGAATTCGGATTGTTTGATCTATGTATAATTTCGCACGCAGTGAAAAGACATGTAAACCGAATTGATTTCGGAGATAGACCGAAAAAATGATCCTGGACCGAATCGACACCGAAATTCTTCGACTCTTGCAGAATGATGCCCGACTTTCAAACAAGCAGATCGCCGCTGCAGTCGGTCTGGCACCATCAAGCGTGCATGATCGGATCAAGCGACTGTGGGCCGATGGCGTGCTCACCGGGTTTCACGCCGACGTCTCACCGCGGGCGATGGGGGTAGGTCTCGAAGCCTTGCTGATGATTGAACTTGCCAAGCACGAACGCGCTACGGTCGACCGTTTCATGGATGACATTGTCGAGATACCCGAGGTGCGCTCGGCCCACCTGATCACGGGGCGCTACGATTTGGTCGTTCATGTTGTGGCGCGCGATACGCGGCACCTGAAAGATCTCGCACTCGACCGCTTCACGAGCCGTGCCGGTGTGACCCGCATCGAGACTTCAATTATCTATGAGACGCATACTCGGCAGGAGTTACCCAGGCTGGTATCCACCCAGGTTGCCTGACAGCAATGAAGCTGACGAAGGCCTGGTCGGCTCACATTTCTGCCACTCAGTTCGAGAAGCCTTGGGCGAGGACGCCGCGGTCGAGGTAAGCGGCCCGGCGACTGCCCAGTCGATCGGCTCAACGCCATTCATCTCCGTATCAAATAACCGTTGACATTTGTCTAGGACAAAAATAATATTAATTCAACCTGACTGATCCAGTCAGGTGTTGACTGACAAACAAAGGAGACGACCATGACGCTGAATGAACTGATCAAGGCCCAGCAACTCGCCGGCTTGCTGCCCGAACAATTCGAATGCCTGGAATCCTACGTGCCAGGCAGCCGCCTGCACGCGATCATCAACAACCCCAACGACGAAGGTATCGACGAAGGCTGATCTTCCAAGGTCAGTTCTGCCTGCCGGGGGAAAGCGGACGCCTTCCCCCTTTTTGATTTTTGAGCGGCAGGAAATGAGCCCCTTGCCGCAAAATTGTCCTAGACATTACTATCCGTTGGGTTATTGGTGTTCACCTGGCACGGCGATCGTTTTCCTCCGCGAGGTTTCATCCGCCCGTCCGCGTCTTCCTTCCGGAGTCTGCATCGAACGGCTGCGAGAGGCTGGGGGGCAATCGCATTCCGCCACTTTCTATTCGTGCCCGCTAACCAGCGCTCAGCGGACCTGATTGGCGAAGTAGCCTATCATCTTCAATTTCGCTTCTCCTTCCATACTCACGAAGTGTTATGCACCATCTTCTGGAAGCTCAAGTTTCGGGGGAGGCACACTTTCGAATTTGCCGATTTTTACTGATTTATGTCGAGGGACAAACCAATGAACTTCAATATTCTCCGCGCGCCGACATTGTCGGCGCTTGCTGCGCTGTGCACCGTCGCGGGGGCTGCGGACGCAGCGGAGCCGAGCAACTGGCAACCTTTCGTTTCGGCGACCCCGGTTTACCAGGGCAATGGCGACCTCGACAGCGGCGGCCATTTCAGCATGAGCGGCGCCATCGTGCGCGGCGGCACCTCCTATAATCTGGGCGGTGGCAATCGCGCGGGCGTCACGCTCAACTATGACTACTACGATTATTCTTTCTCCAACCCCAGCGCCTTCGGCACCTCCGCGCCGTGGGGCACGATGCAGCGCTATGGCGTGACGGTACCGCTCTCGTTCGCCGTCGGCGACGGTTGGAACGTCGGTTTCGCCCCTTCGGCGGACTGGTTCAAGGAAAACGGCGCCAACACGAGTGATTCGCTGGTCTGGGGCGCCACGCTTTCCGGTGCCAAACGCTTTGAAGATGGCAATCGCCTTGGTCTCGGCGTTGGTTTTTTCTCGCAGATCGAAAAGACCAGTGTCTTCCCGTTCGTGATCGTCAACTGGCGGATCAATGATCGCTGGCGCTTGACCAATCCGCTGCCCACCGGCCCGACCGGCCCGGCCGGCCTCGAACTCGACTACCGCTTCGATGGCGGCTGGACGGCTGGCGTCGGTGCTTCCTACCGCGTTTTGCGTTTCCGACTGAGCGATACCGGCCCGGTAAGCAACGGCGTCGGCCAGCAGAGCGGCGTGCCGTTCTTCCTGCGCGTGACGCGCAATTTCACCGACCAGATGGCGCTGCACGTCTACGGCGGTGTCGTGGCCGGCGGCAAGCTGCGCGTTGAAAACTCGTCCGGCGACAAGCTGCGCGAAGAAGACTTCGACCCGGCGCCGCTCTTCGGCCTGACCTTCGTCGGTCGCTTCTGAATCCCCGCATGATGACCATCTGGCCGATATAAGCGTTTTCTACCGGCCGGAAGTCATTTCGGCGACGTGCGACGGTGAGCACCAGCGCCAAGCGATCTGGACGAACTGAAAGTAACGGGCAAGCCGAATGGCACCATTTAAGTCGAAATCCAGGATCCACTTCGATTGGCTGCGATCCATAACCGCCTTGATAACGCCATGAAAGGAACCACGGCATGACCCAGGAACAACAACACGCCATTCTCGCCATTTCACTCTTTGCCGCCTTCGCCGACGGCGCCAAGGACGAACGCGAACGCGAGCAGATTCGCCAATTGGCCGACTCACTTGGCAACGAAGCCAAAGCCCCCGATCTACCCCGCCTTTATCAGGACGTACTACTCAAGCGCGTCAACCTGGCCGGCACCGCCGCCGCGCTGACCGACCCCGATCATCGTCAACTCGCCTACGAAATGGCGGTCTGCGTTTGCGACGCCGATGGGCGGCAAAGCGAATCCGAGCAGCGCTTCCTGGCCGAATTGCAAGGATTGCTGGGGCTTGATACCGGGCAGGCTCTGGTACTCGGGCGCGAAGCGGACGCCATTGCCGAAATCGCTCACCTGCCAGCTCCCGACACGGCGACCGCTGCGATCCGATCGGCTGCCGGCCCTGTCGTCGCCGCCTTGCCAAACGTGCCGGAGAGCGAACTCGACAAGACGATTCTCAACAGCGCCATCCTCAACGGCGCGCTGGAACTTCTCCCGCAGTCCTGGGCTTCGCTGGCCATCATTCCCTTGCAGGTCAAGATGGTCTATGGCATTGGCAAGGCCTATGGCGTTGAACTTGACCAGGGGCACATCAAGGAATTCATCGCCGCCGTCGGGGTCGGACTGACCTCGCAGTACCTCGAGCAGTTCGGCCGCAAGCTCCTGGGTGGCTTGCTCGGCAAAGCCGCCGGGGGATTCGCCGGCAAGATCGGCCAGACTGCGACTGGTATGGCGTTCTCGTTTGCCACCACCTACGCCCTCGGCCAGATCGCCCGGCGCTATTACGCCGGGGGCAGGCAAATGAGCAGTGCTGTTCTTCGCGATTCGTTCCAGAACCTGCTGGGTCCCGCCAAGGAAATGCAGGCGCGCTATTTGCCCCAGATTCAGCAGACCGCCAGCGGACTGGATGCCGCCAAGGTGATGTCGCTGGTGCGCGGAGCGTAGTCGATACGGAGTTTCCAGCGCTCTACCGGCGATCGATGGCGTGGTCGTGCCATCGGCATGCCCACTGGTATCTGGGCGGGTGAGTTTTGCGGAATATGAACCTGCCCCCAGATTTTTGCCCATTTTCGGCGTCGACCGCGACAGGCAAATAGTCGCCGCCAAGAATAAGCCCCCGGCGGGCGGGGGCTAGGGGTTCCGGCCGGGTGGGCCGGTGGGTGTCCCGGGAATCAGGACTTGACCGGAATCTTGCCGATCCTGATCTGCCATTCCTTCGGCCCGGTGTTGTGAACCGACGTTCCGGATGAATCGACCGCAACGGTCACCGGCATGTTCTCGACATCGAATTCGTAGATGGCTTCCATGCCGAGATCAGCGAAGCCGACGACTTTGGCCGACTTGATCGCCTTGGCGACGAGGTAGGCGGCGCCGCCGACAGCCATCAGGTAGGCCGACTTGTTGTCCTTGATCGCCGCGATTGCGGTCGGGCCGCGTTCGGACTTGCCGACCATCGAGATCAGGCCGGTCTGCTCCAGCATCATGCGGGTGAACTTGTCCATGCGGGTGGCGGTGGTCGGGCCGGCCGGGCCGACGACTTCGTCGCGCACCGGGTCGACCGGGCCGACGTAGTAAATGACGCGGTTGGTGAAGTCCACCGGCAGCTTCTCGCCCTTCGCGAGCATGTCGGCGATGCGCTTGTGGGCGGCGTCGCGGCCGGTCAGCATCTTGCCGTTCAGCAGCAGCTTCTGACCCGGTTTCCAGGCGGCGACTTCTTCCTTGGTCAGCGTGTTGAGGTTGACCTGGGTGGCCGCCTTGAGGTCAGGTGTCCAGGTCACGGCCGGCCAGTCTTCGAGCTTCGGCACTTCGAGCTTGGCCGGGCCGGAGCCGTCGAGATGGAAATGGCAGTGGCGGGTGGCGGCGCAGTTGGGCACCAGCGCGACCGGCAGGTTGGCGGCGTGGCAAGGGTAATCAAGCACCTTGACGTCGAGCACCGTGGTCAGCCCACCGAGGCCTTGGGCGCCGACGCCGAGCGCGTTGATCTTTTCCATCAGTTCGAGGCGCAGCTCTTCCGGACGGGTCAGCTTGGCGCCGGTGGCTGCTTTTGCCTTCAGTTCGTGGATGTCGACCGGCGCCATGATCGATTCCTTGGCCAGCAGCATGGCCTTTTCCGGCGTGCCGCCGATGCCGATGCCGATGATGCCGGGCGGGCACCAGCCGGCGCCCATTTCGGGGATCTTGTGCAGCACCCAGTCGACCAGGTCGTCGGACGGGTTGAGCATGGCGAACTTGGACTTGGCTTCCGAGCCGCCGCCTTTTGCCGCGCAGATGACCTCGACATGGTGGCCGGGAACGATTTCGAAATGAACGACGGCCGGCGTGTTGTCTTTAGTGTTCTTGCGGGTGCCGGCCGGGTCGGCCAGCACCGAGGCGCGCAACGGATTGTCCGGGTTGGCGTAGGCGCGGCGGACGCCCTCGTCGATCATCTGCTGGATGCTCATCGTCGCATCCGGCCAGGTGACCTGCATGCCGACCTTGATGAAGACCATGCCGATCCCGGTGTCCTGGCAGATCGGGCGATGGCCTTCGGCGGCCATGCGCGAGTTGGTCAGGATCTGGGCGATGGCGTCCTTGGCGGCGGGACTTTCCTCGCGTTCGTAAGCTGCACCGAGTGCCTTGATGTAGTCGAGCGGGTGGTAGTAGCTGATGTACTGGAACGCGTCGGCGACGGACTGGATCAGGTCTTCCTGCTTGATGGCGGTCATGGGGAACTCCGGGTCAGTGTTTTTTGTGTTGCAGGGCGAGGGTCTGGGTCATGGTCTTGTCGACAATCGCCATGGCCAGGGCGGAAAGAAGGAAGACGACATGAATGACGACCTGCCACTTCAGCGTGTGCTCTGTCAGGTTGGCGGCATTGATGAAGCTCTTCAGCAGGTGGATCGACGAGATGCCGATGATCGCTGTCAACAGCTTGATCTTGAGCACGCCGGCGTTGACATGCGAGAGCCATTCCGGCTGGTCGGGATGGCCTTCGAGGTCGAGCCGGGAAACGAAGGTTTCGTAGCCGCCGACGATGACCATGATCAGCAAATTGGCGATCATCACGACGTCGATCAGGCCGAGCACGACGAGCATGACTTCGGTTTCGGTGAAGTTGCTGCCCGTCACGGCACCATGGACGAGGTGGCTCAGTTCGACCATGAACAGCCAGCAATAAATGACCTGGGCGACGATCAGGCCAAGGTAGAGCGGCGCCTGAACCCAGCGGCTGGCGAAGATGAAGGTTTCGAGAAATTTGACTGTGGGACGCATTGTCGATTCGGATTCGGTAGGGGCGCAAATTTTATCATGGCGGCCGCTTGCTCCGTGGTGCCATTTGTTGCGCCGCAGCGTGATTTCGTAAGCGCTTTGTAAGAGTATGGGCGTCTAATGTCGCGCTACCGCTGGCGAGGGGGAGTGAACGCTTTCCAGAGTGAATGCTTTCCGGCTTGCGCGGCTTTAAACAGTCCCGGACGATTCCGGGACACCATCGCTTGTTTCAACAAAATTGCGAAGTACCGCAGAGGAGAAGAATATGTCGAATGAGTCCGTGCAGCTAATTTATCCGTCTGACGAAATGGTCAAGAACGCGGCGGTTTCGGGGATGGACGCCTACCGGGCGCTGTGCGCGGAAGCGGATGCCGACTACCCTGGTTTCTGGGCCAAGCGTGCCCGCGAAATGATCACCTGGAAGGAGCCGTTTACCCAGGTGCTGGACGAGTCCAACGCCCCGTTTTTCAAGTGGTTTGCCGACGGCAAGCTGAATGTTTCGTACAACTGTCTTGACCGCAACGTCGAAGCCGGCCTGGGTGACAAGGTCGCCCTGATTTTCGAAGCCGACAATGGTGAAATCACCAAGGTCACCTACAAGGAGCTGCTGTCCAAGGTCGCCAAGTTCGCCAATGCCCTGCGCGGCATGGGTGTCAAGAAGGGTGACCGCGTCGTCATCTACATGCCGATGACCGTCGAAGGCATCTGCGCGATGCAGGCCTGTGCCCGCCTCGGCGCCATTCACTCCATCGTTTTCGGCGGCTTCTCCGCCCAGTCCCTGCGCGATCGTATCAACGACGCCGGTGCCGTTGCCCTGATTACCTCTGACGGCCAGTTCCGCGGCGGCAAGGCCATCCCGCTCAAGCCGATTGCTGACGAAGCCTTCGCCATGGGTGGCTGCGAATCGGTCAAGAACGTCATCGTCTTCAAACGTACCGGCGCCGACGTCAACATGGTTGCCGGGCGCGACCAGTGGCTGCACGATGTGGTTGCCAACCAGTCCGACGTCTGCGAACCGGAATGGGTAGAAGCCGAACACCCGCTGTTCCTGCTCTACACCTCGGGCTCCACCGGCAAGCCGAAGGGTGTTCAGCACTCCACCGGCGGCTACCTGCTGCACGCCATCATGACCATGAAGTGGACCTTCGACATCAAGCCGAACGACATCTTCTGGTGCACGGCCGACATCGGCTGGGTCACGGGCCACACCTACATCACCTACGGCCCGCTGGCCTGCGGCGCGACCGAAATCGTCTTCGAAGGCGTCCCGACCTACCCGGATGCCGGCCGTTTCTGGAAGATGATCCAGGATCACAAGGTCACCATTTTCTACACTGCCCCGACCGCGATCCGTTCGCTGATCAAGGCAGCCGACAACAATGCGGCGATTCATCCGAAGAGCTACGACCTGTCTTCGCTGCGCATCCTCGGTTCGGTCGGCGAGCCGATCAACCCGGCGGCCTGGACCTGGTACTACGAGAATGTCGGCGGCAGCCGCTGCCCGATCGTCGATACCTTCTGGCAGACCGAGACCGGTGGTCACATGATCACCCCGCTGCCGGGCGCCACCCCGCTGGTTCCGGGTTCCTGCACGCTGCCGTTCCCGGGCATCCAGTTCGCCGTGGTCGATGAGACCGGCGCCGATCTGCCGTGGGGCCAGGGCGGTATCCTGGTCTGCAAGAAGCCGTGGCCGTCGATGATCCGCACGATCTGGAACGACGACGAGCGTTTCGTCAAGTCCTACTACCCGGCCGACTTCCAGGGCAAGTATTACCTGGCGGGCGATGGCGCGATCCGCGACAAGGATACCGGCTACTTCACCATCACCGGCCGTATCGACGACGTGCTGAACGTTTCCGGTCACCGCATGGGTACGATGGAAATCGAATCCGCACTGGTCGCCAATCCGCTGGTTGCCGAGGCTGCCGTTGTCGGCCGGCCGGATGACCTGACCGGTGAAGCCATCGTCGCCTTCGTGGTGCTCAAGGGCCAGCGCCCGACCGGCGACGACGCGGCACGGATCATCAAGGAGTTGCAGAACTGGGTGGGCAAGGAGATCGGACCGATCGCCAAGCCGAAGGACATCCGTTTCGGCGACAACCTGCCGAAGACCCGTTCCGGCAAGATCATGCGCCGTCTGCTGCGTGGCCTGGCCAAGGGCGAAGAGCTGACGCAAGACACCTCTACCCTCGAGAACCCGGCGATTCTGGAGCAACTCAAGGGCTAAGGCGAAAGTGGCCGCAAGGCTGCTTTCGGTACGATCAGGGAGGGCTGCGGGCTTGCCACGCAGTCCCTGCAAGACAAAAGGCAAGGAGGAGACAATGGTCGCCCACAAGGTGGCCTTCCGCGTAGTCGTAACAGACTGCAAGCCAACAACACCCCAAGGGTGCTTCCTGATGGGCGCGGCTGGCACGCTTGGCGTGTCGGCCGTTTTATTTTTCGGGGGCGCGACATGAAGCGTGCAGATCCCGTACGTCAGCGCCTGGTGGCGCTTGGAATTCTGGGCGTGCTGCTGCTGAATTTTCCGCTGCTTGGATTGCCGGGCGGGTATTGGGGCGTGATTCCCGCACCCCTTCTCTATCTGTTCGGCGCCTGGGCCCTGATCGTCGTTCTGGCTGCCGTTGTCGTCGAGAGGCGGGGCCGCTAGGTGCTGTCGGGCAGCCTGATACTGCTGCTGTCGGCGGGCTACCTGGGCCTGTTGTTCGCGGTCGCCCGTTTTGGCGATGCGCGGGCGGATGTCGGCAAGTCGATCATCTCGGCCAACGTCTATGCGCTATCGCTGGCGGTGTATTGCACCTCGTGGACGTTCTACGGCAGTGTCGGGCGCGCCACTTCGGGGGGCCTGTCCTTCCTGACCATCTACATCGGGCCGACGCTGATGCTGCTGTTCGTCGGCGTCATCATCAAGATGATTCGCATCAGCAAGGCGGAACGGGTCAACTCGATCGCCGACTTCATCGCCACGCGTTACGGCAAGAGCCAGTTGCTGGCCGGGCTGGTGACGGTGATCGCGGTGATCGGTGTCGTTCCCTACATCGCCCTGCAACTCAAGGCGGTGGCCGCCAGTCTTGAAGTCCTCCTGCAGACTTCCGGGGACGACCTGCTGCCGGTGCCGATGCTCGATTCGACCTTCCTGATCGCCGCGCTGCTGGCCGTGTTCACCATCCTGTTCGGCACCCGCCATCTCGATGCGACCGAGCGTCACGAAGGAATGGTGGCGGCGATCGCCTTCGAGTCGGTGGTCAAGCTGGTCGCCTTTCTGGCCGTCGGCATGTTCGTGACCTACGGCATATTTGGCGGCTTTGCCGACCTGTTCCAGCGGGCCGCGGCGGCGCCTGAATTGGCGCGCCTGCTGCAACTGGATGCCAGTCGCGCTGGAACATGGGCGGCGCTGATCCTGCTTTCAGGCCTCGCCATCGTTTTTCTGCCGCGCCAGTTCCAGATCATCGTCGTCGAGAATGTCGACGAGTCGCATCTGCGCCGAGCGGTCTGGCTGTTCCCGCTCTACCTGTTGCTGATCAATATTTTTGTGCTGCCGCTGGCCCTCGGCGGGTTGCTGCACTTTGGGGGGCAGGGCAATCCAGATACCTTCGTTCTGACTCTGCCGCTTTCTCAGGGCGCCGAAGCGCTGGCCTTGCTGGTCTTCGTCGGTGGCCTTTCGGCGGCGACCGGCATGGTGATCGTCGAGACCATCGCCCTGTCGACCATGGTCTGCAACGATCTGGTGATGCCCTGGCTGCTGCGCGCGCGCGGGCTTGGCATCAGCGAGCGGCGCGATTTGACGGGGCTGCTGCTCGCCATCCGGCGCATCGCCATCGTCGTCATCCTGCTGCTCGGCTACATCTATTTCCGCGCTGCCGGCGAAGCCTATGCGCTGGTCGGTATCGGGCTGATTTCCTTTGCCGCCGTCGCGCAGTTCGCGCCGGCCATGTTCGGCGGCATGTACTGGAAGCAGGCGACACGTCCTGGCGCCGTCGCCGGTCTCGTCGGCGGCTTCGTGGTCTGGCTGTACACCCTGTTGCTGCCGTCCTTCGCCAAGTCCGGCTGGATCGCCAGCAGCTTTGTCGAACACGGCCCCTGGGGAATCGCCGCACTCAAGGCGCATGCGCTGTTCGGTCTTTCCGGATTCGACGAAATCTCCCATAGCCTCTGGTGGAGCCTGCTCGCCAATATCGGCCTGTTCGTGACGGTTTCGCTGATGACTCGCCATAGCGCCATCGAAGCTGAGCAGGCGGAACGTTTTGTCGATGTCTTCCGGTACCGCGGCAGCGGCAGCGCCACGCGATTGTGGCGCGGCACCGCGTCGTCCGAGGAGCTGGTCGCCCTGGTCGAGCGTTTTCTCGGTGCAGCGCGCACGCGCCAGCAGCTTGCAGCCTTTGCCGCGGCGCATGGTGCTGCCGACTGGCGGGCGCTGCCGGCCGACGCTGAGTTCGTGCGCTTCGCCGAAGCGCAGTTATCGGGCGCGATCGGTTCAGCCAGCGCCCGCGTCATGGTCTCTTCGGTGGTCCGCGAAGAGGTGCTTGGCCTTGATGAAGTACTCGACATCCTCGACGAGGCCTCGCAGGTCCGGGCCTATAGCCGGGAACTGGAAGCCAAGTCGCGTGAACTCGAGGCGGCGACCGCCGAGTTGCGTGAAGCCAATACGCGCTTGCGGGAACTCGACCGCATGAAGGACGATTTCATTTCAACGGTGACCCACGAGTTGCGCACGCCGCTGACCTCGATCCGGGCCTTTTCCGAAATGCTGCACGAGGATCCGGAAATCGACCTCGCCGACCGCACCCGCTTTCTCGGCATCATCGTCAACGAGGCCGAACGCTTGACCCGGCTGATCAACCAGATTCTCGATCTGGCCAAGCTCGAATCGGGACGCGCGGAATGGGCTACCGGCGAGGTCGACATCGGTGAAGTGGCGCGCGAGACGATGGCGTCGTTAAGCCAGCTTTTCCGCGACAAGGCGGTGACGCTGGACAGCGAGATTCCGGTGCACGGGCCAGTTGTTCTGGCTGACCGCGACCGCCTTACGCAGGTCATGGTCAATCTGCTGTCCAATGCCGTCAAGTTCGTTCACGGCGGGGCGGGGCGTGTTGCGGTGCGAGTGACCGCGGACGCGCGCGAGGCGCGTGTCGAAGTTGCCGACAATGGACCGGGTCTGACCGCCGAGGAGTCCCTCGTCATTTTCGAAAAATTCCGCCAAGGCGGGAATACGATGACCGACAAGCCGAAAGGCACCGGGCTCGGATTGCCGATCAGCAGACAAATTGTCGAATACTTTGGTGGTAATCTCTGGGTTGAAAGCCAGCCCGGTGCCGGTGCAAAATTCATCTTTACGGTGCCCTTGCCGGCGCCGGAAAAATAACAAGGGAGACTCTATTCATGACGCACAGAATCCTTATCGTCGACGATGAACCCAACATCGTCATTTCCCTTGAATTTCTGATGAAGAAAGAAGGTTTCGAGGTGGCGGTCGCCGGTGATGGTGACGAGGCTCTGGCCAAGGTGGCCAGCTTCAATCCCGACCTGCTGCTGCTCGATGTGATGATGCCGCAGAAGTCCGGATTCGAGGTATGCGAGGCCTTGCGCGCCGACCCGGCGCGGGCCGCGCTGAAAATCGTCATGCTGACCGCCAAGGGTCGCGATACCGAAGTCGCCAAGGGCCTGGCGCTCGGTGCGGATGCCTACATTACCAAGCCGTTCTCGACCAAGGATCTGGTGCTCAAGGTCAAGGAAATGCTTGCCGCCTGATCTGTGCGGATCGCCATGCGGCAGTCTTTACGCGTTGTGGCGCGGTCAACTGCTGAAATTGTCTGAAATTTAATCCGGATAGTGGCCATGAAGGCAAAATATCGTTTCATCCTCGCTGTGTTCGTTCTCGGTCTGCTGATGACCGGCCCTTTTGTCGTCACCACCCTGCTCGTGTGGGTCAACATGAAAGAAGCCGAGCGCGAGTCGCTGATGCAGCTTCTGATGTCCCGTCTGCCGATCGGCGTGATGATGACGGTGTTCGGTTTCGCCATCGGGGTCTTCGTGCTGAACAAGCTGTTCAAGCAGTACGTCGAGGGTTTGCTGCGCATGGCGGAAACCCTGCGTCTGATGCTTGGCGCCAACCGCGATTTCCGGGTGACGCCCGATGGACCTCCGGAAGTGCAGCAGCTGGCACGCGCCGCCAACGATCTGGCGCAGCAACGCGATGTGCTGATGGACGATGTCGAGGCCCAGATCGCCACGGCCAACGCATCGGTCGAAGAGGAGAAAAACCGTCTTGCGGCGTTGATGTCGGAGCTGGCACAGGCCGTGGTTGTCTGCAATCTCGACGGCCGCATCCTGCTCTACAACAACCGTGCGCGTTTGCAGTTCAAGGCCCTGGCACAGGGGCCGACGTCGGTTTCCGGTGGTGCGCTGATCGGCCTCGGGCGCTCGATTTTCTCGATTCTGGAAAAAAATCAGGTCGAGCACGCGCAGAGTGTCATCGTCCAGCGCCTGGCGGCGCACAAGACCGCGATCGCAAATTTCATCACCACCCTGCGTGGCGGCCAGCTGTTGCGGGTCCAGATGGTGCCGGTTCTGACCCCGGGCGACAGCCGCGAGGGGATGTCCGGCTACGTGCTGACGGTCGAAAACATCACCCGCAGCATCGAACTGGAGGCGCGCCGCGATCAGGTCCTGCACTCGCTGACCGAGGGCAGCCGCGCGGCGCTTGGCAACATTCGCGCCGCGGTCACCAACCTGATCGACTATCCCGACATGGAGAGCGAACTGCGCGAGCGTTTCCTGAAGATCGTCGGTGACGAAATTTCAGGTATGAGCCAGCGTCTCGACAAGACCATGGTCGAGTTCTCGGATTCGATCAAGACCCGCTGGCCACTGGAAGACATTCTCGGAATCGATGTCGTTGCCGCTGCCCAGCGTCGGATCGAGGACAAGCTCAAGCTGCCGACAAAGACCGAGGGACTCGACGACGCGCTGTGGGTCAAGGCCGACAGTTTTTCGCTGGTGTTCGCGCTGGTCTTTCTTGCTTCCAAACTGCAGGACCACTATGAGCCGCGCGAACTGCGCTTCCGGCTTTCCTCCGAAGGCAAGCTGGCCTATCTCGACCTGATCTGGGCAGGACCGGCGATGTCTTCAGAGACGTTCTACACTTGGGAGATGGAATCGATGCAGGCCGGGGGGGAGACGTCGCCGCTCAGCCTGCGCGACGTCATCGACCGCCACGGCGGGGAGATCTGGTACCAGCGCGAAAAGGCGGCGCACCGTGCCTTCTTCCGCTTTGTGCTGCCGGTCGCCGTGCCGGATGAATTTCAGGAAGAAGAACGCAACCAGAGTAGCGGCCGGCCCGAATACTACGACTTCGACCTGTTCAATTTTTCCGACCACTCGATCGACCTTGACCGCAAGCTCAGCGACCTGACCTACACGGTGTTCGATACCGAGACCACCGGGCTCGAACCGTCCAATGGCGACGAGATCATCCAGATCGGCGCTGCGCGCATCGTCAACAATCGCTTGCTGCGACAAGAGATTTTCAACCAGCTGGTAAACCCCGAGCGGCGGCTCAAGCCGGAATCGATTCCGATTCACGGCATCACCGAAGACATGGTACGCGGCCAGCCGAACATCGACGTGGTCTTGCCGGCCTTCCACGAATTCTGCGAGGACACGGTGCTGATCGCGCACAACGCGGCCTTCGACATGCGTTTCCTGCAACTCAAGGAGGAGCGGACCGGGATTCGTTTCAAGCAGCCGGTGCTCGATACGCTGCTGCTCTCGGCGGTTGTTCATCCGAACCAGGAGTCGCACAAGCTGGAAGTGATTCTGGAGCGTCTCGGTGTCAACATCGAAAGTCGCCACAACGCGCTCGAAGATGCGCTGGCGACCGGGGAGGTCTTCCTGAAAATGGTGCCGCTGCTCGAGGAAATGGGCATCGTCACCGTGCGCCAGGCGCTGGAGGCAGCCGAGAAAACCTATTTCGCCAGGGTCAAGTACTAAGGTGCCGGTGACCCTGGAAGGCCTGCTGCCCTGTGATCGGCAACTGGCTCTGGCCGGGGAGATCGGAGCGCTGGCGGCACTCGACGAAGCGCCGCAGCTCGCCGCACGGATACAGGAATTCCTGCGCGAGATCGCTGCGCAGGGCCTCAGTGGTGCCCAGCTGACGCGCCTGTTGTCCGCGTTCAACGACCGCCTCTCGATCCGTATCATTGCGCTGACGGCGCGCCGCCACCGGCTTTCCCCCAGTTCGTGGTGCTGGCTGGCGCTCGGTTCCGAGGGGCGGCACGAGCAGACTTTCGTCAGCGATCAGGACAATGGCCTGATCTTCGCTGCCACTGACAAACGCGAGGCGGATGCCTTGCGCGAGTTGTTCCTGCCCTTTGCGCAGGAGGTCAATCGCCGTCTGGCCGATTGCGGATTCAAGCTGTGCAGTGGCGGAATCATGGCCGGCAATCCGGCCTGGTGCCTGTCGCTGTCTGAATGGAAGGACAGGTTTGCCGATTGGGTGCGGGTGCCGGAACCGCAGGCCTTGCTCAATGCCAGCATCTTTTTCGATCTGCGGCCGTTGTGCGGCGATCTCGATCTCGGGGAAAGCCTGCGCCGTCAACTACCGGCGCTCACTGTCGGGGCCACGGCATTTTTGCACCTGATGGCGGCCAACGCCCTGCAGGCAAAGCCACCGCTCAATTTCAGGGGCGAGGTGGCTGGCAGTGGCGGTAAATCTGGCAGCGAGATCGACCTTAAGAAATTTGGCAGCCGCATCTTTGTCGATGCGGCACGAATCTTTGCGCTGGCGAGCGGCACGCGTGCTGTAAATACTGCAGCCCGGCTGGAGGAATCGGCCAGGGCAGCCGGTTTGCAGCCCGAAGAGATCGTTGCGGTCAACGCCGCTTTTTCACATATTTTGCGCCTTCGCCTGAACTATCAGCTCGCCGAGGGCGCGTCCGAGGCCAGTCACGGCATCCCGCTGGAGAGCCTTCATGACGTGGACAGGGCAATATTGAAGGCGTCGTTGCAGCAGGCCAGGCGACTGCAACAGCGACTCAAGTTAAACTATGGACTTTGAAGAATTGATGGGGTTTTTGTGAACAGCGAAGAACAGACAGTTGGCCAAGCCGAGCTGGAATTGCGGCAACAGGGAAGCAGTCGCGTTGCGGGCAGCATACAGACCTTTCTCAAGCTGCATGCGCCATTCGACAAGATGTCGCCGGAGGCGCTGCAACTGTTCGCCGACAAGGCGCAACTGGTGTTTCATCCGGCCGGCAGCGTAATTCTCGGGCCGGATTCCGGCAAAGTACAATTTTTCTACCTGATCGAAAGCGGCAAGGTGCAGGCCCGCCAAGCCGGCGAAGTGGCGGTGACCGAGCATTCGATCATGAGCCTCGGCCCCGGCGAGAGCTTCCCGATCGGCGCGGTGACCGCCGGCCGCGCGACGACCAACACCTTCACGGCGGTCGTTGACAGCTTCTGCTATCAGTTGCCGGCTGAAGATTTCATGACCCTGATGGCGACCTGCCGCGAATTCAATCTGTTCTGCACCAGGCATATTGCCAGCCTGCTCCAGCAGTCGCGCCAGGAACTGCAGCAGCAATTTTCGCAACGTGCCAGCGAACAGCAGACGCTCAACTCGCAGCTGGCCAATATCGGCTCGCGCTCGCCGATCTCGGTCGTTCCCGAGATGCCGTTGCGCGAGGCGCTGCAATGCATGTCGGACAAGAATGTCGGTTCGCTGGTGATTGCCGGCGAAGACGGCAAGCCGGTCGGCGTCTTCACCCGCTCCGACCTGCTCGACCGCGTCTTGCTGGCCGATCTGCCGCAGACGGTGCCGATCAGCCAGGCGATGTCACCGAACCCCTTCAAGCTGGAAGAGCAGGCGACGGCCTACGATGCGATGCTGGCGATGGCGACGCACGGCATCCGCCACGTTCTGGTCACCGATGCCGAAGGCAAACTGACCGGTGTCGTTTCCGAGCGCGATCTCTTTGCGCTGCAACGCGTCGGCTTGCGCCAGATTCGCCATGCCATCGAGTCGGCCGCCGATGTCGAGGCACTGCAGCAGTCGGCCGCCGACGTCCGTCAGTTGTCGTTCAACATGCTGGCCCAAGGGATCGGCGCCGAGCAACTGACGCAGTTCATCTCGGCGCTCAACGATGCGCTGACCCGCCGGGTCATCCAGCTCAACCTGGCCAACCATGATTTCTCGGGTATCGAATGGGCTTGGCTGGCCTTTGGTTCCGAAGGGCGCGACGAACAGACCTTCAGTACCGACCAGGATAACGGCATTGTTTTCGCCTGCGCCGACGAGGCTGCGGTCGACGGGCTGCGCCAGCGTTTTCTGACCTTTGCGCTGGAGGTCAACAAGGATCTCGACCGTTGCGGCTTCCCGTTATGCAAGGGCAACATCATGGCCAGCAATCCGGAGTGGTGCCTCAGCCTGAATGAATGGAAGGCGCAGTTCAGCAAGTGGGTCAGGACGCCGCAGCCGGTAGCGCTGCTCAACGCCTCGATCTTTTTCGATTTCCGCTCGCTGTTCGGCAAGGCCGAACTGGCCGAGCAGATGCGTCGCCACCTGCTGGCGCTGACCGGTGGAAACGGACTGTTCCTGCAGGCGATGGCGCGCAATGCCCTGACTGTCTCGCCGCCGCTGGGCAAGATTCGCGATTTCATCACTGATCTCGAACCCGGCCATCCAGGCAAGATCGATCTCAAGAAATACGGCTCGCGCATCTTCGTCAACGTGGCGCGCATTTATGCGCTGGCCACCGGGGTGCATAACACCAATACGGTACAGCGCCTGCGTCTGGTCGCCAAGCGCCTGTCGATTCGCGACGAGGAAATCGAGGCGGTTCTCGACGGACTCGATTTCATCCAGTTGTTGCGCCTGCGCCACCAGTATCTGGAAGGCGAGCCTGGACGTCAGGGCGATAACCTGATCGATCCCGATCGCCTCAACGAACTCGATCGCCGGATTCTCAAGGAAGCCTTCCGCCAGGCGCGCAAGATTCAGTCCCGTCTCAAACTCGACTATCAGGTGCACTGATGGCGTTCGGACTCAAGAATTTCCTCTTCAAGGGCGATGCCCGTCGGTCGGAGAACTTGCCGCTCAGCGTCATTCAGGCGCTTGCGTCGTGGCGTGCCAGCCCGGCGCCGGAACTTGACGACCCGCATTTTCACATGCGCTATGTGGTGATCGACGTCGCCACCAGCGGGATGCGCATTGACGAAGACGAGCTGCTGGGAATTTCGGCTGTTGGCGTGCGGGGCGGCTCGGTCCTTGCCAGCGATTCCTTCGCACTCGATTTTTCCGCCGATGATGTCAAGGGCGGTGCGGTCGACAGTCAATTGACGGCATTTCTTACCTACGCTGCCAAAGCTCCACTGGTGGCCTTTCATGTGCCTTTTGTCAGCGGCTTTCTTGAGCGCACCTACAAGGAACGTCTGGCGGTCGATTTTCAGCCGCAGTGGATTGATCTGGCCTGGTTGCTGCCTTCGTTTTTCAAGGAAAAATTGGCGACGCCACGACCGCTTGACGAATGGCTGGAAATCTTTGCCATCGGTGGTGACCAGCGGCGCGACACGATGGAGAACACGCTGGTGCTCGCGCGCTTGCTCCAGATGGTGCTGGTGCGGGCGAACGACCAGAATATCCTGACCGCCGAAAAACTGGTCGAGCAATCGAAGTCGACTTCCTTCCTGCGCCGCAACCGTTAGGTAGCGGACGGTGCCGGGCGCCATGACCAGGCTTCAGCGCTACTACCTGCTCTACACCGGCGGCTTCCTCATTTTCGTCGCGGCGCTGGCCGTGCTCGAAGCGCACGGCATGCCGCCACGCTGGATCGGCTACGCCTTCCTGGTGTTCACGATCCTGATGTATGCGGTGATCGGGATCGTCAGCCGGACCTCTGATGTTTCCGAGTTCTACGTGGCCGGACGCCGGATTCCGGCATTTTTCAACGGCATGGCGACCGGCGCCGACTGGATGAGCGCCGCCTCGTTCATCGGCTTGGCAGGCACGCTCTATCTTTCAGGCTTCCAGGGCCTGGCCTTCGTGCTCGGCTGGACCGGCGGTTTCGTGCTGGTGGCGCTGCTGCTGGCACCCTACCTGCGCCGCTATGGCGAATACACGATTCCCGATTTCCTCAGCGCGCGCTACGGCGGCAATGCGATTCGCCTGGTTGCCGTGGGCGCCGCGATTCTCGCCTCGTTCGTGTACGTCGTGGCGCAGATCTACGGGGTTGGCCTGATCACCAGCCGCTTCGTCAGCCTGCAATTCGAGATCGGCGTATTCGTCGGCCTCGCCGGCATACTCGTTTGCTCCTTCCTCGGCGGCATGCGCGCCGTGACGTGGACCCAGGTCGCACAGTACGTGATCCTGATCGTTGCCTACCTGACGCCGGTCGCCATCCTGTCCTGGTCGGTGACCGGCAACCCGGTCCCGCAACTTGTTTATGGCCAGGTACTGCAACAGGTCCATCAACTCGAGGAAAAGCTCTTTGACAACCCGGCCGAGCTCGAGGTACGCAACCTCTACCGCGAGCGGGCTGATGACTATGCCCAGAAAATCATGCGATTGCCGAGTTCGCTTGCCCTTGAACGGCAGCAGCTGACGGCTGGAATCAATGAACTCAAGGCCAGCGATGCCCAGATGAGAGACATCGTGGCGCTCGAGAAACAGCGTCGGGAGCTGCCGCACGATCCAAACCAGGCCCGCTTGCGCTGGGAGAACGCAATGCATGCCGCCGCCGAGCGGGCAGTACCACCGGTGCATCATGCGGAAGCCTTCCCCGGCGATGCAGAGACCAGCATGTCCTTGCGCATCAACTTCCTGGCGCTGGTGTTCTGCCTGACCATCGGCACGGCAGCGCTGCCGCACGTGTTGATGCGTTACTACACGACGCCCAGTGTTCGCCAGGCCAGGGAGTCGGTGTTCTGGTCGCTTCTGTTCATTTTGCTGCTCTATGTCACGGCGCCGGCCTATGCGGTATTCGTCAAATACGAGGTGTTCACCAATCTGGTCGATATCCCCATCGCCAACCTGCCAGGCTGGGTCGCGGCGTGGAGCAAGGTCGGGCTGGTCAGCATCGAGGACATCAATCGTGATGGCATCCTGCAGCTGGCCGAACTCTCGCTCAATCCGGACGTCGTCGTCCTCGCTACACCGGAGATTGCCGGCATGCCCTACGTCGTTTCGGGTCTGGTCGCCGCCGGGGGCCTGGCGGCGGCGCTGTCCACTGCCGACGGCCTGTTGCTGACGATTACCAGTGCGCTGTCGCACGATGTTTATTACCGCGTATTTCGTCCTCATTCCTCGACGCAACTTCGCCTGGTGATCTCCAAATCGCTGCTGCTGGTGGTTGCTGTCCTCGCTGCCATGATGGCAGCGCAGAAGCCGGGCACCATCCTGGCCATGGTCGCCTGGGCCTTTTCGATTGCCGGCTCGGCTTTTTTCCCGGCACTGGTACTCGGCATATTCTGGCGGCGGGCGACCCGTGCCGGAGCGCTCGCCGGCATGATCGTCGGGCTGCTGGTCGCGGTCTATTACATCTTTCGCATGGAATTGGACACCATGACCTGGCTCGGGGGCAATGCCCTGCGCATGACGCCATGGTTTCATGTCAACTCGACCTCGGCGGGCGTTTTCGGCGTGGCCGCCGGTTTCGTCACCATCGTCGTGGTCAGCCTGTTCACCAAGGTGCCGGAAAAAGAGGATGCACTGTTCCTCGACGCGCTGCGCCGCACGAAAGTGCACAGCCAGGCGCTCGGAGGCGATTCGTACTGGCTGAAGACCCGGCGTCTCACCTTCTCGCTGCTTGCCATATGGATCGCCGTAACCTTCGGGCTCAGCTGGTTTTCCGACGAATTGAATTCATCAAGTATCTTCGGCTTCCCGCTTGGCTTCTACATGGCGGCTCAAGGATCCCTGTTCATCTTTCTGGCACTGATCTGGTTCTACAACTGGAAAATGCGGAAGGTGGATGGCGAACTTGGCATTGCGGACGAGTAGGGCGCTTTCTCAATTCCACCGTTTGACGGGCAGGTTCATGTACCTGACTTTGCTGCCGAGGAAAGTCACTTTGAGGATAGAGGCCTCTCTGCTACAATGCGCGCCTTCCGGAGAGGTGGATGAGTGGTTTAAGTCGCACGCCTGGAAAGCGTGTGTAGGGTAATCCCCTACCGCGGGTTCGAATCCCGCCCTCTCCGCCAGGATGCTTTCAAAACCCGCACAGCTCAAGGCTTTGCGGGTTTTTGTTTTATATATTTAGCATTCTTCTGGACGTGTCTCCACTACATAAAAGTGCGGGATTACAGCGCCTAGTGTGCCCATATTGTGCCCAATTTGTCCTAACGTGTCCCTGCTTTGTTGTGCCGGCTTTGTGCCCAATCACAAGCGGGTGATCAAGAACATACCTGATTAGTAAAGCAACGAACGTCAGCTACGCGAATTAAGCGCAGCGGAAGAGGAATTGCGGTGACGGCAGCGATGAGCAGGCGCTGGTGAAGCGTGCGCAGATCGAAGCGCCGATTGAAGCGATAGCAGAACGCCGCAAGGTAACGCGCGGCATACTTTGGAAAATCGAAGGCATGGTAGCAACCCGACAGACTGGTCTTGAGATTGCCGAGGACGGTGTTGATCCACTTGAACTCGGGTACGACCTTGGGCTTCCGGCCGGCCATTACTGTCGGATGGTGCATGCAACCGGCGCCCCACTACGGCACCAAAGCAAGCCAACCCATCAGAGAAAACGGCGCTCCCGGGAGCGACATTACCCTTCGCCCACGCCAGCACGGCCTTGCTCGTGAATCCCGAGACCGGCGTCAGGCGCACGCGCAGAGGACGATTCTCCTCGGTCAGGGAAACTGCAGCGACAAACGGCACCTTGTTCTCGGAACCACGCCCCACCTTGCCCCCCGTGCGCTCACCGCCCAGATAGGCATCATCCACTTGGACATTCCCTTCAAGGGCATAGCGCGCCTCCCGGTCGGCCATAACCTGCATCAGCTTGTGGTGGATCAGCCAGGCCGTGGGGTAGCTCACGCCCAGTTGCCGCCGCAGCGCCAACGCCGACAGCCCGGTCTTTGCCTGACTGATCAGGTAGATCGCCAGGAACCAGGTAGTCAACGGCAGTTTCGTGCCCTGAAAGACAGTGCCGGCAATCAACGAGGCTTGATGTCGGCAGGCGGTGCATTGAAAGACTTTGCGTCTGCCGTCACGAACGACGCAATGTGCTGCTCCAGCGCATCGCGGGCAATGGAAGCCTTCGGGCCAGCGAGCCGCCTCAAGCGCTTCCTCGCACTGCGTCTCGGTTCCATAGCCCTTGAGAAATTCCGGCATCGACAGTCCAGGTTGAAATTGGATTCGGTTCATCGCCATGATCGCCACCCCGCGTTGGTTGATGGCGATCACTTTATGGGTCAGCAGGCTCACAAGATGAGCCCGGCTGATGTTCGTTGCTAATCAGGAAATTTTTTAATGGCCATTCCAAAGTTATGTTCATGAGATCCCGTATATTCGGAATCATGGATATGCATTTCGGAGCTCTCGCGCTAACTATTTCGAAACAACCATCTGCTTCCCGAGATGCGAAGCGGATTTGGGTTGGGACCCTATCTGTAGCCGGCCTGCTGCTTTTGACTTCTTGGGTGGTTGCTCTGGCAGCACTACTTGGAGCGACCGTCGGTCGCTCGATCCTTTGGAATGCGGCTGCAGCTGCAGTTTCAATTTGCAACACCATCAGTGCCAACTCTTGGCGAAATTCAATGGATGTTGCCCAATCTCGAGCCACAGCCAAGGCATCATTGGAGGCTAAAAAACGATGCCTTAGATCTGCCGTCATGTACACGTTTTGCGCGAATTCTGCCGCGTTAAGGGCGATGAGAATTGTACATGTAGGACTATTTGATCGGCTTTGCCGTCCTCCAAATTCCCTAGCGCTCGGGGCCGCGCGGGTTCTTTAGCCTGCCAGCGCCGGCCACCGGGGAGCGAAAATCCCGGCGACTGAAAAGGCTTGGAACGCTCTATGGGGTGGAAAATGAGATGAGTAGCTTACTACTGACAATTGGCGAGGTTGCGAAAATGATCTCGTTTAGCTCGGCAACTTTGGAAAATTGGTCCTACGGGCGCAAGCCACCGCCTGCCGGTTTCCCTGCGCCAATCAAAGTGGGGAGAAATTTGCGATATCTTCGGACTGATATCGAGGGGTGGGTGGCAAGTTTTGGTAATGTCAGATCTGTGCCACGTTCATTGCAACAATCGACCGGACGACCGCGCGGTCGTCCAAGGAAGAATATACGGATCTAATGTACGCCGCGCACGGTGTAGATTTTTAACGTGCTCATCGTGCGTTGTGCGGCTACCGGCAAAAGCCACTGTTTTGTGCAGATGTACGCCAAGCATGCAAGAGTTGTGTGCTCAAAGATGTGTTGGTGAACCTTGCCAAGCACTTCATCCTGAAAGGAAACGCCGTTGTGAAAGGGAAGAAAAACGAACTAGGAAAAGCGGGGGGGTTCGATTCGAAAACGCCGGACCCAAGCGGTATGAACCAGCTTGTCGAGGGTGCGGTGGGGGATCTGAAAGAGGCCGAGGGGTACCTAAACTACCTGGACAAACAGATCCTTGAGTGTGTTGTGGTGGTACGAACATTGCAGCCGAACAGCAATGGCAAGGTCGATTTCCGGTGGTGGCATCACAAAACCTGGCCGGGGCGGCACCCGTATCCGTTTGAATGGAAGGTGGGGAGCGCCGTGGTAAATAGCCAGGTGAAGGTCGTGGCGTCCTGCACGCAGGTATCGAGGAAGCAGTTGGCGCTGCGGGCAAAAACAAACGGAAAGTTCGAGATCACCAGCCCGGAAGTCAGGGTGATGCTCAAGCGGATCGACGAGTTGCTGATTCTGCGGGAAGACTGCCTGGAGACCATCAAGGTCATGCAGCGGCAGTTCAAAAGCCTGAAAAGACGCATCCTGTCCGACATGATGGGCAAGGGGCGGACCTTTGTGGCCGACCGCAAGCAGATTCGCGACGAGTTGCACCAGAAAGTACGCGACGAAATGATGGCTCAGGAGCGTCGGCGGGATGCCGCGCTGGCCCAGCAGCGTGACGATGAAGGAGGTTGGGACAGGTGGTTTGAGTCGCAGGAAACGTCGCTTCCGGAGATGTGACCGGGGGTGGGTGGAAAGCAGGGGAAAAACGGCGGTTTTAGGGTGGTTTTTCCATAAGGGGTGTTTTGGTCACCCGAAAAAAACACGAAACCGCCTCTAGTATCATGGGAAAAGATACCCAAAACCGACACGGATGTAACGGGATTTGGTGGGCGGTTTGGTAGGTAATTTTCCATAATTGCGAGCGAAAAGCGGCGGAAAAACCACCGAAAAGCGGGTGATGGAAAATCGGTTTTGGTAGGAAATTTCCATAGGGGTCCGAAAAAACCCGAAACCGCCCTGAAGCTTATCATGGGAAAACTAGGGTAAAACCGCCCGAAAAAGGCCCCTTTTTTGACCGGTTTGATGTTTTTTTGGGGCCGTAAAAACCGGCCTTCCGCGGGCATAAGAACCCCCGATTTTGGTGCCCCCCGAAAAGCAGGGGAAAAACCGAGGCAACGTCGTACCGATGGGAGCGGTCCGCAAGCGGCCCATCCCAACTTCGGCGACCCTCCGGGCCGACCCCCTCGCTGCGCTCGGGGGGAAGATCGGCACGACGTTGGATGCCCAGCAAGGTCAGTTCGATTCACGGATGGGATCGCCGGCCTGCGGGTGCAGGGAGACGCTTGCAGCCACCTGAAAAGGAAAAACCGACAGAAAACGCGCTAGAAGGCGCAAACGCGATCTAGGGTGATGGGGAGGTACAGGGCAGGGGCGAGAAAATCGAACCAAGTGCGCGGGAAATGGCCTTGGCGCGGAAAAACGGGGATGGGGAAGAGGGCGAAAAAGCGAAGGGCGGAAAAGAACCGCTGACGCCAAGACGGCAAAAAGCGGGGGCTGATGGCCCCAAAGGCACCGCCGCGCCGGGAGGAACGGACCGCGAGCGGCCCATTCCAGCTTCGTCGGCCCTGGTCGGGCCGAACCCCCTCGCTGCGCTCGGGGGGAAGATCGGCGCGACGGTATCGCCCAAAACAGTCTGCTCGATCCACGGATGGTTTTTCGCTGCTGCGCGAGCCGGAAGACGCTCGCCGACACGGTGCAAAAAAGCAGAGATTCTTGCAGGACCGTCGCGGCTGAACCGTGACAAAAAAACGTAGAAAAATGTCACGCCGTCGATCAGCGTCCGGTGCAAAAAAGTAGAGAAAAGTGCAGACGGGTCGCCCCAGGTGCCGGTGCAGAAAACGAAAGATTTTTGTCTTCGTCGCCGCACGGGGTCCGTGCAAAAAACACGAAGAAAATGTAGGCACCTCGAAAACATGCCGATGCAAAAAGTCGCGGAAAAATGCACATGGCCGCGTCGCACACGCTGACGAAAAATCGAAGAAAAGTGCATCAGACCCGCCACCGAACCGAGTGCAGAAAAACGAAGAAAAATGTACAGGTCGGATACCCGCCGAGACGGGTGACGGGGTGCAGAGTGTCCAGTGTGTCAGTTCCCGCTTCTGCGAAAACCGAAAGAATTTTGCACGCGATCGCCAGCGCCGAACCGGCATTATGGTCACCGACCAACCCGCACTTCCCCCACCGCCTAGAAATCCGTCCGGCAAAAACATTGAAGTATTTGCACGACGCCGGCGGTATGGCAGATGGCCACGCGGACCCGAGCTGCCCCTACCCCCTGACAAAAATGCGAAGGAAAGTGTAAGGGCTGACCTGGGTGTCAGGTGGTCAGGGTCAGGGCGACGCGACCCGCACAACCCCTACCGCCTTGTCCTCGTTCTGGCGAAACGGGAAGGGTCTGCCCGACAGCCGGCGGTCAGGGTCAGGGCGACGCGACCCGCTTAACCCCTACCGCCCGACAGGAAAACGATACGGGATGGATGGCGCTTCAGGGTGTCCGGCGGTCGGTTGATCGGCGACGAGAAAGGAGCGACCCCACCGCCTTGTTCGCGTTCCAGCCAAACGAGATGGCCGCTTCATGATCTCCGGCGGTCATGGGGATCGGCGACGCGGCCCGGTCTTCCCCGCCACCCTGTCCGCGTTCCAGCCAAACGAGACGGCGCGATCCGGTGCCGGGTGGTCATGGTCGGGGCACCATGGCCCGGTCGATATCGCTACCTGCATTTCGTGACGTGGAAACGAGCGTTCCTGCCCGATGGCCGGCGGAGCTGAGATGTGGGCGGCGCCGTCGGATCTCGACGAGATGACCGGCGAGCGATCGATGCCCACAGGTTCGTATGGCGGGAACGAGCGGCTTCCGGTCTTCCTGGCTGGCGTCCAGGAAGAAGGGGAAAAGTGACGGAGAAAGAAGAAGGGCCTCTTGCCAGGCAGGCCGACCGGTCCGCGTGGGCTTCCCGGCTTGGGGTCGTTCGGGGCGAACGAAGCTGTGGATGACTTGCGCCCGATTGTTCGAGGAGCTGGCGCCGCGTGCTGTCCGCCTGGTTCGTCCGGCAGGCGCTCTGGCTGGTCCGGTGTCGTTCCGGATAAAAGAAGTTGTTGTCGATCCGGGTGGAAAGGCGGCGGGCCGAACTGCAATCGCCGGGTTGCCGGAGGGCGCCTCGATCGCTGGTCAGCTCCCTTGTTGTGCTCGTTTCGCGATCACGAACCTGTGGAGCGATTGGTGGCAATTCGAATTCCGGGATTACCGAGGAGATGCTTCCGTGGTCGTCGTTTCGAGATCACGAACCTGTGGAAAAGAAAAACAACAGACGGCGGGCTGCCCGGCCGACGGTCGCCACGATCCCGCAACCCGGTCCCGTCGGTTCCTTCCCCCCAAGACCTGAGCCTGAAGCGCGAAGATGAGAGGACGGATTTTCGCCCGGTGGACGGTCTAAAATCCTGACCCTTGATGGCTCCCGGCCGAGTTCCCCGGCCGAGTGCCGCGGCGGCCTGCCTTCATGATCATCGACGACAGATCCGGTTGGTCAGCGACAGGGTTCCCCCAAGACCCGAGCCAACGGCCCCAAGGTTGCCCGTTACGACCGCTTCGACTGGGATTCCAGTCTCGCGTCCTGTCATCGTGGCTTCCCCGGCCGAGTTCCCCGGCCGAGTCCGCCGGCTGCCAGCTTCAGGATGCCGGCGCAGACCCATAAATCGTTAGCCGGGAACGAGCCGGACGGAGAGGTCGCCGCGCTGGTGATGAACTTACCCTTCATGGGCAGATCGGCCCGACGCTCTTTCCCTGGCTGTGGGATTTGCATTCAGGAAGAAAGGACAAGGTTTTCCATCCGGAAGACCTGCCGGTCCGCTTGGTCGTATGACTTGAACGAGACTGCGGGTGCCTTCGCACCGCAGCGAGCTCGAAACTGGCGGCCCAAAAGTTCAAGCGGCGCGCCGAGCAAGAACGCAATTCCCGGGTTGCAAAAGTGGAGCTACTGGCATCACTAACCGCCATAGATAAGTCTGCTCTCAAGGCCATCGAGATGGATCAGCCTACCCCGGCCAAGAGCGCCGAAATCAAACCGATCCGGCCGAGAAAGGCAAAAAAATCCTTGGCTGAGCTTGTGAAGAATTCTGCACGTTTTGCCGAACAAATTTGAGCGAGGCTGAAAAGGCAATAGTCAATAGACAGCCAGCTGGTCGATATCGTAAGCGCGAAGGTTGTTGGTAAGTTCTCGGCCTTATGTGAAGCTCTACAAGGCCGATCAACTGACCCAGAATGCTCAGTCCGAAGATCGGTTTATAACGAATTCCAAGCATTGATCATTTCTCTGCTCTTGGGCTGTTGAGTCCTCCTTGAACTCCGGCGCCACTCCCAGGGAGGCACCGGATCAGGCTCACTCCATAGTCCGACGCGCTTCGCCCTGGCCTCCTGCTCCGAGAATTCATATGCCCCACGATCCTGCGGCGCCTGTTCCCGGGCGTACTTCCGATACCACCAGGCCAAACCAACGGTGATCTGAGCATGGCCGGCGTCGAGCGTCATCGGGCAGGTCGGGCAGTCGGCGGGCTGCACCCACACCTTGCCGACGATGCGCTTGTACTTGTCGCGCTTGTCCCACTCGACGCGCACCTCTTTCCCGAAGACCATCCGCGACAGGCTCTGCTTCGATCGCTCGCCGAAGGGCTGGGCCTTTTCAGGCGCATCTATGCCACCAAGGCGAATCTTGTGCTGCTGGCGATCGGCATCGAGCACGGTTATCGTGTCGCCATCAGCAACGCCGACTACACGGCCGGTCAAGGTGTCGGCGTGGGCGACGCTGACCAGCAGCACCGATAGGACAAGCAGGGAGCGGAGAATGGACAAGAACGACCCCGTGTTACAGGAATTTTTAGGTTACTGGCGATTGTCTGAGGAAATGATTTCCAAGGCCAGCAAAGAAGACCTCGCCGAAACCGCTCGGATATCTGATTGGTAACCTGCCGTTAGTGCTGGTCAGTTTTTCAAGGCTTCTATAGCCGCAATTGGCCGAGAGTACTCAGTGTGGTACGCGCCGCATTTCGGCCATTGAAAAATTCGTGGTTTCGGCGAACGTCGGCTTCCTGGCGCAGGGCCCTACTCACCCTATCGGCCAGAAACGGACGGTCGGCCGCCCCTCGGAGCGGTCAATTGAAGGACCGCTTGGCTCAGGAAGCTGCCAGAAAGCCCATGCCAGCAACTTGGCCGCTGCGGTCATTGACCACGAACTAGTCAAAGTTGTGGTTCGCCCTGACAAGCAGTAGCACAAGAGTGTCTAAAGAGAGCATGGTCATGCGCTTGACTGCGAGCAAGGTGTCGTAGTCGCTGCTTATTTCTTTTCCGTTTCATCTAAATCCCGATTCGCGGTAGGGGGGCCAGATTGGCAATCCTTCTCGGCCACCTTCTCCCAAAAGGATCTAGGGTCAAAAAAGTTATAACCCGAAAAATCGCCATCGAACTCAATCGGGGGAAATTCTTTGTCATTGTTCTGCATGTCTTCTCATTAGCCAAGGATTCGTTGATTTCAGTCGCCGAGATGCTGCGGATTGGCGGAGAGTGCAAGTCCGCAATCCGATGCTGACCGGGCGTAGCACTGTTAAGGCGAACAGGAGGCTCCTCAAAATGGGACATCACCAGGATCAATATGAATCCTTGGGGATTGGGCTACAGCGGTTCTAGAATGGAATGAACCCCTTAAATCGGTGCTGGTAACTTGCCCGATTGCGGCTGAACTTACTCGACTGCCGAGAAATGTAAGATCCCGCGCCTCGATTTCTGTGGTGTAACGATCCCGACCTTCCTGATCCTGCCATTTCCTTGTCTGGAGTCGCCCTTCAATATAGACCTGCGATCCTTTGCGGAGGTACTGCGCTGCAATTTCTGCAAGGCGCCGGAAAAGCACCACCCGGTGCCATTCGGTCGTTTCGCGAAGTTCCCCAGTCACCTTGTCCTTCCATTTCTCTGACGTGGCGAGCCGAAGTGTGCAAATCGCATCCCCGGACGGCATGAAACGTAGTTCAGGGTCCGCACCCAGGTTGCCGATCAGCATGACCTTGTTAATGGAAGACATTGCTGTTCCTCTCAGGCTTCTCGGTTGCCAATGCCGGCACGGCGAAGAGCCAGCGCCATGGCGCTCTCGCTTCCACCCCCGTCCGCACCCACGGACCTAGTGGAAAGCTTGCGCATGACCTCTTGCAAAAAACTGTTTCCATCATGGCCGAGGATCCCGGACTGGGTGCTTTGTTGGTAACTACGCTGCATGAAGCGGGATGCCGTCTTGTACATGGTGCTTTCTCGTGTTTGTCTGATTTGATAACCGCCATCGTAGAACTCGGAGCGGGCGATGTCAGGGGAGAGACAGGGGAGCGGTGGCCCAGCATTGGCCATTGGCGGTATGCTGAACGCCTTCATGTTTCGATTGCCAGATATGGATCTTGACCTACTGAAAAGGCTTCTTCGGGCGTTGCCGCTCCATTCGGAGGAGGATGACCTGCGAGACGAGATTTCGGAGAGCCATTTGCGCGACCTGCTGTCGGGCGATGAGGGCGCTGGCGTTCTGATGTGCATCCGCAGAATCTTTGAATCCTGTGCTTTGCTCGACCAACGCCTGCTTGCTGAAGGCAAGTGGGCCTTTGTTTCCTTTCCGGCAGCTCTTTTCGGACATTCGCTGGTGCAGTCTATGGCGACGCCCGGTCAGCAGATTTTCGAGAGCGACTATTGGCGCTCTAGCCAGAGCAACGCCATCGAGGAGCAGCGCACTCTCCTGAAACAGTTGGAGAACAGGCGCGTGCGGCTTCATCCTGGAAGGTCAGCCGAACCCATCCGATTCGTGTTTGTAGCCTGGGGCCTTATCCGTCTGGGTGGCAAGTTCGTCCTGCACCATCGGGAAGACCGCACGCGTTTAGATATCAAGAACTACGTGCTTCCCGGCGGCCGATTCAAACCGGGCGATCTGCCACTTGAATTGCAGACGCGAGACACCCTTCGGAAACTCCACGCTTCCGTATCTCAAGTTGCCATCGACGCTCTCCCGAGAACGCTTTCGCGCGAACTGCTTGAGGAGCTGGGGCTGCATATTGGTGAAGACTGCCATGCATCAAACAGAGTCATTCTCGAACCATATCGGTGGGTCGAGGGCTCGCAGAACAAGCATGCCTACACAGAGTACGTTCTCGCGCTCTACGACGTTTCGCTAACGCCTGAAGGGGAGGCGCGCCTGCTTGATCGTATTGCGGACAGCGGCGACACGCTTGTGTGGTTCAGCATTGAAGACCTGGTCGATCCGACTGGGCGGGCTGATGGGAAGAGAGCGTTCATCGATGCGCTCGTCCAGCAGTTCGGAGACAAGCTCCCGGATTTCCTGGGGGCCACCCCCTCATCGAGCACAACCCCTTACCGTTTCAACCAGCGGGCTGAGGCGGTCGAGATTCCGAGCCGTTATGACGAACCCGTGCTGATTGGCGAAACTGGCAAGGAGAGGCCAAGAGTCCTAGGCTTTTCCGAAGAGGGGCATGCGCTTCTCCTGCTGATGTGCGCACACGCAAAAGGACTCAAGCTTGAGCCTGGTTCCGAGCACCTCCGTTTTCTGCCCGGTGGCTGGGTCAAGGCCGAATCTGATCAGTCACGGTCTGTAATTGCTGAATTGCAGGCTCACTTTGCTGCCGTGTCCTTTCCGCTGCTTCAACAAGTCGGAGATGCTTTCGTCCGGGTCTCTGTGGCTCCGGAGATTCTCTTCTTCGGAGAAGGATTGTTCAGCTATCAGTTGTTGCGACAATCCGAATCCAGGGGTGCAGTGAAACTTGATTTGAAATTGCCCACCTCTCTTTGGTCAGGCGCAATGGCCTGGTCGCTCCCGATGCCAGTAGCACCCAACATGATTCGCAGCCTAGAAGCGATCGAGTCTGGCGGCATCGGCCCCGGTGACCTTGAGCATTTCGGCTATTCGGACGAGACCATGAAGAAGAACTGCAAGGAAATGCTCGACGAGAAATGCCGCTTGCTTGGATTGAGAAAACTGGTTCGCCAGTCGAACAAGCTTTATTTGATCAGCGTGAGTCGCGAGGCTGGCTGACTCCCCTTGTTCTCCCTTGGCGGTGATCGGCAGCGCGGTAACAATCCGTCTATCGCAACTGCCACTTTGGGAGGCAACGTGAAATACGAAAACGATTTCGATCATGAACAGTCGCTGGTTCAGCGGGATGTCATGGAAGAATGTATGGAGTACGGCGACAATATGGCCCGCTCCGAGGAAGAAGGCTGGTTTTACGCAGATGTGGAAGGTGAGTGATGGGTATATCCAAGGATGCTCCTGAATGCACAGGTGGGCGTGACTCCGCCGGCGATGAACGCAATGAGGCGATTCGAGCATTCGTGCTCGCCCATTTTGAACTTGAGCCTGAGACAGGCGTTCTGGTTCCCATATGCTCCAGTAATGAGTTTCGTCAGAATTTAAATGTGAAGTGGGATCTGGCGACGGGAGAAATCGAGTGCGACCATTCCCAAGAAAATCTCCCGCTGATTGCCAATTCAAATGAATTTCTCTTCGCAGTCAAGGAATTTGGACGAATTGAGAGGCAGGCGCCCTTGCCTCTACGCCAACGTGCCCTTGCCAGAATTCATCTGGCCCAGAATACAGATGACTGGCTTGCCAGCTTTGGTGAAGATAACCCTGCCAGCCTCGCAATGATTGGCGAGCGCGCCCTTCAACGCTGGGAGGCTACTGCCGATCCGTTCCAGCTTGAGCTTGCCAAGGGGAAATTGAAGAAAGCCGCATCACAAGGAGACTCTCAGGCGGCTTACCGACTGGCTTCCTACCATGTCATTGGCGAACTGATTGACCCGAAACGCGGCCGTTACAAATCGAGGCCTCTCGAAGAAGATTCGATGCTAAGTGGCCAATATCAACGCAAGGCAGCACTATCCGGGCACCCTGTGGTTCGGCAGGAACTTGAGGAAAAACGCTCGTGGGATGCCCACAATACGGATGGCCAATGGCCGCATGAGCTTGAATCAGATCAAGAAGATTTCGCTAGAATTTGTGAAGATCTCAGCGATTTGATCCCGTTAGCAGAACGCGGGGATACCGCAGCGCAACTTGATGCGGCGCTGTTGCTTGGGAAAAAGCTCAAATTGGCTGAATCGGGCCGAATCAACCTAGGCGTAGGCGACGATTCCTTGCTTTACCCAGAGCGGGATTTTGACGTTCAGGAATGGGTGGCCTCGTATGAGCAACGATTGGCGGAATGGATGGGAGCCTTGCTTGATCAACGTAAGGCATTTCTCTACTCGGCTGCGACTGATCAACCCCAAGCCAGACATCTATTGGTCTCCGAGGGTATCGAGAGGGACGAAGAGGAGGCCCTTCGGCTCCTTCGTTCCGCAGCTTTCCCGCCTGCCGGTGAACATCCGTTTGTTGAGGCCTTGCTTCTCCTCGGCGATCGGCTCGCTCAAGCGGGCGAGTTGGTTGAGGCTGAACAATGCTTGCGGCAGGCCATCGACAAAGGGTTGGAGGCACGCCTTGAACTCGCCGATCTTCTTTTTGACCATGCTGCTGCGCTGGGCCGGGGAACGTCCGAAGCTATTAAATTATATGAAGCGATCGCTGCCCCATACACGAAGGGGTCGGAAGACGATTGGTTTAATGGAAAGGGCGAGAGGCCGATGTATTGGTTCGGCTCAGCGAAGGCCGCGCTACGCGCCGGACTCGCCTTTCTCCGCGGCAGCGGAGTTGTCCAGGATATGGAGAAAGCGAGACGACTGTTCGCAGTGGGAGCCGAACGTGATGCTTTGTGGCGGAAATGGGTCTTGGATCATGAAGCAGAAGAACGGGGATTTGACCCGGCATCCCTCTATTGTGAGATTGCCCTCCTGATTGGCTGGGGGGGAGATGAGCCGGGTGATGAACGACGTGCTAGGGATGCAATCCGTCTTGTGTTCGAGCGGCTGAGCAGTCTCCGGTTTGCCGTGGAGTCGGGAGACGTCCTGTGCGCAGACGATTTTCTCACCCTCGTGAATCTGAGACCAGAATCGGTAGAGGCTCCGAACCAATCAGCAGGACTCGCCCCTGCGACGGATGAAGAGTCATTCGATCACGAATCCATCCAACTCATTGCCGCCATCAGGATGCTCTCTGAACCTAGTCTCACACGGGACGAGATCAAACAGTCGCTTCGTCAAGGGGAGGAGATCGGCAATCCGGAGATTCTCATCATGCTGGCAGGGGTCCATCTGGCCGATCGTTTCGGGGAGGCCGAGCTTGATGAAGCTGAAAAACTCTTTAGGCGAGCTATTGAAGAGACCAAAAGGGGGCGAAGGGAAACCTGGTGGCGAGAAGACAGATTGGTGGGCAACGAGACACGCCAGGAACGCCTG
The DNA here is from genome assembly GCA_963741765.1 of uncultured beta proteobacterium. GTDB lineage: Bacteria > Pseudomonadota > Gammaproteobacteria > Burkholderiales > Rhodocyclaceae > Azonexus. The sequence continues at coordinate 70,507 of CAVUJN010000006.1, forward strand.
GTGGTTCAGGCAGAGCGCGGTCTTCGTGCCTGTGCTGATATAAAAACTGGACAGGAAAAGGCCCATAGAGAGGCTGAAAAGGCGCTTGCGGAGACCAACAGGCGGGTTCAGGTCGAAGTTGCCAAGCGTGAAGCGATCGAGGACATGATGGCTATGTTTGCTCATAAGTTCCGTGGCCCGGTCGATAGCATTCTTTTCAACACAACCCACCGCATGGAGCCGCGTGTCTTCGCGGATGCAGCCAGGACCATGAATGGTCTCCTCGATATCTTCAGTATCGTTTCCACCGGCCCCGACAAACTGGTTGCGAACTTACAGGAGGATAGAGCCGGGCCAGGCTCTCCTGAGAGCGTGCTCGTACATTCGCTCAAGTTGGCACTTATCCAGTTGCTCTCCCAGCGGAATCGGCGTCGGCTTCGCCCACATTACTTCGCCTATGCCAAGAGAACTGGCAGGGCACCTACCGATCTCAAGCTATCTGTTTGGGATCGTGAAGAGTTGTGGCAATCAATGGAGCATGACCTACAGATCCAGTGGGAAAGTGACCTTGGCGGCCTAGCGGGCGAAGCGGGATTCACCGAGGTTGCATCATGGATGGGGGAACACCTTATTCCGATTCGTATCGATGGATTCGCTTCAAGCAGCATCCGCTTCGCGGAATATGGGCCTAACGCCTCGTTGCTGACAGTTATCTTTACCGAAGTTCTTGTCAATGCGATCAAACACTCGGGACCGTCGGCCTCCAACCCGATCCTCTTGTCGTGGGACGAGTCATCTGACCCGGTGACCCTCTGTTGTTCGAATCCGAGCACACGGGAGTCGAGGCAGCGCGAGGCAAGCAAGGGCAGCGGCCGGGGACACAAATTCCTGAGCACGATTGCCGGGCACGTTGGCGGAAAATTCTCGTTGGATTTGCAGGATCAACCATCCACTGTGACCTTTTCGATTCCGTGGTCAGCTATCAATAGAGGTGCAGCATGAGTTCCTTCCTCTGGGTTGAAGACTTTGATGACGGGCGTTACAGGCAGGTCGCCTTCGAACATTTTGGTGATGCGTTCAAACTGCTGCCCGAACAATTTCCCGATGATCTCCCAACGTTGGTAAGGTTTCTCAAGGAACGTGGCGTCACGCTCGCGACAACTTACGCTGAAGGGCGGCGTGTCATTGATGGGCAACTCAATGACATCGATTTTGTGGTGCTGGATATCGATCTGGCGCTCGTTGGTGAAGACCCTGAGGAGGACCATCCACTGGTGCTGCCGGAACTTGAGTCCTGGTACGACTATCATCCTCAAAGCCCCGATGAGGAGGCGTCTTACGATTCCGCACGTACTCGAATGAAGCGTGTTGCTGGCTACCACCTTTGGACGCACCTGATAATCAATAAGGGATTTCCGCGGAGCCGTATCCAGTTTTGCTCACAGCACGGCGATCATCTGAATTCAATCGAGCAGAGCTTCAAACCCGCGATGATTGTTGCTCCAGAGATATTCAGAAAGGCCGATGGAAGAATTGGCCCATGGGTCGCCGGGAGTTATTGTCATGAGTACGTATCGCTTCGCCGGAACGTTATTGACTATTGCGATGCCGTCACCAACTATTTGGAAACTTATTCGGGTTCCCCGAAAGTGGTTCTCAGGTTATCCGGATTGCCGGGAAAGACAACGAGTGACTTTGGCATCGATCAGGCCCTTGAACTCCTTGAAGGGCTACCGCGCAATTTGCCGCGACGCGTCGATGACGGACAGGATATTCGGAAGGTTCTTCATGCCTTCGTTCGGGCAATGACAATCGAATGGGACCGTCACAGTGCAGACCCAGCTCAGCGTGAAGAGTTCGAGAAGAATCAAGGTAAGACTTACAAGAAGGCATTTGACGAACAAATCCGATCGGCTGCCTCCGTACTCAAATTCGTTAGAAACACCCTCTCGCATGGATCGGGCTCATCAGTCCAGTTCGAATGTCAGGACGTGGGACTTCTGTTTCTTCTCAACATGGACACGATGCTCAATCTTGAGAGCATGGATGCGCATCAGAGATACGAAAACAAGTTTTTGAATTTAAATAGCGATACAGAACTTCCGCCTTCCAAGGATCTCCTCCAAAGATTGGAAAGGTCCAAGGAGACTATTGAAGCATTGGCTATTAAAGTCGGAGTGTCGGCTCTCGGCGGAACTGGAGACTGTTTGCGAAAGCTCCAAGCAGCATCATCTCCAGAATTTGCACCCGGGGTTAAGTGGTTTTTCAGAATGCTTTGGCACGAAATGTTCTGGAACCTAGAAAATCCGAGTGCTTTTGAAGCAAAGCTAAGCGCTGTCCGGAATCGCGAGGCAGATTTGGTCCGCCGGGTGGCACGAGAATCTTTCAGCAGGGCATTCTTTTGAATACGTCCATGTCGAAAGTGTCTGCGGCCATTTGCGGAATCTTAACCCTTAGCGCGAACTACCTGACTATTTATGACTATCAGTATCCGTAACTGCAAATTCTCATTTCGGTGCGACCATCAAAAGTGGGCTGCCTTGGCGAAGACGGACAAACCGATGGTCAGGTTTTGTTCAGAGTGCCAGCAAGCCGTTCATCGTTGCTTGACTGACAAGGACCTCGTTGAGGCCATTGCATTGAACCGATGTGTGGCGATCCGGGTCGAGAGTTTTCTGCCTAGTGCAGTGGAAGAATATGAAATGGGGCTGCCCTTTTAGGCATTTGGTGATTTGAACTCGCGCACTTAAAAAACCATAACTCAGGTATGGAGTAATATGACAATGGCAACAATCCAGGTTGAAGGAAAAGGCAAAGCAATCGCTGCGCCTGATCAAGTAGAGCTGACCATGGATGTCACCTCACAGTGCATGGAGTATGGGGAAATGCTGACCCAACTTGACGCCAAGGTGGATACCTTGAAGAACGCCATGGAGTCATGCGGGATTAAGCGAACGTCTATCAAGACTTCGGTGTTCAACGCCAAAGTGACCCACGAACGCCGTGACGACGGCAAGTTTGATTTTACGGGTTACAACGGAGAACACCAGATTTGCCTTCAGTTCGCTAACGATCGTGAGCTTCTGAATGCCTGTCTGGCCGCCGCGAATGCTTCCGGCACCAATCCGGACATCATTCTGGAATTCAGAGTCTCAGATCCTGGGGCATTGCGGGATCAGGCGTTGAGGTCCGCAATGGATTCTGCACGCAAAAGTGCTGAAGCCATTGCGCAATCGGTTGGCAAAAAACTCGGCCAGCTTGTTGAAGTGCAGTATGGCGATAAACGGCAGACCCGGAATCCGCGCTACTGGTCATCACACTCTGATGCGGCAGTTGATTACTGCAAGTCAAGTTTCGCTGCGCAGATCGAGCCCGAAGACATCGCCTCGGAGGAAACCGTGTCGGTTACCTGGCAGTTTGAATAATCTCACTGAATTGCCCCAGGTTCGATGGACGCACTTCGACCGCTGCGCTCGGTTACCTGCCGCTGAACTCTTGACCCCGCGACGGGCCGTTGAGGGTCGGATCCGGCTGTAGCCTGAAATTACAAGCGGTCATTGACCTGCCAACAGAGGCTTGGCAGCAGGTGATTCTGAGATTTTGAGCCCCGCCTTAACGCCTACGCCACTCCCAAGGCGGCACCGGATCAGGCTCGCTCCATAGCCCGACACGCTTCGCCCTGGCCTCTTGCTCCGAGAATTCGTACGCCCCACGATCCTGAGGCGACTGCTCGTTCGCGTACTTCCGATACCACCAGGCCAAACCAACGGTAATTTGCGCGTGACCAGCGTCGAGCGTCATCGGGCAGGTCGGGCAGTCGGCCGGCTGCACCCACACCTTTCCCACGATGCGCTTGTATTTGTCGCGCTTGTCCCATTCGACCCGCACAACCTTCCCGAAGACCATGCGCGATAGGTTTTCTTTCGACTTTTGCCCGAACGGCTGCGCCTTCTCAGGAGCGTCTATGCCCCCAAGCGAATTTTGTGCTGCTGACGATCGGCGTCAAGCACCGTCACGGTGTCGCCATCGGCAACGCCAACGACACGCCCCTCGAGGGTGGCCGCAACAGCGCCCCGACTGGCGAAGACAAGCAACAACACAACCCAGAATATTTTCATGTCACGACCTCGAGTGGCTTGATGCATTCCGATCCCTCCACCGAACCGCGATTGATCGCGGGGCTGACCGGGTGGGCTGCCATCTGTTCCGGATCACAGGGCTGCATCAAACCCCGAAGCCCATCGACATCCGGGTTTTCCGGGTCGAGCCAGGCATCGAATTGATCGGGTGCGAGGATCACCGGCATGCGGTCGTGGATCGGCGCCATCACGGCATTCGGCCCGGTGGTCAGGATGCAGGTCGTGACCAGGGTGTCGCCTGCCGGCGAGTTCCATGCCGCCAGCAGGCCGGCAAAGGCGAAGAGGGCGCCCGGCTCGGCCGGGTGGATGTACCAGGGCTGCTTCCGGATCTTGCCTTCGACATCGACGGCCTGCCACTCGTAAAAGCCGTTGGCCGGGATCAGGCAGCGATGGCGCCTGAAACTGGAGCGGAAGGCCGGCTTGTCGGCGGCCGTCTCGCTCCGGGCATTGTTGAGCTTGTTGCCAATACCTGGATCCTTCGCCCAGGACGGTATCAGCCCCCAGCGCACCAGCTGGCCGACGCGTCCGGCCCCGGGCTTCAGGCGGATGACCGGGATGCTGCTCTGCGGCGCGATGTTGTAACGGGCGCTCCATTCCGGGCAGGCAACCAGCCCGAAGTGCTCGATCAGGTCGCCGGCAGTGGCGTTCAGGGCATAGCGTCCGCACATGGCGACAGGATACGTCAGCAGGAGCGGGTCCTGGCCCGCTTGCTCGACCGGGCTCGCCTCAGGCGAGGCTGGCCATGTCGATCACGAAGCGGTAGCGCACATCACTCTTCAGCATCCGGTCGTAGGCACGTGTTGATGTAATTCATCGGGATTAGTTCGATATCCGACACGAGGCCATGCTCGGCACAGAAGTCGAGCATCTCCTGCGTCTCGCGAATGCCGCCGATGAGGGAACCGGCGATGCTGCGCCGCCTCAGGATCAACCCGAAGACATTCGGCGACGGATGGGCCTCGGCTGGGGCGCCGACCAGGGTCATCGTGCCGTCCCGCTTGAGCAGTTGCAGATAGGCATCGAGGTCGTGCGGCGCCGCCACGGTGTTGAGGATGAAATCGAGCTGGCCGGTGAAGCGCGCCATGGCGTCGGGGTCGGTGGAGATGCAGACCTCGTCGGCACCCAGGCGCTTGCCATCGGCGACCTTGCTCGCCGAGGTGGTGAATAGGACGACATGGGCACCCATGGCATGGGCGATCTTGACCCCCATGTGACCCAGTCCGCCCAGGCCGACGATGCCGACCTTCTTCCCGGGGCCGGCGCCCCAGTGGCGCAGGGGCGAGTAGGTCGTGATGCCGGCACAGAGCAGGGGAGCGACGCTGGCCAGGTCCTTCTCGGCATGCCGGATGCGCAGGACAAAGGATTCCTTGACGACGATCGTCTGCGAATAGCCGCCGTAGGTGTTCTCGCCGCCAAAGAGCGGGCCGTTGTAGGTGCCGGTGAAGCCGTTGTCGCAATACTGCTCCTCGCCGTCGTGACAGGACGGGCAATGGCCGCAACTATCGACCAGGCAGCCGACACCGGCGAGGTCGCCGACCTTGAAGTTCGTCACCTGGTTGCCGACGGCGACGACACGGCCGACGATCTCGTGACCGGGAACCGACGGATAGAGGGTGTTCTTCCATTCGTTGCGGGCGGTGTGCAGGTCGGAATGGCACACGCCGCAGAACAGGATCTGGATCCGGACGTCGTCCGGACCGGGATCGCGACGCTCGATTTCGTAGGGTGCGAGCGGGCTGTGTTCATCCACTGCGGCATAGGCTTTGGCCTTGACCATGATTTCTCCTTGTTTGTCGGTTCTCGCCTCAGGGGAATTGCCTGGGCGGGTGGCGCCGAAAGAGTACCCCTTGGCAGGGCGCACTGCAAAAAGGATTTGTGCAGCCCCACCACAAAGTGAAAGCCCCGCGGGGGGAGCGCGGGGCTTTCGGACGACCGGAGGGGGAGGGAGGTGGGCCGTCAGGCTGTTGGGGGACAGCGCATGAGTCGAACGATACGGGCGCGTGACCGCCCGATACAAGTAACGGATTGCAACAGAGCGTACCGCTCTGTGCAGGCTTCGATCGGCAACTGCCGAATGAAATCCGCATACAGTATTGCGCCGTCCGAATAGCTGTATAAAAATACAGTCATGCCACAAATCTTCAACGCACGGATCGTTTGTCCGTCCTGCCACATCCCCCTGGCCGTCGCCGACCTCGAGGAAGCGACCCTGCATGGTCGTCCCTGCCTGATCTGCCCGGAGTGCGCGACCGTCCTGCTCAGCCAGGCGGAAGAGGTGGCTGCACCGGTTGATCCGGAGCCGGCGTTGCATGGCTGAAGTGCTATCCGTTGGCCCGGACCTGCCGCCCGGCGTCTTCGTCCCCTTGCCCGATGCGCCGCATCGTCCTTTGCCGCTCGACGGCGTCAAGGTCTCCGCGGGATTCCCGTCACCGGCAGCGGACTACGAGGATGCACGACTCGACATCAACGATTACCTGGTCCGCAACCCGGTCAGCACCTTCTTCTTCGCCGTCCAAGGGGACAGCATGCAAGGCGCCGAGATATTCGACGGCGATATCCTGGTGGTCGATCGCAGCATCCGCGCCCGGCACGGACACGTCGTCGTCGCCTTCATCAACGGCGAACGCCTGGTGAAGCGCCTCTATCGCCGCGGCGGCCGGGTGGCGCTGGTTGCCGAGAACCCGCGCTATCCGACGCTGGAAATCCAGGACGGCATGGAACTCGAGGTGTGGGGCGTGGTGGTCGGCAAGTTCAAGCGCTTTGCCGCCTGATCCTTGTGCCGATCTTCGCCCTGGTCGATTGCAACAATTTCTACGCGAGCTGCGAGAAGCTGTTCAACCCACGCCTGAGAGACCGCCCGGTCGTCGTCCTCTCCAACAACGACGGCTGTGTCGTCGCCCGCAGCGCGGAGGTCAAGGCGCTCGGCATCCCCATGGGTGTCCCCTGGTTCAAGATCCAGGACGAAGCCAGGCGGCATGGCATTGTGGCGTTCAGTTCCAACTACGCTTTGTATGCCGACCTCAGCAATCGGGTGGTCGAGGTCCTTGTCCGGTTTCGCGCCGAATCTCGAGGTCTATAGCATCGACGAATCTTTCCTCGATCTGTCCGGCGTGCCGCTGCCGGAGGGTGGCCTGGTCGGCCTATGGCGCTGAGATACGGCAACGGATCGCCGATTGGCTGGGCCTGGCGGTGTGCGTCGGCATCGCACCGACCAAAACTCTGGCCAAGCTCGCCAATCATTGCGCCAAGAAGGGACTGGCCGGTGATGATGGGGTCTGTGATTTCACGGCGCTGGCCCGGGATGAACTGACGGCGCTGTTCGACCGGATCGCGGTCGGCGAGGTGTGGGGTGTCGGACGCAAGATCGATGCACGGCTGGCGGCGATGGGAGTCCGGACGGTGCGACAGCTGCGCGATGCGGATGCGGAGGCCATCCGGTCAAGGTTCTCGGTGGTCCTCGAGCGAACGGTTCGCGAACTGCGTGGCATCTCCTGCATCGACCTCGAGGAGGTGGTGCCGGACCGGCAGCAGATCATGGTGTCCCGCTCGTTCGGCCACCTGGTGCATGACCTCGACGAACTGGAGGAAGCGGTGGCCAGCTACATCGCGCGGGCCGCCGAGAAGCTGCGATCCCAGGATTCCCTGGCGGGTGCGCGTTCAGGTCTATATCCGGACCAACGTCTTCAAGCCCGAGGTGCCGCAGTATCAGCGGGGCGTGACGCTGCCGCTGCCGGAGGCTACCGCGGATACGCGCATCCTGGCCGGGTGGGCGCTACGCATCCTGCGCCGGATCTACCGGCCGGGGTTTGGCTATCACAAGGCGGGCGTGATGCTGCTCGACCTGAGGCCGGCAGGCAACCGGCAGTTCTCGTTGCTGGACGGCCAGGGTGGGGCGGGTGACGCCCGGTCGGACAAGTTGATGTCGGTGCTGGATGGGGTCAATCAGCGGTACGGACGGGGCTCCCTGCGCCTGGCTGCGGAGGGGGTCGATCGGGCGTGGCGGATGCGCCGGGGGAATCTGTCGCCGGGTTACACGACGGATTGGTCAGGGCTGGCGGTGGTGAGGGCGGGTTAGCAGATAAGCAGACCTTCAACGGACTCGCTCACCGGCTCCGCATTGCAGATTCGGGGAAACATCCAGTCTTAACTTCTTTCTACTTCTTCTAGCGCGCTTCAGGCATACGTCACCCAAGATTCAGCGTCGAACACCCACGCGGTTAGCTCCCCCGTTCCGGTTGGTTGCACTAACGCCTCCCGCGCCAACATTCCCAGCTGCTCCGGGTTGGTTAATACCGGGGTCCCGCACACCTACGCCCGGTGCGCCTACGCCCACACCAGGTGCGACTCCCACGCCCGGAGCGCCGACACCGGGGGCTGCTACTGGGCGAGCAACACATCCTTTGGGTACGCCAACGCTCTTGCAATAGACGACGGCACTCGCGGGCATGGCAGCCATACCAAGGCCAAAAGCCAGCACAGAAGTTAAAAATAAACGGTTCATCATTCACTCCCGCACACCAATATAAACGCCAAAAGTGGCACTTCAAGATACGAACTTTAGCTCACACCGGAGGGGATCGGGAGGAGGCTTTGGCCGTCAGGGGTTGGGGGACAGCGCATGAGTCTCTTCCACTGCTTGGAAAACACGGTGAATTCAAATCGAGTCCCGAAGGCCTTGACTTTTCTTCAGCAAGTCGGTAACATAGTCACCAGGTTGCGGATCGTCCTCAACTGTATCTTTCTTAGGAGTATTAAAAATGAAGTCATCAACCAAACATTTCAGCAAGAGCAAATCCATTTCGAAAAATCAGAACGATGTCACCGTTCCAGATGAGCAGGTTGAATCGGGCGTATATCTTTCCAAAGATTGTATCGCCGCTGTCATTTCGTACGAAAGCGATAATCCAAAGGTAATCCAAGCTTTCGAAGGAAATGAAGATTTCGAAATCATGATCAAATCAGTCAATGGGATTGATATGTATGCGATGAAGTTTTCAAATGGTCTATGTTATGCTTCTATTGTTGGTGAGAGTCAGATCAAATCGGAATGCATGCCAGATATTTCACGACGTGGGCCTGATTTCCGGATGCCGTACGAGATTATCTGGACTGATTCAGCTACAAATAAAATTCTGAAGAATAATTTGGGATATTTATCACCCGAGAACACGGAGCATCTTTGTGTTTATTTGGCAACCAAGATGATTTACCAGGATAATATTCTTAATCGTTATTCTGTAAAGTTTGAAAATCGATACCTGCTCGACATGATTCGTGTCGCCCCAGTCTTCGACACGATTGGCCAGTAAGCCAATAGCCATCGAACCGCGATGACCAAATCAAAGTCGCCCAACCAGACCGATCGCGAAGCCGCGCAAGACCGGGTAGATGTACCCGCTTGCGCTCGCTTCGGGGCCGGTAGCGACACCGACGCTTCTCGGGACGCATTGTGCGTCCGCACTGCATTTCCCATCAACCCGTACCTGAATCCGGACATACGCAATGGGAACTTGCGCAATACCCGGATGACAGGGCGGTCGGTGGGCAATCCCGCTCATGACGCCTGTCCTCCAGCTCAACTATCCAGGAGGAATCATGAGCAACTATCAAAACCATCAAACCCTGTCTGACTTTCAAAAACCTACGCTTGCTGTCTGGGTTCAGTACGATCGACAACGTTACCTCCATGGCATGATGGAATTCCCGGTAGCACTCGCCGGCAGCGACGGATTCACCGCGCTGTTCCCGGTACTGGTCCCTTACGACCACACCCCTCCGACCAAGCGTAGGCAGCTTGCAGCACTCAAGGAGTCAATCGACACGTTCCGTATTCTCACAGCAGGATACGACCTCGTTCTCTTCCATCCTGAAGATGATCGCCACATTCTCAACGGCAACCTTGATTCGGATTCCTCGATCAATTTTGTCTGCCCGGCACTTGCCGAGATCTGGAACCTGCGCGATGACGAAGGGATGCTGAACCTCTCGGAAGAGGTAATGTTCGAGCGAATTGTGTACGTCAGCTCGGAAGGGTTGCACCCGGCGCTGACGAAAGCGCGCTGGCTGCTTCATGCGTGGCGCTGGTGCATCGCTAATCGTCAGACCAAAGCCAACCCGTCATTCCAGTAATACGACAACCGTCATTTTCGCAATTTTGCTTTGCGGGTGGCTGGTCGTCTTGTGCAAATCCCTGCTCAAGGCGCCGCCACGCCGAACTGAAGAATTAGGAGATGCCATGTTTTATGATGAAGAAGAGCGCTGGGTCGCTTGTGTGCATGAAGCCGCCCATGCGGTGATCGCCTCACTTGGCGGTGCGGGTGTGTATGAAATTG
>CAVUJN010000007.1:0-22103 GCA_963741765.1 uncultured beta proteobacterium
CGGGGCGTTTTACATGGGGCGTGTCTGTCGTCAGCCACAAGTCCCGACCGCGCCGCAGGCGGTACAGAAGTCGCATCCGTCCTTGCGAATCATGGTGTGGTTGCCGCATTCACTGCACAGCTTGCCCTGCGTCGGATGCACGGAGTTGCTGGCGTCTTCCGGTGCTTTCAGCATGCCCATTTGCTGGATAGGGAAACCGCTCTCGTCGAGGACGCCGAGCATTGCGTAGCGGTGGATGATCAGGTTGGCGATGTAAGCGACGGTTGACGGGTAGGTCTGCTGCTTGCGCGAACCGGGTACGAAGGCCATGAAATCGCCCAACGGTTCCGGGTAATCGAGCAGCTTGCGCAGCTTCATGCCGATCCAGGCCGGATCGAGGACGCGCATGTCGAGGGACAGCAGCTTGGAGAGGCCGTCGAGGGCGCGCGGGTAATTGCCGGACAACCACATCGAGTAGGGGCGGGTGACGCCGTCGGGCAGCGTGATTTCCTTGAGGCCGAGAACGAATTCCTCGCCGGTCGAGGGGTTGTTCACGTCCACCGTCCACGACAGCGTACCGTCGGTGCCGGTCTTCGGCTCCTTGTTGCTGAACAGTGCGTCCTTGACCGGGGTCGAGCCTTCGTGATCGAGGGCGCCGAGCTGTTCGACGCGGAAGCGGATGATCTGCGCCATGGCGGACACCACCGACGGCACGCGCTTGCGTTCGCCGTGCGGCGGCATCGGCATCTCGAAGGAGTCGCCGGGGGTCTTGGCGAGGGCGTCGAGCTTCATTTCCAGCCAGTCGTGGTCGTTGGCGCGCATATCCATCGACAGCGTCTTGGCGACGGCGCCGAGGCCGCGTGGTTCGGCCGGGCCGTTGACCCACACCTCGAACGGCCAGGCATGGCCGTCGGGTTCGACATGGCCGACGAAGAGCGCGAACTTGCCGATCGGCGAGTCGAGCATGTAGGTCCAGCACAGGTTGCCTTCCGGCAGGCTGGGGCGGTTCGGCCAGCGCAGACTGGACAGCACCGGGGCCGGCAGATCCTTGATCGACAGGCGGCGATTGGCGTCGGAGACGAAATCCTGCGGTGATTTGACGTTGACCGTAGCGGTATCGGCCTTGGGGGCTTCGCTGGTTACCGACAGGACGGAACCCAGCACGCTGTTCGGGCGATAGGTCGCGAGGCCCTTGAGGCCGGATTTCCAGGCGCTCATGTAGAGATCCTGGAAATCCTCGTACGGGTACTCCGCCGGCACGTTGACCGTCTTCGAGATCGAGGTGTCGATGTGCGGCGCAACGGCGGCGACCATGTCCTTGTGCGCCTGCGCGGAGATTTCGAGCGCCGTGACGAAGTAGTCGGGCAGCTTGGTGACGTCGCCGCCCATGTGCCGGTACAGGCGCCAGGCGTAGTCCTCGACCGAGTATTCCTTGATCGTGCCGTCCTGCATGCGCTTCTTGCGGCTGTAGGTCCACGAGAAGGGCGGTTCGATGCCGTTCGAAGCGTTGTCGGCGAAGGCCAGCGAGATGGTGCCGGTCGGCGCGATCGACAGCAGGTGCGAGTTGCGCAGGCCGTGCTTGCGGATCTCGGCCTTGACCTCGCTGGGCAGGCGCGAGGCGAAATTCCCGCCAGAGAGGTAGAGCTCGGCGTTGAACAGCGGGAAGGCGCCGCGTTCCTTGGCCATCTCGACCGAATACAGGTAGGACGCATCGCGCATGTATTCGGTGATGCGGGTCGCCATGGCGCGCGCTTCCAGCTTGTCGTAGCGCAGGCGCAGCATGACCAGTGCATCGCCGAGGCCGGTAAAGCCGAGACCGACGCGGCGCTTGTTGGCGGCTTCCTGGGCCTGGCGTTCGAGCGGCCAGTGGGTCGCGTCGAGCACGTTGTCGAGCATGCGGGTCGAAACGCGCACGACTTCGCCGAAGGCCGCGAAGTCGAAATCGGCGCGCTCGGTGAACGGGTCCTTGACGAACGGCGTCAGGTTGATCGAGCCGAGGCAGCAGCAGCCGTAGGGCGGCAACGGCTGTTCAGCGCAGGGATTGGTGGCCTCGATGACTTCGCAGTAATTGAGGTTGTTGTCCTTGTTCATGCGATCGAGGAACAGGATGCCCGGCTCGGCGTGATCGTAGGTGGATTTCATCACCTGATCCCAGAGATCGCGGGCGCGCAACTTGCGGTATACCCACTGGCCGTCCTCGCGCTGGTAGGCGCCGCTGGAACGCATCTCGGCATTGGGTTCGGCGCGGTGGGTCAGTTCGACCTCGCCGTCGCTATCGACCGCTTCCATGAAGGCGTCCGTGACGCCGATCGAGATGTTGAAGTTTGTCAGGTCGCCCTTGTCCTTGGCGTGGATGAAGACCTCGATATCCGGATGGTCGCAGCGCAGCACGCCCATCTGGGCGCCACGGCGGGCGCCGGCCGATTCGACGGTTTCGCAGGAGCGGTCGAATACGCGCATGTAGGAAACCGGGCCAGAAGCGCGCGACTGCGTGCCTTTGACGTGGGCGCCCTGCGGACGGATGCTCGAAAAGTCGTAACCGACGCCGCCGCCGCGGCGCATGGTCTCGGCGGCCTGGGCCAGCGCGGTGTAGATGCCGGGCTTGCCGTCCGTGGTCTCGACGATGGAATCGCCCACCGGTTGCACGAAACAGTTGATCAGGGTTGCCTGCAGGTCGGTGCCGGCGGCGGAGTTGATGCGGCCGGCCGGAATGAAGCCGTTTTCCTGCGCCCACAGGAAACGCGCTTCCCAATGGGCGCGGTCTTTTTCCTGTTCGACCTTGGCCAGTGCCCTGGCGACGCGACGACGCACGTCGTGGACATTTGTTTCCGCGCCCTTGGCATATTTCTCGATCAACACCTCGCCGGAAATTTCCTGCTCCGGTAGCGGAGCAAATTGGGGTGGTGCAGGAATGTCGGTTAGCGAGAGTTGCTCGGAAACTGGGCTCATGGTGCGCTCCTCGTATCGTTTTAATGGGTAGGTCGGACAGGTGTCGGATTTCGCAAAGCTACTATATCTAGTTGGTCATGGCAACAAGTTGACTATATATAGTGTTTTCCTCATATTTTCCGGCGTACGGCCATGCCCTTGCAAAGCCCGAAAAACAAAGCCCCGGGGCCTTGCGGCGCCGGGGCTTCACGGGGCAAATATTTTTCAGAGGGCGAGCAGGTTTTGCGCGTGATGCGCGATCATCCACTCTTCGTTGGTCGGAATTACCAGGACATCGACGCCGCTTTCTGGCGTTGAAATGCGCAACTGGTCCATCGCGTTGGCGGCATCGTCCAGCACCAGGCCGAGCCACGCGAGTTGCGAGCAGACGCGGTGCCGGATTTCGGCCGCATGTTCGCCGATACCGCCGGTGAATACCAGTGCGTCGATGCCGCCAAGGGCGGCGGCGAGCGAGCCGACTTCACGCAGAATGCGGAAGCAGTAGAGGTCGATTGCTTCTTTCGCTTCCGGTGCGCCGGAGGCGAGCAGGGTGCGCATGTCCTGGCTGATGCCGGAAACGCCGAGCAGGCCGGACTCCTTGTAGAGCAGGCGGGTCAGTTCGGGAGAGCCCATGCCCTTGTTGTCCATCAGGTAGAGCAGTACGCCGGGGTCGATGGCGCCGGATCGCGTACCCATCATCAGGCCGTCGATGGCGGTGAAGCCCATGGTCGACACCATGCTCTTGCGGTCGAGCATGCCACACATCGAGGAGCCGTTGCCAAGGTGGGCGACGATCACGCGTCCGCTGGCACGCGGCGAGTGTTCGGGCAGGGCGCGGGCGATGAATTCGTAGGACAGGCCGTGGAATCCATAACGCTTGATGCCTTCTGCCGACAACGTGCGCGGGAGGGCAAAGGCCTGGGCGACCGGCGGGTTGGTGCGATGGAAGGCGGTATCGAAGCAGGCAACCTGGGGTACATCGGGCAGGATGTTGGCGATTGCTCTGATGCCGTTCAGGTTGTGCGGCTGGTGGAGCGGCGCCAGGGTAATGAACTGCTCCAGTTTTTTGACGATGTCGCGGTCGACCGCGATTGGTGCCGAAAAAAGCTCGCCGCCGTGCACGACGCGATGGCCGACCGCGGCGAGATTCCAGTCTTTCTGCGTCTCCCGCAGCCAGTTGAGCAGGAAGTTCAGGCTGGCCTGGTGCTGCGCTTCCTGGCTGCCGGTGAGGTCGAGGGCGACTTCATGCTTGCCCGCAGGATCTTTGGCGATCAGTCTGGCGCTGGCGCCGATGCCGTCAATCTGGCCGGAAACGGTGGGTTTTTGCTGCAGGCCGCCGTTCAACTCGAAAAGCGCAAACTTGATCGACGACGAGCCGGCATTGATGGTGAGGATGCCACGAGTCATTTAGGTGTTTTCCTTGGCACGGTTGGCGTGGGCGACGAGCGCGGCGATGACGCAGGAGGCGACGCGCGTCTCCGCGGTATCGGCGCGGCTGGTCAGGACAATCGGCACGCGGGTGCCGAGGACAATGCCGGCGGTCAGCGCGTTGGCGAGATATTCGAGCTGCTTGGCGACCATGTTGCCTGATTCGAGATCGGGAACGACCAGAATTTCGGCATGGCCGGCCACCGCCGACTTGATGCCTTTGGTCTTGGCGGCGACGATAGAAACTGCGTTGTCGAAGGCCAGCGGACCGTCGAGGATGCCGCCCTTGATCTGGCCGCGGTCGGCCATCTTGCACAGGGCGGCGGCGTCGAGCGTGGACTGGATTTTCGGGTTGACGGTTTCGACCGCCGAGAGAATCGCGACCTTCGGCTCGGGGATGCCGATGATATGCGCCAGATCGATGGCGTTCTGGACGATATCCGCTTTTTCCTCCAGGGTCGGCGCGATGTTGATTGCGGCATCGGTAATCAGCAGGGGACGGTGATAGGTCGGCACGTTCATCACGAACACGTGGCTGATGCGCCGCGCCGTGCGCAGGCCGTTGGCGCGCGCCACCACTTCGGCCATCAGTTCGTCGGTGTGCAGGCTGCCCTTCATCAGCGCCTCGGCGTCGCCGGTGCGCACCAGGGAAACGGCGATCGCCGCTGCGTCGTGGCTGTGCTTGGCATTGACGATCCGGATGCCGTGCAGGTCGATGCCGAACTCTTCGGCGACCCCGCGGATCTTCGCTTCCGGACCGACCAGGATCGGCTCGATGATGCCTTCGTGGAAGGCGATGACCGGGCCTTTGAGCGATTCCTTGTCGCACGGGTGGGCGACTGCGGTCGGGATCGGTTCCAGTCCGCGGACCAGGGCCAGGGTCTGTTGGAAGCGCTCATGCTTGTTATCGACGCTGACCAGGGGGCGATGGAATTCCTGAATGTGCGAAATCTTCTCGGTAGGCGCCAGAACTTCCGCCATGCCACGCAAGACCTGCAGATTTTCCTGGTTGGTGCCGACGCAATCGAGGATGACATGCTTGTTGTGATCGAATTTCTGCTTGGCAGTGACCGTGATGGTGATCGTGTCGCCGATCGTCACCGGTCGCGCGAAATGCAGCGACTGGTCGATCAGGATCGTTCCGGGGCCGGGGAACTGGGTGCCGAGCACCGTGGAGATCAGCGATCCGCTCCACATGCCGTGTGCCATCACCTCGCGGAACATGCCGCTTTCGGAGTAGCGCGAATCGGTGGCGGAAGGGTTGAAACATCCGCTGAGGACGGCGAACAACTTGACGTCCTCGGGCATCAGCGTGCGCGTCAGGCTCTCCGAATCACCGATCTGGATCTCGTCGTAGGTCTTGTTCACGACATGACGTTTTTCGGTCGTTTCATGCATTACCGCACTCCTTGGCTTCCATATTCAATTGTGCGTAGTATAGTATGTTGCAGTGCAGCAAACAATGTCGTTCGTGTGATGGAGCGGTTCAGGAAAGCGTGGACTCGCCGTGCATGGATGATCGTTGATAACTAAACGGGCACCAGAAGGTCCCGATAAACCCCAAGGAAAACAGCATGAATGCAATTACCGAACCAACCCCCCTGTCCAACAATGCGCTCGTCCTGCCGCTGGCCGGGAAGAAGGGCCTGATTACAGGGGTCGCCAACGACAAGTCGATTGCCTACGCGGTCGCCAGGGCGGTGCGCGCGCTGGGTGCCGACATCGCGCTGACCTACCAGAACGACAAGACGGCAAAATACACGCAGCCGTTGGCCGAAGCAGTCGGCGCCCGACTGTTCGAAAAGCTCGATGTCACGCAGCCGGGCAGCCTGGAGGCGGTGATCGAGAAGTGCGGCGCCGAATTTGGCCAGATCGATTTCGCCGTCCATTCGATGGCCTTCTGCGATGCCGACGACCTGCACGGGCGCGTCATCGACACCTCAGAAGCCGGTTTCGATTCGGCGATGAACATCTCCTGTCACAGCTTCCTGCGCATGGCCAAGGCGCTTGAGCCGCTGATGACCGAAGGTGGATCGTTGATCACCATGTCCTACCTGGGTGCCGAGCGCGTGGTGCGCAACTATGGCGTGATGGGCATCATCAAGGCGGCGCTTGAATCGGCGGTCCGCTACATGGCCTACGACCTCGGTCCCAAGGGAATTCGCGTCTTCGCGGTGTCGCCCGGACCGATCATGACGCGCGCCGCGTCCGGTATCGCCAACTTCGACAAGTTGCTCGAGGCCGATGCCTTGAAAGCGCCGCTCGGACACACGGTAAGCATCGATGAAGTCGGGGCGTTGACCGCCTTCCTGTGCACTTCCGGTTCCTCGGGCATGACCGGGCAGACCATCTATGTCGACGCCGGTGCCCACATCGTTGCTTGAGCGCAGAGGGCGGGGGCGGCTTATATTGGCCGTTCTCGTGATCTGAGCCTGGAACTTGCGATGGATATCAACTGTAGCGAACTCATTCCCGATGCCGTTCCTGAACATCCGTTACTCAACGGACGCCAGGAAATTGGCCGCGGTGAGAGCACCATCGTCCTTGACGGCGATGTCGTCGATGGCCAGGCGCGGGTCTTCAAGGTGCTGTCCTCGCCCACCGATTACGCCTATTACACGGCGCCCGACCGGCCGACCGGCAAGCATTTTCCGGTCGTCTATGCCGACCATGGCGTTGTCGGGCGTTCGAGCCGCGGGTTTCCGTTTCACATCGTCGAGGTGGAAAAGCTCTATCCGTTGCCAGGCCGCGGCGAGGCCTCGGAAGTGGCGACCAAGTTGAGTACATCCTATTTCGACGCCTGCCTGATGTGGCGCAACCTGGCCCAAGACATGGGACGCATCGCCCTGCATCATCTGGTGGTGACACCGATGGGGTGGAGCCGTGCGGTGCAGCAGTCGCTGAGGGCGCTGGAGACGTTTTCCAACGAGTATGGCGCACTGCCCGACCTGATCAAGGCCGACAACCTGATGATGCGCAAGGACGGAACGCTCGTCTTCTCCGACCCGGTATTCATGGAATAGCGCATGACCATTTGTCAGGTCAGTTTCACCTCCCGGGAGCATGCTGAATCGCTGGTCGCCAGCCCGCATGTCGCGGTGATTTCGATCACCGATCCGGGCACGCCGGAAGCCTGCCTCGACCCGGATTTCGCGGCGCTGCTGCGCTTGTCGTTCTACGACGCCATGCCGGCTGACGAATACCTGCCGGCGCCCTTGCCGGGCCTGTTCAATCACCTTATGGCGCGCCAGATCGACAATTTTGTGCATGAATTGCATGCGCAGCCGGATACGGTTTCGTTGATTGTGCATTGCGAGTATGGGGTCAGCCGCTCGGCTGCAGTCGCGCTCTTCGTTGCGGACTATGCCGGGGCGCCGCTGGTGGCACGCGAGTTTTCCTACGACGCCAATCGCTGGGTCGTTCACCTGCTGTCGCGATTGCACCCCGAGTTGCCCATCGAAATCCCTGCTGAGCGCGATGTCAGCGAGCGCCGTGCGCTGGCACGCTGCGACTGACTTTCCGCGCCAAACGGCGGTAGCCGCGTCACTCGTTGACCTGAAACAAACGCCCGAAATATTTTGGTGCTACCCTTTTCGGAGTCGTAAACATCTGGCGGGAGCTTGTCGTGACAATCAACGATAGACAGAGCGAAGCCGTGGTCGACATTGTCGATCGCGTAGTTGACCGTTTCCGGCGCGACCCGACCTGCATGGTGCAGATCCTGCGGGAAGTGCAGGAGGCATGTGACTGGATTTCGCCGGAAGCCATCGACCGCATGCAGACGACGCTGGGTGTTCCGCGGACCAAGATCGAGGGGGTCGCCGGTTTTTATTCCTTCCTCTACACCGAGCCACGCGGCAAATACCGGGTTCTGTTTTCGGACAACATCACCGACCGCATGCTTGGCAACAAGGCGCTGATGGATCGGCTGTGCAATAACCTGTGGGTCGAGCGCGGCATGGTTTCCGAAGATGGGCTGGTCAGCGTCGGCAAGACGGCGTGTACCGGCATGTGCGATCAGGGGCCGGCACTGCTGGTCAATAATTACGCAATTTCAGGGTTGACCGCAACGCGCATCGACGAAATCGCCGAATTGATCCGCAACAAGATGCCGCTCGTCGATTGGCCGCCCGAGTATTTCCGGGTCAACGACAACATCCGCCGCGCCGACATCCTGCTCGACAGTGACCTCAAGCCCGGCGCGGCCCTGCTGGCGGCTCGGGCACGGGCGCCGAGCGACGGCTTGCTGGCTTCCAACACGCGTTCCTGGCGCGAGGGCCTGCCGAGCGGGTTGAGCGGGCCGATTTCCATGCTCGACGAGATCAAGCGGGCCAACCTGCGCGGGCGCGGCGGTGCCGGGTTCAGCACCGCGCTGAAATGGGAGGCCTGCCGCAATGCGCCGCTCAAGGCAGGGCTGCAGCGCATCGTCGTCTGCAATGCGGATGAGGGCGAGCCGGGCACCTTCAAGGACCGCGTGCTGCTCGCCAAATATCCTGACCTTGTCTTCGAAGGCATGACCGTCGCCGCCTATGCGGTCGGCGCGACACGCGGTTTCGTCTACCTGCGCGGCGAGTACCGCTATCTGCTCGACCACCTGAACGCCGTGCTGGCGCACCGGCGCCGGGAAGGCCTGCTGGGCAAGGATATCCTCGGCATACCCGGCGCCGATTTCGAGATCGAGATTCATGTCGGGGCTGGCGCCTATGTCTGCGGCGAGGAGTCGGCGCTGATCGAATCGCTCGAAGGCAAGCGCGGCACGCCGCGCAATCGCCCGCCATTCCCGGTCACCAACGGATATCTCGACCAGCCGACCATTGTCAATAACGTCGAAACCTTCGCCGCGGCGGCGCTGATCGCGCTGAATGGCGGCGACTGGTACGCCGGGATCGGCACCCGACATTCGGCGGGAACCAAGATTCTTTCGGTGTCCGGCGATTGCGCGCGACCCGGGCTGTACGAATACCCGTTCGGCGTCAGCATCCGCCAGGTTCTCGAAGACTGCGGCGCCGAGAACACGCAGGCCGTGCAGGTCAGCGGCCCGTCAGGTATCTGCGTTGCCGAGGATGAGTTCGACCGCGTCATCGGCTTCGAGGATATTCCGACCGCCGGCGCCTTCACAATATTCGACCAGACCCGCGACATGTTCCAGGTGGCGCGCAACTACGTGCATTTCTTTCAGCACGAGAGCTGCGGTTTCTGCACGCCGTGCCGGGTCGGCACCTCGCTGCTGAAGAACCTGATGGACAAACTGCACAACGGCGCCGGTTCCCCCTACGATTTTGCCGAAATCGAGAAGCTCAACCAGTTGCTGCAGTCGATGAGCCATTGCGGCCTCGGGCATACCGCCTGCAACCCGGTGCTCGACACCATCGCCAAATTCCGTCCGGCCTACGAGCGGCGGATGACCTGCAAAGATTTTTCGCCGGCGTTCGACCTCGACCGGGCATTGGCCGGCGCAAGGCAAATGACCGGGCGCGACGACGCTGCGGCGCATATCCCCAAGGAAGAATTCGGACGGTGCTCATGAATCAGACCTTCATGCTCGATGGCAAGGCCATTCCCTTTGAGGAAGGGCAGACCATCATTCAGGCGGCGACCGCAGCGGGGGTGTTCATCCCGCACCTGTGTTACCACCCGGATTTCAAGCCGCATGGCTCGTGCAAGCTGTGCACGGTCAAGGTCAATGGCCGCCAGACAGCTTCGTGCACGATGCGCGCGATGGCCGGCATGGTCGTCGAAAGCGATACCGAGGAAATCAATGCTGAACGACTTGCCCTGACCCAGATGCTGTTCGTCGAGGGCAATCATTTCTGCCCGTCGTGCGAGCAGAGCGGGAACTGCCAGTTGCAGGCCACGGCCTACCATCTCGGCATGATGTCGCCGCACTACGACCATTTTTTCCCGAATCGACCGGTTAACGCTTCACACCCCGAGGTTTTGCTCGAATTCAATCGCTGCATCCTCTGCTCCCTTTGCGTGCGCGCCAGCCGCGATGTCGATGGCAAGAATGTTTTTGCCCTCTCCGGGCGGGGCATCAAGACGCACCTGATCGTCAATGCCAGGTCGGGCCAATTGGGCGATACCGACTTCATGCTCGACGACAAGGCAGCGCAGGTCTGCCCGGTAGGTGTCATCCTCAAGAAGCGGCGGGGCTTTGCCGTGCCGATCGGCGAACGCACCTATGACAAGGCGCCGATTTCCGAAACGACGGAGGGCCATTGAGATGACCGCGCCGACAAGGAAGCTTAAGGTCGCCACGACCTCACTGGCCGGCTGTTTTGGATGCCACATGTCCTTTCTGGATATTGACGAGCGGCTGTTCACGTTGCTCGAACTCATCGAGTTCGACCGCTCGCCGCTGACCGACATCAAGAAGTGCAGCCCGGATTGCGACATCGGCATTATCGAGGGCGGCCTGTGCAATGCCGAGAACATCCATGTACTGAGAGAGTTTCGCGACAACTGCAAGATCCTGATTGCCATCGGTGCCTGCGCCATCAATGGCGGCCTGCCCGCCCAGCGCAACCATCTGCCGCTGACGACCATTCTCGAAGAGGTCTATCACACCAGCCCGGGGCTGGCCAACGGCATGATTCCGAACGATCGTGAACTGCCGCTGCCGCTCAACAAGGTGCACCCGATCCACGAGGTGGTGAAGATCGATTACTTCATTCCCGGCTGTCCGCCGTCGGCCGATGCGATCTGGAAGGTTTTGACTGACCTGCTGGCCGGCCGCGAACCGACCCTCGAACACGGCCTGATGCACTACGACTGAGGTTCCACGATGAGCTACAACCTTGAAACTGCCGAACATCCAGAGCGCCTGCGCCGCGTCGCCATCGATCCTGTCTCGCGTGTCGAAGGCCATGGCAAGGTCACCATCCTGCTCGACGAACATAACAAGGTGCATCAGGTGCGCCTGCACATCGTCGAGTTTCGCGGCTTCGAGAAATTCATTCAGGGCCGGCCGTATTGGGAGGTGCCGGTCATGGTTCAGCGCCTGTGCGGCATCTGCCCGGTGTCGCATCATCTGGCTGCATCGAAGGCGCTCGATATCATCGTCGGCGCCAGGAAGCTGACGCCGCCTGCCGAGAAGCTGCGCCGCCTGATGCATTACGGCCAGATGCTGCAATCGCACGCCTTGCACTTCTTCCACCTTTGCTCTCCCGACCTGTTGTTCGGCTTCGACAGCGATGTGACCCGACGCAACATCGTCGGCGTTGCCGCCGCCCATCCGGATATTGCCAAGCAGGGTGTATTGCTGCGCAAGTTCGGGCAGGAGGTAATCCGTGTCACTGCCGGAAAGCGCGTTCACGGCACCGGTGCCGTGCCGGGCGGCATGAACAAGTCGCTGACAGTGGCCGAGCGCGATGAACTGCTCAAGGATGTATATCGCATCGTCGCCTGGTCGCGCGATGCGGTGCACCTGATCCAGAAGGTGCATACGCAGGACCCGGGGCTCTACAACAGCTTCGGCATCTTCCGCTCAAATTTCATGTCCATCGTCGGCCACAACGGCGACCTCGACTTCTACCACGGCTCGCTGCGCGCTCGCGACGACAACGGCAAACTCATCTTTGATGGTGTCGATTACCAGCAGTACGACAAGTACATCGAAGAAGAAGTCAGGCCATGGAGCTACATGAAGTTCCCGTTCTTCAAGTCAATCGGCAAGGAACATGGTTGGTACAAGGTCGGCCCGCTGGCCCGTGTTCAGAACTGCGACCAGATATCGACGCCGTTCGCCGAGCATGAGCGCAAGGAGTTCGTCGATTACGCTGGTGGCACGCCGATGCACGCACCGCTTGCCTATCACTGGACACGCATGATCGAGATGCTGCACGCCGCCGAAGTGATCAAGGACCTGCTGCACGACGACGACCTGCTGAGCGACAACCTGATGGTCGAAGGCGAGCGCCGGATGGAAGGTGTCGGCGTCATCGAAGCGCCGCGCGGCACGCTTTTCCACCATTACCGCGTCGATGAGAACGACCTGATTACGATGGCCAACCTGATCGTTTCGACAACCAACAACAACCAGGCGATGAACGAGGCGGTGCGCCACGTTGCGCGCCGCTACCTGCACGGCCGCGAAATTACCGAGGGCCTGCTCAACCACATCGAGGTGGCGATCCGTGCCTTCGACCCCTGCCTGTCCTGCGCCACGCACGCGCTGGGCAAGATGCCACTCGAAGTCGAGCTGGTCGATCCTGAAGGGCAAATCGTTCATTCGTTGAGCCGTTCGTGACGGCGCCGGTCGTTGTCTTCGCCGTCGGCAACCCCAGTCGTGGCGACGACGCGATCGGGCCGGAACTCTGCGGTCGACTGGCGGAATGGCTCGGAAGCGAAGGGCTGGCCGATGGCGTTGAACTGATCGAGGATTTCCAGTTGCAGATCGAACACGCACTTGATCTGAAAGGGCGCCAGATCGCCCTGTTCATCGACGCCGGATTGAGGACGCCCGGACCCTACACCTTCCGGCGCATCGCCCCGGCAACAGGTATGGCACTCACGACCCATGAACTGCCGCCCGAAGCGGTGCTACAGGTCTACATGCAGACCGAGGACGGCGAGCCGCCACCGGCCTTCGTGCTCTGCGTGCGCGGCGAGGAATTCGAACTGGGTGCGCCTTTGAGTCCTGCAGTGCTGTCGCATGTCGAGGATGCCTTCACTCTGCTGCAAAGTCTTTGCCGGCAACCAGCGCCGACCGCTTGGGAGCAGGCGACAGCTTAGGCAAGAGACGATCCGGTTATTGTCCGTTTTTCTGCGTTGACCGCAACGGTCGCCCTTCAAGTAATGAGTTCGGGCCGCGCTTCATCAGAAAACGTTGATGTGCATCATGGGCGATTCGCCGGCCTGGGTTCAGCATGCGCGGTTGTGCATTTGCCCTTTTTGGCCGCGTTCATGATCGACATCCATTCCCCCGGAAAAATCGTTGCTGCGGCTACGGCCGCCTTCCTGTTTTCGTCAGTGCTGGCGGCGGAAACCGCCGAGGGTCAATTCGCGACGCTGGCAAAACTGCCGCCGGCCAGCCTGCATGACATGGTGGACAAGAAAGTCGAAGTCGATGTCGATCTCGCTGCCAGTTCCGGGTTCACCGTCGAAGTGACGGGTGAACGCGCCGAGGCGCGCTACCGCATGACTTTCAACCAGATCGCCGAAGGTTGGAGCTGGCGGCCGCTGGCCGACCCGGCGGTCGACGACTATTACCGGTACAAATTCCTGCCCCTGCAGTCGGTGTCGGAAGCGCGTGGCGAATACGCTCACGAAGACAAGATCGGCGTCACGCAGCAGATGAAGGTGCGCTGGCGTTACGATTACTTTCTCGCCTTCGAGAATCTCTACGATTTTTATCCGCGTGGCGCCGACGACGATGCCGGTTTCAGCGCCGACCTGCCGGCCGGCGAAGCGGCACATCTGGGATTGCGCGCACGGGCGCACCTTATTGCGCCGGTAATCAGCGAAAGCACGACGTTCTGGAAGGCAACTTACGGCAAGCCCACAGATTTCACGCTGAAGAAGCGCTACCTGATTGCAGTGCTCGATGAAGTTGATTTCGTCGATGCGCGCAACGGCGAAATCCTGTGTCGGATCCAGGCTGGGCAGGCGCGCTGTTCAGCGCCCTGAAAACCGGGTTCAGCGGTAGACCAGAACCGGAATCTTCGAGTGGGTCAGCACCTTGTTGGTCTCGCTGCCGAGCAGGAAACCGCTGATGCCGCGGCGGCCGTGCGAGGCCATGAAGATCAGGTCGCAGCCCGATTTTTCGGCGGCATCGATGATCGCTTCGTAAGGCACGTCGCTGGTCGCCGCAATGGTCGCGCATTCGACGCCGGCAGCCGCGCATTGCTTTTCTACCTCGCCGAGGTAGGTGGTCGCCTGTTGCGTGGCGAGCTCGGCAAATTTCTCCGGTGTGGTCGGGTCGATCAGCGCGCCTTCGCCGAAATAGGCGATCGGATATTCCGGCTTGGCAAAGAAGATGGTGACCTTGGCCCCGCAGGCCTTGGCAAACTCGACCGCCCGCTTGGCGGTCGCTTGCGACAATTCCGAACCGTCGGTTGGTACGAGAATATGCTTGAACATGGGTTTCCTCCTCTATCGTGTATGTCGTCAGGGCGACGTTCTTGAAATACATGCTACGCCAAGTCGTGACGAAGTAAAACAGGCGGCGGATGATTCGCCTGATCAAGGTCTGAGTCTGGGTGTGTTTACCCAAAACAGACCGCCCCGGCATGGTATAAATTCCAGCGTATCCGTAACGGGGAAGCCAGCATGTCCAACCATTCGTCAGCAAAAAGCCGGGGTGTTGATCTTAGTGGCCCGAGCCCGCTGGAGACCGCTGCCACAGCGATCAGCAAGGCCGTCGATCCCTACGGCGTGACCACATCGCTGCTCAATGCGCAGATCGCCTGGATGATGCATCCGCAGGAGTTGCTACGCGCCAACAGTGCGTTGTCGGGTGATCTGCTGGCCCTGCAGTCACACATCATGCGGCGGGCGCTCGGCATGCCGTCGGCTGACGTGATCGAACCCCATCCGGATGACGTTCGTTTTTCCGATCCGGTGTGGACCGACGCAGCAACGTGGGACATCATCAAGGAGTGGTATCTGGCCTTCACCCACCGATTGCAGGACATGTATTTCGAGACGCCTGGACTGTCGGACAAGGAGCGGCGGCGCGCTGCATTCTGGCATCGCAAATGGCTCAACATGGTGGCGCCGACCAATTTATTCTGGCTCAACCCGGTGGCCATGGAGCGCTTCGTGGCGACCAGCGGCGAAAGTCTGGCGCGCGGCTTCCAGAACTTCATGCGCGACGTGAAGGCCCGGAATATCCAGATGGTCGAACCCGACGCCTTCGTCGTCGGCAAGAATCTGGCGACGACGCCGGGCAAGGTGGTGTTCCGCAATCGTCTGGTGGAACTGATCCATTATGCGCCGACCACCGAAAAAGTGCGGGCGATCCCAATCGTCATCGTCACGCCGTGGATAAACAAGTTCTACATCCTCGACCTGAATCCCAAGAAAAGCCTGGTCAAATACCTGACCGACCAGGGTTTTTCGGTCTTTATCACCAGCTGGAAGAACCCCGATACCGAGATGTCCGAGGTTCGCCTCGACGACTACTTGCTCGAAGGCATCAACGAGGTCGTGCGCGTCGCCGGCGAGTTCTGCAAGGTGCCGAAGGTGCATCTGGTCGGCTACTGCATCGGCGGGACACTGGTATCGACCTATATGGCCTGGGCCAACAAGCGCTTTGGCGCCGATCAGGTGCCGGTCGCACACTGGTCGTTGTTCACCACGCTGACTGATTTTTCGCACCCTGGCGATATCGATGTTTTCATCGACGAGGCCTGTATCGGCGCGCTGGAAGAGTCGATGGCCAGGAAGGGCTATCTCGATGGCAGCGAGATGGCCAGTTCCTTCCGCATGCTGCGCTCGAACAGCCTGGTCTGGCATTACTGGGTCAGTAGCTACCTGATGGGCGAGCAGTTGCCGCCGTTCGATGTCCTTTTCTGGAACATGGACACGACACGCATGCCGCGCGCCATGCACTCGTACTACCTGCGCGAGATGTACCTGCACAACAACCTGATCAAGCGCGATCACCTGACCATCGCCGGCGAATCCATCGACCTCGACCGCGTCATCCAGCCGCTATACGCGGTAACCGCCGAGGACGACCACATTGCGCCGTGGATCCAGTGCTACCGGATTCGCAAGTACGTTAACGTCAATGCCGCGGTGCGTTTCGTCCGCTCCAACTCGGGCCACATCTTCGGCATCGTCAATCCGCCGGTCAATCCGCCCAAGCGCCATTACTGGATCGGCGAACCCGAACGCAATGAGCACTGGGAACACTGGCTCGAACGCGCGGAAAAGAAATCCGGCTCGTGGTGGGACGACTGGACGCGCTGGCTCGGCGAACGCTGCGGCGATCAGGTTGACGCCTATCCGGCGGCCAACACGCGCTTCCCGGCGCTTGCCGATGCGCCCGGGGAATACGTTCTCGAAAAATAGTGATGGTTCGGAGAATGCTGAATTGATACGCCGCCTCTTGGCTGCGGCTTTGCCCGCGACCTGATTCGCCTGTTTTTGACCGTGATTAAGGAGGGGGCTGTCGGGCACCCCGACAATGAGGCCATCCGCAACCCGCGAGTTAGCCATGACCACCATTCGTAGTTTTATGACCGACGATCATCGCCGATGCGATGATTTCTTCGCCGAGGCGGAGCAGGCGATCGCCAAAAAGAACCTGCCGGCGGCCAAGGCCGCCTTCGGGCATTTTCGCAACGCCATGCGGGCGCATTTCGACAGCGAGGAAAAAACCCTGTTCCCGACTTTCGAAGCCAAGACCGGCATGCGCATGGGGCCGACCCAGATGATGCGCATGGAACACGCCCAGATGCGCAGCCTGCTCGATGACGCTGCCGCCACGCTGGAACGCGATAATGCGGAGGACTACCTCGGTCTGGCCGATACGTTGCTGATCATGATGCAGCAACACAACATGAAGGAAGAGAACATTCTTTATCCGATGTGCGATCAGCATCTCGCCGGCGAAACGCCCGAACTGCTGGCGCGCCTCGAAACCGAACTGGCTGAATCATGACCCATCCGAAGACGCCGCATGTCGTCGATGCGCGCTACATGGAGCCGCCGGAACCGTTCGTGCAGACCATGGAAATGCTCGATACCCTGAAGGCTGGCGAGAAGATGCTGCTGATGCTATTCCGCGAGCCGCATCCGCTCTACAAGGTGCTCAGGCAGAACGGTTATACCTACGAAACCGAGCTGCTTGCCGATGGCACCTTCGAAATCCTGATCTGGCGCTGACCAGTAGGCATGCAAGGAATGCTGTCGTTCGAAAATGCGCCGCCATTTGCCGCGCCGCTGCGCTTCTTTCTCACCGCGCCGCTGTTTTCGCTGGCTGCCGGGTTGCTGCTTCTGGCCGGCGGCCCCGATCTGCTTGCGTCGCGCTGGACGCCAGGACTGCTGGCGACGACGCACCTGATTACCATCGGCTTCATGCTGATGGTCATGCTCGGGGCGCTGATCCAGATCCTGCCCGTGGTCGCCGGGGTCAATCTGGGCAATCCGTTGCGCGTCGCACGCTGGGTGCATGTCGGCCTGGCGCTCGGCACCTTGTCGCTTGCCGGCGGTTTTCTGCTTGGTCAGCCCGAATTGCTCAGCGCGGCCGCCCTTATCCTTGGCCTGACCGTCGCCGCCTTTCTGGCCGTCACCGGGTACGCGCTCCTGAATGTGCCATCGACCAGCCCGACGATCCGCGGTATCAAGCTGGCACTGCTCGGGCTGGCTGGCGGGGTCGGCCTCGGCGTGACATTGGCGCTGGCCGTCGCCCACGGCTGGGCCATTCCGCTGGCGACCCTGACCGATCTCCACGCCGGCTGGGCGCTCGGCGCCTGGGCGGGGGTTCTGCTCGCGGCAATGGCTTTTGTCGTCGTGCCGATGTTCCAGCTGACGCCCGGTTACCCGGCACGGCCGGGTTGGCTGTTCCCGGGCGTCATGCTCGGCCTTATGCTGGCCTGGGCGCTGTCCGCCTATTTCGATTCGGTGCTGGCGATTCGCCTGATCCAGGGCTTGACGGCGTTGCTCGGCATGGCTTTCCTGCTGCAGACCCTGCGCCTGCAAATGCAGCGCCGGCGGGCGCGCGCCGATGCCACCTACCGCTATTGGCAACTGGGTCTGGCGAGCGCGATTTTTGCCCTGTTTATGCTGTTGACCGCAACGCTCTGGCCGTCGCTTGGCGAACTTGACGGATGGAGCCAGTTTGCCGGCATCCTGCTGCTGGTCGGCGGCTTCATGCCCTTCATCGTCGGCATGCTCTACAAGATCGTGCCGTTTCTCGCCTGGCTGCACCTGCAGAATCACGCTCGGCCAGGCCTGCCGGTGCCGAACATGAACAAGATCCTGCCTGGGGTTGACATGCAGCGTCAGTTGTGGATGCACAGCGTGGCGCTCGTGCTGCTATTGGCCGCCGTCATCCAGCCCGACTGGCTCACACGGCCGGCCGGTGCGGCGCTCGCGCTGGCCAGCGGCTGGCTGTTTTACAACCTCCTGGGGGCCGCCCTGCGTTACCGGCAGCATCTTGAAGAGGCGGCCCGGCAAGCGGCCGCAGCATGACTTACCTGATCCTCAAGCATCTCCACGTCACCTGCGTCGTTCTTAGCGGGCTTGGCTTCGCGCTGCGCGGCTGGTGGATGCTTGGTGAATCGCCAAGGCTCAAGGCGCGCCTTACCCGCATCGTTCCGCATGTGGTCGATTCGCTTCTGCTCGGCAGCGCAGTGCTCATGGCCTGGTTGAGCGGCCAGTACCCGTTCGCGCAAGGCTGGCTGACGGCCAAGTTCTTCGGCCTGCTGATCTACATCCTGTGTGGAACGATGGCGCTCAAGCGCGGCAAGACCAAAGCACAGCGCAGCCTCTTCCTCGTGCTTGCCGTGACTGCCTACGCCTACATTGTCGGTGTTGCGCTGACGCGGAGTTCGTTTCTCTAGGTCCGTGGATTCATCAGCGCCTTGAGGCCGGCGACATTGAGAATCCTGATGTGTTTCTGCTGGACGGCGATGTGGCCTTCTTCCTGGAAACGCGAAAAGGCACGGGAAACCGTTTCCAGCTTGAGCCCCAGGTAGCTGCCGATTTCCTCGCGCGTCATGCGCAGGTAGAACTCGGCATGCGAGAAGCCGCGCGCCGTGAAACGCTGCGACAGGTTGAGCAGGAAGGCAGCCAGGCGCTCTTCGGCGCGCATCGTGCCGAGCAGCATCATGACGCCATGGTCACGCACGATCTCGCGGCTCATGACCTTGTGGAAATGGTGCTGCAGGGTATGGATTTCGCGCGACAGGCTTTCCAGGCGCGAGAAGGGAATGGCGCAGATTTCGCTGTCTTCGAGCGCGATCGCATTGCAGGTGTGATGTTCGGTGCTGATGCCGTCGAGGCCCAGCAATTCGCCGGCCATCTGGAAGCCGGTGACCTGTTCGCGCCCGTCCTCGATCAGGACGTCGGTCTTGAAAAAGCCGCTGCGGATCGCGTAGATCGCGTCGAATGGCGTACCGGAACTGTAAAGGCGGTCACCCCGCTTGAGGCGACGACGACTGGAAACCAGATCGTCTAGGCGCTCAAGTTCATCGTTGCTGAGTCCCAAGGGCAGGCACAATTCGCGCAGATTACAGTTGGAACAAGCTGTCTTGATCAGCGAAAGCGAGATCGGATTTCCGGAGGATTCGGTAGGCATCAGCAACCTGTGCAAGGTTGATGTAAGTCAACCGTGATTTTGTTGTGTACGGCCATAATTCGACCTATTCTTGGTGGTGCGTTTAATGAATTTTGCAACTGAAAACCTCGTCTTCGATCCCCAGATCATTCGCCGTTTCGATATCAACGGCCCACGCTACACGTCCTATCCAACCGCCGACCGCTTTGTCGAGGCGTTCGACGCCGAAGCGGCAAAGCTCTGGCTCGGCAAACGTACCATCGGCGGCTTCAGCCGTCCACTCTCATTATACTTTCACATCCCGTTCTGCAACACCATTTGCTACTACTGTGCCTGCAACAAGATCATTACCAAGGATCACGGGCGCAGCGCCAAGTATCTGAAGTACCTGGCCAAAGAGGTCGCCCTGCAGAGCCAGGCCCTCGATGGCGGGAACGAGGTCATCCAGCTGCACTGGGGTGGCGGCACGCCAACCTTCCTGTCGCACGATGAAATGCGCCAGTTGATGGGCGAGACGCGCAAGCATTTCAAGCTGCTCGACGGTGGCGAATATTCGATCGAGGTCGATCCGCGCAAGGTCGATACCGCTACGGTCGCGTTACTTGGCGAACTGGGCTTCAACCGCATGAGTGTCGGCGTCCAGGATTTTGACGAGCGCGTGCAGGTCGCCGTCAATCGAGTCCAGAGCGAGGAAGAAACCGCCAACGTCATCGACGCGGCGCGCGCCAATGGCTTCAAGTCGGTTTCCATCGATCTGATTTACGGTCTGCCGCACCAGACGGTCATGGGTTTCAATCGCACGCTCGAGCGCGTGCTGGCGATGGATCCCGAGCGCCTGTCGATCTACAACTATGCGCATCTGCCCAGCCTGTTCAAACCGCAGCGCCGGATCGCCGAACCTGATCTGCCGTCGGCCGACACCAAACTGCAGATCCTTGCGCTGGCGATCAAGAAGCTGACCGATGCCGGTTATGTCTTCATCGGCATGGACCACTTCGCCAAGCCAGACGACGAACTGGCGGTTGCCCAGCGCCAGGGGCGCCTGCATCGGAATTTCCAGGGTTATTCGACCTATGCCGACAGCGACATGCTGTCGTTCGGCATTTCGTCGATCGGCAAGGTCGGACCGACCTATAGCCAGAACGTCAAGACGCTGGACGAGTATTACGATCGTCTCGACGCCAATATTCTGCCGGCGTTTCGCGGGATCGAACTGAACGCCGACGACATCCTCCGGCGCTCGATCATCCAGGCGCTGATGTGCCACTTCGAGCTCTCGATTGAATCGATCGAAAGCGCGCACCTGATCGATTTTCGCCGCTACTTTGCAGCCGAGATCGAAGATCTCAAGGAAATGGAACATGGCGGCCTGCTCAAGGTCGAGCGCGAATGGATTACCGTTCTGCCGCCGGGGCGCCTGCTGGTGCGCATCATCGCCATGGTTTTCGACCGCTACCTGCGTGCCGACCGCCAGCGGACCCGCTATTCCAAGGTGATCTGACCGGCAGCGCTGCGCGGTGTTGCAATACCGGGCAGGGCAGTGATGTATCCTTGCGCCGTGACGTCCAGCCCAGCCTTTTCCATCCCCGATGCCTGATTCCGGCTATCTCGCCCTGTTCCTCGTCGGCCTGCTCGGCGGCACCCACTGCGTCGGCATGTGCGGTGGCATTGTCAGTGCCCTGTCGATGGGCGCTCCGGCGCGCTGGTCGCTGCATCTTGCCTACAATTTCGGGCGAATTTTGTCGTACACCGCGGCGGGTGCCATCGCCGGCCTGCTCGGTGCCGCCAGCCTGACGCTCGACGGGCAGGCGCCGGTGCGCCTCGTGCTCTATCTGCTGGCCAACCTGATGCTCGTCGCGCTCGGGCTTTACCTGCTGGGTGTAACCCGGGCACTGGCCTTTACCGAACGCGCCGGTCAGCGGCTGTGGCGCCACGTCCAGCCGCTGACCCGCCGTTTCCTCCCGGCGAACACGGTGCTCAAGGCTTTTCCGCTCGGTATGCTTTGGGGCTGGCTGCCCTGCGGGCTGGTTTACAGTGCGCTGGCAACCGCCTTGAGTGCCGGTTCGCCTGGGCGCGGCGCCCTGCTGATGCTGGTGTTCGGGCTGGGCACGTTGCCAAATCTGCTGCTGGCGGGCATCCTTCTGGCACGGCTCAATGAATTTGTCAGGCGGCCGCTTGTCCGTAACTTGTCGGGGCTGCTGGTCCTCGGCTTCGGCATCTATGGACTGATCGGCCTGATGCGCCTGCTGCAGTGGATCTAGGAGAAGGCAATGAGCATGAAAATTCTGCTGCCGGTGGATGGTTCCGATTGCGCACTGCGTGCTGTCGACCACCTCATCGCGCACACGGCCTGGTTCCGGGAGATTCCCGAAATTCACCTGCTGCACGTCCAGCCGCCGGTTCCCATCGGGCGGGCGCTGGCCCATGTCAGCAAGGAAAACCTGCACGGTCATTATCTCGATGAAAGCCGCGAGCACCTGCTTGGCGCGCAGCAACGGCTCGATGCCGCCAGCCGTTTTCATACCACCCATATCCATGT
>CAVUJN010000008.1:0-21014 GCA_963741765.1 uncultured beta proteobacterium
GCTCGCACCCATCGAACACCGCATCGCCGTTGAACTCGGCGTCCGTCCGGCCCAGGTCACGGCCGCCATCGCCCTCCTCGACGAAGGCGCCACCGTTCCCTTCATCTCACGCTACCGCAAGGAAGCCACCGACGGCCTCGACGACACCCAGCTGCGCAACCTCGAAGAGCGCCTGACCTACCTGCGCGACCTTGAAGAGCGGCGCACGGCGATCCTCGCCAGTATCGACGAACAGGGGAAACTGACGCCCGAACTGAAGGCCGGGATCGAGGATGCCGAGACCAAGCAGCGCCTCGAAGACCTCTACCTGCCCTACAAGCAGAAGCGCCGCACCAAGGCGCAGATCGCCCGCGAGGCGGGCATCGAACCGCTGGCGCTGGCGCTGCTGCAAGACCCCAACCTGACGCCGGAAGCCGAAGCGGAACGCTTCATCGACGCCGATGCCGGTTTCGCCGACGCCAAGGCGGTACTCGACGGCGCCCGCCAGATCCTGATGGAAAAGTTCGCCGAAGACGCCGAACTGCTCGGCCAGCTGCGCGAATACCTGAAGGAGCACGGCCAGTTGCGGTCGACCGTCGTCGACGGCAAGGAAGCGGAAGGCGCCAAGTTCCGCGACTGGTTCGATTTTGCCGAGCCGATCACCAGCATGCCCTCGCACCGGGCGCTGGCGCTGCTGCGCGGGCGCAACGAAGGGTTCCTGAACGTTTCGCTGGTGCTCGATTCGGAACTCGATACAGACAATCTGAAACCCGGGCCGAACCCCTGCGAACAGCGCATCGCTGTCCGTTTCGGAATCAAGGCGCTAAACCGTCCGGCCGACAAGTGGCTGGCCGACACCGTCCGCTGGACCTGGAAGGTCAAGGTCTATACCCACCTCGAACTCGAACTGGTCGGCGCACTGCGCGAACGCGCCGAGGAAGAAGCCATCCGCATCTTCGGCAAGAACCTGAAAGACCTGCTGCTCGCCGCCCCCGCCGGCCAGCACGTCACCATGGGCATCGACCCCGGCATCCGCACCGGTTGCAAGCTCGCCATCGTCGATGCCACCGGAAAAATGCTCGACTACGCCACCATCTACCCGCACGAACCGCGCTGCGACTGGGACGGTTCGCAATCCACCATCGCCCGCCTGGCCGCCAAGCATGGCGTGACCTTGGTCGCCATCGGCAACGGCACCGCCAGCCGCGAAACCGACAAGTTGGTGCAGGATGTCATGAAGCGTTACCCGGAAGCCCGCCTGACCAAAATCGTCGTCTCCGAAGCCGGCGCCTCGGTCTACTCCGCCTCCGAACTCGCCGCCAAGGAATTCCCCGACCTCGACGTGTCGATTCGCGGCGCCGTGTCGATTGCCCGCCGCCTGCAAGACCCGCTCGCCGAACTGGTCAAGATCGAACCCAAATCCATCGGCGTCGGCCAATACCAGCATGACGTTTCGCAAAGTAAGCTGGCGCGCAATCTCGATGCCGTCGTCGAGGACTGCGTGAACGCGGTCGGCGTCGATGTGAATACCGCCTCGGTGCCGCTCTTGACCCGCATTTCCGGCCTCAACGGCAGCCTGGCCAGCAACATCGTCGCTTACCGCGACAGCCACGGCGCTTTCCGCTCACGCGACGAGTTGAAAAAAGTGCCGCGCCTCGGCGACAAGACCTTCGAGCAGGCCGCCGGCTTCCTGCGCGTACCGAACGGCGACAATCCGCTCGACGCCTCGTCGGTGCACCCGGAAGCCTACCCGGTGGTCGAAAAAATCATCGTCAACCTGAACAAGCCGATCAAGGAAATCCTCGGCGACAGCCGCGCCCTCAAAGGCCTGAACCCGAGCAAATACACTGACGAGCGCTTCGGCCTGCCGACCGTGCAGGACATTTTCAGGGAACTGGAAAAGCCCGGCCGCGACCCGCGCCCCGAATTCAAGACTGCCACCTTCGCCGATGGCGTCGAGAAGGTCGGCGACCTGCGTCCCGGCATGATCCTCGAAGGCGTCGTCACCAACGTCGCCGCCTTCGGCGCCTTTGTCGACATCGGGGTGCATCAGGACGGCCTGGTTCACGTGTCGGCCCTCTCCAACACCTTCGTCAAGGACCCGCATAGCATCGTCAAGGCCGGCCAGGTCGTCAAGGTCAAGGTGCTGGAAGTCGATCTGCAGCGCCAGCGCATCGCGCTGACCATGCGCATGGGCGACGAACCGACGCAACGCCAGCGTTCCGACAATGCACCGGCCGGCCGCGGCAACCCGGGCCGGCCCGCTCAGCGCAGTAGCGGCCCGGCCCCTGCCGGCAACGCGATGGCCTCGGCCTTTGCCAAACTGAAGCGCTGATGTCCAGGCTGTTCGACCTGACCTCTGCCGCCGTCCGCAGAAGCTGGCGTCTGGGACTGAAGCTCACCTGGATGGCGATCCTGCTGGCCCTGGCGATTGTCCTCGGCTTCACCCTCTATGCGGTGAGCATGCTGCCGCCGCTGCAGCCCTGGCACACCGAACGCCTGCACGAGGAGTTTTCGGCGCTGCACCATGGCGACCTTGATTTCGCCGGCTACCTGCAGCGCGAGGAAAGGCTTTTCGCTGAATTCCGCGCAACCGTTGCCACGTGGGACAGCAAGGACGAGACCTGGCTGTCCAGCCGGTTCAACCCGGCCAGTATGGTCAGCCGCCTGGCGGACGGCGCCCCGTACAACCGCTCGTTCCGTCTGACCCTGCCCCGCCCAAGGGGACAGGCATTGCTGATCCATGGCCTGACGGATTCGCCCTACTCGATGAAAGCGCTGGCCGGATCGCTGCATTCCAGGGGTTTCGAGGTCACCGTACTGCGCCTGCCCGGGCACGGCACGCTGCCATCGATGATGACCGAGATGAGCACCCGCGACTGGACTGCCGCCGTGCGCATCGCCGCCCGCGACGTGGCAAGCCGCACCACCGCTGGCCAGCCCTTCTACATCGGCGGCTACTCGACCGGCGGCACGCTGTCGCTGCAATACGCGCTCGATGCGCTGGAAGATCCCACGCTGCGCCGCCCCGACCGCGTATTGCTGATATCCCCGGCCATCGAGCTGACGCCGGTCGCGGCGTTGGCCTCGATCATCGATTTTCTCAGCGTCGTGCCGGTACCGGTGCTCGAAAAAGTACGCTGGCAGGAGATCTTGCCGGAATACGACCCCTACAAGTTCAACTCGTTTCCGGTCAATGCCTCGCGTCAGGTCAACCGGGCAACCAGGGCGCTGCAAAAGTCGCTGGTGCGCGCCCGGGAGGCGGGACGTCTGGCACGGATGCCGCCGGTCGTCACCTGGCAATCGGTCGTGGACTCCACCGTAGGCTCCGGCGGCGTCGCCGACCTGCTTTACGCCACGCTGAACGATGGCGGCCACCGCCTTGTCCTGTTCGACATCAATCGCAACCAGGCGCTGACCGGCGTCCTCCGTCCGCAGGCCGGCACCATGATCGACCGCCTGACCCGCGACACGCGTGGCTACGAACTGGAAATCGTCGGCAATACCTACCCCTCAGGTTTGGACGTAAGCGTTCATAGCCTGGCGTCTGACGGCACGATGACGATTCGCGACGCTGGATTGTCCTGGCCCGGCAATGTCGTTTCGCTCGGTCACGTCGCCCTGCCCTTCGCCCCCGACGACCCCGTCTATGGCTTCGTCAAAGGCAGTGGCCACAATGGCATCCCGAGTATCGGATCCTGGCTGCTGCGCGGTGAAAGCGGGACACTGACATTGTCACTCAGCGCCCTGACGCGCCTGCGCAGCAATCCGTTCTGGTCACTGATCGACGCCGACGTTGCCGCGCTGGTCGCTGCCGACCTGGCCAGACCAGTGCAGCAGCCCTGAAGCGGCTTGTTATCATTCACCTTTCAATCGGGCGCTGGAAAAAATGATCACGATCTACGGCATCAAGAACTGCGACACCATGAAGAAGGCCATGGTCTGGCTGAGCGAAAACGGAATCGCCTACGAATTCACCGACTACAAGAAGGCCGGCGTCGCCGCGGCGCACCTGCCTGACTGGAGCGCACGCGCCGGCTGGGAAGTGCTGCTCAACAAGCGCGGCCTGATGTGGAAAAAACTCGCCGAAGACGAACGTGTTGCGGTCGACGCGGAAAAAGCCCTGAAATTGATGGCGCTGTACCCAAGCCTGATCAAGCGCCCGGTGCTCGATACCGGCAGCAAGCTGCTGGTCGGCTTTTCTCCCGAGACCTACGCCGCGGAACTGAAATGAGCAGCAGCTTCGTTCGCCGCTTCCTGTTCGAGCATCTCGACATCCGCGGCGCCGTCGTCCATCTCGACGAAGTCTGGCAGCAGATGCAGGCCGGTCGCGACTATCAGCCGACCGTCGCCCAGTTGCTCGGCGAAACCGCTGCGGTCAGCGCGCTGATTGCCGGCCAGCTCAAGCAACCTGGCCGCCTGACCCTGCAATTGCGCGGCAACGGCCCGATCCAGCTACTCGTCGTCGATTGCAACGAGCAGCTGCAGATGCGCGGCATGGCGCGCAGCAACCCGGTCGTCCTGCCCGCCCCCGTGCCGGAACTGCTCGGCGCGCATCAGGGCGGCCAGTTGATGCTGAGCCTCGACATGCCCGATGCCCGCCATCCCTGGCAGAGTTTCGTGCCACTGGTCGGCGACAGCATCGCCGCCATTTTCGAGCACTATCTCGAACAATCCGAGCAGCAGCCTTCGCGCCTGTTCACCACCGCCGGGCCGCAGGCGGCCAGCTGCCTGTTCCTGCAAAAAATGCCGGGCGCGGACAGCAGCGATGCCGATGGCTGGCAGCGGATCATCCAGCTGGCGAGTACCGTCAAACCGGCCGAATTGCTCGAACTCGACACCGAGACCCTGCTCGAACGACTGTTCCATGAGGAAATGGCCGCCCACGGCGTGCGTGTCTATGATCCGCTGCCGGTGAGCTATCACTGCCCGGAAGACTGGACCAAGGTACGCGACATGATCCGCGGCCTGGGCCGCGATGATGCCGAGACAATCCTGCGCGAACACGGCGAAATCCTGATCCGCGACGACATCTGCAACCACGAATACCGCTTCAGCGCCGGTGATATCGCCGAACTGTTTGCCAACGACGCCGCCCAGACGCGCCACTGAACGGCAGTACCCGTTCGTGCTAATCTTTACCGGTCGCTGATAACCGGGGAGATTCATCATGGCAACGCTGCTCGATCCAACCTCCAACGAACAGAAGTACAGCAAGCTGACCAGCGCCGCCATCGTCGGCGCCACAACGGCGGACAGCACCCGCCTCTGGGTGCGTGTCTATCAGGAAGGCAAATGGACGCTCGTCGTCACCCAGGCGCCGCTGAGTGGCGACCTGGTGCGGCTCGATGAAAAGAGCGTCATGGATTTCCTCGCTGCAAACGGCATCGTGCCCGTGTTTCTTGGCAGTAGCGAAATCAGCCAGGCCAGCAACCTGACCCAGGTTTTCGCAGTTGACGGCCTTGAAGCAGACACCCGCTACTACTACGCGGTCATTTCCGAATCCACCGATGCAAGCGTCATCCGACGCCGGACCGAAATCGGTGGCGACGCACCATACAGCTTCCGTACCCCGCCCGCGGCGCCGAGCGAAATCACCTTCGGCTTCTACAGCTGCCACGACCACATCAGCGCCAGCGGCGACGTCGGCGCCTGGCCGCACTTCGCCGAACAACTCGCCGATGCGGGGGCCAGCTTCGTTATTGGCGGCGGTGATCAGGCCTACGTTGACACCAACGGACAGAACGGCTTCCTCGACATCTGGACCTGGCTCAAGGACAACAAGGCAGCGCTCCTGGAAAAATACGCACTGGGCGGCGGCAAGTATGACGAGGCCGGCATCGAGCTCTACCTGCTCAACATCTACCGCTGGTATTACCGTGTCTACTGGAACGTCCCGGCGCTGCGCGAAGTTTACGAAAGCTTCCCGCAATACATGATCTGGGACGACCACGAAATCATGGACGGCTGGGGCTCGCTGACCAACAAGGAGCGCCGCGCCCGGATCTCCGGCTTCTTCGAAGAAAAGGACAGCAAGACCAAGCAGATGCTGGTCAACCTGATGTGGCGTGCCGCCTGCCAGGCCTATTACGAATACGAACACAGCCACAACCCGCCTACCGCCGTCAACCTGAACAAGCCGGACGACTGCCAGTGGGACTACGCCTTCCGCCAGGGCGACTCTGCCTTCTATGTCCTCGACATGCGCGGCCACCACGACGTCGAAAAGAACAAGGGCAAGAAGACCGGCCTCGACCCCAATATCCTCCTCGGTCAGGCGCAATTCGACCGCTTCACCGCCTGGCTCGACAGCGCCGACACCAAGGCCGCCCGCGTCCTCTTCGTCGTTTCGCCGGTGCCTGTCGTGCATTGGATCGACCGGCTGGTCAACTACGTCGATCTCGGCGAAGCCAAGGACGATTTCATGGACGAATGGGGCCACGAAACCAACTGGACCGAACGCAACCAGTTGCTCCAGAGCATCTTCGCCCGCATCGACAAGAGTGGCCGCAAGCTGATCTTCCTGAGCGGCGACGTCCACTGCGCCTCGGTCTTCCGCATGCAACACCGGAAATTCCCGGCGGCCAGGGTCTATCAGGTCACCTCAAGCGCCATCTCGCGCAAGCCGGCCCCAAAAATCAGCCTGATCGGCATCTCCTCCGGGGGCGCGATGGATGGCAACAAGGATGTCTCCTGCGAACGACTCTACGCCCTCACCGGCGCCAAGAACTTCGCCATGATCCGCGTTCGCTCGCTGGACCAGGGAAATGATGCGGAAGTTGTCGTCAACCTGCACTGGCCGGGCGGCGAGGAAGGCGAAGTCACCAAGCGGCGGGTGGTTTTGGGGTGAGGGCTTGACCTGAATACGGCTACGCTAAATGACTTTGCCCGGATTCATCAGCCCGCGCGGGTCGAGCGCCTGCTTGATCGTGCGCATCAGGGCAATCTCCACCGGGCTCTTGTAGCGCAGCAGTTCCTCGCGCTTGAGCTGGCCGATGCCGTGCTCGGCGGAAATCGAGCCGTTCAGCGCATGCACCGTATCATGGACGATGCGATTGACCTCAGGCTGGGCGGCAATGAACGCGGCGTTGTCCTGGGCATCGGCTTGCGACTGGTTGTAATGCAGGTTGCCGTCGCCGACATGGCCGAAGGTAACGATGCGGATGCCGGGAAACGCCTTTTCCAGCGCCGCATCGGCCCGCGCCAGAAACTCCGGAATGCGCGAAACCGGCACCGCAACATCGTGCTTGATGCTGATCCCTTCGATCTTCTGTGCTTCGGAAATGTTCTCGCGCAACGCCCAGAGTTTTTTCGCCTGGGTTTCGGACCGGGCAATCGCGGCATCGCTGACTGCGCCGGTTACAAGCCGCGCTGCCAGCCAGTCTTCGACGGCCTCCGGTTCGGCCCCGGAAAACTCGGCGAGGATGTACCACGGGCTCGCCGCCGTCGGCCGCGTCAGCGCGGGAATGTTCTTCAATACCAGTCCGAGCGCAGTTTCGGAAACCAGCTCGAACGCTGTCAGGTCGGCATCGAAGGCAGTTTTTGCCGCATTCAGCAGGTCAACCGCAACGCTTGGCGAGCAGACATTGAGCCAGCACGTCACCTGCGTCGCGGGCAGCGGGAAAAGCTTCAGCACCGCGCCGGTGATGATGCCAAGCGTGCCCTCGGCGCCGATGAACAGCTGCTTAAGGTCGTAGCCGGTATTGTCCTTGCGCAGGCCGCGCAGGCCGTCCCAGATCTCGCCGTTCGGCAACACGACTTCGAGGCCGAGCGTCAATTCGCGCATGTTGCCGTAGCGCAGCACCTGGACGCCACCTGCGTTGGTCGAACAGGTTGCCGCCGATCTGGCAGCTGCCTTCCGAGGCCAGAGCCAGCGGAAACAGCCGGTCGGCGGCGCGCGCGGCGTCCTGCACGGCGGCCAGCGTGCAGCCGGCGTCCACGGAAATCGTGTTGTTTTGCGGGTCGACCGCAACGATCCGGTTCAGGCGGCCGAGGCTGACCACCACCGCCCGGCCCGACGCGTCCGGGGTCGCCGCGCCGCACAGGCTGGTGTTGCCGCCCTGCGGCACGATGGCGACGCCGGCCTCGATACAGGCTTTGACGACCGCCGCCACCTCGGCACTGTTGGCGGGGCGCACGACGCATTGCGCGGCGCCGCGATAGCGCCCGCGCCAGTCGCTCAGATACGGCGCGATGTCGCCCGCAGCGTTTAGCACCTGCGCAGCGCCAACGATTCCGGATAGCCGGGCGACAAGCCCTTCGTTCGTCATCGACGCCTCACTCCAGCAGAGAATGCAGCAGCGGCAGCATGTGCTCCGTCGCCTTGTGTCCGGCGGTGATGGCCTGCTCGGCACGGTGAAAATCGAGCAGACCGAGTTGCCCGAGACGCGGCGTGATCAGCACGTCGGCAGGTTCGCCAGCCAGCCGTGAACGCGAAATTCGGCCCTGCATGATGGCGATGCTGTTGCTCACGACATCTGCCAACGACGGCCTGAACACCTCCTCGCCATCACCCTCGCGACCCAGCCAGCGCCCCATGACCTGACGCCAGGCCGGTACCGGAACAGGCAGAGCGTTGTTGTTGTGCGGGTGCAAGCTGACGGTGTCCATGCCGAGATCGACCGCGATGACCAGGTCCGCCCCGAGCGCCCGGCACAGCGAAACCGGGACCGGATTGACCAGACCGCCATCGACCAGGTAGCGCCCGTCCAGAAGGTGCGGCGCAAGCAGGCCGGGTAGCGCCACCGAGGCGCGTACCGCATTCATGATCAGGCCTTCCCTAAGCCATACCTCACGACCACTGGCCAGGTCGGTAGCGACACAGGCAAACGGCCGGTCGAGACTGGCGAAGGTTTCGCCAAGGAAGCTGCGTGACGTGTAGCCGAGCAGTTTTTCACCCTTGATGAGGCCGCCGGCGTCCAGCGTCACGTCGAAATAGCTGAAGACGTCTCGGCGCGTCAGGCCACGCACC
The DNA here is from genome assembly GCA_963741765.1 of uncultured beta proteobacterium. Lineage (GTDB taxonomy): Bacteria > Pseudomonadota > Gammaproteobacteria > Burkholderiales > Rhodocyclaceae > Azonexus. The sequence goes on from CAVUJN010000008.1 coordinate 8,951, forward strand.
CATTTTTCCAGGGGATCGAGCTTTCCGGACGCATACACGGCACCGACGAAGGCGCCGATCGACGTGCCGCAGACGATATCAGGAACGATCCCGGCCTCTTGCAGGGTGCGCAACACGCCGATATGCGCCCAGCCACGGGCTGAACCGGAGCCGAGGGCGATGGCGAGGCGCGGCTTGGCCATGGCGGATCAGCCCCGACCTGCCGGCTCGGCGTAGAGGTCGTGGTGATCGGCGTCGATAACCTTCACCTGCAGGAAATCACCCGGCCGGGCGTCGAAATGGCCGTCGAGATAAACGAGGCCGTCGATTTCCGGCGCATCGGCCTTGGAGCGGGCAATGGTTCCTTCTTCATCGACTTCATCGACCAACACCTGAATCACCGTGTCGATCTTGGCGGCCAGCTTGTCGGCGGAAATATCTTCCTGGACCTGCATCAGCCAGCGCCGGCGGTCCTCGCGCACATCTTCCGGCGGCAGGCCTTCAAGTTCGTTGGCCTTGGCCCCGTCAACCGGTGAATAGGCAAATGCACCGACGCGGTCGAGCCTGGCATCTTCGAGGAACTGGATCAACTGGTCGAAGTCTTCTTCCGTCTCGCCGGGAAAACCGGTGATGAAGGTCGAGCGGATGACGATTTCCGGGCAGATCGTGCGCCACTTGGCGATCCGTTCCAGCGTGTTCTCGGCCGAAGCCGGACGCTTCATCGCCTTCAAAATCTTCGGACTGGCGTGCTGAAAGGGAACGTCGAGGTAAGGCAGGATCTTGCCCTCGGCCATCAGCGGAATCACGTCATCGACCGACGGATACGGGTAAACGTAATGCAGGCGAACCCAGATGCCGAAGCTGGCCAGCGCTTCGCACAATTCCTTCAGGCGCGACTTGACCGGCTTGCCCCCCCAGAAGGCGGTGCGGTATTTGAGGTCAACGCCGTAGGCAGAGGTGTCCTGCGAAATGACGAGAATTTCCTTGACCCCGGCGCGCGCCAGGTTCTCGGCTTCGGCCAGCACGTCGCCGACCGGGCGCGACACCAGCCCGCCACGCAGCGAGGGGATGATGCAGAAGGTGCAGCTGTGGTTGCAGCCTTCGGAAATCTTCAGGTAGGCGAAGTGATCGGGCGTCAGGCGCACGCCCTGCGGCGGCACCAGATCGGAATACGGGTCGTGCGGTTTCGGCAGATGTGCATGGACGTGGCCCATGACCTCCTCTGCGGCATGCGGGCCGGTGACCGCCAACACCGCCGGATGTGTCGTCTGCACGATGTCGCCCTTGGCGCCCAGGCAACCGGTGACGATGACCTTGCCGTTTTCGTTGAGCGCCTCGCCGATGGCGTCAAGCGACTCTTCGACCGCGGCGTCGATGAAGCCACAGGTATTGACGATCACCAGGTCGGAATTGTCGTAGCTTGGCGAAATCTCGTAGCCTTCGGCACGCAGCCTGGTCAGGATGCGCTCGGCGTCGGAACTGGCTTTCGGGCAGCCCAGCGATACAAAACCGACGGTCGGCACTTTTGCGTTCAAAATCATTACCTCAGACACGGAATAAACGAAGGACAGGCGCCGGCGGCGCCGGTAACATACCCGCAAGGGATACCGTCACCGGCAGAGCCGGTAACATAAAACAAAAAGCCCCGACTCGGAATCAGGGCTCTGCGAATCACCGCTGAACCGGCAAATTTCCAGCACGCTCAGCATCGACGATTTTCCGGCCAGCGGCAGTTTTAGTCAAACAGTTATGGACTCACCCTGGTTGCTGTAGGTTAACATCCTCGCCGTCTCTTTAGGGCGGCGAGGATGTCAAGTATTGCTTTTTTGTGGAGCAAACTGGATAGCCATTTTTAGCTATGTGCAATCTGAGGTTGGAATTCGGAAAAACGCCTACAAAATCCCTTTGTTCTGTGCAAAACATGGTTGGGCTTATGCCGCCAAAGGCAACTTTGGCGGCTGAATCAGGCACTCAGCCGGTATCCCAAGTTTCTGGTTGAGCTTCCAGATCATGTTCAGCGTCAACGGACGCTTCCGGTTCAGAATCTCATAGACGCGATTCAGGCGACCGATAAACGGCACCAAGTCTTTGGGTGTCAGCCCGGCCTGCTCCATCCGGAATTTGATGGCTTCAATAGGATCAGGCAACTCAATGGGGTAGTGCTTGGCCTCGTAGGCTTCAACAAGCGTGACCAGCACTTCAAAGCGATCACCTTCTGCCGATCCCGGCACTGGTTCGTTGTCGAAAAAGGCGGAGACTTCGCGAAGAGCGGCCTTGTAATCCTCTTCGGTCTTGATCGGGCGAATTTCCATGGTCAATCCTCCATTTCTACAGTTTCGGCATCAATCGCGTCGTACTCTTTGTGCGTGCCGATGAATTTCACGTACACACCTTGGTAGTGATATGCGACAGACACCACCAAGCGATAGTCGTTGCCTTTGATATTGAACACCACGCGCTTGTTCTTCAGGATGCTGGCGCTACCGTATTGCTCCTTGATTTGGACCGGTTGTGACCAGCTTGCCTTCTTGGCTTCATCCACCCAAGACTTTAGAGATTGCTCAGAATCCGGGTTCTTCTCCCAGAAGGCTCTCAAGTATTTGACGGCTACGATGTGCATGAGCAAAGCTTAGTCCCAAATTGGGATAAGTTAACTTTCCAACCATTCCATGCGCCAACCGGCCGAAGGATTCGCACGACAGGCCATCCGATGAAGCAGGAACCCGCCGAAGCGACTCGGGCTGTTGCAGCATGAGCGCCGTAGGAATCGCCGTCTCTTTAGGGCGGCGAGGATATCAATGTCATCCTCGCCCAGGATGCACCCGGGGTATTCTGGGGCTAGCCCGCCCCGGCAATGTGGGGTTGCGTGCTTGATATCCACACCCCCGAGGACTATAGTCGAATCAGGGAATACTTATTGACCTGCATCGTCCGATGTAACGGCGGGAATGCAGTTGTTGGCCCGGCATGACGGCAGGCTTCGGACTAGCCCGCTTACGGGCAGGGGATAACGATGGAAAATCATCTTAAACGCCTTCTTGAGGCCGAGTCCCGTGCGCAGGCGATCATCGATGCCGCCAGCGCTGAACGGCAGCGGGTTGTCAACGAAACCTTGGCCTTGGTGCGGGACAACGAGCTTCGTTTCGATGCAGGGCGAGCGGAGTTGCGCGCGCCCTTCCTGGAGGATGCCCATGCTCGCGCCCAGCATGCCATCGCCGAACTGGCACACAAATACGAGGAGCGTCAGCGCAACTTGCGCGAAATGGCAGCACGCCACGAACAGGAGGCGGTTGACGCGACCTTGAATCTACTGCTCGATCCGACGCGCTGAGTCTTGAGATCGCATAATCGCCTGACCGAACCACGCCTTGTCCGCCTACCTGAATACCCGAGTCAGCCTTTTCTCCAGCCACCTGTGGCAGGACGAAGACTTCCGCGCGCTGATCGAGAGCGGGCATGATGAATTGACCGGCATACTTGCCGAACGCGGTCTGCCGCAACTGGCTGCCGGACTCGACACCCTGGATAGCCGCTCACTCGAACAGCGGATCATTTCCCGGTTGCTGGATGAAACGACCGTGCTGATCCGACCACTGACCGGCAGTGAGCGCAATTTCCTGCTGTACTGGACCGAACGTTTCGAGATTGGCAATCTGAAGACGCTGCTGCGCGGAAAAATGACCGGCGAGCGGCCGGCAATTCTGCTGAACCGCCTGACGCCGATGGGCGCATTCGGGCGCCTGGACATCCAGGAACTGGCGCATGCGGAAGATGTCGGCGAACTGTTGCGGCGCCTTGAAAGCAGCCACTATGCCGATATCGTGCGCCCTGCCCGGCGCGCCTTCGACGAAAGCCACGACCCGTTCATCCTCGATGCCGCGCTCGACCGCGCGTATTTCGAGGGGCTGGAACACCGTGCGCGCCCTCTGGAGAACGACGGTGGGAAACCCTTCCGCCACCTGATTGGCGCCCTGATCGACCGCCTGAACCTGGTCTGGTTGCTGCGTTATCGTTTCAACTACAACTTGCCACCTGCCCAAGTCTATTTTCTTCTTGTGGCATCGCACTACAGCCTGCCGTCCTCGCAATTGAAAAAACTGGCAACGCTAGGAAGCCAGGAAACAGTGCTGGCGGCCCTGCCTGAATCATTGCGCGAACTGCTGGCCGGCGCCAACGACATTCCAGAGGTGTTCAGGAGAATGGAACGCAGCGCTGCCGAACGCGCCAGAAAGGTGCTGCACTCCGGCGCCCCGGCGATCGCCCGCGCCTTTGCCTACCTGACCCTGCGCGAGCGCGATCTGCGCTCGGTGCGGGCAGTCCTGCGCGGCCGCCTTCTGGGACTCCCCAAGGCCGACATCCACCTCGCCATGCTGCACGGCTGCGAAGGAAGTGCCTGATGTTTCGCGCCGAACCGCTGGTCAAGATCCGCTTGCACATGCTCGCTTCGGAGGTTGCAGACGCAGCGCTCGAACTGGCGCGCTTCGGAATCTACAGCCCGGCCCAACACCAGCCGGAAATTCTCCGTGAAAACCCCGCCCTGGCTTACCGCGACGCGTGGCTGGAAGCCGAAGCGCGAACCGTCAAGCTGGTCGAGCGCTGTGGCGACCTTGCTGGCCTGACCATCCCCGAAGGCGCCGAAGCGCCGACCCTGCTCGATCTGGAAGAACTCAACAGCTGGCTGAAGGAGGTCTGGGTCACCTGCCTGGCGGCCTACGAAGGCGAGGTCCGCATTGCCGAAGAAATTCGCCATCTGGATGCCCTGCAGGAAACTCTAGGCAAACTGGAACACCTCAACGTGGACCTCGCCCATTTGTTGCGACCGGACGGGCTGCTGGCGGTCAATATCGGCAGCCTGCCGGCCACCAGCGTCAAACGCGTGGGAGAAGCACTGTCGATGACCGGCTACATCATCCACAACTTCGATACGATTGGCGATCAGGTCTATGCCGTCATCGCCGGCCCGCGTAATCGCCACAGCGAGGTTCGCGGCCTGTTGTCGCAGGCTGGCTGGCGCGAGTTGCCGGTGCCGGAGGAACTGCGGACCCACCCGCAAACCGCGCACGCCTGGCTGATCGAGGAACGCAAGCGGGTCGAGCAACAAAATCTCGCCGAATGCGCGGCCCTCGAAACCCTGCGCGGCAAATTCCGCTCGGGCCTCGACGAAGCCCGCCTGCGCGTCGAACTCGGCCGCCCGCTGGCTGAAGCGGCCATCGTCGGCGTGCGCGGCCAGGGCGCCCTGGCCAGTTTGTCCGGATGGGTTCCGCGACGTCGGGCGGGCGAACTGAAGGAAAAACTGGAAGAACGCTTTCACGGCAACTACTGGCTTGATGTCGAGGAAGCGGGCAAGCAGGAAGCCATGACGATCCCGTCGCTGGTACGTTACCCGGCATGGCTGACGCCCTTCGTGCCCCTGGTCAAGAGTTACGGCATTCCGCGCTACGGCGAATTCGACCCGACCCTGCCGTTCGCCTTCACCTACCTGCTGCTGTTCGGTGCGATGTTCGGCGATGTCGGCCACGGCGCTGTCCTCGCCCTGCTGTCGATACTGTTCTACCGGCGCCTCGGCAAGTCAGCCTGGATAGGGATCGCCGCCGGCTTCATGTCGATGCTGTTCGGCGTGCTCTACGGGAGCGTCTTCGGCTACGAGGACATGATCGAGCCGGTGTGGATTTCGCCACTGCACGATCCGATCAAGGTGCTGAGCATCGCGGTGGCTTTCGGTGTCGGCTTCGTCACCCTGACCCTGCTGGTCAATGCGCGCAACCGCCTGGTCGCCGGACATGCTGCAGAAGCACTGTTCGACTCCGGCGGGTTAGCCGGCCTGCTTTTCTACATCGGCGCCACAGGTGGCATCGCCAGCCTGGCAGGTGCCACGGCAATCTCCTCGCCATTCTGGTTCATGGCACTTGCCGGGATCGGCATCGTCGCCATCTACAAATGGATTGAAACCGACGCCAGCCTGGGTGAGCGGGCCCTGGTAACCCTCATCGAGACACTGGAGAGCGGCATCAACCTGTTCTCCAACACCCTGTCGTTCATGCGGGTCGGGGCATTCAGCCTGAACCATGTCGCGCTGGCACTGGCCGTCTTTACGCTGGCCAGCGGCCTGGGTACGGCAGGCCATTGGTTCACTATCGTGCTGGGCAACATCGTCATCATCGTCCTTGAAGGTGGCATTGTCGCGATCCAGGCGTTGCGCCTGATGTACTACGAGGGCTTTTCGCGTTTCTTCAGCGGCGACGGAAACGAGTTCGTGCCGCTGAAACTGATGGGCATAAAGTAAGCTTCTAATCAATATTCGATTCTGGGAGAAAAAAATGAACTGGCTGATCGCCTTGTTGGGTTTATCCGTAGCAGGCATGATGATTGCGGGCGTATGGCTGGAACTCAAGCCAGGCCGCACGCCTTCCCCACGTCTCCTTAAAGGGGGAATACTGGCAAATTTCGTGCTCGTCGGACTCAGCCTTGCCGGCATGCTGCTGCTCGGACTTCAGGAGGCGCTGGCGGCCGAACCCGTCGGCGGGGCCGTGCTGGAAATCTCGCTGGGCAAGGGACTCGCGCTGATCGGTGTCGGCCTGCCAACCGCCGTAGCGGCGATCGGGGCCGGAATCGCACTCGGGCCGGTCGGCTCTGCTTCGCTGGCGGTGATCGCCGAAAAGCCGGAAATGTTCGGCCGCACGCTGATCTACATGGGCCTGGCCGAAGGCATCGCGATCTATGGTCTGGTCATGTCGATCCTTTTGCTCGGCAAGATTTGACCAGCGTTGGTTCGAAGATGGCGAGTGAAACTGACATCTTTTCCGGCGGCGCACGACTGGTCGTACTTGGCAGTGCTGCCTTGACCGAGGGTTTCAGCATGATCGGCGCCGAAACCTATCCCGATGCCGATCCCGCCCGGGTCGAGGCGGTTCTTGCGCAACTGGTCAAGGATGGCAATCCGGCGCTCGTTCTGCTCGAATCAGGCCTGTCGCACGCCGGCGGCACCTGGCTCGACCGTCTGCGCAACGAAGGCGGACGGATCGTCGTGACCGAACTCCCCCCCCTGTCGGCTCCCCATGACTACTCCCCGGCGGTCGATGACGTGGTACGTGCGGTATTGGGACAGGAGGCGCTGAATTGATGTCCGGGAACCGCCCATGGAGCGAACTATGGAAGTAGATGCACAGGTAAGCCAGCTCGAAGCGGCACTGATGCGACAGGCCGAGACGCTTGCCCGCGAGCAGTTGCAAAACACCGAGTCGGCCAGAGTTCGCATTATCAATGACGCAGCCGAGCGCCTCAAACTCGCCGGGGAGCGTGAAACATTGTCGGCCAAGGTCAACGCCGAACACATCGTGCGCCGTGAAGTACAGGTCGCCGAAGCGCGAATGGCCGGCGATCTTGACCGACTGCGCTGGGCGCTCACCGAAGCCACGCTAGCGGGCGTGCAACAGGCGTTCGCCAAACTTGTCGATGATGAAGCGCGCTATTTTGCGGTACTGGAAGCATGGCTCGCCAGCGCCGCCGGGGAATTGCCGGCAGGCGACCTGATCGCCGAAGTGCGGTCGGCAGACGCGCCAAAACTTTCGAAAACCTGGGAACGAATCGTCGAGCGCGCCGCCCCGGGACGCAAGGTTGAATTGCGCGCTCACGGCAAGATCAGCGAAGGCGGCATACGCATCCTTCTGGCCGACAACCGGGCGCAGATCGACCAGACCTTCGAGGCGCGTCGTTCACGACTGGCGGACGAACTTGCACGCGAGGCGATGGAGCGCCTGTTTGCCAGCGCCCCGAATCTTGGAACCCTGGTTCATGGCTGAGCAAAAGACAAACGACAGGCCGGAAAAGCCGCTGTACATCCCGGCCGCACCCTAGGATCGACTGGAATTCAAATGGGCAAGATACTCGAAATCAACGGGCCCCTGGTCAAACTGCTATTGCCGGAAGCCGTCATCGGCGAACAGGTTCGCGTCGGCCATATCGGTCTGGTCGGCGAAGTGATCGGGCGCGACGGCGATACCGCACTTGCCCAGCTTTACGAAGATACCGGAGGCCTGCGGCCTGGCGAGGTAGCTGACGGACTGGGCTGGCCGCTGTCGGTCGAACTCGGCCCCGGCCTTCTCAATGCGATTTTCGACGGCGTGCAGCGCCCCCTGAACGCGGTCCGGGAAAAGAGCGGCGACCGCATTGCACGCGGCGTTTCGGTTCCTTCGCTGCCCCGCGACCGACGCTGGCATTTCATCCCCGATCCGCAGCGCCAGGGCACCCCACGAATCAACGGCGGCGATGTGCTGGGCACGGTTCGCGAAACCGAGTCCATCCTGCACCGCATCCTGGCGGCGCCGAAGACGCATGGCGAGTTGCTCGAACTGGCGCCGGAAGGCGATTACACCGTGGATGAGGTGATCGGCCGAGTCAGGCTGGCCGACGGCACGATCGAAAAGCTGCGCATGTTCCACCGCTGGCCGGTACGCACGCCGCGCCCGTTCAGGAAGCGCGACCATGCCATCCAGCCCTTGATCACCGGACAACGCATCCTCGATACCTTCTATCCGCTGTTGAAAGGCGGCAAGGCGGCCATTCCCGGCCCTTTCGGCGCCGGCAAAACCATGCTTCAGCAGCAGATCGCGCGCTGGTGCAACGCCGAGATCGTCATTTACGTAGGGTGCGGCGAGCGTGGCAACGAACTGACCGACGTACTGGAATTCATGCCCGAACTGACCGATCCGCACACCGGCCGCCCGTTGATGGAGCGCACCCTGCTCGTCGCCAACACCTCGAACATGCCCGTGGTGGCGCGCGAAGCCTCGATTTACGTAGGCATTACCATCGCCGAGTATTTCCGCGACCAGGGCTATGACGTGGTACTGGTTGCCGACTCGACCAGTCGCTGGGCCGAGGCGCTGCGCGAAGTCGCCGGACGTCTTGGACAGATGCCGGTCGAAGAAGGTTATCCGGCCTATCTCGGCTCACGCCTTGCGGCGTTCTATGAACGTGCCGGGCGGGTCGAAACGCTCTCCGGGGAGCATGGTTCGGTGACCCTGATCGGCGCGGTATCGCCCCCGGGCGGTGACTTTTCCGAGCCGGTGACCAGCCATACCAAGGAGATCGTTCAAACTTTCTGGGCGCTCTCGAAGGAACTGGCCGACGCCCGCCACTACCCGGCGGTTGACTGGCTGGAGAGCTTTTCCGGCTATGTGCCTTCGGCTGCCCGCTGGTGGGCCGAAAACGTCGATCCGGACTGGGCAGCGACACGCAGCCAGGCCCTCGACCTGCTCGCGTCATCGGAAGAACTGCAGCGCATCGTCAATCTGGTTGGCGTCGAGGCGCTGTCGAGCGAGCAGCGCTGGACGCTCGAAGCCTCCATACTGGTCAAGGAAGGCCTGTTACAGCAGTCGGCGACCGATGAAACCGACAGCTTTGCCTCCCCTGAAAAGCAGTTCGCCCTGCTCGCCGCACTGATCGAAATCTACGATCAGGGCATGAAGCTGGTAAAGCTCGGCGTTCCGGCCCGGCGCCTGATCCAGATGCCCCTGCTGGCACAGGCACGGCGCTGGAAGAGCCAGCATGGTTCGGACGACCTCGCCGCACTGAAAGCAAAGACCGACCGGATTCAAACGGAATTCGAAAATGTCGCGCTGGATTACGAGCAGGCACCGAATCCCTCCTGATCGAGGCTCAGGCAAACCAAGGCTGATCAATCATGAAAAACATCGAATTCCGCACCGCGACCTCGGCTCAGGGTGGACTTGTCGTCATGGGCGGCGTGCCCGGCGTGGCCGCCGGCTCCCGCGTGCAGTTGCGCGACCACACCGGACGCCTGCGTTCCGGCCTGGTCATCCGTTCGGCCGACGATGCGGTGCTGGTCGAGGTTTTCGAAGGCACCGACGAACTGGATCTGGAACGCACCTGGGTGCGCTTCCTCGAAGAACCCTTCAAGCTCCCCGTTTCGCGCGACATCCTGGGCCGCATGTTCAATGGCGCCGGACTGCCGCGCGACGGACGACCGCCGATCATTTCCGCCGACCGTCGCGACGTGAATGGCGAGCCGCTCAACCCGGCGGCCCGCGCCTACCCGCGCGAATTCATCCAGACCGGCATTTCCGCCATCGACGGCATGAACTCCCTGACCCGCGGCCAGAAACTGCCCATTTTTTCCGGCGGCGGCTTGCCGCATAACCGGGTAGCGGCGCAAATCGTCCGTCAGGCCAAGTTGCTGGGCGACCAATCGTCCGAATTCGTCGTCGTCTTCGCCGCCTTCGGTGCCTCGAATGCCGATGCCCGATTTTTTCAGGAAAGCTTCGAGGAGAGTGGCGTCCTGAGCAAAGTCGTCATCTTCCTGAACCTCGCCGACGAACCGGTCATCGAGCGCCTGCTCACCCCGCGCGCAGCGCTTACCGCCGCCGAATATCTCGCTTTCGACCTCGACTATCACGTACTGGTCGTCATGACCGACATGACCGCCTATGCCGAGGCGCTGCGCGAAGTCGCCGTGCTGCGCGGTGACGTGCCCGCGCGCAAGGGCTACCCGGGCTATCTCTATTCGGACCTGGCGGAAATCTACGAGCGCGCCGGGCGGATCAGGAACCGCCCCGGATCGATCACGATGATACCCGTGCTGTCGATGCCTTCCGACGACATCACGCACCCGATTCCCGACCTCACGGGCTACATCACCGAAGGCCAGATCGTGCTCGGGCGCGAGCTCTTCAACCAGAACATCTATCCTCCGGTTACGGTGCTGCCATCCCTGTCGCGCCTGATGAAGGACGGGATCGGCAAGAATTTCACGCGTGAGGACCACCCGCATGTGGCCAGCCAACTGTTCGCCAGTTACGCCAAGGCGCTCGAAGTGCGCGGCCTGGCCGCCATCATTGGCGCCGAGGAGCTGGGGGACGGCGACCGGCGCTACCTGAAGTTCGCCGAAGCCTTCGAGCAGCGCTTCATCGGGCAGGGCGAGAACGAAGACCGCAGCATTTCCGAAACCCTGAACCTCGCCTGGGACCTGCTCTCCATGCTGCCGGCTGCCACGCTGATCCGGGTATCCGAGGAAGAACTGACGAAATACCACAAGCCTTCAGAAAACTATTCGCCGGAAGCGGCTGCCTGAACATGAAAAAGCGCCTCTCCGTTCCGCCGACCAAGAATTCGCTGCTGCAGGTCACCCGCGAGGCGCGCTTTCTTGAACAAGGCCAGCAGATGCTGGAAAAAAAGCGGGATCTGCTGACCCGGGTCGTCTACGAACGACTGGCGCAGTACCGCGAACTGCGCTCCCAGACCGAAAAGGAGTTGACCGACGCGTACCACTGGCTCGGCATCGTCCAGATGCGCATGGGCGGGCAGAAACTGCGCCAGGCGACGGTGGGCCTGAAGCCGGCAGTCGCCCTGAAGATCGTTGCCCGCTCCAGCGTCGGCGTCGAATATCCGAGCATTTCCGCCACCCCGCTGCCACTGCAGGCGGTCGGGCTGATGGGCACCGATGTCAGCTTTGACGAAGCGCGCATGCGCCTGCAAGGCCTGACGATTACCCTCGCCCGCCTTGGCGAGGCGGAAAACGCCCTGTGGCGTTTGCTGGCGGCCAGCCGCAAGACGCAGAAGCGGGTCAATGCCCTCAAGTACAATATCATTCCCCGCTACCACGCCACCGAGCATCACATCCGTGCCGCGCTCGAAGAGGACGAGCGCAATACGCTGTTCCAGATCAAGGTATTGCGGGCACGGGCCAATGCTTCCTGAACAATTCACAATGAATTCGCCCTACGTTTCGACCTTTCTCGGTAACCGCTTCTTCCTGACCCGCCCGCATATCGACGACGTGGCGATCGAGGACATCGCCCATGGCCTCGCCTATCAATGTCGCTTCAACGGCCAGACCAGCGCCTTCTACTCCGTTGCCCAGCACAGCCTGATGGTCCTGTCGCTGGTGCCGCCAAGACTGCAGTTCCAGGCACTGCTGCACGATGCGGCGGAAGCCTATCTGGGCGACATGGTGAAACCGCTGAAATACCTGTTTCCTGAATTCAGCGTGATCGAGGCACGCGTCATGGCGATCATCGGCCAGCGCTTCGCTGTCGACCTGACCCATCTCGATCCGGCGATCAAGCAG
>CAVUJN010000009.1:0-19734 GCA_963741765.1 uncultured beta proteobacterium
ATCGCGCCGCCGGGAAAAGTGTAGGCATTGACATAATTGGCGTTGAGCACGCGGTACGAATAAGGCATCTGCGGCCGATGCGTCCTGGCATCCAGCCGGTGGCCGACCTCGGACAGATAGCCGTTGAGCTGCGCATCCTGTACCGCGCCCAGATCCTGCGAAAACTGCTCGGGCGCCACCTTCCGGTCCACGTCCTTTTCTTCGTCTTCAGACATGCCGACCAGGATCGAACCGCCGCCGATCGGCGACGTGGCGCAGCCGGAAAGGGCCGCCGCCCCGAACAGGGCGAGCACCTGGCGGCGGCTCAGGCGGTTGCGGAGCAGCTTGCTGGCGAAATCGTCGTGATCGGTCATGGGGCCTCGCGCGGTCGGGGAAGCGAAGAAGATATTCTGCGACAAAAATGGCCGAATTTCAGGGTCAACCGCAACCGGGCAAGCTGGCGCAGCTCAATCAACGGGATGCCGGAGTTGGCGGCAAAGACATGCTGTCCAGCAGCCGCTCGCATTCCGCCATCAGCGACTCGGCGATTTCGGAGTGATGGTTGGGGTCGAGCGATTCCATCATTTCGTGGGCAGTGTACATCCCGGCTTCGCGCGACAGCGTTGCCGCGATCTGGCGGGCGAGCTGGTCGCTGAGGGCGGAGAGTTGGCGGCGTTCGTTGAGCGGCAGCTTGTTTTTCGAGCGCGCCAGCCAGTCGGCGGCGAGGCTGGCGCCCTGGGCTTCGGTCATCCATTGCGCATGCTCGTAAAAAGCGGTCAGGCGCTCGGCGGCGAGGGCGAAAATCAGCGCGACGCGCATGCCGCGGTCAGTCATGGATGGGCTGGCAGCCTTCTCCCAGGTCATGTGTCACCAACTTTTGTTATCCTGCCGCACCTTATCACGCCTGCCCGACGCGCCAAGCACCGGAACGACCCGAATGCCACTGAACACCCTTGAAGACCTGCATGCCGGGAAGCTGGCGGGGAGCCGCCGGCTGAAACTGGCCTGCGGACTGACCGAGTTTCCGCGTGAGATTTTCAATCTGGCCGAAAGGCTGGAGATTCTGGACCTCTCGGGCAACGCGCTGACTTCGCTGCCCGACGATCTGCCGCGTTTGGGCAAGCTGCGCATCCTGTTTTGTTCCAATAATCCGTTCACTGAATTGCCGGCGGTGATCGGGCAATGCGCGGCGCTCGAAATGGTCGGCTTCAAGGCCAACCGGATCGAGACGGTGCCGGCCGTGGCCTTGCCGCCCAGGCTGCGCTGGCTGATTCTGACCGATAACCAAATTGCCGAACTGCCGCCGGAAATCGGTCGTTGTACCCGCCTGCAAAAGCTGATGCTGGCCGGCAACCGCTTGCAGTCGCTGCCGCCGGAAATGGCCAACTGCACGCGGCTGGAGTTACTGCGGATTTCCGCTAACCGGCTTTCGGCCTTGCCCAACTGGCTGCTATCGCTGCCGAGGCTCTCGTGGCTGGCCTTTGCCGGCAATCCATTTTGTGCCGACGCCAATCGTCCGGCCGACGTTTCGCTGATTCACTGGGACGATTTGCAGGTCAGCCATCCACTGGGCGAGGGCGCTTCCGGCGTCATTCACCTCGCCGAATGGCGCGCGGAAACGGGTGCGCAGCCGGTGGCGCTCAAGCTGTTCAAGGGCGCGCTGACCAGCGATGGCTTGCCGCTCAACGAAATGCACGCCTGCATGACGGCCGGTGCGCATCCGCATTTGATCCCGGTGCTCGGCAAGCTGGAAGCGCATCCCGACGACGCGCACGGGCTGGTCATGGCGCTGATTGATGACAGCTTCCGCAACCTGGCCGCGCCGCCGAGCTTCGATTCGTGTACCCGCGATGTCTATCCGGCAGAGGCGACTTTCGATCTGAAGACGGCAATCGGCATCACGCTCGGCATCGCCTCGGCGGCGGAACACCTGCACACGCAGGGCATCATGCATGGCGACCTCTACGCGCACAACATCCTGCATGGGGCGGATGGACAAGCCTTGCTCGGCGATTTTGGCGCCGCATCCTTCGTTGCCGCCGAAGACCGGGCAACGGCCGAGGCTTTGCAGCGCATCGAAGTGCGAGCCTTTTCCTGCTTGCTGGAAGAATTGCTGGAACGCTGCCCTGTTGCGGTCGACGATCAAAAAATACTGAAAATGCTCGGCGATCTGCAGGCCGATTGCGCGCAGGAAAACGTCAATGCCCGACCGCTGTTTGGCGAGATTGTGCGGCGATTGAATAAGCGATAGGGACGCCTTGGCGCTGTGCGCCTACAACGTGAAAGCTTGTCTGCCGCGTCTCATCGGCCAAGCGAATCCAGCGCGTTTTTCACAAGATGAAAAGCGATCCGCTCCTGTTCTAGACGCAGGTTTCCCCCAAAAAGCTGACTGCGCAGATCGCTGTAGAGCGCTTGTTCATCGGCTGTTAGCCGGGATAGGTCACGACTCAGTGGAGATCCCTCTTCGCCCCACAAAGAACGGTTGGCGAGTAGGGTTTGCCGATCCATCAACAAGGATTGCACATGCGAAAAGTGGCTGCGCAGTTCGTCGAGGATGGCGAAGCCATGCGTGTCGATGTCGCCCCAATAGTAAATTTGGCAATCGTCTAGCCAAGTGGCTTGAGTGAGCACTGAAAAGCCATAGCCCGCCCCAAAAATCAGCAGCGAGTTTTCCACTGGCGGGAAGGCCAGGAAGTTGATTTCGTTTTCGGTAATAAAAACGCGCTTGACCGCTGGATTCAAGTGGCCGAAGGAGGCTGCATCCAGCGTCAGATCACTGCCGGCCAGTGCGGGCAGGGGAGCGCAAGCGGGGTCGAGCCAGCGCAGACGAATGCGCTCCGGCTTGTCGAGAAAACCGTAGCGCCGGTTGAACTGACTGGTGCCAGTGGCCGTGTTGTCGATCGCTTCTGGCGGCAAGATAAGGTCGAGCATTTCACTCAGTACGCCGCGATTGGCTTCGACAAATTTGGTATGAATGCCAGGAATATCCATTTGCCGGAGATAAATGCCGGGCCGAGGATGGGCTTGTAGCCAATCGATGACGATGAGCAGTTTTTCCCAGATGTCCGCGAGTTCAAGGGCGCGTAACGGTCGCTTGTTCAACCAGGGGAGTAGTTTCGGTTGCTGTGTTGCGGTCGACGTGCAAATTTGCCCAAAAATGTGTGCTTCTTTCTGTTTGCCGATCAGCGCGATGGCGCTCGCCGCATCGTCGATCCAGACCTTGTCAGGGAGCGCGTTTTGACCAAAAACATGATGCCGGAAATCGCGCATTTCCAGGCGAATGTGCGGCAAGTCGCGCAGCAACTGGCTCCAGATGCGAACTGCGTCAAAGTGGTCGCGCAACTCCTTGGCAGTTGGCGTTTTTAGCGTCAGGCGTTTTGGGAAACTCGGATTGCCAAGCAGCTCACCCTTTTCCCAGCTACGCAAAACCTGCTGACGAAGATCATGTGGGGCGGTCCATTTTGACGGTTGCATCGTTCTTCGGATTTCGGATTTCGGGTTTGGGTAAGGGGGTGCTGCTATGCCTTCTGCTCTATCTTGGGTTCTCCCAATTTCGCAGAAGGTTTCTGCGAAATTGGGGCAAAGCGATCACGGTAAGTTAGAAAAAACTTACGCATGTAATCCAGGTTTCGATGGGAAAACCCCGTGCCAAACGCCGTGGTCAATTCTTCAGCTAATTGGGTGCCATACTTTGCCCGATTTGCACCGCGTTGTTCTTCTTCAACAATGCGCCGGCTTATCTCAAAATTAACGCGCACTTGCAAGGTGTTGATGGAACGGGCGGCAGTATGGCGCGCTTGTTCAATCAGGACTTTGATATCGCCCAACAGGGCATCTTGCTGCGGGTTCATGGCTTGCTTCCTGCGCGCGCTTTCTCTTCCCGATATTCCTCTATCGACAGATTGCGCAATTTCGAGTCACTGCCGTTTTCGTTATGCACGAAGCCAACACTGGCGACGTGTGGCTCAATGATGTGGATTTTTTGCAGGGGGGTGACGATGAGCAGTTGCAGATTGAGTTGGGCAAACAGCTTCAAGCCGTATTGCGCAGATTCGTCGGAACCGCGCCCGAAGGCTTCGTCGATCACGACAAAGCGGAAGGAGCGCGAGCGCACCGCGCCCCATTCGAGCCCGAACTGGTAAGCCAAACTGGCGGCGAGAATGGTGTAGGCCAGCTTTTCCTTTTGCCCGCCGGATTTGCCGCCGGAGTCGGAGTAATGCTCATGCTCGGCACCGTCTTCCCGGTAACGCTCGCTGGCGCCGAAGATGAACCAGTGGCGGACATCGGTGACTTTTGCGGTCCACCGTTTATCCATTTCAGATTGCCCGTCGCGACCCCGGAAACGGTCGATGATATTTTTGACCTGGATGAACTTGGCTTCGGAATATTGCGCATCTTGCGAATCGGTAAACGAGTTTTCGGTGCAGGCGCGCAGTTCGCTCTGGAAGTCGCGAATGTCGGCATCCGGCGTCGGCTGCGATTCCAGCACGATGAAGCGGCCGGGGTTGTAGTCGATCTGCGTCAGCGACTGATTGATCAGGGCAATGCGTTCCCTGATGTCCTCCCGCTCGCGCGACAGCTGCGCGTGGAAATTGGCGATTTCGTTGATGGTATTGACGTTGAGCAGTTCCTTGAAACGCGCTTCGTATTTTGGCAGGTCGTCGGCGTTGAGCTTTTGCAGCAGCTTTTCGTATTCAAAAGCAGCGGCGAGACTGGCGTCGATTTCGGCGGTTTCCAGCTTGAATTCGTCCTTGAAGAAAGACATTGCCTTGATGATTTTTTCCGCCAGATTTCGCAGCTTGCGATCTTCGCCATCGAGTCGGGTTTGCAGCCAGCCGCGCACATCCTGTTCGCGGTTGTCGCAGGACTCAACGCTCAATTGCTGCTCGCCCAAGGCTTCCGTCCGGATCGGTTCCAGCGCTTGAACAGCCTTGGCCAATTCCTCAGGTAGCAGCTTGGCAATGGTTTCATCGGCCTGCCGCGCCAATTCCTGGGCGGCTTCTTGTTTGGCCTCAACACCGCCCCTTTCGCTGGTTTTTTCCTTGATCTCTGCCTCGCTGCGTTGCAGCACGACCTGCGCTGTTTTCAGGTTTTCGCTCAATTGCTGCAGCAAATCAGACGCCGACTCGATTTGACGTTTTTCATCCTCCAGCCGGGCAATTTCGGCAGTTGCGGTCGACCAGTCAATTTCGGCAAAATCGCTGAAGACCTCCAGCTTGGCCAGCGCAACCAGTTGAGCGGCCAGCGTGTTGCGATCCTTTTGCAACTGGCCAATCAAGTTAGCGATGTCGCCCATCTGTTTTTCCAGCCGCTGCGCTTGTCCTTCCAGTGCGGCGATCTTGGCCGTATTGCTCCAGCCCAGCACGTAACGGCTACGATCGTCCAATCGGTGACGATCGTCCTTTTCGTGCCGCTCGCCAGGCGCCTTGATCTGGCCGGCGCGCGTGATGGCGCGGGTTTCGCGGCGGAACTGCTCCGCTGTAGCACAGCAGGCAACGTCAAAACGGTGCGCCAGTTCGCGTTCCAGCCAGTCGTAGCAGGTGCTTTCCGGCTTGATCGATAGCTTGCGCGCCAATGAATCGCGATGCAGTTCCGGTAGCTCCTTGTTGCGCCCGGTCTGGCGATTGGCATTGATACGGTAATAAACCAGTCGACCGCGCAAGTGCGTGCGATCCACCCAATCGGCGACGGCGGCGTAATGCGCATCCGGCACCAGCAAGGACAAACCGAAACCACGCAACAAGCGTTCGGCGGCGCCTTCCCAGTCGCGCTCTTCCTCGCGAACCTGGATCAACTCACCGGCAAAAGGCAGATCGTCTTCGTCGAGTTTCAGGGCGGCGCACAGGGTGGCGCGCAAGGCGATCTGATCCGCCGGAATATTGCTGCGCCGCGCTTTCAGGCTGCGGATTTCGGCGCTCAGCGCGTCGTGCTTCCTTTTGTCCTCGGCGAAGCTGACGCTGTGCTCGGTGAGCTTGTTTTGCAGATCGGTCTCGTGCTGGCGCGTGTCGTCACGTTGCAGCGCGAGCCGCTTGCGCTGGGCAAGGAAAGCAGATTCGTCAGAGGCGGGCGTTTCGCCGAGCGTTTGCGTCAGCTCTTCGTACTGCCGCGATTTCTCCCGGCGTCTGTCGCGTTCTTGCGTTTGCTGGTGGATTTGGCTGGCGAGTTGGGCAAGACGATCCCCGCCATTGTTGGCGACTGCCTGTTTCAGTTCCTGGACTTCGTTTTGTTGGGACTCGCGCAAAATTTCCAGACGCTTGATCTGGGCGCTAAGTTTTTCCCATTCCTCGGCGAGTTTACCCAGCCGTTTGTCGAGCAGGCCACGTTTCAGGCTGGCGAAATACGGACGCAACCATTCACGGCATTGGCGCAGTTCGTCGATTTTTCCGGTCAAATCGGCGTGCCGCGCGGCATCGCCAACCAGCGGTTGCAACAACTCAACCTGCCGCTTGGCACGCAAAACGGCGGCGTGGGCGCGGCTCAGATCGTCGAAATGGCCGATCAGCGCCGCGATGCGTGGCGCGACATCGAACGGCTCCAGCATGTGGCTGCGCACAAAATCGGTCAGATTGCCGACCGATTTCATCGATACCGTCTGGTGAAACAATTCCAGCGCCTGCTCGTTGTCGATGCCGAAGCGGCGGCGAAACCAGGCGCCATAAGGCGGGAAGCTGTCTTCGATGGTGCAGCCGCCAGCCCGCAGGCGTTTCTTGAGTTGCGTGATGTCGGTGCCAAAATTCGCGAAATCGGCCGCGATGTTCAACTCGCGTTCAGCGCCGACGAAGAAGCGCGCTGGTTGCCCTTGCGCATCCTTAAGCCAGAATACTTGGGCCAGCGTTACTGTCTGGTCGTAACCGGCATTGTGAAAAATACCGAGGATGACCGAATAGCTGTTGGCGTCGCGCAGGCTGACCGGCTTCGAGGCGCCGGTGATTTCATTGCGTTCGGATTTGTAATGGCCGAGCACGTAGGAACGTAGCGAGCGTTCCCGCGCATCGGCACCCGCCGCCTTGTTGTAGGCAATGCGCTGGGCCGGGACGAGCAGCGTGGTCACGGCATCGACCAGCGTCGACTTGCCAGAGCCGATGTCGCCAGTGAGCAGGGCATTCTTGCCGTCCAACTGCATTGTCCACACACGCTTGTCGAAAGTGCCCCAATTGAGCACTTCCAGCCGGTGCAGGCGGAAGCCGGACAGCGTGTCGTCGGCGATGAAGTCGAAACCGAGGGTTTGCGGGGCGGAGTCCTGATTACGCATTGCTGCTACTTTCTTCTGCTTCACAGTCGTCGGTACCACCGCTCAGTTGCGCTTGGTAAGCGGCGAGTCGGCCATCGAAATCTGACAGCCATTGCGCATCGATAAAGGCTTTCAATATCCGCCGCACTTCAAAATTCGTGCCTTTTTCGCCGTTGACCGCAGCAGGCGGTTTCAAACGTCGCAGAAAGCCCAATTCCACAATTTTGTTGATGTGCGTTTCAATCTGATCGATCAGTTTGGCCTCGTTACTGCTGTCCGGCAGAAAAACGCGGACTAATTCGACGATTTCTTCGCGTGACAAAATCAGGCGTGTCGCATCGCCACCGGCATCGAATTCCGCCAGTTTTTTGCGCAGGAGGGCCAGCAAGAGGCTGACCGGGAAAGACAGGGGGCGGCGCGCAACCAGACGTGGCAACTTGCTCGCCTGAGAAACATCCCCGTCTTCCAGCGTCGGCCGGGCGCGCAGAAAAGCGTAACCCTCGGCTTCATCGAGCACCAATTCCAGCCCGAGCACGGCAATGTGATCGCGCACCCGCGCCTGTAACTGAATCAACGCATTCCACAAGGCCGAATCGTTCTCCAGATAGAGCACGCCTTTAAGCAGGCCGATAACGAGAACGGAAAGTTCGTTGCCTTGCTCGGGGAAAGTTTCGGTATTGGGTTCGGTCATGGCTTACCTTACAAAAATCACACGCGGCAGTCGGGCGCGACGGGTGATGGCCGCGCTTTCTTTCGTTCCGCTATTCGACTCATGCACCCAGGTAATCAATTCAGATGTGCCTTCATCTATCACCGCCTTGAATTGCTCGTTGCCCAGTTGCAAATAGGCAACGAGCTCCGCCAGACCGTGCGCCAATGGATAACGCTCGCAAATTTCCTGTAGCGTGATTTGCGAACGGTCTTGCAGGGCGTGGCGAATGTTGTGTGCCAATGCCGCCTTGTCGACGACGATTTGCCCGTAAAGGGCGCTGGCATCAATGTCCAGATCGTCAAAATCCAAGGCCAGATCGGTAATTTTTGGCTTATGGCGTGGCGTGTATAGCGGCCTTTCCATGGGCAATTCAATATCCGCTGCCGTGTCGGCAATCTGCATGAATTGGCCTGAAGTCGGCAGTTGACCGCGCAAGGCGATGGCTTTGCCTTCAATGCCACGCAGAATATCCATAATGCGGCGGTTTTCCAGCCAGGCCTGATCGTCGAGAAAACGGCGTAGTTGCTGCGAAAGTTGGGCGACGGTGCGTTGTGTGTGTTCGCCGGCCTCCAGCCAGTCGTAATGCACTCGGCGCGTGCGGCTGTCGGGCTTCAGCTCGCGCACGGCGGGCAGCGCCAGCACTTCTTCGAGACGTTCCGACAATTCTTCCTGCCGCTGGCTGGACATCAGAAAATCCCAGAAGGCGCGAAAGCTGCGGCCCTGGTCGGAATCGGCAATCGCATCGCGCTCGCCCATGATGTCGGCCAGCAATTCGCCCTTGCTACCTTCCCACAAGGCAATCCGTTCGCGCACACGGCGGTCGAGCAGGCGAAAATTGTGTTCGACCTCACGGAAATCGCCGAGCAATTCACGGGCGATTTGCTGGAATTGCTGAAATCGGTCACGCAAGGCGCTGTCATCCAAAACCGGCACTTCGCCGCCCATGACGCGAGCGATTTCCGCATCGATTTCATCCCGCCGCGCCTGCAATTCGGCGATGCGCCGCGCCGGATCGGTTTGGCTGCCCTCGCTCATCTGTTTGAGCAGATCGAACAGCGTCAATAAACGCGATTCGGTGCCGACGAAACTGCGCTCGGTGAGCGTCCCCAGCCAAGCGATGGCTTTTTCCGTGGCTGGCGTCAGGTCGAAATGCACTTCGTCGGAGCCTTGTCGATAAAACTTGCGTAGCCAACCCTTATCCGGATTTGCCCAGTCGTTCAGATACTCATGGGCCGATTTGGGAAACGCATCGCTTCCCAGTCGTTCGCGTAAAGCAAATAATTCATCTTCCAGCGCCTCGCCCAGATCGGCTGCCGGTAACAGGCGCACATTGGGCACAATGAAAGTCCGTTGCAGAAAACTGGCGACCAGCGGGGCGTGTTCGGAGCGTAGCAAACGCCAGGCGGGATGATGCACGCGCAGGGCATCAAGGGTTGCGTAGTCGAGTTTCAAGGAGCTTCCCGCAAAAACATACCAAATGGATGTTACTTGCCGGACAGCGCCTTTGCAATGAAATGTCGTCCCACTCTTGGTTTTGGCGCGTGATGCCGGGGCATGGCATCGTTGAACCAACTCCGCACATCCTCATCCAGCCCGATGCCGTGCATGTAGTTGTAGAGCGCCTTGTTCAGCGCCACACCGAGGCTGTCGTGGTCGACGCCGGTGGGGTCGATGAATTCGACGTCGTTGGTGGCGAAGCTGATCGGCGGCAACGGCTTGAGCTGGATGGCGTATTCGGCCGGGTTGAGGCCGACCGGCGAGTGGACGGTGCACGCGAAGCGGTGGAAGAAGCCGGACTGGATGCAGCCTTCAGCGAATAGCTGGCGGACGTATTCCAGCGCATCGACCGTGTCCTGCACGGTTTGTGTCGGGAAGCCGTACATCAGATAGGCGTGGACGAGTATGCCGGCCTCGCTGAAGGCGCGGGTGACGCGGGCGACCTGATCGACCGAGACGCCTTTTTTCATCAGCGTCAGCAGGCGGTCGGAGGCAACTTCCAGGCCGCCGGAAACGGCGATGCAGCCGCTGTCGGCGAGCTGGTTGCAGAGCTCCGGGGTGAAGGATTTTTCGAAGCGGATGTTGCCCCACCAGGAAATCGCCCGGTTGCGCTTTTGCAATTCGTCGGCCAGTGATTTGAGGGCTTTCGGCGGCGCGGCTTCGTCGACGAAGTGAAAGCCGGTCTGGCCAGTTTCTTCGATGATGCTTTCGATGCGGTCGACCAGCAGCGCGGCGGGCGCACCGTCGTAGCGGCCAATGTAGTCGAGGCTGACATCGCAGAAGCTGCATTTCTTCCAGTAACAGCCGTGGGCGACGGTCAGCTTGTTCCAGCGCCCGTCCGACCACAGCCGGTGCATGGGGTTGAGCATGTCGAGCAGCGACAGGTAACGGTCAAGCGGCAAGCCGTCCCAGGTGGGAGTGCCGACTTCGGTGAAGGGCACGTCCCGACTTTCTCCCGGCTGGCTATGGTTGAAATAACGTACCTTGCCGTTGACGCGGGTGAAGGTGCGGACCAGGTTGAGGCGCGGACGATTACCATTCAGATAGTCGAACAGCGCCAGCAGCGGCCGTTCGCCGTCGTCGAGCATGACGTAGTCGAAATAATCGAAGACGCGGGGCTCCTTCAGTTCGCGCAACTCGGTATTGACCCAGCCGCCGCCCAGCACGGTGACGATGGACGGGTTGTGCGCCCTGATTGCCTGGGCCATGCGGAAGGCGGCATAGACCGAGCCGGGGAAGGGCACCGAGAGCAGCACGATTTGCGGACCGTCGTCCCCCAAGGGGACTTCTTTCAGGGCGCGGTCGACGGCGGAAATCGTCAGTTTTTCCAGTGTGCTGTCGACCAGCGTCGGCGGTGCAACCAGCGCGCGCGCCAGCGGTTCGAAGGTTGGCTGGCTGCGCGCCAGCGATTCGGCGTAGCGAACGAACTCGAAGCGCGGATCGACCGCATCGCGCAGCACGTCGGCGAGGTCGTCGAGGTAAAGCGTGGCGAAGTGCCGCGCCCGGTCCTGGATTCCGAGGGCGCCAAACGCCCAGGCCAGCGGATCGCCGCCTTCGTCGTCGATGTAGTTGTCGAGCGCCGCAAAGCGCGGCCCCTCGGGCAGGAACCGGCGGCCGCAGATGCGGTGGCCGATCGACGGGTCGCGACCTTGCAGGAAGGCGACGGCCGGGGTGACGGTGGCGAGGTAGCGGTCGAAGTGTTCGGCAAAACAGTGCAGCGATGCGCTGCGCTTGCGTTCCGGAATGGCATTGACCTTGTCGTGGATGGCCTGCAGGCCGGCCGGCGAGAACAGTTCGAGCACCAGCTTGAGCGCAATGTCATCCTGCACCGCCGGGATGCCGCGCGAACGCAGGAACCCGGTCAGGTAGGCCGTAGACGGGTAGGGCGTGTTGAGCTGCGTCATCGGCGGAATCAGCGAGAGGACGCGCGGCGCGGTGTTCATCGGATGCCTTGCAGCGGAATTCGGGCGGCGCGAATCAGCGGCCCAGCTTTTGCCGGATGGACGGCAACGCAGCTTGCGTTGCGCGCTCTCCTTCCAGAATGGCGTCATTGCGGGCGGTGAAATCCCAGGATTTGACGTAGGGCAGGTTCGGGCGAATGACAATGTCCGCTTCGAGCAGTTCGGTCTTGCCAATCACGCCGCCCATGATGGTGATGGTCTGCCACATGATGGCGGTGAGGCTGTTGACCGGCTGCCCTTCGGGGCGGTCGGAAATATCCACGGCGATCACGAAATCGGCGCCCATTTCGCGGGCAGCGCGGACTGGCACCGGGCTGGTCAGGCCGCCGTCCACGTAGGTGCGGCCACGAATCTGCGCCGGCTGGAAGATGCCGGGCACGGCCGCCGAGGCGCGCACGGCGAGGCCGGTATCCCCGGTCCGCAGGACGACCCGTTCACCGGTCTTGAGATCGGTGGTCACCGTTGCGAAAGGCTTTTGCAGCTTCTCCAGCGGACGGTTCTGCAATTGCTGATTGACGAAGGCTTGCAGCGCCTCGCCTTTGAGAAATCCGCGTCCACCCAGCGTCCAGTCGGCAAAGATCGTTTCGTCGAGTTTCTGGCCAATTTTTTGCATTGCATAGGCATCATTCCCACCTGCGTAGAGCGCCCCGACCACCGCGCCGGCGCTGGTGCCGACAACAAAATCGGGAACGATGCCCTGTGACTCCAGCATCTTGATCACGCCGATATGGGCAAAGCCGCGTGCTGCGCCACCACCCAGGGCGAGGCCGATCTTCGGTTTGGGCGGCGGAGCGACTATGGCTGCTGGCGGCACGTCCGGTGCCTTGCCGGGCAGATAGGAGCAAGCTGCGAGCAGTGTGGCAAATGTTGCGGTCAACACGCGCCGGCGGCTGAAAATGCGCTCAGACATCCGCTTCGACCAGCCCGCCGTCCTTCTCCATCCAGGCCCGGCGGCCGGCAGCTTCGCCTTTGCCCATCAGCAAGGTGAAGGTCTTTTTCATTTCGGCGATGGTGTCGCGGCTGGCCTGGAAAGGAACCAGCCGGCGGGTATCGGGGCAGAGGGTGGTTTCCCAGAGCTGGTCCGGATTCATTTCTCCAAGGCCCTTGAAGCGGGAAACGGTGACCTTGTTTTCCGAAATGCCTTCGTCGCGCAGTTTGACCAGCGTCTGTTCCTTTTCGGCCTCGTCGAGGCAATAGACCTTGCGCGTGTGACCGCGCGCCTCGACATCGACACGGAACAGCGGCGGCTGGGCGACGTGGATGTGGCCGCGCTCGACCAGCGCCGGGAAGTGCTTCAGGAATAGGGTAAACAGCAGTACCTGGATGTGCGAACCGTCAACGTCGGCGTCGGACATGACGATGATGCGGCCGTAGCGCAGGCCGGTCACATCGACCGTGTCGATCTGCTCGATGCCGTGCGGATCGACGCCGATGGCAACGGAAATGTCATGTACTTCGTTGTTCTTGAACAACTGGTCGCGGTCGACTTCCCAGGTGTTCAGCACCTTGCCGCGCAAGGGCAGGACGGCCTGGGTTTCCTTGTCGCGCCCCTGTTTGGCCGAGCCGCCGGCCGAGTCGCCCTCGACCAGGAAAACTTCGTTGCGGCTGAGGTCTTCGGATTCGCAGTCAGTCAGTTTGCCGGGCAGGGTAGCGATGCCCGAAGATTTTTTCTTCTCGACCTTCTGCGTCGATTTCATCCGGTTCTGCGCCGCCTTGACCGCCAGATCGGCGATCTTCCTGCCGTATTCGGCATGGCTGTTCAGCCACAGTTCGAAGGGGTCGCGTACCATCTGCGAAACCAGCTTGTAGGCGTCGCGGCTGGTCAGTTTTTCCTTGGTCTGTCCCTGAAATTGCGGGTCGAGCACCTTGGCCGAGAGCAGGTAGGTCATGCGGCCGCAGACGTCTTCCTGGGCCAGCTTGACCTTGGCCGGCAGAATGGCGTGGTGTTCGGCGAAGGTCTTGACTGCCTCGAAAACGCCGGACTTCAGCCCGGCTTCGTGGGTCCCGCCGTCGAGCGTCGGGATCAGGTTGACGTAGCTTTCCGGCTTGCCGCCGCCTTCCTCGAACCAGGCCAGCGCCCAGGTCGCGCCTTCGCCGACTGCGAAACCGTTCGGCGAGTCAACATATTTCTCGCCGACGAAAATCGGCGCCACCGGCGTACCAGCCATCATTTCGTTCAGGTAATCGGCCATGCCGTTCCGGTAGCACCAGCTTTTCGGCATTTCACCGTCGATTTCGAGGTCAACCGTAACGTTCGGCATCAGCACGGCCTTCGAGCGCAGCAGATGCTCAAGTTGGGCCAGATTGACCTTGGGCGAATCGAAGTATTTCGGATCCGGCGAGATTCGGACGGTGGTGCCGGTATTGCGCTGACCGCAGTCGCCGATTCGGGCCAGCGGCTCGGTGACGAAACCGGCGCCGAAGGCGATGCGATACACGCCGCCACCGCGCTTGATTTCGACCTCCAGCCGCGTCGACAGCGCATTGGTCACCGAGACGCCGACGCCATGCAGGCCGCCCGAAAAGCGGTAGGCGTTGCCCGATTCGGTTTTGTTGAACTTGCCGCCCGCGTGCAACTTGCAGAAAACCAGTTCGACCGCCGGCCGGCCTTCTTCCGGGTGGATCTCGACCGGAATGCCGCGGCCATTGTCGGAAACCTCAATGGTGCCACCAGCCCGGATCGCCACCGAAATCCTTTTGGCGAAGCCGGCCAGCGCCTCGTCTGCGGCGTTGTCGATGACTTCCTGCACGATATGTGTCGGGCAGGAAGTCCGGGTGTACATGCCCGGTCGCTCCTTGACGGGTTCAAGGTCTTTCAGGACACGGATGGAGGAAGCGGAATATTCGGACATGCGCTTTGAAATTTGGGCTGAGTTAGGCGTTGACCGCAATCATCAGCGGTTGCTGGTGCCGGACGTCGATGGCGGAGCCGATTGTACCGTTTGTGTCAGATTTCCCAAGGTTTCGATCATTGCGCGCACAGCGCGCATCTGAACGCCATCGCGGGTGTGATAGTTCGCGCCGGTATAGCCCCACCAGTCCCAGCAGCCTTTCGGATTAAGCAGCCAGCGGTATGAGCCGAAGGCAAGACCGTAACGCCGCACGGTTTGTGGATAGAGCACGACAATGCGGTTACTGGCGGCCCACTCATTGTAGCCTGCACCGTCTATAAAGCGGCGGCCGATTGCATCGGCGTTCTGTAGGCAACCGTGAAACGCGACATGAACGCGGCAGCCGCCATTGCGGCAACTGGCCGGCACGAAAGCGTAGCCTTCGTTGGCGAGACTGGCATCAATCGCCCGACCGGCTATGAAGGGGCGCTGGTCGAAGGCGATTATTTTGCCCGCAGGAGAGGCCGTGGGCGGCTGCAGTGGGCCGAGCAGATGAGCCAGCAACTTGCCGGCGGCGTCGATGTCCCCGCAACGGTTGATAAATGGCGATTCGGTTGTCGAGCAGGCATTTGCCTGTGGATCAGCGACCGACAGCATGGCGTGCCCGGCGTCCGGCACCTTAAGAAAGCTGATGGCGTCGGCGGGCAGTGTGGCGCGGTAGAAGGCGTCCAGCGCGTTCATCACCGGTGGCGTGACAGTCTTGTCGTTGCCGCCGGCCAACAGCAAGACGCGGTCATCATTAATGTTCTTGAGCGGATCGATGCGCCCCGCCTCGGCCAATTGTCTGACGGTCTTCAGCGTCTCGTCGGGCGTCGGCGGCATATCGGCGCCGGAAGGCGTCATGCAGTTGGCCAGCGCCCGGCGAACCGAGCCTTGGGCGCAGTAATACGGCCCACCAGCGACGATGCCTGCACCGCGCACGATGCCGGAATAGGCGATCTGGAACTGAACCGCCATGTAGCCGCCGGAAGAAATGCCGGAAACCGTTACGTCATGGGTGTTTGCCGCCAGTCTGGGCAAGGGCTGGGCGGTGGCGCTGGCGGCCGCGCACAGCAGCAGGAAGCAGGCCGTCAGGCGGGTTTTGAGCGTCATCGCATCAGGATTCCAGCATGCAGGCCAGGGTGCGGCATGAAAATCGGGCAAAAATCGCGGTCGACCGCAACAGCCTGTGCCGGGGTAGCCATACCGCCTGTCGGCTGCGATCATTGAAAATGGGTCGGCAAAGCCAACCCATTCGCAAGGCGTTGGAACAACGAGAGGGCTACTTGCTATTGATCTTCTTGCTGGCCGGTGTCAACCCGCCCTGGACACCAAGTTGGCCGCCGGTGCCGAGACCGCCCTGGACTTCCTGTGCCTTGTAGTTGCGCACGGCGCGCACCAGATTATTGTAGGAGTCGGTAAAGGCGGCGACAATGACCTTGCCTTCAGCGGTATTCGAATAGCCGCCAGCGACGCCGCCGGCCGCTGAGCCGAGCAGGCCGCCGATGGCGCCGAAATCCATGTTGCGGGCACTGCCCTCGGCTGCCGCCAGTTGCACACTGGAACGATTGTCGATCAGGGTCAGCATCGTGCTGGCTTCCTTGACATTCATGCTGCCGCCCAGCAGGGCACCAAGCGAGCCAAGGCGACCCCCCAACGCTGCACCGGCACCACCCGCATTCTGGTTGCTGAAGGTGATGGAGGGGCTCATCGAGTAATCGGCTGCGACCATCTGGCCCTTGCCAAAATTGGAACCCTTGCGCATCTCGCCGGACTGTTCCAGTGCGCGCTCACCCATGACGTTGCCCATGGCGCGGCCGCGTTCGACGACGACGAAGCAGTTCGATTGCTGTACCAACAGCTTGAGTACCGGCACCGTCGAACCGAGGCGCAACTGCCCGGTAAGAATGCCATACCAAGAGGCATGCGTATCTTCGACGATGGCCACTGTGCCCATCGTCGCTGAACATTTTTCAAGTTGCGAGTTCGCGTTCTCGACATTGCTGCCCGCCGCCGAGCCGGTGGCAGTCGTCTTTGCCTCGGGGGATCCCATCTGCATGTTATTGCAAGCAGCCAGAGTTACGCACAGCATGCCGCCAAGAAGTACGCGGCGTTTGGAAAGTTGTAATGCTTTCATGGTGACCTCCATAGTATTCGTGACGAGTGGATATCTTTGAAGCATTTCGTTGCGGGCAAATTACTATACCCGTTCCGGGATTCCATAAATGCAATTGTTTGACCGCGCGATGGAATAAACGCTCTCGGAAATTACGGATTCTCCTCACCGCTCGCGATGCGCGGCAATTACGTTATTCTTGGCGAGCCGGCCGTGCAATCCAGATTGCTTAACGGGCGGCGCCTGTCACTTCATCGTTTATGGGAATTCACCATGGCCGGAGCCAGCCTGCTTGCACTGCTTGACGATATCGCATCGATTCTCGATGACGTTGCCGTGATGACCAAGGTCGCGGCCAAGAAGACCGCCGGGGTTCTCGGTGACGACCTCGCGCTGAATGCGCAACAGGTTTCCGGTGTGCGCGCCGAGCGGGAGTTGCCGGTGGTCTGGGCCGTGGCGCTCGGGTCGCTGAAGAACAAGGTGATCCTGGTGCCGGCGGCGCTGGCTATCAGCGCCTTCATGCCGTGGGCAATCACGCCCTTGCTGATGGCCGGTGGCCTCTATCTCTGTTTTGAGGGGGTGGAAAAGCTTGCCCACAAATGGTTGCACAGCACCGCCGAAGACGAAGCGCATCACGCCGAGGAACTGGCGGCAGTCGCCGACGAAACCGTCGACCTGGAGGAGTTCGAGGCAGACAAGATCAAAGGGGCGATCCGCACCGACTTCGTGCTGTCCGCCGAAATCATCGTCATCGCGCTGGGTACCGTGGCCGACAAGCCCTTTGGGACGCAGGTCGCCGTCTTGAGCGGGATCGGTCTGATCATGACGGTCGGCGTCTACGGCATCGTCGCCGGCATCGTCAAGATGGACGACCTCGGCGCTTATTTGCTGGACAAGCCTGGCGCGCTAGCGCGGGCAATCGGCAGGGGTCTGCTGCTGGCAGCGCCGAAGCTGATGAAGGCGCTGACGGTGATCGGTACGGCGGCGATGTTCATGGTCGGTGGCGGCATCCTGACCCACGGCATCCCGCCGGTTCATCACGCCATCGGTGAGGCCGCCGCGGCGGCTGGAATGCTGGATTGGCTGGTATCGCTGATGCTTGACATGCTGTTCGGCATGGCCGGCGGGATCGTTGCCTTGCTTGGCATCAGGCTCGCCGGTAGGCTTCGCGGCCTGGCTCAGGTCTGACGCTTGCTGGATCTTTCAAGTGCGGCACGAAATTCTTTGAAGGAAAGTTCGCGCACGACAGTCGCCGCCAGTGCATCGCGCAGGTCAAAATTGCCGATCTTGGCATCGTCCAGACGCGAGCCGCTCGCGACGGCTGAGTTCTCGCGTTGACGACTTTGCATATTGGGGCTGGTGGGCATGGTTTAGGTCCTTTTTTCTGGTGTGTAGCCATGATGCCCCCGGCCGCCGACAGGTGCCGTGACTGAATTCACGACCCCTTGGAAATAGTCGATTTCGCCAGTCAGCCTTTCTTGCCGCCAATCTTCGCCGCGTAGTATTCGAGCGCCCAACGCGTCTTGGTCTGCTGTTCCGTATCCCGTTCAGCGCCCATCTCGGCCAAAAAGGCCATGAATCCGCCGATGGCGAGCGCCGCCTGCTCGACCGACGCCTTGATCGAAGCCTCCATCAGCCTTGCGCCATCCTCGCGCCGCCAGAGTTCGACCGTGATTCGCCACGGGCAGCCGGAGTCGTAAAGTTTCCAGCGCTGGGCATGCAATGGCCCCAGAATCGCGACGGCCGAGTAATCGATCTTGCCCTTGACCATCTCCGCAATGAACGCTTCCTGCTCTTTCTTGAACAACTTGGGGATTGCTTTCTCGCCGGCGATTACGGCCTTGATCAACCCCTTGTCTACAGGCATCGTCAGCGAGGCGGACTTGACCACGCCTTTTTCGCTGGCATCCGCCTCGATCTTGAAGCCGCGGTATTTTTTCCAGTCCGCCGAAACTGCCTCGGGGATGACGGGGCGTGCCTTGACCGTGCTGTCGTGCTCGCCGCCGATGATGCGCCTGGCGCGCGCGACGATGCCACCCGTCAGCAAATCCAGTGCCGGCGTGTCGAAGAAGTAGATGAAGCGATCCTGGTCGTTGTCGGCGTTGAGATTGAAGCGCACCAGCGCCTTGTCGATCTGGGCCTCGGGAATGGTTGCCTTGATCTCGATCCCTTCAGCGCCGGAAACCATCCTGGCGACCCGGCCTCGCGTTGCGATACCACGTTTCATGTTTTGTCCTATTATTAAAAATTGATCAAGTGCGCGACAAACCTTGTCCTTCAGGACGAGGGAGGATAGCGCGGACAGCTTAGCTGTCGTTGCTTTCGGCTTTTGCGGACTGTATATTCGTCCAGCAATGAAACGTCTTCAAGCCTTCAAATTTGAACTGCGCCCCGATGGCCAGCAGCAGCGTGACATGCGACGCTTCGCTGGCTCATGCCGCTTCGTGTTTAACAAGGCGCTAGCTTTGCAGAAGGCGAATCACGAAGCCGGCCACAAGTTCATTGGCTACGTGGCGATGGCCAAACGGCTGACCGCATGGCGCAACAGCACAGAGACAGCCTGGCTCGCGCAGGCACCTGTTCATCCTCTCCAGCACGCACTGAAAGACCTGGAGCGGGCTTACAAGAACTTCTTTGCTGGTCGCGCCGACTTCCCGCGCTTCAAGAAGAAGGGCATGGGCGACAGCTTCCGTTACCCGGACGCCAGGCAGTTCAAAATCGACGAAGCGAACAGCCGGATTTATTTGCCCAAGTTGGGTTGGGTTCGCTACCGCAACAGCCGGAACATGCTCGGCACAGCCAAGAACATCACGGTATCGAGCACGGGCGGTAAATGGCTCGTCTCGATCCAGACCGAGCGCGAGATCGAGCAACCATTGCCCACGTCGACCACGGCTATCGGCATCGATGTCGGTATCGCTCGTTTCGCCACCATGAGCGACGGCAATTTCATCGCACCACTCAACAGCTTCAAGAAGCATCAGCAGCGCCTTGCCAAGTATCAACGCCGCATGAGTCGCAAGGTCAAGTTCAGCAGCAACTGGAAAAAGGCGAAAGCCCGCGTCCAGAAGGTTCACAGCAACATCGCCAATGCTCGAAAAGATTACCTGCACAAAACTTCAACAACGATCAGCCAAAACCACGCGCTCGTCTGTATAGAGGATTTGCAGGTGCGGAATATGTCCAAATCGTCCAAGGGCAACAGCGAACAGCACGGCAAAATGGTGAAGCAGAAGTCCGGCCTGAATCGTTCAATTCTCGATCAAGGCTGGAGCGAGTTTCGCCGGCAACTGGAGTACAAAGTATCGTGGAACGGCGGCATGCTGCTGGCTGTTCCACCGCACAACACCAGTCGCACTTGCCCTTGC
>CAVUJN010000010.1:0-23785 GCA_963741765.1 uncultured beta proteobacterium
CTTGTCGGTGACCTGTCGATGCTGCAGGAAACCATCTCGCGCCTTGAAGGAATCCATGGGTTGCTGGAACCGCTGGTGGTCTGCAATGAAGAGCATCGCTTCGTCGTTGCAGAACAGACTCGCCTGCTCGGCAAGCGGGCCACGGTCGTTCTCGAGCCGTTCGGACGTAATACCGCGCCGGCGCTGACGTTAGCGGCCTTGTGGGCGACCCGCGGCAATGCGGATCCGGTGTTGATCGTCATGCCAGCCGATCACGTGATCGCGCACGGCGACAGTTTCCGCGAATCCGTCGTCCGGGCGGCCAGGCTAGCGGCTGAAGGAATGGCCGTTACGTTCGGCATAACGCCGGATTGCCCGGAAACCGGCTACGGCTATATCCAGCAAGGCTCGCCACTGGGTGACGGATCGGAAGGCTACCAGTTAGCACGTTTTGTCGAAAAGCCGGATCGCGAAACCGCTCAGGCTTATCTCGATTCAGGCGAATTTCTCTGGAACAGCGGGATTTTCGTGATGCAGGCGGCGACTTGGCTGGCGGCGCTGGAAATCTGCCGGCCGGATATTCTTTCCGCATGCAAGGCGGCACTTGCCGGTGGCGATAAGGATGGCGATTTTGTGCGGATCGACCGCTCGTCCTTCGAGAGGTGTCCCGCCGACTCCATCGACTATGCGGTAATGGAACGACTGACGAGCCAGCAGGCCGGTTTGCCGGAAAGTGCCGTGCTTCCGCTTGCGGCGGGCTGGTCGGATGTCGGCGCCTGGGATGCGCTATGGAAGGTTCTGCCCAAGTGCGCGGACGGCAACGCGACGCGGGGCGATGTCCTGCTCGAATCCTGCCGCGACATGCTGGTCGTTTCGGAGAGTCGGCTGGTCGCCTGCGTTGGCCTCAATAATCTGGTGGTTGTCGAAACCGACGACGCGGTCCTGGTTGCGCATCATGATGCGACGCAGGACGTCAAGAAAATTGTTAACCGGCTGAAAGCCGACAAACGCAGTGTCGCCCAGTGGCATCGCAAGGTCTATCGGCCGTGGGGGTGGTACGACGGTGTCGACGCGGGGGAGCGTTTTCAGGTCAAGCGCATCGGCGTCAAGCCGGGTGCGGCGCTTTCATTGCAGATGCACCATCACCGGGCCGAGCACTGGGTCGTCGTCAGCGGCACGGCCAAGGTGACGCGCGGAGACGAGGTGTTTCTGGTCGCCGAAAACCAGTCGACCTATATCCCGCTGGGCGTCCGGCACCGCCTGGAGAATCCCGGGATGGTCACGCTCGAAATGATCGAGGTGCAATCCGGCAGCTATCTTGGCGAGGACGATATCGTCCGTTTCGAAGATACCTACGGGCGCAAATGATCAGTCGAAGAGCAGGGCGGCCGCGACCTTTCGACCCTCGGCAACGAGAATGTTGTAGGTTCGGCAGGCCGCTTTCAGGTCCATGATTTCCAGCCCGATTCCGGCCGGTGCGAAAGGCCGCATCAGGGCGCCGGGCGGGAAACGCTGCCGTCTGCCGGTGCCGAGCAGGATAATTTCGCTGCCCAGTTCCAGAAGCTTCTGCATGTCGGCCCCGGCCAGCGTCGTCGGTGTCGCGGCGGACCACATGGAAATGATCGACGTCGGCAGCACGATCAGGTTTTTTTCGTGTTTTTCGTGGTTGACCGCAACATAGTCGTCGCCATAAGCGGTGAACAGGTTGAGTCCGGCGTAATTGGAAAGGTGAAGTTTCACTTGGATTCGTGCCCGAAAGCGCTCGCGAAATTGCGGTGCACCATGCGATAAAGTAGGATTATACATTTTGGCGAACGCCGCACCGGTCGGGTGCTCTGGCGAGCCGCGAACGAATTTCCCGCCAGGACGGATCGCTGTCATGAAACAAGTCAAGAAATCCGCAAAACTCGCCAATGTCTGCTATGACATCCGCGGCCCCGTGCTGCAGAAGGCCAAGCAGATGGAGGAAGAGGGTCACAAGATCATCAAGCTGAACATCGGCAACCTGGCGGCGTTCGGCTTCGACTCGCCCGAGGAAATCCAGCAGGACATCATCCGCAACCTGCCGAGTGCGGCCGGCTATACCGATTCGAAGGGAATTTTTGCGGCGCGCAAGGCGATCATGCATTACACCCAGCAGAAGGGCATCAAGGGTGTGACGCTGGAGGATATTTTCGTCGGCAACGGCGTTTCGGAACTGATCGTCATGGCGATGAATGCCTTGCTCGATAGCGGCGACGAGGTTCTCGTGCCGGCGCCGGACTATCCGTTGTGGACGGCGGCGATCAGCCTTTCCGGCGGCACGCCAAGGCATTATCTGTGTGACGAGGACAATGGCTGGTATCCGGATCTCGACGATATCCGCGCCAAGATTACGCCGAAAACACGGGCTATCGTCATCATCAACCCGAACAATCCGACCGGTGCGCTTTATCCCGACGAATTGCTCAAGGAAATCATCGAAATCGCCCGCCATCACCACCTGATCATCTATTCCGACGAGGTTTATGACAAGGTGCTCTTCGATGGGGCGACGCACACGGCGATTGCTTCGCTTTCGGACGATGTGCTGACCATCACGTTCAACGGCCTCTCGAAGAATTACCGCTCCTGCGGCTACCGTGCTGGCTGGCTGGTGGTTTCCGGCGACAAGCGCCACGCCAAGGATTACATCGAGGGCCTCGAAATGCTGGCGTCGATGCGCCTGTGTGCCAACGCGCCCGGCCAGCATGGCATTCAGACGGCGCTCGGCGGTTACCAGAGCATCGACGATCTGGTCAACGAAGGCGGCCGCATGCGGCGCCAGCGCGATGTCGCCTACGAGTTGATCACCGCCATTCCCGGTGTGACCTGCGTCAAGCCGAAGGCCACCCTGTACATGTTTCCGCGCCTCGACCCCAAGATCTATCCGATCAAGAACGACCAGGCTTTCATTTCCGAGTTGCTGCAGGAAGAGAAAGTATTGCTGGTCCAGGGGTCAGGATTCAACTGGCCGCATCCTGACCACTTCCGGCTGGTTTTTCTGCCGCACGAAGATGATCTGAAGGAAGCCATCGGCCGCATCGCCCGATTTCTTGAAAACTATCGTAAACGTCATTCAACCTGAGCATATTCTGAACATGAAACCTATCAATGTTGGCCTCATCGGCATCGGCACCGTCGGCGGTGGCACCTGGACCGTTCTCAAGCGCAACGCCGAAGAAATTACGCGCCGTGCCGGACGGCCGATTCGCATCACTGCGGTGGCCGACAAGAATGTCGAATTGGCCAGGCAGGTTACCGCCGGGGAGGCGCGCATCACGGATGACGCGTTCGCGCTGGCCAACGACCCGGAAATCGACATCATCGTCGAACTGATCGGTGGCTATGGCGTCGCCAAGGAAGTTGTCATGCAGGCGATCGCCGCGGGCAAGCATGTGGTGACCGCCAACAAGGCCCTGCTCGCCGTGCATGGCACGGAAATCTTCACCGCAGCCCAGAACAAGGGCGTCATGGTCGCCTTCGAGGCGGCCGTCGCCGGCGGTATTCCCATCATCAAGGCGCTGCGCGAGGGCCTGAGTGCCAACCAGATCGAGTGGGCCGCAGGCATTATCAACGGCACGACCAACTTCATTCTTTCCGAGATGCGTGACAAGGGCCTGTCTTTTGACGAGGTACTCAAGGAGGCGCAGCGTCTGGGCTATGCCGAAGCCGATCCGACCTTCGACATCGAAGGTGTCGATGCGGCGCACAAGGCGACGCTGATTGCGTCCATCGCCTTCGGCATTCCGGTCCAGTTCGACAAGGCCTACATTGAAGGCATCACCAAGCTCGAAGCATCGGACATCAGGTACGCCGAGCAACTCGGTTATCGCATCAAGCTGCTCGGCATCGCCAAGCGCCGCAGTAACGGCGTCGAGTTGCGCGTCCATCCGACGCTGATCCCGGCCAAGCGCCTGCTGGCCAATGTCGAAGGCGCGATGAATGCTGTCGTGGTCAAGGGCGACGCCGTCGGTACCACGCTCTATTATGGAAAGGGTGCCGGCGCCGAGCCGACAGCCTCTGCCGTAATCGCCGATATCGTCGATGTGACGCGCCTGGCGACTGCCGACCCGGAACACCGTGTGCCGCATCTGGCCTTCCAGCCGGACTCCATGTCCAGCCTGCCGATCCTGCCGATGAGCGAAGTCGAGACCGGCAATTACCTGCGCCTGCGCGTCGAGGACAGGACCGGCGTACTCGCCGACGTGACCCGCATCCTGGCCGATCAGGGCATCTCGATCGATGCCATGCTGCAGCGCGAACCGGAAGAGGGCGAGGGCGAGACCGACATCATCATCCTGACCCACGTCTGCAAGGAAAGCGCAGCCGACGCCGCGATCGCGAAGATTGAAGGCCTGAGCGCGCAGAAGGGGAAGGTCAAGCGTATCCGTCTCGAAGAACTACAGTAAGCGACTTCTGACGGAGCGGGTTGTCGGAGATAAGCCCCCCTTTGTAGTGGGGGCTTGCCGAGATGCATCAAGGAAAAAATTTTCCTGATCGGCAGAATCAGGTGTTCCAGATCATCTCTTCAAGGAACGACAATGCAAACCATTCATGCCTGCAACCACACCACCCCGGAAGCACTTTATTCCTTCGATGCGCGCGGTATCGCCAAGCGTTTCCGCCACGCCGCCATTTTTGGCGCGCTGGATGCGCTGATGCCGGGTGAAACCATGCGCTTCTGCAACGACCACGATCCGCTGCCGCTGCTGGCCCAACTGCAGCAACGCTATGGCGATCGCCTGGACATCGAGTACAAGCAACGCGAGCCGGGCGCCATCGTGATCGATTTTGCCATTGTCAGCTGATTGATTCATACCGCGAGCCTGACCCTCCTTGCCTTGCTGGGCAGCGCTGTTCTGGTGCTGAGCGGGGTGGGTTCGCAACTGGCGGTGGCCCACCTGGCGTTCGCTGTCGGCATCGTGCCGCTGATTTTTGCGGCGATGAGCCATTTTGTCCCGGTCCTGACGCGCACCGGTGATCCCGGGCGCTGGATTTCCCGCCTGCCTGGCGCGGCCCAGCTGGCCGGCCTGGTCGTTGTCGCCGCCATGCAGGGTTTGCTGCCCTATTGGGCGCTTTACCCGGCCGCTGCGGTCGACCTGCTATTGGCGGCAATTTTGCTCAACTGGATCGCCGGCCGCGCGCGCGCCACGCTCGGGTCGCCGCATCCCGGCTGGCGCTGGTACGGCGCGGCGCTCGGTTGCCTGATGCTGGCCCTGATGGCAGTGCTGCTGACGGCGCTGTGGCCGCAGTATTGGAACCCGCTGCGCCTCTTCCACTTGCATTTGAACACGCTGGGACTGGTCGGGCTGGCGGCGCTCGGCACGCTGCCCGTGCTGTTGCCGACAGCGCTCGGCAAGCCCGATCCGGAAGCAGCCAGCTGGTTGCGCCGTCGGCTCTGGTTGGCGGTTGGCGGGGCACTGGTCATCGCTACGGGTACCGCAGTGATCTGGCCGTTTGCCGCGCCGGGTGCCGCGCTGATGCTGGTCGCGACGATCGGCCTGGCCGGCCAGTGGGTCAGGCGTTTCGGATTACGCGCCATGCTGGTCGACGGTGTCGCGGCATCACTGCTAGGTGCCACGCTCGGTTTATTGATCGCGCTGGCCGCCGGACTCGCGCATGGCGCGGCATTGATGTCCGGGCGCTCGACCCTGCTTGCCTGGGGCGCCGGCTTCCTGTTGCCGTTGGTGACAGGGGCGCTCAGCCAGCTTCTGCCCGTGTGGCGCTGGCCGGGGCCAAGTATTCCGGCGCGCCAGATCATGCGCCAGAAACTGGCCGCTACCGGTGGCTGGCGAACAGTGCTGTTTCTTGCTGCGGCGCTGGCGCTGCTCGGCGATTTCGATTTTCTTGCCGGCGTGCTACTGGCGGGTGGATTGCTGTTGTTCGCCAGTGCGCTGGCGCAAGCTGTGCGCGTGTCACCTTCAACGCGGTAAAATCTTCTTCTTTCGCTTTTCAGGGCTTCGCCATGCGCTATATCTCGACTCGCGGTCATGCCGCACCCCAGGCTTTCTGCGACATCCTGCTCGGTGGCCTGGCGCCGGATGGCGGCCTTTACCTGCCGGAAAGCTACCCGCAAATCAGTGGCGCCGAACTCGATGCCTGGCGCAAGCTGTCGTATGCCGACCTGGCCTACGAAATCCTGTCCAAATTCATCACCGACATTCCGGCTGCCGACCTGAAGGCGCTGGTCGCCAGGACCTATACGGCGCAAGTGTATTGCCACACCCGCAACGGCGGTGACGCGACGCAGATCACGCCGCTGACCAGGCTGGAAGATGGCCTGTACACGCAGGAACTGTCCAACGGCCCGACGCTGGCCTTCAAGGACATGGCCATGCAGTTGCTCGGCAATCTGTTCGAGTACGTGCTCGACAAGCGGGGTGAATCGATCAACATCCTCGGTGCCACCTCAGGTGACACTGGCTCGGCTGCCGAATACGCGATGCGCGGCAAGCATAACGTCAAGGTGTTCATGCTGTCGCCGGAAGGCAAGATGAGCGCCTTCCAGCGCGCCCAGATGTATTCGCTGCAGGATGCGAACATTTTCAATATCGCCGTCACCGGCATGTTCGACGACGCGCAGGACATTGTGAAGGCAGTCTCCAACGACGCCGGGTTTAAGGCCAGGTACAAGATCGGCGCGGTAAATTCGATCAACTGGGCGCGGGTTGCGGCGCAGATCGTCTATTACTTCCAGGGCTATTTTCTGGCGACCCGATCGAATGACGAGCAGGTTGCTTTCAGCGTGCCATCGGGCAATTTCGGCAACATCTGCGCCGGCCACATCGCCCGCCAGATGGGTCTGCCGATCGCCCGCCTGGTGCTCGCCACCAACGAAAACGACGTTCTCGACGAGTTCTTCCGGACTGGCGTCTATCGTCCGCGCACCGCCGCCCAGACCAGCATCACCTCGAGCCCGTCGATGGATATTTCCAAGGCGTCCAACTTCGAACGCTTCGTTTTCGATCTGGTCGGGCGCGACCCGGCGGTGGTGGCAGACTTATGGAGCAAGGTCAACAAGGGCCAGGCGTTCGACCTCTCTGCCACGGTCCACTGGAAAAACCTGCCGAAATTTGGCTTCGTTTCAGGCAAGAGCACGCACCTCGACCGCATCAAGACCATCCGCTTCGCCCAGGGCCGCTATAACGTGATGCTCGACACCCATACCGCTGATGGACTGAAGGTGGCGCTGGAACATCGCCTGCCGAACATCCCGATGATCGTGCTGGAAACCGCACAGCCGGCCAAGTTCGAGGAAACCATCCGCGAGGCACTGGGCAGCGAGCCGGTGCGTCCGGCCGACCTGAAAGGCATCGAGGACCTGCCGCAACGGGTGGATGTCATGGCGCCGGATGTGGCCGCCATCAAGCAGTACATCGTCGAGCGCGTGTGAGTTTCGATCACGAAGCTTTCTGGTCTGCCCGCTATCGCGACGCGGGCGACGACTATCTGTTCGGCACGACGCCCAACAAATTCCTCGCATCACAGATCGAATTCTTTGGCGCCGGCATGAGCGTGCTGTCGGTGGCCGATGGCGAGGGGCGGAATTCAGTCTGGCTGGCCGAGCAGGGCTGCGCCGTCACGGCGACCGAGATTTCGCAGGTGGCGCTGGAAAAGGCGGCAAAACTGGCGCGCGGAAGGAACGTTGCGGTCGACTTCATCCGGACCGATATTTTCAAGTGGGATTGGCCGCAGGCGGCGTTCGATGCCGTCGTCGGCATCTTCATCCAGTTCGCAGGGCCGGCCGAGCGGCAACGTCAGATTGCCGGCATGCAGCAGGCGGTCAAGCCCGGGGGTTTGCTGTTCCTGCAGGGCTATACGCCGAAACAGCTGG
This sequence comes from uncultured beta proteobacterium, assembly GCA_963741765.1. Taxonomy (GTDB): domain Bacteria; phylum Pseudomonadota; class Gammaproteobacteria; order Burkholderiales; family Rhodocyclaceae; genus Azonexus. Next base: position 7,835 of record CAVUJN010000010.1, read on the forward strand.
AATATCGAACCGGCGGTCCGTCAGCCGTGGAAAACCTCTATACCGAAGCGCTGTTGCACGAATTGTTTTCAGGGTGGGAGATCGTGCTGCTAAGGGCCCACGAAGGTCTGATCGACGAGGGCAATGCGCACAGCGGACATTCCGCCCTGATCGACCTGGTTGCGCGCAAGCCGGCTACAGGTAGATGACCGCCGGAAAGACGGCAACGGCGAGTACCAGAACCAGCCATTCGATGTTGTGCCGGGCGAGAAAACCCGTGAAATGCATGACGAGAATCAGAATTGCAGCCACATAAAACAGAGCAAACAGCATTTGGTCTCCCTTGGGAATTCGTTGTTTTCTGCCGATTGCTGGCGATTATGACCAAAAAACCCGGCAACGGCTAGCCTGTTCAGTTGTCGACAAAGCGCATCGACAGGTCGAGCGCTTTGACGTCCTTGGTCAGGGCGCCCACCGAAATGCGGTCGACACCGGTTTCGGCGATTCCGCGTATCGTTTCAAGCGAAACATTGCCCGATGCCTCGAGTACCGCGCGCCCGGCATTGATCGCCACTGCTTCGCGCAGCATGGCCGGCATGAAATTGTCGAGCAGGATCATCGTCGCCCCGGCATCAAGGGCAGCACGCAGTTCGGCCAGCGACTCGACCTCGATCTGGATGAACTTGCAGCGCCCGGCAGCCTGTCCGGCGACCACCTGTGCTGCAGCCAGGGCTTCGGCGATGCCGCCGGCTGCATGGATATGGTTTTCCTTGATCAGGATGGCATCCCACAGCGCCAGTCGGTGATTGCCGCCGCCGCCGCAGCGCACTGCGTATTTCTGGGCGATGCGCAGTCCCGGAAGCGTTTTGCGCGTATCGACGACCTGCGCCCCGCAGGAAGTACCCTTGGGGTGCGCCCCGGTGCCGGCAATCGCATCGGCGTAGAGGCGGGCCTTGCTGGCGACTGCCGACAGCAGTTGCAGGAAATTCAGTGCGCTGCGTTCGGCCGAGAGCAGGGCGCGGGCATTGGCGCGTACCTCGCAAAGGACCTGGTCGGGCACGATTCGCTCGCAGTCGGCGGCATTCCAGGTGATCGTGGCGTCCGGGTCGAGCGTCTTGATGCAACGGTCGAACCAGTCGCGGCCGCAAAGCACGCCGGCTTCGCGCGAGATGACCGTAGCACGGGCAACACGCTCTGCAGGAATGAGGCTGGCCGTCAGGTCGCCGGCACCGATGTCCTCGCTGAGCGCGGCATCCACGTTGCGGGCAATCTCGCCGGCGAGCGGGTAATCGAAGTCGATGGACATAGGGAGTTTGATCAGGAAACAGGGTGGTTGACTGTGCCGGCAGTCCATTCATTGAACAACCGGCGTGCGGCATCGATAACCTCGCCGGCGGTCAGGCCGACCGGCCCGACGCCGTCGGCAACCAGCCGGTCTGCGGCGGCGCCGTGCAGATGGACGCCGGCGAGCAGGGCGACATCGACCGGCCAGCCCTGGGCGAGCAGGGCGACGATCAGGCCGCTCAGTACGTCGCCCATGCCGGCGCTGGCCATGCCGGGATTACCGGTGGAATTGATCCACCAGCGGCCGTCGACCGTAACAATCACCGTGCCGCAGCCTTTCAGCGCGACATGGCAATGGTAGTGCCCGGCGATTTCCAGCGCCGCCGCGAGCCGATCGGCCTGAATCTCGGCGGTGGTCGACGCGAGCAGGCGCGCGGCTTCGGCGGGATGCGGGGTCAGGATCGCCGGCGCTTCGCGGCTGGCCAGCGCCACTTGCAGGTTGCCCTCACTGGCGACCAGATTCAGTGCATCGGCGTCGAGCAGTAGGGGAAGCGATGTGGCGATCGCCGTTTCGAGCAATTCGCTCGCTTCGATGCTGTTGCCGAGACCGGGGCCACAGGCCAGCGCCGTCAGGTCGGCCTGCAGGAGTGTTCGCGCGCGGCGCAGCATCAGTTCGGGTTGCAGCAGATCGCAGGACGGTGGATGGGCATCGAGCAGGCCAAGGTAAACACGGCCGGCACCCAGTTTGAGCGCCGCCCGCCCGGCGAGGAAAGCGGCACCGACCATGGTCGGTGCGCCGCCGAGAATGCCGGCGTTGCCAAAGCTGCCCTTGTGGCTGTTCAGCGGACGCCGCTGGAGGTAGTTGGCGAAGTCGGCCCGCCTGAGTAGCTGTCCGTCGACAGGAAGATCGGGAGTGGCTGGCAGGTCGAGATCGGCAATGCGCAGTTCGCCGCAATGGTCCGGACCGTCGGCGGTCAACAGGCCCGGCTTGGCGCCGATGAAGGTGATGGTGTGGCTGGCGCGAATGCAGGGTTCGAAGACGCATCCGCTATCGGCATCGAGGCCGGACGGGCAGTCCAGCGCCAGCAGCGGGCAGGCGTCGCGCACAGCCAGCGCATTGGCGGTGCTGATCCATTCCGCGTAGTCGTCGGCGGGCGCCCGGGCCAATCCGATGCCGAACAGGCCGTCGATAATGAGTGACCAGCGGGAGTCGCCTGGAATTTCACCGGCAGTGGTGCCTCCGGCCTCGGCAAAGCGCCGGTATGCAGCCGCCGCATCGGGCGGCAGGCGCTGCGGGTCGCCGGCAAAGACGACGCAGGTCGCAAAGAAACGCTCGCGCAGCAGGCGGGCGGCCTCGAACGCATCGCCGCCATTGTTGCCAGGGCCGGCCAGAACGAGGATCGGGCGTTCGCGCTGGATAGCCAGTTCGGCGGCCAGGGCGGCGGCCGTAGCGCCGGCTCTTTGCATCAGTGGTGCGGCGGCGTTTGCAGCTTCGATCCGGCGCAGGCTCGCGCTGCGGTAGATGGGCGTGGTCATGGCTTGGTTCAGGCGGTGGCCGATTGTCCCTGACGTGCCTTAGTTCAGCGCCGCCGAGAGCTTGCGGCGGTATTCGCGAACCAGGTCGTCATGCTGCTCGCTACCGGCAAGCGCCTCGAAAAGCTGCAGAAGCGCCGCGCGGCCAGCGCCGTCATCGAAGCTGCGGTCGCGAATGACGACCTCGAGCGCCGCTTCCATGGCTTCGCGAAAGCGGCTTTCTGCCGCATAGGCGCGGGCCAGGTCGAGGCGGCTGGCATGATCGAGCGGATCGGCGGCGATTTTCGCCTCGAGTCCGGCGGTGTCGGCGGCGCCGGCGGCCAGCGCCAGGCGTGCACGCAGCGCGGTGGCGCGGTTGGCCTCCTCCGTGTATTCGGCAGCAAGCAACTGGCTTGCTTCGTCATTGCGGCCCAGTTGCATCAGGACATCGATGGCATCGAGGCGGATCGCTTCATCATCCGGCTTCTCGCGGCTGGCTTCCGAGAGTTTGGTCAGCGCTTCGTCGAGTTGTCCGGCAGCAATCAGGGCGGCGGCTTCCTCGCGCAGGTTGCCGCCGGCATCGGGCAGCGCGAAGCGGTCGAGAAAGGCGCGGATCTGGCCTTCGGGCAGCGCGCCGTTGAACTCGTTGACCAGTTGCCCCTGATAGATCACCTTGACCGAGGGAATGCTGCGCACGGCGAAATGCTGCGAAAGCTCCGGATTTTCGTCGGAATTCACCTTGGCCAGCAGGAAGCGGCCGGCGTACTCCTCGGCGAGCTTTTCGAGCATCGGCTTCAGCGTCTGGCACGGCCCGCACCACGGGGCCCAGAAGTCGATGACCACAGGCACCTGCTGCGACGGCTGGACGACCTTGGCTTCAAATTCTTCGAGGGCGACGTCAAAGGAAAATTGGGACATGTGAAAACACCGGTCAATGAATAAGTCCGAATTATAGATGATGCCAATTTGAGGAAATGTTCCCTTTTCGGCTATCATTCGGCTTTCCCGCAGCCTGTCTTTCCATGACCAAATTCGTATTCGTAACAGGCGGTGTCGTGTCCTCTCTGGGCAAAGGCATCGCCGCCGCGTCGCTCGGGGCAATTCTTGAATCCCGCGGCATCAAGGTTACCCACCTCAAGCTCGACCCTTACATCAACGTCGACCCCGGCACGATGAGTCCTTTTCAGCACGGCGAGGTCTTCGTGACCGAAGATGGGGCCGAAACCGACCTCGATCTCGGACATTACGAGCGCTTCACCAGCACGCGAATGGCCAAGCGCAACAACTTCACGACCGGTCAGGTGTACGACACGGTGATCAAGAAGGAACGGCGCGGCGAGTATCTCGGCAAGACGGTCCAGGTCATCCCGCACATCACCGACGAGATCAAGACCAAGATCAAGGCAGGCGCCGAGGGTGCCGATGTGGCCATCGTCGAGGTCGGTGGCACGGTCGGCGACATCGAGTCGCTGCCGTTTCTTGAGGCCATCCGCCAGATGGGCATCGAGGAAGGGCGCAACAACGTCTGCTACATGCACCTGACGCTGCTGCCCTATATCCCGACTGCCGGCGAACTGAAGACCAAGCCGACCCAGCATTCGGTCAAGGAACTGCGGCAGATCGGCATCCAGCCGGACATCCTGCTGTGCCGTGCCGACCGTTCGATTCCGGTCGAGGAGCGGCGCAAGATTGCGCTGTTCTGTAACGTGATGCCGGAGGCCGTCATCGAGTGTCTGGATGCCGATTCGATCTACAAGATCCCGGCTATGCTGCACGAGCAGATGATCGACGAGATCGTCTGCCACAAGCTCGGCATCCTTGCCAAGGCAGCCGATCTGTCGGTCTGGAGAAGGTTGATCGTGGCTCTGGAAAACCCCGAGCACGAAGTCAGGGTCGCTTTTGTCGGAAAGTACGTCGACCTGACAGAGTCCTACAAGTCGCTGATCGAGGCCCTTAAGCACGCCGGAATTCACACCCGCAGCAAGGTTACGATCGAATATCTGGATTCCGAGAATATCGAGAAGGATGGCTGCGATGTCCTGAAGAACGTTGACGCGATCCTGGTGCCGGGAGGCTTCGGGCGGCGCGGCACTGAAGGCAAGATCGCCGCCATCCGTTACGCCCGCGAAAACAAGGTGCCTTACCTCGGCATCTGTCTCGGCATGCAGCTTGCCGTCGTCGAGTTCGCCCGCGACGTGGCCGGCATGGCCGGCGCGCATTCCACCGAATTCGCCCGCGACACGCCGTATCCGGTGATCGGCCTGATCACCGAGTGGCTGGATGCTTCGGGAAAGATCGAGAAACGCGGCGAGAATTCCGATATTGGCGGCACCATGCGCCTTGGCGCCCAGATCTGCAAACTGGCCGAAGGCTCGCTGGCGCGTGAAATCTATGGCGCGCCGGAAATTACCGAACGTCATCGGCACCGTTACGAGGTGAACAACACGCTGCTTGCCCAACTCGAGGAAAAGGGGTTACGGGTCGCCGGACGGGCGCCGGGAACCGACCTCTGCGAGATGGTCGAACTGCCGGCCGACGTGCATCCATGGTTCATCGGCGTCCAGTTTCACCCGGAATTTACCTCCAATCCGCGTCAGGGCCACCCGCTCTTCACGTCGTTCGTAAAGGCGGCGCTGGCCAATCAGCAGGCCAGGGGAAAATGAATCTCTGCGGATTCGAGGCCGGCCTCGATCGGCCACTCTTCCTGATCGCCGGTCCCTGTACCGCCGAATCCGAACAGTTGTGCATCGACGTTGCCGGCACAATGAAAGACATCTGCGGTCGACTCGGCATTCCTTATATTTTCAAGGCCTCGTACGACAAGGCCAATCGCAGTTCCGGCAAGTCAGTGCGTGGCCTGGGGCTTGACGAAGGGCTGCGCATCTTCTCCGAGGTACAGCGCCAGGTTGGCGTGCCGGTGCTGACCGACGTGCATGGCATCGACGAGGTTCCCCAGGTGGCGGCAGTGGTCGATGTGTTGCAGACCCCGGCTTTCCTGTGCCGCCAGACCGATTTCATCCATGCAGTCGCGGCTTGCGGCAAGCCGGTCAATATCAAGAAGGGCCAGTTCCTGGCGCCGGGCGACATGAAAAACGTCGTCGACAAGGCGCGCGAAGTGAATGGTGGCGCCGACAATCTGATGGTTTGCGAGCGCGGCGTCACGTTTGGCTACAATAACCTGGTCTCCGATATGCGTAGTCTGGCGATCATGCGCGAAACCGGTTGCCCGGTCGTTTTCGATGCCACGCACAGCGTCCAGTTGCCGGGCGGGCAGGGAGTCACTTCGGGCGGGCAACGCGAATTCGTTCCGGTGCTGGCGCGCGCCGCTGTCGCCGCCGGCATCTCGGGGCTGTTCATGGAAACCCATCCCTGTCCCGAAATGGCCTGGTCGGACGGGCCGAACAGTTGGCCGCTCGAACGCATGGAATCCCTGCTGACGACGCTGGTGGCACTCGACAGGGCGACCAAGTCAGGTAGTTTCGAGGAGCTGAAATGAGCGCCAAGGGCTATCTGATCGCTGAAGCCAAACTCAACGATGCGATGGCCTATGATTCCTACAAGGCGCTGGCGCAGGCGGCAATTGCCCAATACGGTGGGCGCTACCTGGTGCGTGGTGGCGCGGTGGAGATTCTTGAAGGGAGTTGGACCAAGTTGCCGAGGCTGGTCATCGTCGAGTTCGATTCGCCCGAACAAGCCAGGCAGTTTTACCATTCGCCCGAATATCAAGCCGCCCGGAAGGTCCGCGACCAGGCAGCAGAAATGAACATGCTGGTCGTATCCGGTATTGATAGTTTGGTTTAAGTTGTAATTTCAATCCATTGAAAAAAAGGAATTAATATGAGCTCAATCGTTGATGTTGTTGCACGAGAGATTCTCGATTCCCGGGGCAATCCCACGGTCGAAGCAGACGTGCTTCTGGAAAGTGGCATCATGGGCCGCGCCGCCGTACCGTCCGGTGCTTCCACCGGTTCGCGTGAAGCCATCGAACTGCGCGACGGCGACGCCGGCCGTTTCCTTGGCAAGGGTGTGCTGCAGGCAGTCGAGAACGTCAATACCGAGATTTCCGAAGCCATCATCGGCCTCGATGCGCAGGAACAGGCCTTCATCGACCAGACCATGATCGATCTCGACGGCACTGACAACAAATCCCGTCTTGGCGCCAATGCCATGCTTGCCGTTTCGATGGCCGTGGCCAAGGCGGCTGCCGAGGAATCCGGCATGCCGCTTTACCGTTATTTTGGTGGCATGAGCCCGATGCAGATGCCGGTGCCAATGATGAACATCATCAACGGCGGCGAGCACGCCAACAACAGCCTGGATATCCAGGAATTCATGATCATGCCGGTCGGCGCTTCCAGTTTCCGCGAAGCACTGCGCTGTGGTGCCGAGATTTTCCACGCGTTGAAGAAGTTGCTCGACAAGAATGGCCACTCGACAGCCGTCGGCGACGAAGGTGGGTTCGCGCCGAACCTCGGCAGCCACGCCGAAGCGCTCGAGGTCATCATGCAGGCGATCGAAAAAGCCGGTTACGTGCCGGGCAAGGATGTCCTGCTGGCGCTCGACTGCGCCGCTTCCGAGTTCTACAAGGACGGCAAATACCATCTGGCCGGCGAAGGGCTGCAGCTGACTTCGGCCCAATTTACCGACTACTTGGCCAACCTGGCCGACCAGTTCCCGATTGTCTCGATCGAGGACGGGATGTCCGAAGCCGACTGGGACGGCTGGAAGCTGCTGACCGACCGCCTCGGCGGGACGGTGCAGATCGTCGGTGACGATGTTTTCGTGACCAACACCCGCATCTTCAAGGAAGGCATCCAGAAGGGCATTGCCAATTCGATCCTGATCAAGATCAACCAGATCGGCACGTTGTCGGAAACCTTCGCAGCGGTCGAAATGGCCAAGCGTGCCGGTTACACCGCCGTGATTTCGCATCGCTCCGGTGAAACCGAAGACAGCACCATCGCCGACATTGCCGTGGGCCTTAACGCCGGCCAGATCAAGACCGGTTCGCTGTCACGCTCCGACCGCATCGCCAAGTACAACCAGTTGCTGCGCATCGAGGAAGACCTCGGCGATACCGCCACCTACCCCGGTCGCGAGACCTTCTACAACCTGCGCTAACGCGCGATGCGCTGGCTGACGGTCGGCCTTCTCGCACTGATCGCCTTGCTGCAATTTCCCCTGTGGGTGGGGAAGGGCGGCTGGCTCAAGGTATGGGATTACGACCGTCAACTGGAGCAGCAGAAGGAAGTGACGCGCAATCTGGAAATCAGAAATGCCGGCCTCGATGCCGAGGTCCGCGACCTGAAGCAGGGTTATGACGCCATCGAGGAACGTGCGCGGTTCGAGCTGGGCATGATTCGGCAGGACGAAAAGTTTGTGCAAATTCCCGAAAAAGTTCCCGGAAAATTAGGCAAATAAAGGCGTCGACCGCAGTAGTCAGCAGCATGTGCCTCCGTTAGAATCGCTTACGGCAAGACCCCGCAGAGCGCCCAAGGAGAATTACATGCTGCTCAAGCTTGGTGATCAAGCGCCCGACTTTTCATTGCCGGATGCGGACATGGAAACGGTCAGTCCGGCAACGTACAAGGGCAGAAAACACGTCGTGCTTTTTTTCTACCCCAAGGATGGAACGCCCGGTTGCACGAAGGAAGCAACCGATTTTTCGGATCATGAGGAAGACTTCGGACGCCAGAACTGCGTCCTGTTCGGCATCAGTCGCGACGAATGCCTGAAACACGCCGAGTTTCGCGACAAGGAAGGCATCGGCACGGAACTGCTGTCAGATATGGAAGGTGTCGTCTGCAAGATGTATGGCGTCTGGCAGGCCCGTGAAGTGGATGGCCACCGCAAGTTCGGGGTCGCGCGCTCCACGTTTATCATCGACAAGTCGGGCGTGATTCGTCATGCGCTCTACAACGTCAATTACAAGGGGCACGCACTGGAAGTGCTGCGCCTGGTCAAGGAAATGAATTCATGAATACGCAGGTCGCCAAAAACTCGGTCATCACCCTCGATTACCATGTCACCAATCCCGATGGCGAGGTGGTCGATGAAGGGCGCGAGCCGCTCGTCTATTTGCATGGCGGTTACGACGACATCTTCCCGAAGATCGAGGAGGCTCTGCAAGGCAAGAAAATCGGTGAGTCGGTCAATGTGAAGCTGCAGCCGGACGAGGCCTTCGGCGATTACGACGCACAAATGGTGCAGGTCGAACCACGCAAGGATTTTCCCAAGGAATTGCAGGTCGGCATGCAGTTCGAGGGTGGCCCTGAGGAAGGTGAAGAAGACGATTTCGTCATTTACCGTGTGACCGATATCGCCAACGACAAGGTGGTGCTCGATGGCAACCATCCGCTGGCCGGCATGGCGCTGATCTTCACCTGTACCGTGACGGCGATCCGGGCAGCCAGTGCCGAGGAACTGGAACACGGCCATGTCCATTCGGGTGGCGATGACGACGAAACCTGCCACTGATCGCTGATTCTCTTCCCTTCAGGCTTTGTGGCCTGGGGATGAAATCTTGATGCCCGCCTTGGTGGGCTTTTTTTCGCCCCGCGATCGAATCCGGAAAATCACCCTGCGGAATTCGCCATTCGGGTTTATTTCCTTCATTCATGTGCGCTATAGTTGAACGGCGTAGTGGTGGATAAGCGGCGTTTTAGCAACGCCGCTTATTTTTACCGCTATCGTAATTAATAATTACTGAAAGAGGAGTGAGGACGATGAACAAGAAAGTTGCGTATGTAACCGGGGGCATGGGCGGGATTGGCACGTCGATCTGCCAGCAACTGGCCAAGGACGGCTTCAACGTGGTGGCGGGATGCGGCCCGAACTCGCCGCGCAAGGACAGGTGGCTGCAGGAACAAAAGGCACTGGGCTTCGACTTCATGGCTTCCGAAGGCAATGTCGCGGACTGGGACAGTACCAAGGCAGCTTTCGACAAGGTCAAGGCCGAGGTCGGAGAGATCGCCGTACTGGTCAACAATGCAGGCATCACCAAGGATGGCGTGTTCAAGAAAATGTCTGTCGAGGACTGGAAGGCAGTCATCGATACCAATCTGAACTCGCTTTTTTTCGTGACCAAGCAGGTTGTCGACAACATGATGGACAGTGGCTGGGGGCGCATCATCAATATTTCGTCGATGAACGGCCAGCGTGGCCAGTTTGGCCAAACCAACTACTCGACAGCCAAGGCCGGCATGCATGGCTTCACGATGGCGCTGGCCCAGGAAGTGGCGAGCAAGGGGGTAACGGTGAATACCATTTCCCCGGGCTATATCGGCACCGACATGGTCCGGGCGATCCGCGAGGATGTGCTGGAAAAGATCGTTGCGAGCATTCCGGTGAGGCGCCTGGGAGAGCCGGAAGAAATCGCGTCGGCAGTCAGCTGGCTGGCTTCGGATCGCGCCGGCTTTACCACGGGGGCAAATTTCGCCTGCAATGGCGGCAATTACATGGGTTGATCGGACACGGCCGGACGGGGCGCCGACCGCGTTCCGTCAGGGCCGTGGTGGTGGCCAGGGGTGGGTTTCGAAGCGGAACAGCGTCGGCGAATCAGTATCAATGATCCCGCGTGTCCAGCCCATCAGCGGGTAGCCGAAGGTTTCCACGCGGGTCAGATTGGCTATTGGCTTTCCGTTGTGGTCGCGCGCCGGATGGTCGATCCGGCTGAAATGGGTATCGCCATGCACGGCGACCACCTGGCCGTTGAAAGCCAGTGTTTCCTGGCGCAAGGTTTCGAGGAATTCGCGAAAGCCCCGGTGGGCGAGACCCTGTGAAAAATTCTTGAAGCCGGGATCAGCCTGAAACAGCAGCACGATGCCGGCCAGACTCTCCCTGCGGGCAATTGCGAAACTCTCTTTTAGCCATTGCAGGACAAACGGGTTGCGCGATTGAAACTCGGCGCTGGGCGTCTCGCGCCAGCCAAAATTGTTGTCCGGTCCTGGCAGGTTGAGCGTGACGAAAAGAACCGGCCCGAGACGGAAGCGCGAGTGTTCCGGGTAATTTCCCGACTGGCGTTCAAGGGCGATTGTCTTGCGACCCAGCGAATCGGGGCGTTGCCAGAACAGCGCGCGCAGCTTGGCGAGTCTTTCCAGAGGATCGTAGGCGCCGTTCGACAGGCGATTGCAGTCACTCCATTCGTTGTCGCCCGGCACGAAAACGAACGGTACCGTGCTGGCCTCAAATACTTGCCGGCGATCATTGAATACGTCGTCGTCGCAGCGCCCCTGCCCATGCTTGATGTCCCCGACATGGGCGATGAGGGCAACATTGGTGTTGGCAATGGCGTCCAGCATGCGCGGCAATTCGCGCCGTTCTTGGTCCGAGTAGGGTACGTCCCCGATCAGCGCGAAGCGCCAGGTATCGCCATGCAACAAGGCCGGGAAACAGAGGCAGGCAGCAAACAGCCAGCGCTTCATCGAACCAGTTGTTTCAGTTCATAGAGCGCATCGAGCGCCTGGCGCGGGGTCAGGCTGTCCGGGTCGATAGCGGCGAGCCTTTCGAGCGCCGGGTCGGGTGTTGCCGTGACGGGTTCGGGCGCGCATTGCGCGAAAAGGTCGGGTTGCAGCGGGTCGACCATCGCCCTTTGCTCGAATTCGCGCAGTTGCTTGCGCGCGGCGCGGACGACGGCGGACGGAATGCCGGCCAGCGCCGCCACCTGAATCCCGTAGCTCTGGTTGGCCGGGCCTTCCTCGACCGCGTGCATGAAGACGATGCGGTCATTGTGCTCGACGGCATCGAGATGTACGTTGGCCAGTTCGCCATACTCGTGCGCTAGCCGGGTCATCTCGAAATAATGCGTTGCGAAAAGAGTCAGGCAACGGTTCTTGTCGATCAGGTGGCGCAGGATGGCGAAGGCCAGCGCCATGCCATCAAACGTGGACGTGCCGCGCCCGATTTCGTCCATCAGAACCAGGCTCCGCGGCGTTGCGTGATGGAGGATCGCGGCGGCTTCGGTCATCTCGACCATGAAGGTCGAACGTCCAGACGCGAGGTCGTCGGAAGCGCCGATGCGGGTGAAGATGCGGTCGAGCGGGCCGAGCGTGCAGCGATCGGCAGGCACATAGCTGCCGATATGGGCGAGCAGCGCGATAAGCGCCGTCTGCCGCATGTAGGTCGATTTGCCGCCCATGTTGGGGCCGGTGATCAGCAGCAGGCGGCGGCTTTCTCCGAGCTGGCAGTCGTTGGCGATGAAGGTCTCGGCGCCATTGGCCATTTCGGCCTCGACCACCGGATGGCGGCCGCCGGTTACGGTCAACCCGATTTCGGGCACGAATTCCGGTTTGCTCCAGTTGCGCTTCAGCGCCGTGTCGGCAAAGCCGGCCAGCAAGTCGAGCTGGGCGACGGCGCGGGCGATAATTTGCAGAGCCGGGACGGCCGGCAGCAACTGGTCGAGAATCTGCTCGTAGAGCAGCTTTTCACGGGCCAGCGCGCGTTCCTGAGCCGACAGCGCCTTGTCCTCGAAGGCCTTGAGTTCCGGCGTGATGTAGCGCTCGGCGTTCTTCAGCGTCTGCCGGCGGCGGTAGTCGTCGGGAATCTTGTCGGTGTTGGCGTGCGTGACTTCGATGTAGAAGCCGTGCACCTTGTTGAATTCGACCTTGAGGCTGGCGATGCCGCTGCGCTCGCGTTCGCGGACTTCCATGTCGACCAGGTAGGCGCCGCAGTTGTCGTTGAGCGAGCGCAGTTCGTCGAGATCGGCATCGAAACCCGGGGCGATCGCTCCGCCGTCACGGATTTGGGCGGAAGGCTCGGCGGCGATGGCGCGGACCAGCAGTTCGAGCGTCGCCTCTGGCGTTGCGAGTTCGTCATGCAGCCGGGCGAGCAGGGCGGAGACGGAATCGGCCAGCGGCGCGCGCAAGGCCATGAGGCTGGCAAGCGATTCGCGCAGGCTGGCCAGGTCGCGCGGCCGGGCGTTGCGCAGCGCGATGCGTCCGGCGATGCGCTCGATGTCGGCGATGGGCTTCAGTTCGCGGCGGATCTCGCCAGCCATCCGCCCATAGTCTTCCAGCAAGGCTTCGACCGCGCCGTGACGGGCGGCGGGAATGTCGCGCTCGCGCAGCGGATGATGCAGCGTGTGGCGCAACAGGCGGGCGCCCATGCTGGTGACACAGTTGTCGAGTAGCGAGAACAGCGTCGGCGACGGCTGGCCGCGCAGGGTTTCGGTCAATTCCAGATTGCGCCGGGTGGCGAGATCGAGGCCGAGATAAGCGCCTTCGAGTTCCACGGTCAACGCCCGCAAATGCGGCAAATTTCCGGTTTGCGTGGCCTGTGCGTATTGCATCAGGGCACCGGCGGCGCCGATCGCCGGGCGCAATCCTTCGGTGCCGAACCCGGAGAGCGAAGCGACCTTGAATTGCTCGCAGAGCAGACGCTTGGCCGAGTCGAACTCGAAATACCAGTCCGGCTGGCGGGTACGCGCCGCGTCTGGTATGAATTCGGGCTGCCAGGATTCCGGATAGAGAATTTCAGCCGGGCGAATGCGCTCGAGCGTCGCGGCAAGCTGGTCGACCGGCACTTCGGTCAGGATGAATTCGCCGCTGGCCAGATTGAGGCGCGCCAGGCCGGCGGTATTGCGCGTCGTGGCCAGCGCCAGCAGCCAGATATCGCGTTTGTCGTCGATCAGCGCGGCATCGGTCAGGGTGCCCGGTGTGACAATGCGGCTGACCGCACGTTCGACCGGTCCCTTGCTGGTCGCCGGGTCGCCGACCTGTTCGCAGATGACCACCGACTCTCCGGCCTTGACCAGGCGTGCAAGATAGGGCTCGAGCGAGTGAAACGGCACGCCGGCCATCTTGATCGGCACATCAGCCGACTTGCCGCGTGTCGTCAGCGTGATATCGAGCAGGCGCGAGGCCTTCTCGGCGTCTTCGTAGAACAGCTCGTAAAAATCCCCCATCCTGTAGAAGAGCAGCGTCTCCGGATGTTGCGCCTTGAGTGCCAGATACTGGCGCATCATCGGCGTGTGCTTGGAAAGGTCGGGGGTTTCTGTGGCCATCGGCTTCGCTTGCGGGGTTTTATGTGGCAGGGGACAATTGTCCCATCAACGGCAGGTCGCTGCCACCGGCGCGGTCAGGCGAGACGGCGTTCGATCAGGTGTGGCCCGCCGGCATCCAGTGCGCGGCGCAGCGCCTTGCGGAAGGCGTCATCGTCGTCGGCTTTTGCAAAGTCCAGGCCGAACGTCAGGGCGGCGTGTTCGAAATCGATCCGTTGCGGCGTTCGCCAGCCTTGCTCGAATTCGGGCAGGGCGGCCTGTGGCAGATGTTCGAAAATGCCGCCTCCGCGGTTGTTGACCGCAACGATCACGGCGTCGCGCCCCTGTGCCAGGGCGAGACCGCCGAGGTCGTGCTGGCAGGTCAGGTCGCCGAGCAGCGCGACGACGCGTCCATGCACGGCGGCGATGCCCATGGCGGTCGAGATGTTGCCGTCGATTCCGCTGGCCCCGCGATTGCCATAGAAAAACAGCGCCTTGTCGGCACTTCCCGAGTGGCTGTCCAGTTCCCGAATTGCCAGTGAATTGCCGACGAAGACGGCAGTACCGGCGGGTAGGTCATCGATCAGTACCGGGATGTGCCCGCCAGAATTGCGTGGCACATGGGCATCGTGCAAGGCAAAGCCCGCTTGCCAACTGGCAGGCGCTGGTTGTGGCGCTTCGGCCAGCAGCGCGCCGCAAAATGCGACTGGATCGGCACGCAGCACATGGGTGACCTGATGCAGTGGGTCCGCCCACTGCGGCCACGGTTCGACCTGCGCCTGAAGCCCGTTTCCGCTGCCCACCAGTTCCTGCAGGCGACGGGTGACCGGAAAGGTGCCAAAGCGCAACACCCATTCCGGTCTTGACGCATGTCTGGCCTGCGGGTCGTTGAGCCAGACGTTATAGCGAACGCATAGGTGCGAGCGATCATGTCCGCCAAAACGCAGGTTCGAAAGCGGTTCGGCCAGGACTGGCGAGTTCAGGCGGGCGGCCAGAGCGCCCACTGCTTCCGCGAAACCCGCTTCGGCTGGCATTTCGCCGCAGACGATGATCCCCGGACGAGCGGCGATGCGGCCGGCAAGGTCGCGGATGTCGTTCGGGTCGGGTGGCAGCGGGGCGCGTGAAACGACAAGTTTTTCCAACGGGCTGGGTGCCGGTGTTTCGCCGGCCGGCAGCAGTGGCTCGCGGAAGGGTTGATTGATGTGCACCGGCCCCGGATGCGGCCAGGTGGCCTGTTCGCAAATACGCGCGGCCAGGCGATGCAGATAGCCGAAATCAAAGTTTTCGACGGGCGTTCCCGGCGCATGGCTGGCGCGCACGTGGGGGCCGAACAAAGCCGACTGGTCTATGGTCTGGTTGGCGCCGACGCCCTGCAGTTCGGGTGGCCGGTCGGCGGAGATCAGAATCAGCGGAATGCCGGACTGGCTGGCCTCGATTACTGCCGGCAGCCAGTTGGCCGGAGCCGTACCCGAGGTGGCGAGGAGCAGTACGGGAAGTCGGCTGGCCTTGGCAATCCCGAGGGCAAAAAACGCCGCGCTACGCTCGTCGACCGCAACGCTACATTTCAGGCCCGGCTGGCGCAGCATGGCCAGCGCCAGCGGGGTCGAGCGGGAGCCGGGGGAGATTACGGCATGCGTCGTTCCGGCGGCGACAAACCCCGCGACCAGCGCTTGCGACCAGAGAAAATTGAGTGTGCCGGTATCCATCATGCTGCCGCCTGAAGCGAAAGCGCAGATTGTAGTCGCAACAAGTCATTTCGGTCCGCCGCATGGGTGGGCGCTGTGCTATGATGCGCCTCGTTCTCAGCGGCCATCTGTTGGCAGTGGGGAAAAGGAGTGGTAGTTCAGTTGGTTAGAATACCGGCCTGTCACGCCGGGGGTCGCGGGTTCGAGTCCCGTCCACTCCGCCAGGAATATCAAAGCCCTCGCAGGTCATCCTGCCGAGGGCTTTTTTTCTGGTTCAGTCGGATATTGATCGCCAGTGTGGCGCTGAGGAGGCCGGCAGCCCCCAGATTGTGGGCTACGGCCAGCGGCAGCGGCAGGGAAAGCAGGACATTGGCAATACCCAGTCCGAGCTGAATGGCCAACAGCCCCAGCAGGAACCAGCCCCAGAAACGTCCGCCCGGCCAGGTGCCACGAAGCAGCGTCAGCGCCAATAGGCCGCCACCGCAAAGCACCAACAGCGCGCCGACGCGATGCATC
>CAVUJN010000011.1:0-80252 GCA_963741765.1 uncultured beta proteobacterium
GGCCATGATCGGACATAGCGACCAGCAAAAACACCTTGGGGCGAACGGCAGGTAACTCCCGCCAAAGCAGACCATCAGTTCCACAACCCACCCGACTCTTGCTCGGCCTCAACGGTCAGTGGGGTACTGCGCCACCAACGGCCGCTTTAAGCAGGTCAGCTGTCGCGGGCCGGGCGCGATGTCAGGTTATTTCAGACCAATGACGACCTTCGGAAACTTGCCATTGGGCGCAAAAGGCGGCTTATAGGTGTCCGATCCCGAACCACCCAGCCACGCTCTGGTCGATGCGGCCTTCGCCCACCACCTTGTCATCGATGTAGAACGTACCCGTGCCCTCTTGCCGGCACCGCCACCATTTGGGCGAAATGGAAGCGCGTTGTGAATTTACCGGCGGGCATCGGCTCACTGGAGGTGATGACGTAGCGTATGCCCGATCGGCATCTGCCGGTCACACCTCGGCAGAGTCAGCTTCAAAGCGTTCGCAGATAGAGCATCAGCTTCCAGACATCATCTTTGGACAAGGCGGCCTTATAAGGCGGCATGGCACTCTGAACGGGAACACCACCTTCGGAGATGGTCCAGTCCAGATAGGCATCGCTAGCAATGCGCGTCTTGGTCAAGGCAGTCAAGTTGGCCGGTGCAGGAACCAGACCTTGAGCTGCCGGCCCATCCCCCCGCCCGGTCGCGCCATGACAGGTTGCACAGTTTGTCTCGAACAGGGTTTTGCCTGCCACCAAATTGCCGTCGTTGGCTGTAAGTGGATTGCGTGACTTCGCATATTGCTGGGGGATACCATTTATCCTGACGTAGCGATGGCGAAGCACCGAAACACCGTCAGCGCCATGCCCCATCATCCTGTGGCCGCCCATTCCACCCATCATGCCATTCCCCATGCCCATCTGGGCATTCGCTAGCGCCGTCAGAAGGACTCCGCCGACAACTCCCACGATCAAATGTTTTTTCATGAAACCTCCGAAAGCGATTGCGATGAGAATTCAGGAAATACTGAAGCGATTCGGCATTTCAACTCATTGAGCGTTCGTCCTTCTTGCTAACCAAGACACCACAAAAGTTCAAATGTTCGCACTGGAGGAAAATTTGTCCGTCGCCGAATAGCAACAGAGATCAAAAGAAGGGGAACAGGCCGAGCCTGTTCCCATATTGCTTCAAGTTATTTGGCAACAGCCCAGCGGTTGCCACCCATCATAGAGAATTGCTTGTCGGCGAGTGCTTTCTGCTCGGGCGACAAAACGGCATACAGGTCACGTAAGGCAGCGGTCATGCTTTCCATTTGTCCAACACGTGACTTCATAGCCTCGGTCCGCTGGCTCATGAGATCGGGGGCGGTACCGTGCATTTGTTGCATCCGGCCGCGCATCGCCTGCATGTCAGCGGCCTGTTGCGTCGCCTTGTTTGCGAAGGCCTGCCATGCGCCTTCCTGCTGGGTAGTAATCTTCAGTTCGGCTTTGGTATCTGCCAGATGCTTTTCAACCATGGCGCCGGGGTCGGCCATCATCATGGCGCGCGGTCCGGACATGCCGCCCATGGGACCCATACCCATACCCGGACCCATGCCAGAGCCCATACCTGGCCCCATACCCATTCCACCAGGGTGCGCAATAGCGAGTGACGAAAAGCCCAAGGCAGCAACAACGGCAAGACTTGCGACAGGGCGAATATTAAGTTTCATGGAAATGCTCCTTTAAGGATTTGTTCATTTCATCCAGCGGACGGGGTGCCCGTCAGATTCGAAGGCTTCTTCGATGGAGTGAATTTGACCAGATCAATGTAAGCGCTCTATGTCGCCGGGTGGCTGTTTTGTAGCACTGTGCGACAAGGCGTGCGATTGACACAGTGCGTTACATTATTCTTCCCGGTACACACTGGAAGTCGCTATAACTGACCTCATGGATACCTCCGACCACATTCTGATTGTCGATGACGATACCGAGATCCGCAGTCTCTTGAGCACCTATCTGGAGAAAGGCGGCCTTACCGTTACAGCAGTTTCCGATGGCAAGGGGATGTGGCAGGCACTCGCCGCCGAGCGCATTGACCTGATTATCCTGGACCTGATGTTGCCAGGTGACGATGGTCTGACCTTATGTCGAAATCTGCGGGCACGCGCCGATGCGCCCGATGTTCCGGTCATCATGTTGACCGCTCGTGGAGAGGAAACAGATCGAATCGTCGGTCTCGAAATGGGCGCCGACGATTACTTGGCCAAACCCTTCAGCGCCCGCGAACTGTTGGCACGAATCAAGGTGATTCTGCGCCGCGCCCGTAGCCTGCCAACCAATCTTCGCCCCGAAAATGCACGGATGATCCATTTTGATCGCTGGATTCTAGATGTCGCGCATCGCCATCTCGTCTCGTCAGAAGGCGTAGTAACTCTCCTGAGTGGTGCCGAGTACCGACTGTTGCGCATATTTCTTCGCCATCCGAATCGGGTGCTCAATCGCGACCAGCTGGTTGACCTTACCCAAGGCCGTGAAGCCGACCCGCTGGATCGCAGCATTGACGTCCAGGTCAGCCGTTTGCGCCATCGCCTTGGAGATAACACCCGCGATCCCTACCTGATCAAAACAGTGCGTGGCGAGGGCTATGTCATGTCGGTGCCAGTCGTCGAGTCGTGATGCGGCTACTGCCCAAATCCCTGTTTGGCCGTCTGATTCTGGTTATGTTCGGCGGTCTGATGATTGCGCAGCTGCTCAGTGCCTACATCAACTTTGCCGAGCGGGATCGGATGCTATTTCGGGCGACCGGCATGCAGTCCGGCCAACGCATCGCCGAAGTAGTGAAGCTGCTGGACTCTCTAGGGTCGCAGGATCGGAAACGAATTGTGGCTGTACTGAGTGTTCCGCCGCAGATAGTTTCCCTCGAAAAGGCCCCCATCGAGCCAAGCAACCTGATTACCAACGGTCCTCAGTTGAGCATGTTCTCGGCAGTGTTGCGTACGGCCTTGGGTGATGATCGAGAGATCCAAGTCGCCATGCGCGAGGCAAGCGCGCCGTGGCGGCCGAGTGTCATAGAAGACAATCATAAAGCGATGATGGATCACCAGTTTCGCAGGATGGCGATGCGTGGCCAAATGATGGGTGGCGTATTTTTCCTGATCCAGGTCCGGTTGACCGATGGCACCTGGGTTGCCTTCGACACCCATATTCCGCAAGAGTCCGCCGGTCTGCCCGGGCGCCTGTTGCTGACACTGGCGGTCCTGCTAATTGCCGTCCTTGGTATATCGGTGATGGCTGTTCGCTGGGTGACCCGACCCCTTCACCTCCTGGCATCGGCTGCCGATGAACTGGGTCAAAACATCAACCGACCGCCGCTGCCAGAAACCGGACCATTAGAGGTTCGCAATGCAGCGCACGCCTTCAATACCATGCAAGCAAGGCTGGTGCGCTTTTTGGAGGATCGAACCCGTATTCTTACGGCCATGTCGCATGACCTGAAAACGCCCATCACCCGAATGCGCCTGCGCGCCGAGCTGCTGGAGGATGACGACCTCCGCGGTCGTCTCGAGAAGGATTTGCGCGAGATGGAATCCATGGTGACCCATACCCTCGATTTCATGCGTGGCTTGGGCGGTAGCGAGGCGGCACAGCCGCTGGATGTCATGGCCTTGCTGGAGAGTTTGCAAGCGGACAACGAAGAAATTGGGCGCGAGGTTCGGATTGAAGGTGTTGCCCGTAGTCACTATGTCGGCAGCGCAGCGCTGCTCAAACGCTGTCTGGTGAACCTGATCGATAACGCTGTTCTCTACGGAAAACTGGCCACTGTCATCGTGGAGGATGGCAATGACACCTTGCGGATTCGTGTGCTTGATGAAGGCCCTGGGATACCGGAAACCGAATTGGAAAAAGTATTTGACCCCTTTTATCGCCTCGAAGCCTCCCGTAATCGGGAAACCGGAGGAACCGGGCTCGGGCTGGCGATTGCACGGAATATTGCCCAAACCCACGGTGGCGACATTGAACTGTGTAACCGACCAGAAGGTGGTCTTGAGGCAGTCCTTACGTTGCCTCGAAAGCAACGCGTTTAGTATTTTTAATAGTCAGACTCAAGTGTATTTCGAAAGGTGGTGCATGCCGTCCCTCGTTGTTGGGGAATGCAGCCATTCAAGCGGAGTGCAGCGCCAATGTCGGCAATCCAAGTCGCGTACCGGTCATTCAAGTGCGTCGGTGCCAACGGCGGCAATGGCCGAAGCAGCTTCCGTCAACCTCAAAACTCGACCGGCGGGTTTCGGATCAGAAAGCCGCCAAAGAGCTTGCAAACATCATCAGGCAGCTGCGGCTGCCGTCAGTGACCCGCGAAACATCACCGTCGGCTTACGGCCTCTAAAAAGCCATACCCACATCATGCTCAGTTCCAACCAATTGAAGTTGAAATGAGATTGCACCCAAGACGTTAACTCCAACCTCGGCACCAAGCCAGATTGGACTTGGAAATCTCCGCTTTCCAACCTCAGAATGCAAATAGCCCAAATAAATGAATTCGAATAATTTCCAGCCGTTGGAGGCCCACTGGCCCCAGTTGTACCAACATGCAGCCTTCGCCGAACAATATGCGTATACCGACCCTCACACCGTCGCCGTCATCCGGCCACGTCGGGCGCGACGAGTAAGCGCACCTTGAGTTGCCGTTCGGCAATCCGAATATGTACTACTTCTCGAGCGCGCTGAAGCTGCACATCCGGGTCGAGCACGCCCGTGATAGGCTCCTGATTGCCTAGACGGCAGGGATCTGTGACCAAGCGAATCCCCCCAGTCAAGCTATCAAAACAGCCGGCACCACCCATACGATCATGGGCGATGCCGGCTTGGATGGGAATAGATGTGCTGACGGTCGCTATCCGGCGTCCGCCCGAACCTGACCTACCCTCTCCCCTGCCCCCTCGACCACGTAAGGCCGAGACCCGAGCTTCTTGTGGTAGCGACCGAACCCCGCGTCGCGGGGCGCGTTGTCCATGATCAGGTCCGATTTGCCGGACAGCCCGTCGACGCTGGCCAGCGTTACCGCCTCGATCGAGACCGGCGGCCGGATGCCGAGGAAAATTGCGCCGTTGCCGGCCGTCAGGCAATGCAACAACCCAAGCAACTGCCCCTCCGGCAAGTCGATGCACTGACATGCAAGAGCTGCCGCGATCCATTCGAGGATGGTGTGCCGGTGGCCAATCAGCGCTCCGCGCGCCGACATCTCGAAACACTGGCGCGCGCGGTCGTAGGTGTACTCATCCGCCTTCCCGGCATCGTGGAGCAGCGCGGCAAGGACCAGAAGGTCTTTCGCCACGCGCGGCTCGTTGGCAACGACTGCGAGGCAGAGCTCGGCCACCTCAATGCTGTGCCGGAAATTGCCGTTTGGGCGGCAGTGATGTCCGTTCATGGAACTCGGCCCGAAAAGGAAGCGGTGGAAACGGAACCCGTCCCAGAAGATCGCGTTGAAGAGGTGCAACTGGGGCGCGGAGAGGCATGCTGCCAGCTTCCGAGCCCGTTCGACCAGGCTGCGGTCCTTCACCCAACTCGAGGGAACCGTGGCGAACAGGTCAAAGCTGGGCAACGGAACTTCGCTGAGCACGAGGCTTGCGATCCGGAGATAGCCGTCCTGGCAGGACGGGCTTCCGATCCACGACACGCGCACGAGAACGCCCTGGCGCAGCCGGATGTCCGACTGGCTCGCCTCCCAGGCGACCTGCAGCGACATCGCATCGTGGTAGATCGCCGCTTCGCAACGGCAGGTGAAGTGATCGATCTGGATATAGGTGACGCGGGTCAGGCGGAAGACAGCGGGAATCCGTTCCGGCGACACAGCGAACGGCAAGGAGCGGACCGCATGCAGCGGTTCGTTGGAAAACATCGAAGGGATCTTCATGCGACCTCCTGTTGATCAATACGGATTTGCCGTTCGCCGCTGCCGAGAGTGCCGGTGAGCATGCGTTCGAAGGCGGAACCGTCGCGCCGGGTCAGATTGGGGACGTAACGCGAATAAACGCGGAACAGCATTTCGGTCGTGCTGTGCCCAAGCTGCCTTGCGATCCACTCGGGGTTCTCTCCGGCACCGAGCCAAAGCGTGGCGGCGGTATGACGGCACTGGTAGGCCCGGCGGTCCTTGAAGCCGAGATGGCGCAGAATCGGTTTCCAGACACGGCGCACGAAGTTGCGGTTGTCGAGCGACAGCCCTTCAGTGTTGCAAAAGACGAATTCGGACCGGTTGCGCGTCACGGTTTCCTGAGCCTTGAGGGCGTCAAACACGACCTGCGACATCTGGATGTCACGCTGCGAGAAATCCGTCTTGGTGTAGGTTTCCTCGCCGTGAACGACCGTCTCGCGGACCAGGATCAGGCACCGCTCGAAGTCCACGTACTTCCACTTCAGACCGTGCACCTCCCCCGTCCGCATGCCGGTGAAGAAGCGCACCGTGAAGTAGTTGCGGAAGTCGGGACGGATGGTCGCGATGATCTGCCGGACCTCGGTGAGCGAGAACGGACTGATGTCGGTGCGCTTGACCCGGAGTTGTTTGATGTTATGGAAGGGCGTGCGAAAATCAAAGCGGTCGGCGGCTTCGCAGAGGATTTGACGCAGTGGGTTCAATATCTTGTTGATCCGCGGGTTCGACAGAACGTGTTCCTTGCCCCGCGCCGGAGCTTTGGCGAGATCTGCGCGGTAAGCAAGAATGTCAGCCTTGGTGATTTCGCCGACCACCTTGTCCCCGAACCTGGGAACCAGGCGCTTGTCGATGTCGTCACGCACCGTCTTGCAGTGCGACGTGCGCCACTCCACAGACTTCTCGCGGAACCAGGTTTCGGCGAAGTCCCGGAATAGCGGCGTCGCAGTGATGACCGGCGCATCGACCGCCTGAATTGCCTGTGCAACTGGCGAGAGCGGGACTTGCAGGGCCACCGCATCGAACTTCGCGGCGTTCTTGCTCGAGGGGAAGAACTGGCGGTAGTTGAAGGTGCGCGCGGCGATTGCCCCCTCAACCGAAGCCATCAAGGCTTCCATTCGTCTCCGATTCTTCGGTGTGTCCGGAAGGGCCGTGTATTCCCGGCAGCGCGTGCCCTGATACCTAAAATCAAAGAACAGGGCTCCCGTTTGGCTATGCTTCCTAATGCTACCCATGGCACACCCCACCATTCGCCATGGGAATCGCGAGGGGACCACCCCCGAACTGGCCCATGTCGGCTTCGATCTTCTCCCAGAGAAAGAGAATTTTTCGTCCGCCGAAGGGCCGGATATAATGAATACCCTCAAGAAGTACGCTGTCCTTGAGCCGTTCGCGAATGGTCCGCGCGTCGTACTTGATAAGAGACGAAAGTTCGTCCGTAGTGAGATAGGTTACACTCATAGCATTACTCCTGTGTTGTTATTGAAGTTCATGTGATGCGTTAGAACATCACATGAAGCCAATTATAAGGCAGTAACGCAGCCTGTCAAGTTATTTTGATTAGTTTACGCATCACCCGCACCTCGAGAACAACAATGCTCCGATTTCGCTTAAAAGAACTGCTCGCCGAGAAAGAGTTTCGGGAGGGACGAGTCGTGACGCTGGTCGAGGTGGCAGAGGCAACCGGCATCCACCGGATGACCCTGTCCAAGATCGCCAATCACCGTGGCTACAACCCGACCGCAGATGTCCTGGATCGACTGTGCAACTATTTCAGATGCAGGATTGAGCAATTGGTCGAGCACATCCCCGATAGCGAAACAGCAAGCTGACTCTCGCGGTTCAGGCGTTGGCAATGGGCCAGGAAGGCAGACGTCATTGAGCGTGGAACTTCAGTTGCTCGCGCCAACCATGGGCCAAAGATAGGCCAGAAATAGGCCAAAAGTGGGCCAAAAGCAAAAAGGCCACCCGCAAAGGTGGCCTAACTGTTTGATTCCACTGGTGGGCGGTACTGGGATCGAACCAGTGACCCCTGCCGTGTGAAGGCAGTGCTCTACCCCTGAGCTAACCGCCCGCTTGGGAGGCGCGCATTTAACCATAAGTCCCGGAGCCGGTCAAACGCAGGTCGGATAGAATATCGCCCTTTGCCTAACTACGGATTCCGCACGCCATGACGCCCGTTCGCACCCGTTTCGCTCCCAGCCCCACCGGCTACCTGCACATCGGTGGCGCCCGCACCGCCCTATTTTCTTGGGCGTTCGCCCGCCGCCATGGCGGCACCTTCATCCTGCGCGTCGAGGACACCGATGTGGCGCGCTCGACGCCCGAGGCGGTGCAGGCCATTCTCGACGGCATGGCGTGGCTGGGACTGGAACATGACGAAGGACCGTTCTACCAGATGCAGCGCATGGAGCGCTACAAGGAAGTGATCCGACAGATGCTTGCCACCGGCACTGCATATCACTGCTACACGACACGCGATGAACTGGATGTGCTGCGTGCCGAGCAGGAGGCACGCAAGGAAAAGCCGCGTTACGATGGTCGCTGGCGCCCCGAGGAAGGCAAGACGCTGCCCACGCCGCCAGCCGGTGGCATACCGGCCATTCGCTTCCGCAACCCGAAGGATGGCGTCGTTGCCTGGGACGATCAGGTCAAGGGCCGTATCGAATTCGCCAACGGCGAACTCGACGACCTGGTGATCGCCCGTGCCGACGGCACGCCGACCTACAATTTCTGCGTCTGCGTCGATGACTGGGACATGGGCATCACCCACGTCATCCGCGGCGACGATCATGTCAACAACACGCCGCGTCAGATCAACATCCTGCAGGCCCTGGGCGCCGAAATCCCGCAATACGCCCACCTGTCGATGATTCTCGGCGATGACGGCGCCAAGCTGTCCAAGCGCCATGGCGCAGTGTCGGTCATGCAGTACGACGAGGACGGTTTTCTGCCCGAGGCGGTCATCAACTACCTGGCCCGTCTCGGCTGGTCGCACGGCGACGACGAGTTGTTCTCGCGCCAGCAATTTGTCGAATGGTTCGACCTCGACCATATCACCGCCTCGGCCGCCCAGTTCAACACCGAGAAACTGCTGTGGCTGAATCAGCATTACATGAAGCAGATGCCTGTTGCCGAGTTGGCGTCGAAGATCAAGACCCGCCTTGCCGCACGCGGTATCGATACCGATAGCGGACCCGACCTGGAAAATGCCGTCGCCCTCTATGTTGACCGCAGCAATACGCTGAACGTGCTGGCCGACGCCGTCGAGGTCTTCTATGTTGAACTTACGCCCCCGGCAGAACTTCTGGCCCAGCATCTTGGCGACGATGCCCGCCCGGCGCTGGCCGATTTTGCCGAAGGCATCGCTACGGTCGACTGGCAAATTCCGCTCATAAATGCATTGATCAAGGAAACGGCGACCAAACACGGCCTCAAGATGCCAAAGCTGGCGATGCCGCTGCGTGTCATCCTGACCGGCCAGGCGCAGACCCCGTCGGTCGATGCGGTCGTCGCACTGATCGGCCGCAGCAAGGTGATAGAAAAGCTGGCGGCACAAAAACGCTAAATAATCGCCGAATCTGTTTACAAGGACTTTTCGAGTCCCTATAATGCGCGCTCTTTCACGGTGCCGGGGGTATAGCTCAGCTGGGAGAGCGCTTGCATGGCATGCAAGAGGTCAGCGGTTCGATCCCGCTTACCTCCACCAAGCAAACGTGAAAGAAAATTAGTTTTGTCCGGGTCCCCATCGTCTAGAGGCCTAGGACACCGCCCTTTCACGGCGGTAACCGGGGTTCGAATCCCCGTGGGGACGCCAAGCTTTCCAGCGCGGAGTGGTAGTTCAGTTGGTTAGAATACCGGCCTGTCACGCCGGGGGTCGCGGGTTCGAGTCCCGTCCACTCCGCCAACAATATAAAAACCGGCTCAGGCCGGTTTTTTGTTTTCCCTGCCCCGAATAGGGAAATCGGGTTCTCCGGGGGTTATAATCGTTCCTTTGGACCACCCCCCGTTCCGAGGCAGGAGTTTCTAGCCATGCACCATCGCAACGTTCTATCGCTGGTCAAAGGTATTGCCGGATGCGCATTGCTTGCTGCGTCCTCCCTTGGCGCCGCTCAGGTACTCGCCGACGATGGCAAGCAACCTTTAGCGCTGATTTCGATGCTGGCGCCCGCAACAGCCTTGCCGTCTGCAGGCATTGAAAACGCCCTGGTCGTGCATGAAGTTCGCACAGCCCCCGCCATTGCGCGTGCCGTCGATTTGACGACCCAGCCAGATGATCTCTGGATTCGCCTGCGCAACGGTTTCGCGATGACGAATCTGAGTGACGATCTGGTGCTGTATTACCAGCAGTGGTACCAGAACCGGCCCGACGCCCTGCGCCGCATGGTGGAGCGCAGCCGGCCCTATCTGCATTACATTGTCGAGGAACTTGAAGTCCATGGCATGCCGACCGAAATTGCGCTGTTGCCGATGGTCGAGAGTGCCTTCAACCCAATGGCCTATTCGCGCGCGCATGCCTCGGGACTCTGGCAGTTCATTCCGGCGACCGGCAAGCGCTTCAATCTCGAACAAACCTGGTGGCAGGACCAGCGCCGCGATATCGTTGCCTCGACCGATGCCGCGCTGGAATACCTGCAGACCATCTATGAAATGCACGGCGACTGGCATCTGGCGCTGGCCTCGTACAATTGGGGCGAAGGTTCTGTCAAGCGGGCGATCGAGAAGAACATCGCCAAGGGTCTGCCGACGGATTACGGAAGCCTGACGATGCCCAGCGAAACCCGGCACTACGTTCCGAAACTGCAAGCGCTCAAGAATATCTTCAATAATGCCGCGCTGATGGCCGAGTTGGGCCTGCCGGAAATCATCAACCGTCCCTACTTCGCAACCGTCGAAGCGTCGCGGCCGATGGATGTCAAAACCGCTGCCCGACTGGCCAACATGCCAGTCGACGAATTTGTGGCGCTGAACCCGTCGCACAATCGCCCGATCATCCGGGCCGAGACCCCGGTAGTTATTCCAGCCGGGAAACTGGCCACTTTCCAGGACAACCTTGAAAAGCACGATGAACCGCTCACCAAATGGCAGGCTTACACCCTGAAACCAGGCGAAAAGGTTGAGCAGGTCGCAACGCGCTTTGGCATCACCCTCGCCGAACTCAAGCAGGCCAACGGCCTTAGTGGAAAAGCCCGGCTACGCACCGGCTCGACCGTACTGGTTCCGGCTGGCAAAGGGGCCGAAAACGTCGAGTCAATCGGCACCGAACCGCAGATCGTCGAACCCGACCCGCCGGCCAGAAAAGTTGCCAGCACTGCAACCGGCAAGTCTTCCGCGAAAAATGCCGGCAAAGCCTCCAGCGCCGCCAAAGGCAGCACGAAAACCCGGGTAGCAACCAAAGCTACGCGAAGTGAAAGCAGCAAGTCGGCGAAAAAATCCGCGGGCGGAAATACCAAGACGGTAACCACCGCCACAAAGAGCAAGGTGGCCAAGGCCGGCAATGGCCGCAGTGGCTGAATCAGCCGAACAGGTGGCAGTTGACCGTGTGGGTCGCTGAGACGCTGGCGGTTTCCGGATAGCGCTGGCGACAGACCTCCATTGCCTGCGGGCAGCGCGGGTGAAAATGACAGCCGGCCGGCGGATTGGCCGGAGATGGCGTCTCACCGGGCAGGCGAATCGCCGCCGGGTACGCTTCCAGCCGCGGTACCGGGACGGCAGACAGCAGGGCCTTCGTGTAGGGGTGCTGCGGCGAGCGCAATACTTCTTCCGCCGTGCCGCGCTCGACGATGCGGCCGAGGTACATCACCGCCACATCGTTGGCCAGATACTCGACTACCGCGAAATTGTGGGTGATGAACAGGTAGGCAATCCCGAGCGCTTCCTGCAACTCCTTCAGCAGGTTGAGGATCTGCGCCTGTACCGACACATCGAGCGCGGAGGTCGGCTCGTCGCAAATCAGGAGTTGCGGCTGCACGGCCAGCGCCCGGGCAATGGCGATGCGCTGGCGCTGCCCCCCAGAAAATTCATGCGGATAGCGTCCGGCGGCTTCATCGGGCAGGCCGACCTGCTTCAGTAAGGCCGCGACTGCCGCCGCCTGGGCTGCCGAGTCGGCTTCCAGCGCCAGCGCACCCATGCCTTCGGCGATGATTTCGCCGACCCGCATCCGCGGATTGAGTGAAGCGAACGGATCCTGAAACACCATCTGCATATGGCGGCGCGCGGCGCGCAGGCGCCGCGCCTGCATGCCGACAAGTTCGGCGCCGCCTAGAACGACGCTGCCGGCCGTCGGCCTGACGAGTTGCAACAGCGCCTTGCCGACAGTCGTCTTGCCGCAGCCTGATTCGCCGACCAGGGCCAGCGTGCGGCCGGCGGAAATAACCAGCGAAACGCCGTCGACCGCGAGAACGTGCCCAACCGTGCGCTGCAAGACACCGCGCCGGATCGGGAAATGCACTTTCAGGTCGGACACCTTTAGGAAAGACGCCATTTCCGGCAACCGGTCACTCATCCCGAGGCGTGGCGTATCGACAATCCCGGCTGCACTGCCCGACCAGTGGCAGCGTAGTTCATGGCTGGCTCCGAGCGTGCGCCAGAGTGGCGAGACTTCGCGGCATTGCTTCATCACATGCCGGCAGCGCTCGGCAAAGCGGCAACCGCCCGGCATTGCCGACAGCGAGGGCACCTGTCCGGGAATCGTCGTCAAAGCCATGCCGCGCCGCGAGATTTCCGGCAAGGCGGCGAACAGGGCCTGCGTGTAGGGATGGCTCGGCCGCCTGAAGAAATCCTCGCGGCTGGCCACCTCGACCAGTTCGCCGGCGTACATGACGCCGATGCGCTGCGCCATTTTGGCGACCACGCCGAGGTCGTGAGTGATCAGCAGTATTGCCATGCCGCGCTCGCGCTGGAGTTGTGCCAGCAGGTCGAGGATCTGCGCCTGAACGGTGACGTCGAGCGCTGTCGTCGGTTCGTCGGCGATCAGCAGGTCGGGTTCGCCGGCAAGCGCAATGGCGATCATGACGCGCTGCTTCATGCCGCCGGAGAACTGGAAGGGATATTCGTCGAGCCGCCGCTCGGGGTCGGCGATGCCGACCTGCTGCAGCAGTTCGAGCATGCGCTGGCGCGCCGCCTCGCCGCGCAGGCCGCAATGGCGATCGAGCACTTCGCCGATCTGCACGCCGACCGTCAGCACCGGGTTGAGGCTGGTCGCCGGCTCCTGGAAAATCATCGCGATCCGCGCCCCGCGCACCTGGCGCATGTCGGCTTCGGAAAGGGTCAACAGTTCCTCACCGTCGAGTGTCACGCTCCCACCGGCCACCCGCCCGGCGGCCGGAAGCAGGCGCATGATGCCCTGCGCCGTCACCGATTTTCCGCAACCGGATTCGCCAAGCAGCGCGAAAGTTTCGCCTTTGGAAATTGCGAAAGAAACGCCGTCGACCGCAACGAGGGTCGTCTTGCCGGCGCTGAAGCCGAGGCGCAGGTCGGTGACTTCAAGCATCAGGCGGCCCTCGGGTCGAAAGCGTCGCGCACGGCATCGGCGAACAGGTTGGCCGCCAACACGAGCATGAACATGGCGGCAAACGCCGCCGCCAGAGACCACCACACAACGGGCTCACGACCCAGTTCCATGCGCGCGCTGTTGATCATCGTACCGAAGCTGATCATCGTCGGATCAACGCCGATGCCGACGTAGGACAGCACGGCCTCGGCGAGCACCAGCCCCGAGAAATCCATGACCAGCGCGATGATGACGATGTGCATCAGGTTGGGCAGGATGTGGCGGACGATGATGCGCCAGTTCGAAACGCCGAAGGCCTGCGCTGCCTGGATGTATTCGAGTTCGCGCAGCTTCAGCGTCTCGCCGCGCAGCAGCCGGCAGAGGCCGGTCCACGAGGTAATACCGAGGATGAAGCAAAGCGCCAGCAGGCGCAGGTCGGCGCGCTCGGCGGCGGTCGAGAACCATTGCGGGTTGCTGTCGATGATCACCTGCATCATCAGTACGGCGGCAGCGATCAGCAGCACGCCGGGAATCGAGCTGAGGACCGTGTAGATGTACTGGATCACATCGTCGATCCAGCCGCGGAAATAGCCGGCGACGATGCCGAGCAGCACAGCCACCGGCAGCATGACCAGCGTCGTCACGAGACCGATGACGAGCCCGGTGCGCACGCTTTTCAGTACCTGATAAAGCACGTCCTGCCCCACCTTGTCGGTACCGAAGACATGGTATTTTCCAGCCAGCCAGAACAGCGGCACACCGACCATCAACATCAAACCCAAGGTGACGAGGACGGCGTTCCAGGCAAAAGCCGTTTCGCCGCGCCAGATTTTTTGCCATCCCGAGGCGTCGACCGCAACATTCTGGACAGCGCCGCGCTTGACCAGCGCCGCAGCGCCTGCCGCCAGCGCCAGCCAGCCGAACAAGGCGAGCACGCCGGCACGGAAGGCGGAAAAGCCGGCATCGGCCAAGACCTCCTCCTCGCGCTCCCCAAGATGGACGCCGCCGTGCTTCAGGCGCGGATAGTCGCGTATCGTCTGCCCGCCGGGCAGGTCGATCGTTTCTTTGGCGTACAGGCGGGTCGCGAAAGGTTCGGAATAGGTTTTCTCGTTACGCGTGCGCAGTGGCGCCAGCAGCGCATCGAGCACCGACAGCACCTCGATCGCGTAAACCGCCTTCTGCCCCGGCTTGCCTTCGAGCTGGACGCGGTAGTGCAGCGAATCGAGCAGACCGATCAGAATGAAGGCAAGCAGCACCGTCGCCGCCGCCATGCCCGCGCGATTGGCCCCGACCCGCCGCCAGGCAGCAAGCAGGGGCGGGTTACGGGCAATCGCCACGGCGCCAGCTATCCCGGCTGCCACCAGCAGCCAGATAATCATGTCCGACCAGAGAACGACAATCTCGAAACCGCTCATTCGAAACGAATCCGCGGGTCGACCAGCGTGTAGGAAATGTCGGTCAGGATCAGCCCGATGATGTAGAGCACCGAACCGATGAAGACCATCGAGCGCACCACGGCAAAATCCTGGGCGTTGATCGCGTCGATCGTGTAGCTGCCGAGGCCGGGAATGCCGAAAAAGGATTCGGTCAGCAGCGAGCCCATGAAGAGCAGCGGAATGACGACGACGACGCCGGTCAGGATAGGGATCAGCGCATTGCGCAGCACATGGCGGAAGAAAACGACGGTTTCCGGCAGCCCCTTGGCGCGCGCGGTGCGCACGTAATCCTTGTTCACCTCCTCGAGAAAGATGGTGCGATACCAGCGCGTCGACGAACCGATGCCCGAAATGACGCCGATCACCACGGGCAGGATCAGGAATCGCCAGGCGTCGATGCCATCACCGAAACCGGAAATCGGCACCAGCCGCCAGACCTTGCTGATCAGGAATTGCCCGCCAATGATGTAGAACAGTCCGGAAATCGACATCATCGCGACGCACAGCACGACGCCCCAGAAATCGAACGCCGTGGCGCGGAAGAAAGCCAGCGTCAGCGCGAAGGTAACGGTCACGAACAGGCCGAAAATGAAGGTCGGCAGCGCGATGGCGAGCGACGGCCCCATACGGCTGCCGATTTCGCGGGCGATGTCGCGGCCGTCTTCGGCACGTCCAAAATCGCCGGCGAACATGCGCGCCGATTTCTGGAAAAAAATGGTGTCCGTTACGGTCGACAGCCCTTTTGCCTCAAAATTTATGAGCAGTGGCCGGTCGTAGCCGCGCTCGACCTTCCATTTTGTGATCGCTTCGGGCGTCACGCGCTTGACCCCAAGCTGCATGCGCGCCATGTCGTCCGGCGTATTGACGACGAAAAACAGCGCGAAGGTCAGGAGATTCACCCCGATCAGGATCGGGATTGCGTACAGCAGGCGACGAACGATGTAGGCAAGCACGGGGGCAATTATGCCAAGAGCCGGCGCAGGATGAGCACCAAAAAAACAACTATCGACAATCCCCAGGCGGCCAGCGCGTAATCGGAACGCAACCACGGCTCGGCCGGCGAGCGCGGATCGCGCAATTCCTCGGGGAAGGGGCGCGGTGGCACCGGGATGATCTTGCGCTCCGCCGGATTTTCAGGAACACGCGCGTGGTATTCGACGCTGCTTTCGACCGGCCAGTCGCCCCAGGCCCGACTCGATGGGAATTGCGGCACGCGAACGAGCAGGATTTCTTCGACATCCTGAGCCAGCAGCGTCTCGAACTCCGACAGCGCACGCCCTTCCCGCCCGCTCGCCAGGCGCAGCAGCTCAGCCCCCATCTCCTCGAAGGCGGCCGCCGGATAAAGGATCGTCCGGTCCTCGGTCAGGTAGTCGAATGTCGCCTTGCCGTTGGCCAGGCTGCCCTCCTTTGCTGCAACCAGCGGTAAGGCGATGATCGCCTTCGACCAGCTTTCGGAACCGCGCGCCGGCACCTGCCAGCCCAGGGTGCGCACGGTATTCACGCTGATGCCCGCGCAGTTGGCGCGCGCGTGCTGATAGGCGAACTGGTGGCGGTAGAACTGGTTGTAGACGCGTCCCAGCGCCGACTGCAGACGCGTCGCGCTGCGCGCATTGGAGAGCGTGGCCACCAGCATGTACGACGGGCGATACCAAGCCTGGCCGCTGTTCAGGTCGCCGAGATAATTGTCGAGCGGCACCGGGGCGGCGATGATGCCCTTCTCGCTTTCCGAGTCGAGAGTGTAGAAATTATTCACCATCCATTCGTCAATGGCCCCTTGGTCGCCGATGCGGCCGGTCATCAACGCGAAGTGGCCGCCGTGCGCCTCGTCGTCGTCGCCCTGCGCGCCATTGAGCATCAGGCCGATCACCGGTTGTCCGGCTCGCGGCCCGCTGCGCCCCGGCCGCCGCCACAGCGACTGCACCGCAAACGGACTCTGCGCCCCGCCCTGCGGTTGCGCCCGCAGCCAGTCGCGGAACGCTGCCGGATCACCATTCAGGCTGTTGCCTGCCGGCGTTTCCGGGATACGAAAATCCTGTGGCCAGATGGTTCGTGCCACGAAGGTTTCACCTTGGCGATTTCCACGCATTTTTAGCGGTCGACCGTGGAAGTAGGTTGTGCTGCTCGCATCGAACCAGGCGCTGTTCAACGGCAGCTTTGGTGTCAATTGCAAGGCAAATTTCCGGTCGCCGACCGTTATCGTCCGCCCGTCTTCGGCAAGCCGAACCCTGTCCATGGTTTCCGGCGCGGCCAGCCAGACCAGCGGCGGCAACACCACGCCAGCGTCGAACGGTGTTGCCTGCGCCCAGGTGGCAAGGTCATCCCGCACCGGCAGCGCCGGTTCAAAACCGGCTACCGGCGCGCCCGGCTTCGGCACGGCGATGGTTTCGTTCCTGAAATACCACAGGGCCTGTGGCAGCGCAGCGCAATCCGCGCAATCGCCGCTGGTGGTCACGAACTGATCGGCAGGAAACAATCCATAGGCAGGCATGGCCGGATTGTGCCCGATACCGGCCGCGCCAGTCGCTCCGCCGTTCAGCAAGAGGATTCCGAGAAAGATCCTGCACGCAACAAGACACCAATGCATCTAATCACCCCCTGCGCAGCCCCGGGTTCATCAATCGTCATGAGATCAGCCACGCGCCCAACCGGCCTTCGCTTCGAGGAACCTGGCAATACGCCGGTCCGCCATCTTGCTCTCGGGCAATTGTCCAAAGCCCTGGAAAATATGCGGCATGCCATCGAAGACGTCGAGTTGGACATCAACCCCCGAACCGTGCGCCTTGGCCGCCGCCCGCGTCGAATCGTCGAGCAGCATCTCGTTGCTGCCGACCTGGAACAGCAGCGGCGGCAGCCCGGTGAAATCCCCGGTCAGCGGCGAAACAAACGGCGTCAGATGCAATTCCGGCTCGGAAAGGTACATTTCCCCGAACCAGCGCAGCATGGCCACCGAAAACATCGGGTCGCTCGCCTCGTTGACCGTGGCGCTGCGCCCACTCAGCGAGAAATCGGTCGCCGGTGACAGCATCAGCGCCGCCGCCGGCAACGGCAGCCCCTCGGCACGGGCGCGCATCAGCGTCACCAGCGTCAGGTTGCCGCCAGCCGAATCACCGCAGATCACGATATTTTCGGCCCGCACACCCTGGTTGAGCAGCCAGCGATACGCCGCCAGGCAGTCGTCGGAAGCCGCCGGATACGGATGCTCGGGCGCCAGCGGATAAACGGGCATCAGCGCGCGGGCGCCTGATTGCCGACACCAGCGGGCGACCATCGCCGATTGGATGCGCGGCATGCGGAAACAAAAGGCGCCACCATGCAGATAAAGGAATACGCGATCGGGCCGGCTCTGCGGCACTTCGAGCCACTCCGCGCGCACCTCGTCGCAGACCTGCCGGGATATCCTGATATCGCTCCCGAGTTGCCCGAGATTGTGGTCGACCAGGGCGATACGCTTGCGCATGTCATGAATCGCATCCGCCGCCAGGCTATGGCGCTTGAACGAAAAACGCAGCAGATTATCGATGATGAACTGCGCCGATTCGCGCCCGATGTGCGGAATCACATGGTAATAAGGCGGCGCGGCAATCCTGGCGGCAAATTCCGAATCCATTGTTTCTCCCCTATCCCCGGTAAGTGTCGGAAACGCACCCCGAGGCCCTGCACGCGGCCGGCTTCCCGACGGCCGGCTACTTGACTGCCGATTTTCTCACGACTGGCTTGGTCCGTGCATCCTTGGCTGGCGCGGCCTTCCGCCGACCGGTCTTTTTCTCCGGCGCTGGCGCCGGCGCGGCAGTTCGTCGCGGGCGCCTGGCGGCTGGCTTGACTTCCGCATCCACCAACTTTTTGCGGCCGGCGGCAGCGAGCAGTTCGTCAAAACTTTCAGTCAGGCAATTCACGAAGACCGCAGGATCGGGCAGCATCTTGCGGCAGGAAACGAAACAGACCCACAAGGTGCCGTTGTAGCTCAAGCCGGTCAGGTTCAGGCCGATGCCGTCGACGATGATGGACAGCGGCATGAACATCTGCAACTTGGCTCCCGCCATATACAGCGGGCGATCCGGCCCGCGCACGTTGGACACTGTGACATTGACCAGCGGCATCAATGCGCTGCGCGCAATTTGTTCGACCACCACCGCCGGCATGATGTTCGACCAGCCTGGCCGGCAAATCGTTGCCTACCGCTGCGGAAAGCGACTTGCCCCGGTTACTGGCACGATGCACGGCAAGGAGCCGTTCGCGCGGGTCAGCGATGTCGGTGCCCAGTTGCACGGCAGCCATGCCGACCTGATTGCTTTCATCGCGCCCCGTATGTTCGCCGCGCGTGCTTAGCGGCATCAAGGCATTCAGGCTGGCTTGCGGCAGCTCGCCCTTCAATTCGAGATACTTGCGCAGGGCGCCGCCGGCTGCCGCCATGAATATGTCATTGATGGTGACGGCCTCGACTTGCTCGCGAATTTTCTTGCAGTCGGCCAGGGAATAACCGACGGCATCCACCACGCGATGGGCTGAAATCCTGCCGGAAAAACGGGTACGCGGAGGCAGATTCAGGTTCTGGCTGTAGGGCCTGACGATTTCGGCGGCCACGCCAGCAACGCCAAGCCGTCCGCTGACAATCTGACGGCCGAGATCCAGCGCTTTTCCGCTGGTCACGAGGTTCACGCCACCCAACACAGCACGCTTGCCAAGGCCGGCCAGCAGCCACGATCCACCGAACAATTGCCGGGTCCGATGGCCGACGGTACGTGCAACCAATTCCAGGCTCGTCGGGTCACGCTCGGCGATGATGGCTGCCGGGCGCACGCCATCGCCCTGATCCGGCAGCGGCGAAAGCGAATGGATGGCCCGGAGAATTTCCACCCCGGCTTCCCCGTCCACCGCAGCATGGTGAAATTTGATGTACAGCGCGAAACTGCCCGGGGCAATACCCTGGATATTGTCGAGTCCCTCGATGATGTAGGCTTCCCACAGCGGCTTGCTCTTGTCCAGCGAACGCGAGTGAAGGCGTGCCACCTGGATCATCAGTTGCCGCCAGTCACCGGGTTGCGGCAGCGCGATGTGACGGACGTGGTATTCGATGTCGACATCGTCATCGTCCACCCAGTGCGGCCGGTCGAGTCCCCAAGGCGCTTCGACCAGTCGGCGCCGAAACACCTTGATCTGCTTCATCCGGGTATCGAAAAAATTGAGCACAGACTTGAAGCGGAGTTCGCCGCCCGGCGCCGTCAACGGATCATAGATGCCGAGCGCCGCAACCTGCATGATCTGGTTCCCGTGCTCCATCGTCAGAAACAGGCTGTCGATACCCGAAAGATGTTTCATTGTCATTTCCTAAAACCATATCGATGCGCGTTGCTTGTGCGGCGTGCGACGAAGCACGGCACGGAAAAAAGCGTCCGCGGGTCAGGCATTCCGCTGCGCTCTTGTCTTGGCCGGCAACCGCGTCCGAACCGGCTGATGCAGCGCCTTGGGACGCATGCCGGCACGTGGCTGTGGGGCCGCTTCGACCCTGCCCCGCCGGTCCGCTTCTTCGCGATCGACTTCGGCAACCAGGGCCGCGAAACTCTGGCGCAAGCAATTCGCGAAGACATCAGGATCCGGCACCATCTTGCGGCACGACACCACGGTCGCCCACAGGTTTCCGCAATAGCTGAAGCCGGTGACATTCAAACCAACGCCGTTCTTGACGACGCCGATCGGGTAAAACCGACTCAACTGGGCGCCGGCGATGTACATGGGAACATCAGGGCCGCGTACCGTAGACACGACAATGTTGAGATAGTCACCCAGCAGGCTGTCCACCACCGCCGAGGTAATGCGTGTCGGCAACTCGTCCGCCAGTTGGCGAAGCAGATCATGGCCAATCACGTCGGCGGTCTGGCGGGTGTCGCCGGCTGACTGCCTTATGGCACGCAAACGCGCCAGACTGGACTCGATTTCAACATGCAAGGGCACGCGATGCTGGTTCAGCTTATTGCCACGATCGCTACCGGGCAGGATATCCTGTTGCGACGCCGGCACTGCCGCCGCGAGTCCGGCCGGCAACGGATCGCCACATTCAAGCAGATAGCGGCGCACCGCACCGCCGACAGTAGCGATGAAAACATCGTTGGTCGTGGCACCACTAACCCACTTGCGAACGCGCTGGACCGCCACCATATCGAAGCCAACACCTTCGAAGATGCGACGCGACGAAACAGAGCCGGCAAAGCGCGTCCTGACCGCCTCCTTAGGCCATGCCAGCTGTTCCAGCAGGCGCTCGCGCAAGTTTCCGCCAGCGGCCCGCCGGCACAGCACCTTGCCAGCCAGCGAGGTCATCTTCAGGGACGTTGCCGACAGGGTATGCCACAGACGAACAACCCGCGGCACGACATTACCCAGCGAGCGTGCATAAAGTTCGACCGCGGTCGGCACGGCATCGGCCAGGAGCGGCTTTCGCGGCACATGGCTGTGCTCGGGCATCGAGATCAGGGAGTGCAATGCACGCAGAATTTGTGCGCTCGACTCGCCGTCGACCTCAGCCCGGTGAAACTTGACGTAGATCGCAAAGCTCCCCTTTTTCACGCCTTCGACGTTATCGATGCCCTCGATGACATAAACCTGCCAAAGCGGTTTGTTGCGGTCGAGGACCAGCGAATGCAGTCGTGCGACCTGAATGCACAGATGCCGCCAGTCCCCGGGCTTGGGCAACGCAATGTGGCGAATGTGGTATTCGAGATCGACTTCCGCATCGTCGATCCAGTAGGCGCGGTCAAGATTGAACGGCACGCTGACCAGACGCCGACGCAACACCGGCGAGACATCCAGCCGTTCGCGAATGTGCGCCATGATGTCACGCAACCTGACCTTGCCACCCGGCGCGGTACTCGGATCATAGATCCCCAGCACCGCGACGTGCATGCACTGGTTGGGGCCTTCCATGGCAAAAAAGAGCTCATCCAGCCCGCCGAGTTGTTTCATGATCCGCTTAAAAATTGCATAAATGTTCCGTTGACCATCTCTCCTCCGCGCCCTCCGGAACAGAACTTATCGCCTGCTTTCCAAAGTATCTTAGTGTGTGACACGATCGCCAATACAGCCTGAACGGCCAATTCAAGCCTACTACACCGGACTCGTCAACAATAGAGTAAAGCTCCTACAGATGCCCTGGGCACCGAACTTGCGATGGGAAACAGTTGCTGACGCACTTGGTCAGCGAAATACGTGCGGGTCAGAAACGGTCACGCTGACTGGAAATGTGCGTCAGCAGTTTATTTGGCACAAATATGCACGACATTTGACACACCGCGTTGCAAGGGTTTGCGAATGCAATGTTGGCCCACCTAGCCCCTATTGACCAATATAACGAGCCCGAGGCTTCAATACACGCTTTGCTGGTCGCCAATTCGATTTCACAAAAATACAATTTACGCCCCGCACGGCATAGGAGAAAACTACACCCCAAAGGGAATATTTGTATAATATCCTCTATACAACGTTTTTACGGAGCGTGCAGTGGCCTTCGTCATTACCAACCAGCAACAGATCGGCCCTACCTTAAAAGGACTACGCAAGCAAAAAGGCCTGACGCAGATTCAGATGGCAAAGCAGTGCGGCCTTGGCCAAAAAACCATCTCCCTGCTGGAAACCGAGCCATGGCGCTGCAGCGTAGATAGCCTCTTGCGCTATATGTCTGCAGTCGACGTCGCCATGAGCCTCGATTTCATTGCTTCCCTGCGCAGCAGCAGCGAGGAGTGGTAATGCGACGCCCCAGCAAGTCAGGTGCGCTTAGCCTCTGGATGAACGGACAGCGTGTCGGCACTTGGGCCATCACGGCTCAGGGCGAGCATCAGCTTCATTACGCCGAAGCATGGCTCGCCTCACCTCTCGGCCGTCCGATTTCACTCTCGATGCCTCTGCGACCGACCACTGCGCCTTACAAGGGAGAGCTCGTCCGCAACTACTTCGAAAATCTTCTGCCAGACAACGACAACATTCGGCAACGACTGGCCAAGCGTTTTGCAACGGGTACTGATGCATTCCGCTTGCTCGCCGAAATTGGTCGGGATTGCGTTGGCGCTCTGCAAATCATGCCCGATGGAGAAAACCCGCCATCAACCGACGCCATCCAGTGCGAGCCTCTTTCCACCGAACAAGTGGCTGAACATCTGGCCGGCACGCTAACAGCCCCAGCCTTTATCCAGGCCGACGACACCTTCCGGATTTCCATTGCCGGCGCGCAGGAAAAGACAGCCCTACTTTGGCACAAGGAAAATTGGTGTCGCCCGTTGGGCGCCACACCGACAACCCACATTTTCAAATTGCCGATGGGTCAAATGCCAGGCGGCATCGATCTATCGACCTCGGTCGAGAACGAATGGCTTTGCCACCGCATGCTGCAAGCTTTTGATATTCCCGTCGCCAATGCTGAGATTGTGCAGTTCGGGAAAATGAAAGCGCTCTGTGTCAAACGCTTCGACCGCCGCTGGATGCCGGATGGTCGCATTCTCCGTCTCCCTCAGGAGGACTTTGCACAGGTCTTTGGCGTCCCACCGGACATCAAGTACGAAAACCAGGGTGGTCCCGGGATTCGTCCGATCCTCGATCAACTCAACGGATCAAGTCAGGCGCAAATCGATCGTCGTGACTTCTTCCGAACCCAGGTTTTATTCTGGATGCTTGCCGCAATCGATGGTCACGCCAAGAATTTCAGCGTATTCATTGAGTCGAAGGGTTTTTACCGCCTGACCCCTCGCTACGACGTGCTTTCCGCGCACCCGGTCATGGGGCATGGCGCCGGGCGCCTTTCTTCGCACAAGGTCAAAATGGCCATGGCGATTGACGGCAAAAACCGCCATTACAAATGGTCAGAAATTCGTCGCGACCACTTTGAACAGAAAGCGCAACGCTGCCGTCTGCCAGATGCACCTGCACTTATCGACGAACTGATTGCCAGAACCCCCCAAGCCATCGCCCAAGTTGCCACCGATCTACCAGCCAATTTCCCCGAAGACTTGGCCAAATCCATATTCGATGGCCTGAGTCAAGCCGCCAACACCTTGGGACATTCCGCAAACCCCGCTGAACTGGGTTAATTCACCAATTAGTGTGCGTGCCTGTTGGTGCACCTGTTGCGGCGCGTTCTGGCATTCTCTGAATCCAATTTCGTGCGACGCCGTAAAATTAAACAGTAAACGTAATGTTGGTATTGGGGTCGTATAAACAATTGGACTTCTGCATAAACCAGTTCTTGCATCGCCAAAATTGTGATGTGAATTGGTGTGGATCTTTGTCCTCAGCGTGTCAAATATCGTGCATATTACTTACGAAAGGAATGAATTTCGTGCAAATCCGACCATCGCAAGATGCGTACTGAAATTGGCGGAAATAGCCTATACACAGAGCTTTCCATCGATCCATGTCAAATATTCTGCCGTGGTAAATAAAATGCAAACTGACATTTAGTTGGCACATATATGCACGGAATAGGACATACCGTCGTCGCGGAAATGAAATATGGAACTTCAGAGGAAGTGACCGGACTCATGTTTGAATGGCGTGCCCGGAGGGACTCGAACCCCCGACCTGCTGCTTAGAAGGCAGCTGCTCTATCCAGTTGAGCTACGGGCACCTGAGGGTAAAATAAAGAATAAATTGGTCGGGGCGGTGGGATTCGAACTCACGACCCTCTGCTCCCAAAGCAGATGCGCTACCAGGCTGCGCTACGCCCCGACACGAGGAAACGGATTCTAACACCACCCTGAAACCCGTACCAGATCAAAGGCCTATATTCCTGAAACAAACTTTCCTTGCCGCAGCGACATATTTCTGATATTAAATCGCCTTTTTCGTCAATGGGACGCACAAGCAACATGGCCGAAGAACTACTACATAAGCACATCCCGCCGTACAAGCCAAAAGCAGGCGAGGAATACATGAGCACGAAGCAGCTTGCGCACTTCCGCAAGATTCTCGAGGCAGTCAAAAAGGAATTGGGCGAGGATATTGACCGCACGGTGCACACCATGCAGGATGAAGCGACCGTGTTCGCTGACCCCAACGACCGGGCCAGCCAGGAAACGGACATCGCGATCGAATTGCGCAACCGCGACCGCGAGCGCAAGTTGATCAAGAAGATCGACGAGACGCTGGCCAGTATCGACAGCGGCGATTACGGCTTTTGCAACAAGTGCGGCGTCGAAATCGGCATCAAGCGTCTGGAAGCGCGCCCAACCGCAACCCTGTGCATTGATTGCAAGACACTGGACGAAATGAAGGAAAGGCAGATGGCGAAGTAATTCGCCGGCCTCGCCTGTTGCGGTCGACAGTTAAAAGACCGTAAAAAAAGGGCGCCTCTCAGCGCCCTTCCATTTTCGGAGAGGCAATCAGCTTACGGCTGCTGCTCCGGTTGCGCGGCTGCTTGCGGTGCAGCAGCTGGCTGGCCAGTACCTTCCTCGGCTGCCGCAGCCTTCATCGACAGCTTGACGCGGCCACGGTCGTCAGTCTCCAGAACCTTGACGCGCACGACCTGGCCTTCCTTGACGTAGTCCTCGACCTTGTTGACGCGCTCCTGGGCGATCTGGGAGATGTGCAGCAGGCCATCCTTGCCCGGCAGCACGGAAACGATCGCGCCGAAATCAAGAATCTTGAGCACGGTACCTTCGTAGATCTTGCCGATTTCGACTTCGGCGGTGATCGCATCGATCCGCGAACGGGCTGCCGCAGCAGCTTCGGCGCTGGTGGCGGCGATTGTAATCGTGCCGTCGTCCTGGATGTCGATCGTGGTACCGGTTTCTTCGGTCAGCGCACGAATCACGGCGCCACCCTTGCCGATCACGTCACGGATCTTTTCCGCGTTGATCTTGAAGGTGTAGAGGCGCGGCGCGTAGGCGGACATTTCTTCGCGCGGACCGGCCGAAGCTTCCTGCATCAGCTTGAGAATGTGCAGGCGCGCCTCCTGGGCTTGCGCCAGTGCAACCTGCATGATCTCCTTGGTGATGCCCTGGATCTTGATGTCCATCTGCAGGGCCGTGATTCCAGCTGTCGAACCCGCCACCTTGAAGTCCATGTCGCCGAGGTGATCTTCGTCGCCGAGGATGTCGGTCAGCACCGCGAAACGGTTGCCTTCCTTGATCAGGCCCATGGCGATACCGGCGACGTGCGCCTTGAGCGGCACGCCGGCATCGAGCATGGCCAGACAGCCGCCACAGACGGAAGCCATCGACGAGGAGCCGTTGGACTCGGTAATTTCGGAAACCAGACGAATCGAGTAGGAGAAATCTTCCGGCTTTGGCAGAACAGCCAGCAGTGCACGCTTGGCAAGACGTCCGTGACCGATCTCGCGACGCTTCGGCGTACCGAAACGACCGCATTCGCCAGTCGCGTACGGCGGCATGTTGTAGTGCAGCATGAAGCGATCGCGGTATTCACCGGCCAGCGCATCGATAATCTGCTCGTCGCGGTTGGTCCCGAGGGTGGCAACGGCCAGCGCCTGTGTTTCGCCGCGCGTGAACAGCGCCGAACCATGGGTGCGCGGCAGGACGCCAGAACGCATGGTGATCGGCCGTACGGTGCGCGTGTCACGACCGTCAATCCGCGGTGCGCCGCTCAGAATACGGCCGCGAACGATACCTGCTTCGATGCCGTGGAACAGATTGCCGACAGTGTTTTCGTCGGGTGCGCCTTCGCCCTGGCACAGTGCCGCAACAGCCTCGGCACGAATCACCTTGACCGCCTGACTACGGGTCTGCTTGACGGTGATGTTGTAAGCCTCTTCCAGTTTGGCGCTAACCAGTTCGGACAACTTGGCGACCAGCGCTTCGTCCTTGGCCGGCGGCTGCCAGTCCCATTCGGGCTTGCCGGCTTCTTCGACCAATTCGTTGATCGCGTTGATCGCCTTCTGCATTTCGGTGTGACCGAAAACGACGGCGCCGAGCATGACTTCCTCGGACAGTTCCTGGGCTTCGGATTCAACCATCAGGACTGCGGATTCGGTACCGGCGACGACGAGGTCAAGCTGCGATTCCTTGAGTTGGCTCAGGGTCGGGCAGAGGACATACTGGCCGTTGATGTAACCGACGCGCGCGGCACCGATCGGGCCGTTGAACGGCACGCCGGAGATCGACATCGCAGCGGAAGCACCGATCAGTGCGGGAATGTCGGAGTCGATTTCCGGGTTCAGCGACATCACCGTGGCGATGACCTGAACTTCGTTGTAGAAATCATCCGGGAACAGCGGACGCAGCGGACGGTCGATCAGGCGGCTGGTCAGCGTCTCCTTGTCGGAGGGACGGCCTTCACGCTTCAGGAAGCCGCCGGGAATGCGCCCGGCGGCGTAAGCTTTTTCTTGATAATCGACAGTCATCGGGAAGAAATCCTGGCCTGGCTTGCTCGATTTTGCAGCCACGACGCTCACCAGAACGACGGTTTCTTCCATTGTCACTACTACGGCACCGCCAGCCTGGCGGGCAATTTCGCCGGTCTCGATGGTGACCTGATGGTCTCCGTAGGCGAAGGTTTTTTTCACGACATTAAACATATTTTCCTTTCATCTCATCACAATGAACAACACACGACACAACAACAAATGAAAAAAGCGGCCGGGAGATTTCCGGGCCGCTTTTTCGTGGCTTTGGTCCAGCTTACTTGCGCAGACCAAGGCGGGTAATCAGGGTACGGTAGGCATCGACATTCTTGCCCTTCAGGTAATCAAGAAGCTTGCGGCGCTGGCTCACCATGCGCAACAGACCACGACGCGAGTGATGGTCCTTCTTGTGCTCCTTGAAGTGCGGGGTCAGGTCGTTGATACGGGCGGTCAGCAGCGCAACCTGGACTTCCGGAGAACCGGTATCGCCCTTGGCACGCTGAAAATCAGTGACGACACCAGCCTTGGATTCTGCATTCATTGCCATTTTCAAACTCGCTTTCATGGTTACAACGCCGCCCCGGTTTGATAGAGCAAGCGCCAAGTTAAGGTAATTTTTCCCGTTGGCGACGGAAAACGTTGGATTATAGCAGCTTACACAGCCAATTGCACCAACCGCTTCGGCCACAAGCGCCCGTCCGGCCCCGGTTCGCCGACGCCGATCAGGCGATCCGCGGCATAGACCCGGATTTTTCCGGCAAGACCCGGTGGCAGGTCAACCGGATTGCCGTGGCGAAAGCGGTCCGCCGCCTCGCCCGTGAGCGCCATGACCGGCAGACTCTGCAACAGGGCATCGACCGGCTGCAGGCGCCCTGCGCGCCCGGCTTCATCGAGCGACTCAAGTTCAGCCAGCGTCACCGCGTGAGCCAAATCCAGATCGCCTACCACCGTGCGGCGCAAGGCCGCCAGATGGGCGCCGCAACCCAGTGCCTGGCCGATGTCGGCCGCCAGCACCCGGATGTAGGTTCCCTTGCTGCAGGCAACCCGCAGGGTCAAGCGGTCGCCGGAAAAATCCAGGCAATCAAAGGCATGAATGGTCACCGC
The DNA here is from genome assembly GCA_963741765.1 of uncultured beta proteobacterium. GTDB lineage: Bacteria > Pseudomonadota > Gammaproteobacteria > Burkholderiales > Rhodocyclaceae > Azonexus. The sequence continues at coordinate 28,253 of CAVUJN010000011.1, forward strand.
GCGCGCCGGGCGCTCAACTGAAATGCCCTGACGTGCCAGCTCGTACAAGGGGCGCCCGTCGCGCTTGAGCGCTGAGTGCATGGGCGGAACCTGCTGTATGGCGCCGGTGAATTGCGGCAGCACCTGAAAAATATCGTCAATTTTGACGTCGACCGCAGCGGTTGCGGTGACCGTGCCCTCAGCGTCGCCGGTATCGGTGGTGACACCCAATTGGACAACCGCCTCATAAGTTTTGTCGGCGTCGAGCAGGTCTGCGGAAAACTTGGTCGCTTCGCCGAAACAGAGCGGCAACAAGCCGGTTGCCAGCGGGTCGAGCGTACCGGTATGGCCACCCTTCGCCGCCGAAAAGAGGCGGCGCGCCTTCTGTAGCGCGGCATTGGAGGTCAGTCCGAGCGGCTTGTCGAGCAGCAGAACACCATCGACCTGTTTCCAGGTCTTCCTGACTTGCATGGGTCGACTATTCTTCCGGCGTCTGGTCGCTCAGGGCGTTGGCCTGATCGATCAGCAGCGACAGACTGGCGCCACGCTCGATGGAATTATCGTAGACGAAATGCAGTTCGGGCAGTGTGTGGATGTGGATCCGCCGCCCCAGCTCACGGCGCAGGAACCCCGCCGCGCGCTTGAGGCCGCGCTCGATTTCTTCCAGATGTTCGTCATCGAGGGTCGCGTAAAAAATCTTGGCGTGGGCGTAATCCGGGGTCAACTCGACGGCCGTCAGGCTGATCATGCCGACCCGCGGATCTTTCAGTTCGCTGCGAATCAGGTCAGCGAGATCGCGGCGGATCTGCTCCGCCACTCGGTCGCTGCGCTGAAAACCCTTTTTCTTCATTACAGCGAACGCGCCACTTCCTGAATTTCGTAAACCTCCAGGTGATCGCCTTCCTGAATATCGTTGTTATTCTTGAGCGACAGACCGCATTCGAAATTGCTGCGCACTTCCTTGACGTCGTCCTTGAAGCGCTTGAGCGATTCGAGTTCGCCGTCCCACTGCACGACATTGTTCCGTAGCAGACGAACCCGGGAATTGCGCTTGACGATGCCTTCCAGCACGTAACAACCGGCAATCGCGCCAACCTTGGAGACGAGGAAGACCTGGCGGATTTCGACAAGACCGGTGATCTGCTCACGCCTCTCGGGCGACAACATGCCGGAAAGGGCCGCTTTCACTTCGTCTACCGCATCGTAAATGACGTTGTAGTAGCGGATATCGACGCCGAAAGTTTCGGCCAGCTTGCGCGAATTGGCATCGGCACGGGTGTTGAAGCCGATGATGACCGCGCCTGAAGCCTGTGCCAGGTTGACGTCGGATTCGCTGATGCCGCCCACTGCGCCGTGGATGATCTGCACGCGGACTTCCTCGTTCGATAGTTTGGCCAGCGTCTGAACCAGGGCTTCCTGCGAGCCCTGAACGTCGGCCTTGACGATCAGCGGCAGGGTCTTGACCTGGCCCTCTTCCATCTGCTGGAACATGTTTTCGAGCTTGGCGGCCTGCTGCTTGGCCAGCTTGACGTCACGGAACTTGCCTTGACGGAACAGGGCAATTTCACGGGCTTTCTTTTCGTCGGCCAGGACGATCGCTTCTTCGCCGGCAGCCGGCACGTCCGACAAGCCAAGAATTTCGACCGGAATCGACGGCCCGGCCTCGGTGATCGGTTTGCCGTTCTCGTCCAGCATGGCCCGTACGCGCCCGGAAACCTGACCGGCCAGCACGACATCGCCACGCTTCAGGGTACCGGACAGAACCAGCATCGTCGCCACTGCACCACGACCCTTGTCGAGGCGCGCTTCGATGATCAGCCCCTTGGCCGGCGCATCCTTCTGCGCCTTCAGTTCGAGCACTTCGGCCTGCAACAGCACCTGTTCGAGCAAGTCGTCGATCCCGGTGCCCTTCTTCGCAGAAACCGGCACGAAGGGCGAATCGCCACCGTACTCTTCGGGAATAACGCCCTCGGCCACCAACTCCTGCTTGACGCGCTCCGGGTTGGCATCCGGCTTGTCCATCTTGTTGATCGCGACGACCAGCGGCACACCGGCCGCCTTGGCGTGGTGGATCGCTTCCTTGGTCTGCGGCATTACGCCATCGTCGGCCGCGACGACCAGAATGACGATATCGGTCGCCTTGGCGCCGCGGGCACGCATGGCGGTAAACGCCTCGTGACCCGGGGTGTCGAGGAAGGTCAGCATCCCACGATCGGTTTCGACGTGGTAAGCGCCAATGTGCTGGGTAATGCCGCCGGCTTCGCCAGCCGCCACCTTGGCGCGCCGGATGTGGTCGAGCAGCGAGGTCTTGCCATGGTCAACGTGACCCATGACCGTGACCACCGGTGCCCGCGGCTCCAGCGGGACATCCTTGTGTTCGGCTGATTCTTCGATGAAGGCGTCCGGATCGTCCAGTTTGGCGGCGAACGCCTTGTGGCCCATTTCCTCGACGACGATCATCGCCGTCTCCTGGTCCAGAACCTGGTTGATCGTGACCATCGACCCCATCTTCATCATGACCTTGATGACTTCGATCGCCTTCACCGCCATCTTGTGCGCCAGATCGGACACCGAAACGGTTTCCGGCACATGAACTTCGCGCACGATGATATCGGTTGGCGCCTGGAAGCTGCCCTGACCATCATCCGTCGGATGACCGTGCTTCTTGTGCCCGTGGCGACCACTCTTCCAGGAACTGCCCAGATCGGACGAGCGTGTCTTGATGCCCGGTTTTCTGCGGTTGTCGTCGCGAGCGTTGCCACCCTTCTTGGCATCCTTGCCCGGCGCATCCGGCCGCTTGTGCAGGGTTCCCTTCTCGCCGGGCGCTTCCTGCGTCTTGGCCTGAGTTGCAGCCACTTGACGCGCCTGTTCGGCCACCTTGGCCGCCTCGGCCGCTACCTCGGCTTGCTGACGCATGCGGACCAGTTCAGCCTCGCGTGCCAACTTGTCCTTGATTTCCTGTTCCTGAATCTGACGCAATTGGCCATAACGACGACCCTGCTCCTCGCGCGCCTTCAGCTCTTCCTGGCCGATCACCGAGGCACGCGTAACGACACGGCGCGCTGGTGCGGATTCCGGCTCGGGCACCGCGACCACGGACGTTTCGACAACGGGCTCGGCCGCTGCTTCGACGACCGGCTCGACTACCGGTTCGGCGACCGGTTCCACCGAAACCTCGACCACCGGCTCGACTGGAACCTCGACTACCGGCTCGACTGGGACCTCGACTGGGACCTCGACTACCGGCTCGACCACGGGAACTTCGACCGGCAACTCGACAACCTCGGCCACGGCCTCGGCGGGGTGATCACCGGGCTCACGCTTGACCAGCACGCGCTTCTTGCGCACCTCGACCTGGACGGTTCTGGCCCGGCCATGTGAATCGGTTGCTTTGATCTCCGATGTCTGCTTGCGAGTCAGCGTGATTTTGGCTTTCGACTCGTCACCATGTGCACGGCGCAGGTATTCAAGCAGCCGTGCCTTATCCTGATCGGTTAACGGATCGGCGGCACCCTGTTTGCCGACGCCCGCCTTGCCCAGTTGTTCGAGCAGGGCCGCTTCCGGCATTTTGAGTTCCAAGGCGAATTGCGAAACTGTTGTTGCGGTCATACTTGCTACCCTCCCGCTCACTCAAACCAGTGAGCACGTGCCTTCAGAATGAGTTCCTTGGCACGCTCTTCATCAATGCCTGTCATTTCCACGAGTTCGTCCACTGCCAATTCGGCGAGATCCTCGCGGTTCTTGATGCCGCCGGCGCCCAGTTTTGCAGCCAGTTCCCGGGTCATCCCTTCGAGACTGAGCAGATCGTCGGCGATCCCCTCGAGTTGCTCCTCGGTGACGATGGCTTCGGTCAGCAACACATTGCGCGCGCGGTTGCGCAGTTCGTTGACGATGCCCTCGTCCAGCCCCTCGATTTCCAGCATCTCGGCGAGCGGCACATAAGCCACCTCTTCCAGCGACGAGAAACCTTCCTCGATCAACAGATCGGCCAGTTCTTCGTCGATATCCAGCTTTTCCATGAAGACGACACGGGTCTCCGCATATTCGGCTTCGGCGCGCTTGACCGACTCGTCCTGGGTCATCAGGTTGATGGTCCAGCCGGTCAGTTCGGATGCCAGGCGCACGTTCTGGCCGTTGCGCCCGATGGCGATGGCCAGGTTATCTTCATCGACGACAACGTCCATCGAGTGCTTTTCCTCATCGACGACGATGGAGGAAACCTCGGCCGGCGCCAGCGCACCGATCACGAACTGGGCCGGATCGGCAGACCACAGCACGATGTCGATATTCTCGCCGCCAATCTCATTGCGCACCGCTGTGACACGCGAACCGCGCAGGCCGACACAGGTACCGATCGGATCGACCCGCGGATCGTTCGACTTGACGGCAATCTTGGCACGCAAGCCGGGATCGCGGGCACAGGCCTTCAGTTCCATCAGGCCATCGGAAATCTCCGGCACCTCGATATCGAACAGCTTGATGACGAATTCCGGGGCGGTACGCGACAAGATGATCTGCGGGCCGCGCGCATTGCGGTCGATGCGCAGCAGATAGGCGCGCACCCGGTCACCGATACGCAGGTTTTCCTTGGGAATCATCTGTTCGCGCGGCAACATGGCCTCGATCTTGCCGGCTTCGATAATGGCGTTGCCGCGCTCCATGCGCTTGATGGTGCCGTAGACAACGTGCTCCTTGCGATCCAGGAAGTCGGCCAGGATCTGCTCCCGCTCGGCATCGCGAATCTTCTGCAGGATCACCTGCTTGGCCGCCTGGGCACCGATACGGCCGAAGTCGATCGGCTCCAGCGCCTCTTCGAGCGAGTCACCCGGCTCGACATCCGGATCGTCCTTTTGTGCCTCGGAGAGCGGTATTTCGAGGAATTCATTGACGTATTCGTTATCCGGCACAACCTGCCAGCGGCGGAAGGTCTCGAAGGCACCCGTTTCGCGATCGACGGAAACACGCACGTCGGCCTCGTCATGGATGCGCTTCTTGGTCGCGGAAGCGAGCGCCAGTTCGAGGGCACCAAAGACGATGTCCTTGCTGACGTTCTTTTCGCGGGCCAGAGCATCGACCAGCAGCAACATTTCACGGCTCATGAACTAAAACCTCCTAGACCTTCAGTCGAATCGCGGCACCAGACGTGCCTTTTCGATGTTATTGAATTCGAGTTCCACATCATTTTTCTCGAGGCGCAGACCGACCTTGCCCTCCTTGATGCCAAGCAGCTCGCCCTGGAAATTGCGCCGTCCGGCCTGCGGAATGCGTACCTTGATCTGGATTTCCTGACCGGCGAAGCGTTCGAAATCGGCAGCTTTCCTGACCACGCGATCGAGGCCCGGCGAGGAAATTTCAAGGCGGTCATAATCGAAGTTTTCAACCTCGAAAACACGCGACAACTGATTGGATACCTTGGCGCAGTCTTCGACATCGATCGCGCGACTGCTCCCCGGCGCGTCGATGAAGACGCGAATCGTACGGCCACGCGGCGACATCTCGACATCGACGAGTTCATAACCAAGACCGAGCACGGTCGTTTCAAGTAGCGTGTTTAAATCCATGACCACAAATAAAAAATGGGCGAAACGCCCACCTCAGAAAAAAATGCCTCGCCAGAAACGACGAGAGGGAAAAACCGTTGGATTATAACGGTTTTATTCCCCTCAGTAAATCAATCTGGCCGACTTTATACGCTTTCCTGGCCCGTCTCCGCCGGCTTGATCATTTTCTCGAGTTCGCGCATCAAGCCCTTGACTTCGACCTCGTTCAATTCATGGACTCGCCCCCGCTTCAGTTGTGGTGGCAGACTGAACGGGCCATAACGAACACGGATCAGGCGACTGACCGTGCAACCCACCGCTTCGAACATGCGGCGCACTTCGCGGTTGCGTCCTTCGAACAGGGTCACGCGATACCAGTGATTGGCGCCCTCGCCGCCGGCTTCCTGCAGGCTGGAAAAGCTGGCCGGTCCATCTTCGAGTTCGATGCCGCTCAACAACTGCTGTTGCGCTTCCAGCGTCAGAACACCGAGGACGCGCACCGCGTAGTCACGAACCAGTTCCGAACTCGGATGGGTCAGCTTGTTGGCCAGTTCCCCCGATGTCGTGAACAGCAGCAGGCCCGACGTGTTGAAGTCAAGGCGCCCGACGGCAATCCAGCGCCCGCCGCGAATGCGCGGCAATGCGGCAAAGACCGAAGGACGGCCTTCCGGGTCGTCGCGCGAGACGATCTCGCCTTCCGGCTTGTGGTACATGACCACGCGCGGCGTCTTGGTCGTCGTGAAACGCACGTTGACCAGGCGCCCGCCAATCTTGATCTTGTCGGTCGGCACCACGCTCTGTCCCAGGTGCGCCGCGACGCCGTTGACGCTGATGCGCCCGGCGGCGATCCACTCCTCCATTTCACGGCGCGACCCGATGCCGGCCTGTGCCAGCACCTTCTGCAGCCGCTCCGGCTTGGCTTCGGCCAGCGGCCTGCCGTCACGGGCGATGTTGCCGCGATTGGCGCGGCCGCCGGTATTCGGTGCCGGCTTGCGCCGCGGCGCGGCCGCAGCCGAAGGGGCCTCACGGCGCGGCCCGCGACCATGCGGTGGATCGTTGCGGTCAACCACGGTTTCGGGACGATTTTCGGGGGCGTCGCCGCTTTTCTTTGCGGATTGACGGAAGGGCGTGCGTTTATTGTTCATTGTTCCAGCTCCAGAGTCTGGGTGATCTGTTCCAGGGGCGGCAATTCACTGACGCTGCGCAGGCCCAGGTCATCGAGAAATTTCTTGGTCGTGGCAAACAGCGCCGGGCGTCCAGGCGTCTCACGATGACCGACCGTGTCGATCCAGCCGCGCTCCTCGAGCGTCTTGATGACATTGCTGTTGACTGCGACACCACGAATTTCCTCGATATCGCCGCGCGTCACCGGTTGCCGGTAGGCGATGATGGCCAGCGTTTCGAGCATGGCGCGCGAATAGCGTGGTGGTTTTTCCGGGTTCAGGCGTTCAAGATAGGGTAGGAACTCGGCGCGCGTCCTGAAGCGCCAGCCGGAAGCCAGCTGGATCAGCTCGGCCGGCCGTCCGGACCACTCCTCACGCAATTCATCGAGCAGCTTGCGCAGGGTTTCCGGCGCCAGTTCTTCTTCGAACATCCTGCGTAGCTCGAGGGGCGTCATCGGCTCGCGCGCAGCGAGCAGGGCCGCCTCAAGCACTTTCTTGACCAGGCTCGCTTCCACCTTGATGCACTCTCACGTAAATTGGGGCAAACGCCTCGGATTGGGTAAATTCGACCAGCTTCTCGCGGGCCAGTTCGAGCATCGCCAGGAAATGCACGACGACGCCTGGGACACCCAAGGCCGGATCGAACATCGTTTCGAACTGCACAAAATCACCGCAGCCCTGCAAGCGGCGCAGGATGATGCCCATATGCTCGCGTACCGACAGTTCCTCGCGCCCGATCTTGTGGTGCTGTTTCAATCCCGCCTGGCGCACCACGGCCATCCAAGCCTGTTTGAGATCGTCGATCGTAACTTCCGGCAGACGCACATGCAGCGACTTTTCGATCAGCGTCTCGACCCAGAAGAACTCGCGCTCGGCCTGCGGCAGTTCATTCAGCCGCTGCCCGGCAATTTTCATCTGCTCGTATTCCATCAGGCGACGCACCAGTTCGGCACGCGGATCTTCGGCCTCGTCGCCCTCACCCGCCTTGTGGCGCGGCAGCAGCATGCGTGACTTGATCTCGATCAGCATTGCCGCCATGACCAGATAGTCGGCCGCCAGTTCGAGGTTCGTCGCGCGCATGCTGTCGATGTAATCGAGATACTGGCGTGTCAGCGGCGCCATCGGGATGTCGAGGATATCGACATTGGCCTTGCGGATCAGGTAGAGCAGCAGATCGAGCGGCCCCTCGAAGGCGTCGAGCATGATCGCCAGGGCATCGGGTGGTATGTAGAGATCCTGCGGCAGATGTTCGAGCGGCTCGCCGTAAATGCGGGCGACCGGCGCGAACAGAGCCGCCGTCTTTGCCACTTCCTGCGCGTCGACCGCAGCGTTCATCTCAGGAGGCGGCCGCGCGGCCCTTGCCCTTGTAATGCAGCTGCAGGTTGCGGAAATAGATCAACAGACCGAGCCCCTGGCCGAAGATGAAGACCGGATCATTGCGATGGATGGCGTAGATGGTCAGCACCAGGCCGCCGAGAATGCTGAAATACCAGAAAGCGACCGGTACGACGACGCGCTTTTCCTTCTCGCTGCTCCACCACTGCACGACAAAGCGCATCATGAACAGACCCTGACCGCCGAAGCCAATGGCGATCCAGATCAGCGTTTCCCAGTCGTAACCGAACATCAGTGGTATTCCAGCCCGATCGACTCACGCACGTCGCGCATGGTTTCGCGGGCCAGTTCACGCGCCTTTTCACAGCCGTCGGCAATGATGTTCTTGACCAGCAGCGGATCGTCCAGGTAGGCCTGCGCGCGCTCGCGCATCGGCGCCTGTTCGCGGAGGATACCGTCGATGACCGGCTGCTTGCATTCGATGCAGCCGATACCGGCCGTGCGGCAGCCGTTCTCGACCCAATCCTTGCAGGCGGCGTCGGAATAGACCTGATGCAGTTGCCAGACCGGGCACTTCGCAGGGTCGCCCGGGTCGTTGCGCCGTACGCGGGCCGGGTCGGTCGGCATGCTCTTGACCTTCTTGGCCACCGATTCCTCGGATTCGCGCAGCGTGATGGTGTTGTGATATGACTTGGACATTTTCTGCCCGTCGAGGCCGGGCATCCGGGAGGCCTCTGTCAGCAGCGCGCCTGGCTCGGCGAGGATCATCTTGCCGGTCCCCTCCAGATAACCGAACAGCCGCTCGCGATCAGCCTGCGAAAGGTGCTGAACCTCGTCGAGCACTGCCTTGGCCTGTTCGATCGCTTCCTTGTCGCCATTCTGCTGAAAACGGGTGCGCAATTCGTCGTAGAGGCGCGCCTTCTTGCTTCCCAGTTTCTTGACCGCTTCGCGCGCCTTGTCCTCGAAACCCGGCTCGCGACCATAGAGATGGTTGAAGCGGCGGGCGATTTCGCGCGAAAACTCGATATGCGGCACCTGGTCCTCGCCCACCGGCACCTTGTCAGCGCGGTAGATCAGAATGTCCGCCGCCTGCAACAAGGGGTAGCCAAGGAAGCCGTAGGTCGACAGATCCTTGTTTTCCAGCTTTTCCTGCTGGTCCTTGTAGGTCGGCACGCGCTCCAGCCAGCCGAGCGGCGTCATCATCGACAGCAGGAGATGCAGCTCGGCGTGCTCAGGCACCCTGGACTGGATGAACAGCGTGGCCTGGTTGGGATCGATCCCGGCGGCCAGCCAGTCGATGACCATGTCCCAGGTCGCCTGTTCGATGCCCTGCGGATTGTCGTATTGCGTCGTCAGCGCGTGCCAGTCGGCCACGAAAAAGAGGCAAGGATGCTCGTGCTGGAGACGAACCCAGTTCTTGAGCACGCCATGGTAATGGCCGAGGTGGAGCGACCCGGTGGGGCGCATGCCGGAAAGGACACGTTCTGCGTACATAGTCGATCAGTAAAGCCCAAAAATGGATTCGATAGCCCGTGCGGCAAACATCACCAGCGGGCTCATGACGGCGCCGAGGACACCCGTGAACAGCAAAAGCAACAAAATCGGAAAGCCCCAGCGCTCGATCTGCGCAAACCTCCAGGCCAGCCGATGCGGCAGCAGGCTGACGGCGATGCGCCCGCCGTCAAGCGGGGGCAGCGGCAACAGATTGAGTACCATCAACACGACATTGATGATGATGCCGATCTTGCTCATTTCGGAGAGCGGCAGCGTGAAAAAATTGACCGGCAACACCCAGGCCAGCTTGAGCATGGCCGCCCAGCAAAGGGCCATGAACAGGTTGGCAGCCGGCCCGGCGGCGGCAACCCAGAACATGTCCCGCTTGGGATTGCGCAGACGGCTGAAATCGACCGGCACCGGCTTCGCGTAACCGAACAGGAAGCTGCCGCCGGAAAAAAGCAGGATGGCGGCGGGAATCAGAATGGTGCCGACCGGATCGATATGGCGCAGCGGATTCAGGCTGATGCGCCCCATCTGCCACGCCGTCGGATCGCCAAAATAGCGGGCGGCATAGCCGTGCGCCGCCTCGTGCAGAGTAATGGCGAAGATTACCGGCAACGCGGCGACGGCGATTGTCTGGATCAGGCTTTCGATCATGCCGGCAGTTCCAGACCGAAGGGCGAGAGAGGGCCACGGCCGGCACGCACCAGCTCCGGCGAGCTGCCGGTCAGGTCGATGATCGTCGTCGGCTCGGTGCCGCAATGACCGGCATCGAGGATCAGTTCGATCTGGTCTTCAAGGCGATCCTGGATTTCCCAGCCCTCGGTCAGCGGCGCATCGTCGCCCGGCAACTGCAAGGTCGTCGTCAGCAACGGCTCGTTGAGTTCGGCGAGCAAGGCCAGCGCCACCGGATGGTTCGGCACCCGCAGGCCGATGGTCTTGCGCTTGGGATGCATGACCCGGCGCGGCAGTTCCTTGGTCCCTTCGAGAATGAAGGTGTAACTTCCCGGCGTCGTCGCCTTGAGCAAACGGTACTGCGCGTTATCGACACGGGCGAAATGCGCGATTTCCGACAGGTCACGGACCATCAGGGTCAAATGATGACGCTCGTCCATATTGCGGATCAGACGAATGCGGTCCAGTGCCTCCTTGTCGCCGAGATGGCAGCCAAGGGCGTAGCAGGAATCGGTCGGCAGGGCGACAATGCCGCCATCGCGGATGAATTCGACCGCCTGCGCCAGCAGACGCTGTTGCGGCGAATCAGGATGAATATTGACAACGCGGGCCATGGCTCAGATCACCAGACGCCAGATCGGCTTGAGGTCTTCGGGCAGTTGTGGCAGCTTGCCAAGATCGACATAGCTCTCTTCCGGCCCGTGAAAATCGGAGCCGCGCGAGGCGTGAAATGCGTAATGGCGGGCCAGCCTGGCAAAGTGCATGACGTGATCTGGCGAATGGCTGCCGCAGGTCACCTCGATCCCCTGCCCGCCGACCTCCTTGAAATCGTCCAGAAAGCGCCGCATGTCGCTGCCCGACATCCGGTAGCGCCCTGGATGGGCCACCACGGCGACGCCGCCCGCGCCAGTGATCCAGCCCACGGTTTCCTCGAGCGTTGCCCAGCGATGATCGACATAGCCTGGCTTGCCTGGCGTCAGGTAATGCTGGAAAACGCTTGAAATGTCGCGGGCGATGCCGATGGACACCAGATAGCGGGCGAAATGGGCGCGCGAGATCAGGCTCGGATTGGTCACGAAACACAGCGCACCTTCGTACACCCCCGGAATGCCGATCGCGGCCATGGCGTCGCCCATCCGTTTTGCCCGCTCGACACGCCCGATCCGCAATTCATCGAGCCCACCGGAAAGCGCCGGATGTGCCGGATCGAAACCGAGGCCGACGATATGGATCGGTACGCCCTTCCATTCGATGGAGATTTCGACACCCGGGACAAAGCCCATGCCGGCCTCAGCCGCCGCCGCCCCGGCGGCATCTAGCCCGCCCAGATCATCGTGATCGGTCAAGGCCCACAGGTCAACGCCATTGGCCGCCGCCCGTCGCGCCACGTCGGCGGGCGGTAGCAGGCCGTCGGAAACGACGGAATGGCAATGAAAATCGAAATTGGCTGGGGTCACGTGTCAGCAATGCAAATAAACGATGAGTTTAGCACGAAGGCCCGCACAGCCCGGCGTTCCTTGTGCAGTGCAGCAGGTTGATTAGACTTCGCCATCCCGCTATAGTGATGCCCGTTCCGTGGGAGAGCGCAGACTACTCTGCCGCCGAAGGCGCAATCCACCCGAAAACGCTCAGGCAAAAGGACCGCGGAACCGGGACCACCGTCAAAAGTGCGGCCTGAAACTCTGGAGAGCGATGGAGACAGTTGTTGCGGTCAACATCCACCGATGGGGCAAATCTCTCAGGTATCGAGGACAGAGGGGTGAAACGCAAGACGTGATTCTTTCGTTTCACCCCTTTTCCGTTTCTAGAACTGGCGTTAATTAACGCCTGCAAAGGATTGATATGCTGAAGAAAACGGTTTTGAATTCTGCCCACCGCGAACTCGGTGCCCGGATGGTCGATTTCGGCGGATGGGAGATGCCGGTCAACTACGGTTCGCAGATCGAGGAACACCACGCCGTCCGCAACGATTGCGGCATGTTCGATGTTTCGCACATGTGCCCGGTCGATGTCGTCGGCCCGGATTGCCGCACTTTCCTGTCCCGCCTGGTCGCCAACGATGTCGCCAAGCTCAAGGTTTCCGGCAAGGCGCTTTACGCCGCCATGCTCAATGAAGCCGGTGGCGTGATCGACGACCTGATCATCTATTTCCTGACCGACACCCGCTTCCGCCTCGTCGTCAATGCCGGCACTGCCGACAAGGATCTGGCCTGGATGCAGGCCAAGGTTTCCGAATGGCAGTTGGACGTGACCATCACGCAGCGTCGTGATGGCGCCAACAACCTCGGCATCATTGCCGTGCAGGGTCCGAATGCCCGTGCCAAGGTTTGGGAAGTGCTGCCGCAAGCCAAGGTGGCGACTGAAGGCCTGAAAGCGTTCTTTGCTGCAGAAGTCAACCGGTATTTCATCGCCAGCACCGGCTATACCGGAGAAGATGGCTTTGAAATCATGATGCCAGCAACGGAAGCTGAAGTAATTTGGCAAAAGCTCAAGGTCGCTGGCGTTGCCCCCTGCGGCCTCGGCGCCCGCGATACGCTGCGACTCGAAGCCGGTATGAATCTCTATGGTCAGGACATGGACGAAAGCGTTTCGCCGCTTGACGCCGGCCTGGCCTGGACGGTTTCGCTCAACACCGACCGCGATTTCGTCGGCAAGGCGGCACTGGTCGCCAATGGCCAGAAACAGCAGTTCCTCGGCCTCATCCTGCTCGCCAAAGGTGTGCTGCGTGGACACCAACAAATTATTACAAAACAAGGCAATGGAGAAATTACTTCAGGTAGTTTCTCGCCAACACTACAACAATCCATCGCCCTTGCCCGCCTGCCGCTCGGCGTCCGGATCGGCGACGAAGTGGAAGTCGATATCCGTGGCAAATTGCTCAAGGCCAAGGTCACCAAACCCGTATTCGCCCGCAACGGCAAAGCAGTCATTTAATTACCCCAATTCAGGAGAAAACCATGTCCAACGTCCTCGCCAACCTCAAGTATGCCGCCTCCCACGAATGGATGCTGCTCAACGCTGACGGCTCCGTCACTGTCGGCATTACCGACCACGCTCAGGAAGCGCTCGGCGACCTCGTTTTCGTCGAACTGCCGGAAGTCGGCGCCCATTACGATGCCGACAAGGAAATCGCCGTCGTTGAATCGGTCAAAGCTGCCGCTGATGTATACGCGCCGATCGCCGGCACCGTCACCGAAGTCAATCAGGCGGCTGCCGATGCGCCGGAATCGGTCAATCAGGACGCCTACACCGCCTGGTTGTTCAAGATGACCCCGGACAACGTCGCTGACCTCGACAAGATGCTCGATGCCGCCACCTACCAAGCCGTCGCTGACGCCGCCTGAGCAAGGGTCGCCCATGCCGCTCAATCAACCGCTCTCCGCCCTGGAGCAGCACGACGAGTTCATCGGCCGCCACATCGGCCCGTGCGCTACGGAAATCGCCGCCATGCTGGCCGCCATCGGCGCCAACAGCCTCGAACAGCTGATCGACCAGACTGTTCCCGCCGCCATCCGCCTGCCGGCTGACCTGCTGCTGCCCGCGCCGCGCCGCGAACATGAAGCGCTGGCCGACCTCAAGGCCATCGCCAGCAAGAATATGGTCAACAAGTCTTGCATCGGCATGGGCTACTACGACACGCTGACGCCCAAAGTCATCCTGCGCAACGTCATGGAAAATCCGGGCTGGTACACTGCCTACACGCCCTACCAGGCCGAAATAGCCCAGGGCCGCCTTGAAGCGCTGATGAATTTCCAGCAGATGGTCGTCAACCTGACCGGCCTGGAAATCGCCAACGCCTCGCTGCTCGACGAGGCCACTGCTGCCGCCGAAGCGATGACCATGGCCCGCCGCATCTCCAAGTCGAAGTCAAACCGCTTTCTGGTCGATGCCACCTGCTTCCCGCAGACCATCGACGTGGTCAAGACCCGCGCCGAGTATTTCGGCTTCGAACTGGTGATTGCTGCGGTCGACTCGGTAAACCATGAAGAATTCTTCGGCGCCCTCCTCCAGTACCCGGGCGACAACGGCGAAGTCCGCGACCTGACCGGTCTCATCGGCGGACTCAAGGCCAAGGGCGCGACCGTCGCCGTCGCGACCGACCTGATGGCGCTAGTTCTGCTCAAGTCACCACGGGAAATGGGCGCCGACATCGCCCTCGGCACCAGCCAGCGCTTCGGAATCCCGATGGGCTTCGGCGGCCCGCACGCCGCATTTTTTGCCACAAAGGAAGCCTTTGTTCGCTCGATGCCGGGCCGCATCATCGGCGTATCGAAGGATGCGCGCGGCAACACGGCCTACCGCATGACGCTGCAGACGCGCGAACAACACATCCGCCGCGAGAAAGCCAATTCCAACATCTGCACCTCGCAGGTCCTGCTCGCCAACATGGCCGGCATGTATGCCGTTTATCACGGTGCCGAAGGCCTGCGCACGATCGCCGGCCGCATTCACCGTCTGACTGCAATTCTGGCTGAAGGCCTGAAGCGGGCTGGCGTCAATCTGCTGACCAGGCAGTTCTACGACACCATACATTTCGACCTCGCCGCCCGGGCTGAAACGGTTTATGGCGATGCACTGGCCGCCGGCTACAATTTGCGCCGCGTCTCGGCCGGCGTGCTAGGCATTTCTTTTGACGAAACGACGAACCGTGGCGATGTCGCAACCCTGTTCAAGCTGATCACCCAGGTCACACTCGATGTCGATGCGCTCGATGCTCAGGTTGCCAGAGCCGACGATGCCTTGCCGGCTGCGCTGATCCGCACCGATGCCGTGCTCCAGCACCCGGTCTTCAACACGCACCACACCGAACACGAGATGCTGCGCTACCTGAAGTCGCTGCAGAACAAGGATCTGGCGCTCGACCATTCAATGATCTCGCTCGGCTCGTGCACCATGAAGCTCAACGCGACCAGCGAGATGATCCCGGTCACCTGGCCGGAATTCGGCGGCATGCACCCGTTCGCCCCGCGCGATCAGGCTGTCGGCTACCTTGAAATGATTGCCAGCCTGACTGAATGGCTGAAGACTGTCACCGGTTTCGACGCCATCTGCATGCAGCCGAACTCTGGCGCCCAGGGCGAATACGCCGGTCTGGTCGCCATCGACCGCTACCACGCCAGCCGCGGCGAGGAACACCGCAACGTCTGCCTGATCCCGAAATCGGCCCACGGCACCAACCCGGCCACCGCCCAGATGGCCAACATGAAGGTCGTCGTCGTCGATTGCGACGAGAACGGCAACGTCGATGTCGCCGACCTCAAGGCCAAGGCCGAGGAACACAAGGACGACCTGGCCTGCCTGATGATCACCTACCCGTCGACACACGGCGTGTTCGAGGAGGCGGTCCGCGAGATCTGCGCCATCGTCCATGCCAACGGCGGCCAGGTGTACATGGACGGAGCCAACCTCAACGCCCAGGTCGGCCTGACCTCGCCCGGCTTCATCGGCGCCGACGTCAGCCACATGAACCTGCACAAGACCTTCGCCATCCCGCACGGCGGCGGCGGACCGGGCATGGGCCCGATCGGCCTCAAGGCCCATCTGGCACCCTTCATGGCCGACCACGTCATCCAGCCGACGGGCGATGCCAACCGCGTCAATGCCGGCCAGGGCGCGGTTTCCGCCGCCCCCTTCGGCTCGGCCTCGATCCTGACCATTTCCTGGATGTACCTGGCCATGCTCGGCGGCGCAGGCGTCAAGAAGGCGACCCAGGTTGCCATCCTCAACGCCAACTACATCGCCCGCCAGCTCAATGCGCACTACCCAGTGCTCTACGTCGGCAAGAACGGCCGCGTCGCCCACGAGTGCATTCTCGACATCCGCCCGATCAAGGCCGCCACCGGCATCGCCGAGATCGACATCGCCAAGCGCCTGATGGACTACGGTTTCCATGCGCCGACGGTGTCCTTCCCGGTGGCCGGCACGATTATGGTCGAGCCGACCGAATCCGAGTCGAAGGCCGAACTGGACCGCTTCATCGCGGCGATGATCAGCATTCGCGAAGAAATCCGCCAGATCGAGAACGGTGCGTGGACAGCCGACAACAACCTGCTCAAGAATGCCCCGCATTCCCAGGCGGACGTCATCGACGGCGACTGGCAGCATCCGTACAGCCGTCAGCAAGCCGTGTTCCCGCTGCCCTGGGTGGCGGCCAACAAATTCTGGCCGAGCGTCAATCGCATCGACGATGTGTACGGCGACCGCAACCTGAACTGCGCCTGCCCGCCGATGGAAGCGTACGAGGACTGATGGTTAACCTCTCTGCCATCGCCAAGTGGCCGAATGTTCCGGCCTGCTACGACTGGTTGTCGCTCGACCGGCGGGGTGACTGGCGATTGCAGGGAGAGCGCGTCACGCACCGCGGTCTGATCGCCTTCATCAACCGGCAGTACGGTTGTGACGAATCAGGCTGCTGGTTTCTGCAGAACGGTCCGCAACGGGTTTTCGTTGCGCTGGCCTACACACCGTGGGTCTTTCGCCGCGAAGGCGACAGTTTCGTCAGCCATACCGGCCGGCCGGCCGGCCCATTGAAAGCCATTTATCTCGATGAAGAAGGCAACCTGTTGCTTGACACCGAACTTGGCATCGGCCTGCTCGACGACCGCGAACTGGCCGCATTTTTCGCCGGCTGTCTCGACTCACAAGCAAGACCAGCGGATGAAAGCACACTGCTTGCGCTAATGAATGGCGAACCGCAAGTAGTGCATTGGGAACATATGCCGATCCAGGCAATCGTTGCGGTCGACGTGCCGATACGCTTCAATTTCCAGCCGCATCCGAAGTCGATCACGTAGCGCCTGGCCAGCACGATCAGTGTTGACCGCGAACGAGATGACGATCGATACTGTAACGGTGTGGCTGAACCTCCTCCCCTTTCTCCACGTCGCCGTCGTCATTGTCGTGTCGCTGCGCATCTTCTCTCGGCGTACCGCGCACGGAACTGCGATTGCGTGGCTTCTTCTGATCATCCTGTTCCCCGGCGGCGGTGCGCTGATGTATCTACTGATCGGCGAACGACGCCTCGGTCGGGTCTGGATGCGGCGCGCGAGTGCATTGCGCCCGCAGATGCTGCTCTGGGCGGAAGGCATCCCGACATCCAGCATCGCCTTGCCGACACGGCTGTCGTCCGGCGGCGAAAGCGTCAGCCGCCTCGCCCAGAGCGCGGTCGGACTGCCGCCGATGAGCGGCCATCACCTGCAATTGCTGGGCGACAGCGGCGCAATCATGCGCGCCATGATCGCCGATATCGATACGGCCAAGTCTTCCATCCACATGGAGTTCTACATCTGGTATGCCGGCGGCTTTGTCGACGACCTCGTCGAAGCACTGATTCGTGCGGCTGGGCGCGGCGTTGCCTGCACCGCCCTGATGGACTCACTAGGCAGTCGCCCGTTCTTCAAGAGCACGGCAATACAGCAGCTGCGCGAAGCTGGCGTAAACGTCATCGAAATCTTGCCCGTCAATCCGTTACGTGCGCTGTTTGTCCGTTTCGACCTGCGTGACCATCGCAAGATCGCCGTCATCGACCGCCGCATCGCCTATACCGGCAGCATGAACATCGCCGATCCGCGTTTCTTCAAACAGGATGCCGGCGTCGGCGAATGGGTGGACGCGATGGCGCGCATCGAAGGGCCGGCCGCCTGGGTGCTCGAAGCCGTATCACTGTCGCTGACCTCGCTGCAGACCGGCAACCGTTTCGCGCCTTTGCCGCCCCCGGAACTGCCACCCGCCGGCACTGGTCATGTCCAGATATTTCCCTCCGGCCCGCAAACATCGCGGGTGCGCATCGACGCCTTGCTGCTCGCGGCAATCTACGCTGCGCGCCGCGAGATTGTCCTGACCACGCCCTATTTCGTACCCGGCGAAGCACTGCTGACCGCCCTGCGCTCAGCGGCACTACGTGGTGTACGCGTCGTGCTGATCGTTCCCGAAAAGATCGATTCGCGCCTGGTCCGCTACGCCAGCGAGGCGTACAACGACGATCTTCTGGAAGTCGGCGTGGCCATCATGCAGTTCCGCGATGGGCTGTTGCACACCAAGAGCGTGGTTGTCGATGAGGAATTCACGGTCTTCGGCACAGTCAACCTCGACTTGCGCAGCTTCGAACTGAACTTCGAACTCTCGCTGATCGCTTTCGACCCGGAATTCTCGGCCGCGATGCGCAGTCTGCAACGTGACTACGAAACGCGCTCGCACCCCCTGAGTCTGGACGAATGGCGGGCCCGCCCGTACAGCCGACGCCTGCTGGAAAATGCGGTCCAGATGATGAGCCCGCTGCTTTAGGTTGCCAGACTGGCTAAGGCTGGAGATATTCCCGGTTCCATGCCGCAACCTCAGGAAGACACTCTTCCGCCCCTTCAAGCATTGCCGCATTGGCCTGCAGCAACAATTTACGCTGGCGGGTGTTGAGCTTAGCCGGGAAAACCGGCAGCAAACGGACAAACAGGTCGCCGGCGGGATGCCTGCCGCGCCCCGGAAAGCCCTTGCCGGCCAGATGCAAATCGCGCGCATCCGGCGAACCGGCCTCAAGCGTCATGGAAATCGTCCCGCCCAGCAAGGGCAACTGAATCTCGCCCCCGGCCAGCAACGCCAGGGCGCTGACCGGCATGCTGAAATGGATGTCACGGCCGCGCAATTGAAACAGCGGGTGGCTGCGGATAATGATGGTCAGGTAGAGATCGCCGGCCGCCAGTTCATTGCTGGCCGCGTCGCCCTGCCCGGCCAGGCGAAGTTCGTCACCCTGCAACATTCCAGACGGCACGCTGATCTCGACGCTGACGCTCGCTGTTTCACGCCCGCGGCCATCGCAGTCAGGACAAATCCGCTCGCTGAAAAAGCCGCGCCCGCTGCAGGCCTTGCAGCCAACCAGCACGCGCTGAGGATCGCGCACGCGACCGCTGCCGTGACAGGCCGCGCAGAAGCGCGTGCGGGTCATGCCCGCCTCGCCGCTGCCGGCACAGGTTGGGCAGGCCTTGCCGCGCGTGTAGTCAATGGTCGTGCGACAGCCCGCCGCTGCCTGTTCGAGACTGATTTCCAGATTCAGGCGGAGTCTGCCGCAGTTTGCGGCACCTCTTCGGCTTCTCCAGTTTCCGGCACATCGGTTTTATCCGCTTCCGACGTGTCAACCGCAACAATTTGTTCGTAGGCAGCGCGAATGGCCTTGAAGCGCTCGGTGGCCGCCGGATCAGTGTTGCGATCCGGATGCCAGCGCATCGCCAGTCGGCGATAGGCGCGCTTGACATCGCCAAGGGTGGCGTCCGGCGCGAGGCCAAGGGTGGCGTGATGATCGATATCCATTTGGCGAACTCAGCGGCGAACCGGGGCAAGGTTCTGCCGCCTGCCTTCAATCTGGCGCAGCAAGTCGGCGATCACATCGGCAATCAATTTTGCCGTAATGCCGCAGCGATCCCGGTCCGGGTTGTATTCGACGATCTCCAGAGCGCGCAATTTTTCGCTGGCGGTCAGCTTCTGCAATCCGGCACGCACCTCGCGGATCGCCAGCCCGCCCGGTTCCGGGCTGCCCACCCCCGGGGCGCTGGTTGGATCGAAAGCATCGAGATCGAGCGTAATGCCGTAGCCATGAGCTGCGCCCGATACGATGGCAGCGGCCTCGTCAAAACACGCCGCCAGTCCGCGTTGGCCGATCTCATCTCCGCCAATGACGCGAACGCCCAAGCGGGCCAGGAACGCTGCCTCCTCCGCCTCCCATGAACGCGGTCCAAGAACGACCGTATGCCGCGGATCGAGTTGCGCCCCAACTATGCCGAGACCAAGCAGGCGCTTGTCTCCCCATCCCAGCAGACAAGCCAGCGGCATGCCGTGAATCGCCCCGGAATAAGACGTTTCCGGCGTGTGGGCATCAAGGTGCGCATCGATCCACAGGAGGCCGATCGGTGCCCCGAGAAAGCGCGCAACGCCGCTCCAGGTGCCGATCGCGACCGAATGGTCGCCACCGATGACCAGTGGAAAAGCGCCATCGGCCAGCGTTTCGCCGACCCGATCCGCCAGGCGGCGATTCAGGTCGGCGATCCGCGCGATTGGCGCATGGCCTGCGGCATCGAGCGCATACAGGGTCCCGCCCCAATCGAGAAGCGGGTGGTTTTCGACCTCGTGCCAGGCCTGGGAGCGATGGAAGGCCACCGGCCCATCCGCACAGCCCTTGTCCTGCGCGCCGACGCCACTGGCTGCGCCGATGATGCGAATCCGGGTCAACATGGCCACCTCAGGTTACTGCAATGAACGGCTTGCCCGAAGTCAGCTCAACCGATGAAAGGCTCGGCTTTCCGGTCAGGCACTGAAATTTCGTGGATCTCGGTCTTGTTGATAATCAACCGTACGAAAAAATAGGCGAAGAATGGCAGGGCCAGGCCGAAGGTGACGATCATCAGAACAATCCATACCAAGGTCTGAAGAAGCACGTCGCCAATACCCAGCGAACAAACAAATTTGTATTTTTTCATGGTCGCTCCCATTCCAGCACAAGCATCGCCTGTAGCGGCCAATATCCCGTGCAGCCCCTTGCCCGCCGCACGTTCTGCCTAAAAAATAAAAACCCGCAAAGTTCCTAGCAGTGCGGGTTCCCACGTATTGCTGGCGCAAACAGAGATCCGCTTAAAGCTCTCCTAATGTTTACCATCCAGCGCAAACTTCATTATATAGCAATCCATCAGATGGATTTCAAGTCCGCACTTCCTGCAGGGCAATTGCATGATCACCATTGTCATTTATTGTTGAAATAGGTGTTCACGATTCACGAGTTGGCGAAGGACCGACTACTGGCGCCTGATTTGTGTGGCTTTATTTGACATCCTCGCCCACCTGAAGGAAGGCGATTCCTACGGCGCTAAACAAGAGCAAGCTCCTGCGTAGTCGCTTCTGCGGGTTCCTGCTTTGCTGGACGGTCCGACTGCGCCATTCCTCCACAGGCCAACACGGCTTGTCCTGCCGCTAAGATATTGATCGCACCGACCAGATCGGCATTTTCCTCGAAACCGCATTCCACACAGGCAAAGCGGGCTTGGGTTTGGCGATTTTCTGCAGATACATGGCCGCAGCAAGGGCAGGTCCGGCTGGTGTTGCGCGGATTGACCGCCACCACCTGACCGCCTCGCCATGTCTGCTTGTACTCCAGTTGCCGCCGGAACTCGAACCAGCCTTGATCGAGAATCGACTGGTTGAGTCCCGACTTGGCTTTAACGTTCCGTCCCGGTGCTTCGGCGTTCCCTGCTGCGGACTTGCTCATGTAGCGCACCTGCAAGTCCTCGATACACACCATCGCGTGGTTTTGGCTGATCGTGGTCGTGGTCTTGTGCAGGTAGGCGATCGCGACTGGAATGTCCACGGCAGCGACCGACAGCCCAGCCTTGAGATCGTGCGGCCAGTCTCCGGCGCGATATTTGAGCAGAGTTTGCAGACCAGGAAGAATCTGGTTCAATCGCTGGATGATCACTTGTCGCATTTGGCTTTCTTGACCTATCGATCCAAGGTTCGGCTTTTTCTATTGCGCTGCCGAAGAAGACTTGCGTAGTCGGATTGAGAAGTCCCCCATGATGCCGTGAATCTTGACAAAAAATCATCCGGAACTCGATCTGTGCGTGCGGGTAGTAGTGACTACCGACGTTACAAGCAGCCCGGAAAAGGCGAAAGCCCCGCACCGGGGGAAGTGCGAGGCTTTCAAGACGGCCCGTTTTGGGGAGAGAGAGAGGGTTGGCCGTCAGGCTGATGTCTGGTCAGCGCATGGAAACAAGATATCGTTGCAAGTTCGCCAACTCAAGTAACGGCTTGCAACAGTGTGTATCGGGGTCTGGCGGTGCCGCCTTAGCGAATGTTCTCCGCTGAGTGCATGACTACGGCATCGCCTGCGAAACGGACGGTGATATTGCGCTTCTCGTCGCCCCATTTGCAGGATTTGAACCCTACGACATCATCACAACTCGCCGGGTTGCCCAGAATGCCGGTGACATCCTTGTATTCCATGCCGGTTTTCACCTTGGCGTAATTCTCGGCGGTAACTTTGCTACAGGCGGTGAAGAGCAGGCACAGTGCCGGAACGAGGAAGAGTTTGAACCGAAAGTAAGGGGCAGGCATATGAACTCGCTGATGGGTTTAGGTTGAATCAGATTCACTTGAAATAGGCGTTTCGATAAGTCTGCATGCCTCCATCCAAGCTTCAAGTCGCCATTTAACCGGACAGTAGTGAAATCGCAACAATATTACACCGTTGCCATGAAATATCTCGAAGCGACCCAACGCCTGAACCACTCAGTCAATGGGTGGATTTCACCGAGGCACGCGAGTCCTTGGTCAATGGCATCGTGGTTGCCCCACACGACATTTGCCAAGGCGCCATCTGCAACACGAGATTCTATGTCATGACAATACAATCCCAGATCACGTTGAACATAGAAACCATAGGTGCGGCAGGCCACGGGTCGATAGGGATAGACTTGGCAGGCGTTAGTGGACTGATCCAGTAGCGGACAAACGACAGGACGTGACCGCTGGCTTGCCAGAGCTGCCATATCCTGGCTGACTTTTTGAAGCTTATCTGGCGCCAGGGTCACCAAGCCCTCGCACAACAAATCCCATTCCGCTGGCGTTAGATGAGGCACTTCGGCAAGTCGCCGACAGCAACCGTCACAGCCTTTACTGCACAGCCAATCAGAATGATCCGCACGAATGGCCTGGACGCGGGCTTCAATGTCAGCATGAATCCGCGGAAGTGTGGTCATCGTATCGCGCAAATCTTTGTCAGCTTGAACATGCGGCAAGGTTAGATTGGTTGTCAATTTATTTCATGAACAGCAACAACCGCATACCTGACATTCGAAAAAAACTCCGAACACGCTCCGCGCGGCGGGGTGAATGCAGCGCAAGCACCCCACCGGATTAATCTACCGAATTACTTCTATTTCTTGGCAGCAGTCACCTCAAGCCCAATAGCCTCGACATAAACGACCTCAACCTGATTTCCAACCTTGACTTCCTTCAGTTGCACCGGATTATTGACCGCCAGTTCAACCGTCTGCTTCGGACCACGCAGAGTGATGGTTTCTGCCTTTTGGTCAACGGCTACGACTTCGGCAACAGCGCGGATTGTGCGTTGGACCACGCCACCCGGCTTTTCGCCCAGCTTCGTGCGGACGGTTTGCTCGGATTCGACGCGCTCGCTGATGACTTTGTTGTCAACCTTTTGCAATTCCAGTGCAAGCGCCTGAACATAGGTCAGCGTGACCAGATCGCCGACACGCAGCTGATTGAAGTTCCGGGCATCCTCGCCCACGGCCATCGATACCTCGTTGCCTTTCGCGCCGACGATAACGACGGTGCGGCTTTTTGTGTCGATTGACTTGACCTTGCCCTGAACTTGAATGGATTGCACAACGGCGGCTTCGCCGGGAGCACTGGCAACGATTGCCCCGGCTTGCGGCGCGTTCTGGGCTTGGGCAAGCAGCGGCATTGAAATGGCCAGTGCGGCTGCGACATTGATGAACTTGTTCATGTAACTCCTTCGATTGGACAAAATAACAGGATGATTGACCCCGGCAGTATTAGGGGTATCGAATTGATAACAGGAGACAACATCCGAGCATAGGCTGCAAGCGTACCGTTATCTCATCTCGGTTAGCTACACTCTGAAAAGACGAAACGCTGCTTCGGGGAAAGATACCGATGCAACCTCGTAAACTCAAGTAACGGCTTGCAACAGCGTGTGCCATGCTTGTGCGGTTGCAATAGTGCCTTGGCTGTCGCTATCGACCAGACGGATCGCTTGTCAACTTCGGGGTCTTCCGCATCTTCCAGTTCCCCAGAAGTGCCGCACCCAGCCCCAATAGGATTTCATCGACAAAGGGAATCACATCCGGGATGAAGATATCCAGGATAAACAACACGGCGGTGATGGCGAACAGAGCGGGAAAGCGGAGCTTGGTGAGGTAGGCAATCAAAGGGCCTATGAGCAGCTTGTACATTGGGCATCCATAGTGCTCAGGATCGGAACCGCGGCTGGCAGTATTTGCGTTTTCGTCAATTATGGCGCCCTGACGCCAGGCTGTCATGAACGGCCGCAATGGCCCGCACGGCGAGGCTGGTGGCGATGATCGAATGAACTGGAAGGTGAAACTGAACGGGTGCACCACCAAAATTACCAAGGACGTAAAAATTGGCGACTGCGAGCATAGCCGCGCAGGTGACCACGATTCGGGACCGACGGCAATTGAGCCGGTTTCACGAAAGCCAGACAATCAGGCCGGGGCGACTCACAGGTCAAATGCGAACAACCGTAAATGAAGGCTAGAATGGGACCGACGAATTAAAGGAGATATAGGTGAATGGGGCATGCGAAATCCCGTGAAGTCAGTTTGGCGATCAAGACCACCGAGGAATTGCTCAAGAGCCTCGACGAACTACGCGCTGCCTGGAAGCATGATCACTCCACCCTGCCGAAGGGTCTTTCCTGTTCTGAAAGCAAGGAAGGTCAGTTCATTCTGGTGGCAGCAGAATCAGCATTCGTCACGATTCCCGGAGCATGCGTAATCAAAGGCATTGGCGCCGTTCAACTGCTTTCCATGGAACCGGTTTTTGAAGAGGGCTCAAACTCGAAAACTCTGAACCTGAAAGCCACGCCCGAGGGTTGGAAGTTCTCCGTCAAATTTATGGCGCCAATCATTCGCGAGAGGAATGCAAGAAAACCTTAGCCGGGCCTCGGCATTACCCGAGAAATGCTATTTAGCAAACAAACGCGTCAACTGCTGATTCCGCTGCGAATCTTTCCCTTCTGACGTGCCCATTCCCAATTTTATACGCCATGTTGGCGACTAGAGGAGGCCTCGTGGCCAAACCAAACTACCAGTTCGAAAAGCGTCAAAGAGATCTCGCAAAGAAAAGCAAGCAGGAAGAAAAACGACGCCAGAAGCAAGCAGTAAAGCCCGGTGAGAGTTCTGGAGAAAACGAGACGCCGAGCCCGCCCTCACCCCCTCGCCTTGAACCCACATAAAAACGCCCAAACACCTTTCCGGACGGCTCGAAGAGAGCCTCATTGACGAAGTCATCGGGCAGTTGTTGCTGCGCGGCTCAGATTGACCATGGTGTGCGATTTTCGCTGACCGTCTTTGATTAACCAAACTGCCAGTCCGTGTGTGAATCGGGGGCTTGCCCTGATCAATTGGCGGCACCCTGCAACACATGGGCAAAAGAAAGCCCCCCTGACCGGATTGGCCAGAGGGGCTTCGGGGCGATGCCTTGTTTCTATCCCGCAGCGACTAGGACGTGCAGCCTACGTTACTTTGGGACCGCAACGCTCTAGGCTTATCACCGTGAGACAACCACATTTGCTGACCCTGCGATGCCGTTCGTTCGGGCCGAGACGGTTGTGCTGCCGGGAATGCCACCCGTAACGTTGCTACTGCTCTGATCCAGCGGCATGATGGCTATCGCAATGTCAGCAGATGACCACAGCACTTGAGTATTTATATACACCGGCGTGGGACTGTTCGAATAGATGCCCCAGGCCGTGATGTATTGCGTCTGGCCTGGCCTAAGATTCAGGTTGTTGTTTCCGCTCGTGTCTAAAATTTCTCCGCTGCCATCCGGGGAATAATCTTTCTGTATCTGGATCGACTGAAGTACCGGGGCAGTTGATGGAACGACATTCGCAGTGACAGTTGCTTTCTTCCCTTGCCATTCGGCAGAAATATCCGCGGTTCCCACGCTGATGCCACGAATGTTGCTGTCTTGGGAATCGAAAACGGCCGCTACCCTTGGATCGGTGGATGAATAAAAGACCTTGGCATTGATATTCTGCACCGAGCCATCGCTGTATTTGCCATACGCAGTCACCCATTGTTTGGCACCAACCTCAATATTGATCGTTGTGCCATTCAGGACGTTACCATTTTCGCCCTCCTTCAACTCGATACTTTGAAGGGTCGGCGCTCCTGCTTGCGGAAGGACGTCGACATTGAATGAAGCGCTCTTCCCGCCAAAGTATGCCGTGATCGCGACGCCGCTGGCCACGTCTCTGCCGAATACGAAAGAACCCTTTACATAATTGATGTAAGCAGCGTTTTGATTGCTCGAGGTCCAGATCGCATCCTGATTGACATAGACGATACTTCCATCGGAATACTCGGCATAGGCCATCGCGTAATACGCGTTGGGGGAAAGCCCTGCAGGGTCGTCCGGAAAGCTGACGCTATCAACCAGATAGATTTTCTGGGTTGTGCCGGTAATGGGTGAGTTGTTTTCATCTAGGATGATCAGGGAAACCACTTCCACCGCTCTGTAACGAATCGAATGCGTGGTGCTCAGTCCTTCAAAGGTAGCCGTGATGGTTGCATCCCCAACCGAGACGCCCGAAACAACGCCCTTTGCATCAACGGTAGCAACTGCTGGATTGCTGGAACTCCACGTTGCCTGAGTGGTTACGGAAACAGGCGGTGCGTTATTGTTGTAGGTAGCAAGTGCCTGCAACGG
This sequence comes from uncultured beta proteobacterium, assembly GCA_963741765.1. Classification (GTDB taxonomy): domain Bacteria; phylum Pseudomonadota; class Gammaproteobacteria; order Burkholderiales; family Rhodocyclaceae; genus Azonexus. The sequence goes on from CAVUJN010000011.1 coordinate 54,915, forward strand.
AATCGTTACACCGAGCGGTGCTTCATTCGGGCCGTCCACAATCAGTTGTTGAATCGTTGCGGCGATTACGGTGCCGGAAATTGATCCCTTGACTGGCGTGGGAAGGTTTTGAGAATACGTTGCACTGACAGTAGCAACTCCAGCGGCAAGTGCCGTAGCAATGCCAGTCTGAGCGGCAGCGACCGTTGAAGGCGTTTCCGAATTCCAGGTAACCGCAGTTGTCAGATCACGTGTCGATCCGTCGCTCAGGTTGCCGACGGCCATCAATTGAACGGACGTGCCGACCACAAACTCCTGAGGAGATGTCGCTGGCGTACCGACCGGAATCACATCGATGCTGTTCAAAGTAAGCGCGGGGTTGGTCAGATCGGTTACCTTGAGCACCGCCAGATCACTATCCCTGCCGTCGAACGTTCCAATGATGGATGCGGTACCGGCGGCAAGTGCGGTTGCTAAACCATTTGCATCAATGGTTGCCACCGAAGTATTGGTACTTCTCCATGTCGTTTTCGCTGTTACATCGACGGCCGTTTTCGTCGTGTCATTTACAAGCACAGCTTTGTACTGCAGTACTTCACCGATAACTACGTCGCTAACAGCAGGAAAAACGTTCAAGCTGATGATTTCACCGATAGGGGGAGCAGGTGGAATGGGGCGATGCCTTGTTTCTATCGCGCAGTGCCTAGGACGTGCAGCCTACGTTACGTTGGAACACCAACGCTCAAGGCTCATCTAAAATAATTTGACAACGACATTTGCTGACCCTGTGATGCCGTTCGTTCGGGCCGAGACGGTTGTGCTGCCGGGAATGACACCCGTGACGTTACTACTGCTCTGATTCAGCGGCATGCTTGCTATCGTATTGTCAGCAGATGACCACAGCGACTTGAGTATTTATATACACCGGCGTGGGACTGTTCGAATAGATCCCCCAGGCCGTGATGTATTGCGTCTGGCCTGGCCTAAGATTCAGGTTGTTGTTTCCGCTCGTGTCTAAAATTTCTCCGCTGCCATCCGGGGAATAATCTTTCTGTATCTGGATCGACTGAAGTACCGGGGCAGTTGATGGAACGACATTCGCAGTGACAGTTGCTTTCTTCCCTTGCCATTCGGCAGAAATATCCGCGGTTCCCACGCTGATGCCACGAATGTTGCTGTCTTGGGAATCGAAAACAGCCGCTACCCTTGGATCGGTGGATGAATAAAAGACCTTGGCATTGATATTCTGCACCGAGCCATCGCTGTATTTGCCATACGCAGTCACCCATTGTTTGGCACCAACCTCAATATTGATCGTGGTGCCATTCAGGACGTTACCATTTTCGCCCTCCTTCAACTCGATACTTTGAAGGGTCGGCGCTCCTGCTTGCGGAAGGACGTCAACATTAAATGAAGCGCTCTTCCCGCCAAAGTATGCCGTGATCGCGACGCCGCTGGCCACGTCTCTGCCGAATACGAAAGAACCCTTTACATAATTGATGTAAGCGGCGTTTTGATTGCTCGAGGTCCAGATCGCATCCTGATTGACATAGACGATACTTCCATCGGAATACTCGGCATAGGCCATCGCGTAATACGCATTGGGGGAAAGCCCTGCAGGGTCGTCCGGAAAGCTGACGCTATCAACCAGATAGATTTTCTGGGTTGTGCCGGTAATGGGTGAGTTGTTTTCATCTAGGATGATCAGGGAAACCACTTCCACCGCTCTGTAACGAATCGAATGCGTGGTGCTCAGTCCATCAAAGGTAGCTGTGATGGTTGCATCCCCAACCGCGACGCCCGAAACAACGCCCTTTGCATCAACGGTAGCAACTGCTGGATTGCTGGAACTCCACGTTGCCTGAGTCGTTACGGAAACAGGCGGTGCATTATTGTTGTAGGTAGCAAGTGCCTGCAACGGAATCGTTACACCGAGCGGTGCTTCATTCGGGCCGTCCACAATCAGTTGTTGAATCGTTGCGGCGATTACGGTGCCGGAAATTGATCCCTTGACTGGCGTGGGAAGATTTTGAGAATACGTTGCACTGACAGTCGCAACTCCAGCGGCAAGTGCCGTAGCAATGCCAGTCTGAGCGGCAGCGACCGTTGAAGGCGTTTCCGAATTCCAGGTAACCGCAGTTGTCAGATCACGTGTCGATCCATCGCTCAGGTTGCCGACGGCCATCAATTGAACGGACGTGCCGACCACAAACTCCTGAGGAGATGTCGCTGGCGTACCGACCGGAATCACATCGATGCTGTTCAAAGTAAGCGCGGGGTTGGTCAGATCGGTTACCTTGAGCACCGCCAGATCACTATCCCTGCCGTCGAACGTTCCAATGATGGATGCGGTACCGGCGGCAAGTGCGGTTGCTAAACCATTTGCATCAATGGTTGCCACCGAGGTATTGGTACTTCTCCATATCGTTTTCGCAGTTACATCGACGGCCGTTTTCGTCGTGTCATTTACAAGCACAGCTTTGTACTGCAGTACTTCACCGATAACTACGTCGCTAACAGCAGGAAAAACGTTCAAGCTGATGATTTCACCGATAGGGGGAGCAGGTGGAATGGTGACTTGGCTGTCCGAGCCACTGTCGTTGCAGGCGACCAGGCCGAGCGTTGCCAAGCCTATCAATAAATATTTAAACAGTTTCATTTTTTTTCTTCCTGGATGAATGTTGCTCTTGGAACAGCTTCCAAACCAGCATTCTATGTGAAACGAATTGTATTTATTACACGACTCACGACAATATTTACACGATTCGCGACATTTTGGTTTTTGCACGATGATCTTGATCTAGCTCTCTCGAAACCGGCCAAGTTGCCGCCTGTCCCGCTTCGTTGGGCGCCCCTTCTGTTCCGGGCTTGGCAGCGGTGACAGTTTGCGAAGTTCTGCCGTCCGGGCGCGGTTCTCGATACTCTCCGGAGTTTCCTGGTAGAGCAGTTGTGCCTCAACTGCTGGGCGTCGTTGCTCGTTCAACCCTTGAACAATGATCTCCCTATCCTGCTCACCAGCGCGGATATGCAGGCGGTCGCCAATGTTCACGTCCTTGGCCGGTTTGGTGGTGGAGCCGTTCAGCTTCACCTTGCCACCATCCACGGCATCGCTTGCCAGGCTGCGAGTCTTGTAGAAACGGGCAGCCCAAAGCCATTTATCGAGGCGCATAATCATTGCTCCAGATCTTTTCGTTTCGGCATTTTTACATTGGCCGTTCGCCATGAGAGCTTGGGCCCCATGGTTGCCCTTCAATCCAAGGTGGAATTCGCGGATGCCACATCATGATGTCCCAAGCGTCTGGTTCATTGCTCTACCACCAGAAACCCCCAATAGCTCCCGATGAAAGTTAACAAGCTAGTCGAGCAGGACATCCTTGATCGAACACTCGATCATTACAACACGCGAGCCGAATCTTATTGGGAAGGCACCCGTGATCATGACGTTTCCCAAAATATTGACGCGATGCTGCGTAATATTCTGGTCGAGCCGCCCTTAACGTTACTGGACTTCGGCTGCGGCCCAGGGCGCGACTTGAAAACTTTTGTGCAGCATGGGCATCGAGCCATTGGATTGGAAGGTGCGCATGCCTTGGCAAAAATTGCCCGCACCCACAGCGGCTGCGAGGTCTGGCAGCAAGATTTTCGGCAGCTTGAACTGCCTGACGCATATTTTGACGGCGTATTCGCCAACGCCTCGATGTTTCACTTGACATCCTCGCCCACCTGAAGGAAGGCGATTCCTACGGCACTAAACAAGGGCAAGCCCTTGTGTAGTCGCTTCGGCGGGTTCCTGCTTCACAGAGCGGCCCGACTGCACCGACTCTCCACAGGCTAACAAGCGGTATCCCCGCTCTAAGACATTGATCGCACCGACGACATCGGCGTTGTTTTCGTAGCCACAATCGACACACAAAAACACGGCCTGCGTGATGCGATTTTCTTTTGCGATGTGACCACAGCAAGGGCAAGTGCGACTGGTGTTGTGCGGTGGAACAGCCAGCAGCATGCCGCCGTTCCACGATACTTTGTACTCCAGTTGCCGGCGAAACTCGCCCCAGCCTTGATCGAGAATTGAACGATTCAGGCCGGACTTCTGCTTCACCATTTTGCCGTGCTGTTCGCTGTTGCCCTTGGACGATTTGGACATATTCCGCACCTGCAAATCCTCTATACAGACGAGCGCGTGGTTTTGGCTGATCGTTGTTGAAGTTTTGTGCAGGTAATCTTTTCGAGCATTGGCGATGTTGCTGTGAACCTTCTGGACGCGGGCTTTCGCCTTTTTCCAGTTGCTGCTGAACTTGACCTTGCGACTCATGCGGCGTTGATACTTGGCAAGGCGCTGCTGATGCTTCTTGAAGCTGTTGAGTGGTGCGATGAAATTGCCGTCGCTCATGGTGGCGAAACGAGCGATACCGACATCGATGCCGATAGCCGTGGTCAACGTGGGCAATGGTTGCTCGATCTCGCGCTCGGTCTGGATCGAGACGAGCCATTTACCGCCCGTGCTCGATACCGTGATGTTCCTGGCTGTGCCGAGCATGTTCCGGCTGTTGCGGTAGCGAACCCAACCCAACTTGGGCAAATAAATCCGGCTGTTCGCTTCGTCGATTTTGAACTGCCTGGCGTCCGGGTAACGGAAGCTGTCGCCCATGCCCTTCTTCTTGAAGCGCGGGAAGTCGGCGCGACCAGCAAAGAAGTTCTTGTAAGCCCGCTCCAGGTCTTTCAGTGCGTGCTGGAGAGGATGAACAGGTGCCTGCGCGAGCCAGGCTGTCTCTGTGCTGTTGCGCCATGCGGTCAGCCGTTTGGCCATCGCCACGTAGCCAATGAACTTGTGGCCGGCTTCGTGATTCGCCTTCTGCAAAGCTAGCGCCTTGTTAAACACGAAGCGGCATGAGCCAGCGAAGCGTCGCATGTCACGCTGCTGCTGGCCATCGGGGCGCAGTTCAAATTTGAAGGCTTGAAGACGTTTCATTGCTGGACAAATATACAGTCCGCAAAAGCCGAAAGCAACGACAGCTAAGCTGTCCGCGCTATCCTCCCTCGTCCTGAAGGACAAGGTTTGTCGCGCACTTGATCATGAGATCGATGTTGCCGAGGGTGTTGGAGCAGTTGTGCGCCACGCTGAAGCCTCAAGGTGTATTGTTCAGTTCAAATCCGCGCGGCAAAAACGAGGAAAGACTGCTGGGCGAGCGCTACGGTGTCTATTACGATCTTGCAACGTGGCGCAACTACCTTGCTGCTGCCGGGTTCTCGGAAATCGAACACTACTATCGCCCTGCGGGGCTCCCTATGGAGCAGCAACCTTGGTTAGCGAGCGTCTGGCGACGAAACAACGGATAGCACCAAGGGAATGAGCATCTGGCATTTCCTTGATGGAGGGGCTGGGTATCGTACTGTGTCTCAGATCAACCCATTCCTCGTGCTCGACGAACTTGGAAACAGTCGTTCCGGGTATGCAACCTTGGCGGGACACAGCCCGGCAAGGTCGCGGATCATTTAATTATCAAAGGTTTCCGGCCAGATACGGGTTGGCTCGGCGGGTTGGCTCTGCGAATTGGCAGCATCGTCCATCATGTCCGTACGTAATGGACCTTGGGGGCCTTCTGTACCCTGCAACTTGGACCAGGCTTCATAATTGCTGGTTAATGACGGGCTGTCTCCGCCTATGGCCACCTGTACAACATCATTCGCATCTGCGGCGTGGACCACGCCAGATTGGAAAAAAAGACCAATCATCACAGCACCAGCGGCTTTTGAAAAAATGAGCTTCTTCATGACTTTTCTCCTTCAGCAAGATTCCTCCCTGAAAGATTGGCCGTAAGCCACGTCAGTTTTGCCAATAGAAGCGGCACCGGCCACCACTGATCTACTCAATCCACCTTGGTCGCGTCCGGATAGATCAGCATGAGAATGAGACCGGGGATCATCAAGAAGAGTTCGCGCCAGCGACTAGAAAAATGCGTACAACAATCATTTGTTGCCGGTCATTTTTTCCGTAAGCGTCGCGATTGTTGTTGGCGGAGTATCCGCTGCCGCAATCAGGGTTGGTTCAGCCGGAATCACCTCCCGCATCTGGAAAAGGGCGAGAACATCGGCGATGAAGGCCTTGTGCTGCGCGGGAGCATTCTTGTACCAGTGGCGAAGGAAATCCTGTAGGCTGCTGCGCGCATCCGCGGGGTCAAGATTGAGGTAGGACAAAGTATCCCAGTGCTCCGGGTAACGTTCGAACAAGGGCAACAAGAGATTGGCCACCACTTCATTTTTTTCGCGCTGGTAAGGGTCGTTGCGCAGGCGCTCCTCGTTGCTTTCAAGCCACCCGGCCAGCGGTGAGTGCGGGGGTAACTGACGATGGCCTTCACTGATCAGCAATTCAAAGAAGCGATTCAATTTCTCGGCATGTGCCGACCACTCCGGCGATGGCGGCGCGTCCTTCCATGTTGCGGCCAGATATTTAAGCGCAAACAGTGAGGCGGTTTCGCAAAGGGTTTCCTCGAACCACTGGTTGTACTTGCTATTACCCGGGCCAAGGTTTTCCTCGTAGTTCGCGAGAATATGGCACAGCTCATGAGCGAACTCATAGGTATAGAGGTGCCAGTTTTCCCCACTGGCATGCAACCGCACCTGGTATTCGCCTTTAGGTCCCCGCTCGTAAAGGACAACCGGGTTACTGTCGGTATGGGTGACCACGATCGGTGTGGTCAGGTTCTTCGGTAGTCGCGACAGCAATTCGTCGGCAACGGAATAGAGGGCTTCCTCGATTTTCTCCGAACCTACCTTGCCCCAGCCACCGCCTTCGACCTTGATGTTTAGACCAAGTTTGCGGCTATTCGTAGGTTTCTTCGGTTCCACCGAATTGGCGGCGCCGGAAAAAGTCATGGAGCATAGTATAGACGCAATGATCAGTGGCAGGCGCATGGGTGCATTGTTCGGGAAAAAGGACAAAAACTCGGCAAAGAAAATTCTCCACACACTCACTTGCTTAGGCTTTGGCGATCGCTCGTAGTTCGCGCTCAGGGCCAAAAAACTATCTGCCTCGGGTGATTGCCAACTTTGATGATTTCCGAAGACTTTCAGTTTTGGAACCAGTTCACGATCTATTAAGCAAAAGCACCGGGAAGGCGAGGTGAATGAACTGTAGGCTGCTGTTGAGCTTAGCCCCAACTAGCGCTGTGGCAACTATTGAACGATTCAATCATAGTATCCCGCTACCCTGCCCCGGTCAGAGTCCAGCGCTCACGCTCTGCCCGGTTCGGAGCACAATCGGCAAAATATCCGCCTACTCGCTTGATTCGTTTTGGCTTCTAGGGGACGTTTCACCATTGCGGTTGCAGCAGTGCCTTGGCTGTTGCTATCGACCAGACGGATTGTTTGTCGAATTCGGGGTCTTCCGCTTCTTCCAGTTTCCCAAGAGTGCAGCGCCGAGTCCCAACAGGATTTCATCGACAAAGGGAATCCCATCCGGGATGAAAATATCCAGGATGAACAACCCGGTGGCAATGGCAAACAGGGCCGGAAAGCGGAGCTTGGTGAGATAGGCAATCAAAGGGGTGATGAGCAGCTTGTACATTGGGCATCCATAGTGGTCAGCACGGCGAGGCTGATGACGATGATCGAATGAACGACAAGCCAAATTATCCCGCTCGCTCTTGCGGCACGGATGCGGGCGACATGGCGTTGACGTGCTCAATCAAGTGTAGCCATGTACGATAGCACGCTGATTTGACGGTTCCGGATCGACTAGCCTGACCCACGAACAATTCCCGTCAGATTTGGGGCTGGCGCGACTTTCATCAGGCCGATGATCGCGCCCACTCTTCGTACGAACGTTAGCTGTATCTGGCTAACAAATCAGCTTTTAGCAGGAGAATTACAGGCATGGCCGGATCAAGTTCCGGCTGTCTTGATCACTGCAATACTTCGGAGACAGGCATGGACAAGGCGGACATCGGCATTATCGGACTGGGCGTGATGGGAACCAACCTGGCGCTCAACCTGAGCGACCACGCTTATCGCCTGAGCGTATATAACCGCTCATCCGACGTAACGGCAAAATTCATTGAAACGCAGGGGCAAGGCCGGACTATTTGGGCTGCAGAAAGCCTGCAGCAACTGATTGCTCGGCTATCCACGCCACGCGTGATTCTGCTGATGGTGACGGCTGGCAAGGGCGTCGAGGCGGTGATTGGGCAACTGCTGCCATTGCTGGTCACCGGTGACATCGTGATCGATGGCGGCAACTCGAATTATCAGGACAGCAACCGTCGCTGGCACGAGCTCGCCGGAAAAGGCATCCACTTTGTTGGCATGGGTGTCTCCGGCGGAGAGGAAGGCGCGCGCCACGGTCCTTCGTTGATGCCAGGCGGCGCTGCGGCAGCGTGGCCGAGTATCCGCGACATGTTCCAGGCCATTGCCGCAAAGGTTGACGGCGTGCCGTGTTGCCGGTGGCTGGGCGACGGCGGCGCCGGCCATTATGTGAAGATGATCCATAACGGCATCGAATACGGTGACATGCAGCTAATCGCTGAAGTCTGCCACCTGATGCAACACGCCCTCGGTCTCAGTCACGAAGCCATGGCCGATACTTTTGCCAGCTGGAACCTAGGCCGCCTGGAGTCCTACCTGGTTGAAATCACCGGCCAGATTCTGCGCCAGCGGGACCGTGATGGCAGCCCGCTGGTCAACAAGATTCTCGACCGAGCCGGACAAAAAGGCACCGGCGTGTGGACAGCGCAGGATGCTCTCGACCACGGCGTACCGCTGACCCTGATTGCCGAAGCCGTGCATGCCCGTATGCTGTCCGCCCGCAAATCGGAACGGGTAGCAGCTGCCACCTTGCTCGGCAACGTTCCAAGTTTAGCGCCGGAGGCCCAATTAGCCGGCCATCTCGGCGCGCTGCACGACGCCCTCTATGCCTCGAAGCTGGTGTCCTATGCACAGGGCTTCATGCTGATGCAGTCTGCCGCCGAAGCCAATGGCTGGGCCCTGCCCTATGGCGACATCGCACTGCTCTGGCGAGCGGGTTGCATCATCCGCAGCCGCTTTCTCGACGACATCAGGAGCAGCTTCGAGCGCAAACCATTACCGCCCAGTCTGCTACAAGACCCTTTCTTCGCTGGCGAACTCAAAGCCTCGGAAGGCGGCTGGCGGAAGGCTGTCATGCTCGCTGTCGGGCATGGCGTTGCCGCCCCGGCACTAGGCTCGGCACTGTCGTTTTATGACGGCTACCGCTGCGCCTATGGCTCGGCCAACATCATCCAGGCCCAGCGCGACTTCTTTGGTGCCCATACCTACCGGCGCACTGACCGCCCCGAGAGCGAACACTTTCATACGCGCTGGCTAGGCGATGGCGGCGAGGAGCAACTGCCATGAATTGCGCCACCGAGTCGCATGCTTACGTGATCTTCGGGGCGACCGGTAATCTGGCCACCGCCAAGCTCATGCCGGCGCTCTACCAGTTGCACTGTCTGGGACAACTGGCGCCCAACGTCAAGATCGTGGGCTGCGGACGAACGCCTTTTGAACGTGACGGCTGGCGCGACGAGGTGTGCCAGCACCTGACCGTGACGGATACAACGCTGGCCGACACGTTGGATAGTTTTCTCCAGCGCCTCGACTATCTTGCCGGCAGTCTGCAGGATCCGGACTTCTATAAGGCACTGGATGCCTGGCTGGGCCAAGAAAAATGCGGTAACAACGTGATCTTCTACCTTTCAGTCAGTCCGGAACTCTACGTGCAGGTTACCGTCGGCCTGGCACAGGCCGGCTTGCTGGCAGAGCGCACCGGCTGGCGGCGAATGGTGATCGAAAAGCCCTTCGGCCACGATCTGCAATCGGCGCGCGACCTGCAACATGAACTCAATATCCACCTCAGCGAAGAGCAGATTTACCGGATCGATCACTACGTCGGCAAGGAGTCTGTGCAGAACCTGCTGGTCCTGCGCTTTGCCAACATGATTCTGGAACCGCTGTGGAACCGCCACTACATCGACCACATCCAGATCACGCATGCCGAAACCGTTGGCGTGGACGGACGGGCTGGCTATTACGACCGACATGGCGGCGCGACGCGCGACATGATCCAGAGCCACCTGCTGCAGGTACTGGCCTTGCTGGCGATGGAGCCGCCGGTATCGCTTGAGGCCGAGTCGCTGCGCGACGAAAAGGTCAAAGTGCTACGCTCGATCCGCCCGCCGGATGTTGCGCAGCTCGCCAGTCATGCCGTACGCGCCCAGTACGCCGGCTATCAGCAGGAGCCTGGCGTTACCGCCGGCAGCCACACGGAAACCTACGCCGCGCTGAAACTTTACGTCAACAACTGGCGTTGGCGCGATGTGCCCTTCTACTTGCGCACCGGCAAGCGACTCAAGGAACGGCGTTCGATGGTCGCTGTGCGTTTCCGCGATCCGCCGATGCAGCTTTTTCAGGGAACCGGCGCAGCCACGGTGCATCCCAACTGGCTACTCATCGGCATCCAGCCAGACGATGTGGTGCAAATGGAAATTTCGGCCAAGGTTCCAGGGCAGGAAACACGTACCCGCCAGATTACGATGGACGCTTCAGTCGGCAATCCCGGCGAACGCAAGGCCGACGCCTACGAAGACCTGCTGATGGACGTTATCCAGGGCGACCGCTCCCTGTTCCTGCGCTACGACGAAGTCAAGGCAGCCTGGAATGTCGTCGATCCGGTGATGCAGGGCTGGGCCGAGGACGAGCATCCGCTATTGCAGTACACGGCAGGTAGCTGGGGCCCCAAGGCCGCCAGGGAGATTTTCGGTCAGATTGACCGCGAATGGCGACAAACACTGAACTGTAACGGCGATAGCGAAAATTGATGCTGCCGGTCAACACCAAAATATTGCAAAATTCTGAAGCAGTCGCCGCCGAGGCCGCCCGACTTATCAGCGACGCTGCCCGGGCGGCGATCCACGAACGCCATGTATTTCGCCTGGTACTGGCCGGAGGCAGCACGCCGCAACGGACTTATGAGTTACTGGCGGCAACGGTGCAGGACTGGGCTGCGTGGGAAATATTCTGGAGCGACGAACGTTGCCTGCCGGCCGGGAGTGCAGCGAGAAACTCCCGGATGGCTCAAAAAGCATGGCTGAACCACGTCGCCATTTCACCGGCCAATGTCTACCCGATTCCGGTCGAACGAGGCGTCGCGCAGGCCGTCACAGCCTATGCAGACATTGTTCAGGAGAAACAGCCCTTCGACCTTCTGATTATGGGCATGGGAGAAGATGGGCATACGGCGAGCCTGTTTCCCGGCGTTTTGGACGAGGCCGCGCTCACCGTTGCCGTCCCCAATGCACCAAAGCCACCGGCCGAGCGAATCAGCCTCGGGCTATCAGTCCTGCGTTCCTGTCGCCATCAACTGGTCCTGATTACCGGTATCGGCAAGGCGCCAGCCCTGGCCGCTTGGTATCGGGACGAGAATTTGCCGATCAACCAAAGTGTGCGTAGCGACGCCTGTTTGCTGCTCGACGAGAGCTTGCGCCTGGCTACGCGAGACAGAAGAACTTCGGCTGGCTGAAACTCAACGATGAGATTTTTGAAGCACATGTTTGAACGCATGGGCTTCATGCGTTTTGTGGTTACCACTCTCTGGATGGTGGCCGAGACGTCCAGCGGACTCGGAAGCCAAGGAGTAAGCTAGCTCTCCCGAAGGCGGCTACCTTAAGCAGTTAGGTAAGTAACAAACCTATACACAAAATTACAGTCTTAGCCTATGTATTTCCAGACGAACTGAATAGCATTGCATGATCCCGATAATTCTTGCTGCCATTCGCGCCTCACCCCGGATGCTGAAGCAAAATTGCCTTTTTTCCCCATACGCAGAGAATCTTGCTTCTGAAAACGATGGAACATCAATGAGACATAAACTGTTTTGGATCCTGTTTGCCCTGACAATGGGTGCGCAAGCTGCATCGCTAGATTCGGCAAAGCAACCGCCCCTAATGCCCGTGGCGGAACAGCCGCAAGTGGCACACATGGTGGCAGAATTGCTGACGCGACACCACTACAAGGCACTCCCTCTGGACGATGCCATGTCAGACAAGATATTCAACCAGTATCTGAAAATGCTCGATGGCGAGAAGTACATTTTCGTTCAAAGCGACATCGATCAACTCCAGGCCGTGCGCACCAGGCTGGACGACGCCATCATCACCGAAAACCTCAACCTGCCATTTGCCATTTTCAATCTCTACACGCAACGGGTACTTGAGCGATTCACTTACGCCCGCAGCTTGCTTAAGGAAGGTTTCGATTTTAGCCAGAAGGAAAGCATTCAATTTGATCGAGACAAAGCAGCCTGGCCAAAATCCGAACACGAGATGCGCGAGTTGTGGCGTATGCGAGTCAAGAACGACTGGTTGCGACTGAAGCTGGCCGGCAAGGACGACAAGAGTATTGTCGAGACCCTAGACAAACGTTATGAACATTTCCTGCGACGAGTTAGCCAGACAAAGAGCGAAGACGCTTTCCAGATCTTCATGAACGCCTACGCAATGGCCGTCGAACCCCATACCAATTACATGGGGCCACGGGCAGCAGAGGATTTTGAGATATCCATGCGGCTCTCCCTCGTCGGGATCGGTGCTTCACTGGCCGAGAAAGACGACTACACGGTCGTTCGCGAATTGATTCCGGGCAGCCCCGCCCACCTCTCTGGACAACTGAAAGCGGGAGATCGTATCGTCGGCGTTGCCCAGGGCGAGAACGGCGCCATGATGGATATTGTGGGCTGGCGCCTGGCTGACACGGTGGCGCAGATTCGTGGTGCCGCTGACTCCGTGGTGGTTCTGGACATACTGCCCGTCGATGCAGCGCTTGACGGCAAACACAAGATGGTTTCGCTGATACGGAAGAAAGTCTCGCTGGAAGAGCAGGCAGCCAAGAAGTCAGTGATCTCGGTGGACGAGGAAGAAACCATACGTCGCATCGGGGTGATTTCCATTCCCACTTTCTATCTGGACTTCGAAGCACGTGGAAACGGTGATAAGAATTTCAAGAGTGTGACCCGCGATGTGGCACGCTTGCTGGACGAGTTGAAGGCGGAAAAGGTCAACGGCGTGCTGATCGATTTACGCGATAACGGCGGTGGATCGCTGACGGAGGCCGTCGAATTGTCTGGCTTGTTTGTCGGCAAAGGGCCCGTGGTACAACAGCGCGACGCTAAAGGCAAAGTTACTGTGGCGAACGATGCGAACGCCACCATTGCATGGAATGGTCCTCTGGGTGTCCTAATCAACCGGGGATCTGCATCTGCTTCAGAGATATTTGCGGCAGCAATTCAGGACTATGGCCGTGGCCTTGTGATCGGCGAACGCAGTTTTGGCAAAGGCACCGTCCAGACCATGGTCAATCTCGATCAATTTGCCGAAATGAAAACCGCGGCATTAGGCGAACTGAAGCTTACCATTGCACAATTCTTCCGCGTTAACGGGGGCACCACGCAACTGCGGGGAGTGAAGCCGGAAATAAGCTTCCCTTCGTTTGCGGATGAAGAAAACTTGGGTGAAGCGGGCTTTGACAATGCGCTTCCCTGGGTAAAGATCGAGGCTGCAGATTATGCGCCCCTAGGAAATATGAATACATTCCTGCCGGCGTTGAAAATGCGCCATGAAGCCCGCGTGAAAGCCAATCGGGAATTTCAGTTCCTGCAGGAAGATGTTGCCGAAGTCAGTCTCCGGCGCAAAAAGAACCTGGTTTCATTAAACGAGGCCGAACGCCGCACTGAACGAAAAGTCCAGGAGGCCAAGCTCGCCTCACGAGAAAAATTGCGTGAGGTTGGTAAAAACACTCAATCTGATCTTCTGAGCCAGGAACCGTTACTGGCACAAATAGCATCAACCCAAGACGATGGCCTGCAGGCTAGCGAACGCAATCTCAGCAATGAGCTTGCGGCAGAAAAGGCACGGAAAAATGCTAAGGATATCTTGCTGGATGAGGCTGCCCATATTCTCAGTGACAAAGTTGGACTCTTGAAGCAAGAAATCAATGTGGCATCAAGCAACAAGCTGACGGCACCCTTGACTCCCTCCCAGAAATTGCGACTTGATCCAACTCCAGCCGTTATCTGGTAAGAAAATGGGTCCTCCTGTGTTGATGTGCTGACCAGACATTAGCCTGAGGGCGCCTCCCCCAAAAAACTGGCCGAGAAAGCATGGCACTTCCCCCCTGTGCGTGGCTTTCGTCTTTATGAAGGCAACTGATCTGCGCGGTTCAGGTTGATCAGGGTATGCGAATTTTCGCGGACCACCTCTGTCCCGCCAAGGTCGTGCTCCGGGACGCGGCTCATTAATTTTGATTGCGACATGCCGTCGTCGAGCGGATGGTAGAGCTGGAGCCAATGCAGACGTAACCATTGCGAAGTTTTTGTCAGGGCAGACGACCCAAGGGCGACCCTACGACCGGAACCTTGGCTGTTCGCCACTGGCGGGGTTTGTATTTTCCTCAATCATCGTACCCTGAAGCGCCAGACTGTCATGAACGGCCACAGTGGCCAGCACGGCGAGGCTGATGGCGATGATCGAATGAACGACAAGCAGATATGTTGGGGTTCTTGTAGATGTCACCTTCGGCGAGGGCTCCAGCCGGGTAAGCAAAGACCCGCTGCCCAGCGGAATCTGCTGCGGATGCGCAAGTTTGCCCTATCCTTGTTGCGCTTAGACAAACAGTAGCCCAAACGTAGCTACATAGCCACGGTAAACCGTCGATCGAATTCTTGATTGTCGAGCCTCATTGCTCGGGATCGCGCCGCTAGGTTAAATGCAATTACGCGGTGAATTTTCTTGACCAGTCGGCCTTTTATGACTATTATGCGCGCCTCTGTTCCTCGATAGCTCAGTCGGTAGAGCGCCGGACTGTTAATCCGTAGGTCCCTGGTTCGAGCCCAGGTCGGGGAGCCAGTAATACCAAGGCCTCGCAGGTTTTTTAACTTGCGAGGCCTTTCCATTTTTGGGCACGGTGCCCATTCCGTGCCCATTCTGTGCCCAAAATGGAATACATCAAGGTTTGTGAATGGTGTTTTTGACCTACGGTCACCGTACCCATTCGAAGCATCTGGCTTTGGTCATGACCTACGGAGTTTTACTCATTTGTATTGAACAGAGCAGTCGCTCAGTGCGCCCCCATGGACAGCAGTTCAGCCTGAGCATTGATCGGGGCGCTGCGCTATCAATGGCTGCCATAGGACTGCAATCGGCCGCGCCATTCACCTCAGGGGTCGATGGGTGCGTCGACGGCGGCGGCAGTGACCGGCGAACCATCCTGCAGTATCCCTTCGATACCGAAAAGGTAAAGCCGGTCCTCCATGATCTCCCAGCTTCCGACATAGCCCCGCCACAATGCGGTGCATGTTGCACAAAAATCAGGCGAAATGCGGATTTGCCATTAAATCAGCAGCCTCTCGGAAATCTGTACAGTCATCGCCGGTTCTCCTGATTGCAGCAGTTGTTGTCAGGCAAGTAGCCGGCGCGTGGTCGCCCGCGCAGAACCAGTTCCGCAGACTTACTGAAGGCTTTCCTTGCACGGAACCTGTGCCATCTCAAGCGCCACGTCAGGCGTGACGTTGCCGAACGCGGAGCCGTAGACCCCGGCCAGGTAGCGATTGGCAAGCGCAAGATTTCCGTAGAAGATGTGCTCAAGTTGCATGTCGGTGAAGTCACCTTGTTCGAGGGGCATCGCTGACCTGATGCGCAGCTCACCATCGTTCCAGTCCATCTCGAAGCTGCCGATCTGCAGGCCGTAATTGATCCGCGTGATCAGTTCGGAGACCACCGCCCGCTTTCCTTCCGGCACCCGCACCGGATAGATGGAGTAGACCAGGAGGCGCCGGCCGTTGGAACCCGCGCCGACATCGATGATGACCCGCCAGTCGCCATGGTCGCCCGTATAGCGCAGCGAAAAGAACTGCCCGTCAGGGTAGTCGGCGTACTCCAGGTTGTTGCTGTCGAGCCAGGCCGCGACGCGCTCGAAGAAGCCCTTTCCGTCGTGGGCTTCGTCGCGGTCGGGGATGTTGTCCGGGGATTGTCGGGGCATTGTTTTCTCCTGGTCGTTGGCACCGGGCCATTGTCTCAGGCGGCAGGCTCACAAGCTGCACCCGGCTCACTCAGGCGAAACCAACAGGTGGCGATTGAATCTGGGTTCCCATCCGGGTACCAGTCAGAAAGGGCTTCGGACCGGGGAATTCCACAAGTTCCCGGGATTGACCGCACCACGTCCTGCCATGACTGCGACGGTGGAATTCAGCGCACCGTCGCGCTCACTGTCGTATCCAGTGAAACTTTTCTTGCCGCAGCACCGGTTCGCCATCGTAGCGGTACGCGACCAGCTTGCCCTGCTTGGCCACGCTGTAATCGACGCAGGCGACCTTGTGGGAGAGTAGTATCGGTTCGTCCCGCAGCCAGTAGTGTCCGATGAAGACGGGCTTGTCCGCGTCGTAGCCGATCCGCACATGTGCAGGCACCGCATCCGCAGGCAAATCGCTTCGTTCCGCATCGCTCAGCATCGCGGCATCGCGATAGACAAGGGCATCGTTATCCCACCACCGCATCCGACCCCGGGTCCTGACATGCCCGTCCTTGTCGGTGAAGCTGTGCGGCGCCGGCAGAGGAATCTCGATGCCCTTGAGCAGCACCTCGACGGCCTTGAATACTGTCGGCTCGGGGGTGTCCTTGTCGCGCTCGTCCTCGGGTTCGTGTGCGGCCGCGACCATGAGGTCCTCGGTGAGCCGAGCATCCGGCTTGAGGTACGGGGCCAGGTAGTCCATGAAGGGCTGATGCCAGCAGGCATGGACAACCCGCAGCGCCGGCAGGTCGAGCCAAAGCGGCAGGGTCAGGAACCAGTCGATGGCCTCCTTGTGCCGGGGCGTGCGTTCGACCTCGGCCAGGAAGGCCGCGTGTTGCTGATAGTTCTTGTCGCCGTACTTCAGCGAATGGTGGCGACGCAGATATTCGCCGGGCGCGCCGGGGTCCGGCAGGAACCAGGCGATGGCATTGAACTCGTGGTTACCCATGACCGCCTGGGCGCTGCCCGCCTCGACCATGCGCCGGACCAGATCGACCGAATCGAACTGCCGCGGGCCGCGGTCGATAAAGTCGCCGACAAAAATGGCTTGTCGCACCGGGTGACGCCAGGCGCCCTGCGTTTCGCGGTAACCCATGTCCTTGAGCAGTGCCTCGAGCGCGTCGGCATGGCCGTGGATGTCGCCGATAATGTCGTAATTCACGTTGCACCTTCTTGGAGTGGATGAAGCTCAGTGTTTCAGCAGGTTGCCGGGGCTCCAGTCGGGCGCCGAGCCACTGGAGAATTCGGCCCGCAGCAGCACGGCAAGGCTCCCTGCCATTTCAACAAAATCGTTGAGCACAGCTGAAAGATGGGTTTCGACGAGCGGGTTGGCGGGCACGTCGCTCACGGCGTAGACCGTTCCGTCGTGCAGGAAGAAGCGGAGACGGTGAACCCCGTCGTTGATCGAGTTGAGCCTGGCCAGCAAGGCCGGCGACTCGATGGCGTCGGGAACGATCGCGGCAAAGATCCGGACCCATGAGGGGTCTCCGAGAACGACCGTCCTGACTTCGACGGCGCCATAAAGGACGCTGAAGTCTCCGTCCGCGTCGGGTTGCAGGTCGTCGATGCCGGTCACCGCCCGCAAGGCATTTTGCAGTCGCGGCTGAAGTTCATCCCGGGTCGGGTTTGTTGCGATCTCCTGCGTGCGCTTCAGGCCAAGTGCCGGCAACAGGATCGTGTCGCCATCGGCTTCAAACGCGTTGTATTCAAGCTCGCCCGGGTGGGTGATCCCGAAGATCGTCGAGAAGGTATCCACGGCCAGTTCAGCCACTTCCCCGAATGGCACCGGCAGCTCGAAGTCGACATAGAAATTCGGTGAACCGTCGGGATCCTTCCGGAGCGCGGAAGCCTTCGCGCTGCCGCTCGGGGCCAGCCAGCCTCG
Organism: uncultured beta proteobacterium; assembly: GCA_963741765.1. Classification (GTDB taxonomy): domain Bacteria; phylum Pseudomonadota; class Gammaproteobacteria; order Burkholderiales; family Rhodocyclaceae; genus Azonexus. The sequence continues at coordinate 72,847 of CAVUJN010000011.1, forward strand.
CGACTTCAACGCGGCAAGCTGGCGGCGGGTGAGACGGTCACCGGCTGCCAGATAGTGGTTGCTGGTCGCTTCGGCACGCAACCCGAACGACCCCTGCCCCGCGAACTGGACATAGCGGTGGGCAGACTTCGCGCTGATGACCAGATACTGGTCCTCGCCCAGGCGCGCCAGCACGTCCGCGAGTTTCCGGGTGAAGGCCGGCCAGGCTTGCGACAGCCGCTTCGTGTTTGGCTGCGAACTTGAATTCGTTTGGGTTTCCATAAGTCACCTCCCTGAAGGGACGACGGGATGTCAATCTGTCGAACTGCATCACATCATCGATTTGATGATGTATATTAGATGATCGTTTCGATGATGTCAATGCGTGTTAATGATGATATATTTTCGGCAAACTCGAGGAAGCCCAGCATGAACGAACGCAACATCAAAGACCTGAACCAGGCGCAACGCGAGCGCCTGGCCTTTGTCGAATTCCGGCTATGGTTCCTGGGCGATGTGCGCCGTCCGGACCTGATCGACCGTTTCGGCATCGCCCCGGCGGTCGCTACGCGCGACCTCGGCGCCTACAAGGAGATCGCGCCAAGAAACATCGACTTTGACGGACGCCGCAAGGTCTATGTGCCGACCGCCTCGTTTGCACCGGTGTTCGAGCACGAACCCGAGCGGGTTCTTTCCGGCCTGTCGCGGGGCTTTGGCGAGGGACTGGGCAAGGCGTCACAGGGTTTTCTGCCCTGCGCCTTTCCCTTGCGCCTCAACCGCCCGCCGCTGCCCGTGCTGGCCGTGGTCACGCGGTCGATCCATCAGCGGCGGGCGGTTTCCCTCGTGTATCACTCACTTAACAAGGGACCCAGCAGGCGGGTGGTCGTTCCCTACGCCCTCGTCGATAGCGGGCTGCGCTGGCATGCACGGGTCTTTGATCGTGTCTCGAACGAATTCCGCGACATGGTGATCACGCGCATGGAGAACCCGCAAGAACTTGAAGACAGCGGCGCCGAACCCCATGAACTTGCCGCCCACGATAGCCAGTGGAATCGCATCGTTCCCCTGACGCTGGTACCGCACCCGGCACATGCGAGGCCCGACATCGTTGCGCGGGATTTCGGGATGCTGGACCAGCAGCTGACCCTCAATGTGCGCGCCGCATTTGCCGGCTATGTGCTGCAGCAGTGGAGCGTCGATTGCAGTCCGGACCACAGCCTCGATCCGGCGCGTTACCGCTTGTGGCTGAAGGATTCCCTGGTGCTCTACGGCGTTGAGAATGCGGTACTTGCACCGGGCTACCAGATGCCGGGGCAGTAGCCTGACTAAATAGTCTGGCGCAGTCCGTGAGCCCGGCATGCTCCAGACTATCCACATCATTCATCTTGAAGCAAAGGGAAGCGCATGCTGGGTGCAATCATTGGCGACATCGTCGGTTCGGTCTATGAGTTCAACAACTACCGGGCCAAGGACTTCACCCCGTTCTTTCACCGCCGGGCCTTCTACACGGACGACAGCGTCTGCACGATCGCGGTCGCCGATGCGCTGATCAACGGGCGACATCCCGGAAAAGCCCTGAAGGACTGGGGGCAACGCTACTGGGAAAACGGCGGCTGGGGCGGACGGTTCGCCGTGTGGCTTGGGTCTTCCAGCCTGGAACCTTACGGCAGCTACGGCAACGGCGCGGCGATGCGCGTGGCACCGGCCGGCCTGCTGGCGGGTTCGATCGAAGAAGCGGTCGAGTTGTCCGACCGGGTGACCGGCGCCACGCATAATCATCCGGAAGGCCTGAAGGGTGGCGCCGCGACCGCATGCGCCATCGTCCTTGCCCGGCAGCGGCAGTCGCCGATGGCAATCCGTGAGTTCATCGCCCGGGAATTCGGCTACGACATGGACAGGACGGTCGATGGCATTCGCCCCGGTTATGTCTTCAACGAAACCTGCCAGCGGACGGTGCCGGAAGCATTGATCTGTGCCCTGGAGGCCACCGACTTCGAAGATGCCATCCGCAATGCCATCTCGATCGGTGGCGACAGCGACACGGTCGGCGCGATTGCCGGCGGTGTGGCCGAAGCACTGTTCGGCATCCCCGAGGATATCGCCGGAGATGCCTGGCGCCGCCTCCCCGAAGATATGCGCGCCGTGCTGACCGACCTCTACGCCCCGGCTGGATCGGTTCCGATGCCCTGGACCGGAAGCGGTGACTGAACCCGATACGATGCCGGACCTGAACCAGAGACGTGACGCTGTCGATCTGCACCCCGGCAGGCGGAAACGGAAACCCATACGCACTTGGGATTCGTCGCTGCTATCAGCGGAAATCGGTCCCTACATGTTCATCGCGCTGACCGACTCGGGTGCCCTGAAAGCGGAAGGCAGGCGAATGCAGCACTGCGTCGCGACCTATATCGACATCTGCAGGATGAATGCCGCCAGAATCTTTTCGGTGCGCGACTCCATCAGCGGGCAACCGGTCGCGACGCTCTCATTGATCTGGATCGATGACTACTGGCACATCGATCAACTGAAGGGCTTGCGTAACGCTGAGGTCGCAATACATCAGGCAATCTACTTCGATGGTGAGGAAACGGTCATCGACATCGAGATGACCGAGCTGTATTTTGCGGCAGAGGAACTGTTTCAGCGTTACCGCAGCGCTTGGGCCATGGAGCAGCATTGACATTAGTCTAAGCAGGACCAGCCCATCAAAATCAACCCGGGAGAAACAAGATGACCATTCACAAAGCCAACAACCGGATCACGACGCTCGCTGATTGGCATGAGTTCGCCCCACCAAAGCAGAAAGATATCCATTGGGTTGACGGGCGCAGCGCCATGGAAGTCGCGCGCGCCTGGCTCAAGGAGGCGCCCGAGCGCATGCCTGCTGAAGTCCTCGCCGTGCTGGAGGAGCATCCTGCCTTTGGCCCCGTCTTCTCCTGGTCTGCGGAACCAGAGGCGAAGCTCCCGTTCGACAGCTTCGCCGGCGAGACAAGAAACTCCGACCTCGCGGTCCAGGTCACCGACAAGCACGGCAGCTACCTGCTTGCAGTCGAGGCAAAGGCGGATGAGCCTTTCGGGGATACGGTCGAGAAGACCCTGGCGGATGCCGAGAGGCGGCTTCAGGAGAATCCGAAATCAAACGGCATAAGGCGCTTGGGCCAGCTGCTCCGGGCATTGTTGGGCGTAGCGGGAGACAACGCGCGGCAACTCGACGGTCTACGCTATCAACTCCTGACCGCTTGTGCTGGCGCCCTGTGCGAGGCGGAGCGTCAGGGATACTCGCGGACAGTCCTGCTCATTCACGAGTTTCACACGGACAAGACAAACGACACAAAGCACCGGGAAAATACCGAAGACCTGAATCGCTTCGTGGCAAAACTATCCAACGGTGCCGTCATCTCGGTCAAAGAGGGGCAACTCTATGGCCCATTCTTTGTTCCGGGCAAGCCGCTGCTCAGCGCAAGGGTCGGACTGTATATCGGCAAGGTCATCCACAGGCTGCGCTGAGGCGGCTGGGCACTCCCGACCGAAGCGCTGGGCTCCGGGGTACTATCCCATCCAGACCACCCGTACCAACTGGTGAACTGCACTGCTTGGCGTGCCGCTGTCATGAGCACTTGACAGGCGCACCCAGTGAGCCCATAGGGTCGCATCATCCCTTCACAGCCATCAACCTTTCTATCAGAAGACGCACCTGTCGATGCTCAAGCTCACGTTCGCCAACCATTACGAAACCCTGCGTGACAAACTGCTCTCGGCCGTGGCAGATGTTCCTGCATCGCCCTTTTCGGCCGAGCAAATCATTGTTCCGAGCATCGCGCTACGTCGCGATCTGACCTTGTCCATTGGAACCCGTTATGGGATCTGCGCAAACGTCGAATTCGCCTACCTCGCCCAATGGCTCTGGCGCCAGATTGGCAAGGTCGTACCCGGCATCGAATCCGAATCGCCTTTTGCGGCGCCAGTATTGGCTTGGCGAATATTTCAGATTCTCTCGGATAAGCAATTCGCCAACGGATTCCCCAGGTTGGCCAATTACCTGAACGCAGTCGATGAGGTGGCACGACTGGATTTCGCAGCCCGTATCGCTACCCTGTTCGAGCAATACATGACTTACCGTCCTGAATGGCTTGCCAACTGGGTTGCGGGAAAGACGGTGTCGATCAAGGGTGAGACAGCCAAAGTTGCCGAAGACCAGGCGTGGCAAGCCGCGCTATGGCGAATGATCACGTCTCAACTGGGCACCGAGCGCGAGCATCCCGCCTCGCGTTTCCTCAAGACGGTGGAGACAACGGCGTGTGCGACCGACCGCTTCGGCTTGCCCCAGGGTGCCCATATATTCTGTCTGCCGGCAATGCCGCCGCTCTATATCGACATTCTTCAGCAGCTGGGCCGCTGGATTGATCTGCGAGTGTATCTACTCAACCCGTGTCGCGAGTTCTGGTTCGATATCGTCAACCGGCGACGCCTGGGCCATATGAACAACCGTGGCGAGGCTAATTACCACGAGACCGGCAACCCGCTGCTGGCGGACTGGGGCCAGCAGACCAAGGCTCACATCGAGTTGGTGCTGGAACGATCAGGCGATGCGCCTGTCGATGATGGCGGATTCGCGGAACAGACGTCAGATATCCTGCTTTCCCAACTTCAAAACACGATCCTGAACCTCTCAGACATTGCCCCGGCCAGCCTAGTCACGGAACCCGGAGACCGCAGCATTGAGATCCATGTCTGCCACTCCCTCACCCGCGAACTCGAAGTGCTGCAGGATCAGCTTCTCGCTCTCCTGGCCGAACGCAATGCACCGAGTCCGGCGAACATTCTGGTCGTGACTCCCGACCTTGAAGCCGCCGCACCGCTGATCGAAGCAGTATTCGGCAATGCGCCTCGCGAGCGGTTCATCCCGTTCGCGCTGACGGGTCGGGGGCGCGGCAAAATCAATGAACATGCCCGCGTATTCATCCAGCTGCTCACGGTCGCAACATCCCGCTTCACCGCGAGCGATGTGTTCGATCTGCTGTTGCAACCGATCCTGGCCCGCCGTTTCGGCATCGAGGCGGATGACCTCGACCTTGTCCGTGAATGGATCACATGCTCCGGCATCCGCTGGGCCCTCGACGGGAGTCATCGTGCCCAGTACGACGTACCCGGCCTCGAACGCTACAGTTTCGATGATGGGCTGCAGCGGCTCTTTCTCGGTTACGCCTTACCCAAGGACGCCGCGAGCGCCTGGCATGATCGCGTCCCTGCGGGCGGCGTGGAGGGTGCGGAAGCCCTGCTCCTCGGTCGCTTTGCGCATTTCATCGACGAACTGGCGCGCTTGCGAAGCGCCGCGCTACAGCCAAAGGCCGCGGCGGCATGGAGGACATTGCTGTTTGACACGCTCGATGACTTTCTCGCCACCGACAAGAACGACATCGACGATCTCGCCGAAGTACGGGGCGCGATTCGCGAGCTCTACGGCAACATGGCACGGGGCGGTGTCACGCAGAACCTGACGCTCGATGTCATTCGCACCGCGCTCGAGGCGCTGCTTGACGATCCCGCCCGTGGCGGCGTACCCACCGGAAAACTGACCTTCTCGTCGATCAGCAGTCTGCGCAACCTGCCCTTCCGCGTCATCTGCGTCGTCGGGCTGAACGATGGCGCCTTCCCCTCGTCTTTGCGCCCGGCCGAGTACGATCTAATGGCACTCAGCCCCCGCCCCGGCGACCGCCAGCGCCGGACGGACGAACGCAACCTCTTCCTTGATCTGCTGCTGGCGGCTCGCGAAAAGTTTTACCTCAGCTACACCGGTCGCAGCATTCGTGACAACGCGCCCCTGCCACCTTCCATCATGGTCTCCGAGCTGATTGAACTTCTGGTGCCAGGCACCTGCACTGACCCGACCTCGCCAGAGCAGCGAGAAGAAGCCCGTCACCGACTCGTGCTCGAACATCCGTTGCAGCCGTTTTCGCCACGCTATTTCGCTGCCGATACCGATCTGCGGGTACGCAGCTTCAATACCGAACTGTGCGAAGCCCAGCGGCAGGGGCTGAGTAGCGCCCGCCACGCGGTGACGGCGTTGTCCACCGATGCGGGCGACGACAATAGCGAGGACGATGACGAAGCATCGACCGAATCGACAAGCCGGTTCTTCGGCGCCCCTCTTGCAGAACCGGGCAGCGAATGGCATGACGTATCACTGGACCAGCTGCTGCGCTTTTTCAGAAACCCCTGCCGCTATCTGCTGCGCGAGCGTCTCGGGATTGCGCTGTCCCGGGACGAGGATGAACTCGACGACGACGAGCCCTTCCTGACGAGTTTCTCCGCCCGGACGGCGCTGGCCGAGCGACTCCTGCCGCACTATCGCCGCGGCATGAGCGACGGCGACCTGCGCGCTCTTGCCCTCGCTGGCATCGAGTACCCGCCCGGCACCCTGGGAGCCTCGCTCATCGATCTTGAACTGGCGACGATCAAGACGTTCGCGGCGGAGGTTACTGCCGCCGAAGAGTCGCCCTGTCTGTCGCCGTGCAACCGCACAGTGAGCTTCGAACTCGACGGCGAATCATGGCGGCTCATGGCGGGGTTTGCCGACCTGCGTCCAAGTGGACTGGTCCGTCACCGCTACGATGACACGCGCGCCACCGATTACCTGACGGGCTGGCTCACCCACCTCTTCCTCTGTGCGCTCCATCCCGAAGAAGTCGCACTCGAAACGCGCTGGATTTCCCGCGATGGCGACTATCGCTTGCATCCCTGCGAAGATGCCGAAGGAGTTCTGCAAGAACTGCTGATACTGTATCGGCGGGGCCTGCGCGAGCCAATCCACTTTTTCCCGAAATCGGCCTGGACGTACATCATCGGGCGAGCGAGTCTTTCCAGGGCAACCGCCACCTGGCAATCCACGCGCGATCGTCCCTGGGGCGAGGAGGAAGACCCCGCTTACCGGCTTGCCCTGCGAGGCATCGGCAATCCACTCGACGAGGATTTCGAGTTGTGCGCCAACACGGTATTCTCGGCGATGATTAACTGTATCGAGGATGACAGGCTATGAGCGACATCCCTGACCTCGACATTTTCCAATGCGACCTCGATGGCATCAACCTGATCGAGGCGTCGGCCGGCACCGGCAAGACCTGGAACATCTGCGGACTTTATCTGCGCCTGCTGCTCGAACGTGCCCTCGACGTGCAGCAAATCCTGGTGGTGACTTTTACCAATGCGGCAACCGCCGAACTGCGCGAGCGGATTCGCACCCGGATCGTCGAAACGCGCGACTACCTGACAAGCGGGATCGCTCCCGGCAGTGACCCGTTCGTGCCGACCCTGGTGAATAAACTCGCGCAACGTCAGAAAATTGCCGAAGATGACCTGACCCACCGCCTGGATCTTGCACTGCGAACCTTCGACGAAGCGTCCATCTTCACCATTCACGGCTTCTGCCA
>CAVUJN010000012.1:0-303937 GCA_963741765.1 uncultured beta proteobacterium
CTTTTTCGACCCCGGTCGCCTCTTCCAGATAGCTGATGAAGGCCGCCTCAAGATCCGGCTGGCCGCGCGCGGCGCAAAGGCCCGCTGGCGTGTCGCTGGCCAGCACCTTGCCGGCGTGCATTAGCGAAATGCGGTCGCAGCGCTCAGCCTCGTTCATGAAGTGCGTCGAGATGAAGATGGTGACGCCCTGCTGGCGGGCCAACTCGACCAGCAAGGCCCAGAATTCGTCGCGCGCCACCGGATCGACGCCCGAAGTCGGCTCGTCGAGAATCAGCAGCTTCGGTTCATGCACCACCGCCACGGCCAGCGACAGGCGCTGGCGGATGCCGAGCGGCAGTTCCTCGGCGGCCTTGTCGGCGTAGGCTTCCAGCCCGAAACGCTGCATCAGCTCGGCGATGCGCGGGCCGCGCCGGTCGTCCGGCAGATGGAAGAGGCGCGCGTGCAGGTCGAGGTTGGCGCGTACCGTCAGCTCGCCATACAGCGAGAAGGACTGCGACATGTAGCCGACCTGTTTGCGCGTTTCGAGATCGTTCGCATCGACGGCCTTGCCGAACAGCTTCGCCACGCCCTCGGTCGGTGGTAGCAAGCCAGTCAGCATTTTCATCGTCGTTGTCTTGCCGCAGCCATTCGAGCCGAGAAAGCCGAAAATCTCGCCGCGCTCGATCTTGAAGCTGACGTGGTCGACTGCCGTAAAGTCGCCAAAACGCTGTGACAGGCCGTCAGCCTCGATGGCGTAAGTGCCGCCATCGCCAACGCGCGGCGGAATCACTAGTTCATGGTGTGCCTGTCGGCGCTCCTCCGGCAATAGCTGGATGAAAGCGCCGTCGAGCGTCGCCTGCCCGGTCTGCGCCCGCAACTCAGCCGGCGTGCCCGTGCCGATTAACGTGCCGCCATCCATCGCCACCAGCCAGTCGAAGCGCTCGGCCTCTTCCATGTAGGCCGTCGCCACCAGCACGCTCATGCCCGGCCGACGGGCACGGATGCTGTCGATCAGCTCCCAGAACTGGCGACGCGACAGCGGATCGACGCCGGTCGTCGGCTCGTCGAGAATCAGCAGGTCGGGATCATGGATCAGTGCGCAACAGAGGCCGAGCTTCTGTTTCATGCCACCCGACAGCTTGGCGGCCGGCCGGTCGCGGAAGGGCAACAACCCGGTACTGGCCAGCAGTTCGGCGATGCGCTGCTCGCGCTCGCGCTTGTCTTGCCCGAACAAGCGGCCGAAGAAATCGACGTTTTCGAACACCGACAGCGTCGGGTACAGATTCCGGCCCAGGCCCTGCGGCATGTAGGCGATGCGCGGCTGCACCGAAGCGCGGAAACGTCGCTCGCCGATGTCGCCGCCCAACACTTCGACTTTGCCCACCTGAATCTGCCGCGCCCCTGAAACCAGCGCCAGCAACGACGACTTGCCAACGCCATCCGGCCCGATCAGACCGACCATGCAGCCGGCCGGCAAAACGACATCGACCGCCTCCAGCGCCGTCACCGTACCGTAACGGTGGCTGACGCCGGCAAGTTTGGCGACCGGCACGCGGTCCACGATGATTTACTTCCCGGCGATCTGGAGGTTGGCCGGCCACGGCGCGCTGGCGTCGAGGCGCACGTAGGCGACGCCCGGCAGACCACCCTTGGCCAGATCGCGATGCGCCGCCAGCCAGGCCGGGTCGGGCTTGACCTTGATACGGAACATCAGCTTTTCACGCTCGGTGCGCGTTTCCACTTCACGCGGCGTGAATTGCGCCTTCGGCGCCACGAAGCTGACCAGCGCCGGAATCGGCTGCCCCGGCAAGGCATCAAGCATGATGCGCGCCTCGCTGTTCAGCGCCACCTGCCCGGCCTTGTCGGTCGGCAGGTAGATCGTCATGTACATGTCGGAAAGATCGAGCAGCGTCAGCGCCTTGCCCCCCGCCCCCAGCACCTCGCCCGGCTCGGCCAGGCGGTACAGCACGCGGCCGGAAATCGGCGATTTCAGCGAGGTATCGTTCAGATTCGCCTGCAAACTCTCCACCTTGGCCACCGCCGCAGCCAGCGCCGCCTCCGCCTCGGCCACCCGGCTCTGCGCCTGATCCATCCCGGCCATCGCGCCTTCCATGCCGGTCTGGTCGGTATCCAGCTTGCTCTTGCTGATGAAGCCCTTCTCGACCAGGCTTTCCGAACGCTTCAAGGTCTTGCCCGCCAGCGACACATCGGTACGCGACTTGCGCACCCCGCCCTGCGACTCCTCAACCGCCCGGCGCGCCTGCACCACCTGCGCCTCGGCTGCCCGCAACTGGGCGCGCAGATCGTCGGCATCCAGCCGCGCCACCACCACCCCCGCCTCGACCATGTCACCCTCACGCGGCCCCAACTCCGCCAGCCGCCCGGCAATCTTGGTCGCAATATCCACCTCAACCGCTTCCAGCCGCCCGTTCCCCGACGCAAACCCCGCCGGCAAGCCGGCAGGACGCTGCTGATAGAGGAAATACCCGCCTGTTGAGGTCAACGCCAAAAAAAGGCCAAAAATGAAAACCTTCTGCAAACGCCCGCGTTCCATAAGTCACCCGATCAGTTACTGACCATACGGTCATTATTGAGATGAATTATAGGCCGGGGAAAACGACAAGGCTTGCCGTAGATCAATTTTCTGGGGAGTTGATCCGGCTGTCGTTCGCAGGCCATTTCTACCGGTTCGTTTGATGAAGATTTAACGAAGGTAGCTATTCGGCCTCAGCGGCCGTAGGTCAGGCAAGCGACTATCAGCGCCCTTCCTGAAAATCGCCCCGCAAGGCTTCTGGCGTCGCCTTTCGGCGTCAGCTTCTGCTTAAAGCGTCGTTCAACCGGGTCGCGCCGAACAGGATGATCTTGAGTTGCTGAACGAAGTTTTCCAACATTTCGGCCTCGAGCAGGGTTTGGTCGGGGGGCAGGTCGAGAACGTCGGTTGCCGCCGCGAGCATGGTCATCACGATTATTCCGCAAACCATCTGCAATCTTGCCGTTGGCAGTTGCGCGTAAAGGCCGCGCATCCGGAAATCCTGCGCCATTTCATTGGTGAAGTGGGTGACGTCATTGCGAATCGCCAGGCGCAGTATGCGGCTGCCCCCGGAACGCTCGCTCGATATGAACAGGAACTGCAAGCGGTTCAGCTTCACGTACTCCAGATAGACGCTGACTGAGCGCCGCAGCATGTCGCTCGGCGCCACATCCATCTTGCGTGCCTCACGCAACAGCCGACGCAGCGTAATCCCCACCTCTTCAACCAGCACCAGGCCCAGCTCGTCGGTATTGCGAAAGTGGCGGTAGAAGGCATTGGGAACCACGCCGGCTTCGCGGGCGATTTCACGCAATCCAAGACTGGTGAAACTGCGCCCCTCGCCCATCAGGGTCAGCGCTGCCTGCAGGAGCCTGGCGCGAGTCAAGTCCTTCCGTGCGCTGCGAGGCAGGGGCTCTGGATCCTTCGATACAGCTTTTCTGGGTGGCATGGCAGCGCTCCTGCTTCCATATATTTAAACACTCGTATCTTAACAAATGTGTTGTTTGCAAAAAAATCTATCCAACTATCAGTTGGATAAACGGTAATTAGAAAATTTAAGTTACCGTTCTAATATTTCGGTGTACGATTGTACACAACTTGTCGTAACCTGATGAAACCGGCCGCACGGGACAACTCGCACTCAGCGCCAGGCCACTCTGTCACATTCTCGAAAGGCCGCACCATGCCGACCTATAAAGCTCCCCTGCGCGACATGCGCTTCCTGATCAACGAGGTACTCGACTACCCCGCGCACTACACCGCGTTGGCGAACGGCGGCGAAGCCACGCCCGACATGGTGGATGCCATCCTTGAAGGTGCTGCCACCTTGTGCGAGGAGGTCCTCGCGCCGATCAATCTTTCCGGCGACCAGGAGGGCTGCCACTTCGAGGCCGGCGAAGTCACAACCCCGGCTGGCTTCAAGGAAGCCTACCGCCAGTTCGTCGACGGCGGCTGGCAGGGTCTTTCATTTCCGACGGAATACGGTGGCCAGGGGCTGCCGACATCGCTCAGCCTGTTCAAGACCGAGATGATGGGCGCCGCCAACTGGTCGTTCAACATGTATCCGGGACTGAGCCTGGGCTGCATCAATACCCTTTTGCGCTACGGCACCGACGCACAGAAATCGCTCTATCTGCCATCACTCGTCAGCGGCGAGTGGACCGGCACCATGTGCCTGACCGAGCCGCAGTGCGGCACCGATCTGGCGCAGATCAACACCAGGGCCGAGCCGCAACCCGACGGCAGCTACAAGCTCACCGGCACCAAGATGTTCATCTCGGCCGGCGAGCACGATCTGGCCGGGAATATCGTGCACATCGTCCTCGCCCGCTTGCCGGGCGCACCGGCCGGCACACGCGGAATTTCGCTGTTCGTCGTGCCGAAGTTTCTTGTCTCCGAAAACGGCTCTGCCGGCCAACGCAACACCGTCAGTTGCGGCTCCATCGAACACAAAATGGGAATTCGCGGCTCGGCGACCGCCGTACTGAATTTTGAAGGGGCGACAGGGCACCTGATTTTCGAACCCAACAAGGGCCTGGAAGCGATGTTCACCTACATGAACACCGCCCGGCTCGGAATCGCGATCCAGGGCGTTGCCCACGCCGAAGCGTCGTTTCAGGGCGCGCTGGCCTATGCCAAGGACAGACGATCAATGCGCGCCCTCTCGGGAAAGAAGGAACCCGAGGCCAATGCCGACTCCCTGATCTGGCACGCCGACGTGCGACGCATGCTGCTGACCCAAAAGGCCATCGCCGAAGGGGGTCGGGCGATGATCTATGCGGCCGCCCAGACAGCCGACCTGATGTTCAACGCGACGCTCGAAAACGATCACGCCAGCTACCAACGCTACGACAACGAACTCGGCTTCTACACTCCCATCCTCAAGGGCTTCCTTACCGAAATGGGCCTCGAAGCCGCCAATATCGGCATGCAGGTGTTCGGCGGGCACGGCTATATTCACGAGCACGGCATGGAGCAGATCGCCCGTGATGCACGCATCTCCACCCTGTATGAAGGCACCACCGGCATCCAGGCACTCGACCTGCTTGGCCGCAAGGTATTGATCGGCACCAAGGGAAAGTGCGTGCGCGAATTCACGCGCATCATGCTGCGCCAGGCAAGGCCAAACCTGTTTGCGCGGGGCCCCGTTGGCACCATGGCGCGCTCGACCATGAGACGCGCCATAGAGTGGAATATACTCACCTTGCGCATCATGTTGCGCGCGGGCAAGGATCGCGATGTCGTGGGATCGGCCAGCGTCGACTACCTGATGTATTCAGGCTACGTCATGATGGGGTATTTCCTCGCCTTGCAGGCGGAGAAAGCGCAAACGCTGTTGCTCAGCGGCAAGGGAACCGAGTCTGCAGATTTCTATCGCACCAAGATTCAGACTGCCGCGTTCTACTTTGACCGTCTCTTGCCCCGTGCTGACGCGCACCGCACGAGCGCACTGGCATCGACGCACTCGCTGATGGAGATGGAAAACGGGAATTTCGCGTTCGCGTGATTCAGGGTCAAGATGGGTGACGGCCATCGCGTCACCCCCGTAGAGCAAAGGAGGAATCATGGTTACCCAAGCAAAGTCATCGACTAGGTCAGCCGCCACTGCTGCCGTCAAAACGGCAGCCAAGGACGTCGCTCCCGTACCGGCCAAGACACCGCGCACGGCCAAAGCCAGGGCCACCACTCCAACCGGCCCGTCACTGCGCTTCTATCACTCGGAGAAGCTGCGCGAGAAAACCAACACGGTTTTGTCGGCACTGGAGTCACAGCCAGGTCACCCCCATCACGGAGAGGCCATCGCCGACCTGGTCACGCATCTGATCGAAGCGGGGATGGATTACTATTTCCTGAAGCCACTCAAACAGGCCGAAGTCGGCTTTGTCGCCGAGCAGTCGGCCCGGCTTGGCATATCGGGGGCAGTCAAGCTCGTCAGTTCGGTCAGTCGCAAATTCATCATCCGCATGGACCACACACAACTGCTGGTGGTTGCCACCCATATCCGCTCGCTCGCCGTTTCGTGACAGCAGCAGGTACGGACTTCCCACCGTTCATCCCGGCAATCGAAACCGTTGCCACGCGCGGACGGTGCCGCCGCCCAACGCCTGGCGCGTGTCCCTGACCCTTACCCGCCTCGCCAGCCACATGCTGAGCACCGCAGCCGCGACGACGATGTAAACGACCAGTCGGCAATGCGAAGGGGTGCGGACTCTCAAGGCACATTCCGCCATTGATCGCAGTGGCCGACAAGCGTCCCGAAACAATACTCAACGAACCAACTTAAGTGCCGCGAGCGATCGAATGACTGTCGCCAAGGACTTGGAGTGCTCGGCCGTACCATCCCACGTGTCGGCCAAGGCCGAGAGCAACTCGTCATTGGCAATGACCAACTCTCTACTCACCCCACCCTCAAGACGTTCAGCAAAAAGGCAAATTTCCTCGAACAATCGAGTGGCCCGACTTATCTTTCCGCCAAGTAATCGGCTCACCTGCCCTTGGCTTGCTCCAACAAGCTCGGCAATCTGAGCCTGGGGAATACCCTGTTCTCGGAACACAGAAGCTGCGTACATTGCCCGTGCCTGTATGTTTTTTGTTCTTATTGTGTGCCTTCTCAATTAATGCCGGTCGTAAAGGGACTGGATCTGCGCATCGCAGTTTTCGACTCTATTGACGAGTTTTCGACTTTAATTGCTTGGAACAATGACTGTTCTAAGCAAATATAGTCGAAAACTACTGCAATGGTATGACGTGGGTTCCGAGCTCGGTGTTTTCTGATCAACTTCAGGCAAAGTCGAAAACCCAACAGCTCAAGAAACCCCGGCACTGTATCAAAGTGGCAATTACAGTCGAAAACTTCATACGCCTACCCGTCAGAACGGCCGTCCATCCCTCGGCAGATAGTGAACAACGTGTTCTGCGGTCAGCGGAGATTCACTCGATGGCGGCTGCGAAGGTCAGCTTTCCTGGTTGGCGAACGCGAGCTTCCGACCCCTATGCATAGATCTCAACTAGGCCTTAGCTGTGCATAACGGCCACAAGCCGCCCGTGGCGGTTACATCTGGATTTCTCGTTCCAGGTGGAATCGAATGGCGGGTTTTCGGCGATCAAGTTGGTCGCGAGAATTTCAGGACCCGGCCATCAGTTGCCCGTGGCGGTTACATCTAAATTTCTCGTGCCAGGTGGAATCCAATGGCTGGTTTTCGGCGATCAAGTTGATCGCGAGAATTTCGGGACCCGGCCAGGAGCTGTCGCTCGTCGTTTCCGCGAACCGGCCACCTGAAAGTCCGCAGCGCTCCTTGGATTCAACTGGTCGATGCAACACACTAGAAACTGCGTAAGCAGAAGGAGTGTTGCAAATGAAGCAGAGACCGAGGATCTATTACACGGAAAGCCAGAAGGCCATCATGTGGGATCGCTGGCAGAAAGGCGAATCTCTCCAGCAGATCGCTCAGTTGTTTGATCGAAACCACTCTTCAGTTCAGGGCATCCTGGCTCAAAGCGGTGGGATACGGCCGCCGCCACGACGCCGATCGAGTTTGGCGCTGACGTTGGCTGAACGCGAAGAAATATCGCGTGCTTTAGCATCCGGTCACTCGGCCCGCTCGATAGCGGTTCTTCTTGAGCGGGCGCCATCTACTATCAGCCGTGAGATCAAGCGTAACGGTGGGCAGGGTTGCTATCGGGCAAATCGGGCCGACCAGGCGGCTTGGGATCGGGCATGTCGCCCCAAGACCTGTAGGCTGGCTGAAAATCGAACTTTGGCCCACGTCGTGGCTGATAAGCTCCAACGACTGTGGTCGCCAGAGCAGATCGCTGGGTGGCTGAAGCGTACTTACCCAGGCGACGAAAGCAACCAAGTGTCACACGAAACGATTTATCGCAGCCTCTTCATTCAAGCCCGTGGCGCCTTGAAGAAAGAACTGTTGCAACATTTGAGGCGCACACGAGCAATGCGCCGTTCTCGCCATCACACGCAGAAGACAGACAGCCACGGCAGAATTACCAACACGGTATCGATCAGCGAGCGCCCCGCCACAGCGGAAGATCGGGCCGTGCCGGGGCATTGGGAAGGCGATCTACTGTTCGGAGATCGCAACAGCCAAATCGCAACCCTTGTCGAACGTCATTCACGCTACGTGATGCTGGTAAAGGTTGCTCGCCAGGATACAGAGACGGTCATTAACGCGTTGATCAAAAACGCGCGCAGGTTGCCGCAGGAACTCTACAAATCTCTGACTTGGGATCGGGGCAAAGAGATGGCCGACCACACGAGGTTCACATTGGCGACTGACATAAAGGTTTACTTTTGTGATCCACATAGCCCATGGCAGCGCGGGACGAATGAGAATACGAACGGACTATTGCGGCAGTATTTCCCGAAGGGAAAGGACATCTCAGCCTACTCACAGGCTCAGTTAAATACCGTTGCCAGGAAATTGAATGAGCGCCCAAGGAAAACACTAAACTACGAAACGCCCGCTGAACGATTTAGCCAATCTGTTGCATCCACCGGTTGAATCCAAGTTTCAAACCTGCAGAATAGTCAATTCTCGCAACTCGGCCTGAAGGGTCATTGGAGTGCTGCGCCACCTACGGCAGCATAAAATCGATCAGCGGCCCACATTTGATGGGCAATTCGCCAATCTGCGACTCCATGAAGGCTCGCACCATCGGTGTAGCAAAGACAATGTAATGGCTGATCGCCTGAAACAACCATACCCGATGCCAGGGGATGTCAGTGCTGAAGGAGGATACACGAGTGAACAGCAAGCCATTTGAAACACCGCCCGAAAACGGAGTCGTGCGTCAAAACACGTCAGATGGAACAAAGATAGACCAGACTCTTCATCCGTCCCGTAGAAAGATTGCCTGGGTCTATGGCTTTGCACTGCTGCTGGCGCTCGTGCTGTTTTATTTTCATGTGATCGTGATTCTTGATGTGGCAGGCGAGATGGTCCGTAACAAGGCATGGATGCTGGAGCAGCTGGGACCAGAACATACTGGTAAGATTATCCTGTTGGGTAGCTTCTTCGCACTCCTGTTGGCGCATGGTGCGGAGGCTGCAGTATGGGGTCTTTTTTTCCGCTGGACGCAGCTGTTAACCAGCATTACCGAAGGTGTCTACTTCACCGCGGCAACGATCACAACGCTGGGCTACGGTGACATCCTGCTGAAGTATCCCTGGAGACATCTCGGCACGCTGATCGCGATAACCGGGGTCCTGATGTTTGGCTGTTCGACGGCGTTCCTGTTCGTGGTTCTGCAGGCAGTCTGGGAGCACTATTAGGCAGATGCTGAAGCTACGTTGATTTGGCACTTAACTGTTTGTGCGACGCGCTCCATAAACCAGAAGCAGGCCAGGCTCCCGCTTAACCAGTCTTGGCAATTCACACGCGGATTGCTGTCTTGTCCAGAGATTGCGGAAGCCTAACGGTATATAGGTAGAATTCACGGGTTCCCAATCCGAAAGTGTGCCTTGCTGTTTCTTCGCCTCCGGGTCTTTTGGTTCCTCGCCTGGATTTTCCTCCCTTTCGCGGCTGCCGCAGAGGAAGCTCCTCCCCTGCGCGTGCTCATCCTGCTTGGCTCGGATTACACGCTCCCTGCCAGCGTGGTGGAGACGGAAGCGATCCTCAGCACGCTGACGGCCAGTACGCAGCGCCGCGTGGAGTTCTACACTGAAGCGCTGGACGCGAACCGGATGGCACTGTCGGAATACGAGGTGGATTTCGTCAGTTTTCTGAAGCGGAAATACCAAGGGCGTCAGATGGGAGTCGTGATAGCGGTTCAATCAGCAGCGCTTGATTTCGCCGAACGCCATCGCCCCGAGCTGTGGCCGGGAACACCGGTGGTGTTCTGCGCCATGCCGGCAAACTGGGTGCGGGGACGCACATTTGCGGCGGGCATCACCGGCGTCACTGCCACGGTTGACCCGGTGGGAACCCTGGATCTGGCGATGCGCCTGCAGCCGGACGCCCGGCAGGTGGTGGTCTTGGGTGGGGTGGGGGAGACTGACCGGGCTTTTCTTGACGGTGCGCGGCAGGCGCTGTTCCGTATCCAGGGACGCCTGCAAGCGACCTGGCTCGACAATCATACGTTCGAGCAGATGACCGAGGCAGTCAGCCGGCTGTCGCCGGACACCATCGTTTTGTACACCGTCATCTCGCGCGATGCGGCGGGACGCGTCTACACGCCGCGCGAGGCATTGGCGAGAATTGCCCGTGCCTCGAAAGCACCGGTATACGGCATGATCGACACCTATATGGGTTACGGCATCGCCGGTGGCAAGCTGCAAAGCCTGGAGACCGATGGGCGTCGCGCTGCCGAACTCGCCCTGCGCGTGCTCGGCGGCGAACCGGCAGCTGCGATTCCGGTGCTGCCGCCGCTGCCATCGGAATGTCGGGTGGACGGTCGCGAACTGAACCGATTCGGCCTGCCTGAATCGCGTTTGCCCGCTGGCTGTTCCATCGAGTTCAGTCAGCCGGGCTTGTGGGCACAGTATCGGCGGGAAATCATTTTCGTGCTGCTGGCGATCGCGCTGCAGGGTGTCGCCATCGCCTTCCTGCTGGTGCAGCGCCGCCTGCGGCGCAACGCCGAGTTCGCCGCGCGCCAGCAGTTTGCGGAACTGGCGCACGCGGCACGTCTGGCGACTGCGGGCCAGCTGACGGCAGCCATCGCCCACGAGATCAATCAACCGCTGTCGGCGATTCTCAGCAATGCTGAGGCCGCCGAACTCATGCTGGACACCGAGCCACCACCGATCGATGAGGTGCGCCAGATTCTGGCCGACATCCGCAGCGACGACCTGCGAGCGGGCGAAGTGATCCGCCAATTGCGCAGCCTGCTGAGCAAACACGCGCCGGAGATGGAGTCGCTCGATCTCAACGCGCTGGCAGCGGACGTCCTGAGCCTGCTGGCGGTCGAGGCGAGGCGGCGTGGGGTGGCGATGGACATGGAATTCGGCGACCTGCCCACGGTGCATGGCGATCGGGTGCAGTTGCAGCAAGCGCTGCTGAACCTGATACTCAACGCCATGGATGCGATGGACGACATCCCGCAGGCGCTGAGGCGGGTTACCGTGCGGACAGTTGCGAACGGAAAAGACGGCGTCGAGATGGCGGTGTCCGATGCCGGGCACGGAATTTCGGCGACGCGCTTGCCCCACATCTTTGAGTCCTTCACTACCAGCAAGCAGGACGGTATGGGGCTGGGGCTGTCCATCACCCACTCTATCGTCGAGGCCCACGGTGGCAAGATTCGCGCCGAAAACAACCCCGACAAGGGGGCGACGTTTCGCTTCATCCTGCCAGTCGATGACAACAGGAAATTTGCGGAGTTGACGCCATGAGCAGCGTAGCGCCCATCGTGCATGTGGTGGACGACGACGCCTCGGTGCGCACCTCGCTCACACGCCTGCTGCAGGCGGCGGGCCACAGGGTTTGCGCCTGGAGCTCCGCCGGCGAATTCATGGGTGCCGGGGCATTAGGGGGGCCGGGCTGCATCGTGCTTGACCTGCGCATGCCCGAGATGGATGGCATAGAGATGCAACAAGCCCTGGCGCACCATCAGCCCAGCATGCCCATCATCTTCCTCACGGGCCATGGCGACATTGCCTGCAGCGTGCGCGCGATGAAGGCGGGTGCGGTGGATTTTCTGACCAAGCCGGTCGAGCGTGCAACACTGCTGGCGGCAGTCGCCAATGCGCTGGCCCGCGACAACGCGAACCATGCCGCTCATGAAGAACTACTCAACTTGCAGCAGCGCTACACGAGCCTGACGGCGAGGGAGCGCGAAGTTCTCGCACTGGTGGTCGCTGGGCGCCTCAACAAGCAGATTGCCTTGGAGATCGGCGCCGCCGAGCGTACCGTCAAGATTCACCGCGCAAGGGTGATGGAAAAGATGCAAGCAGGCTCGCTCGCAGAACTGGTGCGCCTCACCGAGCGGCTCGCATTTTCTTCTCCCTAGGTGCAGCAAAGCGCCGCAACGCTTTTATTGCCCCAAAGTGCTATATCAATCCACCTGCCTGGCGTATATAAACGAAATATTGGTGGGTAAAGTTTGCAACACTGGCCTTGAATTTCACGTAGTGCTTCGTTGAATTGCGGAGTGCGACTACCGCATTTGCGGTAACGAACGGGGAGTGGACGCCGAAGCGGGATAAGTTCTTGTTTGCCTTGGCGGCCGCCAGGGTGTTGCTGGAGCCTTCTTGAAACTGTATTTCAAACGCTGTCTTGCTATTTACCGCAACAGAAGTCATTGATAATTAAGGAGCACTTGCATGAAGAAGTCATTTCTATCCATTGTGCTCGCCGTGGCAACCCTTTTGTCAGTGGCGATGCCGAGCCTGGTCCAGGCCGCCCCCAAGCAACCCAACATCCTGTTCATCATGGGCGATGACATCGGGATCATGAACGTGGGTGCCTACCATCAGGGTCTGATGGTAGGGGAGACACCCAACATTGACCGCATCGGCAAGGAAGGTGCGAGATTCATGACCTATTACGCCGAGCAGAGCTGTACCGCCGGGCGCACCGCCTTCTCCACCGGAATGCA
This sequence comes from uncultured beta proteobacterium, assembly GCA_963741765.1. Lineage (GTDB taxonomy): Bacteria > Pseudomonadota > Gammaproteobacteria > Burkholderiales > Rhodocyclaceae > Azonexus. The sequence goes on from CAVUJN010000012.1 coordinate 12,560, forward strand.
TCCGTTGCGAGCGGGCATGGTCATGCCGCAGCTTCCGGGTGCTACCAGTTCGCTGTTGCCGGGCACGCCCGCGCTGGCAAAGTTCCTGCTGGATCTCGGCTACAACACCGGCGAGTTCGGCAAGAACCACTTGGGTGACAAGTCAGCGTCGCTACCAACGGCACACGGCTTCCAGGAGTTCTGGGGGTACCTGTATCACCTCGACGCGATGCAGGGGGTGAGCTTTCCCGACATTAACAAGTCAAAAACTGATCAGGCTGTTGTGCCGCCCTGCAAGAACACCCCGGTTAAGGGCCTCAAAGAGGTCCCCGGCGCCATCGATCCGCGAAGTGGGCTCTGTATGACCCCGCCACGGCCGATGCTGGCGTGTACTTCTTCAGACGGCACCGAGAAAAACCAGAGCTGCAAGGACGAAGGGCCGCTGACGCTGGAACGCTCCAAGACCGTAGACGAGGAAATCTCCGCCAAGGTCATCGACTACCTCGACCGCAACGATCCCAAGAAAACCAACAAGCCATTCTTCGTCTGGTATAACCCGGCGCGCATGCACGTCACCACCGTACTCTCGGACAAGTATGCCGACATGATGGGTGTGAAAGGCGGCAAGGACTGGGGTCCAAACGAAGCCGGCATGAAGCAGATGGACGACAATATCGGCTTGGTGATGAAAAAACTGGAGGATATGGGCGAGCTCGACAACACCATCATCGTCTTCACCACCGACAACGGCGCCGAGGCGATCACCTACCCGGACGGCGGTATCACGCCCTTCAGAGGCGGCAAGCTCACCACCTGGGAAGGCGGTATGCGGGCGCCGATGCTCATTCGCTGGCCGGGGCACGTCAAGGCTGGCACGAATCCGGACCAGATATTCTCGTCACTGGACTGGGTGCCCACCTTCGTCAATATCGCCGGCGGACCCAAGGGTGATGGCCTGAAGAAGCAGATCGAGGCCGGCAAGTACCCCGGCATCGTCAAGACCACGCTGGACGGTTTCGACCAGCGGGACTATCTCGAAGGCAAATCGGATTCGGCGCGCGACACGTTCTTCTACTACACCGGTGCACAGCCTTCGGCGGTGCGGTACAAGAACTGGAAGTTCTACTACACGATGGTTTCTTCCAAAGCATCGGATATCTTCTTGGACGCACAGACCTATCACTGGACCATGGTCAACAACCTCAAGCGTGATCCCTTCGAGAGATCGGTAGCGTCGGTTGATGGCACGCTCATGGGCTATGGCGGCGCACTGGCCGCGCCGAGCACGGCGATGATCTATGACTGGAACCTGCTGCCAATAGGCCAGCTGCTGTGGCTGAAGGAACTCGAGACCTACAGGACCTTCCCGTCGCTTCAGACTCCTGCGAGCTACAACCTGGATAACATCATCCGCGCGATGCAAGATGCGAAACACATCACCCACCAGGGTCACTAGCCAAGCGGCTTAGAGATTGTGTTATCGCTGTAATACAGCGGGCGGCCTGAACAGGTCGCCCGTTTTTTGGGTAATTAATGCGGCTGAGCCGCGTTTCTGTATTGCTTTTCGACCGCACTGAATTCCGTTTAACAGGAGAACAGCCATGGCGAAAAATCCCTTTTTTTCCAGATTCTTGCGTGTCCTGGCGCTGGGCGTGCTGCTTGCATCCGGCGCGCAGGCGCAGTCCGATCCGCTGCCGTCGTGGAACGACGGCGCCGCCAAGCAGGCGATCATTACTTTTGTAGAAGACACCACCACGCAGGGTAGCCCGAAGTTCGTGCCGCCGGCCGAGCGCGTCGCCACCTTCGACCAGGACGGCACGCTGTGGGTCGAGCACCCGATGTACTCGCAGGTGATGTACATCCTGGAAAGCGTCCCGGCACTGGTCAAAGCCAAGCCCGAGCTGGCCAAAGTAGCCCCGTTTTCGACCGTGCTGGAGATACTCAAAGGTGATCATGCAGCCATCTCCAAGCTGACCATGGCCGACCTCGAGAAGCTCGCCGCCGCGACGCTGACCGGCATGCCCGTCGACGCCTTCAACGCCGAAGTCAAGAAATGGCTCGCGGTGGCGAAGGACTCGCGCTGGAAAAAGCCGTATACCGAGCTTACCTACCTGCCAATGCAGGAAGTGCTGAAATACCTGCGTGCGAACGGCTACAAAACCTGGATCGTCACCGGCGGCGGGCAGGACTTCGTGCGCCAGTACTCCGAGCAGGTCTATGGCATCCCGCCAGAGCAGGTGGTCGGCACCGCCGGCGGCACCAAATACGGCTATGCAAAGGACGGCAAGCCCTTCCTGACCAAGGAGCCGAAGCTGCTGCTCAACGACAACAACGCCGGTAAAGTCGAAGGCATTCATTTGATGATTGGTCGACGTCCGCACATGGCTGTTGGCAACACATCAGGCGACTGGCAGATGTTGGAATACACCAAGGCGGGCGACGGTGCGCGTTTGTCGATGCTGGTGATGCACGACGATGCCGAACGTGAATACGCTTATGGTCCAGCACTGGGGCTGCCGGCGACCAAGGTCGGCGCCTTCACGCAGGCCCTCTATGACGAGGCGCAAAAGCAGGGCTGGACAGTCATCAGCATGAAGAAGGACTGGAAGAAGGTTTTCGCGTTCGAGTAGGTATATCGCCCAACCACAGATGGCCTTGCGGTGAGGCCTTCGCAACCGGAGAAGCACAATGAGAAAAACCTTAGTGAAAGTCCTCTCGATCATGTTGGCCGCGGCCCTGTGTTGGCCGGCACTGGCCCAGGCGGCGCAGAAGAAGCCCAACATCCTGGTCATCTGGGGCGACGACATCGGCTACTGGAACGTCAGTGCCTACAACCAGGGCATGATGGGCTACAAGACGCCGAACATCGACCGCATCGCCAAGGAAGGCGCGCTGTTCACCGACTGGTACGGCCAGCAAAGTTGTACTGCCGGACGTGCCGCCTTCATTACTGGGCAGTCGCCGTTCCGCACCGGCCTCTTGAAGGTCGGTCTACCGGGAGCCAAGGAAGGGCTACAGGCTCGCGACGTGACCATCGCCGAGCTACTCAAGGCGCAGGGCTACATGACAGGGCAGTTCGGGAAGAATCACTTGGGTGACCTCGACCAACACCTGCCCACCGCGCACGGCTTCCAGGAATTCAAGGGCTCGCTCTACCACCTGAACGCCGAAGACGAGCCCGAACACGAGGACTATTTCAAGAACCCCGAGTTGCGCGAGCGTTTCGGCACTCGCGGCGTCATCCACACTTGGGCAAACGCCGACGGCACACAGCGCATCGAGAGCACAGGCGCGCTCAACAAGAAGCGCATGGAGACCATCGACGACGAAGTCACCAAGGAGACAATCCGCTTCATGGCCGACGCGAAGAAGGCCGATAAACCCTTCTTCCTCTGGTGGAATTCTACCCGTATGCATATCTGGACACGGCTGAAGGAGTCGTCCCGCGGCAAGTCCGGGCTGGGAATCTACCCTGATGGCATGCTCGAGCACGACGCACACGTCGGGGAGCTTCTGAATGCACTCAAGGAACTCGGACTCGAAGAGAACACCATCGTGATGTACTCGACCGACAACGGCGCCGAGAAATTCACCTGGCCGGACGGCGGCACGTCACCGTTTCGCGGCGAGAAGAATACGAACTGGGAAGGCGGCTACCGCGTGCCGACGGCCATTCGTTGGCCTGGCGTGATCAAGCCCGGCACCGTGCTCAATGACGTCTTCGCGCACGAGGACATGCTTCCCACGCTGCTGGCCGCCGCCGGGGTGCCCGACGTGAAGGGACAATTGAAGAGGGGTATGAAGGTCGGCAACAAAACCTTCAAGGTTCATATCGACGGCTACGACATCACCGAAGCGCTTGCCGGCAAGTCGCCGAGCCCGCGCCACGAGTTCTTCTACTTCAATGATGACGGCCAGCTTGTCGGTCTGCGCTTCGATCAGTGGAAGATTGTTTTCGCCGAACAGAAGGCGCACGGCGCATCGGTCTGGCGCCAGCCGTTTACGACGCTGCGCGCGCCCAAGATATTCAATATCCGAACCGATCCGTTCGAGATCGGGGACGTGGAGGCCATGGACTGGAACCGCTGGTGGGTCGAACACGTCTTCCTGCTCGTGCCTGCTCAGCAGTACGTGGGGAAATTCCTCGGCACATTCAGGGAGTTTCCACCTAGCCAGAAGGGCGGTACCTTTGCGCTGGATGACGCCCTGGAGGCGCTTCAGGTGCCTGGCAAGAACGACTGATTCGGCGGGCTCCCTGTCTCGCATGTTGCACCGGACCCGGTATGGTCCGGCGCAAGACATGCCTGCATCCAAATTCGGTGCGTTGTCTCAGGTGCTTTGTGATCCCCCGGCTATGCCGGAGGGTTCACCGGGGTTTGACCATGTAATGTGGTCGCTTTGAAGCTTCTGTCTTGACCGAGAGGCAGGGGCTTTCGAATAAACGGCGCATGATGGATCGCCCGCTTTTTTTTGGGCGGTCGCTAGTCGATTCTGTTTCATGCTCATGACCATTCAGGCCGGCAGCACGATTACTTTCCATTTCCCCATACACCTATCCGCCCATACAAAATGAAATCATTCAAATCCAAAATTATTGCGCTCAGCGCTTGCCTCTTTATCACCTTCACATTTGCGGCAGAGCCCCCTAACGAAAACTCCAATTTCGAGGCTGGGATCGCCGCTTATCAGGCCAACAACCTGCCACTCGCCTACAAAGAGTTTCTCGCAGCAGCTAAGAAAGGTCACGCAGAATCTCAGTTCAATGTGGCCTTGATGTATGAGAAAGGCATTGGAGTTGGCAAAGATGAGAAGGAAGCGGTTGTTTGGTACGGCAAAGCCGCTGCACAAGGCAATGCAGCTGCGCAATATAACCTCGGCGTGCTCTACGAAAACGGTCGTGGCACAGCGACTGATTTTGCAAAAGCCAATGAGTGGTATCGCAAGGCGTCAGCGCAGGGCGATGCGCTGGCCATTGGCAATTTGGGTATGTTGTATGTGCGTGGCCAAGGAGTGAAAGAAAACAAAGTCGCAGGCGCTGCGCTACTCCTCGTGTCTGCTATTAAAGACCCTTCGCCCGAAAACAATGCCAAAAGAAATCTTGCCGGCACTCGTGGCCTATCAAGCAAAATGGCCACCGAAATTCAGGCACTCTCTAGTGAGTTGAGCAGCGCTAAAAATCTACTTGTGCCACTTGATCAGTACTTGAAGAAAACTGAGAGTGACCCCACAAAATAATAGGCGGATTCAAGTCTGAAGTGCAACGGCGTTATGACGAGAGTGTAGCTGTTTCATGAAGACCTCGTGAGGCGTCTTGAAACCAAGGCATTTTCTCGGTCGATGATTGAGGCGATGCATAGCGAATTTGATGTCTTTTCGGGTGATTGATTCGAAGCGCATCTTCTTCGGGAAAAACTGGCGAATGAGCCCATTCATGTTCTCGTTTGCACCGCGCTCCCAAGAGGCATAGGGATGGGCGAAGAAGAACTTTGCGTTGAGTTTCCCGGCGATCCGCTCATGCTGGGCGAACGCCTTGCCGTTGTCGGTCGTCAGAGTGTGAACGCAGGCTGCAAAAGGCGTCAGTAGGGAAATCATGGTATCCGAGACCGCCTGTGCTGTCTTGAACGGCACATGAGCCATCAGGGAATAGCGTGACTTGCGTTCGTTGAGTGTGACGAGCGCCTGTTGCTGGCCGGCACCGATGACCAGGTCGCCCTCCCAGTCGCCGAAGCGCTTGCGGCTATTGACGATGGCTGGACGCTGCTCGATCGATACCTGGTTGGGAATGGTGCCGCGTCGCTCGCGCCCTCCGTAGCGCTTCCTGCGGGCCTTCTGACAGCGCAGGGCGCGGTACAGGGTGCCACCGGCGCGCTTATCGGCGTAGATGTGCTGGTAGATGGTTTCGTGGCTTGCCGAGGGCTGGCCCAGCTTCTTGAGGCGGCCGCAGATCTGCTCCGGACTCCACAGTTCGCCGAGGCGCTCGTCGACAAACGCCCACGTCTCATCAGCAACACGAGGGCCGTTCTCACAGGCCCGCATGCGGGCCTGTGAGAACTCATGCGCCTGCTTCGGACGATAGCCGCGCTGCCCACGATTGCGGCGGAGCTCACGGCTGATGGTCGATGGATGCCGATTCATCACTCGGGCGATCTCGCTCTGGTCATGTCCGGCTTTGTAGAGGATGGCAATTTGGTATCGTTCGGGTTGGGTGAGGTGTGTGTAGTTCATTCCAGGCAACTTTGACTTGGCGGTCGAGGGGCTCGGATGCTATCGCATCTCGCCCTCCCAACCCGTTAATCAGAGTTGCACTTCGAATTTGAACTCGCGAACCGTGGTTCAAAAACGTGTACTACAAGAGGGAACGTTGCTGTGGTTTGTCGGGTTTTTTCAAATTCAGTGCGGCAAATACGCGGCAGTGCATTTCCGAGAGGCGGGAGATTCCGGTGATGGGTTGTGCTGACGGGTTGATCCGAATTTGATGCTGCTGAAGACGTTGCAATTGCTCCAACGCCCGCTCCGGCGACAAATCACTGTCGGCGGCCTTGAGCCGTTGCCGCATCACGCGGTAAAGAATCAGCGCGATGAAGCAAATACTGGCGTGCGCCTTGATGCGCTCGGGCAAGCGATGAAACACCGGATCAATCTCGATCTCGGACTTCAGCAGAGACCAAGTTGTCGCCAATGACTGTTGTGTGACGGTTAGCTGCCGTACCCCCAACGCTGACTGTATGACCGGATTGGTCGAAGCAGGGTCCGTCAACCTCAAAACTTGACCGGCGGGTTTCGGATCAGAAAGCCGCCAAAGAGCTTGCAAACATCATCAGGCAGTTGAGGGTCGTCAGCACTCGGTGATGAATGGCCGCTTCCAGGAATCGAAATTTCACCGACCGCTTTTCGGCGATCAAATCGAAGGGAGGACGGTCGCGTAGTGTTAAGGGTTGTCCGATGCCTGCCCATACGCGCTGGTGTCTCCGGATGTGCTGAAGCCGATGGGCAGGCGTTGGAGAAGCCCCGAGGGAGGAAACCGCGGGGTGAACCGGGATGGTTATTGCAGGTGATCCTGCTATGGGGATTTGAGTCTTTGCCTGCTGGCCGGACGTAATATTCCGGCTGACTCGGAGAGCATTCCGCGACTCGGCCTGCCGTTCCTGGTAGGGAAACCTCGTGTTTTAGGGTGCTGCACTAGGTAAAAGCCGGGACGTTTACCCCAGAAGGCAAAGCTGGACCACATCGGCGCAAGCCAATGAATGCTCATGAAGAGGATGCGCCGTCGAAAGACGTTCATGAAGAACCTTGCCGTAATGGCGGCGCGCGGATCGGTTGCCCGCACAGAAAGATCTCGATAATGACCATAGCTGCCCCGCACGTCGGGCAAACGAAGGTAGGCTGAACCAGCGCAGCGGAGACCTCAGCATCCGCCGTTTCCGGCAGGGGCGTCGGTGCCACCTGCAACAACTCGCGCACCTTGGCCAGATTATCGCGGCGCCCGCCATTCGCAAGTAGCCCAAAGTGGCGAATACGATGAAAGCCACCAGGTAGCACATGCAGCAGAAACCGGCGCATGAACTCTGCCGGGCCCAGTGTCATCGTCTTGATGCGCGTTCCCTCCTTGCTCCGATAGTCTTTCCAACGGAAGGTGATACCACGCTCATCCATCGCCACCAGGCGCTGATTAGAAATGGCCACCCGGTGGGTATAACGCGACAAATACGCCAAGACGGCTGCCGGTCCGGCAAACGGGCGCTTGGCATAGACTACCCATTCACACTTCCTGAGTGGTCGTAGCCAATCGGTGAATGCCGTTGGATCAGCCAGATTGGCGAACTCACCAAAGAACTGCAACTGGCCAGCGCCATGTGCCAGGGCTAACTCTTCAAGGAAACGCCGGCGAAACAGCCGCGAGAGCACCCGAACCGGCAGGAAGAAGCCCAGCTTGCACGCCACCCAGCGCTTGCCATCGGCCGATAAGCCACCACCGGGAACGATGCCATGGACGTGCGGATGGTGTGTCAGTGCCGAGCCCCAGGTATGCAGCACCAGTGTCACGCCGATTTGCGCGCCCAGATGCCGGGCGTCACCGGCAATCGTCCGCAGCGTCTCGGCAGCCACCTCGAACAACAGCCGATAGATCAGGGCCTTGTTGGCATAGGCGAAAGCACTGATCGGCGCCGGCAAGGTAAACACCACGTGGTAATACTCCACCGGCAGCAAATCCGCTTGACGTGCTTCCAGCCAGCGTTGCGCGGCACGCGCCTGACATTTCGGGCAATGCCGGTTACGGCAGGAGTTGTACGCAATGTCGAGGTGGGCGCAGGCATTGCAGCGCAACACATGTCCCCCCAGCGCCGCTGTGCGGCACTGTTCGATGGCCGACATGACCTTGAGTTGCCCCAGACTCAGGTGGCTGTGCTGAGATTGGCGCCAGGCCGGCCCATGGGCGCGGAAGATATCCGCGACCTCCAGGGCAAGACGCCCCATGGACGTGACCTACGCGGGGTGCGGACTCTCCAGAGGACTGATCACTTCGCGCAGGAGGTCGGTGGCGACCTGGGCATACAGTGCGGTGGTATCGAGCCGCTTGTGTCCGAGCAGAACCTGGATCACGCGGATATCCACTTTCTGTTCCAGCAGATGGGTGGCGAAACTGTGGCGCAGGGTATGCATCGAGACGCGCTTGTCGATCTGCGCGGCCTCTGCGGCGGCATGGATGGCGCGGTTGAGTTGGCGGGTGCTGAGCGATTCGATCGGGTTCAGCCCGGGGAACAGCCAGCCGCCGTCGAGCATCTTGCCTTGGGCACGGGCGACCCGCCACCAGGTGCGCAGGCGTTCGAGCAGCACCGGCGGCAGCATGGCGTAGCGATCCTTGTGGCCCTTGCCCTGTTCGATGCGCAAGGTCATGCGCTCGCTGTCGATGTCGCCGACCTTCAGTGCAACCACTTCACTGACGCGCAGTCCCGCACCGTAGGCAACCGACAGCGCCGTCTGGTGCTTGAGGTTGCCGGCTGCGGCGATCAGACGGGAAACCTCCTCACGGCTCAGGATCACCGGCAGCGTCCGCGGCACGCTGACCGGCTGCATCCTGGCCATCAACTCGGCACGATCGAGCGTAATGTCGAAGAAGAACTTCAGCCCGGTGATGGTCGCATTGAGCGTGATCGGCGAAACCCCGTGATCCACCAGGTGCAACTGAAAGTTGCGCAGGTCCTCCACGTTGGCGCTGTCGGGCGATCTGCCAAGATAGCCGGCAAACTTCCGCACAGCGCGGATATAGCTAGCCTGTGTCTTGTCGCATAGCTTGCGCATTCGCATGTCCTCGATCATGCGCTGACGCAACTTGCTGGTGGCCTGTGTGGTTTGGCTCATGGCTCTGCTCCTGTCGAAAAGCGAGGCGGATTGCCTCGTTCTTCAACATAAACAGATCTACTGCCTCAGCGACCCTCCGACGTCAAATCAGGGCGCCATTACCGCGCGAGCGGTTTAGTCCCCCGACCCCAAGCGGTCGATCAGCTTTCTACATAGCCGCCGTTCAGCCAAATCCAATTTTTGCGCACCGGAAATCTACGAAGCGGTCGGTAGTGGTCTCAACCTACCGGCCAGGTCAGGCCATTGAGCCGGTTGGAAATCACCTGAGCCGAACGGCCGGTAATTCATCACATTTCAGTCGTTGAAGGCCAAACAATCTGCATACCCCCGTATTGGCATGGCCCTTGCCAAAACACCGACTGCCGCAACGGCCCACTGAATCATCACCGAGGCGGTGTTAGCGGCGTCCTGCAACGATCTGGACGAAACCTGCGCTATACGCAGGTCTCCTTGGCATCGCTCTTGCCCAAGATGCTTTGCACTTCGTAAAGGGTCCCCCGCTATTCTTCCCCCGCGAGGAGATATCGCATCGCCAGATTAGCCGCGAGGACCCTACTGCTTCTTAATACCGTCGCGCGGTGCGCCGTGCGACGCCGGCATAGCTCACCGGCGTGAGGGGGCGGCCGACAATGGCTTCGGCGCTCGGGACGACGCCGTGAATCCCCGGAATCGCGAACTGTTCGCCAACTTCAGATCCGAGAACAACGATCGCCATGGCAATCGCGAAAATTGCAACTGGTTTCAGCCTGTTCATTTGCTTACTCCTTTGGTGAAGTGTTCAGGCAAGTCACCCGTACCTTTAAGATCTTCAAGTTTGACCTGAGTAGCCTTGCTTGTATTCTTGAATGCAAAACTGCCTGCCTTCACCGCTTTCCCAGTCCTCCAATCGCTGAACTGGATGCTGTAACTCGGGCCATTCGGCACGCGCTTGGAGGTGATGGTGTAGCGGCAGGGATAAGGCTTGTCGCCGTGCGCGATCCAGATCTGCCAATCGACGTCCTTGCTGCGAAAAGCCAGTGAATCACACTCAACACCACCGATCACGCCACTGCCAAGATCCTTGATGTCTTCGACACCCTCCATCAGCATCTCGTAGGAATTCGTCAGCAGCAGGTCTGCGGCAGGGAGGGGGCGGTCGTATTTGTTGTGCAGCACGTCAACCAGATGATCGATCGAGCCAGGTATCTCGACCTGAGTATAGGCATTCAGATTCTTGCCCAGAATGGTGAGCGTTTTTCCGTCAAACGACATGGCCACATCGGCGAAGCCGCCGGCGCGCGTCGCGTGAATCTTGTCGGGCCGATTGACGACGACCTTGCCCGAACTTGCCAGCCCGAGAATCTGCTCTTCGGGCGTGACCACCTCGAGCGTGGCGTCGTAGCTGAACGAGAGCGCCTGTTGCGTGGCCAGGTAATCCGACATGCTCTTGAGCAATCGTTTGGCATCTGCCTCATCGGCGCTCACACGGGTCGATATCCCCAGGGCAAGGGCTACGGAAAGCGCCAGCACGGGAATGTTGCGCCTTGAGAAATTGACTGGCTTTCGTACGTCTGGATTCATTGAAGGCTACCTTTCTTGAGTGGAGATCCCGCGTTTTCGGGGTAAGTGAGTGCCTAGTCTAGCGTGAATAGAGCCGGTGGTTCAATCCTGGTGAAATCGTTGGTTTCATGGCGCTCCGAGAACGTGCCGGTCTTCCTATTTCGACCGCCATGAGGGATGCGAAGATGAAATATGACAACTTCACCGAAGAGTTGTTGTTGAGCTTCGCTATTTATGTGTATGCCCCAACAAGCCTCCGCTACAGGAATACTACGGCGGATTCGATGCAGTTGCCTGGCAACTCAATACTCGACCTCGCGAAAGCCTCGACTTCAGGTGCCCAGCAGAATTGTTTATGCCAAACACCTTTGACTTCTTTAAGCATCATCAACTTGTTGCGCTTCGGACTTGAAACTGCCATCCGGTTCATCGCCGGAAAGCGGTCAGTGAAATTCCGATTCCTGGAAGCGGTCAGTCGTCACCAAGTGCTCGTGACCCTCAACGGTCATAGGACAGATGAAAGTCCAGCGGCCGGTTAGCGACTTTAATAGCCTGTTTTCGACTTTAATTACTTGGAACAATGACTGTTCTAAGCAAATATAGTCGAAAACTACTGCAATGGAATGACGTGGGTTCCGAGCTCGGTGTTTTCTGATCAACTTCAGGCAAAGTCGAAAACCCAACAGCTCAAGAAACCCCGGCACTGTATCAAAGTGGCAATTACAGTCGAAAACTTCATACGCCTACCCGTCAGAACGGCCGCCCATCCCTCGGCAGATAGTCAACAACGTGTTCTGCTGTCAGCGGAGATTCACTCGATGGCGGCTGCGAAGGTCAGCTTTCCTGGTTGGCGAACGCGAGCTTCCGACCCCTATGCATAGATCTCAACTAGGCCTTAGCTGTGCATAACGGCCACAAGCCGCCCGTGGCGGTTACATCTGGATTTCTCGTTCCAGGTGGAATCGAATGGCGGGTTTTCGGCGATCAAGTTGGTCGCGAGAATTTCAGGACCCGGCCATTAGCAGCCTGTCAGGAATACACCTCCAAAGCAGTCGGTCACGAAGAATCTTGCTCGCTTGGGATAAACCGTTAGCGCATCTGGCATAATTTGTCCACGAACGTTCTGCGACCCGCCTGTCTTTACCTCGCGGAATTGCTCCCTCAGATTCGCTGTCATGTGTCGTGACCAAAATGCCGAGGGCGCTTGGTGCCAGAGGTTCAGATTGTGTTGCCGATTCGAGGAAATTCACCTTGCAAAAGTCAATGACGCGCGAAGCAAGATTTACCCGCCTGCAGGGAGAGACTCATTTTGACGTCGTCATCTTGGGCGGTGGTATCAATGGCGCATGCCTTTTCGATGCACTGTGCCGCAAGGGATATCGGACTCTACTATTAGACAAAGGGGACTTTGCTTCAGGTACAAGTCAGGCTTCTGGGATGATGATTTGGGGGGGCATCCTCTACCTGAAGAACTTTGATCTAGGGACGGTGTTTCACCTTTCACTCGACCGCAACCATATGATTGAAGATATGGGGGACTGGATCTTCCCTCTGTCGATGCGTTATTTGCCTTCGGTTCGCGCAGGTCGCGGCAAATGGTTTGTATATCTAGTCCTTTGGGTATATTGGCTGATCGGTTTGGGCGCACGGCGAAGACCCAGCATTAGGAACGTTTTTGTCGAACGAGCATTGCTGAAAGATGAGGTAGCCAAAGGCTCTCTGAATTACGAAGAAGCATTTCTTCGGTCGTCGGATGCTCGTTTTGTGCAGCATTGGGTATTCCAGCATCAAGGTGCTGACCACGCGGCAATGAACTACTGTGAAGCGAGCGGTAGTCATTCGATGCAAAAGGGCCTTTGGCAACTCGACCTTAAGGACACCCGTGGAGGCATGGAACACTCGGTTACCGCAAAAATGGTGGTCAATTGCGCCGGCGTTTGGACGGACAGTGTTAACACTCAGTTCGGCATCGAATCGCCGTTCCGGCATGCCCTGAGCAAGGGCGTTTATCTTGGGATACGACGCCCCCCATTACATGAAGTCTCTTTGGTGCTTGAACTAGAAGACCATGACGACGTCGTCATGTTGGTTCCCTGGGGGCCGATTTCCATGTGGGGCCCTACCGAAACCATGGTGCAAGACGTGGCTGATGGCTTCAAAGTGAGCGGTGAAGATATTGACTATCTTCTCGAACAATACTCCCGACGCTTTCGCAAGCCGCTAACTCGGCAGGACATTGTTTCTGTTCGCTGTGGCGTCAGACCGCTGGTAGTGGATCGTGACTTCAGCGCGAACTGTTATCCATTGGAACTATCGCGGCGCCAAGAGGTGGCCCTCGATCCAGTTAGGCCGTGGATCTCATGCTATGGCGGCAAAATCACTGGCTGTACACGAATGGCGGATAGGGTGTTGCGAGTTATCGCTAAGTCAGTCGCTCCTTCAGGGTTGCCCAGCCCGACATCACCGCAAACCGATATTGAACTTACGGATTTTCCAGGAATGCCTGAACGGGTGCCCTCCGCAAAATGGTGCCTGGAGCAGGAGTTTTGCTGCACCCTAGAGGATTACTTTCGCAGACGCACTAACATCGCTCAATGGGTGCCGCGAATGGGACTCGGTTGTGGCGATGCTAATCTTCCCGTAGTGCGAGCGATCGCCATGGATCTAGCCAGCGGCGAACCTGCGCGCGCGGAACACCTGCTTGCAGAGTTCCGCTTGCAAGTAGGCATGCAAGTCGACGAATTGCTGGGGGTTGAATGACATATCGCTGGGGGGGTTATGAAGTATTCCAAAACTAACAAGCCCGCCATTCTCGGCGGACCGATGGCGGTGACACTTGATCAGACTGCAGCAAACCGGTGGCCGATCCTGTCAAGGGACGACGAAAAGGCAGTGCTCAGAATTCTCCGTGACGGGGATATTTCCACCCATCCGGTAATCCGTGAACTTGAAGCCGACTACCGTGATTTTAGTGGCATGCCATATGCGCTTGCTCACTGCAACGGAACCTCCGCGCTAATGGCAGCGTTCTGGGCCATCGGACTGAAGTCAGGGGACGAAGTATTGGTCCCCTCGGCGACTTTCTGGGCCTCAGTCCTGCCCTTAGTGTGGTTGGGAGCAGTACCGATATTTTGTGAGTCTGAGCCTGAGAGATTGGGGGTTGACCCAGCCGACCTTGAGCGAAAGCTCAGTTCGCGAACCAAAGCCATTGTAGTTGTGCATCTTTGGGGCTTGCCGTCGAAAATGACCGAAATCTTCGCCTTTGCAAGCAAGCATGGCCTAAAGATCATCGAAGACGCATCCCACGCTCAGGGCGCTATCTGGCGTGGCAGGGCTTGCGGAACACTTGGTGATGTCTCGGTGTTCAGTCTGCAGGGCGGGAAACTTGCCCCTGCAGGAGAGGGGGGAATGTTGTTATGTCGAGACTACGAAATCTGGGAGCGCGCGGTTTGTTTTGGCGATATCACTCGAATTATTGAACTGGAGACGCCAGCCCGCCGCTTCGCTGCGACAAGCTTTGGCATAAAGACACGCATCGCGCCCATTTCCGCAGCTATCGCCCGCAACCAGTTAGCGCGTTTGGAAGCGAACAACAGCATACGGAGCGCCAACCTAAGATACCTTTCGGCTGGACTTGAAAAGCTAGGAATCCATACCTTTCAGGGTCCATCGCATGTAAATCGGGTGTATTTCGAGTACCTGGTTCGGCCTGAAATTAATGATTTAGGGCTCAGTACCTTGCAGTTAATCGCAGCGCTAAGGGCAGAGGGGTGCCAAGCCGGGTTACCACGCTACCCCCTACTGCATCAGCAGCCCTTCTTCACTGAGGGCGCTTTCCGTGAAGTGATGCGGCCGGCGCTGGGCGCCCCTCTACCCGACTACGCATCATTGTCGTTGCCGTTCACTGAGAAGGTGAATGCCGAAATGATGAAGTTACCTTCATTTCCCAAAGCAGGGAAGGAGTTGCTAGACCAATACCTTAACGCATTTGAAAAAGTTCTCTCTCACTCTGGGGAAATCGCCCGGCAGGTAAGTAACAACAATGGTTAGGCGATGAAAGCCGCCTACCTCGTTCTCAACCCACTGTTCCATTTGGCACATATTTCAATTATCAGTTTCGTGCTTTTTGGCTGGTTGATCCCGGAAGCTCGGTTCGCTCATTTGGTCTTTTCACTTCTAACACTCAGCAGTTGGTTTATTCTCGGTCGCTGGATGGGAGATGGCTACTGCCCGGTGTCAGATTGGCACTGGAAGATAAAAGACTCGATCGGCGAGGGGCGCCCGGTGGGCACTTACATAACATTTCTCCTTCGCAAGATAACTGGAATGGATCTCAACTCCGAACAGGTCGATAGGGTCGTTGTTTACGTAACTGTTGCGATCACACTGGCTTCCCTGACCTTGAACCTGAAGCAATGGATAGTCTGACCATGCTAGCGATATTCGAATCCTTGGTTTCATTCATTAGACGTCTGGCCGGATGACTGCTTTTCAAACTTTTCGATATCCGCTTTGGGTCGTCAGCACGCGGTGATCAATGGCAGCTTACGGGAAGCGAAACTTCACTGACCGCTTTCCGGCAACGAATTAGACGAGAGGACGTAAGCGTCGTTCTGAGGCCGTCTGGCGAATAGTGTGACAGTGAGAGAAAGTGGTGCCCGCCAAATAAAAGTAGTGGGGACCATTTTGGACAGATGCGAAGTTGTCAGAGGTGGCCGTGCGGGCAGACCAAATTACCCGATAGGGTTCAAGCGCCGACTGGCTGTAGAAGCCTGCGAACCGGAAGTATCCGTCGCGAAGCTGGCGCTGCGTTACGGGCTCAACGCCAACATGCTGTTCAAGTGGCGGCGGCAGTATCGAGCGGGCAAGTTCGGGGCGCCGTGCAGTGGTTGCCAGGCGCCTGAAATACCCTTGTTCCTTCCGGTCGTGACACCGGCGATGCCCGGCAAGGTCAAGCCTGCGAAGGCGGTAGCCGATGAACCGGGATACATCGAGATCCTTCGTGGAGATTCCAGGGTTCGCGTCTGTGGCGATGTAACCGCTTCGGCCTTGCATCTGGTGCTGGATTGCCTGGCGGCACGCGAATGATCGAACTGCCGGCAGGCACACGCATCTGGCTGGCCGCAGGCATCACCGACCTGCGTCGCGGCTTCGATGGTCTGGCGGCGATCGTGCAGGAACACCTGGCAGCGGATCCCTTTGGCGGGCGCGTCTTTGTCTTCCGCGGCCGACGGGGCGACCTGATCAAGTTGCTCTGGTGGGATGGCGACGGACTCTGCCTGTTGGCCAAGCGACTTGAGCGCGGCCGCTTCATCTGGCCGAACGCCACCGCAGGCAGCGTGCATCTCTCCGGCGCCCAACTTGCGATGCTCCTCGAAGGCATTGACTGGCGTCGGCCATCACGCACCTGGCAACCGATGTGCGCCGCGTAATTTACTACCTGAAGGGACTGTTCACCGCGTCCACTTTCCCGTAAACTTCTGGCATGCCAAGGCCAGAAACGCTTTCAAACATCGACGCTTCCAGCGAAGTCGCCACCCTGCGCCAGCAGGTTGAGGCACTGACGGCCGAGAACGAACACCTCAAGCTTCTGGTCGCCAAATATCGCCGCCTGCACTTCGGCCAGAAGTCGGAATCACAGGCGCAACTGGGGCAACTCGATCTGGCCCTGGCCTACGAACCGCTCGTCATTGAGGTCGCCGGATCGGCGAAGCCGAGTCCTGCGGCAAATGATCCCGCCGTCGAGAAGCGATCAAGGAAGAGCAAGCCCTTCCCGTAACCTTGCCGCGCGAAACGGTCACGCATACGCCGGACGCGACCTGTTGTCCGGACTGCGGCGGGCGGTTCAAGCCGCTGGGCGAGGATGTTTCGGAAATGCTCGAGTATGTGCCGGCCAGTTTCAAGGTCGTTCGCCATGTCCGACCGAAACTGGCCTGCGCGCACTGCGACCACATTGCTCAGGCGGATGCACCGTCACGCCCGATTCCGCGGGGTATCGCGGGTCCTGCCTTGTTGGCGCACATGCTGGTCGGGAAGTTCTGTGATCATTTGCCGCTGTACCGGCAGATCGCCATTTATGCGCGCAGCGGTCTGGACCTGGATCGCGCACTGCTCGCTGAATGGGTGGGGCATTGCCATGAATTGCTCTCGCCACTGGTCGAAACGATTCAGCGCTATGTGCTGGGTGGCCCCAAGGTTCATGCGGATGACACCCTGATATTCGGTTCCCGGCAAGCAGCAGGTTGCCGCCTTGTGAAGGCGATAACGATCAACGTTGGAGAGGGCGGCGATATTCGCATTTCTGATCAGTTATTCCTCCTTAAGTCTTTACCGTTGCCAATGAAGCCCAAATCTTTAGGCCAACTCTCAAAAGAGTGCCATCTGCCGCCCAGCGCACCTCGGAATTGGCAGCTGCCTATCGAGCCACGGGCGATCATTGCGAAGCAACCATCTAAAGGCGCGATATTCCGAGCGAATGAACTCAAGGCGTGAACCATCTGGTTTGCTTGCAATGAAATCAAGGCATCGGGTTCGATGCAAATGCCTCAAATCGCTCGATTCAGCCTTCGCCCTCCAAAGGCCTGTGGAAGATGAAGCACACTCAAGGGACGCAATCCATATGCATCTGTTCGTAACCAATTGCCAGTTTCCAACGTAGTAGGAGAGAAGCAATGCTCGGCCCAGTGGAAGCCCCTGGGCCGGATTGTCTATGCTTCGAATTAATCGCTTGATGCGACGCTTTGCCTCGCAGGCGATAGTATTCGCTGGGGCCCCCATCATGCCTTCGGCGATGCCGTTCGACAATTGGCGTGCGCAGATCCGCCCATCCTTGGTGATCAGTCTTTGTTCGAACAGCGCATCCAACAACAGCTGTTCCAGAAAGTCCTGCCTTTCGATGTTCGTGCTCAGAAGGGCTGCAAAGAATATTGCCGCCTCCAATTTGAACATATCATTTTGCCCAGCGTTTGCAGCAAGGCATTCAGTTTCAAAGTCTCCTGGCAACGGAAACGCGCTGTGCAAAAATGACCGCTTCAATCGGACATCAACTAACCGCTCACGATGGATTGCGCAGTAGCCGGCAGCGGGCAACTGATGCAGTATATGCCAATAGGCTAATCCGTAATCATCAATGTCCTTTGATCGGCAGGATTCGCAGTAACGCAAGGCCGCTCCCTCGATAAAAGTAGCTTCGGCGATGTTCAGTTTCGCCGTACCGATAAGCAGTGCGTTCCAATCTCCCTCCTCGATCTCCCCCAGTTGCCGGCGTGCGGCAAACCACGTGTGACTCTTGAGAAGCGCCCCCGGGTCGCCTAGGGCGCCATAAGTTCTACGGCAAAATTCGGGCAGATCGAGCCTTGCATCGATGAAGGAGGCATGGTCCGCCTGTCCGGAACAGTAATTAGTCGCGTCCCGCAAGTCCTTAATCCCGTTCAGCCGCCCCAGTCTCGCCAAAAAACTGGCAAGAAGTTCATCAGGAAGCGGAAGGGGAATCAACATGGCGCTGTGATACCCCCCGGCCAAGACATCAACTGCGGCACCTGAGCGGATGTAACACTTACGCCCCCAAGGCGTTCGCAAGAACATCACTGAACGATAGTCCGGCCATATCGAACCAGTCGTGGCAAGCGTTCCTTACGCCCAGGAACACGATGCTTGATTCAATGTCCCGGCTGGCCGGCAAGTCTGCCATCGCAACAGGCTGCGGCCACACGTCCTCAACCGCCATAGTATCTAAGGGGATGCTTTGCGGTCGCCGTCATTGCACACCGGCGAATTTCTTGTGCCGAAATCCCTCCTTCTGACAAGAGATTTAGGTAAATGTCTCGCGCTTCGCTGAAGCATTCTAGACAGTCCTGACTCCAGGAGGCCTGACAACGTCCCATAGCAGCCTGCAATTCTCGTCCATTTGAGTCCATAGCGTCTGGATCGAAATAGACTTTGTCCAGAGCCAGCCAAAACAGTTTTTCGTCCTGAGTTCGAAGCCCCATCGTTGTATATCGGTTCGTCCATGCCAGCGCATACATGGCCAAGGAGGCGGTTGCAAGATCGAGCGCCCAAGCGTCGAGCCGACCTGCAACCAAGAACTCTGGGTCTGCTGCCAGCGCAAACAGGAGCTTATAAATATGTGCAGCAGCGATATCAGCCTTACAACCGATTTTCAACCAGTCGGGGTGAGCACCAGCATCCATAAATCTCTCGAATGAATTCGACTTCATGCGAGCAAGGGACGCAGTGATTCGGGCGCGCTCACCTTCATCTGCAGCATCCCACCGAAGGCGAAAATCTGACGGGAATTCAGAATAGAGGCGCCCTTCCCGCGGCCCCCACTGCTCAGCCAGAATATCAAGTATTCGACGGGCGGCGATTCTCGCCACAGACTCCCAAGGTAGCCCTTGAAAATCTTCCGCCCAGGAAGCAACCTCAACGGCGTCAAAATGAAGATGGACTGACGTGAGGGGCCGGTAGCCGTTGGCCCTAGCCATCAATGTGTCCAAGGGATATTTGGCCTTGGTCCGACTGGTCATGCTGCTAATAAGTCCTCCGCGTACCAACTGCTTGAAAAACCCCCTCGCAGCCAGTTCCTGCTGCGCCTGGGGCCGACAATCACGAAGAAGAAAGCGTGCAGCAACTTCATCAAGTGTATTGATCGTGCCTACCTGAGGCATTGTTATTGAAGCGCCTGAAAACCAGCTCTGCCACGCTCGATCGGAAAACGGCTCATCCGCAAATAATTTAGCGATTGCCTCAAACATCGATCTTGACTGATGTTTGCCAGGAATGTGCCTATCTCCGAGCACCAAACGCTTAAAGTGATTGATCGCGAAAGTGAAACGTAAGCGTTTCACATCAACTGTCGTTACATTGCTCTCAGCCATGATGGCTCACTCGTCGAAATGGCACCAGGAAAAATCGCGTGCCCAATTTTTCGTGTTTCTTCATTCGCGTGCAAATAAAGAACCGGTACGCTCAGCCCGGCATTAACGAAAAAATAACTTGAACATGGACAAGACCAATTCATACCTCTTGGGCAGCATGCTGTTGAGACGACGTTCGGCAGCTGGATTGCCACTCAATGAAATCGCAACTACGGCAAAAATCTCGGCCAGTTATTACTCGTTGATCGAAAACAGTAAACGCATACCACCGACCAGCACCCTCAAACGAATAGTTGATGCACTGGGCTTCTCCGAGACCGAACAAAGCGAGATCAAGCAAATGGCCGCGGTTGAAAGGGGATTGACGTCGAACGATGCCAACTTGCCTGACGATGTGCAGGCACTGATCTCGGAAATTCGGAAAGCAGCCGCCATCATGCCGCCCCGATTTGTCAAAGCCCTCAGGTCGCAGATACGTGAAATCTCTAGTTAGGAAGTCCTCAGCCAAAACCTCCTAAAGACTCGCGATGAGATGGCACATCGCCGTGCCACTCAAACACAACCAAAGAAGGAGGAATATCCAACCCAGACATAGAAACACTCTTACTGACTGGCAAAAAAAAACGCAAGGAGCCTAACCCTCGCGTTTTCCGCCCGGGGGACCCGGACTCTTGCTAACACAAGCCAAAGTCTAAGGACGCATCCGCTGTCCGTCAATCCCCCATTTCGATTTTTCGCAAGCAAGCCTGTGAGCGAGGGAATCGCTCGCCCAACGAAATGGAGATTTTGCAAATGAGAACCACAAAACGATTTACGCCGACTTTGCTCGAGCGCTTCTTTCGCCAAGGAAGGGGCCAAGGTATCTTCAATGACTATATTCCATGGCATCGAGTAAGTCGGGGTGATCCTGCCAGTCGCGGACGCTCGCACCTGCTTGCGTCTGAACAACGACAGCACGAACTCCTAAGCGACCACGAGTGGGTTGCCATCATGTTCGTCTTCATGCTTCCCAATCGGCTCGATATCCGAGAGCAGTTTCCCTTGTCGCAGGAGGACGCCAAACACGAACTTTGCGCCTATCGCATCGGCATTAGCGATCAGCCATTCCCGGGAACGCTTGCGATCGCAGCCGCGCTTGCGGTAAAGCATCCCAAGACAACCGACGGCCCAGAATCAGCAGATTGGGTAATGACCACCGACTTTCTGATCACACTTCGAAAGAATTACGGCACAATTGAACTGCTCGCCGTTGCGATCAAGAGCGACAACGAAATAACAAAAAAACGCTCGCTCGAGCTGCTAGCCATCGAAAGAGCGTATTGGGTCGCCCGCGGCGTCAATTGGTTGCTGATCACGCCCGCACTCTATGATGAGCGTGTAGGTCTGAACCTACGCATGCAAATGCCCTGGACCCTGGGTGAACGCGCTTCTGCTCAGGATCGCTTGAAGGCGCTCGAAATAGTTCGGCGTTTTCCGGGGCGTTCATTGACGTTCATTCTCCATAGGCTAGAAGCGACGCTCGGCAATATGGACCTCGCCCAGCGTGCGTTCTGGCAAGCCGTCTATTCCGGAGAAATCCCAATGAGCCTGCGGCGCGGCTGGCGACCTCACCAACCGGTCGTATTACTCCCGCAAGGTGATTTCAATGCCCAAAACCCCATCGCATCGAGGAGTTCGGCATGGATTTGAACCATAACAAAACATTCCGCATCCTGAGTGGCGAGGACGCAGGTATCTATCGGGTCGTACTGGTCGAAGCGCAGATTAATAAAATCGCAATCGTACGCCTCGACCCACCTGAGAAAGCTGGAAAACAGAAAGTGGGGAGAAAACGACTTGAACAAACCAGGAAGCCGCGCAAAAAGGCGCCTCCTCCGATGCTTGGGACAATTCTCTGGATGGACCGTAACGATTTGCTCAGCTTGAAGGAAGGCGACGACATCACTGCAATCGAAATTGAGCAGGAAAACTACGTGCTGTCGAAAGCCGATGAAGCTGCCTATGAGTTTCGCAAGAAGTCGATGGCCCTATTTCTGGAGTTTGACCATTTCCGAGAAATGATCCTGATTCACGAAGGATTCGGCGGCTTGGTCAATGAAACTGTAGCCACCGGCTGTAGCGAAGCTTTCGTCCGAAAGAACCTTTCGTTGCTCTGTCGCTATGGCTATGACGAAACCAGCCTACGTCCAACGCGCAGCCTCAACTGCGGCGCACCTGGCAAACCACGCCCCTGCGATCCCGGCGGTCACAAAAAACCAGGACGCAAAACCAATAAGCAGCGTATTGCCCAAGCGTACGGCGTCTTCCTAGAACCTGAGCAACCCGGCAACAGTACTCTCTGGCGCAGCGCCATCATCGCTGCGGACAAGCGTATTTCCTCGCCCAAACCCGATATGCCCGAGCGGGTTCAACAAATTGTTGATAGCGCATTTGTCAGCCGCTACCGCCAAGAAGACGGAAAACTGGTGCTGATCAATCCCAAACTCGGCGAGTACCCAAATGCGCGCCAAATCAGGCGGGTTCTTGAGCGGAGCATTCCCAAGCTCCAACGTATCCTTGAACGGACAACAAAAGGGCATTTTAAGCGCAGCTTACGTGGTCTGATTGCCCGAAGCTGGAAAGGGGTCGTCGGTCCCGGACACACTTGGGCCATCGACTCCAGCATCGCCGATATGTACCTTCGTTCGACGGTTAATCGTGCCTGGATCATCGGACGGCCGATCGTCTACATCATCGTGGATGTCTGGTTGACGGCAATCGTGGGGTTCTATGTCTGTATGGATGGGCCATCGTGGGCGATGGCCCAAGTCGCACTGTTTAGCGCAGTTGCGAATCCGCAATTGTTGGGCAACCTCTGGGGATATGAGGCCACTTCGTCACTGTCTCCATCGCCTAGCATGTGCGCAGCATTGCTCTGTGACCGCGGCGAATATCTGTCGAAGGCTGCAAAGGTCACCGGAGCGAAACTCATTCCCTGCTTGAGCTATGCCCCACCTTATCGCCCCGACCTTAAAGGCCTTGTTGAAGTTCTTCATCGTATTGAAAAGGATCGTCAGTATTACTTCATCCCAGGCGCTATCGACCAGCGTCGCAAAGAGTACGAACTCCGGCGCTTCGATGCGAATGAGGCTGTATTGACTATCCCCGAGTACGCGGCATTTCTACATGAAACATTTACCACCTACAACCTAACGGCACCGCGAAACGAACGATGCGATGTATTCATGCGGGGCGCAGGCATTTTCCCGAGCCCCGCAGGTCTTTGGCGTTATGGCCACGAAGTCGGGGTTGGTGTTAGCCGGCACATTTCTGAAACCAGACTGATTACCGAGCTATTACCGTCCGAACACGCAACGGTTACCCGACATGGGGTCAAATTCCTCGGCATGGAATATTCGTCACCCGAAATTGAGGAACGAGAATGGACGGCCCGCGCGCGCAACTTTGGCTCGTGGGAGATCCCAGGGTATTACTTTCCAGGTTCGGTATCCCGGCTTTGGATACCGGACCCAGAAGCAACAGGCTTGCTGGAACTCCAAATTTCCGATCACACACTCGCGTCGCCGGAACTGACTCACGAGGAATTTCTCGATGCCTTCATGGCCGGGACAAGCAACAATCAGGAAAACGCCCATTTAAAATTGATGATTGCGCTGGAGTCTCGTCGGAAAGTGGAGGCCTTGATCCAGCGTGCCAAGGAATTGACCGAAGAGGCGCTGGCAAAGAGCTCAGGAAAGGGGCCGACCATGTCGGAAGCCAGAGCCTTTGAGGCTGCTAGTTTCGCGACCTCCAACTCTGCACCAGAGTCCCCTGAAACTGACGAAGACCCTGTTGACGGTGCATATATGGACATGATGGCTTCCATGTATGCCGCCACGAATGTTTGAGGTTATGTGATGAACGATCCAGCACACTTCAACCCCTATGCCGGGAACATCCTCGTTGACCATCTTGGCCCTATTCTCGATCGCCCCACGGCAGCAAGCGCCCTTACCTTTTTACCCCCGCGGCCGGTCGATCCCGAAAGCGTCCCCAAGTACATTCGCCTTCGCCTCATTCTTCAACTACGGGATTTTCATTGGGCTAGTCTGCAAGGATTACGAATTCAGGAATCCATCGATATAGTGGTACGCGACAGCTATCGATACCGTGATCCGAATGCTCCTGCCACTTGGAGCGTGATCGGTGGTGAAAAACTGGCGCACAAGACTCCTCGGGCGCCTGCCATGGCGGTTCTCGCGGTCGGACATTCTGGAAGTGGCAAGTCGGAGGCGATCCTACGCTCGTTAAGTCTCTACCCTAGACAGGTGGTGACGCATGCGTCATTTCCCAATATCGTCGGAGCCCATCACCAATTGGTCTGGCTATCGACAGATGTACCCGCAAGCGGGCGCTCTTCTGATCTGGCTTCCAATCTCATGACAACCTTCGATACCGAAATGTCGAAACAGATCCCTGGTTGGAAATCCCGGTTTTCGGGTTCGCTTGCCCGCAGCCGCCGTGACGGGCAACAAATGCTGGACGAATGGCGGCAAGTGGCGTTAGCACATTTTCTGGGCACACTACACTTGGACGAAATTCAAAATTTCTTCAAGTTGCCTACGTTGAAGAAACGGCGCTCAAATACCTCGGACCCCACAGACCTGCAGCTAAGTATCATTGAAGACCAATGCCTGAAATGGATCTTGACGCTGATAAACACGTGGCAAATTCCAATCATTTTTTCAGGGACACCCGACGGCGTCGGCGCTCTGATGAAACGCTTTGCAAATACGCAGCGCTTTGTCAGCGGGGGCTACCATGCTCTCAAACCTTTTGAATCTGCCGATGACCCGATTTTTTTCAGCGACGACTCAAAAAAACCAGGATTTATTAACATCTTGGGACAGTACCAGTACGTCGCCAAGCCGCTGGAAATCGATAGAGAGGTTGCCGGCAGAATCCTCGAGCTTTCTGGCGGGATTCCCCGGCTGATTATTGCGCTTTGGACTGCTGCTCACCGCGTTGCACTTGAATCACCTAGCGGGGACAGCTTGAGTGTCAAAGACTTTGAGAAAGCGACAGACACCTATCTTGCACCAATAAAGCCCGCAATTGCTGCGTTGCGAAGCAAAGACCTCAAGCAGATCAGTAGATACGAAGACCTAATGCCGCGAGACGATAATTTTTGGGCATCTTTCTGGATATCAATGAGCAGTTTCTGACGCTCTGCAAACGCTGTGGCGATTCCCGGAGTGCTACTGGCGCTCCGGGATAGCAGATTCCACGATCAAAACACCAGAAAGTTGCTCCTGGAACGCTTCCGCTACTATTTTCTGCACTGGATTCTAGGTGAACTGGGCAGATTTTTGCGGAATTCACTTTGCCCAGAGTCGTCGAGCTTGAGAATTCTTCGCGTGTTGGCCAGGTCGGGAAGCACCCGGGCAAGCCAGTCACGCCCACAGCGTTCCAATATATTTCTATTGCGGCGCGAATTTGAATGCCTTCCCCACATCGACGACACTCAACCCACGAGGATTCAATGCCTTTGGACGTCGCCCTCGAGAGCTTGCCATATCCTCTGAAGTCGCCTGTAAAATGCGTTTCATCACCTTAACAAAAGGCGCCCCGGCCTGGCGCAGGAGTTCCAGTAGTTGGTCGGCTGTCAGCCCACCCGACTCAGCGCTCTCATCGATGCTCTTCTGTCCAACATAGAAAGCGTGAAGCGATGCCAAGGCTTTCTTGTTGAGGTTCGGCAGACCAAGACTTTTGAGTCGGATATCAGCGGCCGTTCTACCCATTCCGATAGCCAGTCCACTTTTTGAATAAGAGCCCCCAGCCTTTACATAGGCCTCCAGCAGGACGTCATCTGGTACGCTATACCGTTTTGCACCTGCGGCAAGACCAAGATCAGAAGGTTGAGTAGAGACTAAAGCAGACAACGCTTCATCAGCTGTATCGAATAGCTGGGTGGCAATCAGCACATAATAATGCGCCAGCGTCTTTGTGTTTTTAGCCAAAATGTATCTATCGATACTTGGGAACTCTACCCCCAACGATTTCATTGCCAGAGAGGGAGATATAGTAGCAAGCCATCTCACCCCGAATGACTCAACAATGCGGTCACTGAGCAACGGCATATTTGCCTGCCCTAGATGCGTGGCGAATCCCATTGCGCGGGCCTTCTCACGAAAGACACGGGAAGCCACTCCGGAATAGATCGAGTGGTCATATTCAGCCAGACCAGACCAAATATCGATAAACCGTTGATGCAAAGGGTTTTCCATGACCATACCTACCCAGTCGCTAGGGACCTCAAAGGCAGTTTCGAGAAAGAATGATGGCGGTTTCAACAAGGCCTTATCCGAGTCGACATAGCAAAGCCCGCAGCCATGTTTGGCACATAACAGGCTCCCGGGCAACTGGTGCTGACGACGCCAGTAGCTCTGACCATGGAAGTCAACATCTTCCCGCACACACTGCGGGCAGAAATAGGCTGCCGTCCGCAGTGCCTTCATGCCCTGTGACCACATAAATGCTCGGTGCGTCCAAGATTGGGCATCCCTACCGGGCTGGGAAGCGATGATGTACCGGTACGGCAACAATGTGTGATGCCGCAAAAATGAAACCAGCTCAGATTGAGAAGCTGATGCCAACAACTCAATAATTGCGTGTTCCCGACGAGTGGCCGCATCGCTACCCACAAAAAGCCGCAACATTGTGACAATCTGTGTTTCATTGGAAAGACCATTCAGCTGACCAATCCTTCCCAGATAGCCGCGATCAATCTCGTCCGGCAATGGCTTGGGGATGAGTAGCATAGATTAGCTTTTCCCGTTAGCGCGCAATACGCCGAGTGACCGAATTACCGCTGACAATGCCCGCGCATGTGTAGCAGAACCATCCCAGGTATCTCGTAGAGCCTCTATCAATTCTTCGTTTTCTCGCACAGCGTTTGCAGTCACACCACTGTCAAAGCGCTCGACGAATAGGCAAACCTCTTCAAAAAGTCGGGAAGCCCGGGTTATTTTCGCGCCAAGAATCCGACTTACTTGCCCTTGGCTGACTCCTAAAGCACTAGCGATCTCCTGCTGGGCAATGCCTAGACGATGGCAGTTTTCTGCCGCTCGAATAGCTCGGGATTTTTGGCTGGGAGAAATCATGTATTAAGTATAACTTTATACATATATACATACAAATTCCCCCTCTTACCAATACTGCCGCATCACAACCGGGCATAATGCGAAGTCACTCGTCATTTCCCTGTAAGCCACAATAGGCATGGACAAGAAAACGCTTTCTGAACGGGACATCTGTACCAAGTTCATCACTCCGGCCCTCGAGGCCAGTGGGTGGGACCGAGACTCGCAATTCCTCGAAGAAGTGAACCTCACGAGTGGCCGGGTCGTTGTCCGGGGCAACAAGGCCAAACGCGACGAAAAGACCATCCGCCGCGCGGATTACGTTCTCTATTACAAACCTGGCATTCCCATCGCCGTGGTCGAGGCCAAGGACAACAAGCACTCGGTTCGTGACGGTATTCAGCAAGGTCTGGCCTACGCCGAAATGCTCGATGTGCCATTTGCCTTTTCCAGCAACGGCGACGGTTTCCTGTGGCATGACAAGACCGCCAGCGGCGGCTTGATCGAATGCGAAATCGCGCTGGATGAATTCCCTTCGCCGGATGTCCTCTGGCAGCGCTATCTGGCTTGGAAAGGCATTACTGCAACAGCAGAACCCATCTTTGCACAGGATTACTATACGATTGGCAAATTGCCGCGCTACTACCAGTTGAACGCGGTCAATCGGGCTGTTGAGGCCATTGCCAAAGGGCAGGATCGCGTTCTTCTGGTCATGGCCACGGGCACCGGCAAAACCTTCACCGCCTTCCAGATTATCTGGCGCCTGTGGAAAGCACGGGCAGCGAAGCGCATTTTGTTCCTGGCCGACCGCAATATCCTTGTCGATCAGACCAAGACCAACGATTTCAAGCCCTTCGCCGGGGCGATGACCAAGATCGAGAAGCGCCAGGTCGACAAATCCTACGAAATCTACCTGTCGCTGTACCAGGCTGTTACGGGCAATGAAGAAGAGCAGAACATCTACAAGCAATTCAGCCCTGATTTCTTCGATCTCATCGTGATCGACGAGTGCCATCGTGGCAGCGCTGCCGAAGATTCCGCCTGGCGGCAAATTCTCGATTACTTCAGCTCTGCAGTGCACCTTGGCCTGACCGCCACCCCAAAGGAAACAGAAGAAATCTCGAACATCACTTATTTTGGCGAGCCGGTTTATACCTACTCGCTGAAGCAGGGGATTGAGGATGGTTTTCTGGCGCCCTACAAGGTGATCCGCGTCGACATGGACAAGGATCTCGGCTGGCGTCCCACCCTAGGTAAAGTAGATGCCAAAGGGCAGGTCGTCGAAGACCGTATCTACAACGCTTCCGATATGAACAAGACGCTGGTGCTTACCCAGCGGGATCAGGCGGTGGCCAGAAGAATCACCGAATTCCTCAAAGCCACCGACCGCATGTCGAAGACCATCGTATTCTGCGAGGACATCGACCACGCCGCCCGAATGCGCCAAGCCTTGATCAATGCAAACGCGGATCTGGCCAGCCAGAATCCAAAGTACGTGATGCAAATCACTGGTGATAACGAAGAAGGCAAGCTCGAACTCGACAACTTCATCAATCCGCGCAAACCCTATCCGGTAATTGCCTGCACCTCACGATTAATGACCACGGGGGTCGATGCCAAAACCTGCAAGCTGGTCGTGCTTGATCGAACGATTAACTCGATGACCGAATTCAAGCAGATCATCGGTCGCGGCACCCGGATTGATGAGGACTACGGCAAGCTTTGGTTCACGATTCTTGATTTCAAGCGTGCCACCGAATTGTTCGCGGATGAAGCCTTTGATGGCGAACCCGTAGTGATTTATGAGCCGCAAGCAGGTGACCCGGTTGTTCCTCCCGAAGGGGGAGACGCTGCTGTTGGCGACCAATCAGGCGCAACAACAACGGGCCCCGGCGAAGGCGGGATGAATGGAGACCCCCCGGGTGGCGGGCGCATCAAATATGTGATCGACGATGTTCCAGTCTATGTCGTCAATGAGCTGGTTCAATACGTCGGCAGTGACGGCAAACTGATCACCGAATCGCTCAAGGACTTCACGCGCATTCAAATCAACAAGCGCTTTACGTCGCTGGATAACTTCCTGCAAACCTGGAACGACGCCGACAAAAAGGCCGCAATCATTGCTGAACTGGAAGATCAGGGTATTTTCTTTGACGAACTAGCCAAGGAAACCGGCAAGGATATCGATCCCTTCGATCTGATCTGCCACATTGCCTTCGGGCAGAAGCCACTCACCCGACGTGAACGAGCCAACCAAGTCAAAAAGCGCGATTACTTCGCGAAATACGGCGGCACGGCCCGCAAGGTGTTGGAGCTCCTGCTCGACAAATATGCCGACGAAGGCATTGGCAATATCGAGCAAATGGAGGTACTTCGCGTGGCTCCCCTGGACCAGTTCGGTTCGCCTGTCGAAATCATTCAGGCATTTGGTGGTAAACCACAGTATCAGGCAGCCCTCCGGGAGCTTGAGCGGTCGCTGTATCAATAACGCATGGCGCAGGTCATCTGTATCAGTGCTGGGCAACTCAGCACGAAGAAAGCGAACAATCGTCTCAATCGGCGCAACCAGTACCTGAATTACGGCTTGCTATCACTCGCCTCCGTACTGAAACGTAGCGGCTTGGCGCCAATAGTGATCCATGGCCATTTTTCTGCGCCGAGTGAAACGCTGAGAACGGCTCTCACCTATGGACTTGTCGAGAGCAGCCTGCCGATATTGCTCTCCATTCCAAGCTTCTATGCTATCGCCTGGGCCAGAGAGTTCATGGCTGAAGCCAAGGCTCTGCTTCCATCCCTGCGGTTTATCGTTGGCGGCAGATGGGTCATCGGCAACCGGCCCGATCTACTGAAAAGCATGCTGCCAGAAGCAGACCTGATCATTCCGGGTTTGGCTGAAGATCGTATTGTTGAGTTGCTTACCGGTGCAAAGGTGCTCCATGTCGGTGAGGCACCAAAGGGGCTAAGCAACGCTTCCTGCCTGGATTACAGCCTGTTGCACCACAGGCACCTCTATCAGCCAAGCATCGAAATCGCTCGTGGTTGCGGCATGGGATGTAGCTTCTGTCAGGAAAAGGACGAAAAGCTCCAGCCCTTGAAGGCTCCCGGTATTTTGGTTGACGAGCTTAAATCAACCCTGCTGGCTGACGACCTGATCGAAATGACGCCCTATTTCGAAACGTCAATGTTCGTCCCAAATAAACGTTGGGCCGATGGCCTTGGCGCGGCGCTCGAGCAGGCAGGCATGGCCATTAAATGGCGTACCGAGGGGCGTGTCGATAGCATCAAGCCGGAATTGATTCCGGCCTTGACTGCATCCGGCATGAGCGTTCTCGACCTCGGTTTGGAAAGCGCCTCGCCAACGCAATTGCTCCGTATGCAGAAGACGCGAGACCCGGAGAAATATCTTGAGCGCGCCTCCCGACTTCTTCTTGCTTGTGCTGCGAACAAAGTCAAAGTGAAGGTCAATATCCTGCTCTTTGCCGGTGAGAACGACGACACCATCACTCAGACCCTCGACTGGTTGGAAGAGCATCAGGATTGCATCTACGGCGTTTCAGCTAGCCCGGTTATCGTCTTCGGTTGGCCGAACGAAGCAGATGCTTATCTGAATACACTGGCGCAGTTCGGGGCAACAAGGGATCATTCGCCTTGTTCCGGTGTGACGCATATCAATCTCAACGAACGGGTGAATTACGAAGACTCTTTGGCGCTTGCGCGATTAATCAGCAGCCGATTCATGCGGGCAGGGCGTTACTACAAGCTCAAATCGTTTTCATACTTTCCACGCACATACGGTTTCAACGACTTTCTGCTTGATATGGCACAAGATGCCGGCGCGCACAGTTTCAGTACCGCGTTTCTGGATGAGTGCATTCAGGAAGTGATGGGCATGGCCGCCTGAGCAGCCAATCCCGAATTTAAGGACACCAAGGCTTCATGACCATCAGCACCACCTTCATCAAATCCATCCAGGACATCATGCGCCAGGATGCCGGCGTCGATGGCGATGCCCAACGGATTTCCCAGCTTTCCTGGCTGCTCTTCCTGAAAATATTCGATGATCAGGAAACCGAACTTGAATTGTTGCGCGACAGCTACAAGTCGCCCATCCCCGAGCACTTACGCTGGCGCCACTGGGCGGCTAACGCCGAGGGCATGACCGGCGAAGAGTTGCAGGACTTTATCAACAACACCCTCTTCCCCAAACTCAAGGGACTGAATGCTGATCCGCTGCGCAACCCGCGCGGCTACGTCGTCCAGCAGGTATTTGAAGATGCCTTCAACTACATGAAGTCCGGTCAGTTGTTACGGCAGGTGGTGAACAAAATCAACGAGATCGACTTCAACAACCGCACTGACCGGCATCTGTTCAACGATCTCTACGAAAAGATCCTCAAGGATCTGCAAAGCGCCGGCAATGCAGGCGAGTTCTACACGCCGCGCGCCGTCACCCAGTTCATGGTCGATCAGGGCAATCCGCGCCTGGGTGAAAAGATTCTTGACCCCGCCTGCGGTACCGGCGGCTTTCTGGCCTGCACGCTCGAACACCTGAAAACCCAGCGCAAGAACGTTGAGGACGACGCCCTGCTGCAAGCGGCCATTCACGGCGTCGAAAAGAAACAGATGCCGCACCTGCTGTGCACCACCAACATGCTGCTGCACGGTATTGAAGTGCCCAGCCAGATTCGTCACGACAACACCCTGTCACGCCCACTGATCGACTATGGCCCGCGCGATCAGGTCGATGTCATCCTGACCAATCCACCTTTCGGCGGCACCGAGGAACCCGGCACCGAAGCCAACTTCCCGGCCGACGTGCGCACCAAGGAAACCGCCGATCTTTTCCTTGTGCTGATCATCGAACTGCTGAAGCACAACGGCCGCGCCGCCGTCGTCCTGCCCGACGGCACACTGTTTGGCGAAGGCGTCAAAACGCGCATCAAGGAAAAGCTGCTCAGCGAGTGCAATCTGCACACCATCGTCCGCCTGCCCAATGGTGTCTTTGCCCCCTACACCGGCATCAAGACCAACCTGCTGTTCTTCACCAAGGGCGCGCCGACCCGGGAGGTCTGGTACTACGAGCATCCCTATCCAGCAGGTTACAAGAGCTATTCCAAGACCAAGCCCATCCGCATCGAGGAATTTGCCGCCGAAAAGGCCTGGTGGGGCGATGAGGCCGATGGTTTTGAATCACGCGTCGAAAGTGAAGTTGCCTGGAAGGTCGACATCGCCACCCTCAAGGCCAAGGGCTACAACCTCGACCAGAAAAACCCGCACAGCCCCGACGCCATCGCCCACGATCTCGATGCGCTGCTGGCCGACTATGGCCGTCTGAGCGCGGAAGCCCAAAGCCTGCGCGATCAGTTGAAGGGCATCCTCGCCCAGTCGCTCGGAACGACGGCATGAACGCCGTACTCGAAGCCCGCGAACCGAGCGCCCGTTACCTCGCGGCGCTAGAACCGGCGTTGCTCGGCCGGTTCGACCTGATCGCGCAAGCCCCCAACGGCATCGCGCGTTTGCGCGAACTGATCCTGAGGCTCGCCGTGCAGGGCAAGCTGGTGCCGCAAGACCCGAACGACGAACCGGCCAGCGCGCTGCTTGAACGTATTCGGGCCGAGAAGGCGCAGCTGGTGAAGGAAGGTAAGATCAGGAAGGACACCCCACCGCCTGCGATTAACGAAGGAGAGAAACCGTTTGGGTTGCCGGCGGGGTGGGAGTGGGTTCGCTTTGGAGAGATATCAATCAATCGAGACGGAGAGCGTCGACCAGTATCTTCTATTGAGCGCGAGGGCCGAGCAAAAAGTTACGACTACTACGGCGCATCTGGGGTAATCGACAAAATTGACGGCTACCTATTTGATAAGACGTTGTTATTGATCGGCGAGGACGGTGCCAACCTTATCAATCGCTCTACGCCAATTGCCTTTCTTGCTCATGGCAAATATTGGGTTAACAATCATGCTCACGTGGTTGATACGGCGTATCGGGAGGTAATGAATTATCTCTGCCTCTACATAAATTCGATTTCGCTTGAATCCTACGTCACGGGTACTGCGCAGCCCAAAATGAATCAGGCAAAGCTCAATAGCATCGTAGTAGCCCTTCCACCATTGGTCGAACAATCCCGCATCGTCGCCCGTGTTGAAGAACTGATGGCCCTCTGCGATGCGCTGGAGACCAAGGGCAAGCTGGAGACCGGGCAGCATGCCCGGCTGGTCGGCAACCTGCTCGAGTCCCTAGCCAACAGCGAATCGGCCCACGCGCTGGCCGAAAACTGGCAACGCATCGCCACCCATTTCGACCTGCTGCTCGACCGCCCCGCTGCGGTCGACGCTTTGGAACAGACCATTTTGCAACTTGCCGTCCGCGGCCTGCTCGTCCCGCAAAACCCCGCCGACGAACCGGCCAGCACGCTGCTGCAAAAAATCCGCAGCGAAAAAGACCGTCTCATTGCCACCGGCCAACTTAAACGCGACAAAACTCTGCTACCGATCAGCGACGCGGAAAAACCATTTGATTTGCCGAAGGGGTGGGAGTGGGTGCGCCTGAATTACCTACTGTTAAAGATTGGTGCCGGTAGCACTCCACTTGGAGGAAGAGAAGTTTATGTTTCTGAGGGCATCAAATTCTTGCGCTCTCAAAACGTATGGAACGAAGGTCTACGTCTTGCAGAGGTCGCGTATATCAAACCTGAAACTCACCAAAAAATGGCGGGAACTAAAGTGCTTCCAGGGGACATACTGTTCAACATTACCGGAGCGTCAATAGGTCGATGTGCCGTCGTACCACGAACTTTCGATGAGGCCAATGTTAGCCAACATGTAACAATTATTCGCCCCGCTTTATCAACGACAAAATCATATTTACACCTTGTATTAATTTCATCTCATGTTCAGCAAACAGTGATGGATGTTCAGGTTGGGGTATCAAGGGAGGGGTTAAGTATTGGGAAGCTCGGGCAGTTCCTCGTGCCTATTCCTCCCATCGCTGAGCAATCCCGCATCGTTGCCCGCGTTGCCGAGCTGCATGCCATCTGTGCCCAACTCCGCGACCGTCTCGCCACCACCGCCCAGACCCAATCCCGCCTGGCCGAAACCTTAATCGAAAAGGCTGTAGCCTGAGCATGGGCTTATTAAGCGACGCCAAAGTGCTGGCCGACTGGCTGGGTAAACTATTCGGCTGGTGGAAAGTCCGGCAAGACCCGATCCGCGCCCAAGCACAGAGGGTGCTTGATGTTTTTGAAGCCCATGGGGTGGCAAAAACCCAGATCAGCCGTTTGTTGCCGGAGCAGTTTGCGATCCCGATGAAGGATTTCGCCTCAGCCGACAAACTGTCGGAATACCTGACTCCTGCACTCCTAGACTGGGTAGCTGAATACTTTGCCTTGAGCCGGTCATGGCTCGATGGCCTTTCCGTCGATCCCCACCAAACGATCTGTTGTTATAAATACCCGGCAAACTTCGCAGCCTGGCTTGCCGAACGCCAAACAGGAGAGCCATTTCAGTTTCGACTATTCGTGCTCAAGCCTTCGAGCAAGCCCATATGCCCCAACAGCAATGAAAGCATCGTCATCGTGCTTGAGGAGTGCATTACCTATCTTGATGACCTATCGGTTTGCCGCTACTTTATCTTTGATGGCAATGGCCCACTGAACCATTACCCAGTCATTCGCAGCCTGATGGGGTTGTGTGTGGTTGCGGATCGTACGCGCTGCCTAGTGAAAGGCCGTGTCGTCGAGGAAAAAATCTGCACCGCCATAGAAGATGGCCACCTGCTGATTCCTATCGGTCTAAGCAAAGCACGGAACAGTTGGGAACCGGATGGGATGCTTTTTCAGTCGCCAGCCGATGACTTGCCGTGGCAAAAGCAATTGCGCGCCGACATCGCAGAAGATTTAGCCGCTGCCCCCAGTGCCGCAATCGGAGACAAGAGTTAAGAAATGAATGATCTCGAACTTGCCCGACTGATTTCTGGCGAAGTGGGAGAAAACTTCGAGCTCGCGAAAGAGGCAGCAGAGGAGTCCCCAGGGTATTGCCTTGTCAGGCTAAGAGGCATGTGCAAACTGATTTGCTTACGGATCATCGAAGTCCGAAATCTTGCTATTCCAAGAGCGGGGGAACTCGACACTCTGATTCGGGAGGTTTGCGACCGTACAAATTCGGACTCTCAAACAAAGGATGCCTTGCACAAGCTCAGGTGGTTAGGCAACAAAGGCGCGCATCCAGAAGAAGGCAAGCTCGGGAACTCCGAACTAAGCGACTTCGCTCGTTCAGCGCTGGGCTATGCAATTACTGCGTTGAAATTCGCGCATGCTCAGGTTCATCCCAACTCGCCACTGCCTGCAGCCATCATCCCTAGTTCAACGGATTCTGGTGTGAAGTCGCTTTGTTATCGGGCTACGATTCAGGAAGAAGTCGAACCCCAATACTGGCTCGGCAAACATTTTTTGAACAAGGCAGCCAGTGTGGGAGCCAACGGTGAAGATAGCTTTCTCTTTCGTTACGAGATCCATGAAGAACGGAAGAAGGCAAATTACTGGTTCAGGCTGGCTGCCAATCAAGGCCATGCTGCCGCCCTTTATGAGCATGGAAAGCTGCTGATTGATCGGGTTGAGGGCGAAGAGTTTGTCGCCATGGGAGTTAACAAAATATTCCGTGCCGCAAATGCAGGAAACTCGGATGCCAACGCCGATGTTGGGCATATTTATTACCATGGGGCTCATGATCAATCACAGGACTTCGTTGAAGCCCGGAAGCACTTTGAAATTGCCGCAGCAGAGGATCATCCTTCCGCATTGACGATGTTGGGGGTTATGTATCTACGCGGAGAGGGTGGACCTGCCAACCCGTTGGCAGCATTTGAATACACGAAGAAGTCTGCCGAAGCTGGATATCCGACGGGGCAGTACAACCTTTTTATCCATTATTGGAATGGCACGACTGTTGAAACGGATCAAACAGAAGCACTCTCTTGGCTAAACAATGCTGCAGATCAGAGTTTCCCCGAAGCTCTCTTTGCTCTTGCTGGGCTAATCAGTGATGGCCTGGTGCCAGGCAAATCGCAAGAAGACGCTGAGACTCTTCTTGCCAAGTGCATGAATGCGGCGCAAGCAGATCAGTCCTTACGTTCGAAGGCGGCGCTTCAATGTGCCCGGTTGCTTTCCCTCCACCATGACAACTTACCCGTTCTCACTAGTGCTGTAGACATTCTGCAACGCTCCTACGAAAGTGAAGAAGGCAAAGGGGAAATTGCCGATGCCTGTGCGGCTCTTTCGGTGGAGCTCATTGGGAACATCAAGCAGCTGATAAGCGCCCATCGAGGAAGTGCCGAGGAAATCACAGCAGCAAGCATGATTATCGGCTACATGTTTGACAAAACCGGGAAGCCAATTTCAAAACGAAATACTGGCTTGGGCAAACTCAATAACGATCTCCGGAAAGCAGGCGAAGCCAAGAAACACCTCCCTCCCGAGCTAGACCAGAACCATGTACTTCGAATTTTCCAACCTGACCTTTTTAGTAATGGCGGGCATCGCAGCGCTCTTCGGCTAGCTTCGGCAACTAACATCAAGGTTGGCCGGAACGATCCCTGTCCATGTAACTCTGGGAAAAAGTATAAGCATTGCTGCGGACAAAACTAGCCATCAGTCGTCATCACCTAACGTGAGCCCCAACATGAAAAGCGCCCTCTTCGTCGATTTCGACAATGTATATTCCGGCCTGCGCCGCCTCGATCAGGAAGCGGCCGACCAGTTCGCCCGCAGTCCGACGGTGTGGATGAACTGGCTGATCAAGTCACTCGAAATGCCTGAGCCAGCTTCGCCGGGCGCCAAGCGCCGCGTTCTTGTTCGCCGCTGCTACCTGAATCCGCAGGCTTACCAACGGTTTCGTCCCTCTTTTAATCTGGCGGGCTTCGAGATTATTGATTGCCCAGCACTGACTAGTGAGGGCAAGACAAGCACCGATATCCATATGGTCTTGGATATCGTTGATCTGTTGCAGCAAGAAACCCGTTACGACGAATTCATTGTCTTTTCTGCCGATGCCGACTTTACCCCGGTATTGCGCAAGCTCCGGCGCTGGGACCGGCGGACTACCGTGCTGGCCATCGGTTTTCCTTCAGCCGCCTACCGTGCTTCTGCTGACCTCCTGATCGACCAGGACGATTTCGTCCGGAAGGCTCTCTCTTTTGACGAAACGGTTGTAGTTCCTCCTCCTGTTGAGGTCAATCCGCCGCCTATCGAATGTGGGCCCGCTGCGTTAAAACTAGTCCAGCAAGCGGTTAAGGAAGCAACAGGGCCTCTTTCGTTGGCCAAGGTCGCTTCGATGTTGTTGAGCAACATAGAGGGGCTGGACGCATCCTCGTGGGCTGGTTTCGGCAGTTTCCGATCACTGATTGAGTCGCTGGATCTGGGCCAGCTTGTTGTGACGTGGGAGGCAGGCGGAACGATTCACGATCCCAAGCGACATGCGCTTCCTACAAATCCTTCCCCTGGTGCAGGCAACGGCAAGACCAACGGACTCCTGCCAAAGGTCGTCGAGGTAATTAGAAACGAGGTTGCCAAAGCATCGCAACCAGTACCCTGTGGCCGACTGGCAACCTTGATTATTGGTCTCGACAGCTCCCTGGCGGCGGATTGGGCAGGCAAGGGCACCTTCCGGAAGTTCGTCGAGTCCCTGAATGTAAAACCGGTCGAGTTCAACTGGAACGGCTCTGGCGGCATCGCGTACGACCCCGTACGCCAAGCGACTGCTACTGCTACTGTAAATAGTTCGGCCATCGCTGCCGAATGGGCGGACAAGAACCTCTTCAAAATTGCCAAGCAGATACATGATGTTACCGATGTTCCAATGCTTACCCCGCTGAAGTATCGAAATTTGCTGGCGATGATCGCCACTGATGTCGCGGAGTCGCCGTTTCACTTGATGGAGACTGGCAAAAGGGTAAGAGATCGTTGCAGGGAGTCAGAGCAACCAGTAAGCCGCGCCGACGTGAATCATGTGCTACGCGGCTTGGTGATGCGTGGCCATGCATTTGAGGAAGGCCCGAACGACGCTGCGACACTTGCGAAGAAACTGTGCGACAACATCCGCTCGCTTTGTCTGAGAGAGCAGATTGTCCTCGATGGGGCCATGGACATGGCAATCAAGGACTGGATTGGTAGCAACTAGACATAGTTATTCACCAGCAAACAATTTGCTTCCCATTTTTAGCTGAAGGCGAATTGCGATGCGAGAGTTTTCGACTCTAATGTCGGGTTTGCGACTTTAATAGCCAGTTTTCGACTTTAATTACTTGGAACAATGACCATTTTCAGGAACTCCTCCGCCGCATTAGCACTCTTAGCTACCGAGTGCTAAAATAAAACTGTTAGTTGAAGGAGAAAGTTACGTTATGACCCATGCCCTTAATCTTCCTATCCCCGCAACCGTTGGTAGCATCGAGTCCTATGTCCAGGCCGCGAAGCGTTATCCGATGCTCAGCGAGGCCGAGGAAATGCGGCTGGCTAGGCGTTTCCACAACGAAGGCGATGTGGACGCGGCGCGCCAGCTTGTCCTGTCGCATCTGCGTTTGGTGATCTCCATCGCGCGCGGCTATCTGGGTTACGGATTGCCGCATGCAGATTTGATTCAGGAGGGCAATATCGGCCTGATGAAGGCGGTCAAACGCTATGACCCGGAGCGTGGCGTGCGCCTCGTGTCCTTCGCCATGCACTGGATCAAGGCGGAAATTCATGAATATGTGTTGAAGAACTGGCGCATGGTCAAGGTGGCAACAACCAAGGCCCAGCGCAAGCTGTTCTTCAATCTGCGCAGCCTGAAAAACGACTACGAAGGCATTGATACCCTTTCAGGTACGCAGGCCGCAGAAGTCGCGGCGCGCCTCGGGGTCAAGCCGGATGAGGTGGTCGAGATGGAATCACGGCTGTCAGGGCGTGACCTGGCGCTCGAAGGCAGCCCGGACGACAGCGACGAAGCGTTTGCGCCGATCGACTACTTGGCCGATTCACGTTACGAGCCGACCCGCGTGATCGAGAAAAAGGCGACTGCCCGCCTCGAAACTGAAGGCCTGCACGAGGCTCTGGCTGAACTTGATCCGCGTAGCCGTCGCATTATCGAGGCACGCTGGCTGCACGATGGCGACGCCGCGACGCTGCATGATCTGGCTGCCGAGTTCGATGTATCTGCCGAACGCATCCGCCAGATCGAAGCCAAGGCACTGCAAAGGATGAGGGGTGCGCTGGTCGCGGCCTGAGTCGGTCAGTCAGCCAAAAAAGGGGGCGCCAATGCGGCGCCCCCTTCTCATTGCCGGTGGCAGCTCATTTCTCGCTGGCAGTCGACGGCGGATTGTTGAAGCGCAGACCGAAGGTGAACACGTCTTTCGAGCAAACGTCGATGCAGCGGCCGCAATTGGTGCAGTTGGACGGCAGAATCACCGGCCCGATGCCCTTTCCTTCGCCCTTGAGTGCGGGACGAATCACCTGCGGTTCGGGGCAGACTTCGAAGCAATCCATGCAGTCGTTGCAAGCGGTTCGACGGGGCGCCGAGACGCGTAGCGGACTCCACTGGCCGACCAGGCTGTAAAAAGCACCGACCGGGCAGAGTCGACCGCACCAGCCGCGCGTCATCACGAAGAGGTCGAACAGGAAAATCGCAACCACCACAGTCCACGCCGCGCCAAGGCCAAAAATCAGGCCGCGGTGCAACATCGATACCGGATTGATCAGCTCCCACAGCACCACCCCAGTCAGCGCCGAACCGATCAGGGTCATGGCAAGAATCCAGTAGCGGGTGTTGCGCGACAGACTGCTGGCACCCTTGATGCCAAGCCGGTCGCGCAGCCATCCGGCGGCGTCGGTCACGACATTGATCGGACACACCCAGCTGCAGTAGGCCCGGCCACCGACTAGCACGTAGAAGATCAGGACGATAGCGACACCAATTAGGCCCAAGGCTTCCGGCACATGGCCGGTCATCAACGATTGCAGCGCGACGTAGGGGTCGGTCAGCGGCAGAAAATTCAACGTGTAGCTGTAGTTCAGGTTGCCCTTGGCGACCCAGATTCCGGCCAGTGGTCCCAGCATGAAGAGGGCAAGGATGCCGAACTGCGAGATGCGGCGGAGGATCAGCCACTTGTGGGCGCGCAGCCAGCCTTTTTCTTCAACTGCCTCGGCGCCGATACGTTTCCTGATGGCAACCTGGCTCATGGCTTGTCTCCCAAACCTGGCGGCGTGCTTGGAATGCTCCCCGCGTCGCTGCCGGGAAGTCCGCGTGCAGTCGCTGTCTTGCCGCTGGCCGGATCGTAATGACCAGGGACAACGGCGCCTTCCGGCAAGCGGTCGGGCAGGTCGAGCATCTTCGACTCGTCCATCAGCGAGCGACCGGCCTTTTTCTGTTCTTCCCAACCCAGGCGATAGTGGTGGCCCAACTCACCTTTGGCCAATTTTGGCGGCAACACACGGATGGCCGATTCTTCGAGAACACAGGATTTCTCGCACTTTCCGCAACCGGTACAGTGCTCGGAATGCACCGTCGGCAGGAAAAATGCGTGGCGGCCGGTGCGGGTGTTGGGCAGCAGTTCAAGCGTGATCGCTTTGTCGATCACCGGGCACACCCGATAGCAGACATCGCAGCGCAAACCGAGGAAATTGAGGCAGGTTTCGTGGTCGATCAGGACCGCAATCCCCATTTTAGCCTTGTTGATGTCGGTCAGTCCATGATCCAGCGCATTGGTCGGGCAGGCCTTGATGCACGGAATGTCTTCGCACATTTCGCACGGAATGTTACGTGCGTTGAAAAACGGGGTGCCAGTAGCGACCGGCATTTCCGGTTTGGCGAGTTCCAGCGTGTTGTAGGGACAATCGCGCACACACATGCCGCAACGGATGCAGGCGCCGAGGAAATCTTCCTCGGGCAAGGCGCCGGGCGGGCGCAGATCAAGCGCCGGCAGAGCCCGGGATTGCTTGGCATAGAGCCCGAGTCCCAAGCCGAGCATACCAACGCCACAGACCATCTTGGCCGAATCAAAAATAAACTGGCGCCGTGCGGCGCCGCTCTTGGGGGATTTACTGTTCGTCGCCATAAATACCTCGGGTTGCAGCCGGCGGGTGGGGCTGTCGCCCCACCCTGTCACGGCACTCCCTGATTGCCTTGTTCCTGCAGAGCTAGTAGGAGCAATCTACTCCATTAGCGTTAGCGAATGCTTAGCGCAGATCAAACACTCGTGAATTGCCCCCACGAAATCGACAAGCATTTGTCCCAGATCAAATGCCGGGCAGCACCATCCGTGCCGCCAGACAACTGGAGGACGCGATTTCGCCGACGGGAATCCCGCGCAATTCAGACAGGACAGCCGCAATTCGCGGCAGTTCGCCCGGCGCGTTGCGGCCGCCGGCGAGCCAGACCGGCGGGATATCCGGCGCGTCGGTTTCGAGAACGATGGCTTCCAGCGGCAGCTCCGCCGCCAGCGCACGAATGCGGCTCGATCCGGAAAAAGTCATGCTGCCGCCGAAGCCGAGCTTGAAACCGAGCTTGATGAATTCATCGGCTTGCTGGCGACTGCCGTTGAAGGCATGCGCGATGCCGCCGGGCACCTGAATGCGGCGCAGTTGCTTCAGAACCTGATCGACGGCGCGCCGGACATGCAACAGCACCGGCAGCTTGAATTCACGCGCCAGTTTCAATTGCTCAACGAAAAAGTACTCCTGGCGCTGCGGATCGCCATCGGTCACGTAATGATCGAGGCCGATCTCGCCGACCGCCACCGGTTGTTCGCGCTCCAGCCAGGAGCGTAGCAGCGCCAGATCGCCGTCTTGCGCCTGCTTCACGTAGAGGGGATGAATGCCGTAAGCGGCAACGCAACCCGGATAACGGGCGACGATGGTTTTCAAGCGAAAAAAGCCGTCAACCGCAACGGCCGGCACGACGATGCGCTCGACGCCCCCGGCCAGCGCGGCGGCATGCACCGCATCGCGGTCGGCATCGAATTCGGCTGCGTCGAGGTGGCAGTGGGTATCGATCAGCATCGGGCGAAAGGAAATGCCGGCGCGGCCGGCCGGCCGCTCATAAGATCGGCCAGAGACGCCGCAGAACCGCAGGCCATGGTCCAGCCGAGCGTGCCGTGGCCGGTATTGAGCCACAGATTCGGGTAACGCGTGCGACCGATGATCGGCACGTTCGACGGCGTTGTCGGGCGCAGGCCGCACCAGAATTGCGGCTCGCCATCCATCTGCAGTTCGGGAAACAGTTGCCGCGTGCGGCGCATCAGCGCCGCGCAGCGCACCACATTCATTTCGAGATCATAGCCGCTGAATTCGGCGGTGCCGGCAACCCGCAAGCGATCACCAAGACGGGAAAACACCAGGCGGTGCTCATCGTCGGTCAGGCTGACCGTCGGCCCCGGCGACCCTTCCGCCAACTGCAGCGTCGCTGAGTAGCCCTTGACCGGAATCAGCGGCAGGCGCAGCCCCAGCGGCCGCAACAGCAGCGGCGAATAGCTGCCGAGCGCGACAACATAGGCATCGGCCTTCAGCACTTCGTCGCCCGCCGGCCCGGCAATCCTCACACCGCTGATGGCAGAACCGTCGGCAATGATGCGGGCAACGGTGGAATCAAGGCGAAAATCGATACCCTGTTCGCTTGCCTTCGCGGCCAGCGCTCGCGTGAATTTGTTGGCATCCCCCGACTCGTCGGATAACGTGTAGTCGCCGCCGACCAGCAGGTCGCGCGCAGTAGCCAGCGCGGGTTCGATTTCGACACAGCGCCCGGCGTCTATGCTTTCGCGGTCAAGCCCGAACTGGCGCATGGTGCGCGCGGCTTCGACAGCTTGGGCAAATGCCTGGGGCTGCGTATAGATGTGCAGGATCCCGCATTCGCGCTGATCGTATTCGAGCCGCAGTTCGCGGCGCAGCACCTGCAGGCAGCTGCGGCTGTAGAGCGCGAGCGCGACGATGGCGGCGATATTCTGCCGCGTGCGGGCGGGCAGACACTCGCGGAGAAAGCGCAGGCCCCACGCGAATTGTTCACGGTCTGCCCGCCAGCGCCAGAGGAGCGGCGCGTCTTCCTTGCCCAGCCAGCGCATGACCTGCGGCAACACGGTAGGATTGGCCCACGGTTCGGCGTGCGAGACCGAAATCTGGCCACCGTTGGCGAAGCTGGTTTCGTTGCCGGGCAGCGGTTGCCGGTCAACCACGACAACCTCGTGGCCGGCGCGAGCCAGATACCAGGCGCTCGTCGTTCCGACCACTCCGGCACCCAAAACGAGAACCCTCAACCCTCGCCCCCACGTTCGCGCACGATGCGGGAAACTTCGGGAATGTGCCGCAGCCGGCGCATTACCGCGGCAAGGTGGATGCGGTGCGAAACCTGGATCGTGAACCGCAGCTGTGTGAACAGTTGCTCGGGGTCGGAATCCATCGCCACATGCTCGATATTGGAACCGGATTCGGCAATGGCGGCCGCCACCTGCGCCAGGACACCGCGCGCATTCTTGACTTCGAGCTTGATGCGGATGTCGAACAGCTTGCCCTCGTCCGGCTCCCATTCGACGTCGATCCAGCGATGGGGCTCGGCGGTACGCGACTTGCGGATAGTCGGACAGTCATGGGTATGAATGATCAGGCCGCTGCCCTTCTTGATCGAACCGATGATCGGATCACCTGGAATCGGCTGACAGCAACGCGCCAACTGGATCGCCATGCCTTCTGTTCCGTGGATGGCAAGTGCAATGTTGCTCGGCGAGTTTCGCGACATTTCCTCGCGCGCCAGCAGGCGGCGCGCTACCACCGATGGCAGGCGCTTGCCGAGTCCGATATCGGTGTATAGGTCCTCAAGCGACTTGTGGCCGGTGGAACGGGTCAG
Organism: uncultured beta proteobacterium; assembly: GCA_963741765.1. Lineage (GTDB taxonomy): Bacteria > Pseudomonadota > Gammaproteobacteria > Burkholderiales > Rhodocyclaceae > Azonexus. The sequence continues at coordinate 56,294 of CAVUJN010000012.1, forward strand.
CTGTTCCCAGGCATCGGTGGGGATCGAGATTGGAACGACGCCCAGGGTCAGCAATTCCTGGCGCAGCAGGCGCTCGCCAAGCCGTGAAGATTCCTCGGTCTGCGTTGTGCGCAGAAAATGGCGGAGCTTGGCCCGCGCGCGCCCCGTCTTTACATAATTGAGCCAGGCCGGATGCGGATTGGCCAGCGGTGAGGTGATGATTTCCACCATGTCGCCGTTGCGCAATTCGGTGCGCAGGGGCACTAGATCCTGGTTGATGCGTGCCGCCGAGCAATGATTGCCGATATCGGTGTGCACGTTGTACGCAAAATCGATGACGCTGGCACCGCGCGGCATGGCCATGATCTTGCCCTTGGGCGTAAAGACGTAAACCTCGTCAGGAAAGAGATCGATCTTGACGTTCTCGAAGAACTCCGAGGAGTCGCCGCTCTGCATCTCGAGCAAAGACTGCAACCACTTGTGGGTGCGGATCTGCAGGTCGGCACCGCTTTCCTCGGTGTCCTTGTAAAGCCAGTGCGCCGCCACCCCTTCCTGGGCGACATGGTGCATTTCCCGGGTGCGGATCTGGATCTCGACGGGCGTGCCATAAGGTCCGATCAGTGTCGTGTGCAGCGACTGATAGCCATTGACCTTGGGAATCGCGATGTAGTCCTTGAACTTTCCGGGCACCGGCTTGAACAGGCCATGCAGCGCGCCGAGCGCCAGGTAGCAGGTCGGTTCCCGGTCGACCACGACGCGAAAGCCATAGATATCGAGTACCTGCGAAAAGGAAAGGCGCTTGTCGCGCATCTTGCGATAAATCGAATAGAGGCTTTTCTCGCGCCCGAAGACATCGGCGTTAAGTCCGGCATCAGACAGCTTGCCGATGATTCCATCCTGGATACGCGACAGCAGTTCGCGCCGATTGCCGCGCGACGCCAGCAGTGCCTTGGTCAGAATCTCGGCACGGTGCGGGTGGATCAGTCGGAAGGAGATGTCCTGCAGTTCACGGTAAAGCTTGCTAAGACCGAGCCGCAGCGCAATCGGCGCGTAGATTTCGAGGGTCTCGATGGCAATGCGTCGGCGTTTGTCGGGGCGCATCGCCGCCATCGTCTGCAGGTTGTGCTGGCGGTCGGCCAGCTTGATCAGCACGACGCGCAAATCGCGCGCCATGGCCATCAGCATCTTGCGGAAATTTTCCGCCTGCGCCTCCTGGTAGGAGGCGAATTCCATCTTGTCGAGCTTGGAAAGGCCGTCGACCAGCTCGGCGACCTCGCGGCCGAATTTGTCGGCCAGTTCGCGCTTGCTGGTTCCCGTGTCTTCGAGCACATCGTGCAACAGCGCTGCCGCAATGGCATCGGCGTCCATGCGCCACTCGACGATAGCGCCGGCAACCGCCAGCGGGTGGGTGATGTAAGGCTCGCCCGACATGCGCAGCTGACTGGCATGGGCGCGCTCCGAGAAGGCGTACGCCTCCTTGATGCGTTCTATATCTGTCGGGGGAAGGTAATCGAGACTGTCGAGGAAGACCCGGTAAGCGGGATCCTCAGGAACAGGAGAAGCGGATGGCGGCGCAGGCTCCATCTGACGTCACCGCCCCCAACCTCAGGCCTGGCCGCGATTCAGCACTTCCACGCCAAACTTGCCAAGCGCCATTTCGCGCAGCGCGATGACGGTCGGCTTGTCGCGGTTGGCGTCGACCATCGGCGTTGCGCCGTTGGCAATCTGCCGGGCCCGATAAGTGGCTGCCAAGGTCATCTGGAAGCGGTTGGGAATCTTTTTCAGGCAGTCATCGATCGTTACGCGGGCCATGCAATACCTCTAAAATCAGATCATTCGGGCAAAAAGGGCAGCATGCCGGGCACGCTGCCCCTCAAGGGTCAGGCGTGAAGCACGTACCACCGCACGCAGCTCGTCCAGCGCCCTCTCCAGACTGTCGTTGATAATAACATAGTCGAATTCTCCGACATGGCGCATCTCGGCCTGCGCCGCCGCAAGGCGCCGCTCGATCACGTCGGCGCTATCGGTACCACGCCCGGTCAGACGGCGGGTCAGTTCTTCCATCGACGGCGGCAGGATGAAGACGCCGATCGCGTCGGGAAATGCCCCGCGCACCTGTTGCGCGCCCTGCCAGTCGATTTCGAGCAGGACATCGCGCCCAGCGTCCAGTTGCTCGCCAATCCAGACCTTCGAGGTGCCATAGAAATTGCCATGCACCTCAGCCCACTCAAGGAAATCCCCACGCGCCATCATGGCGCGGAAAGCCGCCACGTCCACAAAATGGTACTCGCGACCGTTAACTTCGCCCGGCCGCGGGCTGCGGGTGGTATAGGAAATCGAAAGGTGAACCTCCGGCTCGCTTTCGAGCAAAAGGCGAACCAGGGTGGTCTTGCCGGCTCCCGAAGGCGCAGCCACGACATAAAGTTTTCCGGACATGAGGCAAACCTGTTGCGGGATTTAAAGCGGCGGAATGCGCAGATTCTGGCCCGGATAGATCTTGTTCGGATCCTTCAGCATCGGCTTGTTGGCTTCGAAGATGACCGGGTACTTCGCGGCGTTGCCATATTGCGCTAGCGCGATCTTCGACAGCGTATCGCCGCTGACCACGGTGTAAAAACGCGCTTCAGGGGCTGGTGCTTCGACCGTCAGCTTGTCTTCGACGTTATCGACACCCTGCACGTTGCCGGCTGCCAGGATGATCTTTTCGCGATTTTCCTGATCGGGCGCCGATCCGGTGATCGACACCTGGCCACTCTTGTAGCTGACCATCAGGTTGCTCCACTTGAGTCCAAGGCTGTTGATGTGATCGAAAATCGCCTGGGCAGCGACCTGGTTGAGCCGCGTCTTTTCTTCTGGCGAAACCTCCTGCTCCTCTTCCTTGTGACCGAACAACTTCTCGCCCGCTTCCTTGATAAAACTGAACAATCCCATTTTCCCACTCCTTTTTGTGGCCTGCCGAGGTTGGCAGCGTGACAAAAGCATACCCTAGACGCAGCCCGTGGCAAGGTCAAGGCAATCTTTTCAACACGTCCTTTTTAACACAGGAATACAACCATCAAGCTAATGGGCACGGTCAGGCTTTTCCTATATATTAGCGAAATTAGAATATAAGCTGGCCACCAGCAAGACGACGAACCCACGTACTCCGCTTCGCCCCATTCGGGGCTGTTCCCGGTAGACGCTCGATCAATCGCCGTTTCACCATTGTTTTGTCCTGGAAAACCACAATGAAAGTCATCAACATCAAAACCATTATTGCGGGTGTCGGGTTCTTCGGCCTCTGGCTCATCGCTACCCGATTCGTTCCGGATATGCAGATCGCCGTCGTCCTCGGCATCCTGATGCTGACCGTCTTTCTCTTTGCCTTCGAGGTGGTCGGCGTTGACGTTGCTGCAGTCAGCATCATGGTACTCCTCGGCCTGATCAGCCACTTTGGCGGGCTGATCGGGCTTCCCCAGCCTCTGGTCCCCGCATCGGAACTGTTTCGCGGATTTTCCAGCAACGCCGTGATATCGATCATCGCCGTCATGATCATTGGCGCCAGCCTCGACAAGACCGGCCTGATGGGCAAGGTCGCCGGCACCATCCTGAAGGTAGCCGGACGCACCGAAGCGCGCATCATTCCGGCAATTTCCGGTACGGTCGGCTTCATCTCCAGCTTCATGCAGAACGTCGGTGCGGCCGCACTGTTCCTGCCGGTGGTGAGCCGCATCTCGGCGCGCACCGGCCTGCCGATGTCGCGCCTGCTGATGCCGATGGGTTTCTGCGCCATTCTCGGCGGCACGATAACGATGGTCGGTTCGAGCCCGCTGATTCTTCTCAACGATCTGATCCTCGCATCGAACAAGGGCCTGCCACCCGAGCACCAGATGGAAACCTGGTCACTTTTTTCCGTAACACCGATCGGACTGGCGCTCCTGACCACCGGCATCGTCTATTTCGTCCTCGCCGGTCGCTTCGTACTGCCCGGAACGGCACGCGCCGATGCCGTCAGTGGCGCCGATGCGATGGATTATTTCCAGAAACTCTACGGTCTGGACTATGCCCTCTACGAGATCGTCGTACCCGCCGGGAGTCCGATCGCCGGCAAGTTGATCAATGACATCGAGGGGTCCAACCGCCTGCGCGTCATCGCCATTCTCCGTGGCAGCGACGATCTTCGCATCGGACCGGCACGCGACATCGAAATCACCGGTGGTAGCGTACTTGGCATTCTTGGCTCACCTGACCGCCTGCGGACGTTTGCCGAGGCCAACGGCCTTAAATTCCGTGCCGAACTGGAAACCTTCGCCGAGCAACTGGCGCCAACCAAGGCCGGCATTGCCGAGGTCGTCATTCCGCCACGCTCCAATCTAATCGGCAAGAGCGCCCGCGATGTCTGGATGCGCAAGGTTTATGGCATTTCGATGACGGCGCTGCACCGTGGCGGCAAAACACTGCGCGAAGGCGACGGTGTTCGTGACATGCCGCTACAGGCCGGCGATGCATTGGTGGTGCACACGACCTGGGACGCACTCGCCCATCTGGAAAAGAACCCGAATTTCGTAGTCATCACGACGGAATATCCGCACGAGGAACTGCGCCCGCACAAGGTCAAGGCAGCGTTGCTGTTCTTCGGGATTGCCCTCGGAATGATCCTGTTCACCGACCTTCGTCTTTCGATCGCACTGATGACTGGCGCCATCGGCATGATTCTCTCCGGCGTCCTGAAAATCGAGGAGGCTTATCAGGCAGTGAGCTGGAAATCTGTGTTTCTGCTCGCCAGCCTGATTCCACTCGGCCTCGCAGTCGAAACCAGCGGCACGGCGGCGTGGATCGCGCAACAGACACTGGCACTCCTCGGTGACATGTCAATCTGGGTGATCCAGCTCGCCATTGCTGTCCTCGCCACCTTCTTCACGCTGGTCATGTCCAACGTCGGCGCTACCGTTTTGCTGGTCCCGCTGGCCGTGAACATCGCCATCGGCTGCGGTGCCAACCCGGCAGAGTTCGCGCTGACCGTGGCGCTGGCGACATCGAACTCGTTCTTCCTGCCCACACATCAGGTTAACGCGCTGATCATGGGTCCGGCGGGTTACCGCGTTGCCGACTTCATGCGGGCGGGGGGAGTCATGACGGCGCTATTCCTCGCCGTGCTGATGATCATGATGAATCTGGTTTTCGGATAGAAAGGCGCGTAACAAGCAGCCCCGGACGTGGCGCCAATCTGGCCGCTACACCGTCCGGCGATACAGGCGCGTCTTGCGCTCGCGAAGGGCAGCGACAAACGCTTCGGTGTCTGTTGCCTGCAACCGGCCGGGATCGGCTCCGCGGCAGTAATAGCGGAGGCCTTCCTTGCCGCCGGCGACGGCCAGCAACTCGAAATACAGTCCGATACCCCATTCCCAGTCCAGTCCAGTCCGAATTCACGGAACGCCGTGTTGAATGCGTTGCGGCGGGCTTCGTCGGAATCGTCGAACGTACCGTAGACATCAAAAATGGCGGCCTCCAAGCTTGCTGTGGCAGAGCCCATATCGCATACGCGCGGCGGCCACTGCGGTCCGTCTCTCAGCCCCAGGCACATCGCATCTCAGCGATCCGCGGCGACGGTGCTAGCATTCGCGGATTACCCACGGTTTCAAGAAACAGGCAATGAAAAAGAAATCCGGAAACAAGGCGGCCAAGACCGCCGCCCCCGAGGCGCCCGCAGTCGTCGACGCCAAACCGAAATACAGGTACCCGCTGGCAATTGTCGTCGCCTTACTGATCGTCGTTGCTGGCGTTGCCGCCTATGTAATTTCCGCTAAATCGCCGCCCGCGCCTTTCGCTACGCCCGCCAAGTCGCCTGTTGCGGTCAACGCCGAAAAAGCAGCAAAAACCGCGACCTATGTCGGCGCTGCGGTGTGCAAGTCCTGCCACGAAGGCGAATTCAAGGCATGGTCGGGCTCACATCACGATCTCGCCATGCAACCGGCGACGACCGCCACCGTGCTCGGCGATTTCGCCGACGTCAAGTTCCGGCACAAGGGCGTCGAATCGAGTTTCTTCAAGCGCGACGACAAGTTCATGGTGCGTACCGACGGCCCCGATGGCAAGCTAACCGACTATGCAATCGACTACACCTTCGGCGTCTATCCGCTGCAGCAGTACATGATCGCGTTTCCCGGCGGCCGCTACCAGATGCTGCCCATCGCTTGGGACTCGCGACCAAAGGATAAGGGGGGCCAACGCTGGTTCCACCTGCAACCGGACGAGAAGATCGACCACAAGGATCCGCTGCACTGGACTGGGATCTACCAGAACTGGGCACTGCAATGCGCCGAATGCCACTCGACCGACCTCAGGAAGGGCTACGACGCCGCCAGCGACAGCTACAAGACGACCTACAGCGAAATCAATGTCGCCTGCGAGTCCTGCCACGGACAAGGCTCGAACCATGTGGATTGGGCACAGCAGGCCAAGCCACCCTATGCAGCGCACGGCGACAAGGGCCTGACGGCGCTGGCCACGCGCTGGAACGAGGCGTGGAAATTCCCTGCCGGTGATGCCCGCTTCGCCGTGCGCGACAAGCCCGCCGACCCGGCCGGCATGAACACCTGCGCTGCCTGTCACGCCCGCCGTTCGACATTGAACGAGGCGCGCAAGGCCGGCGCCCCGCTCGAAGACAGCCATCGCCTGGCGCTGTTGACGGCGCCGAACTACCATGCCGACGGCCAGCAGCGCGAAGAGGTCTATGTCTGGGGCTCTTTCCTGCAGAGCAAGATGCACCAGAACGGCGTCACCTGCATGGACTGCCACGAGCCGCATTCGCTGAAACTGCGCGCCGAGGGCAACGCCCTGTGCACGCGCTGCCACAACGCCGCCGAATTCGACGCACCGAAGCACCACCGGCACCTTGCCGGCGGCCAGGGCGCCCAGTGCGTCACCTGCCACATGCCGACGCAGAACTATATGGTGATCCATGCCCGACAGGATCACAGCCTGCGCATCCCGCGCCCCGACCTGTCGCAATCACTCGGCAGCCCGAACGCGTGTACCCAGTGCCACACCGACAAAAAGCCGGCCTGGGCAGCGAGTGCCATGGACAACTGGTACGGCAAGGCGTGGCGCGAGCGCCCGCACTACGGCACGACACTGCACGCCGGTGAGACGCGCGGACCACTGGCGTTGCCCGCCCTGCTCGAACTGGCCGCCAACCCGACGGCCCCGGCAATCGTCCGCGCCACTGCGGCGACCCTTGCCCAGCCTTATGCCAACCCCGGCACGCTACCGGCGATCCAGGTCCTATTGCACGACGGCGATCCCTCGGTGCGCATCGCGGCACTCGGCATGCTGGCACCACTCGATGCGTCGAGCCGCGTGCAGGCAGCCGCGCCACTGCTCGGCGACCCGGTGCGCGGGGTGCGCAGCGAAGCCGCCAATGTCCTCGCCGACATTCCCGACACCCAGATTCCTGAAGACAATAGGGCCGCCCGTCTGACCGCGTTGCAGGAATACGAGGCGTCGCTGACGCAGGATGCCGACTGGCCGGCGACCAACGTCAACCTGGGGAACCTGCGCCTGCGCCAGGGCCGTGCCGATGAGGCAGTCGCTGCCTACGAGCGGGCGGTCCGGCTCGATCCGCACTTTGCCGGGAGTTACATCAATCTTGCCGATGCCTGGCGGCTGCAAGGGCGCGACCCCGAAGCGGAGAAGATATTGCGCCAGGGCTTGGCGGTCATGCCGCAGGCGGCCGAACTCCACTATGCGCTGGGCCTGCTGCTGGTACGCCGGCACGACAACGCCGCCGCCCTGAAGGAACTCGTCGAGGCCGCCCGGTTGGTACCCGACAACGCCCGCTATGCCTATGTCCGGGCCATCGCCCTCAATTCTGCCGGCAAGCGGGCCGAGGCATTGACCGTGCTTCGCGGCGCCAACCAGCGCCACCCCGACGATCTCGACATCCTCGGGGCGCTGATTTCGATCAACCGCGAAGCGGGCGACCGGCAGGCGGCACTGCGTTATGCGAAACAGGCCACCGTCCTGTTGCCGGACAACGCCGATCTGAGACGGTTGGTGGCGGAACTCGAGGGCCGCTGATTCTTTCAAGCGGCCCGTAGACAATCCTGGCCCGCGTCGGCCCCATCACGCCAAATCGACTTCAACGCCGTTTTCCCCGTTTTATTAAACGGCGGCCTCAAATATGAAGTCCGGCACACACCGGGATGTAATCTGAAATCCCTTTCGGTATCCGCGCTGTCTTCGCCATCCGTTCGCCATATGTTAGGATTCCTTACACCAACCGAACAGGAAAGGATCACTATCATGAGACTCCATCAACTATTTACGGCAGCAGCGGTTTCATTGTCGCTCATGGCCGGTAGCGCCTTGGCGCAGGATGAGAAGGCGAGCAAGCAGGCTGAGATTCGCAAGGTGACGCAGACGAGCCTGGAGAAATTCTACAAAGTCGAGCCCAAGATCAAGGGCGAGGTAGACAAGGCGCCAGGCTATGCCGTCTTTACCACCTACGGCCTGAGTTTCCTGGTTGGCGGTGCTGGCGGCAAGGGCCTCGTGCATGACCGCATGGCGAAAAAAGACACCTTCATGGAAATGGCTCAGGCGAGCGTCGGGGCGCAGATCGGTGCTTCAGAGAGCGAAACGCTGATCGTCTTCCAGTCAGCCAACGCGATGAACGAATTCGTGACCAAGGGTTGGGAATTTGGCGGCGGCGGCGGTGTCGGTGCAGGCGCTGCCGGCAAAACCGCTGGCGGGCAGAGCGGCGGCAACGCCATCGCCAACGCGAAGTATTACACGCTGACCAAGAACGGTCTCCAGATTGGCGGAGCTGCGGCCGGAACGAAGTTCTGGAAGGACAAAGAGTTGAACTGAACGTGGGCAATGCGGTATCACCAAACATCGGTGACCGTGTTGGCGGGTCTGTCTGGAGCAGGCCGAAGGCATTCCCTGTGACGTAGGCGTACGTTGCTTAGGGATTTGCCAATGCAATCTATCAGGTAGATTAGCGGCGAGATGCCGCTAATCTACCGCAGTTGGCGCTCAAGGGATGCTCCGCCTCTTGCCCCGTAGGCAAATTTGAGTTTTGGCGTACCCTCGGCGACGTTCTAGCCTGATCAAGCCAAGTCGCGCACCACTAGTCAAGTTCAAGCGCGCGCCGACCTGTCTGGCTCACTTGAGCGCTCGGCGATACGGTCACGCCAGCCAGCAAGGTGGGCCAAGCCGGCATCTGCCGGCTTGAACTTGACCAGGCGCAGGAACTCGACGGCACAGAACGCCGTGATGTCGGCAATCGTGAAGCGTTCGCCGGCGATGAAAGGCTGCGCAGCAAGCAGGCCGTCGAGCCAGCGCATACTGTGCAGCAGCTTCTCGCCCTGCGATTTTCCGAAATCCGGAAACTGTGGTTGCTCGAGTGCCGCCAGCCCCGGATGGGTATGACGGATGTAATTGGCGCCGATCACAAAGATACTGAATTCGACCTGACGGTCGGCCATTTCGATGAATGCACGCTCCTCGCCGTCGCGCCCCATCAGGTTGGGTTCCGGGTAAAGCGCTTCGAGATAGGTGCAGATCGCCCGTGATTCGGCGAGGAAGCGGCCGTCGTCAAGTTCGAGAACCGGCACCCTGGCCAGTGGATTGCGCGCCAGGAAAGCAGGCTCCCTGTGTTGCCCCGCATTCAGGTCGATCTCGACTCTGGCGATATCATGCACGCCCTTTTCCGCGAGGAACATGTCTACCCGACGTGGATTCGGCGCCCGGGACGAAGTGTAAAGTTTCATAATCCCGTCCCTTTTCCTGTCTGCGGCTTTCCCATTTCGACCATCTTGCGCGCCTCCTCGGAAAATTTTCGCGCCGTTTCGGCATCGTCGCGTGCATCGACACTCGAAGGCGGCTTCAAAATACCTTGCTGCACTGCAGGCCGTGCCCGAATTTGCGCCAGCCAACGCCTCAGGTGCGGAAACTCGTCAACCGGCACGCCCGACCACTTGTGCGTGCGCACCCAGGCCCAGTTGGCGATGTCGGCGATCGAATAATCGCCAGCCAAATATTCGTGGGTCGAAAGATGCTGGTCGAGAACAACGAACAGCCGGGCGCACTCGCCCTGATAACGGTCGATGGCCGGCTGTATCTTTTCGGGAAAATAGCGGAAGAACACGTTGGCCTGACCCATCATCGGCCCGATGCCGCCCATTTGGAACATCAGCCACTGCAGCACGCGCGAACGCCCTTTGGCATCGCCCGGCATCAGGCGGCCGGTCTTTTCGGCGAGATAAATCAGGATCGCGCCCGACTCGAAGACCGCGAAATCATCGGCATCGTGATCGATGATGGCGGGAATCCTGCCATTGGGGTTGATCGCCAGAAACCATGGCTGCTTCTGCTCCAGCTTCCCAAGATCGAGAACGCGCAGCGTATAAGCCAACTGCAATTCTTCCAGCGCGATCGATACCTTGTGGCCGTTCGGTGTTGCTGCGGTAAACAGCTCGATCATGTGATTTTTCTCCACATCGATGCCCGGCCCCGGCGCCCGGAAAACACCATTCAGTTCTTGCCGCCGGCCTTGAGCAAGGATTTCAGGTCGGCGAAAGGCGAGTGGGAAGCGCCGCCCCCGCGGGTCTGGCCGGTGTCACCGTAACCGCGGTCGGCCTCGATCTGCTTCTGGTGCTCGTTATCGTGGCAATAGACGCAGAGCAATTCCCAGTTGCTGCCATCGACCGGATTATTGTCGTGATTGTGATCACGATGATGAACCGTCAGTTCCCGCAGGTTGGCCAACGTGAATTCCCGGGCACAACGTCCGCATATCCATGGGTAGATCTTGAGCGCCCGCTCACGATATCCGCTCTCACGGGTTTCGCGGGCCTTGCGCGCATCGAGCACGACACGGTCAAGGCGCTCATGGTCTATCGTTTTTGTGCTCACTCGGACTCCTTGTCTGTGCGCTCAGGCGATTCTGTGGCACATTACTCCAAACATCACAAATCGGTAAGGGTCGACACTGTCGCACCCCGCACGATCGGACATGCGAACGAATCGGTAATTTATGGCCACCTACGCCATCGGCGACATTCAGGGCTGTTTCAACTCCCTCGAGAAGCTACTGGACAGCTGCAGTTTCAACCCGACCAGCGACCGCCTGTGGCTGGTCGGCGATCTGGTCAACCGGGGTCCGAAGTCACTGGAAACACTCCGTTTCATCAAGGGCCTCGGAGACTCGGCGCTGACCGTGCTTGGCAACCACGATCTCTACCTGCTCATGGTTGCCGAAGGCGGCGCCAAGGCACGCGGCAAGGACGACACCCTGCAACCGATCCTCGATGCGGCGGACTGCGACGAACTTCTGGACTGGCTACGCAGGCAGCGCCTGTGTCACGTCGAAGGCGACTACTGCCTGGTCCATGCCGGGCTAGTTCCGCAATGGACGGCAAAGAAGGCCCGCGACCTGGCCCAAGAGGTCGAGACCGCGCTGCAAGGCAAGGCTTATCGCAAGTTCATCGCCAACATGTGGGGCAGCAAGCCCGATCGCTGGTCCGACAGCCTCAAGGGCTGGGAGAGATTGCGCGTCATCGTCAATGCCATGACCCGAATGCGCTTCTGCTCGGAAAACGGGGTCATGGAATTTCGCGCCAAGGGTGAAACAACCAATGCGCCGAAGGGCTACATGCCCTGGTTCGAAGTACCCGGAAGAAAAAGCGCGAAATCCGTTCTCGTAACCGGCCACTGGTCGGCGCTCGGGTTGAAGGTGACAGACAATTTGCTGGCCCTGGACTCCGGCTGCCTCTGGGGTGGCCACCTTACCGCTTTGCGCCTGGAAGACCGCAAGGTATTCCAGGTCGACTGCTCCGCCGGCGAATCGGTTGCGCTGATTTCATGAGCCACGATCTACGGAACTAGCAACAAGCAATAGCCACTCTGTTACCGTGGAATGTCCTATTTTTTTGGAATCCTTGATGCGCCCGTCCACGCCCATTTTGCTCCTTACTGCCATTAGGCCGGGCCACATGGCGACGAGCCAGTCAAACCACAGGAAGTAGCGAAGCGCCGATGATCGAATCCATTCTCCTGGCGACCGCCAGAATCTGCACCTTCGACGGCCAGCGACTGCTGACCAACGCCAGCGGTCTGTTTTTCGAACGCGACACGCGCCTGTTTTTGGTGACCAGCCGGCATGTGATGATCGACGAGCCGAGCAAGCACTTTCCCGATCGCGTCGAAGTCGAGTTCCACATCGATTCCGGCAACATCGCCAAGTCGACCGGCTTTTCGATTCCTCTCTACCGCAACGGAAAGAGTCTATGGCGGCAGGGCACCGATACCGCCGGCGAGATCGACGTGGCAGTAATTGAAATCGAGCGCCCAGCCCTGCCCAAGACCGCTGTGTATCGCGCCTTCACGCCAAAACATCTGCTCGGCACCCTGGATCAGGTCGAGATCGGCACCTCGCTACTGGTGGTCGGCTTTCCGCTGGGCTTCCATGACACCCTTCACCACATGCCGGTTGCCCGCCATGCCGTTATTGCCTCGTCGTTCGGCATGCGCTTCCAGGGAGAAGGCTATTTCTTGACCGATGCGCGCACCCACCGCGGCACCAGCGGCGCACCGGTGGTCATGCGCCTGCCTCGAGACAGCGAGGTACACGGCGACCTGCCGTGGATGCTGCTTGGTATCCATTCTGCACGCCTCGATGTCGGGACGCGCGACCTGAAACTCGACGAAGCGCTGGGCCTCAACTGTGCGTGGTACGCCGACATCCTGTTGACCCTCACCGAACATTGAAATCCGATGCCAAGACTCCTTGTCGAACCCTTTACCATCGCGCCCGAATCGATCGACATGAATGGCCATGTCAACAATCAGGAATACGTTGGCTGGATGCAGGACATCGCCACGGCGCACTCCCACGAGCAAGGCTGGACGGTGGCACGCTACCTGGACACAAAAACGACCTGGGTCATCCGCTCGCACTACATCGAATACATTCGTCCGGCGTTCGCTGGCGACGAACTGATGGTTGCCACCTGGGTCGCCGGCATGGAAAGCACGACTTCGCCACGAAAATACCGCTTCGTGCGGGTCCGTGACGGAAAAACGGTCGTCGAGGCGGAAACCCTGTGGGTCTACTGCGACGCGACAACCGGCCGGCCGCTACCCATCACGCCGGAAGTCCGCGACGCTTTTCCGATCGTCGTCGATGAAGCGGAAATCAATGCTGCCATCACCAAGGCGCTCGCGGAAAATAGCCGAAACCAATAGCGTACGCGCTGTCGTCTGCCTTTTGAAAATCAACTCGGCAAGCATATCGAATCGGCGATATCGGGAGGTGGAAGGCCGGCACCGGCGCTGATCGCTTCCCGCGCCAGCATCGCCACCTGCCGGCGATCCTCGCCCGCCAGACCGAGTGCCGGGCAGGTCTTTAGACGGGCGACCAGACCATTGCCCCCGATGATCGCCAGCGTGCATTGTGCGAGAGTCACGTCACCGACATAGGCCGGATCGAGACTGCGATTTCCATCCCCGCCCCAGTAGGAAATCGCCACCGGCAATACCGGCCGGCCGGCCGCCAGCGCCGGCTGGATCAAGGCGCCGTGAAAATGGAGGAGATGCGTACCGTCGGTCGTCGTGCCCTCGGGAAAGACAGCAACATCATTCCCCTTGCCCAGAATCTCGGCAATCTGCCCGTTAATGATTTTGGCATGGCCGCGGCTGCCGCGCCGCAGAAAGACCGTATCGCATTTCGTCGCCAGCCAGCCGATCAGCGGCCAGTGCCTGACCTCTTCCTTGGAAACAAAGGCTGACGGCAAGGCGGCGTTGATGACGAATATATCGACCCACGAGATATGGTTGGCGACGATCAGCGTCCCGGGAACGGCATGGCTCAGGTCGGCATCAAGTTGGATCCCCAAGGAATCGAGAACGCCTTGGGATAAACCGGCTTTCAGGCGCAGGCGCGCCGTCTCGCCGCAGAAGGGAAAGACGCAGAAGACAACCAGCAGCGCCCGGGTCAGCGCCAGTGCAAGTCGAAGTAGCCGGAAGGTGCGGATCGTAAAGATGTATCGATTCAGTCGCTTTTTCCCAAGTAATGCCTCGCGTAGCGGTCGGAAACCCTACCCATGGACATCAGTATCGGCAGGTCGGCCGTATTGAAATCCGGATCCCAGGCCGGCTCACCGCAGACCCAGGCTCCAGCTCGCAAATATGCCTTGATCAGGGGCGGCGTTTCAGCCGGGCCATCTTGCCTGAGCGCTGCCAAAGGCAGCGGGCAGCGTGGAAAGACGCGGTATTCCTGCGGCCCGAGATTTTTGGACAGGCGATTATACAATCTGGCCGCAGCATGGCCGCCATCGACCATGCTGATCGAGGCACAGCCCATCAGGTAATCGTGGCCGCGCTCGGTCATGTAGCGTGCGAGACCCGACCAGAGCAGGGCAATGGTCGCCCCGTTGCGGTAATCGGGATGGACGCAGGAACGACCAATTTCCACCAGACGTGGGCGCAGATGCTGCAATCGGGTCAGGTCGAATTCGTTTTCGGAGTAATAGCCGACCTTCTGAGCATTCTCGGGCGACAGGATGCGATAATTGCCTACCACTTCGCCGCTACCACTATCACGTACTACGAGGTGCTCACAGTAGGGATCATAGACGTCGTAATCGATGCCCGGCGTGCGGCTCGGCAGGTTTGCCCCCATTTCGCCGGCAAAGACCCGGTAGCGTAAACGTTGGGCATCTTGAATTTCACTCTCGGTTCGCGCGAATCCGACAGTCAGTCGATGACGACTGTTGCGCGTACGATTTGTTTGCTCCTGCAGTTGTGCCATTCCAATCTCCACGGGTTTGTGGAGGAGGAGTCTGGAACCCGCGTGTTACATGCGTTTTACCAGAAGATGACTGCCATATTTCACCATACGCTACCAGGGAAGCGACCCGAATGCGCGTTGGTAGCGCTGGGCGATCTCCTCGCGACTTGGCTGGTGACTCTGACCGCCACGATGGGCGATCTTGATCGCCCCCATGACTGCGGCCAGGCGTCCTGTCGTCAGCCAGTCGTAACCATTGGCGATGCCATAGAGCAGTCCGGAGCGATATGCGTCGCCACAACCGGTCGGGTCCACGAGTTGATCAGCCTCTACGCAGGGGATCTCATGGCACTGGCCGGCCGCGTAGATTTGGGAACCCTGACCGCCACGCGTGACGATCAGCGCCATCACCTCACCGGCCAGTTGCTCTAGACTATGGCCGGTGCGATCACTGAGCAGCTTGGCCTCGTAGTCGTTGAAGCAGGCGTAATCGGCGAGCCTCATGAAATCGAGCAATTCATCACCGCTGAACATTGGCAAGCCCTGACCGGGATCGAAAATGAACGGAACCCCGGAAGCAGCGAAGTCACGGGCGTGCTGCATCATGCCTTCGCGGCCATCCGGCGCGACGATCCCTAGTGTCGCCGACTGGGCGTGTTCAACCTTGTTAAGGTGGGAAAAGGTCATCGCGCCGGGGTGGAAGGCGGTAATCTGGTTGTCGTCTAGGTCGGTGGTGATGAAAGCCTGGGCGGTGAAACTGCCCGGCACATGGCGAACGTGTTCGCGTGACAGACCAAGTTTGTCGAGGCGATCGAGGTAGGGCACTGCATCGTCACCGACGGTGGCCATGATCAGCGGTAATCCGCCGAGCAACATCAGGTTGTAGGCGATGTTGCCGGCGCAGCCCCCATACTCGCGGCGCATTTCCGGCACCAGAAAGGCGACGTTGAGGATGTGGATCTGCTCGGGCAGGATGTGGTTCTTGAAGCGGTCTGGAAAGACCATGATGTTGTCGAAGGCAAGGGAACCGCAGATCAGGGTGTTCATGGTCGAGGCAATCAGGAATAGAAAATGTAGAGACGGTATCCGGACGCGCCGAGATCCTTGGCGTCTATCCACAGACGAACGGGAACCTCGGCGCCGGCCGGGAATGAGTCCAGGTCGCTGCCTGGCTCCAGATAATCTGCTGCCAGCATGACGCGCCGCGCAACCGGTGCTTCACTGTTGTCGAGCAAGGTCAGTTCAAGCGCCGGCCAGGCCTGATCATAGGCAGCCCGGTTGCGCAGGGAGGCATCGAGGAAGAACAAGTCGCGCGCCTTGTCGAAGCGCAGATCCGAGGTTTCGATGCTGATCAGCTCACTGTGCGCCGGCAGCGGGAGCGGGACATTAAGTGCCTCAAAAAAGGCGCTGGTGGCGGGAACGCGTCTGACCAGTTCGCCGCGGAAATGGTAGGCCAGCTGGCTGCCCAGGGCGACGATCAGCAGCAAGGCGACAACGACATAGAGCCAGTTCGCACGGCGCCGGTCCTCGCTATCGAATCCGCCCGCGCCATCACCCGACAATGCGCCCGCTTTCCAACGATCGAAGGCCGGCGTTTCCGACAATTCGCGCGCAGCTACCAAGCCTGCGTCCCGCGCCGCCTGGGTTGTCTCCTCGGGGGTTTCAAGCGGGTCAGACTCCGACTCGCCAGCCTCTGGTGCGGTCAACGGTTCGAATTGGCCAATTCCCTCGTGTCCGTTCGTGCCCGAATCGGGTCGGGCTTGCTCCGGCTCGACGTCGGGAATGTATTCGTAAGCCGGCTCGCCTCTGTCATCTGCTCCGACTTCGTGTTCGAGGTTCGGCGTAACAGCCGCTTGCGAAGCGTCAACTTCTTGCTCAGGCTCAAAAATCGATATTTCTTCATCGGACGCAACAATTTCGAGCGCTTCGATCTGCTCGACCAGCAACTGAAATTCCGAATCAACAGCCCCAGGATCAGGTGTTGGTCCGCCTACAGGCTTTATCGCCTCGACAGGTGCCGTCTCATCGACCAGTTCGTCGAAGGCATTGAATACCATCTGACAGTAGCCGCAGCGCACCTTGCCTGCCTTGGCGCGCAACTGGTCGGAGGTCACACGGAAAACCGTGCTGCATGCCGGACAGCGAGTCCGCGTCAAGGCTTGGTTCCGGTCAGGCACACCCAGTCCTCACGAACGTCAGCAACTTGCATTGGCAAGTATTGCGCATAGATGGCGATAATTTCCTCCGCCTGCTCGCGCAGGATGCCGGACAAAGCCAGCCGGCCGCCTGGACGAACGTGCGCGCAAATGGCCGGCGCCAGCACACGCAACGGGTTGGACAGGATGTTGGCCACTACGAGATCGTACTCTCCAGCCGCCTGCTGCGTCGAGTCGGAAAAAACCGCGGTCACCTCGTTGCGCTCGGCATTGGCGCGCGCAGCCTCGACAGCCTGCGAGTCGATATCGACACCGGCAACGCGCCCGGCCCCAAGACGGGCGGCAGCAATGGCCAGTATCCCCGAACCACAACCATAGTCGAGCAGCGAGCACCCGGCAGAAACATTGCGTTCCAGCCATTCCAGACAGAGCCGGGTCGTCGGGTGCGAGCCGGTACCGAAGGCCATTCCCGGGTCGAGAACCAGGTTGACCGCAGCCGGGTCCGGCGCCTCATGCCACGAGGGTACGATCCACAAGCGTCGGGAAACACGAATCGGCTCGAATTGCGCCTGGGTCAGCTGAACCCAGTTTTGCTCGGCCACCGTTTCGACAGTCCACTCCGGAATGCCGGTCAAGCCGGCTGCCGCACTTGAAACGGCGAGCACTGCGGGCACATCGGTATCTTCTTCAAGCAGGGCGACGATGCGGGAGTGGATCCAGCCCGGTGCATTGACCGAACCCGGTTCGCCAAACTGCGGCCGTTCGTCCGCCGTGCCGGCATCGGCGTCCTCGATACTGGCGGCTAGGGCACCGGCCTCGAGAAGGGCATCGCACATGGCTTCGGCATGCGATGCGTCGGCCAGGAAACTGACGCTCTGCCAGCCCATCGTCTACTTTTTGACTTCGCCCTTTTCGGCGAGTTTTTGTTCAAGGTAGTGAATGCTGGTGCCGCCCTCGATGAAGCGCGCGTCGTGCATCAGTTCCTGGTGCAGAGGGATGTTGGTCTTGATACCCTCGATGCTCATTTCGGACAGCGCGATTCGCATGCGGCGAATCGCCTGCTCCCGGGTATCCCCATAGGCAATGACCTTGGCGACCATCGAGTCGTAGTGCGGGGGGACCGTATATCCCTGATAAATGTGCGAATCGACACGGATTCCCGGTCCGCCTGGCGGGTGATAGAAACTTATTTTTCCAGGAGATGGCACGAACGTGAAGGGATCTTCAGCGTTAATTCGACATTCGATCGCATGCCCCCGGAGTGAAATATCTTTTTGGCGGTACTGCAGTTTGTCGCCGAAAGCGACGCGAATCTGTTCCTGGACGATATCGACGCCGGTAATCAACTCGGTGACCGGATGCTCGACCTGGACCCGGGTATTCATTTCTATGAAGAAGAACTCACCGTTCTCGTAGAGGAACTCGAAGGTCCCCGCACCGCGATAGCCGATCTTGCGGCACGCTTCCGCGCAACGCTCGCCGATCCGGTTGATCAAGCGGGCGGGAATATGCGGCGCCGGCGCCTCCTCGATGACCTTCTGGTGGCGCCGTTGCATGGAGCAATCACGCTCGCCGAGGTAGATCGCATTCTTGTGCTGGTCAGCAAGGACCTGGATCTCCACATGGCGCGGATTTTCCAGATATTTTTCCATGTAGACCACCGGATTGCCGAAAGCAGTCTGCGCTTCGGCCCGCGTCATCTGCACGGCATTGATCAGCGCCGCCTCGGTATGTACCACGCGCATGCCACGCCCGCCGCCGCCGCCCGCCGCCTTGATGATGACCGGATAACCGACGGCGCGTGCGATCCGCACCATTTCCTTGGGGTCGTCGGGCAACGCGCCGTCCGAACCGGGGACGCAGGGCACGCCGGTCGCCTTCATCGCATCCTTGGCCGACACCTTGTCGCCCATCAGGCGGATCGTGTCGGCGCGCGGCCCGATGAAAACAAACCCCGAACTTTCAACGCGCTCGGCAAAATCGGCATTTTCCGAGAGAAATCCGTAACCGGGGTGAATCGCCTCGGAGTCTGTCACCTCGGCCGCAGAAATGATGGCAGGGATATTCAGGTAACTCAGGGCAGATTGGGCGGGGCCGATGCACACCGACTCGTCGGCCAGCTTGACATATTTGGCATCGCGATCGGCCTCGGAATGGACGACGACTGTCTTGATTCCGAGTTCACGGCAAGCACGCTGTATGCGAAGGGCGATTTCGCCGCGGTTGGCGATGAGTACTTTCCCGAACATGCTGCGCTCAGCCAATGACGAAAAGCGGCTCGCCGAATTCAACCGGCTCGCCGTTATCGAGCAGGATGGCCTTGATCACGCCGGATGCGTCAGCCTCGATTTCGTTGAGGAGCTTCATCGCTTCGATGATGCACAAGGTGTCGCCTTCCTTGACCGACTGGCCAATCTGGACAAACGCATCGGAACCAGGCGACGACGAACGATAGAAAGTACCGACCATCGGCGACTTCACGACGTGCCCTTCCGGCAGATCGTCATCGAGATTAACCGACGAAACGGCTGCCGGCATCGCCACCGGCATCGCCGCGGGAACGGCATAATGCTGCATTGGCGCTGCGGCTGCACCATAATGCTTGGCAATGCGCACCCTTTCCTCACCTTCGGTTACTTCAAGTTCGGAAATTCCCGATTCCTGAACCAGATCGATGAGCTTCTTGAGTTTTCGCAGATCCATGACGACTCCTTTACGTCTTGCAGCGGCCCGAAACAAGCCCGGACCACAGCCTGACTATTCGATATTGAGTTTGTTGAGCAGGTATTCGAGGGCCAGCAGATAACCCTGGTGGCCCAGGCCGCAGATAACGCCGACGGCCAGGTCGGAAAAGTAGGAATGGTGGCGAAACGGCTCGCGGGCATGCACGTTCGACAGGTGTACTTCGACGAAGGGAATGCTTACTGCAGCCAGCGCATCACGCAGCGCCACGCTGGTATGGGTGTAGGCCGCCGGATTAATGATGATGGCCCGCACCCCCTGCAGGTAGGCGGCATGGATGCGCTCGACCAGGGCACCTTCATGGTTGCTCTGGAAAGACTCCAGGTTTACGCCGACACCTTCGGCCATGCGAGCCAGCGCCAGATTGATGTCGGCCAGTGTGACGTTGCCATAGTGTTCCGGCTCACGGGTTCCCAAAAGATTGAGATTCGGCCCGTGGACAACCAGGATTTTGGGCTTTTCGACTGACTTTGAAGTGGACTTTGGCTTCGTCATGGCCGCAAGTTTGCCGCAGATCGCAGCATTTTGTCCAGAGCTATTCCAAAACGAGGGTGCGCAGCGCATCCGCGCGGATGCGCTCCCGTGGTCGCCCGTCACGATGCTTCATGACCAGACGTTCCAGTTGCGGCGGAAAAATGATCAACTGGGCATCCACCGTATCGGTTTCCATTACCAGAATAGCTTCGGCGCGTTCATTGCGTGGTTCGGCATGTTCAAAAGCCATGCCACGATTGAGCAGGAAAATTTCGACCTCCTTGGCGCTGTCTGCAAAGAGCAGGATATCGATGTGCGAATGCTCGCCCGCCGTGCCATCGAGCACCGATCCGGTGAGATAGGGCGAATAGTCGGCCAGCAGGTCGAGCAGGCCAAGCGCCGTCTTGCGCAGTGCGAGAATCAGTTCCGCGTGGCCTTCATCCTGGTAAAGGCTGCGGTAAGCGCGCAACTCTGCCTCCACCTCGGCGTTATCCGGAAAGGCCGTGTGCTCTGGAAGCCCTAACTGACGAGCTGCCTTGCGCTTGGCGTGGTGATAATCGGCAATGCCGTCTTCCGCCATCAGGCGCGCCGCTGCGCTGGCGATGCTGGCGCGGGTGCTGGCAGTGGTTCGCGGCCGTTCGGGACGAGGCATCGGGAAATTGGACAGAGTAGAATCGCCCCCATTCTAACGAGTCTATGTGACATGCACATTCATATTCTGGGTATCTGCGGCACCTTCATGGGCGGCGTCGCGCAACTGGCCGTGGCCTGCGGCCACAAGGTGACCGGCTGCGACGCCAATGTCTACCCGCCGATGAGCGACCAGTTGCGCGCGACCGGCGTCGAGTTGATCGAAGGCTTCGCAGCCGGTCAATTGGCTCTGCAGCCCGATGTTTTTGTCATCGGTAACGCGATTTCGCGCGGCAACCCGCTGCTCGAAGCCATTCTCGACCAGGGCTTGCCCTATGCCTCGGGTCCGCAATGGCTGGCGGAAAATGTGCTGCAGGGCCGCTGGGTCCTTGGCGTCGCCGGCACGCACGGCAAGACGACGACGGCTTCGATGCTGGCCTGGATACTGGAAGACGCCAACCTTGCCCCCGGATTCTTGATTGGCGGCGTGCCACTCAATTTCGGTGTTTCCGCACGCCTTGGCGAGACACCCTTCTTCGTGATCGAAGCCGACGAATACGACACCGCTTTCTGCGACAAGCGGTCGAAGTTCGTTCACTACAAGCCACGGACCGCGATCCTGAACAACCTGGAATTCGATCATGCCGACATATTCAGTGATCTGGCGGCGATCGAGACGCAATTTCACCATCTCGTGCGCACCTTGCCCGCTTCCGGCCTGATCGTCTCGAATGCCGCCGAGGCCAGCCTGGAAGACGTGCTGGCACGCGGTTGCTGGACGCCGGTCGAACGTTTCAACGACCCGAACGGCTATCGCGTCAGCGGCGACGATTCCAGCGGTGAGCTGGTTCTGCATGGCTCCGAGGGCGAAATCGGTCGCGCCATTTGGTCATTGTCGGGCGATCACAACCGGGCCAACGCCTGCGCCGCCCTGCTGGCCGCCCGCCATGTCGGCGTGCCGCTCGCCAGCGGGCTGGAAGCATTGTCCCGCTTTGTCAATGTCAAACGCCGCATGGAAGTGCGCGGCACGGTGCGCGACATTACCGTCTACGACGACTTTGCCCACCATCCGACCGCCATCGCCACAACGGTGGCCGGACTACGCCGCAAGGTGGGGTCCGCGCGCATTCTGGCCGTGCTGGAGCCGCGCTCGAACACAATGAAGCTCGGCACGATGAAAAGCCAGTTGCCTGCCAGCCTCAAAGAAACGGACTCGGTGTTTTGCTACGCCGCCAACCTCGGCTGGGATGCGCGGGAAGCGTTGGGGCCGATGGGCGCCAAGGCATGCGTCGAAGACGATCTGGAACAACTGGTCGGCAGAATCGTCGGTGAAGCCCGCCCGGGCGACCATGTTTTGGTCATGAGCAATGGCGGTTTCGGCGGCATTCACGACAAGATACTGGCAGCACTCGCCAGCTAAGCTTTCACCCAAGGAACGATGCGTCCTGTTTGGTGCGGTCAACCGAAAAAACAGGCTGAAAATATAAACGGCGCGGTGAGTCTGCACTCCCGCGCCGTCCTGTTGCGTGGAACTCAGCGCTCCATCGACTCCACCACAGCCAGCGCAGTCATGTTGACCAGACGCCGGACGGTCGCCGTTGCCGTCAGCACATGGACCGGACGTGCCGCGCCGAGCAGGATGGGGCCGATGGTCACGCCTTCGCCGGCGGTCATTTTCAACAGGTTGTAGGAAATGTTGGCGGCGTCTATGTTCGGCATGATCAGCAGGTTGGATTCGCCCTTGAGCGGCGATTCGGGATGGGCCTCACGCCGAATATCGTCTGAAAGTGCAGCATCTCCGTGCATTTCGCCGTCAAAATCCAGTTCACCGCAAGAAATGGCGGACAGCAGCGTGGCCGCCTGGCGCATTTTCTGGGCCGACCCGGATGCAGACGATCCAAAATTCGAATGCGAGAGCAACGCAACTTTCGGATGGATGCCGAAGCGCCTGACCTGCTCGGCCGCCATCTGGGTCATTTCGGCAATTTCCTCGGCGCTCGGGTTCTCGTTGATATGCGTGTCGCAGATGAACAGCGAGCGTCCCGGCAACATCAGGTAGTTCATCGCGGCCAGCGTGTTGACATCCTGACGCTTGCCGATGACCTCGTTGATCACCGCCAGATGGCGGCTGTACTGTCCGGTCATGCCGCAGAGCAGGCCGTCGGCGTAGCCAAGCTTGAGCAGCATTGCGCCGATCAGGGTCGGCTTGCGCCGCATGGCCTCCTTGGCGATCGCTGGCGTCACGCCATGACGGACCATGAGCTTGTGATACTCCGTCCAGCATTCACGGTAGCGTTCGTCGGACTCGGGATTGACGATATCGAAATCGATGCCGGGCCGGATGCGCAGGTTGGCTTTTTCGAGGCGATGTTCGATGACCGGCGGGCGGCCGATCAGGATCGGACGGGCAAATTTTTCCTCGATGACGACCTGAGTGGCGCGCAATACGCGCTCATCTTCGCCTTCGGCAAAAATGATGCGCTTGCCACCCTGGGCCTGGCGTGCGGCCTGGAAGATGACGCGCATGCCGACCCCGGTGTGATAAACGAATTCGGAGAGCTTGGCGCGGTAGGCATCCCAGTCAGAAATCGGTCGCGTCGCGACGCCGGAATCAATGGCCGCCTGCGCGACGGCCGGAGCAATCTTGACGATCAGGCGCGGGTCAAACGGTTTCGGGATCAGATATTCCGGGCCAAAGGACAACTCGTGGCCGGGATAGGCCATGGCAACCTCATCGGTGACCTCGGCTTCGGCCAGTTCTGCGATGGCCCGGACGCTGGCCATCTTCATTTCTTCGGTGATGCGCGTGGCGCCGACATCGAGCGCGCCGCGGAAAATGAACGGGAAGCACAGGACGTTGTTGACCTGGTTCACATAATCCGAACGGCCGGTAGCGATGATGACATCCGGGCGCACCGCCCGCGCCAGTTCCGGCATGATTTCCGGCGTCGGGTTGGCGAGCGCGAATACCATCGGTTTTTCGCCCATCGCGGCGACCATATCCGGCTTCAACACACCTGCTGCGGAAAGCCCGAGAAATACATCGGCACCGGCCATCGCATCTCCCAGGGTACGATTTTCGGTTTCGCGGGCATAGCGCGCCTTGGTGGCCTCCATGTTCGCTTCGCGACCGACATAGATGACACCCTTGGAATCGCAGACGGTGATGTTCTCACGCTTGACGCCGAGATCGCACCACAGGTTCAAACAGGATATGGCAGCCGCACCGGCACCCGAACAGACCACCTTGATCTCGTCGATCTTCTTCCCCACCACCTTCAGACCGTTCAGCATCGCAGCCGCCGAAATAATCGCCGTGCCGTGCTGATCGTCGTGGAAGACGGGGATATTCATCCGTTCCTTGAGCTTCTCCTCGATGTAGAAACACTCAGGCGCCTTGATGTCTTCGAGGTTGATGCCGCCCAGCGTCGGCTCCATGGCGGCGATCATGTCGATCAGCCGATCCGGATCGTTCTCTGCCAGTTCGATGTCGAAAACGTCAATTCCGGCGAACTTCTTGAACAGGCAACCCTTGCCCTCCATGACCGGCTTGGCAGCGAGCGGGCCAATATTGCCGAGGCCGAGCACTGCGGTACCGTTTGTGATCACGCCAACCAGATTGGCGCGCGAAGTCAGTTCAGCGGCGGTCGCCGGGTCTTCGACAATCGCGTCGCAAGCCGCAGCAACGCCCGGCGAATAGGCCAGGGCGAGGTCGCGCTGGTTGGTCAGCCCCTTGGTCGGGCGGATAGAAATCTTGCCCGGAGTCGGCAGGCGATGGTATTCAAGCGCGGCTTCGCGCAGATCCTTTTCCACGAAATTTCCTCTGACTTTCTGCTGTGGGGAAAACGTTGCAGATTACCGGAAAGCGCGAAGCACGGCAAAACGTAATCAAGAATTCCAAGCACCCGGAGCAATGTGCAAAGGCCAAACTAAAGGTTCGTGCCGCCGTCGAAAATAATTGCGTCGAATCGCAAGCTGCAACTTTAGATCAGGCCGGCGACGGTCGGCGCGTCAAACGGAGCGCAGCAAGAAAGCTGAGGGCGATGATCGCCACCAGTAGAAAACCAAAGCCCAGCTCCTTGCCCTCGCTCCAGGCATCGACAGCCGGCGACAGCAATTTCGCCATGCCGAAGGCGGCAACCAGCAAGCTGATGCCGGAAACCACCAACCCCATGACCCGCGAGGCAACCAGCGCTACCTGATCGGCCCGGGCGATCAGGCGTGCGATCCACAACCCGTTGATGCCGTCGGTCAATAGCATGCCGAGCATGAACAGCAAGGCGAGTACTAGAGCATGCTCCCAGCCACCGAACTGCGTTGCGGTCAGGGCAAAAAAAGCCGCCTGGGACAAAGTATCGAACGAGAGCGCGAAAAGCGCGCCAACCAAGGCGATCAGCGCCGGATGCGAAGCATGGCGCAAGTTGCCGAGCAAGCGCCCCTTGAGTCCGACTGGCTGCACCACCTCGTCCGGCCCGGCACGCAAGACTGCAGCCAGATTGAGACCGCCCAAGGTCACCAGGAAAGCGATCGAAATCAGCGACCCAAGAATCCCGAACCACTCGGGAACTGCCCACTGGCTTGCGATACCCGATACGCCGAGCGCGATCGCCAGCACCACGGCGCCATGCCCAAGCGAAAACAGCGTTCCGCAATAGCGCGCCAGTTGCGGCCGCGTTCGCGCGTTAAAGCGCGTCAGGCCGTCGATGGTCGCCAGATGGTCGGCATCGAAACCGTGCTTCATGCCAAGCACGAAAGTCAGGATCAGCAGTGATGTCCAGTCGCCCACAAACGCCCCCGGCGTGGTTGCATGATTTTTTTTAAATTTATCATACGCACGCCACGTCGGAAAGCGGCGTCATGCACAATCGGGTACAACCTGGACTCACCGCGAGGGACGATAGTGAATGTGCTTTGAATCGCTCTCGCCATGCGTATGGCGTTGTGCGGGCTCGACGGCGACGACGTTGAACTGGCCATGCCGGACGCCGCTTTCTGCCATCAGGCGTTGCGAAAAGCGCACCACCACGTCGGTCTTTCCGCGCAGGATCACCGATTCGAGACAGTTTTCGTGATCCAGATGGACGTGCATCGCGGCCACCGTCAGATCGTGATGGTCGTGCTGGATCGCGGTCAGGCGTTCGGCCAGTTCCCGGGTGTGGTGGTTATAGACATATGAAAGGTTGGCAACGCAGTAACCGCTGGGCACTGCCCGCTGGCGATCGCTCTCGATCGCACCGCGAATCAGGTCACGTACTGCTTCGGACCGGTTGCTGTAGCCCCGGGCGCTGATCAGTTCGTCGAATTGACCAGCCAGTGATTCATCGAGGGAAATTGTGAAGCGGTCCATGCAGCTATCCTCGCTACAAGAGAATACGGATTTAGCAGATGCGCGGGAGCTGGTCGCCCGTCAGCCAGTCGACGATCCGTTTTCCGCCGAGCGCGGTCGCCATCTGAACGAAATGATGAGAGTCATCATGCACCGTTCCGATTATCGCCGCATTGGCGCCAAGAGGATGCGCGCGCATGACAGAAAGCAGCGCTGCAGCGTCTTTTTCGGCGCAGATCGCCACCAGTTTACCTTCGTTGGCAACATAAAGCGGATCCAGCCCGAGAAATTCGCAGGCAGCTGCAACCAGCGGGTTGATTGGCAGTGTCTTTTCCTGAAGCATCACGCCGACTCCAGATTGCTTGGCGATCTCGTTGAGCGTCGTCGCCAGACCGCCGCGCGTCGGGTCGCGCAGGACACGGAGGTCGGCCGTACACTCCAACAGCAAGTCAATCAGACCATGCAATGCTGCGGTATCCGACACGATAGGCGACTCGAAGCCGAGGTTGTCGCGAACGGCCATGATGGCCATGCCATGATCGCCAAGCGTTCCCGAAACCAGGATCGCGTCGCCCGGCCGCGCCCGCCGCCCCGAGAGTTCGCGCCCAGCCGGCAACACACCGACGCCGGTGGTCGTGATGAACACCCCGTCACCTTTGCCGCGCTCGACCACCTTGGTGTCGCCGGTCACGACCGGCACGCCCGCCTGTTTTGCGGCCAATGCCATACTGTCGACGATGCGCGCCAGATCGCCCAGCGGAAACCCCTCTTCAAGGATGAAGGCGGCAGAAAGCCAGAGTGGCTTGGCGCCCATCACCGCCACGTCGTTGATCGTTCCATGTACAGCGAGACAGCCGATGTCGCCACCGGGAAAGAACAGCGGCGACACCACATGGCTATCCGTGGCCATGACCAGTTAACCTGCCTCCAGCGCGGGCAAGACGGCGCCGTCATCGCCCTGGGCCAGCCACTCATTGTCGAGACGGCGCGCGAACAATTCGTCGATCAGATGGGCCATCGCCCGGCCGCCAGCACCGTGTGCCATCTCGACCCGGCCAGTTTTCAGATCCAGCGGTCGGGTGTAGTCACGCATCGCGATAACGGCCATAGGTGTAATGCGCGGCACAGGCGCCTTCGGAACTCACCATGCAGGAGCCGACCGGGCTTTCCGGCGTGCACACGTTGCCAAACAGCTTGCATTCCTTGGGGCGCTTCAATCCGCGCAAGATCGCTGCACATTCGCAGCTTTTATGATCATCTACCGCTCGATATGCGCTGGCGAAACGCAATTCGGCGTCGAACTCGGCAAATGCCGGGCGCAGGCGCAAGGCTGAGTCCGGCAGAACGCCCAGTCCCCGCCACTCGAAGGTTTCACGCAGCTCGAAGACCTCGTCGACCAGCGCCTGTGCCTTGAGGTTTCCGTCGCGGTCTACGGCTCGAGTGAATTCATTTTCAACCTCGGCACGCCCGTCGTTCACCTGGCGAACCAGCATCCGGATCGCCTGCAGGACATCCAGCGGCTCGAAGCCGGCGATGACGACCGGCTTGCCAAACTGCTGCGCGAATGGCTCGTAAGGCCTGCTGCCGATGACTGTGGACACATGCGCCGGGCCGACGAAGCCTTCGATGGCAATTCGTTCAGGCGCGTTCAGGATCGCCATCATCGCCGGCGGCGTCAGCACATGGCAGCACAATACCGAGAAATTCTTCAAGCCAAGGGCGAGCGTCTGCTTGATGGCTACTGCCGTCGGCGGTGTCGTGGTCTCAAAGCCGATGGCGAAGAACACAACCTGGCGGTCGGAATGCTTGCGCGCCAGTTCCACAGCATCGGCACTCGAATAAACCATGCGAATGTCGCCGCCATTCGCCTTGGCGCGCAGCAGCGACAGCCCCCCGGAAGCTGGCACCCGCAGGCAGTCGCCGTAGGCACAAAGGATGACGTCGTTGTCGAGGGCCAGCCTGATCGCCTGATCGACGCGCCCGATGGGCAGCACGCAAACCGGGCAGCCCGGACCATGGATCATTTCGACATTGGGCGGCAGCAGGTCGGCAAGGCCGTAGCGGGAAATTGCATGCGTGTGTCCGCCGCAGAATTCCATGAAATGGTAGCTGCGATCCGGCGCCGCCTCGCGCCGGATGGCTTGAGACAAGCCGTGTGCAAGCTCGCCGTCACGAAACTCGTCGATGTATTTCATCAATGAACCATCTGGTCCGTGTCGAGCTGGCCGATTTCGGCGAAAAGCGCCAAGGTTTTTGCCGCCTCCTCGGGATCGAGCTTGTTCAGCGCGTAGCCGACATGGACGATCACATAGTCACCGACCGCAACGCCATCCACCAGCGCCAGCGAAATCTCCTTGCGCACACCAGCCAGATCGACCAGCGCATTGTCGCCAGCGCGCAGTTCAACAACTTGGGCAGGAATTGCCAGACACATCAGCGCACCTCGTTGGTCATGGGGTACATATTGCGATCAGATTTGTGGCAAATCATGGAAATGCTGTCCCGGATCATAGGTGCCATCGAGCGACGCGGCCAGCGCGGCCAGCGCATCCTCGATCTGCGCCAACTGTTCGGATTCCAGCACGTCTCGCGCCAAGCCCATGGAAGTCAGCAGCCATGTACCGACCGGCTGCGCCCCAACCAGCATCATATTGACACACTCGCGGCGACCGGGACGTTCGACCCAGGCGAATTCACCGTCGCCCTGCCACTCCTTGACCTGCATGGGAATCGACAGGCACATCAGGTGCGCCCCGCTGAGTTCATCCGGCAGGCGCCCGATTTGCCCTTGTCTCGATAGTCGGCTATGCAAGCATTCACGATGTGCAGATTGTCCAATAACAGTGAAAGGCGAGTGTCGCGCCCGGATTCATGGAAAGCATTGCGCCAGATCAAACGGTTTGCGCGCCACGCCACCCGACGATATCGGCAACACAACTCAAACGTAAACTACCAGACATTTCGCGTGCCGCGCGCAACCGAGCCCTGACCAAGTGCCAACCCGCCGTCGTTCGGCGGTGCCAGGCGAGCCTCGAACAGCATCACTCCGCGAGCCTCAAAGTGGCGGCGCAAGGCTGCCATCAGGATGGCGTTCATCGCGCAACCGCCGCCCACGACAGTTTTTGCCACTTTTTCGCGGTCGACCGCAACGTTCGCCCAATCAGCGAGGCCCGAAGCGACGGTGGCGTGAAACAGCGCCGCACCATAGGGCGCGTCGGCGCAATCCGCCAGCCGTGAAAGCAGTGGCGTGAAATCGGCGATTCCATCACACAGGCGCATGCCATCCTGCAAGGGGGCGACAGCCCCATACGCAGCGGCCAGCCCTTCGAGTTCCATCGCCGCCTGCCCTTCGTAACGCGCCTCGGCACGCAAGCCGAGCAGGCCGGCTGCTGCGTCGAACAGCCGACCAAGACTGCTGGTCGGCGGGCAATTGATCTGCCGTTCGAGCATCATTGCCAGACGCTCACCGTCATGCCCCGGGTAGCGACGAGCGATGAATGTGGCGATTTCCCCCTGGCGACCGCAGGCAGCGAGGGCGCTCGCCGCCATCCGCCACGGTTCGCGCGCCGCGCGGTCGCCCCCCGGCAGGGCCAGCGGCAGCAGATGGCCGAGGCGCCGGCATTGCCCGGCGGCGACGTACAGCAATTCACCACCCCACAATCCGCCATCCGGCCCCAGTCCGACGCCATCGAGCGCCAAGCCGAGCACCGGCTCGTCGAGCCGGTGCTCGGCACAGATCGCGGCAATATGGGCATGGTGGTGGCCGACGCCGATGGCCGGGATGCCCAATTCGGCGGCCAGGCGTTGCGCCAGCAGGGTCGACTGGAAATCCGGATGAAGATCATGGGCGATCAGGTCCGGTGTGACATCGAGAATGGCCAACAAGTGGGCGACGGTTTCTTCAAGGAAACCGACAGTCGAAGCGTTGTCGAGGCTGCCGATATGCTGCGAGAGAAAGGCCTCCTGGCCTTTCAGAACGCAAATGCTGTTCTTCAGATAAGCCCCGAGCGCCAGCACAATCGGCCCATCGCTGGCCAGTGGAATCGGGACCGGGGTATAGCCGCGTGCCCGGCGGATGAAGGCGGGGCCGGCATGCAGCACCGAATCGTCGCAGCGGACGACGATCTCGCGATCATGGACCAGCAGGGCGTCGGCAATGCCGCCCAAACGCGCCAGCGCCTCGTCATTGCCGACGACCAGCGCCTCGCCGTGCGGATTGGCGCTTGTCATGACCAGCAGCAAATCGCTGGGCTCGGCCAGCCAGCCGGTTCCTGGCGGGCGCGCGAACGCTTCGTGCCAGAGCAGCAGATGCAGTGGAGTCGCCGGCACCATGACGCCGAGCCAGGCCAGCCCGGGCGCGATTCCCGACAACTCGTCGCCGGCCTTCTGGCAAAGCACGATGGGCGCCTCGACGCCCTCCAGCAATGCCCGCTCGGCCGATGCGATTCGTGCATGCCCGGCCAGCGACGCCACATTCAGCCCCATGACGGCGAAGGGTTTTTCTTCGCGCTGCTTGCGCCGGCGCAATTCGGCGACGACCTCGGCATTGCGTGCATCGCAGGCCAGGTGGAAGCCGCCCAGCCCCTTGATTGCAACGATCTTGCCGCCACGCAGCAGACGCAATGTTTCGGCGATCGGGTCGCCGGCAAGCGGCTGACCCGTCGCATCGAGCAAGGTGAGTCGCGGACCACATTCGGGACAGCAGGTGGTTTCGGCATGGAAGCGACGGTCGACCGGAGCGGTGTATTCCGCATGGCAGGCCGGGCATAGCGGGAACCCGGCCAGGCTGGTCTGCGCCCGGTCGTAGGGAATGCGCCTGCTGACCGTATAACGCGGCCCGCAGTGGGTACAGGTGGTGAAGGCATAGCGCCAGCGGCGATTGTCTGGATCGCAGATATCGGCGATGCAGTCCGGGCAGATCGCCGCATCGGGGCCGATGGCGGTTGCCACCTCACCGGCCGCGCTATCGATGATCGCGAAGCCGTCACCAGCGACCTCGGCAACGGCAGACTCGATGTGGTCGATGCGCGCCAGACGCGGCACCTCGTTAGGCAGGCGAGACAGGAATTCCGGCACGTTTTGGCCGTCGACCGCAATCGTCACCCCGGCCCCGTCGTTCCGAACCCAGCCCCGCAGGTCAAGTTCGTTGGCCAGCCGCCAGATGTAGGGGCGAAAGCCGACGCCCTGCACAAGGCCGCGAACGGTGATTTGCCGGCCGGTCATTTCCCGGCCAATCAGCTTCCAGCCAGTTGACGCTCCAACTCGGCGACCCGCCGCTTCAGCGCAGCGACCGTTTCGGATCGCTTGCCGCGCTGCGCCGCCAGTCCGGCCTCGACCCACGACACCCATTCAGCCAGGCCTTCGCCACTGGTTGCCGAAACGCGGAACACCTTCAGTTTCGGATTGACACGCAACGCATTGGCTTCGGCCAGATCGGCATCGAATTCGAGGTAGGGCAGCAGATCGCACTTGTTGAGCAGCATCACATCGGCGGCGCGGAACATGTCCGGATATTTGAGCGGCTTGTCTTCGCCCTCGGTCACCGAAAGGATGGCAACCTTGTGCTGCTCGCCGAGATCGAAGGCGGCCGGACAGACCAGATTGCCAACATTCTCGATCAGGAACAGCGATTCGTCGGCGGGCTGCAGGCGCTCCAGCGCATGACCGACCATGTGGCCGTCAAGGTGACAGCCCTTTCCGGTATTGATCTGCAGCGCGACGACGCCGGTAGCGCGGATGCGCTCGGCATCGTTGGAGGTCTGCTGGTCGCCTTCGACGACGCTGATCTTGACCCTTTCCTTCAGCAACTCGATGGTCCTGACGAGCAGCGCGGTCTTGCCCGAACCGGGGCTTGATACCAGGTTCAGCGCCAGGATGCCGCACTCGTCGAAGCGCTGCCGGTTGGCCGTCGCGTAGGCATCGTTTTTGGCGAGGATATCCTGCTCGATCTGTACCATGCGCGCCTGGCTCATCCCTGGCGCATGGGCGCGGGCCGCCCCGGTGCCGTAATCGAGCGCGCCGGCGCCGGCATCTTCGTGGCGGTGGGCGTGTTCATGCGGATGGGCGTGTTCACCCTCATGGTCATGGGGGTGGCTATGCTCGCTGCCATCGGCATGCCGATGGGTATGCGCATGATCGTGGCCATGGGCGTGGCTGTGTACCGTTCCGTCCTCATGAACATGGGTATGTTCGTGCGAACCCTCGGGCACCGCCCCCTCGACCCTCACCTCACCCGCGCCGCAACCGCATACTGTACACATGCCACCCGCTCCTATTCGATTTCAATTTCCTTGACCCGCATCTCCATACCGCCGGTCGCTTGCACCTGATAACTGCCACAATGCGGACAGGCATCGTACGACGCCTCCATCGGCACCTTTCTCGAACAGGCCATGCACCAGCCTTCGCCGGGCATGTCGATGATTTCCAGCGCCGCGCCCTGAGCGATACCGCCATTCGTCACGGCCTCGAAGCAGAATCTCATCGCGTCCGGCTCGACCGACGACAATCGGCCAATCTCCAACACGACCAGCTTAACCCGTTGCGCCTTTTCGCGC
The DNA here is from genome assembly GCA_963741765.1 of uncultured beta proteobacterium. Lineage (GTDB taxonomy): Bacteria > Pseudomonadota > Gammaproteobacteria > Burkholderiales > Rhodocyclaceae > Azonexus. The sequence goes on from CAVUJN010000012.1 coordinate 88,928, forward strand.
ATCGCGGTTTCTTCGACCAGTTGCAGAACGCCCTCGGCGAGCGACATTTCATGCATCGCTCAGCTCCAGTTCATAAGGCACGCAGGGATCGAGTGCGAGGATAGCTTGCACCAGAACCTGGCGCGCTTCCTCCAGCGAGCCGAACCGCCGCGTTTCCAGCAGGCTCGAAAGTGTGGCGGCATCGGAAAAAAAGGCGTCGGTTGGCGCCCGGACCCGATAACTCACTACTTTACCGGCATCCAGATGTACCGCGTGAGTCAGAATGCCACGCGCCGTATGCGTCTGCGCCACACCCCATCCGCCACCCCCGGCACTGGCGAGTGGAAAGCGTGCCCCGGTCAACAACGCCGCAACGGAGCGCTCCACGTCGTCGATCCGAGCCTGATAGGCAGCACGCAGCGACGGCTTCGCCAACCGCACCATCGGCGGTTCACCGGTGTCGCGCCAGGCACCAAGCCAATCCTCCGGTGCCAGACCGGGCGCCGCGCGGGCAGCATCGACCTGACTGTCACGGTCGACCAGCTTTTCGAGGCCTTTTTCCGCCAGCTCGTACAACGTGTCGTCGAGCAGCCTGCGCGTTTGTTCGGCACAATTCCCACCAAGGCGCGTCGTCCGCCAGGTAATGAATTCCGCCTGCGCCGGCGGCAAGCCGAGCGCTGGCGGCCAGTCGAGCAACAGGCGCCAAAGGTTTTCGTGCAGGGTCTCGATCCACAAGGATGCATCATCCACCGCCGGCAACGGTTCATCCGCCGCCAAGGCCAGCGCGGTGCATGCGGCGACCGTCTGGGCCTGCGCACAGATCGTGTACAGACTGGGTACAAGCTTGACCACCACTTCAGGTGAACGACCGTGAAACAATTTCGTCACCGCCGGGCGCTGGAGATCGACCTCGATAGCTTCGAGGCTGCCGGCGCCAAGTTTTGCCCGAACTCTCAACAACCCGGCCGATATCACGTGCGCGCCCCCGCAACGCTGCGGCGACAAGCGAGTATCGCCGTCAGCGGCGCACCAAGAAGTACCGAAAGAATGGGATGAAAGCTTTGCAACACGTTGAATTCTCAACTACCTGAATCAGGACCACTATCATACGACCTGGCGTTCACGCCCGACACCGCTGGCTGTCTGAACAGTTGTCCAATGGTACATAATGCTGACGAAACATATCCACCAGAACTTCATGTCACCAATGCCGATACCTGCATCATCCTTGCCCCGAAAACTCGACAAATGGCATTTGTCGCTGGCCGGCCTGATCATCGCGTGGGTCGTTGGTGCCGCACCGGCTGCGCTTGCCGACACACCAAGTTGGTTCAGCTATGGACGGCCGACAGACGCTGCCCATGAGGCAATCAAGCTGTTGACCAATGCCGCCGATGATGGCCTGGAAGCCAGCGATTATGAGGCCGAGCACTTGCGCAACGCCGTCGAAAACGCATCCGGCAATCTCCTGCAATCCGACGACCGGATCGCCCAACTCGACCAGGCGCTGACTTCAGCGACGCGGCGCTATCTGCATGACCTGCATTCGGGCCGTGTCGACCCGCAACAACTGGCTGGTGACTATACGCCCGCATCGCCTCCCGGGTTCGACCCGGATGCGCTGCTGCTGTCGGCGATCGTCAATGGCCGCCTGACGGAAACGGCACGTCGGGCCGCGCCCCCCTTCGCACAATACCTTGACCTGCAGGACGCGCTCGCCCGCTATCGGAAGCTGGCGGGCAACCCGGCCTGGCGCGCGCCATTGCCGCTGCCGGCCGACGGAAAACTCTCGCCCGGCCAGGCTTATGTCAACCTGCCGGTTCTTGGCCAGCGCCTGCGCCTGCTCGGTGACCTGCCCGCCGACGCCACGCTGCCGCCACGCTATGAGGGCGGGCTCGCCGAAGCCGTTCGCGCATTTCAGGAACGGCATGGCCTGGCACCGGACGGCGTGATCGGCAAAGGCACTCTCGAACAGCTGAACATCGCGCCGGCTGTCCGCGTCCGGCAGCTCGAACTGGCGCTTGAACGCCTGCGCTGGACGCGGCTGCCGCAGGCGGCACGGGCCATCATCGTCAATGTTCCGGAATTCATGCTGCGCGCCTACGAGATTCGAGACGGCAATTTCGAGATGAAGGTAGCGATGAACGTGATCGTCGGCAATGCCAGAAAAACCCGCACGCCGATCTTCGAGGCCGAAATGCAGTACATCGAATTCAGCCCGTACTGGAACATTCCACCGTCGATCATCAGGGGCGAAACGCTGCCCAAGCTGCGTCGCGAACCGGCCTACTTCGACCAGCAGGGCTTCGAATTCGTCGGTCGTGACGGCAAGGCAAACAGCAGCTTTTCCGGGGAGAATCTCGACGCCGTCCAGCGCGGCGAAATGCGCATCCGCCAGAGGCCGGGTGCCAGGAATGCCCTGGGCGACATCAAGTTCGTCTTTCCCAACAGCGACAACATCTATCTCCATCACACACCGACCCCGCAACTCTTCAAGCGCGACCGCCGCGATTTCAGCCACGGCTGCATCCGCGTCGAAGCACCCGTGGAACTGGCCAAATTCATCCTGGCCGACGAGCCGGAATGGACCGAAGAACGTATCGTCCAGGCGATGACCAAGGGCAAGTCCACGACATTGCGCCTGCCGGAACCATTCCCGGTGGTCATTGCCTACAGCACAGCGGCCGTCAGGAACGGAAAGGTTCATTTTTTCCCGGATATCTACGGGCATGACAAGGTCCTCGATGAAGCCCTGCGCCAGCACTCGCGCGGCCGCCAGGCTTTCAATCAGAGTGAAATTATTGTAGAATCAAGGAATTAGCTTCTTAAGTCTCCAGCAATGTCGAATCCCCAGAAACACTCGCGCCGCCTTTTTCTCAGCCAGGCAGCACGCCTGACCCTAGCCGGTGCCGTACTGCCGTTTGCAAGACCAGCACTCGCCTCGTTGCCCGGCGCGCGCAGCCTCGACTTTGATCACACGCATACCGGCGAACAGATTTCCGTGGTCTTCGCGATCGGCAACCACTATGTCCCCGACGCCCTGAACACGCTCAACCATTTCCTGCGCGACCATTATTCAGGCGAGGTCGGCAAAATCGACCCGCAACTGTTCGACCTGTTGTTCAAGACCCGCCAGGAACTGGGCAGCGACCAGCCGCTTCAGGTCATATCCGGCTTCCGTTGTGCCACCACCAACTCGAAACTGCGCAGCACACGCGGTGGCGGGGTCGCCCGCCAGAGCCTGCACATGAGCGGCAAGGCCATCGATGTCCGGATTCCCGGTATCGCGCTTTCCGACCTGCGCGATGCCGCCAAGTCGCAAAACATTGGCGGCGTCGGCTTCTACCCGCGCGACAAGTTCGTCCACGTCGACACCGGCAAAGTCCGCTACTGGTAAGCGCACCCGATGAAAGTGTCGGCAGGGGTGCATGACGCCTGCCCATTCCTGTCCATTCCCGCCCGCGTTTGTTTGATTCCGGTCAATCTGCCGATACACTTGCGCGTTCATAATTTGGCACTGATTTTTCTCGGTTTTTTCCATGCTCGAAGCTGACAATCTGGAATGCGTGCGCGGCGAGCGCCGCCTGTTCGCAGGCCTTGGCTTTCGGCTGGAGGCCGGAGAACTGTTGTATCTGCAGGGCCGCAACGGCTCGGGCAAAACCAGCCTGCTTCGCATGCTGATCGGCCTGCTGCCGCCTGAAGCCGGCGAAATCCGCTGGAAGGGCGAGCCGATCAAGGCGCTGGCCGACGAATTTCGCGCCGACCTCTGCTATCTCGGGCACCTGAACGCGATCAAGGAAGAACTGACTCCGCTTGAAAACCTGCTCGCCGCCGCCCGCCTGGCCGACGAGGAACTCTCCGAGGACGATGCGCTCGATGCGCTGGAGCAGGTCGGACTCGCCGGCCGCGAGGATCTGGCCTGCAAATACCTGTCGCAGGGGCAAAAGCGGCGCGTCGCACTGGCCCGGCTGGTCAAGGAAAAACGCCCGCTGTGGATTCTCGACGAACCCTTCGTCGCGCTCGACAGTGCTGCGGTCGACTGGCTGGCGGGCATCATTTCCGGCCATCTGCAACGCGGCGGCCTGGCCGTGATGACAACGCACCAGCCGGTCGATATCCCGGCCGGAACCATCCGCGAATTGCGCCTCGCCTGATGTTCAGGATCATCACCGCAGTCATCGGGCGCGATCTCCGGCTGGCCATGCGCCGGCAGGCCGACATCGTCTCGGCGCTGTTTTTCTTCATCATCGTCGTCAGCCTCTTTCCGCTCGGCGTCGGTCCGGAACCCGACCTGCTGCGCAAGCTGGCGCCCGGCGTGCTGTGGGTCGCCGCGCTGCTCGCCACCATGCTGTCATTGCCGCGGCTGTTCGCCGACGACCATCGCGATGGTACGCTGGAGCAACTGGCGCTGGCTCCGCACCCCCTCGGGCTGGTCGTCACCGGGAAAGTGATCGCTCACTGGCTGGTTTCCGGCCTGCCGCTGGCGCTGATTGCGCCGGTGCTCGGCATCCAGTTCGATCTTTCGAGTGACGCCCTGATCATTCTGACCGTTGCGATCCTGATCGGCACGCCGGCGCTATCCGGTATCGGCGCCATCGGTGCCGCGCTGACCCTCGGACTGCGCGGTGGCGGCGTGCTGCTTTCGTTGCTGGTTCTGCCGCTCTACATACCAGTGTTAATATTCGGCGCTGGCGCAGTGGATGCGACGGTGACCGGTCTCGGGGGGGAAGGTCATCTCTCCCTGCTAGCCGCAATCACTTTTGCCTCACTTGGCTTCGCCCCCTGGGCTGCGGCCGCTGCCTTGAAGATCGCCCTCGAATGAAAGACCGCTTCAATCTCTACCGCTTCGCTTCGCCGGCCACCTTTTACCCGCTGGCCGGCGCGCTGATTCCCTACTTCGTCGCCGTCTCGGTCCTCTTCGGGCTCGCCGGCCTGTGGCTCGGCATGCTGGTCGCGCCAACCGATTTCCAGCAGGGCGAGGGCTACCGAATCATTTTCATCCACGTCCCGGCTTCGTGGATGTCGATGTTCATCTATCTAGTGATGGCCTTCTGGGCGGCCATCGGCCTCGCCTTCAACACCCGCCTGTCGGGCATGATGGCCCAGGCGCTGGCGCCGACCGGCGCGCTGATGGCTTTCCTGTCGCTATGGACCGGCGCCCTGTGGGGCAAGCCGATGTGGGGCGCGTGGTGGGTGTGGGACGCGCGCCTGACGTCCGAACTGATCCTGCTCTTCCTTTACATCGGCTACATGGCGTTGACCGCAGCGATCGACGACCAGCGCCGGGCCGACAAGGCCGGCGGACTGTTGCTGCTGGTTGGCGTGGTCAACATCCCGATCATCTATTTTTCGGTCAAGTGGTGGAACACGCTGCACCAGGGCTCGAGCGTCAATCTAGCCAAGTCCTCCATGGCGACGACGATGCTGTGGGGCATGCTGCTGATGGCGATGTGCTTTTGGATGTATTCGATCGCCATCGCTTTCATGCGGGTGCGCACCATCATGCTCGAACGCGAGCGTCACACCGACTGGGTCAGGGCCGAACTCGCCGACAAAAATCCTGGGGGTGAAAAATGATCCACTGGAACAGTTTTTCTGATTTCATCGCCATGGGCGGCTACGGATTCTATGTCTGGGGCTCGTTCGGTGTCACTGCATTGATCATGACCATTGAACCGATCATGGTCGCCCGCAATCGAAGGATCACCATCGCGCGCCTGAAGCGCCAACTGCGAGCCGATTCACGCACCAATTCACTCGCCGACCAGAGGAATACCGCTGAATGAAATCCCGTCACAAGAAACTCGCTCTGATCGGCGGTGCGCTTGCTGTTATCGGCATCATCGCCGCGCTCGTCCTCAATGCGCTGAACAGCAACATCGCCCTTTACATTTCGCCGACCGACGTCGCCGAAGGCAAGGCACCGCAAGGCAAGGTCTTCCGTATCGGCGGATTGGTCAAGGAAGGTAGCCTGCAGCGCCAGGCCGACGGCGTCACCATCGCCTTCATCGTCACCGATACCGCCAAGGACATCACGGTCAATTACAAGGGCATTCTGCCCGACCTGTTCAAGGAAGGCAAAGGCGTCGTCGCGCAGGGCAAGATGACCACCGCCGACACCTTCACCGCCAACGAGGTGCTGGCCAAGCACGATGAAAACTACATGCCGCCGGAAGCGGCCAAGGCGGTGGGCGATGCCCAGGCCAGGGCTGCCGCGGGCGACAAGCCGAAAGCGAGCTACTGAGCATGATTCCTGAAATTGGTCATTTCGCCCTCATTCTGGCGACCATTCTCGCGCTGGTTCTCGGCACGCTGCCGCTGCTCGGCGCCCACCAGAACCGCATGGCCTGGGTCGCCGTCGCCCGCCCGGCCGCTACGGCAATGGCGCTGCTGATCACCTTTTCCTTCGCCTGCCTGGTGCAGGCCTTTGTTGTCAGCGATTTCTCGGTGATCTACGTCGCCCAGCATTCCAACTCCTTGTTGCCGATTCAGTACCGCGTCGCCGCGGTCTGGGGCGGGCATGAAGGTTCGCTGCTGTTGTGGATGCTGATGCTCTCATGGTGGGCGTTTGCCGTCGCGCTGCTCTCCAGGCAATTGCCGGAACCGATGGTCGCCCGGGTACTCGGCACCCTTGGCCTGGTGGCCTTCGGCTTCCTGCTCTTCATCCTGATTACCTCGAACCCCTTCGAGCGCCTGCTGCCGGGTGCCGCCGAGGGCAAGGACCTGAATCCATTGTTGCAGGACTTCGGCTTGGTCATTCACCCGCCGCTGCTCTACATGGGTTACGTCGGCTTCTCGGTCGCTTTCGCCTTCGCGATCGCGGCGCTGCTTTCCGGGCGGCTCGACGCGGCCTGGGCGCGCTGGTCGCGGCCGTGGACGATGGCCGCCTGGGTCTTCCTGACGCTCGGTATCGCCATGGGCTCATGGTGGGCCTATTACGAACTGGGCTGGGGCGGCTGGTGGTTCTGGGATCCGGTGGAGAACGCCTCGTTCATGCCCTGGCTGATCGGCACGGCGCTGATCCACTCGCTGGCAGTCACCGAAAAGCGCGGCAGCTTCAAGAACTGGACGGTACTGCTGGCCATTTCGGCCTTCTCGCTGTCGTTGCTCGGCACCTTCCTCGTCCGGTCCGGCGTGCTGACCTCGGTCCATGCCTTCGCCACCGACCCGCGGCGCGGCATCTTCATCCTGATCTTCCTGGTCGCCGTCATCGGTTCCTCGCTCGCGCTGTTCGCCTGGCGGGCGCCCAAGGTCGGACTCGGCGGGCGCTTCAGCCTTGTCTCCCGCGAATCGCTGCTGCTCACCAACAATGTGCTGCTGGTCGTCGCCGCCGCCACGGTGCTGCTCGGCACGCTCTACCCGCTGCTGATCGATGCATTGGGCGTTGGCAAGATTTCTGTTGGGCCACCCTATTTCAATGCCGTCTTCGTGCCGGTCATGACCCCGGTCCTGTTCCTGATGGGCGTCGCTCCCTTCGCCCGCTGGAAGGAAGCCTCGGTCGCTGAAATCGCTCGTGCCGTACGCTGGGCGATCGTTCCCGCCGTCATCGTTGCTATCGCCCTGCCGCTCCTTTACGGTACCTGGTCAGCGCTGACCGCGCTCGGCCTGCTGCTGGCAACGTGGATCGTCTGCAGTGCCGCGTTAAACTTCATTGAACGCGTCCAGCACACGCGCGGCGGTCGCTCCTTCCTGGCAGCCGCCGTCCGGCAGCCGCGCCACTTCTTCGGCATGCACCTGGCCCATATCGGGATCGCAGTGTTCGTTGTCGGCGTCACCATGGTCAGCAGCTTCCAGGAAGAAAAAGACATCAAGATGGCGCCCGGCGAAAGCGTCGATGTCTCCGGCTATCACTTCACCTTCAATGGCGTGAAGGCCGTCGAAGGCCCGAACTACCTGGCCGCGCAGGGCGACTTCGATCTTGGCGTCAACGGCAAGTTCCTGCGCAAAATGAATCCCGAGAAACGCAACTACCACTCCTCGACGATGCCGATGACCGAGGCCTCGATCGATGCCGGCATCCTGCGCGATGTCTATGTCTCGCTCGGCGAGCCGATCGACCGCGACCAGCCGGAAGGCGAGTGGGCGGTACGCGTCTATTACAAACCCTTTGTCAACTGGATCTGGGGCGGCTGTCTGCTGATGGCGCTCGGCGGCTTGCTGGCCATGCTTGACCGCCGCTATCGCATCAAGGCGCGCGCGGCGGCGTCAGTCAAAATTCCGGCCGGAACCCAACAAGCATGAATCGTTATTACTGGATACTCGGCGGCTTTGCCGCCCTCGTCGCCCTGCTCGCCGTCGGGCTCAACCTGAACCCGCGCGACGTACCGTCACCACTGGTCGGCAAGCCGGCGCCAGTTTTCAATCTGCAGATCCTGGCGACGCCGGACAAGACCTTCGGCCCCAAGGACATGCAGGGCAAGGTCTGGCTGCTCAATGTCTGGTCGTCGTGGTGCGTCTCGTGCCGGCAGGAACATCCGGTGCTGGTCGAATTCTCGAAGAAGACCGACGTCCCGCTGATCGGGCTGAACTACAAGGAGGTGCGCGGCGACGGTGGTTTCGACATGAGCAAGATGCCGGCCGATGACGAGAAAACGCTCGCCTTCCAGCGCGCCAACGCCTGGCTCAGCCAGCACGGCGATCCGTACACGCTGACCATCATGGACCTCGATGGCCGGGTCGGCATCGACTATGGCGTCTATGGGGTACCGGAAACCTATGTCATCGACAAGGCCGGCGTCATCCGCATGAAGCACACCGGCCCGATCTCGCCCGATGTCCTCGGCCAGAAGATCATGCCGCTGCTCGCTGAGCTGAACAAATGAGCCCGCGCGCCCTGCTCCTTGCCGGCATTTTTGCCGCATTTTTCGCGTCGACCGCAACGATCGCCTCGGAAATCAACGAAGCCGCCGTCGCTGCCGACCCGGTCGCCGAAAAACGCCTGCAAGTCCTTTCCGAAGAACTGCGCTGCCTGGTCTGCCAGAACCAGACCATCGCCGACTCCAACGCCGAACTTGCTCAGGACCTGCGCCGCGAAATCCGTGGCATGATCAAGGAAGGCAAGTCCGACAAGGACATCATCGATTTCATGGTCGTCCGCTATGGCGATTTCGTGCTCTACCGGCCGCCGGTCAAAGGCATCACGCTGCTGCTCTGGGGCGGCCCGATCGCCCTGATGCTGCTTGGGCTTTTCATCCTGCAGCGCTATCTGCGCCGGCGCGCCAAGCGCATGTCCGACGACCAGCCGCTCTCCGCCGACGAGAACAGCCGTGCTGAAGCGCTACTCAAGGAAGCCGACAACAAATGACCCAGTTTGCAATCTACGCCACCCTGCTCATCGTGGTGGCCGCCGCCTTCATTTTGCCGCCACTGTGGTTCGGCCTGCGTTCGGCCAAGGAAAAGGCAGATCGCAAACAGGCCAATCTGGCCATTTTCCGTGACCAGCTGGCCGAACTGGAGCGTGAAAAAGCGGATGGCACGCTGGCCGAGGGCGATTTCGAGCAGGCCAGGCGTGAGCTTCAGCGTCGGCTGCTCGAAGATGTCGAGCCCGATTCGGGCGATTCGACTCAAGGTGACTACAGTCCGAGCCGGAAAGCGGCCATCGGTGTCCTACTCGCGATTCCAATTCTCGCCGTGGTCGGCTACGGAATGCTCGGCAACCCAAAGGCGTTGGACCCGGCGGAAACAGCGGCGCCACAACAAATGACCGCTGAGAAAATCAATGAAATGGTCGCCCGGCTGGCCGAAAAGGTGAAGGCCAACCCCGACGACCTGAAAGGCTGGCTGATGCTGGCCCGCTCCTACAAGACAATGGGCCGTTACGATGAAGCGGTCGAAGCCTATTCCAAGGCCGAAAAAGCGCTCGCCGATGACCCGGAACTACTGTCCAGCTATGCGGAAACCATCGCCATGGCCAACGGCAAAGGCCTCCAGGGCAAGCCGAGCGAACTGATCGAACGCGCACTGAAAATTGATCCGCAATATCCGCACGCGCTGTTCCTGGCCGGCGCCGCCGCCATGGAAGCCGGCGACAACAAGAAGGGCATCGCCTACTGGGAAGCCTTGCTGCCGCAAGTCGAACCCGGCTCGGAAATCGACCAGATGCTGCGCGGCGGCATCGACAAGATGAAGCAGGCGCAATAGGTCTGCGGCGATGGTCGATGCCAGCCGCCGCGGTTTCCTGCGCGGTCAACCGCACCCGAGAGCCGAAATCCGGCCACCCTGGGCCCTGCATGAAAGCGACTTCATCGACCGCTGCACGCGCTGTGGCGATTGCCTGAGCGCCTGTCCGCAAAAAATCCTGGTTAGCGGAGACGGCGGCTATCCGACCGTCGATTTCAGCCAGCGTGAATGCACCTTCTGCGGCGATTGCGCGGCCGCTTGCCGCCCGCTCGCGCTAGCCGGCGACGGATTGCCCGCGTGGCCTTACAAGGCGCTGATCAATGCGAGCTGCCTGACACAACGTGGCGTCGAATGCCGCGTCTGCGGCGATTTTTGCGACGTGCGCGCCATTCTTTTTGCGCCGCGCATCGGTAGCGCACCGCTGCCCTCAATCGACACCGATGCGTGCACTGGTTGCGGCGCCTGCGTCGCGCCGTGCCCGACAGCAGCCATCCGGATCGGAATCTGATTTCGCTGGGCAGATTGGCAACGCCCGCGCCATTAATTGTTGCGTTCGGCAAAATTGATGTTCAAACGCGAGCGTTTCGCACGCATAATGCTCGAAATCCACCACAGCCAAGCATATTCGAAAGGGTCTGCCATGCATTGGCTTCACCTGCCAGAACCGCGCCACGATATAGCCCCAGCCTGCACGGATGCCGAGTCGACAAGACTATGGCTCGACAAACTGGCATCGGCACCGCCGCTAACGGTTTTTTCTGCAATGCTCGAACAGATCGAGGCGGTCGACGGCGCTGAACTGCCCGCCGCACAAGCCGTTGCTATCCTCAACCTGTTCCGATCCGCCGCAGTTCCGTTCCAGGCGGCGATGGAAGACCGTTTTACCCGCAAGGCCCTGCCGATGTCGGCAGATGAAGAGGGGGCCTTTGAGGTCACCCATCAACTCTGGGCGCGCCTCGGAATCGCCTACCTGCGGTTGGTGCCGCAGTGCACCCCCGCGAACCGCTGCCTGCCGCTGCACCGCGCCGCGACGGCTTTCCGGATAGCCCAATACTGCCATTTTCTCGCGGCCCGAACCTGCCCGCGGCTGGTCGATCATCTGCTTCTTTCGGTATTCGCTACGGCGGAAGCCAACGGCTTGACGCGCAAGCCGATCGCCGATGCAGATTTCCCGCGTCACGGCAAGGGGAGCATTTCCGGCCAGTTGGCCTGGGCCTTCCTGATTCGTGCGATCGACCCTTATCATCTGACGGGCATCCAGCTTCCGGTAGCCAATCGCGCCTTCAGTCGCTGGCGCGAGCTGATCAATTTCCAGGAAACCGCGCCCGGCACCCGGAAGGCGTACATGCTTGACCTGTCGCGCCTTTTCGGCAGCGATCTCCCGCCTGGCATCCCGCTTTACCTCAATATGCGCACGGCAGTGCACAAGCTTGCCCAGCGCATCAAGCTTCTGGAGGCTGGAGAATCCCCGGAAACCCTGAAACTCGGACGCACACTTTCCACCGCCGCGGCAATCCGCCTGCTCAAGGACCTCGAACAACATCTCTATCTGCGCAAGAAGCGCCGCGCGAACGATACCGGCGAGATCGAACTGGCCTTCGGTGCGGAAAATGCTTACGCCGTGCTGACCAATAAAGTCCTCAATCCGGCACCCGGCCAGGGGGACTCAGGTGGTGCGGTCAACTACCAGAGGATGGCTATTTTCGGTCGCGATCAGGTTTCCGAATTGCCGACCAGCAAGAAACGGCTGAAGGTCGAAAGTGAAACCTGGACCATTGTCGATGGCCGTGCCACGCGCGCCAAGAAGAGCGGCGGCACGCGCCTGCTGTCACCCTGCCTGGTTGCCTCACACGTCGCCGGCACCCCTCGGCTGGGCATTATGTCGAGCCTCCAATGCGATGGCGACGGGGCGCTCTCGGCGCAGCTGACCTGGTACGGCGAAGAAGTCGAGGCCGGCCATCTGAAACGCTTCGCCCCGAAAGGCACCCGGCTGGTTCGCGTGCCGGCATTCCTGTTCAGAAACCATTCCGCCTATTCGCTGATCGTACCTGCCGACACTGGCACGCGTCTTGGCGCCACCCTGGAACTCAGCGAACTATCGACCGAAGCGCTGATACCCGTCGAAATCATCGAACGGGGTTCCAACTTCGTCAATTTTGCATGCAAAATTGACGAGGAAGACGCGAAAACCTGATCACTCGAACTCGATGATGACCTGATCGACCGTCAGGCTCTCGCCGGCCGTTGCCGAAATCTTCTTGACCTTGCAATCCTGATCAGCCTTGAGGATGTTTTCCATCTTCATCGCTTCGATCACGGCCAGCTTCTCGCCTGCCTTGACCTCCTGGCCGACCGTGATGGCCACTTCGCGTAGCAGGCCCGGCATCGGAGACATCAGGAACTTGGAGAGGTCGGGCGCCTGTTTCTCCGGCATCAGCGCCAGTAGTTCGGCGGCACGGGCGCTCATCACCATGAAATCGGCGCGGGTGCCCCAGTGGAACAGGCTGTACTTGGTCTTGTGGCGCTCGACCTGCAGCGTGAATTCCTCGCCATTGCAGGTGCCGTTGAACAGCGATTCGCCGAGCTTCCAGTCGGAAAGAATTTCGTAGTTCGCGCCCTTGTACTCGATGTGATAGCCGCTGCTGACCGGCCGCGCCGTCACCGGATGGTGCTCGTTGGCTTCCCGGTTCAGGCGAATCACCATCCAGCGGTCGCCGACGATGCGTTCGTGACCCTGCAACTGACCGGACACGGAAGCGCCGCGATCGGTATAGGCACGGTAAACATAGGCCGCCACCGAAACCAGCAGCGCCGGGTCGTCGTGCGGCACCATCGAGGCGTCGAAACCCTTCGGATACTCCTCGGCGATGAAACCAGTGTTGAAGTTGCCGGACTGGAAGCGCGGATGCTGCATCAGCGCCGCCTGGAACGGAATGTTCGAAGAGATACCGCGGATCACGAAGGCGTTCAGCGCGTCACGCATGCGGGCAATCGCCTGCTCGCGGGTTGCGCCGTGCACGATCAACTTGGCGATCATCGAATCATAGAACATCGAGATTTCGCCGCCGTCGTAGACACCGGTATCGACGCGGACCTGGCCCGGAATCTCCTTGGGCGGCAGGAACTTCACCAGACGGCCGGTGGACGGCAGGAAGCCGCGGAAGGGGTCTTCGGCGTTGATCCGGCACTCCATCGACCAGCCGTTCAGTTGTACCTGATCCTGCGTCAGTGGCAGTTTTTCGCCGTAGGCGACGCGAATCATCAGTTCGACCAGGTCGACGCCGGTGATCAGCTCGGTGACCGGATGTTCCACCTGCAGGCGGGTGTTCATTTCCAGGAAGTAGAAACTCTTGTCGGCGCCGACCACGAACTCGACTGTGCCGGCCGACTCGTATTGCACGGCGCGGGCCAAGGCAACCGCCTGCTCGCCCATCGCCTTGCGCATGGCCGGGTCGACGAAGGGCGACGGCGCCTCTTCGATGACCTTCTGGTGACGGCGCTGGATCGAGCAATCACGCTCGTTCAGGTACACGTAGTTGCCGAAGGAGTCGCCGATCAACTGGATTTCGATGTGGCGCGGTTCCAGCACGTATTTTTCGATGAAGACGCGGTCATCACCGAAAGCGTTTTTGGCTTCATTGACGCAGGACGAGAAACCTTCATGGGCTTCCTTGTCATTGAACGCAACGCGCAGCCCCTTGCCACCGCCGCCTGCCGAAGCCTTGATCATCACAGGATAGCCGATGCCCTGAGCAATCTTGACCGCTTCATCCGGGCCGGAAATCGCTTCGTTGTAGCCCGGAATGGTGTTGACTTTAGCTTCGAGCGCCAGTTTCTTGGACTCGATCTTGTCCCCCATCTTGCTGCTGGAATAGTGCTTCGGACCAATGAATTTGACCCCTTCTTCTTCCAGACGGCGCGAGAACTCAGAGTTCTCCGACAGGAAGCCGTAGCCGGGGTGAACCGCTTCAGCGCCGGTCTGCTTGCAGGCGGCAATGATCTTGTCGGCAACCAGGTAGGACTCCTTGGAGGCAGCCGGGCCGATACAGACAGCTTCGTCAGCCAGGTCGACATGCAACGCGTCCTTGTCGGCTTCGGAATAGACGGCAACGGTCAGGATGCCCATCTTGCGTGCGGTCTTGATGACGCGGCAGGCGATTTCGCCCCGGTTTGCGATCAGAATCTTCTTGAACATATTTCTATTTCTCCCTGATGCTTACAGAGGAATATTGCCGTGCTTGCGCCACGGATTTTCCAGTTTCTTGTCACGCAGCATGGCCAGCGAACGGGCAATGCGCTTGCGCGTAGCGTGCGGCATGATGACGTCGTCGATGAAGCCACGCGCGCCTGCCACGAACGGGTTGGCGAATTTGGCCTTGTACTCGGCTTCGCGCCCTGCGAGTTTGGCGGGGTCGCTCTTCTCTTCGCGGAAGATGATTTCGACCGCGCCCTTCGGCCCCATGACGGCGATCTCGGCCGACGGCCAGGCCAGATTGACATCGCCGCGCAGGTGCTTGGACGACATCACGTCATAGGCGCCGCCGTAGGCCTTGCGGGTGATGATGGTGACCTTGGGTACGGTGCATTCGGCGTAGGCGTAAAGCAGCTTGGCGCCATGCTTGATGATGCCGCCGTACTCCTGCGTCGTACCCGGCATGAAGCCCGGCACATCGACGAAGGTGACGACCGGAATATTGAAGGCATCGCAGAAGCGGACGAACCGGGCCGCCTTGATCGACGACTTGATATCGAGGCAGCCGGCCAGCACCAGCGGCTGGTTGGCGACGATGCCGACCGGGTGACCATCCATGCGGCCGAAGCCGATGAGGATGTTCTTGGCGTAATCAGTCTGGAGTTCGAAGAAATCGTTGTCATCGACCACCTTGATGATCAATTCCTTCATGTCGTACGGTTTGTTGGCGTTATCCGGCACCAGCGTGTCGAGCGAATAATCCATGCGGTCGACCGGGTCGCTGGTCGGCATGGCCGGCGCCTTTTCGCGGTTGTTGGCCGGCAGGAAATTCATGAAGCGGCGCAGCATGGACAAGGCCTCGACGTCGTTCTCGAACGCCAGATCGGCCACCCCGGACCTGCTGGTGTGAGTCACGGCGCCGCCCAGTTCTTCCGCAGTGACGTCCTCGTGGGTCACGGTCTTGACCACTTCCGGACCGGTCACGAACATGTAGGACGAATCCTTGACCATGAAGATGAAATCGGTCATCGACGGCGAGTAGACCGCACCGCCGGCACAGGGGCCCATGATCATCGAAATCTGCGGCACGACGCCCGAGGCCATTACGTTACGCTGGAACACGTCGGCATAGCCGCCCAGCGATGCAACGCCTTCCTGAATACGCGCGCCACCCGAGTCATTGAGGCCGATCACCGGCGCGCCTACCTTGATCGCATGGTCCATGACCTTGCAGATCTTCTCGGCGTGGGTTTCCGACAACGAGCCGCCAAAGACGGTAAAGTCCTGCGAAAAAACGAAAACCAGACGTCCATTGATGGTGCCATAGCCGATCACCACGCCATCACCGGGAATCTTTTCCGCCTTGTCCATGCCGAAATCGGTACAGCGATGTTCCTTGAACAGATCCCATTCCTCGAATGAATCCGGATCGAACAGCAGCTCGATCCGTTCGCGGGCGGTCAGCTTGCCTTTGGCGTGCTGGCTTTCGATACGCTTCTGGCCGCCGCCGAGGCGAGCCATTTCGCGCTTTTTTTCCAGTTGGCGGATGATGTCGTGCATAGAATACTCCCTAGGTAGAGCGGGTAACTTGATTCAGTGTTTCAGATAGTCGAGCAGCGCATAGGCGGCAGCGGCCGGGGTCGTATTGCCCTGTTCGACAGACTGGACGAGCGCCGGCAGATTTTGCCGGACGCGCGGATGGTGGCGGAAATACTGGCGCAGGCCGGAGTCGATCAGTTGCCACATCCAGCTCAGCGATTGATGCTGGCGCTTGGCGGCAAACTCGCCGGTCGGCTTCAGGGCGGTCTGGTATTTCTCGATCTGTTCCCAGAATTCGACGATGCCCTCCTTGTGCAGGGCGCTCAGCGCAATGACCGGCGGCGCCCAGTTGGGCGAGGCAGGACGCAGCATGTGCAGCGCATTGCGCCACTGGGCGCGAACCACCGCCGTTGCACGCGGGTCGATGTCCGCCTTGTTGATGACCACCAGGTCGGCAATCTCGACGATGCCTTTCTTGATCGCCTGCAAGTCATCGCCGGCATTCGGCAGCTGCAGCAGGCAGAAGATATCGACCATGCCGGCCACCGTCGTTTCCGACTGGCCGACGCCGACCGTTTCGATAATGATCACGTCGAAGCCCGCTGCCTCGCAAAGCAGCATGGCTTCGCGCGTTTTCTCGGCGACCCCGCCCAGCGAACCGGCCGACGGGCTGGGGCGGATGAAGGCTGCTTCGCGCTGGCACAACTGCTCCATGCGCGTCTTGTCGCCCAGAATGGAACCGCCCGATACGGATGAAGACGGGTTGACAGCCAGCACGGCCAGCTTTTTACCCTGCTCGATCAGCCAGATGCCGAGCGCCTCGATGAAGGTCGACTTGCCCGCACCCGGCGCACCGGAAATGCCGATGCGAATGGCGTTGCCGGTTTGCGACAGCAGCATGTTGAGCACCTGCTGCGCCCGTTGCTGGTGATCGGCGCGCGTCGACTCGATCAAGGTGATGGCCTTGGCCAACGCCCGCCGCTGACCGGCCAGCACGCCGTCGACCAGCGACTGGTCGGCGGACGAAAACGTATGGGCCGACACCAGAGCCTCGCTCAACTTCATTCCGGCTTAGCCGCGTGCCTTGCGAATTTCTTCCAGCACCTTGACGGCCGAATCCTCGATCCGCGTACCCGGCCCGAAAATGGCCTTGGCGCCGGCGTTGTAGAGATAATCGTAATCCTGCGCCGGAATCACCCCACCGGCGAAGACGATAATGTCGTCTGCGCCCTGCGCCTTGAGTGATTTGACCAGTTCGGGCAGCAGCGTCTTGTGACCGGCAGCCAGCGACGAAACACCGATGGCGTGCACGTCATTTTCGATGGCCTGGCGGGCGGCCTCTTCCGGCGTCTGGAAGAGCGGGCCCATGTCGATGTCGAAGCCGAGATCGGCGAAGGCCGTGGCCACCACCTTGGCGCCGCGGTCGTGGCCGTCCTGGCCGAGCTTGGCGATCATGATGCGCGGCCGGCGACCTTCTTCTTCGGCGAACCTGGCGATATCGGCCTTGATGGCCTCCCAACTTTCCTGACCTTCCACGACACCTCCGTAAACACCCGAAATGGTCTGGTTGTTGGCGCGGAAACGACCGAATATCTTTTCCAGCGCATCCGACACTTCGCCGACCGTGGCACGCAGGCGCATGGCCTTGACGGTCAGGTCGAGCAGGTTGCCATTGCCCGACTCGGCCGCCGCGGTCAACGCGGAAAGTGCGGCAGAAACCGCAGCCGCGTCACGCGTCGCACGAATCTGCTTGAGGCGGGCGATCTGCGAGTCGCGCACGGCATGATTGTCGATGTCGCGAATGTCGATGGCGTCTTCCTTGGCCAGCTTGTACTTATTGACGCCAACGATGACGTCCTTGCCCGAATCAATGCGCGCCTGCTTGTCGGCCGCGCAGGTCTCAATCTGCATCTTGGCCCAACCGGATTCGACGGCCTTGGTCATGCCACCCATCGCCTCGATTTCCTGGATGATGCCCCAGGCCTTGTCGGCCATGTCCTGGGTCAGCTTTTCCATCATGTAGGAACCGGCCCACGGATCGACGACGTTGGTGATGTGGGTTTCTTCCTGGATGATCAACTGGGTGTTGCGGGCGATACGCGACGAGAACTCGGTCGGCAGCGCGATGGCTTCGTCGAGCGCGTTGGTGTGCAGCGACTGGGTACCGCCAAAAACCGCCGCCATCGCTTCGATGGTGGTGCGCACGACGTTGTTGTACGGGTCCTGCTCGGTCAGCGACCAGCCGGAAGTCTGGCTGTGTGTTCGCAGCATCATCGACTTCGGACTCTTGGCATTGAAACCGGTCATGATGCGGTGCCAGAGCAGACGTCCAGCACGCATCTTGGCGATTTCCAGATAGAAATTCATGCCGACCGCCCAGAAGAAGGACAGACGGCCGGCGAAGGTATCGACGTCCATGCCGGACGCGACGCCGGTACGCACGTACTCCATGCCGTCAGCCAGCGTGAAGGCCAGTTCGATGGCCTGATTGCCACCGGCTTCCTGAATGTGATAACCGGAAATCGAGATCGAGTTGAACTTCGGCATGTGCTGCGCGGTGTAGCCGAAGATGTCGGCGATGATCTTCATCGACGGCTTGGGCGGATAAATATAAGTATTCCGCACCATGAATTCCTTGAGGATGTCGTTCTGGATGGTGCCCGACAACTTCTCCTGCGCGACGCCCTGCTCTTCGGCGGCGACGATGTAGCCGGCGAGAATCGGCAGCACGGCGCCATTCATCGTCATCGAAACGGAAATCTTGTCGAGCGGGATGCTGTCAAAGAGGATCTTCATGTCCTCGACCGAGTCAATCGCCACGCCAGCCTTGCCGACGTCACCAGTGACGCGCGCATTGTCGGAGTCGTAGCCACGGTGCGTCGCCAGGTCGAATGCCACGGACACGCCCTGGCCGCCGGCGGCCAGCGCCTTGCGGTAGAAGGCGTTGGAAGCCTCGGCGGTGGAGAAACCGGCGTATTGGCGAATGGTCCACGGCTTGACTGAATACATGGTCGGCTGCGGCCCGCGCAGATACGGGGCAAAACCGGGCAGCGTATCGGCAAATTCAAGACCATCCACATCGGCCTTCGTATACAGCGGCTTGACGGCAAGGCCTTCGGGTGTAATCCAGTTCAGATTTTTCGCATCACCACCCGGAGAATGCTTTGCCGCCGCTTTCTCCCATGCGTCCAGATTGCTGGAATCAAAAACTTTTTCAGACATGATGCGCCCCTTGCCGATTCGATTGTTCCGAGAACCCGGATACGGAACTGGAAATTCTACGCCTCCGCACTCGGCTTGACATACCAAGTCCGACATAATACTGTATCCATAATTACAGAAGCAAGCCTGCAAAGTATGGGCCTGTCCGCGTTGACCACACCAAAACTATGACCCGAATTGCACCTACCGCGCTTTATCAGGAAGTGGCGGAACGCTTGCGCCAGCGAATCTTTGCCCACGAATTGAAACCGGGTGACTGGATCGACGAGAAGAAGCTCGCCGAACAGTACGGAATATCGCGAACGCCGCTGCGCGAGGCACTCAAGGTGCTGGCCTCGGAAGGTCTGGTCGATCTGAAACCGCGCCGCGGTTGCTACGTCATCGAAATTTCGCGTCAGGATCTCGACGATATTTTCCCGTTGATGGCCATGCTCGAAGGGCGCTGTGCCGGCGATGCGGTGCGGCGCGCCAAGGCGGGTGATGTCGCGGCGCTGGGCGACATCCACGAACGCCTCGAGTCAGCGGCGCGCGATGGCCGCATCGATGCCTTTTTCGAGGCCAACCAGGAATTCCATCACCGGATTCAGGAACTGGCCGGTAACCGCCGCCTGCTTGCGGTTATTCAGGATCTGCGCAAGGTGCTCAAATTGTGTCGCCTGCATTCCCTGTCGATCGAAGGGCGCCTGCAGCAATCGCTCGACGAACACCGCGCTATCATGGCCGCGATCAAGGCAGGCGATGCCGGCAAGGCGGAAATGCTGATGCACGACCATCTGCTCGCCGGTCACGAAGCATTGCTCAAAATGGACCCCAAGCCAGCCAAAGCGGCCTGACACCTGACAGAACCGGCAGTGGCTGCCGACACCGCGTACCCGACGGAAAAATTGATGAGCACGGTCGATCTCTCCCGCGATGGCGACATCGCCACCCTGACGCTGAACAATCCCGGCAAGCTGAATGCGATCGATCTCGGGATGTGGCAGCAGCTCGCCAAAAATATGGCCGAATTGGCGGTCGACCGCAACGTTCGCTGTATCGTCCTGCGTGGTGCCGGTAACGAGGCATTTGCGGCCGGCGGCGATCTCGAAGAGTTTCTCAGCAAGCGCGCCACGCTCGATCAGGCACTTCACTATCACGCGCAGGTGGCCGCTGCGCTCGACGCCATCGCCGACTCCCCGCTGCCGACGGTGGCCCTGATCCAGGGCGCCTGCATCGGCGGCGGCCTGGAAATCGCCGCTGCCTGCGACTTGCGCATCTGCAATGAATCAGCCCGTTTCGGCGCGCCGATCAACCGGCTCGGCTTCTCGATGTACCCCGGCGAGATGGCAGGCCTGCTCAAGCTTGCCGGCGCCGCCGTGATGAAGGAAATCCTGCTCGAAGGTCTGATTCTTACGGCGAGCGAAGCCTACGAAAAAGGCCTCGTCACCCGCGTCGTGCCTGACCATCAGGTCAGTGACGAAGCCTACGCCACCGCCCGCCGCATCTGCGCCGGTGCCCCATTGGTGGCCGGCTGGCACAAACATTGGATTCGCCGCCTGCAAAACGGCCACCCCTTGAGCGATCAGGAAAAAGCAGCCGCTTTCGCCTTCCTCGATACCGAAGATTACAAGGAAGGGCTGGCCGCCTTCCTCGAAAAACGCAAGCCGGCGTTCAAGGGGCGCTGAACAGGCTCCACAGCATCTTGCTGGCCAGCACGATCAACAGTGCCGCGAAGATACGCTTCAAGGTCGCCACCGGCAGGCGATGTGCCATGCGCGCGCCGGACGGCGCCGTCATCATCGTCGCCACCACCAGAATGGCCAGGGCCGGCAAATAGACATAACCCAGGCTGCCGGACGGCAAGCCCGGATTGCTCCAGCCGTTGAAAATATAGCCCAGCGTACCGCCGAGCGCGATCGGCAGGCCGACGGCGGCGGAAGTCCCGATGGCGTTCTGGATTCGCACGTTGCACCAGGTCAGGAACGGCACCGTCAGCGAACCGCCGCCGATGGCGACCAGCGACGACAGGATGCCGATGCCCAGGCCGACGCCGGCCACCCCGGCGCGACCGGGCAGATCGCGTGTCGACTTCGGCTTGAGATTCAGCGCCATCTGCACGGCGACCAGACAGACGAAAAAGGTAAAGAATACCGCCAGCGGCCGCGCCGGCACGTTCGCCGCGAACAGCGTGCCGAGCGCAGTCCCGGCGAGGATGCCGGGCGTGATGGTCTTGACGACATCCCAGAGGATCGCGCCATGGCGATGATGGGTTCGGATGCTGGCGAGCGCCGTGAAGATGATGCTCGCCATCGAGGTGCCGAGCGCCATGTGCAAGGTTTCGCCTGGCGGGAATTGGGCCTGCGCGGCGAACATCAGGGTCAGCACGGGCACCAGTACCAGCCCACCGCCAATCCCCAGCATGCCGGCAAAAAAGCCTGCAAATGCGCCGAGCGCCAGGTAACCCGCAATCCACGATATGGCCATGCCAAAGACTTCCGAAGTAGAAAAAATCCCGCGCCGTTCAGCGCACCGGTATTTTGGACATTACCGAGGTTGACCGCAACGATCCGCACCATGGCTCTTGTAATTCGAGGCAAGGGCGATGAGCGGCTCATCCAGAAAAATGGCCCCCGCGAGTGCCGTCAGGCCGGCATCCTGAACCTGGGTCCAGAGTGGCTGCTTTCCTCCCGCATCAGGCGCTCTCGAAGAAGAGAGTGCGCAACAGCGGTTTCGATGGTCCGCAACCGATGCCAATTAGCATTGGTTCAAGGAATCTATGGCCTTAACAAACACCGCAGGGGACGCTCGGCGGGCGGCGCCGGGATCAACAGCGAACTAGAGATCCAGTTGCTGCTGGGGCGCAAGCACGGTATCGATCCGCGCTCCCATGTCGCTGATTCTACGCTCTGCGTCGGAAGTATCAACTGCATAGTCGATTTCTTTTTCCGCGCTTGCCGGCGGGGCGGCCAGATATTCGTGCGCGATGTTGAGCGCCGCCATGACGGCGACGCGCTCGGCGATGGTGCTTTTGGTGCGCTGGGCGATTTCGCGCATCTTGTTGTCGACCAGATCGACTGCCGCCAGCAGGCCGTCGCGTTCTTCCGGCGTGCAGGCCACGCGGTATTCGCGGCCCATGATCCTGACGTCGAGGAAGTTCGGCTCGGCATTCATTTCAGGCATCCTCGGGCAACTTGTCCATCAAACCCTCGAGACGCTCGCGGGCGGCGTTCATCGACTGGCGCAGGTGCAGGCGCTCCGCTTCGGCTTCTGCCAATTGATTCTTCAGCACTTCGTTCTCGGCACGCAAATGGTGCACCAGGGCAACGACCTGTTCGATCTTGGTTTCGAGCGCTTCGAGATGCTTGTTCATGGCGCGCACTATAGAGGTAAAAACAGCGCGTGGTCAAGGACTAAGCCTTTATTCTGAAAGTGCTTTATCGGCACCGGCATGGATCATTTCTGGTGCAACGCAACAAGGCGCGCTGTAGAATGCACGTTGTAGCAGGTGCTGCGGAAGGTTTCTCCAACCGCAGTTAAACGGGAAAGCGGTGCGTCCTTATCGACAACTCCGCTGCTGCCCCCGCAACGGTAAGCAAGTGCGGGCGCGCCATGATGCCACTGGGTTTCGACCTGGGAAGGCGGCGCGTCAAGACTTGCAAGCCCGGATACCGGCCTGAGACAACCAGCGGAAGTACCACGGGGGTGTGGTGCCGGTCTCCGACCTGCGCCCATTCTCCCGAAACTTCCTTGTTCAGTCATTCCGGAACGCGGGGACGCCTGCCGGAAAGGGGAGAAAAAATGAATCCACGTCTCAAGCCGCTCGCCGCGGCAATTTCAATTGCATTTCTGGCATCGGGTCACGCTCTGGCCGCCGACAATCTCGATCCCGTCATCGTCACCGCTACCCGTTTCAGCGAACCGGAAATCAATGTCCCGGCCAACATCAGCGTGATCACCCGCGACGACATCCGCAACACGCCAGCCACAGATCTGCCGAGCATGCTGAAATCCAGCGCCGGTGTCGATGTGCGCGCCCTTTACGGCAGCCTGGGCATCGATTCGACGGTCGACATTCGTGGCTTCGGCGAAAGCGCAGGCAGCAATACGCTGATCCTGCTCGACGGTCAGCGCCTCAACCCGATCGATCTGGGCAGCGTCAGCTGGTCCGCGGTTCCGCTCGACAGCGTCCAGCGCATCGAGGTCCAGCGCGGTGCCGGCACCGTCCTCTACGGTGACAAGGCGACCGGCGGTGTCGTGAATATCATCACCGACAAGTCGGGTAAGCCGCGTGCCGGCGCAACAGTAGGGCTCGGCAGCTACGATACCCAGACCGTCGATGCCAATGCGGCATCCGGCAACGAAACCGGATATTTCAACGTCTTCGGTCATTACGCCCACACCGGCGGCTGGCGTGAAAACTCGCAGGCCGAGCAGGCGGCACTCAGTGGACGCGGCGGACTTTATATCGGCCAGGGCGAGGGGTTCATCGACTACTCGGTATATGAAAATAATAGCGGACTGCCCGGCTATCTGCTCAGTCCCGCCTACCAATCCAATCCGAAGACGTCGACGACCCCTTATGATTCGCAGCGCAGCAACGGCTACCGGTTCCGCCCCGGCGTGGCCTTGCCGGTGACCGACACGCTGCGCATCGAGGGCGAACTTTCAATCGACCGCCAGGACAGCCATGCCAATTATGTGTCGTTCAACAGCGAAGCCGACCGCACCCGCGAAACCTGGTCGCTGACACCGCGCCTGCGCTGGCAGCATGGCCTCGGCAGCCTGAAAAGTGAGACAGTGGCCGGCATCGACTACTACTCGGGAACGGTTGACGCGACCTACACGACATCCGCCACGCAAAGCGCCAAGCAGGACAGTCTGGGCTTCTACTTCCAGAACACCACGCAGTTCGGCATGGGTTGGGCTGGCACTATCGGGGCACGCAATCAGCGCGTGGACCAGTCGGCAGCGCAGGATGCTTTCATCGGATACTTCGGCCCGCAACCCGGGGTCGAAGGAAGCGCCGACTACTCCAGGAACGCCTGGGATCTCGGCGTGAACTATTCGGGCGACGGCTGGCGTACCTACGGCAAGGCCGGCACCACGTTCCGCTTCGCCACCACCGACGAACTGTTCGGCTACGACCCGTTCACCGGCAACCCGACCTTCGCCGGCGACATCAAGCCGCAGACCGGCACGCTCGGCGAACTCGGCGGCAGCCTGGCGCTGGGCCCAGTTACCGGCCGGGGAGCCGTCTATCTGATGAACCTGGACGACGAAATCGCCTATGACGGCGCCCTGTTCAAGAACGTCAACCTGGCGCCGACCCGCCGCCAGGGCCTCGAACTCGAAGCCGACTGGCGCATCGTGCCGACACTGCTGGCCCGCGCCGCCTACACCTACGCCGATTCGACCTTCCGCGACGGCATCTACGACGGCAATCAGGTGCCGCTGGTCGCCAAGAACAAGGCATCGGCGCGCCTGATCTGGGATGGCGGCAGGATCGGCCAATACACAGCCGTCGCCAACTATGTCGGCGAGCGCTACTACAGCGGCGATTTTGCCAACGCGCTCGACAAGCTGCCTGGCTACACCACGGTCAACCTGATGGCAGGCTGGAACTTCAAGCCGTGGTCGATTTCGGCGCGCCTGCTCAACGCCTTCGACAAGAAGTACTCGCCATACGCCGGCTACTCGGCCTTCCAGTCCGACTATTATTACTACCCTGCCGATGGCCGCACCTTCCTGATGACCGCGAGCTACAACTTCCGCTGATGCCGACCCGCCGCCGTGCCGTCCTGATTCTCGCCGCGCTGGGCTTGCTCGCGCTGGCAAGTTTCTGGGCGGCACTGGCGGTCGGCAGCATTCCGGTCGCCGCATCCGACATCGCCGCCGCGCTGCTCGGGCAGGCGGCGCCCGGCGCCGACATCGTCCGCGAACTGCGCCTGCCGCGCGCGCTCGCCGGATTCGCCTGCGGCGGCCTGCTGGCCCTGGCCGGCGCGCTGATGCAGGTGCTGCTGCGCAACCCGCTGGCCGACCCCTACATCCTCGGCATTTCCGGCGGTGCCGGCGTCGGCGCGCTGTTCGCCATCATGATCGGCCTGCCGGCACTTGCCATCGATGGCCTGGCTTTCGCGGGCGCCCTCGGCGCCATGCTGCTCGTCTTCGGACTGGCGCACGGCGACGGCAGCTGGACGCAGACGCGCCTGTTGTTGACCGGCGTCATCGTCGCCGCCGGCTGCGGCGCGCTGATCGCGCTGATGCTGGCCATCACCCCCGACGACCGTCTGCGCGGCATGCTGTTCTGGCTGATGGGCGACCTCTCGCAGGCTGGCAGCGCCTGGCCGCCGTTGCTGGCGCTGGCCGTCGCGCTGACGCTGGCAATGCCTTTCGCGCGCGAACTCAACCTGCTGGCACGCGGACTGATGCAGGCGCAGGCACTGGGCGTTGCGGTCGACCGCCTGCGTTATGCCATTTATCTGCTGGCTTCGCTGGCCACCGCCGCATCGGTGACGACCGCCGGCGCCATCGGCTTCATCGGCCTCGTCGTCCCAC
Organism: uncultured beta proteobacterium; assembly: GCA_963741765.1. Lineage (GTDB taxonomy): Bacteria > Pseudomonadota > Gammaproteobacteria > Burkholderiales > Rhodocyclaceae > Azonexus. Next base: position 114,513 of record CAVUJN010000012.1, read on the forward strand.
ATCTGGTGCGCCTCGCCGCCGGCAACGACCAGCGCCTGCTGCTGCCCGCTTCGGCACTTGCCGGCGGCGCGCTGCTGATGCTCGCCGATACGCTGGCACGCTCAATCATCGCTCCACAGCAACTGCCGGTTGGCGTGCTGACGGCGCTGATCGGCGTTCCGGTTTTCCTCATCCTGCTGTCGCGGCAGGGTAAATGAGCGCCCCACTGCTCGCTGCTCGCGGACTCGCGGTCGACATCGGCGGCCGTTGCGTCGCCCGGGCGTTCGACCTGAACATCGAATCGGGCCAGCGGCTGGCCATCCTCGGGCGCAACGGCGCCGGCAAATCGACGCTGCTGTCGACACTGGCAGGGCTGCGCGAATCCAGTGCCGGAAGCGTTGAGCTTGGCGGCACCCCTTACGCCGCACTGAAGCCGCGCGAAGCGGCACTGCGCCGTGCCTGGCTCGGGCAGACCCTGGCCGATCCGTTCGCTTCGACGGTACTCGAAACCACCTTGACCGGCCGCCATCCGCACCTCGGTCGCTGGGACTGGGAAAGCACGCGCGATGCCGAACTGGCGCGCAGCGCCCTGGCCGCTGTCGGCCTCGCCGGCTTCGAGCAGCGCCAGATTCACACCCTGTCCGGCGGCGAACGCCAGCGCCTGGCGATTGCCACGCTGCTCGCCCAGGCCGCGCCGCTTTACCTGCTCGACGAACCGCTGGCCCACCTTGACCTCAACCACCAGATGGCCGTTCTCGAACTCTTTTCTGGTGCAGCGCGCGACTGCGGTGCCGGCGTTGTCATGGTCCTGCACGATCCGGCACTGGCCCACCGCTTCTGCGATCAGGCGCTGCTGCTCGATGGCGACGGACACTGTGAAATCGGTGCGGTCAACGCCATCCTGACTGCCGAAAAACTCAGCGCCCTCTACGGCTACCCATTGCGCGAATTCACGCACCAAGCCCGACGCTGTTTTGTCCCCGGCTAGCTCGAACAGCTGACTTCCAGCCCGTTCGCCCAGTCGGGCGGCAGCGCGGCATAGTGCTCGAATTCCGGCTGCTCGGCGAACGGGTGGCGCAGGCAGGCGAGCAGGCGCCCGACTTCCGAGAAGTCCCGTTCCTGCGCCTTGCGGATGGCGCCCTCGGCCAGCCAGTTGCGCAGCACGTATTTCGGATTGACGGTGCGCATCACCGCCTGCCGGGCCGCATCCTCCCACGGCGTCTGCGCCTGACGGGCACGCCACCTGACCAGCCAGGCATCGCAGGCGGCGCGGTCGACGAAATGATCGCGCAGCAGGTCGTCGATTTTTGCCGGTTTTTCGGCGTCGACCGTAGCAGGCAATTGCGACAGAACCCGGAAGAACAAGGTGAAATCGGGACGATGCTGCTGCAACAGCGCGAAGGTTTCGCCGATCAGATTTTCGTCGTCGGACAGCGCCTCGCGCAGACCGAGCTTGGCCCGCATCAGCTGCTCGAAATGTTGATCGAAGGCATCGCCATAATTGTCGTCGACCAGCGCCTTCACCGTCGCCTGATCGCCGATCAGCGGGCGGAACGCCTCGGCCAGGCGATACAGGTTCCATTGCCCGACGTGCGGCTGATTGCGATAGGTGTAGCGGCCCTGAAAATCGGAATGGTTGCAGATGTGGCCGGCATCGAAGGCCTCCATGAAACCGAAGGGGCCATAGTCGAGCGTCAGGCCGAGGATCGACATGTTGTCGGTGTTCATCACGCCATGCATGAAACCGACCGCCATCCAGCGCGCGATCAGTTCGCCGGTGCGACTGCTGACGTCGGCGAGCAGGGCACCATAAGGGTTGGCTGCTTCGCGACACTCGGGGCGGAAGGTATCGATCACGTAATCGGCGAGCAGGCGCAGCTCATCGTTGCGCCCGTGCGAGGCCCAGTGCTCGAAAGAACCGAAGCGCACGAAACTCGGCGCGACCCGGGCGACCACCGCTGCACTCTCGATTTCCTCGCGGCGTACCGGCAGATCTGCACCAACCACCGAGAGTGCCCGTGTCGTCGGAATGCCAAGCCCCGCCATCGCCTCCGAGCAGAGAAACTCACGGATCGAAGAACGCAATACGGCGCGGCCGTCGGCACCGCGCGAGTAAGGCGTCCGGCCCGCGCCCTTGAGCTGGATTTCCCAGTGCCCGCGGGCATTGCGCAGGCCACCCAGCAGATGGGCGCGACCGTCGCCCAGTTGCCCGGCCCAAACGCCGAACTGGTGTCCGGAATAAACCGCAGCCAGTGCGTCGCCGCCCGGGAGCAGGTTGTTCCCGGCGAAGATTTCGCAAAACTCGGAGCGCCCGGCTTCCTTCGGGTCGAGTCCGATCAGTTCCGCCACCTCGTTGCTGGCGGCGACCAGATAGGGCGCCGGAATACCCGCCGGGGCAAGCCGCGTATAGAAAACTTCCGGCAGGCCGGCGAAGCTGTTGTCGAATTCAAGGTCTTCCAGGCGACCTGGTCGCCGGTGATGCTCGGGTGCGTTCATGAATTGGTCTGGTCGAGTTTTCAAGGATGGCCGTTGCCAAGCGCGGAACGCTCTGGCGCCGGGTTTGGATCAGAGTCGGAATTCGTGGGATAGTTCTGGCTAACCGCCGCTTCGGAACCAATGCCATGAACGAACTCGCCAGTCAGGTTTCTTCCGTAGCCCATGTCATCCAGCTTGCGGTCGCCCCGGTTTTCCTGCTGGCCGGCGTCGGCGCCCTGCTCGGTGTGCTGACCAGTCGCCTGGCCCGGGTCGTCGACCGCTTTTATGCGCTGGAGCAAGCACTCGCCGAACAACCCTCACCGGAAAATCGCCAGAGAGCGCAGACAACGATCGTTTCGCTGGCCCGCCGGGCGCGCCTGATTCACTGGGCGATAACGTTATGCACGGCCTGCGACCTGCTGGTCTGCGTCGTCATCGTCGTCCTCTTCGTCGGCGCCGAAATGCATGTCGAACTGCCCGGCACGATCGCCGCCCTGTTCGTCGCCGCGATGCTGGCCCTGATTGCCGGTCTCGTTTGCTTCCTGCGGGAAATCGCCCTGTCAACCAACATCATCGAAAACATCGACCGTTCGGCATCCACTTTCATCGCCAAGCGCTGACTCCGGATTAACGCTTGGCCAGTTCGCGGAAACTGTTGGGCAGGCCAAGCAGCAGGCGGCCGAATTCGTCAAGCAGGGCCTGGTCGACCGCGCCCGGCCGGATGGTATGAACTGCGCTTCCCAGGCGTTCGAGGTTGCGCGATTCGAGGACCAGCACGCTGTTTTTGAAATCCGCCTTCCAGCGGGCACTGACGCCGACCTGGCCGTTGATTTCGAATTCGGCCCGTTCGACAAAACTGCGCTCGTTCTTGAATTCCTTGCAGGTAAATTGCAGGCCGTAATCGAACAGCGCCGTGCGCAAACGCTCGACACCCGCGCCCTCGCGCGTGATCGAAAACCTGGCTGGCGAGACCAGCTGGTAGGCCAGGGTCACCAGTTCGATCATCGCTCCGGCGCTCTGCGATTGCGTCCGGTAGTCGGCAAACCCCTCCTGCCAGACGAGTCCGCTGAACATGACATCGCCGGCCGCGGCGTAATCGCGGGCAACGGCAGGCTTGACGATGTTGAGCTGCTGCACGAGATCATGCAGGAAGAAGAACAGGTTCTTCAGCGCGTGTTCCAGTGCGACGTTGCTCGCCGAGCGCTCGGCCATCTCGGAATGCAGCTCGCGCTGCCGGCGCTCAGCCTGGTGCCGCAACTGGCCCAGCAGGTTGCTGTCATCGAAGCTCTGCTGCGGGTAGTGCCGGGCATTGCTGCCCTGATTCGAATGCTCGATATGGCGGACCGTTCCGGCCGGCACGATCTCGGGAAACACCATCGACGCATCACTCATGCCGCCGTGCATGCTGGCCAGTTGCTCGCGCCGCGCCTGGCGCTCGGCCTCGTTGAGATCGAAGGCATCGATGTCGGCCACCAGAGCCGCTTCAAGCGCCGCGATGTCGCCCGCTTTTGCCGTATGGCGCTCGCGCTTGGCGCGAATGGCATCGAGAATCGGGCTGGACTCGCTGGTCTTGTCGTCTGTGTTCATCACATGGGCCAGATTGTGCGGTAGATGGGCAATAGTGAAGCGAAAAAACCGCAAATGCAAGAATTTCGGGCTTTTCCCCTCCCGAGCCCCTGAAGGTTACACCGCCAACTGAGCGAACCACGCGCTCAAAGTCGCTGCCACGAGTTGCCAGGCCTTTTCATGAGTCACCGCATGGCCCATGTCGCGGAAAATATGGACCGGCAGGCCATAACTCTGGCCCGTTGACTGGACGAGGAAGGCCGGTACCAGAACATCGTGTTCGGCCCCCAGAATGAGCATCGGCGGGCGATGCATCGCATGCAGGCTGGGCAGGCTGAACATCGACATGTCCCACAGCGCCCGATGCGATTCGGCCTGCATCCGACTGGTCCACAAAGCGAGCATCGCCTCGTCGACTTCGCCGGCGAACAGGGCTTCGCGCAATGTCTGGCTATCGGCATGATCGCCGTCCATGACGTTGTTGATGTCCATGAACAGGTGCGGCTTGTGCAACATCAAATGGAACTGGGCAGCAATCAGCCCTTGCGGCGGCACCGAACAAAGCAGCACGACCGCTGGCACAGGATGACGCTCAAGGTATTTCTGAATGACGAAACCGCCCATCGAGTGACCGATCAGAATCGGCGTCTCACCCAGCCAGTCGATGATCGTCGCGACATCGTCAACGTAATCGGCGATCGAATGCCAGTTGATGTGCTCTCCCCCATCGCTGCCCCCGTGTCCGCGCAAGGAAAGCGCATGGCAGGGGTAGCCGGCCGCTGCCAGGAAAGGCATGAAGGTATCGGTCCACATCCAGCCGCCGGCAAATGCCCCGTGGACAAAAAGTAGCGGCGGGCGCTCGGTTGGCTCTGCCGGCAGGCATGAGAAAATCTCGATGCCATTGATTTTATTGATTGTTATCATTACCACTCGATGTTCAGGGGAAGCATGCTTAAATGCGCAATTCCCGAGGGTAGCGCAAGACGACATGTTGAAGTGGATCCTGACACTGGTGATCGCCATTTTTCTGCTTGGCATCGTCGCCCCGCACGCCGCGCGCTTCATTCGTTTCGGGCAACTGCCGGGCGACATCACCTTCCGTTATCGCGGCAAAACCTACTATCTGCCGTTTACGACGACGATCATTTTTTCAGCACTGCTCATGCTTCTCGCGCGCCTGATCTAGCATCGCCTTGACGGCGGCGACCCGCGCCGTGCGAATGCGTTCGGGGATGCCCGCCTTGTCGGCGCAGGCGGCGGCGATGGCCCCGGCATCGACCGCCTGGACGGCGTCGAGCACCGCCAGTAGCAGGCGCGGACTGTCGTAGGGACGATCGGCCCAGCCCAGGCGTCCGTTGTAATCGCACTGGCAGGCCTGCAGCAACTGCGTGAAGCGCTCCGGGCGGCGCAACGCATCGGTCCGTTCGAGCAGGGTCACCAGCGTCGCCGGACGCAACTCGGCGGCACGATGGATGTCGCCGTGGTAACGCGCGGCAAGCAGGGCCAGGTCGCGGCAGTCATTCGGTACCCGCAGGCGCTCGCAAAGCACTGCGGCCAGCTTTGCGCTGCGCGCTTCATGGCCGTGATGGCGCGGCAGGATGTCGGCCGGCGTCGTCGCCTTGCCGAGATCGTGGGTCAGCGCGGCAACGCGCACCGGCAACGCGTAGCCGTGGCGGGCGGACTCGTCAACGACCATCAGGGTATGGATGCCGGTATCGATCTCCGGGTGATAATCCGCCCGCTGCGGCACACCGAACAGCGCATCGACCTCGGGCAGAAGGCGTTCCAGCGCGCCGCACTGGCGCAACACCTCGAACATGCGCGACGGTCGCGCTTCCATCAACCCCTTGGCCAGCTCCTGCCAGACGCGCTCGGCGACCAGATGATCGACTTCGCCGCTCGTCACCAAGCCGCGCATCAAGGCCAGCGTTTCCGGCGCCACCGAAAAATCGGCGAAGCGGGCAGCAAAGCGGGCGAGGCGCAGGATCCGCACCGGATCTTCGGCGAACGCAGGGCCGACATGGCGCAGGATTTTGGCCTCCAGATCGCGTTGACCGTGGAAGGGGTTGACCAGCGCGCCGTCGTCGGCCCGCGCCATCGCGTTGATGGTCAAGTCGCGGCGCGCCAGATCCGCTTCGAGCGTGACATCGGGTGCCGCGTGAAAGCTGAAACCGTGGTAACCCGGGCCGGTCTTGCGTTCCGTGCGGGCGAGCGCATATTCCTCGTGCGTTTCGGGATGCAGAAAAACCGGGAAGTCCTTGCCGACCGGGCGAAAGCCCTGTTCCAGCATGGTTTGCGGACTGGCGCCGACGACCACGTAATCGCGGTCGGCGTTGGCGCGTCCGAGCAATTCATCGCGCACCGCACCGCCGACGATGTAGATTTTCATCGGCGGCCGGGCGGCCTATCTTCCGGCCCGGTAGCGGAAGCCGTCGAGCTTGCCCTTCGGCGTCTTGTGGGCGATGTAGGTCGGGGCGACCGCCTCCAGCGGCGTCGGCTTCCAGTTGGGCGGCAGCTTGCAGTTGCCGTCGCAGACGTTGTTGACCTGCATCGAGCGCAGGTTGTCCGGCGACATCAGCGGATTCGGCGCCAGCCACATCAGTCCGGCCTGAAGATATGCCAGGCCCTCGGGCAGCGGAATCACCCTGGCCGTGCTGCCGACCAGCCTGGCGGTGTAATCGACCAGTTCGCGCAGCGTATACACGGTGGGACCGACCAGATCGTAAGCCTTGCCGACGGTCAACGCATCGCCCAGGCTGGCGACGAAAGCGTCGGCGACATCGGCAGCCCAGACCGGCTGGAAGCGCGCATGGCCGAAACCAAGCGGGAAGAAGGGCAGCTTGCGCAGCACGCCGGCGAACATCGTCAGGAAGGAATCGCCTAGCCCGAAGATGACCGAAGGGCGAAACACGGTCACATCCAGTTCACCCTGCGCCGCCATCACGATGGCCTCGCCGTCGCCCTTGGAACATAGGTACTCCGATGGCCCCTTGGGATTGGCGCCGAGCGCGCTCATATGCACCAGGCGACGGACGCCGGCCTTCTTGCAGGCAGCGACGATCTTCTTCGGCAGTTCGACGTGCGCATTGGCGAAATCCTTGCTGTAGGGCAGCGCAACATCGCGGCTGTGCAGGATGCCGACCAGGTTGATGACCGCATCCTGGCCCTGCATCAGCTCGACCAGCGTTTCTTCCGAGTTGATGTTCACTTCCGGCATCAGCACGTTCGGCTGGATGATCAGCGCCTTGGTCCGCTCGCGCCGGCGCGTCGGCACGGTCACCTCGATGCCGCGTTGCGACAGCCGATTGACGATGTAGGTACCGATGTAGCCGCTACCCCCCAGCAACAATACTTTCTTGATGTCCATCTCAAGCCCCGGAATATATTCTTTAGAGCCGTGATTTTACGGCAAATCTCTCAGCTCGAACGCACTTGCGCAGCTTCGGGTGTCCGTTTCAAAGCCGCTTCGGCCGCCGCGTTGAACAAGGAAACCCGCGACTCGACGCTGGCCACACCTTTCTTGAGCTGATTGTCGATGATCGCCGGGTGCAACAGCACGGCGAACGCCCAATCAGGATTGGCGAGCAGCAACTTCCCGCTGTTCTTGTTGATGATGCTGACCCGCCCGCACAGGGGCTGATCGTCGACCAGGCGAAACGCCACCCAGTCGCCGACACGCACCTGGGTCTGGGTGTATTTTCCGAGGCCGGCATGACTGCCCGCGAGATCCAGAATTTTCAGCAACTGCGCGCCGACCCGCAATTCACTGAGCACCGGACCGGCGCCAGCCGCATCACCGGCAGCCCTTGGCTCCAGCACCGCGGCGGCATCCGCAACCGGCGGCGGCGCGCCACGCATCGCCGCCGTCTGCAAGGCAAAACAGTTATCAAGGAACTCGGCACGCAACGCATCGGGCAGGGCGATCCGCTGCATCCCCGTCGTGAGCACCTGCAACAGCTGCGGCAAAACGCGCGCCAGCCGCTTGCGCTCTTCGAGATCGTGTTTTGGCCGGATGCTCCACAGCAGATTGTCGATGACCACGGTGCTTTCCTTCCACTCGGGACTGTCGCCCCCGTGCTCAAGGAAGACCTGACGCAGAAACCGCTGCCAGTGCTCGCGCAGGAAGCGGGTAATGGTCGCCGGCAGATCGGGACTCATGCAGAACTGTTCGATCGCCTCGCGGCTCCGTGACTCTGCCTGATCGCTCTGTCCAAGACGCTGAAGCAGCGGACGGTAGGCGGCGGATAGCTGCGCCGTGGCTGTGTCGCGTTCGGCGATCAGCTTGTCGAGTTCGGCCACATGGTTGAGCAAAACCTGGGTGTCGCTGACGAATTCGCCACGAACGCGCGTGGCGATCTGCTGAATGCTGGCGCACAACGGGTGCCGGGACGAAACATCGAAAGGCAGCCCGACGGCGGCGCGCGCCATCTTGTCGAGCAACTGACGGGCGGGGTGCGCATCGGCCGTGAATAGCGTGGCATCGAGCATGGCCGCCTTGAGCATCGGGATCTGCAGGCTGGCCAGTGCCGACTTGATTGCGTCTGGCAAAGACGGCGATTCGAAAATTGCCTCGAAGATCATTGCCAGTGCATCGATGGCCGCCGCTTCGGGCGCCCCGTTCGGCACTCCAAGTTCGGTCGCATTCAGCGGATGGGGACGAGCCGCCGAGCCTTCAGAAGGAAGACGCCCGGCGCGCTCAAGATCGTCGAGCCGTGCCAGCAGGCGGCCGAACATGGCCTGGGTCACGAGCGATGCTGCGGCGCCTCCGGTCCATGCGGCCTGGCCAGCCGGCTGCTGGCCAACCGCTTGCTGACCAAGCAGGTTCCGTTGCAAGGCCGCCGCCGGGTCGATCGCCAACATGCCGCCGCCGGTGGATGCCGCAGAATACTCGGCGAGATCCGGCGCGGTGACGATCGTCGGTTGCGCCGCCGACACACCGCGACTGACCAAAAAATCATTCGTCGCCAGATAAACACCCGGCAGAAACTCGCCAAAATGATCTTCAAGCCGTTCGATGCGATCCAGCGCGCGCTCGCGGCTGTCGTCCAGCGCCTTGCACAAGGCCACCAGGCCCATGGCCACCGCCTTGGGGCCGACCGGATTGTCATTTGGCGACAGATCCGGACGGCCAAGCAGGGTCACGAAACGCAGATAGACGCGCCACAGCCCACTGCTGTTCGTCTCGAGCAACTGCGCCACGAAGCTGTTGAGCCGTATGTCGAGCTCGAGGTCATCCTCGCCGAGCAGCGATATCCGCGAGGCGGTCAGGCTGCCGAGTTGATCGAAGCGGGTGCGCCTTTCAGTCGACACGATGTCTTCGAAATAGGCACCCGCACCTTTGGCGAAGGCACGCAAGGCGTCCTCAGGGAGCTTGTCTGCCTCCTGCAACAGGCGGACAAGCTGCTTGAGAAAGAAGGCCCGGCAGTCGCGCAATATCTCCCACGCATCATCGGGCACCTGCAGAATCTCGTTATTGATGGGAGGGGGCATCGCCGACCATTTCGCTGCGTCGCAAAAACCTGGATTCTAGGGTAAATCCGCGTCCTTGGGCGTATCGACGGCGCGTGCGCCGACCACGCCGAGACGCGCCTTCAGCGAATCCGGACGGCCGGTAAACTCCATCGAGTAGTAGACCGAGTTGCTCATGACCTTCTTGACGTAATCACGGGTCTCGTTGAACGGGATGGTCTCGGCGTAGATGGCGCCTTCGAGCGGCTGGTCGGCGCGCCATTTCTTGGCGCGACCCGGGCCGGCGTTATAGGCGGCCGAGGTCAGCACCGGGTGGTTATCGAGGTTCTCCATGACCAGCCGCATGTAACTGGTGCCGAGCAGGACGTTGATCTCGGTGTCGTTCACGCGGCCGTGGTTGTAATCCTTGAGGCCGATCTTCTTGGCCACCCACTTGGCGGTCGCCGGCATCAACTGCATCAGCCCGGAGGCCCCGACATTGGACCTGGCGCCGGTGATGAAGCGGCTTTCCTGACGCATCAGGCCATAGACCCAGGCGTCGTCGAGGGATTCGTTGCGCGCGGCGGAGCGTACCTGGTCACCATAGGGCGCCAGGAAGCGCAGCGCAAAGTCGTGTTCGCCCTTGGTCCGGTCGGCGGTATTGATGGCGCGATCCCAGATCTGGTTGCGCTTGGCAAGATCTGCCACAGCCAGCAGTTCGCGGTCATCCATGCCACGCAACGACCAGTTCCATTCGCGCACCCCTTCGGTCCGCATCTCCAGCGCGAAGAAGGCGAGGGCGCGGCGAATGCCCGGATTGCTGCGCGCCGCCTTCTGTTCTTCGGCGCTCGGCGCCTTGGCCTTTGCCGGGATGACGATCTTGCGCCCGAGTTCCTCGTCGGCCAGGTTGCCATAAAAATTGAACTGTCCGGCGATCTTCTCGAACTGCGCGTCGGCCTCGCTGGTCAGGCCGCCGGCCTTGTAGGCGCGACCCAGCCAATAGACCCACTCGGGCTGCGCGGCGAGCGCCGGCGGCATTTCGCTGATCGTTGCCAGAACGACGCCCCAATCGTGGATACGCAGCGCGGCGCGCACCTTCCACTGGTAGCCTTCGTCGGACAACGGGATCTGGCCGGCCCGCGCAAACCAGGCCACGGCATCGGCGGAGTAATGTTTTTTGGCCGCCTGCAGGGCGATCTGACTCCACGCCCATTCGCGTTCGGAAGTCTGCATGCGGTCCTGCCGCTGCTCCAGTTCGCTCGCCGCAGCCCGCGGGTCGTTGCTGGCAATGCGCTGGATCGCCAGCGCCGTCAGTTCTCGCCCACTCCGGCTGCCACTCCAGCCGGCCGGCTGCTTGGCCAGATAGCCCATCGGGCTGGACAGCAGCTTGTCGAGGGCTTTCACATCCACCGCCTGGCTGGCCGGCAACGCGGCCAGCGTCACCTTGGCCGGCCCGGTGCGATTGGCTTCGAACTGGCGCCGGGCACGCGCCCAGAGGTCATCGACCGTCACGCGATTGTCGCGGATCAGCGCCTCGAACAGCGGACGGCAGGCATCCGACGGTTCGGGCATGGTCAGCCACAGTTGCTGCGCCTCGTCGAGTGGCGCCTTGTCGCCGCCCGCCAGCAGCGCCTGCCGGTAGTAACACGTGGCATCCGCGTCGGGCGCCAGCAGGTTCGGGTATTCGACGACAATCTCGCTCCATTCGCCGCGCTTGCCCAGCCGGCGAATCCAGTCGGCACGCAGTTTCTCGGCCACGTAGCTGCCTTCCTGACGCGCCAGGAAGTCGCGCATGGCCGCACTGTCGCCCTGTTCCATGTTCATGCGCAGCTGGTAGTTTTCGACGTAAGGCGCCAGCGCGTGCTTGCCGATCTGCTCGGCGGCGCGATCGAGCTTGGCGCGGTTGCCGGCGCGGAAGCCATCCCGGGCAGCAAGGAAGGCGCTGTCGCCACTATCCTGCGCGAAAAGCGGCAATGAAACGAAAAGGCCGAGGAGGAGTGCTTGGAACTTCATGCTAGATTTCACTTATGAACAGTCGTGACGAGAATAACACGGCCTGGCGACGGGCATTGCGGCAGGAAATGGCGGCGCGACGGGTGGCCCTGGCCGATGCCGAACACGCGGCACTGTCGGCGCGCATCGTCGAGCACGCGCGGGCCGCGCTGGCCCGCCCAAAGATTGCCGCATTCTGCTGGCCGATCAAGCATGAACCGGATGTCCGGACGCTGCTGGAAAGCTGGCGCGCGGCCGGTGTGCGCGCCGCATTGCCGGTTGTCATCGCCGAGCACGAGGCGCTGCGCTTTCGCGAGTGGACACCGGAGACGCCGCTCGCCGCCGACCGCTACGGCATCCCGACACCGAGCGCCGGCGACTGGCTGACGCCCGACCTGATCCTGTTGCCGCTCAACGGCTTCGACGCGGCGGGTTACCGGCTCGGCTACGGCGGCGGCTATTTCGACCGCACGCTGGCGGCGCTGTCGCCGCGGCCGCTGGCCGTCGGAGTCGGGTTCGAGATCAATCGCGTCGCCAGCATCCGTCCCCAGCCGCACGACCAGCGCCTGGACTGGATCGTGACCGAAAACGGCGCCTTCAGGCCAGCCGCCTGAAGCCATAGGCGGCCAGCGCGAGCAGGGCGGAGGCCCCGCCCGAGAACAGCGCCTGGCGCAGGTCGTGGAGCCCGGTGCTGACTGCCAGTTCGAGTGCGAAACCCTGTTGCAGGGCAAAAATCAGCGAAGCGACGGCCAGCGCCAGCCACGAGCGCCCCGCCAGTGCGGTCTGCCCCTTGCGCATGAAGCATTCGACCGCCACGGCGGTGGCGAGCGATTGAGCCAGCAGCCCCGTCAACAACGCCCCCACGGCCAGCGCGTAACTGCTCATGCCGCCGCGCACGCCGTGGCGAAGCGTTCGAGCGCCTGATCCAGCGTCGCCCGCGTACAGCCGAAATTGAAGCGCAGCCAGCCCGGCGCGCCGAAGTCGGCGCCGTCGGACAAGCCAAGTCCGTGCGCCTCGAAGTGGGCGGCCGGGTTGGCCAAGCCGAGTTCGCGAACATCGATCCAGCCCAGGTAGGTCGCCTCGACGTGGCACATTTTTGCCCCGTTTTCGGCGTTGACCGCAGCGCTCAAAAGGTCGCGATTGCCGCGCAGGTAGGCGATCAGTTCATCGTGCCAGTCGCCGCAATCGCGGTAGGCCGCTTCGCAGGCGACCATGCCCAGCACATTGACGTGCGGCACGATGCCGTCCATCACGCGCAGGAAGCGGCGGCGCAGGGCGGCGTCGGGAATCACCGCGAAGGCGCAGCCGAGGCCGGGAATGTTGTAGGTCTTCGACGGCGCCATCAGCGTGATGCTGCGCCGGGCGGCATCGGGCGACAGGCTGGCGAACGGGATGTGGCGCTGGTCCGGATCGAGGATGAGGCCGCAGTGGATTTCGTCGGAACAGACGATCAGGTCGTTTTGTTCGGCAAAGGCGACGAGGTCGCGCAGTTCCGCTTCGTTCCAGCAACGGCCGACAGGGTTGTGCGGGTGGCAGAGCAGGAACAACCCGGTTGCCGCGGTCGACGCCGAATTCAGCGCATTTTTGTCCCACTGCCAGCGTCCGTCGACGCAGGCCAGCTCGACGCGGTTCAGCTTTTTTCCCGAATAGCGCGGCGCCGACAGGAAAGGCGGATAGATCGGCGTCGCCGTCAGCACCTCGCCGTCGACTGCCCGGCAGGCGAGGTTGAGACCGCTGACCAGCCCCGGCAGCCAGACGATCCATTCCGGCTCGATGGCCCAGCCATATTCGCCTTCAAGGTGAGCGAGCACTGACTCCGTGAGCGTCGGCCAGGGGTGGCCGTAGCCGAATACGCCGTGCGCGATGCGCGCCTGCAGCGCGGCGACGACTGCCGGCGGCGCGGCGAAATCCATGTCCGCCACCCACAACGGCAGGACGTCGCGGCCGGCATACTTGCCCCACTTGATCGAGTCCGAGCCGCGCCGCTCGATGGGCGTATCGAAGAAGTTCAAGCTGTGGGCCGGCTTATGCAGCGGCGTAGCGGCGCAACTCGACTTGCACGCCGTCACGGGCGGCCGCTTCAGCAGTGTTAAGCAAGTTGGCGCTGGCGGTTTCGTCGATGAATTCTTCGCCACAGTTGTCGCAGACCTGGGCCGGGACACTCTTGAACAATAGCGTCATGGCGTCACGTTCAAGCGTCACGCTGGCGAAGCCGGGACAGGTATGGCCGCATTTGCAGATCGGGCAGATCATGGCTTTTTCCTTTCGAAGCCCGGTTCCCAAAGCGCAGGATCGGGTTCATAAACAGTGATGATGATTGTCTCACTTTAGGGAGTATCGGCGGCGACGACATAGCCGGTTTTACTCCGTTCCAGATTCAGCGCCAGCAGGCGGCGGAGGATTTCGTCGTCGGGCATTTCCGGCGAATACTCCGGCCAGCCGTAGGCGGCGGCGACGGCCTGGTCGAGGGCCTTGTGGGCGAGGTCGAGCCAGGCGGGGCGGACATTGTAGAGGTTGGTCAGGGTGCGTTTTTTCAGGTCGGCTTCATGGCCGGGCTTGGCGACCGGGCGTTTCGGGAAACCGGCTTTTTCCTCTTCCGGGGTGATGACCCAATCGACCCACTCGGCCGGGTTGAGCCAGGCTTCGCGCAGATCGTTGAGGCGGCGTGCGGCGGCGGCGATGTTTTCGCCGACGATCTGCCCGGAAAGGCAGGGCGGCGACGCCTGACCGGCGACCGGCGCGGTGTCGCGCGGCGTCAGGCCGGGCGGGAAGGGGAAGGTTTCGAAACAGGATTTCGCGTTATAGGTCGGGTCGTTACCGACACCGTGCATTGAGGCGTTGGCCAGCGACCAGACCTCATGTTGCCGGCTCGAAAGGATGCCGAATGTGACATCGTCTGCTCGTCCGATGATGCATAGGCGAGTGTCTGGCAATAGCGTGGCCTTTACCCAAACGAAGAAGCGATGCTTTGCAACCCTTGGGGTGACAATAAACCGTTCGAGGTTTTTGACGGCGCGTCGCATGGCGACACGAGCTTCCTCATGGAGCCACCAATTACGGCGAGTGCGTTCACGATTGACCGTTTGACGATACGGTTTTACATGCTCCAATGCATGTTGATAAGGCAACTCGAAGAGGCAGGCATCACTTTCCGCCATGTCTGTGCCGAAATCGATAATCCATGTGTCTGATGGGCGCTTAGCTATGTCCTGTCCGTTGGCCCAAGGTTTGATTACAAGGCTGTTCGATTCTCCGTTTGGGTTTGGAGCAGAAAGCCAACTGCGGGCTACTTCGCCAGCAATGTCGAAATCCCCGTATTTTTTGGTGCCTTCAAAGCTGGTGTCGCCGTTTTCCTTCAGTGGTTTGGCTTGCGTGAGGTTAAGACCCTCGCCTGTGGTTAGGTCAGAGTGAACCGACGCCACTTCGATGCCATCCAGCCGACTGCTGCGGTCAACCGGAAAAATTGGCCCAAAACCAAGCAGTGAAACACGCACGGCGGCGCCTTCGTTGATCCATTCTTCGTCGCTCCACGCCTCGAAAATGCGCGTGTCGGCGACGATGGCTTCCAGCACCCTGCGGTTGGAACCGGCTCGTATGGCTTGGGTGGCAACGAGGCCGGCGGCTTGCAGTTTGCCAGCGACGATTTGCTGGCGCGCCTTGTGGAACCAGTAGCAAACGAGGTCGGCGCCACCGGGAACGTGCTTATCGTAGACGCGGTTCAGCGCGTCGAAATACTCGCCCGAGTTCGCCGCTTTTCCTGCTGCCGCCGAGGAACGGCGGGTTGCCGACGATGACGTCGGCGGTGGGCCAGTCGGCTTCGCTGCCGTCCGGGTTGAGCAGCGCGTCGCGGTGTTCGATGCCGTCGAGCGGTTTGAGAATCGGGTTGATGGCGTGCGGATAGCCGTTGCGGCGGCACCACTGGATGTCGCCGATCCAGACGGTGACGCGGGCGCGTTTTTCGATGTCGCGCAGGGCTTTGAGGGCGAGGTAGAGGAAGTTGCCCGAGCCGCAGGCGGGGTCGAGGACGCGGTAGTGGTTGAGGCGCAGCAGGAAGGTCTGGTAGGCGGCTTTGGCCTTTTTCGGCCTGGCGAGGATTTCGGCGCGGATTTTTCCCCAGTCGGCAGCGAGCGGTTCGCTGACAAGCGGCGCGATCAGCTTGGCGATGGTGCCGGTATCGGTGTAGTGGGCGCCGAGCGGGGCGCGGGCGGCGGGGTCGAGGCCGCGCTCGAACAGCGTGCCGAAAATGGTCGGGTCGATGGCACGCCAGTCCATGTCGGACGCGGCGCGGTACAGGGCTTGCAGGTCGGCGGCGGTGAGCGGCGGCACGTCGATGGTTTTGAACAGGCCGCCGTTGAACCAGGGGATGTCGTGGTCGCCGTATTCGCCACCGCTCTGCTGCATGGCGAGGAACAGCTTCTCGATGCGGCGCGCGGCCTTGCCGGGGTCGCTGCCGGCGTGCGCGAGCAGGTCGGTGAAGATGTCGAAGGGAAGGAGGGCTTCGTCCTCGGCGAACATGCAGAACAGGCACTGGACGAGGAAGTGGGCAACTTTTTCACCCTCTTCGCCGCGTGAACGCATGGCGGCGGCGAGTTGGGCGAACTGGCCGGCTGCTTCGGCGGTGATCGCTGCGGTCGACTTCTCCGGGCGGAGTTTTTCGGGGTCGGTGAACACCCATTTGAGTAGTTGGCGGGTTTCCGGCTCGATAAGTTGTTCGATGCGGATTTCGCGCGGCTCGTCCGGGTAGCCGGTGAAGGCGGTGTGGATGACGATGCGTTCGCGGTCGCAGACGACGAGCAGCGGTGGGTTGTCCAGTTGCAGGGCGTAGTCGGTGAGTTGCTTGAGGGCGGCGTTCAGGTCGCGGCCGGGTTTCTTGTTTTCCCAGCCGAAGTGGCCGCGCTTCCAGACGTCGGCCCAGCCGTCGCCGCCACCGGCCTTTTTGGCGCCGCGCTCGAAGCAGTAGTCGTCGGCATCGCGCGGCTTGGCGACGCCGAGCAGGTCGCAGAGATCGTCAAAGTGCGCCTGGGCGCCGGCCCGCTCACTGAGCTTGTTGTCTTTCCAGCGGGCGATGAAGGCTTCGGGGGTCATGACGCGGCGTTTTCAGGGGAAAGACGCAGTGTAGCGATGCTGACGGAATTGGGGAACGGTCGGGAGGATGGATTAGCATGGCAGCTTCCTTTCCGTGGCTACCTGACCCGATGGTTGATGATTCTCCCCGTGCTGAATTTTTCGGCGGTGTGCGCGCCGAATTGCCGCTGTTGCTGGGCGTGGTGCCGTTCGGGCTGATCTTCGGGGTGCTCGGGCTGACGGCGGGATTGCCGGGGTGGGCGGTGGTGTTGAGTTCGTCGCTGATCTTTGGCGGCTCGTCGCAGGTGGTTTTCGCCCAGTTGTGGGGTGGCGGCACGCCGCCGCCGGTGATGGTGACGACAGTGGGCGTGGTGAATCTGCGCCACCTGCTGTACAGCGCGGCGGTGGCCGATTACTTGCGCGATCTGCCGTGGCGCTGGAAGTCGTTGCTGGCCTACCTGCTGACCGACGAGGCGTTCGCAGCGGCGATCGGCCGCTTGCGCGACGGGCCGGCGACGGCGCATCGGCACTTCTTTTTGCTTGGCACCGGCTTCACGTTGTGGGCCGGCTGGCAGTTGTTTACGCTGGTCGGGGTGCTGCTGGGGGCGGCGATTCCGGCAAGCTGGTCGCTGGATTTTTCGATTGCGCTGACTTTCATCGCGTTGCTGGTGCTGTCGGTACATCGTCGCAGCGATGCGTGGGCTGCGGTGGCGGCCGCGGCGGTGGTGCTGCCGGCGCTGGCCTTGCCGCACAAGCTGGGCCTGCTGGTGGCGGCCGGTGCGGGCATCGCGTTCGGCCTGCTGATGGCTCGCTTTGACGGCAAGAAGCGATGAGCACGACGGTTTTGCTGCTGACGATGGCGGCCTGCGGACTGGTGACGTTCCTGATCCGTCTGTCGTTCATCGCCTTCGGCCACCATCTGCCGGACGACCCGCGCATTTCGGCGGTGCTGCGCTACGTGCCGCCCGCCATCCTCGGCGCCCTGATCGCACCGGAGATTTTCATGCATGGCGACAGCCTGAACGCGTCGCCCGACAACCCCCGGCTGTGGGCGGCGCTGATGGCCTTGCTGGTCGCCGGCCTGTCGCGCAGCGTGCTGGCGACGATTGGGGCGGGGATGGCAGCGTTGTGGGTTTTGCAGTGGTGACTGGTGTGACAGCCCTGCTGGCAGGATTCTGAATCTGGGCGGTTTTTGCGGTTGACCGCAGCAATGGCCTTGGCCTGCCGGCTAGCCGGTTTTCCGGTCCAGCGCATCGGCGAGCATTTCCTGCGTCATCGGGTGCGCGGCCAAGCCTTGCAGGAGGATTTCGCGCAGCGGACGGATTGCACTGGCCATTGCCTTGGGTGCCGCATCCCATCCGGTACGCAAGGCAAAAGGATCGCTTTCGCTGAGGACGGCAGCCAGCGTCAGCGCTTGCTGGCGATCCTTGGCGGCTTTTTCCGGAAAGCCGCTGCGTTGGGTGCTGGCGTAGAGCTTGTGCCAGACGAAGCGTCCGGCTTGCGGCAGGCGCAGGGGGATGCAGTGGCCGCCGGCAAGCAGGGCACCGGGTTCGGGCGCTTCAAGCAGGTAGTCGTAATGGGGAACGCCTTGTGCCGCCCACTCCAGTTCGGGAATTTGAATGATGGCGCCAATTGGCTCGCCGGGAGCCAGCAGATCGACGCGCAAGGCTTGCACACCCGGGAGTTTGACCGAGGTCGACTGCTTGTCCGACGGCATGCCGGGAACCGCTGCAAAAGGCATGCCGGTGGCCTTCAGGGTGCCGAGAAAGGAGATCGGGGCGGCCAACTCGAGGCGCTGCCGTCGGGCCAGGTCGTTGTCTTGCGTGCGCGCCGTGACGGCAATGGCGCCGAGTTCGTTGAGCCAGGCCATGTAGCCGAGGGTGCCGACAAGGATTAGCCCGGCTTCGAAAGTACCCAGATTGTGCAGTTCGACGAGAACGCGGGCGGTGTGTTTGTCGGCCACCTGGAAGCCCAGCTTGCGCAGCGCGATAACCTGCTTGGCGCTCCATTCGGCAAAGTCCATCCGGCCTTGCATGGATTCGCGGGCGGCGAGATCGTCTTCGCGCCCGACCAGTGTTTCGGCTTGTCTGCCTGGGACGGGGTAATACACCCGGTAGCAGTAGGCATAGCCCGTACCCTTGCGCAGTTGCAGTGTACCGGGGGTACCGGGAAGCAAGGGGCCGGCGCCGAGTACGCGCTCCTTCAATTCGGCATACTGACTTCGAAAGGCCAGTTCGTGTTCGCGAAAAAGGACCGGTGCCTGCATGACTTACCCCATGAAATTTTTATTTATGGGGTAAGTCTATACGCAGGGTAAAATTTACCCAATAAAATTTTGTTTTATTGGGTAAATTGGGTTTCCCCTAGCCCAAAAACAACTTGTAGGCCGGGTTCTCGCTCTCGTTCCAGTGGGTGTAACCGAGGTTCTTGAGGAAGGCCTTGAACTCGTCCATGTCACCCGCCGGCACCTGCATGCCGACCAGCACGCGGCCGTAGTCGGCGCCGTGGTTGCGGTAGTGGAAGAGGCTGATGTTCCAGCCGGTGCTCATCTGGGTCAGGAAATTCATCAGGGCGCCCGGCCGCTCGGGAAACTCGAAGCGGTAGAGCAGCTCGTGCAGGCCTTTTTCGCAGACCGCCGGGGCGTGACCACCGACCATGTGGCGAATGTGGTTCTTGGCCATTTCGTCGTCGGTCAGGTCGAGCGTCGGGTAGCCGTGTTTGGTCAATTGTTCGACCAGCTTGTCGGCTTCGTTGCGGTCGACGACCTGAATGCCGGCAAAAACGTGGGCCTCGCCAACGTCGTGGTAGCGGTAGTTGAATTCGGTGATGTTGCGCTTGCCGATCAACCCGAGGAATTTCTTGTAGGCGCCCGGCTTCTCGGGCAGCGTGACGGCGAGCACGGCCTCGCGCCGCTCGCCGACTTCGGCGCGCTCGGCGACGAAGCGCAGGCGGTCGAAATTCATGTTGGCGCCGGACGAGACGGCGACCAGGTTCTTGTCCTTCAGCTTGTGCTGGCGGGCGTATTCCTTGGCCCCGGCGACGGCCAGCGCGCCGGCCGGTTCGAGAATCGAACGGGTGTCCTCGAAGACGTCCTTGATCGCCGCGCAGATGGCGTCGGTATCGACCAGAATCATTTCATCGACGTATTCCTTGCACAGGCGGAAGGTTTCCTCGCCGACGAACTTGACCGCCGCGCCGTCGGCGAACAGGCCGACCTGGTCGAGCCGCACGCGATGGCCCTTGGCCAGCGAACGCGTCATCGCGTCGGCATCCTTCGCCTCGACCCCGATGATCTTGATTTCCGGGCGCAGGCGCTTGACGTAGGCAGCGACCCCGGCGATCAGCCCGCCGCCGCCGACGCAGCAGAAGATGGCGTGGATTGGGCCATTGTGGCGCGAGTGCTGACGCAGGATTTCCATGCCGATGGTACCCTGACCGGCGATCACCTCGGGGTCGTCGAAAGGATGAACGAAGCTCAGCTTTTCGGATTTTTCCAGTTCCAGCGCGTGTTCGTAGGCTTCGTCGTAGGAATCGCCATGTAGCACCACTTCGCCGCCGCGTGACTTGACGGCATTGACCTTGATGCCCGGCGTCGAGGTCGGCATGACGATCACCGCACGGCAGCCGACCTTGGCCGCCGACAGCGCAACGCCCTGGGCATGGTTGCCGGCCGAGGCGCAGATGACGCCGCGCTTGAGCTTCTCCGGCGACAGGCTGGCAATCTTGTTGTAGGCGCCGCGCAGCTTGAAGGAAAACACCGGCTGCAGATCTTCGCGCTTGAGCAGAATCTTGTTGCCGACCCGGGCGGAAAGGTTGCCTGCCAGGTCGAGCGGCGTTTCGACGGCCACATCGTAAACCTGTGCGTTGAGGATTTTTTCGAGGTAATCCGGATGCATGGCGCGATTCTTCAAGGCAAAGGAGCGATTCTACGGGGGCAGTGGGCAAACGTCACGGCACAAGCGCCGCGCAGGCTGATTTTTAGCTGTTTTTGTGCGTCGACCGCGCCAGGCAGCAAGCACCCTGGGGTTTAACGGTCACCACCGTGCTCGCTGCTACAGCCGCTGCCGCCGGAACACGAACCGCAGCCTTCGCTCTTGCGAAACGGGCCGAGCTGCGGATGGCGCGCGGCGAAGGCGCGATACAAGCGGTCGACGAGGATGCCGAACAGCATGACCGCGAAGATCAACACGATGGTGACGATATAGACCGACACCTTAGCCGCCCAGCCCGGCAAAGCCCATGAAGGCCAGCGACAGGATGCCGGCCAGCATCAGCGTCAAGGCCGTGCCCTGCGCCAGGGCCGGCACGTCGGAGAGTTGCAGGCGCTCGCGCACGCTGGCCATCAGCACCAGGGCCAGCATGAAGCCGGCGCCGCCACCGAGGCTGAAGGCCACCGACTGCACGAAGTCGTAATCGCGCGCGGTCTGGAACAGGGCGACGCCGAGGACGGCGCAGTTGGTGGTGATCAGCGGCAAATAGATGCCGAGGGCGCGAAACAGCGTCGGGCTGTATTTTTTCAGCACCATTTCGACCAGTTGCACCGCCGACGCGATGATGACGATGTACGAAATCAGGCGCAGGAATTCGAGATGGAAGGCGCTCAGCAGCAGGTTCAGGCCAAAGGCGCACAGCGAAGCGACGAACATGACGAAAGTGGTCGCGACGCCCATCGGAAAGGCCGTTTCGAGCTTGTTCGAGACACCGAGGAACGGGCACAGCCCGAGGAACATCGCCAGCACGAAATTGTTGGCGAGCAGCGCGTTGATGAAGATGCTGGCGGCGGATTCAGGCATTTTGCGTGGCCTCCGTCAGCTTGCGTTGCTTGCGCCGGGCCAGCGCGGAAAAGAGCAGCAGCCAGGCGCCAAGCACGAAAAATCCGCCCGGCGGCAGGACCATGACCACCCACGGCTGGAAGTTGGCGCCGAACAGGGTGACGCCGAACAGCGTCCCGGCGCCGAGAATTTCGCGCACGGAACCGAGGGCCAGCAGGCCGATGGTGAAGCCGATGCCCATGCCAAAGGCGTTGGTCATGGCGACCAGCGGCGTGTTCTTCGAGGCGTGCGCTTCGGCCCGCCCGAGGATGACGCAATTGACGACGATGAGCTGGATGAAGGCGCCCAGCGCATCGTAGAGCGCCAGGCTGACCGCCTGGATGACGTAATCGACGACGGTGACGAAGGTGGCGATGATGACGATGTAGGTAGCGATCCGCACTTCCTTGGGAATCAGCTTGCGCAGCAGCGACACCAGGCCGCAGGAGCAGACCAGCACGAATGTGGTGGCGACGCCCATCGACAGCCCGTTGATCCCCGACACGGTCACCGCGAGGGCCGGACACATGCCGAGCATCATCACGAACACCGGGTTCTGGCGCCAGATACCTTCCATCAGTTCGTCCCAGTTGCGGGCGCTAATTATTCCAGATGGCTGGCTCATGATTTTTCCTTCAACTTGTCCAGATTCGGTCCGATGCGTGGCAGCAGGATCTGCGCGGCATCGTTGATCGCCTTGCCGACGGCGCGCGAGGTGATGGTGGCGCCCGAAATGGCATCGATTTCCCACGGCTTGGTCCTGGTGCCGTGCTTGACGGTGACGATGGCGTTGGCCAGCGCCTTGAGATCGTCGGCGACCTTCGCTTCCAGCGGAAAATTGGCGAGGAATTCCTTATCCACCAGAATCCTGTCGCCGATGCCGGGTGTTTCGCGCATCGCGACGACGCCGAATGCCGTTATGCGCGACGTCGCCTGATCATAGGCGAAGAGGATGCGCACGTTGTCGGCGTAGCCCTTGGCCGACCCTTCGGCGGCAATCCCCGCCAGCTGGCCGGCATCGTCATAGCCGGCATAGAATTTCACGGCGCCGGCCGGAACCGCCGCGCCGGCAACGGTTTTTTCGACGCGGCCATCGGGCAGGGCAAGGAATTCGCCAATCGATCTGGCCCTGGGAATGACCTTGAACACGGCGCGCTCGACGGCGATGCGCTTGTTTTCCTGCACCGCGTCGTAGGTTCCCTGGTAGGCGGAAACGATGATCAGGCCGCAAATGGCGGCAATCAGCCCGAGGGTGCGGATCATCGCCAGGGTCGGGGTGGTCTGCGGACGGATGACTTCGGCGTTCATGATGACTTGTCCCGCTCCGGCGCCTTCGGCTTGTTGCGCAGGAACTGCTTTTTCGGCGTCACGGCGCCCGCATCCTCGCGCGAAATATAGCCGGGGTGCAGCGGATAGGAGGCGCCTTTTTTGGCGCGTCCGAGCGCCGCCAGCGCACTGCGCCCGAACGGCGTCGGCTGCGTGATCTTCTCGATCAGCGGCGTCGCGGCATTGCCGAGCAGGATCGCGTACATCACGCCTTCGGGCAGGCCGCTGTAATAGCGGATGATTACCGTCAGCAGGCCGATCAGCGCGCCATAGACCCACATTCCCTTGGGTGTCACCGGCGAGGTCGCCATGTCGGTCGCCATGTAGATCGCGCCGAGAATCAGGCCGCCCGAGAACAGCATGAAAAACGGATTGGGGAAGCGGTCCGGACTGAGCGCGAACAACAGCCAGGCGGTGAGACCGGCGCTGCCGAGAATCGCCGCCGGAATCCGCCAGTCCATGAAGCGGCGCAATGCGAGATAGGCGCCGCAAAGCAGGATCAGCATCGGCGACGGACCGACCGCCATGTGCCCGGAGAGCGAGGTCAGCAGCTCGTCCGCATTGACCAGAATGCCATCGAACTTCCATTTGGCGAGCGGTGTGGCGCCGGCCAGCACGTCGAACTGCTTGGCCTTGAGCCATTCGACGACGGGCTCGGGGCGCATCAGCGGGATCGCCATCGACGAGGGAATCAGTTCGTAGAACCTGCCCGGCAGAAACGACGGCGTGTAGGTCGCGATCGCCTGCGGAAAGGCCGCCTGCACGAAGGCGCGGCCAATCAGCGCCGGATTGAAGACATTGAAGCCGATGCCGCCGAACAGCGCCTTGCCCAGGGCGATCGCCATGAATCCGGCGACCGCCCCCATCCACAACGGGAAGCCCGGCGGAATCGACAAGGCCAACAAGAGCCCGGTGATGACCGCCGAGAAGTCGCCGATGTCGCCGGATTGCCCGCCCTGGCGCACGAAAAAGCGTTCGCTGGCCAGGCAACTGGCGGTCACCACGACCAGCGACGCCAGTGCCGACAGGCCGTACTGGAAGACGTAGAAGGCGCAGATCGGCATCAGCGACCAGACCACATGGCGCATGATCTGATCGACCGTGCGCGACCCCTTGATATGCGGTGCCGAGCGAATTTCGATGGTCATTTCGCGATCGCCTTTTCACGCAGGATCTGCTTGGCAACACGGAACTGCTGCACGAGCGGAATATTGGACGGACAGACATAGGTGCAGCAACCGCACTCGAAGCATTCACCCAGGTGATAGTGCGAACCCATCAGGTCATATTCACGCTTGGCGGCCAGCATGCCGAGCTGCGACGGATTGAGGCCCATCGGGCAGCTTTCGACGCACTCCGAGCACTTGATGCACGGGTAGGTTTTCAATTGCTCGCGCCGCGCGAGGTCGTCACCGCGCATCACCAGCACGCCGGACATGCCCTTGGTGATCGGCACGTCGAGCGAGGCGGCGGCCTGCCCCATCATCGGCCCGCCGAGAATGACCTGGCGCGCATCGGCACCGGGCGCACCCGCGTAATCGAGGACGAAGCGCAAGGGGGTGCCGAGCGGCACGATGTAATCGCCCGCCTTGGCGACGCCAGGGCCGGTGATCGTCACCACCCGCTCGGTCAATCCGCGTCCGGCCGGCAACAGCTTGCCCAGTGCCGCCAGGGTGCCGACGTTGTTCACGACCATGCCGAGCGACACCGGCAAGCCGCCGGCCGGTATTTCGACACCGAACAAGGCCATGATCAGCATCTTCTCCGAACCCTGCGGATACTTGGTCGGCACCAGCTCGGCGTGAACCTCGCCTTCCGGCAGGTCGCCGGCGCGACTGATCGCCGCGCGGATCGCCGTCAATGCATCCGGCTTGTTGTCCTCGATACCGACGATGGCGCGCACCGCGCCGGTCGTGCGCATCGCATAGCGGATGCCGACGAGCAGATCGTCGGCCTGCTCGACCATGACACGATGATCGCAGGTCAGGTAAGGCTCGCACTCGCAGCCATTGACGACCAGCGTATGCACCTTGGCCTGCTTGGGGACCGTCAGCTTGGCGTGGGTCGGAAAGGCGGCGCCGCCGAGGCCGACCATACCGCTATCCCAGATCGCCTGCAGGATGTCGTTGCCGCTGGCGTCCGCCAGGTCGCGCGGCCGGCCCCACAGATCTTGCTGCGTAGCCCCGGGGTGGGCGCGGATGACGATGGATTCGACCCACGGCCCGCGCACACCCGGGCGCAGTCCGATGAACTCGACGACGCCGGTGACCGGTGCGTGGTGCGGCACCGACAGCCAGTCGTCGGCACGGGCGATCGGCTCGCCACGCACTACTTCCTGGCCAACCCTGACGATGGCGCGCGGCACCTTGCCGATATGTTGCGACAGGGGCACGACCACCTTGGGCGGAAACGGCAGGCGACGGATTCGCGTGTCCGCCGTCAGCTTGCACGATGGCGGATGGACGCCCCGCTGAAAGGCCTCGCCGCGAAAATAGGAGAGGAGTTTCATCGCCGGATCAGTTGAATTTCGCCGCGCGCGCCATCAGTTTCTCGACGCCCGGCTCGCCCATGTTCCACGGCGTCCCGGGGTGAATGCAGGCGGCTGTGCACTTCTCCGCCGCCTTGACGATATCGGCGAACTTGCTGCCCTTCGGATTGATGACGATGGCGAGTTTCTGGTCGTTGTAGGCGAAGGTCTTCGGCGCCAGGTTGATGCACTCGTCGCAGGCCGTGCATTCGGGCGACTCGACCCAGACCGGCTCGTAATCGCCGTTGCCGCCTTCTGCCGACGCCGTGCTGCCGGCGGCTGCCGGCGTGGTGCTGCTGGCAGCGACTGCATGGCTGTCGCCACCGCCCATGCCGAGACTGGCGGAAATCCTGGCCAGCAGTTCGGCACGGATGCGCTCGGCGACTTCCACCGCATCCGAGGGTTGCACGTCGAGACCCGCGATGTTGCGCAACTGACGCCAGAAATGCAGCCTTTCCTCGGTCGACCGCACCAGATCTTCGGTGACCAGCAAGCGCATCAGACGGTTCTTGGCGTTGACCGCCCAGATGAAGGGGAATTTGCCTTCGCGCTCGTCGGCGTCGAGTTGCAGGAAGTCGGCAAGCATGACCATGTTGTCGTTCCATGTCTCCGGTGGCGCCTTCTTGAACTGCTTGAGGAAACGCGCCTCGGTGGCAGCGAAGTCGGCAAAGGTCAGCGGCAGCGTCATGCTCTGCTCGTTGCCCGATTCATCCCGGTATTTCAGCGTGTAGCTCGGCCAGTCGGTGTCGAGCGACGGGTTGCCTTCGAGGCTGACGGTTTCGTGGAAGGTGATGCCGGCATCCGGATCGAAGCGGAACAGCGGATAGGCGCGCGACTCGACCGCCAGCTTGCTCTGGTCTACGCTCTTGTCGTCGCCGACGCCATGTTCGGGCGGGCAGACGGCATAGATATTGAACAGCGCCGGGCGGCGACTATTGAGACCGTCGATGTAGCTTTCGAGCAGGTGGTTGACGTGCGCGATGGTGCCCTGCATGACGTAGGACGTGCGGTGCGCCATGCCGATCAGGGAGATCTCCTTGCGCGTCTCCTGCTTGCCGCGCTGCGCGACCCCGTAGGGCGCCATGTCCGACACCTGGCCGATGAAGCCCGAGGTACAGGCCTGGCCGCCGGTGTTGGAATAGACCTGCGTATCGACCACCAGGATCTTGATCGGCATGCCCGACATCATGGCCCGCGAGAGATTCTGGAAACCGATGTCGTACATCGCGCCGTCGCCACCAAGGCTGACCACCGGCGGGCAGAGCAGCCACTCGTCCTGCGAGAATTTGTTCCAGGTGAAGCGACGGAAGAAATCGTCGTCGCGTTCCGGCAGGTAGTCTCCGGCCAGCTCCTTCTCGGCGATGCGCACGGCTTTGAAACCCTCGGCCATCTTGGCCATGTGGCCCTCGAAGATGCCCATCGCCACTGACGGCGAATCCTGGAACAGATGCGAGGTCCACGGGAAGGGATACGGGTGGAAGGGATAGGTCGCCCCCCACACCGACGTACAGCCGGTCGAGTTGATGATGCCCATCTCGGAGCGGCCGCGACCGGTTGGCCCCGTTACATAGCGCCACTTGAGATCCTTCAGCTTTTCCAGCAACTGCGCGGTGCTCTTGACCCAGGCCGGATCGAGCAGCTGCGACGGCTTGTTCTCGTTGAGCTTGGCTGCCAGGCTGGAGAGGGTCAGGTCGTGCTGGCCGGTAGCGTCCACGGCGCGCACGACGGCGCCGGTATCGGTCAGGTCCACCGCCGAGGCGAGCTTGATGCGCATGTGCTGCTCGAGGCGCGCGATTAGGTCATCGATCTTGTTGACGAAAGCCTTGACGCGCGGCTGCATCAACGCGGCCACCGTCGAGGTGAAGAGGTGGATCGCCGTCTTCTCCCCGCAACCGAGACAGGCGCCGTCCCCGCAATTCATCGAGTTGTAGTTGTGCTTGTCGAGCAGCAGGGTTTCCAGCGCGCCGACCTTTTCGTCGAGGCTGTCGATGCGGCTGTACTCTTTCGGCGTCGTCGGCAGGTCGAGCCAGAAATTCCATTCGCGGCGCAGGCGCTCGGTCGATTCGTCGGTCTGCGTCACCATCTTCAGCGCATTGTCGTCGCAGACGGTCACGCACAGGGCGCATGCCTTGCACGTGTAGGGGTTGATGGTGATCGAGAACAGGCCGCCGCTACCCTTGTCCTTCTTCTCCTTCTGGGTCCAGAACGGCTTGGTGGTGCCGAAGGCGAAATCACCAATATCGTCGGCGAACAGCTTGAACTCGGCCGCCATCTTGTCGTGATCTTCCGCCGGCGCCTCGCTCAACGTGGCGGCGATCGCCTGATCGATCAGCGGCCGAACGGCGACGCCGTCGCCAGTGATCTGGCTGCGCAATTTCTTTTCTACCGTGCGCGCGGCACGGCGCAGGAAGCGCGTCGGCGTGCCCCTGGTTTCGATGCGGTTGATGACCGTATTGAATACATCGGCCACCGAGCTGACCAGACCGGGAATCGCCGAATCCGGACATTCGGTATAGCAGTTGCCGCAGGCCGTGCAGTTTTCGGCAATCCAGACCGGGTGCTCGAAGCGGATGCCGGTCATGTCGCGGAACACACCGGTTGCGGCAGGCATCAGCGCGGTGCCGATGAAGGGATCGACGAGGTTGTCGGAACCCTTGCCGGTCATATAGAAATTGCCGGTCTGTTCCCAGAAGCGATGGATGTCGGCAACGCCGCCGTCACCGGCCGGCAGTTGCTGCAACATCACCGGCAGACCGGCATCGGTCCGGGCGTACTGTTTGCGCGTGACGCCGACCTGCTTGTCGGTGATCTCGGTCAATTCGGTGAAACCGCGCTTGACGACGCGCAGGTTGTCCGCCACCACGCGGGCACCCTTGCCGCCGAACTTGGCTTGCAACTGGGCTTCGATCGCCGCGAACAGCGTGCTCTCGTTGAGATCGGCATTCTGCATCGTCGGACTGGCGGCAAAGAAGGCACCCTGGAAGGCGATGCCCTGCATGCGCAACTGCAATTCGGCCGATCCTGCTTCCTCGCGCGCCACCTGGAAGGCGTCGATGTAGAAGACGTGAATGTCGTTATCGACGATGAATTTCTGCGCCCAGAGCGGGAAGCTCGCCCAGGTTTCAGCGCCGAGATTCGACTGGATGATGAAATAGCCGCCCTTTTTCAGGCCGGACAGCGGATTGGAGTGGCCGAACACGTTCGGGTCGGGCGACAGCACGACATCGACAAAGGTATATTCGCAATTGATACGGATCGGCTCGGGCGCCGCCGACAGGTAATAGGTCGTCGGTTGCCCCTTTTTCTCGGAACCGTATTTCGGATTGGCCTTGATGTCCCAGCCGAGCAGCTCATAGAGCGTCATCGCCAGGTTTTTGCCGGTCGTGATGGCGCCCCAGCCGCCGACCGAATGCATGCGAACGGTGATCGCGCCCTTCGGCAACAGGTTGGGATTCTCGCTGCCGCGAATGCCCAGTGCGCTGATTTGCGGGTATTTTTCCTGCAGTTCCTGTTGGTGCACCTCGTCCTTCGGATTGAGCGGATCGCGCGCGAAGTCGATCGACAGATAGAAGAATTTCCGCTTGGCACCCTCCGGCAGCATGTTTTCGACGGCGCCGATCAGGCCTTCCGGTTGCAGGTCGCGTGAGCCGAGGCCGTAGCAGCCCGAAAAGAGACGCGGCATGTCGCCGGTCGCATAACTCGCATAGCTCGGGAAGGGTCGCTCGTCGTCCGGCGCCATCCCATTTTCGATGCACTTGATCAGCGTCGCACGCACTTCGCGCATCAGCGGCAGATCTTCGGCCAGCGGCTGGTCGGTGCGTTCGAGCACCACCACGCCCTTCTTGCCGCGCAAGACACGGCCCAGCAAATCGCCGGGGAAGGGGCGGAACATCGTCAGGTTGACCACGCCCACCTTGATCTTGCGCGTTTCACGCAGGTAATCGGCGACACATTCAGCCTGGACGATCATGCTGCCCATGCCGACGATGACGTAGTCGGCATCTTCGGTCTTGAAGGTTGCCACGCGGTGGTAGCTGCGGCCGGTGAGATCGGCGTATTCCGCGAAACAACCGTCGGCGATCGCTTCGATGTGATCGAAGAAATAGGGGCGCTGGCCGGCCGTGGCCTGCATGTAGGCATCCTGGTTCTGCACGACACCCGACACGACGGGCGTGTCCACGTCCCAGATCGCCGGCACGCGCCGGCGTTTCGGGCCAAAAAGCATGACTTGCGCCGGGGTTGGCGTGTCGATGATGTCATCGGGCTTGCCGACGAATTCCTCGATCAGTTCGCGTTCCGGCAAGGTGGCCGACTCGATCAGATGTGTGGTCAGAAAGCCATCCTGACCGATGATCGCCGGGGTCAGGGACAATTCGGCGATCTTGCGTGCGACGAGGTTGAGGTCGGCGGCCTCGGTGGCGTTCTTGGCCATGACCTGGATGAAACCGGTGTCGTCCACGCAATGATAGTCGTCGTGGCTGCAATGCACGTTGAGCGACGCCTTGGTGATGGCGCGGCAGCCCATGTTCAGAATATAGGGCAGACGCTTGCCGACCGCGCCGTAGAGCGACTCGTGCATGAAGGCGACGCCTTGCGCCGACGAAAAATTGGTAGCGCGCAAGCCGGTCATCGACATGCCGGCGGTCACGCCGGCGGCGGCATGTTCCGATTCCGGCTCGATGAAGATCAGCGGCTTGTCGGAAATGTTCAGATGGCCCTTGGCGACCTCTTCGGCCCAGTATTCGCCCATTTGTGTCGACGGTGTGATCGGATAGGCGCCGGCGGCGTCCGAGGCTTCGCGCTCGACATGGATGACCGCAGTATTGCCATCGACGGCCTCGCGCACACCGGGATACTTGATCTGCCTGGCGGCTTCGCCGGTGCTGGTGGCGGACGAGAACAGTTTTTTCAACATGGCAAACTCCTAGAGAATTCAGTGCAATTGCGGCAGCGCATCCTGGCGCAGGATTTTCTTGGCAGTGGCGCCCTTGAGCGCCTTGTTGGGGGTATCGAACCAGACGATGGCGCCGGTCGGGCAGCGTTCGGTCGGCCCCCTGGTCGCCCAGGCATTCAGTTCGTAGACCACCGTCGCCAGTTGGCCGTCGAGACGCATCAAGCCGGGCGGGGCGTCGGCCACGCACTTGCCGCAGGCGGTGCAGGCCACTTCACAGGACGCTTCGGCGGTATCGCCATCAGCCTTGTTCTTGCAGGCAATCCACAGACGGTGACTGACCGGCTCCAGCGAAAACAGGCCTTTCGGGCAGACCTCGACGCAGTCGTTGCAGGCCGAACACTTGTCGGCGTCGACGACCGGCAACCCGTGGGCATTCAGATGCAGGGCATCGAAATCACAGACCGCCTCGCAATCACCCAGGCCAAGACAGCCCCACGAACATTCCTTGCCGCCACCGCCGACCACGGCTGCCGCGCGACAGGTCTTCAGGCCGGCATAGCGGGCGCGGGTAAAGGCGACATGCTTGCCGCCGGCACAAGCCAGGCGCGCCACTTTCTTTTCGATATTTCCGGCATTGACACCGAGCAGGTCGGCGATGTTCTGGCGTTGTTCCGGGGAGCTCACCGTGCATTGCGCCGGCACCACATCGCCGGTCACCACCTTTTCGGCGAAACCGCGGCAGCCGGGCATGCCGCAGGCGCCGCAATTCGATTTGGGCAGCAGTTCCTCGACCTGCTCGATGCGCGGGTCCTCGAAGACGAAGAGCTTGCGATTGGCAAATGCCAGCAGCGCTGCCAGCGCAACGCCAAGCACCGCCATGAAGCCCCCTGCCACGGCCAGACTTGCGATTGATTCCATGGAAACCGTCGCCCCCTTTGGCGTCGCAATACGAGATTACGCGCCATGATCGAAAACACTGCCTGCTTTCCGTTTATCAGGATCGGAAATTACAGAAGATCGAAACTTTGGCAGCCAATCGCGACGCCCACCTTCGGAGCAGACGTCTCGACAGCCATCACGGTGCAACCGGGGGGTATCCGGCCAACGGGTGGAGAAGACCGGGTGTGTCCTCTCGGAATTGCGCATGCGTGGTTGAGCCTCGCATGCGTTCGTGATAATTGCAGTATAGGAACAATGTGGCGTCGCAGCAAACATGAGCGTTGACTAATATCAATGTTTCTTCATATTTTTGCCGATGGATTTGATTGCCACTTTTTTTGCTGTTCGGACGACACGACCCGAATGAACCATCACCGATAGTTTCGGGTCTATCCGAGCTCCGCGTGCTGCACTGCAATACGTTAAAATTCGCCTATTGAAGCAACCTGGCTGCACCCATGACCGCCCGCCTGCGCGAAATTCCCTACAACTACACGTCGTTCTCCGACCGCGAAATCGTCATCCGCCTGCTCGGTGCCGACAACTGGGCGATCCTCGACGAACTGCGATCGGAGCGCGTCACCGGCCGCTCGGCGCGCATGCTCTACGAAGTCCTCGGGGATATCTGGGTCGTCCAGCGCAACCCCTACCTCGAAGCCGACCTGCTCGACAATCGCCAGCGCCGTGATGCGCTGGTCAACGCCTTGCGCCACCGCCTGAGCGAGGTCGAGAAGCGCCGCCAGGCGACGGAAAGCGAAGACCTGGAGCGTTCGGCGAAGGTCAGGCGCCTGGTCGACGCGGCGCAACTCGCGGTCAACCGCTTTTCCGAGCATTTCGAAAAGACCTACGACCTGCGCCGCAAGGTGCAGAAAATTCTCGGCCGGCACACGCGCAAGGACAACATCGCCTTCGACGGCCTGGCCCGCGTCTCGCACGTCACCGATGCCACCGACTGGCGTGTCGAATATCCCTTCGTCGTCCTCTACCCGGATAGCGAGGAGGAAATCGGCCATCTTGTGCGCGGCTGCATCGAAGCCGGCCTGACCATCATCCCGCGCGGCGGCGGTACCGGATATACCGGCGGCGCCGTGCCGCTGACGCCCTACTCGGCGGTGATCAACACCGAAAAGCTGATCGACATCGGCCCGGTCGAGGAACTGGTACTGGCCGGCCATGAAACGCCGTATGCGACCATCCGCACCGGCGCCGGGGTCATCACCGACCGCGTTTCAGAAGCGGCCGCGCTGGCCGGGCGCGTGTTCGCAGTCGATCCGACATCGGCCTCCGCATCGTGCATCGGCGGCAACATCGCCATGAACGCCGGCGGCAAAAAAGCCGTGCTGTGGGGCACCGCGCTCGATAACCTGGCCTGGTGGAAGATGGTGACGCCGGACGGCAACTGGCTGGAAGTTGAACGGGTCAATCACAACTACGGCAAGATCCATGAGCAGGAGAACGTCGAATTCGGTTTGAAGCGCTTCGATCCAAGTGGCAGGAAGTTGCTCGGCGAGGAAACCCTGACCATTCCGGGTGCCGCCTGCCGCAAGGTCGGGCTCGGCAAGGACGTCACCGACAAATTCCTCGGCGGCATTCCCGGTGTGCAGAAGGAAGGCACCGACGGCATCATCGTCGCCGCGCGCTGGGTGCTGCACAAAATGCCGCCGGTGGCGCGCACTGTCTGCCTCGAATTCTTTGGACAGGTGCGCGAAGCGGTGCCGGCCATCGTCGAAATCACCGACTACTTCAAGCCGGGTGGTGCCGGCCATGCCGCCGGCGTCCAGCTCGCCGGCCTCGAACACCTCGACGAGCGTTATGTGAAGGCGGTCGGCTACGCGACCAAGGCCAAGCGCCACGGCCGCCCGAAGATGGTGCTGATCGGCGACCTCGTCGGCCACGACGATAAGGCGGTGATGGCCGCGGCCTCGGCGGTCGTCCGCATGTGCAACCTGCGCGCCGCTGAAGGGTTTGTTGCGGTCGACGCCGAAACACGCAAGAAATTCTGGCTCGACCGCTCGCGCACCGCCGCGATTTCGCGCCACACCAACGCCTTCAAGGTCAATGAAGACGTGGTGATTCCGCTGCCGCGCATGGGCGACTACTGCGATGGCATCGAGCGCATCAATATCGAGTTGTCGACGCAGAACAAGCTGGCCCTGTGCGATGCGCTGAGCGAATTCCTCCAGGGCGAACTGCCCCTG
This sequence comes from uncultured beta proteobacterium, assembly GCA_963741765.1. Taxonomy (GTDB): domain Bacteria; phylum Pseudomonadota; class Gammaproteobacteria; order Burkholderiales; family Rhodocyclaceae; genus Azonexus. Next base: position 147,732 of record CAVUJN010000012.1, read on the forward strand.
CATGCCGGCGACGCCAACCTCGACAAGGACGTGCTGATCGGCGACCGCCGGCAGGCGGCGCTGGAATATGTCGCGGCGATCCGAAGGCGCTGGGCCTGGCTGCTGGAAAATCTCGACCTGCCATTGGCCGAAGCCGAGGCGCGCTTTGCCGAATTCGGCATCCAGGCCGGCGAAATGAGCAACAAGGCCGGCGTGCCCAGGCTTTTCCATCGCCTGCAGGATTACTCGGTGCGCACTTCATGGAAGCAGGAACTGCGACCGCGCCTCGCCAAGATTTTCGATGGCGGCGTCTATCGTCCGATCGTCGAACGCATCGAAGCCATCCACAAGGATGTGCTGCGCAGCCGGGTCTTCGTGGCACTGCACATGCATGCCGGCGATGGCAACGTGCATACCAACATCCCGGTCAATTCCGACAATTACGAGATGCTGCAGACCGCCAACCGCGCCGTCGAACGCATCATGCATCTGGCGCGCTCGCTCGATGGCGTGATTTCCGGCGAGCACGGCATCGGCATCACCAAACTGGAATTCCTGACTGAAGAAGAAATCGGCCCCTTCCGCGCCTACAAGCAGAGGGTCGATCCGGAAGGCCGTTTCAACAAGGGCAAGCTGATGCCGGGCGGCGACATGGGCAACGCCTATACGCCGTCGTTCAGCCTGCTCGGCACCGAATCGCTGATCATGGAGCAGTCCGAGATCGGCAAGATTTCCGACATGGTCAAGGACTGCCTGCGCTGCGGCAAGTGCAAACCGGTCTGCTCGACGCATGTGCCGCGCGCCAACCTGCTCTACTCGCCGCGCAACAAGATCCTCGGCACCTCGCTGCTGGTCGAAGCCTTCCTTTACGAGGAACAAACCCGGCGCGGCATTTCGCTGAAGCATTTCGACGAGTTCAACGATGTCGCCGACCACTGCACGGTCTGCCACCGCTGCCTGAAACCCTGCCCGGTCGACATCGATTTCGGCGACGTTTCGGTGGCCATGCGCAATTTCCTGCGCAAGCAGGGCAAAAAGCGATTCAGCCCAGGCACGATGACGGCGATCACCTTCCTGAACCTGAAGGATCCGGCGACAATTAAACTGATGCGGGCCGGGATGATGGAATTCGGCTTCAAGGCGCAGCGCCTGGCCCACAAGGCAGCCAAGGCGATCGGCCTGGTCCAGGACAGCCGTGCCCACCCGCCTGCCACAATCGGCGCACCTTCGGTCAAGACGCAGGTCATCCACTTCCTCAACCGGCCGATGCCGGGCAACCTGCCCAAGCGCACCTCGCGCGCCCTGCTCGACATCGAGGACGACAAGGTCATTCCGGTCATCCGCAATCCACAGAAGACGACCGAAGAATCCGATGCCGTCTTCTATTTCCCCGGTTGCGGTTCCGAGCGTCTGTTCTCGCAGGTCGGCCTCGCCACCCAGGCGATGCTCTACGAAATCGGCGCCACCACTGTGCTGCCGCCGGGCTACCTGTGCTGCGGTTATCCCCAGACTTCTTCCGGTGACGAGGACAAGGGCGTCAAGATCACGACCGACAACCGCGTGCTCTTCCACCGCGTCGCCAACACGCTGAACTATCTCGACATCAAGACGGTGATCGTCTCCTGCGGCACCTGCATGGACCAGTTGCTGAAATACCAGTTCGACAAGATCTTTCCCGGTTGCCGACTGCTCGACATCCACGAATACCTGATGGAAAAAGGCGTCAAGCTGCAAGGCGTCGAGGGGACGCGTTACATGTACCACGACCCCTGCCACACGCCGATGAAAGCCTACGCGCCCCTGGCCGTAACCAAGGCGCTGATGGGTCAGGACGTGCCGCTGACCGACCGCTGCTGCGGCGACGCCGGGTCCTTCGCCTATTCGCGTCCCGACATCGCCACGCAAGTCAAATTCCGCAAGCAGGAAGACATCACACAGGGCGCGGACAGGCTCCGTGCCGACGGCTTCACCGGCGAGGTCAAGATACTCACTTCGTGTCCGGCCTGCCTGCAGGGCCTTTCCCGTTACGACGACGATGCCGATACCCGTGCGGATTACATCGTCGTCGAGATGGCAAAGCACCTGCTCGGTGAAAACTGGGCGGCGCAATATGTCGAGCGCGCCAACAATGGCGGCATCGAGCGCGTCCTGCTATGATTTTCGGGTAATTTTGCCGGTCGACCGCAACAATGCGATCTTGGGCCAAGGAAGCACTTGCAGTATTCTTATGCTGGTGCAATCCTTGCACACTTTAACGAACAATAATGGCGTGGGGATGGCGAGATGTGCGAGCTGTGCGACACACCGGGCGGGATCGTCGTCTGGGAATCCCCGACCTGCCGCGTTGTGCGCGTTGCCGATCCGGATTATCCGGGTTTCTGCCGTGTCATCTGGACGGCTCATGTCCGGGAAATGTCCGACCTCGACCCGGGCGCACGCCACTCCATGATGAATCTGGTTTTTGCCGTCGAGCGCGTCGTGCGCGACCTGTTCGCCCCCGACAAGATCAATCTGGCCAGCCTCGGCAACCTGACGCCGCACCTGCATTGGCACGTGATCCCGCGCTGGCGGGACGACCGCCACTTTCCCGAACCGATCTGGGGCCAAGCGCAACGGGAGAATTCCGGTCCGCGGACCGTCGTCAGCGACGATACGCTGCGCCAGGCACTGCGCAAGCAACTGCACCCTGAAGAGAACCAAGGCTGAATGTAATGGACAAGGCGACACCTCCTCTCACCATCACCGATCTGGACAGCGGATCGCACTTTCTTTCGCAACTGCCACTGGCCAATCCGCCACTGGCCGAACGGCAACTGATCGACTTCCTCGACGCGCTGATCGCGAACCCACCGGAACCTGGCGTTCTGCTGTCGCTGCTCGAACAAACCCGGGTTCCGCTGAGTTTTGTCGAAGAGGAGATGGCGCGCAATTACCACAACAAGCCGCTGATTCTCTCCGAGGCCCAGGAAAGTTGCTTCCAGCAGGTGGTATCGGCCTGGCAGCGCATGGGAAAGGCCTATGCGCTGTGCGCGCAAAAGCAGGAACCGGCCGCCGACAATCCACAGTACGCGACGCTGATCGCTACCATCCTGCATCGCTGCCTGTACTACGTCGGAATGATCATCATCGAGCATTTCCGGGCGCGGCGCGAAGTACCACCAGGAGTCTGGCACGACCTGCACGGCTACTACGAGACCGCCGAGCAGTGGGGCGTCACCTGTACACCGGTCAACGATTCGCTGGAAAACGACCTGCAGGCCACGCATTGCGCAGCCGGCTACGTCACGCTGTTGCTGATCGAGATCGCCAACCCTTATAGCAACAGCGTCCGCGACCTCAATCTGGTCCGTCGCTGGGCCGGCATGTGGGCACCGCTCGTTTCACTTCATCCAGTCGATGATGAATACGAGGTTCCGCCCTACGTCGTCAAGCTGATGTCCGACCAGCCGCTCCATCCAAGCGGCGCCACGGAAAACATTGGTGCCGATGCACGGCGCCTCGACAGCAGCCGTCTTGGCCTGCAGTTGGGCCATATGCTGTCGCAATTGCATCAGCGCATGACCCCCTCGCAACTCGGCCTTGGCGAGGACACCTCGGGCCACGTCATCCGCCTGCTCGAACACCTTTCCGGACCCTGGACACAAACCGCCGCGCCGCGCCGCTTCCGCCGCTTCGCCTCCGAAGGAACGGCAAAGGTCGCCGTCGGCTACGAAGCCATGCATTTCTTCATCAGCGGCAAGGACTTCATTCAACCGGATGCGGCAGAAGCGTACTCGCGCGACCAGTTCGACGAGTTGTTCACGTTCCGCGATCGTGCCGCACCGGGGCAGAAATTGAGCATCAAGACACAAATCAATTTTGAACTCGATGAATGGACGGTCATCAACCACTCGGCCAACGGTTTCCGCCTCGGTCGTGGCCCTGCCGGGCAGCGCCTCGCACATAGCCAGTTAGTGGCCGTCTGCCCGCACGATGGCGACCGCTTCCTGCTCGGGCAGGCCACCTGGCTGATGCAGGAAAATTCGGGCGGACTTGTCGTCGGTATCGCCGTCCTGCCGGGCATGCCGGAAGCCGTCGGCGTCCGCCACGCCCCGGCGGAACCCGGGTATGAGAACCGTTATGTCCGCGCTTTCCTGTTACCGCCGATCCCTGGCATCGGGCAGGAGGGATCGATCGTGATTCCGGTCGGCATGTACAAGCCGAGCAGCCTCATGGAAGTCGCGGCTGACGGGCAAACCTGGCAGTTGCGGATGCGGCACGTCAGGCAACGCGGCGTTGATTTTGAACGCGTCAGCTACGAGAGAGCCTGACGCCGCAAAGCCAATCAGGCATCACGCAACCAGACGAAGTCGCGTGGCGCCAGCGTCAATTCCTCGCCTTCACAGCGCAGGGTTTCCTGAGTACGGATGTCCCATGCCGCACCGCGCATGAAAAAGCCCTGTCGCCTCAAAGGCTCCAGCGGGAGCGTCTGCACACCGGTAGAGAAGTTCGCCGCAACCAGAACGCGGGGGCTGCCCCGCATCGGATCGAAACGCGAAAACGCGAACACATGCGGGTTTTCGATTGCGAGCAATTCGCGATTGTTGAGGTCAGCAAATGCAGGAATCTCCTTACGCAGCGCGATCAAATGCCGCAGGGCGGAAAAAATCCGCTGCTCGACCGTCCCTGGAACCCGGCGTTGTTCGGCCTGTTTCCAGTCGAGCCGGGGCCGATGCATCCAGCGGTTGTCCATGCTCTTGTCAGTTTCGTCAAGGTATGAACCATCGTTGATGGTACCCAGCGCATCGCCGTAATAAAGCAGGGGGATGCCACCGAAGGACAGGATCAGCCCATGTAGCAGTATGATCGTGCGGATGGCAAGGTCGATCGCCTCGGCATCGTTGGACTCCAGCGCCGCTTCCAGGCCAGCCAGCGATGCCAGCGCACCGGAGATACGTGCATCTCCGGTGCGCTTGTTGAATCCAAAGGCCTCGCCGCGCGCCTTCGAGCCGGGAAACTTGCCGGTGTAGTACTCGACCAGGAACCTGCGGTGATCCCGTGGCTCGTAGCCTGCCTCGCGAATGTCCTCGTCGGCGAAACCCCAGCCGATATCGTCGTGACAGCGCACATAGTTGAGCCAGGTCGCCCGCTCGAGCTTGTCCGGAATGCTGCGGATACCGGCATTGAGCAACACAGCCTTTTCGGTGGCCACCGCATCCCAAAGCAGGGCCATTAAAGTCGCGTTATAGGCAATCTCGCATTCCTTGGCATTGATCGCATCCTCGCCGAAATATTTGACGACTTCGGTCGGCGCGACGATGGCCTCGGCGATGAACAGCACACCCGGCGCCACGACCTGGCAGCAATCCTTGAACAACTGCAGGATCAGGTGCGCCTCGCGCTCGTTCTGGCAGACGCTGCCCAGCCGCTTCCACAGGAAGGCTACCGCATCGAGACGCAGCACATCGGCGCCCCGGTTGGCCCAATAGAAGATGATGTCCAGCATTTCGATGAACACCGCCGGATTGCTGTAATTGAGGTCCCACTGGTAATTGTTGAAGACCGTCATCACCCATTTGCCCATCGCCTCGTCCCAGGTGAAATTACCGGGCGCCGTTTCCGGGAACACGTCGGGCATCGAGGCTTCGAACATGTCGGGCATTTCCCGGTCGGGAAACACGTAGTAATAGTCCTGGTACGCTTCCTCGCCTGCCCGGGCACGGCGCGCCCAGTCATGCTGATCCGACGTGTGATTGACCACGACGTCCAGCACCAGCAGCATTTCATGCTTGCGCATTCGCGCGCTGAGTTTGGCGAGATCGTCCAGCGTACCAAGACGCGGGTTGACATCGCGAAAATCGCTCACCGCGTATCCGCCGTCACTGACGCCAGCCGGGCATTTCATCAGCGGCATGATGTGCACAAGGTTGATCCCGAGCTCCAGCAAATAATCGAGACGGTTCATGACGCCCGGCAGGTTGCCGGCATAGCCATCGGCATACAGGGCCATGCCCACCCAGCGCTGATCGAGAAACCAGGTGTGTTCGCGCTCCCGTTCCAGATCGATGGCCTTGAGGGCATCGGAGCGCCGGATGTAGGCATGCGTCATGGTCTCGACCAGGCGGCTCATCTGCTGCTGGAAATCGGCGCGCTCGCCATAGAGCTGGCGGAACAACGCATGAATGGCGTAAAAATTGGCGCCCAGGCGCGTATAGAAGTGCTGTAACGGCCGGTTGGCGATCTCGTCCTTTAGATCACCCAGGGCCGCATTGAGGAGCGAATGCGCTACCTGCTCATACATGTTCGGTATCCTTGTCGGGCATCGCTTCGACTGCGCTGCCAAATCCGTAATGGCTGATCCCTTCGAGAATTCCGCCTGCACAACGCGCCGCCGCGAAATAGATCTGATGGCGGCCGCGCAACGGCTCCAGTTCAGGGCTGTGGTTGCCAACCACGACTCCCAGGGTATCGCCGGTCAGCATTTCCGCATCGTTGCCCGAGTCGCCTGCCACCAGAAAATGATCGAGCGGCAGGTCCCAACGGTAGGCAAGGTGACGCAGGGCATGGCCTTTCGAGGCCCGAGTCGGCAACACGTCGATGAATTCGCCGTGGGAGTAGATCACCTGAGCATGCAGACCCTGGCGCGCGATGCTCCGCCGGATCTCGGTGATGTCCGGCATGGTCTCCGGGTTGGCGTAGTAGCTCAGTTTGAATTCGCGCTGATTCTCGTCAGGTTGCGGCAAGACCCCGGGGAAAACTGCCATCGCGATGCGCAATTCCTCGCGCCGCCAATGATGGCGGATGTGTGCCGCCCAGCGGGTATCGGGCACCGCGGCGGCGCCGTAGTAGATTTCGCTGCCGACTGCCGTGATCAGGACATCCGGCACCGGCACCTTCCATTTCTTCAAAACGGCAAGGGCGCTTTCCAGCGAACGGCCGGTCGCGATACCGAACCCGACCCCCGGACGATTGGTTTTTAGCCAGGCAATCAGTGACCGCAGGGCCTCTCCATCGCCGAGCAGGGTATTGTCGATGTCGCTCAGCAGCAGGTTTTTCATCAACGGCATATTGCCCCCGCCGCCCGCGCCGAGGATCATCTGTTGCCGCCGATTGGGCTTGCGATTGCGATGCAGGACGCGCCGCACCTCTTTCAGGTAACGCCCGACATGACCGGACCAGCTGTAATGACGCTGCACGCCCGCCAGACCGCTGGTCGCCCACTTGGTCCAGCGGGCACGATCATCAAGCGCGCTGTGCAGAGCCTCGGCGATGGCATCGGACGACAGCGTGTCGACGATCAGGCCATTGTGGCAATTGGCAACGATGTCGCAAGGCCCGCCGTCGTCGGGCGCGATAATGGGCAGGCCGCTGGCGGCCGCCTCGATCAGCGTCAGCCCGAACGGCTCGGTCAGCGCCGGATTCACGAAAACGCCACGGCGCCGGGCTGCCAGGCGGAAGAGATCGGGAATTTCGTCCTGGGGAATTTCTTTCGGCAACGCCACATGGCCCCACAGGTCGTAGAGATCGGTATCGAGCAACAGATCCTGCAATACCTTGCGCTGTGCCTCTTCCATGCTTCGCATGTCGTCCCGGGTTCCGGCAACGATCGCCAGATTCGCCTTCTCTTGCAGGGCCTTGTCCTGGCCATAGGCAGCGAGCAGTCCGTTGAGGTTTTTGCGCAGATCGGGACGGGCGATGGCGAGGATCAGCGGCTTGAGTGGATTCGCCAGAAAGCGGTCGACGTTCTGTACCAAATGCGCTGAAAGTCGCCGGCGCCCGGGCGCTGAAAAACGCCTGGTGTCCGTGCCCGGCGGGATCACGACGAAACGCTGCAACTCGCTGTTGCGATACAGGCTATATTGTTCGTCGATTTCCTGGCGTGTGCTGGTGATGATGCAGGCCGCATGTGCCAGGACGTCTTCCTCGGCCTCAATGCGTGGCCCGAAATGGAAGCTGCGATCGATCGCCTCGGCACGCCGGCCACTGGCCAGCAGGCGCTCCCGCTTGGGCCGGCCGAGGGAATGCCCGGTATGGAATTGCGGAATCCCCAACAACAGCGACAACTGGCGCCCCACATAACCGGCATCGGCATAGTGGGAATGGATCAAATCCGGGAGTTGACCGCGCCGGCGCAGCAAATGCAGGCAGCGGTCTACCATCTGGTCGAGGTACGGCCACATCTGCTCCTTACGCAAGTAGCGTGCCGGTCCGAAAGGCAGTCGCACGATCGACACCTTTTCGGTGAGTTCCTCCTCCGGGCAGGCATAGTCCGCTGCCACCTTCGGATCCTCGATAAGGCGCGTCAGCAGTTCTACCCGCTCGACGTGCGGATCCTGGCCGAGCGCCCGCGCCAGTTCGAGCGCATAGGTAATCTGGCCACCCGTATCGGCATCGCGCCCGAGTTCAAGGTCATGACCCCGTATCAAGCCATGCACGCTGATCATCAGAATGCTGAGCCCGGGGCTGTGTTTAGTTGTTTTCAAGTCGCCAGTCCTTCCTGAATCGGCCATAAAACCGGGAGCTTTCCGGTACCGGGCCGCGAATACCGCAAATGGCCGCCGCAAAAGCTGCCGCCCTGCTCAGGGTCAACGGCATGTCCCAGTGCAGCAGGTGGCCAAGAATGCAGATCGCTGAAAAAGCGTCGCCCGCGCCGACCGCATCGCCATCGACTGTACTGGCGACGGCTGGCGCCACGTCCTGCACCACATTGCCTGAAAGGCACCAGGCACCGAGAGCGCCACAGGTCACCACCACCATGTCAATCGCGAAGCGCTCCGCCAGTTGTCGCGCAATCGCTTCATCATCGACCGCCGGAGGAAGCTCCAGCATCGGACCAACGCTGCGCAACTCATCTTCGGATAGCTTGACGATATTGGCCGAAGTCAGGGATTTTTCCACAACTTCGGCGCTGATCCAGGGCGGGCGCAGATTGAGATCGACAAAGCAGGTGGCTTCACTAACCGCCAGTAGCGCATCCAAAGCCTTGCGTGAATCGGCGTTGCGCTGGGCGAGCGTACCGAAATAGAGCAAGCGTGGCGCTGCTTGCGCAAGCAACAGACCATCGCGCAAGGTCGGGCCATCGATAAAATCGAACGCCTGGTCCGGCACGATTTCGAAGCGGTGCCCCTGCGCCGTGGCAATAACGTCTACATGTCCGCTATCGTGCTCCGGGTCGAGTTGCACGAAGCGTGGATCGATCCCGGAGCGTGCAAGCGCCAACTGCAGATAGTCGCCAAGAGTGTCGTTGCCGATGCGGGAGACGAGCGCCACTGGGACGCCGCAAGCCGCAAGATGGCATCCGACATTGAACGGTGCGCCCCCCGGCATCCGGCGATCCGGATAAACATCGGCGAGAACCTCGCCGAACAGCAGAACCTCAAGAGAACGGTTCATGGAAACTGTGGCACTTACCTCATGATTGTCTATCTGAGGGATATTCATGAATGCATTATAGACCCGATGCAGCAATGACCTTTCAATATCAAGACGGTAGCGGCCGCACCCAGACCCTCGCGCGTTGACTCAAGCTCGCTCCAGCGGGCGGCGAGTGCGCTAAACTAGCACCTTCACTTTGGAGACTGTTATGGCAGGCATCAAGTCCGACACCCCGATTCCGACCGACATCAAGTTGCATCAGAAGTCCCGCTTCGTCGAACTGTTCTACGAAAACGGCGAACACTACGAACTGGATTTCGAATATCTGCGGGTTTTCACCCCTTCAGCCGAGGCCCGTGGACACGGTCCGGGGCAGGAAACCCTGCAAACCGGCAAGCGTAATGTCAACATCGAGCGAATCGAGCCGATCGGCACTTACGCCTTGTGCTTCGTTTTTTCCGACGGCCACGACAGCGGTCTTTATTCATGGGATCTTCTTTACAACCTCGGGAAGCATCATGAAGAGTTGTGGCAAGAGTATTTGAAGCAGCTGGAAACCCAGGGGCTTTCCCGGGATATCGATACAACCTCACGCGCTGCGAGTGGCGGCAGTTGCGGTTCACACCATTGAAGCCATGAAAAACGAGACCACGCACTTCGGTTACGAAACCGTAGAAGAGCGCGAGAAGGCACAGCGGGTCGCCGACGTATTCGACTCGGTCGCCAGCCGCTACGATCTGATGAACGATTTGATGTCCGGTGGCATGCACCGGCTCTGGAAAGCGTTCACGATCCAGCGCAGTGGTGTTCGCGAGGGTTCGCGGGTTCTCGATGTTGCCGGTGGTACTGGCGATCTGGCGCTCGCCTTTGCCCGAAAAGTTGGCAAGAGCGGGCAGGTCTGGCTGACCGATATCAACAACGCGATGCTGGCACGCGGGCGCGATCGTCTGCTCGACAAGGGCTACACGGTTCCTGCTGCCCAGTGCGATGCCGAAAAGCTGCCTTTCCCGGACGACTGGTTCGACTGCGTCACAGTGGCGTTCGGTTTGCGCAACATGACCCACAAGGACGTTGCGCTGGCCGAAATGCACCGCGTACTCCGGCCCGGCGGGCGCCTTCTGGTACTCGAGTTTTCGCAAGTCTGGAAACCGCTGGCGCCGGCCTATGATTTCTATTCATTCCACGTCATCCCGCGGGTTGGCAAGCTGGTCACCAACGACGCGGAAAGCTATCGCTATCTGTCGGAATCGATACGCGTCCATCCCGGCCAAGAGGAATTGAAACAGATGATGGAGCAGGCGGGGCTGGAGAAGGTTGAATATTTCAACATGGCACTGGGTGTCGTCGCGCTGCACCGTGGCTTCAAATTCTGAAATCGACTCCCGGGAAAGCGCGGCGCTGACCATGCCCACTTTCGCAGACATCTTGGTTCCGCTGCTGAACCATTTGCTCGAACACGAAGCCTGGGCCCGCCAGCGCCTGATTCCGTTTCAGGCGCAAACAGCCTGCATTGAAGGTGGGCCTGTTCAGTTGACGCTGACGGTCGACGAGCGGGGGACGTTCCAACCCGGCAAGCCTGACGAGACGGTTGCCGTCACAATTTCACTTCCATCGGATACACCGTTCAAACTGCTCTCCGACCCGTCCGGGGTATTCGGTGCTGCACGAATCACCGGCGCCGCCAGTTTTGCCGAAGCACTGGCTTTCGTGTTCAGGAACCTGCGCTGGGATTACGAAGCCGACCTTGCGGGAATCTTCGGCGACATACCGGCACGCCGCATCGCGCGCCTGCTCGCCGAAGGCGCCAGCTGGCATCACTCGGCTGTGCAGCGCCTGGGCCTAAATGCCGCTGAATTTGCGACCGAGGAAGCGGGTCTGGTAACCTCGGCGCAGGATTTGGGGCGCTTCGCGCGTGAAGTCGATCAGGTGCGCGACGACACCGCCCGTCTGGAAAAACGGATCTCCAAACTGAAGGCATAAGGGGCAGTCGGTTCAAAGCGAAAGAGGCAGCCGAAGTTCAAGTCCCTCCGAAAAGCATTTGTATTTTTCGGGGGGATTTCCTTGTCTGTTCTTCCATTATGGCAACCTCGTTTGGCGCTCAGCATGAGAAGATCTTGAACGTTTCTCGATAGGGTCTCTTCCGGCTTTTTCGGAATCGCAACCGCTAAGGGGAAAGCCTCTCCCATTCCGATGCGTTTTCATGTTTTGTGGAGGTAGTCAGCGACTTCTTTACAACCAGGCAGCTTTCGGAATCATTCCATAATTTTCGTTTAAGAATCGCTTCGAGATTTAGCCGGCGTTCTTCGCCGGCCTCCTCCCATTGGAGCGCTCCCCCAAAGGACGTGTCGGCGGGTGGCTGACCTCGCGCGAGGCGCTAACACACAGGAGAAACCATGAGAACAAGAGCACTTCTTCCCCTTTGCGCCGCGCTGCTCTTCGCGTTCGCGACAGCGGCCTACGCCCAGGAGAAACCTCCCTTCCAGCCGTCCGGCCCCTCGCGCGGCCCGTCGGTCAAGGACCGTCCCTTGGAGCGCGTGTCGGAGCGCGTCTGGATCATCCAGGCCCCCGAAGCCTTCCCCACCCCCGGCAACCAGGGCCTCATGGCGAACCTCACGTTCGTAGACACCGAGAAGGGCCTCGTGGTCGTCAACACCGGCTCGTCGGAGCAGATCGGGGAAATGGCCATCGGTCAGATCAGGGCGGGCCTCAAAAAGCCCGTCGTCGCGATCGTGAACACCCACCACCACGGGGACCACTGGCTGGGCAACGGGGCCTTCGCGGCTGCTTACCCCGGCGTCCCGATCTACGCCCACCCGGGAGCGATGGCCGCCATCCGCGGGGCCCCAGGGGAGCAGTGGCGGGCGAACATGGAGAAAGTCACCGGGGGGGCCACGGCCGGCACGCGCGTCGTGCCGCCCAGCGAGTCGGTGGAGAACGGATCCGTCCTGCGCTTCGGCGACACCACCCTCCGCATGCACCACTACGGGAAGGCGCACACGCCCCACGACATCGTCGTGGAGGTCGTGGAGGACGGGGTGACCGTCGTCGGCGACGTGGCCATGGACCGGCGCATCGCGAACATGGAGGATGGCTCCTACCTCGGCACGCTGGCCACCTACGACGCCTTGGAGGCGAACACCAAGACCAGGACATGGCTGCCAGCCCACGGGCGGCCTGGCCCCGACGTGCTGCGCTGGAACCGCGAGCTTTTCGAGGGAATCTACCGCGTCTGCGAGCAGGCCGTGAAGGACGGGAAGTCCATCGAGGAGGCCAAGGAACTCGTCCTCAAGGACCCTAGGGTCGCCGCGCGGGCCGCCGACACCGCAGGGTTCAAGGAGAACATCGGCAAGTACGTAAGCCTCGCCTTTCTCGAAGCCGAGGCCGCCGGGTTCTGACAAAGGAAAAAACAAGGGGCCCGTGGGGAGGGGCGAGGCCACCACGCGCCAAGGGAAGCTGGGGCCGCTTTCCGACGACCGGATCATGGCCATGGCCAAGGGGTTCGTCGACGGGGGCCGCTCCTATCTCGTGGAGAAGCCGGAAGAGACCTTATCGAGAAACGTTCAAGATCTTCTCATGCTGAGCGCCAAACGAGGTTGCCATAATGGAAGAACAGACAAGGAAACCCCCCCGAAAAATACAAATGTTTTTCGGGGGGACTTGGCCGAAACTGCTTTTTTTCGGTACCGAACTTAGTGCGTTACCTTGCGCAAACGCCGGATGGCCTGCAACTGAGCCATCGCTTCGGCCAACTCGGCTTCGGCGGCAGCGTAGTCCATTTCGGCCTGGCGGTTGGCAAGCGCTTCTTCGGCACGTTTCTTTGCCTCCAGGGCCTTGGCTTCGTCCAGGTCATGGGCACGGATTGCCGTATCGGCCAGCACCGTGATCATTCCCGGCTGAACCTCCAGCATCCCGCCGGAAACATAGACCAGCTCGAAATCGCTCTGGCCTTGCACCTTGAGTCGGATTGTGCCCGGCTTGATGCGGGTGAGCAGCGGGGTATGGTGCGGCAGAATGCCAAGCTCGCCGGCTTCGCCAGGAAAAACCCCAAACTCCACGGGGCCGGAAAAGATCGACTCTTCCGCACTGACGACGTCACAATGAACTGAAATTGCCATAGCTGTATCCTTTGCTGGAAACATGTATTACTGCAGGGTCTTGGCCTTCTCGATAACTTCCTCGATACCGCCAACCATGTAGAAAGCCTGTTCCGGCAGGTGATCGTATTCACCGGCGCAAATGCCCTTGAAGCCCTTGATCGTTTCCTTGAGCGAAACGTACTTGCCGGGCGAACCGGTAAATACTTCGGCCACATGGAACGGCTGCGACAGGAAGCGCTGGATCTTGCGTGCGCGGGACACGGCCAGCTTGTCTTCCGGAGACAATTCGTCCATACCTAGAATCGCGATAATGTCGCGCAGCTCCTTGTATTTCTGCAGGGTCATCTGCACGGCACGGGCAACTTCGTAGTGCTCTTCGCCAACCACCTGCGGGTCGAGCTGGCGGGAGGTGGAATCGAGCGGGTCGACGGCCGGGTAGATACCCAGTGAGGCGATGTCGCGCGACAGCACGACCGTGGAGTCAAGGTGCAGGAAGGTGGTGGCAGGCGACGGGTCGGTCAAGTCATCGGCAGGCACATAGACGGCCTGGATGGAAGTGATCGATCCGACCTTGGTGGAGGTAATGCGCTCTTGCAGACGGCCCATTTCCTCAGCCAGCGTCGGCTGATAGCCTACCGCGGAAGGCATGCGGCCAAGCAGTGCGGAGACTTCGGTACCGGCCAGCGTAAACCGGTAGATGTTGTCGATGAACAGCAGAATGTCGCGACCGTCATCGCGGAAACGCTCGGCCATGGTCAGGCCGGTCAGCGCAACGCGCAAGCGATTGCCCGGCGGCTCGTTCATCTGACCGAACACCATCGCGACCTTGTCGAGAACGTTGGAGTCCTTCATCTCGTGGTAGAAGTCGTTACCTTCACGGGTACGCTCACCCACGCCAGCAAACACGGACAAACCGGCGTGCTGTTTGGCGATGTTGTTGATCAGCTCCATCATGTTGACGGTCTTGCCGACGCCGGCGCCGCCGAACAGGCCGACCTTGCCGCCCTTGGCGAACGGGCAGATCAGGTCGATAACCTTGATGCCGGTTTCGAGCAGGTCAACCGAAGACGACAACTCGTCGAATTTTGGTGCTGCCGCGTGGATCGGACGCAGTTCGCCGCCCGGAATGGGACCGGCTTCGTCGATCGGACGGCCGAGCACATCCATGATGCGCCCCAGCGTGCCTTCGCCGACCGGTACCGAAATCGCCGCACCGGTGCTGGTAACTTTCATCCCGCGGCGCAGGCCGTCGGAAGAACCCATGGCGATGGTGCGCACCACGCCGTCACCCAGTTGCTGCTGGACCTCGAAGGTCAGGCCTTCTTCGGCCATCCCGTTGGTTTCGGCGGCATCCAGCTTGAGCGCGTCGTACACCTTGGGCATCGCGTCACGCGGGAAGTGGATGTCCACAACTGCGCCGATGCACTGAACGATGGAACCATGACTCATATTCAAATCCCCAATAATTAAAAGCGATGCTTTTGCGTCAGACAGCGGCAGCGCCGCTCACGATTTCCGACAGTTCCTTGGTAATCGCGGCCTGACGGGTCTTGTTATAGATCAGCTTCAATTCACCAATAACGGTCTTGGCGTTGTCGGAAGCAGACTTCATGGCAACCATCCGGGCGGACTGCTCGGAGGCCATGTTCTCGGCAACGGCCTGATAAATCAAAGCTTCAACATAACGGATCAGCAGATCGTCGATGACGGCCTTGGAATCCGGTTCGTATACATAGTCCCACTTGGTCTTGGCAGAACCGACCGCGTCGCCGGACAAGGGGAGCAACTGCTCGAACACCGGTTCCTGCTTCATCGTGTTGATGAAGCGGGTATAGCCGATGTAGAGCGCATCAATCTCGCCCTTGAGGTAGGCATCCAGTTGCACCTTGACCGGCCCGATCAGTTTCTCCAGGTGCGGTGTGTCGCCGATACCGGTGATTTGCGAGACAACCTTGCCGCCCATGCGCTGCATGAAGCCCAGACCCCTGTTGCCGATGCAGGTGGCCTGATATTTCGTGCCGCGGGATTCAAGCTCCTTCATTTTGCTGACTGTCAGACGCAGGATGTTGGAGTTGAGACCTCCACACAGACCTTTGTCGGAAGTGACCAGAATGACACCGACGGATTGGACCGGATCCCGCGTGATCAGAAAGGGGTGCCGATATTCCGTCAGGGCATGGGACAGATTGGCCGCAACACGCCGGATCTTCTCGCCATACGGACGGGCAGCCCGCATCCGGTCCTGCGCCTTGCGCATTTTGGATGCAGCCACCATCTGCATGGCCTTGGTGATCTTGGCCGTGCTTTCGACACTCTTGATCTTGTTGCGAATTTCCTTGCCGCTAGCCATGGCGTTCTCCTAGGTCAGGCCCAGCTGCTCTTGAACGCCTGGATGCCGGCGGCGAGTTGCTTCTCCGATTCGCCGTCCAGCTCCGCTGTGGTCTCCATCTTGTTCATGAGGTCAGCACAGTTGGCCTTGAGATAGCCGATCATGGCCTTTTCGCATTCCAGCGCGCGCTTGACTTCAACATCGTCGAAATAGCCCTTGTCGGCTGCGTACAGCGTGACGGCCATTTCCGAGATGCTCATCGGCGAGTACTGTAGCTGCTTCATCAGCTCGGTCACCAGGCGACCGCGCTCCAACTGCTTGCGGGTCGCTTCGTCGAGATCAGAAGCAAACTGGGCGAAGGCAGCGAGTTCGCGGAACTGGGCGAGTGCCAGACGGACACCACCGCCGAGCTTCTTGATCAGCTTGGTCTGAGCAGCGCCACCGACGCGTGAAACCGAGACACCGGCGTTGATCGCCGGACGGATACCCGCGTTGAAGAGGTCGGTTTCCAGGAAGATCTGACCGTCGGTAATCGAAATGACGTTGGTCGGAACGAAGGCGGAAACGTCACCGGCTTGCGTTTCGATGACCGGTAGCGCGGTCAGCGAACCGGTCTTGCCCTTGACCTCGCCGTTGGTGACCTTCTCGACCCAGGCTTCGGAAACGCGGGCGGCGCGTTCCAGCAGGCGGGAGTGGAGATAGAACACGTCACCGGGATATGCTTCGCGGCCCGGCGGACGGCGCAGCAGCAGCGAAACCTGACGGTAGGCCCAGGCCTGCTTGGTCAGATCGTCATAAATGATCAACGCATCCTGACCGCTGTCACGGAAGTATTCGCCCATCGTACACCCGGAGTACGGCGCGATGTACTGCAGCGCAGCCGATTCGGAGGCGGAGGCGGCAACGACGATGGTGAATTCCATCGCGCCATGCTCTTCGAGCTTGCGCACGACATTGGCGATGGTCGAAGCCTTTTGACCGATGGCGACATAAACGCAGAACAGGTTCTTGCCTTTCTGGTTGATGATCGCGTCGACCGCAACAGCCGTCTTGCCGGTCTGGCGGTCGCCAATGATCAGCTCGCGCTGGCCGCGACCAATCGGTACCATGGCATCAATACACTTGAGGCCGGTCTGCACCGGCTGTGAGACCGATTTGCGCCAGATGACGCCCGGTGCGACCTTCTCGATCTTGTCGGTGAGCTTGGCGTTGATCGGACCCTTGCCGTCGATCGGCTGGCCGAGGGAATTGACGACGCGACCGAGCAGTTCCGGACCAACGGGAACTTCCAGAATGCGACCGGTGGTCTTGACCACGTCACCTTCGGAGATGTGTTCGTATTCGCCAAGAACCACCACACCGACGGAATCGCGCTCAAGGTTGAGCGCCATGCCGAAGGTATTGCCGGGGAATTCCAGCATTTCGCCCTGCATGACATCCTGCAGGCCGTGCACACGGCAGATACCGTCGGTAACGGATACCACCGTACCCTGCGTGCGCACTTCCGATGCGCCAGGCAGGTTCTGGATCTTGCTCTTGATCAGTTCAGAAATTTCGGAAGGATTCAACTGCATGAAATTCTCCTAGTTGTTCAGTGCCGTAGCCATGGCGTCGAGCTTGCCACGGACTGAAGCATCCAGCATCTGGTCGCCAACGATTACCTTGATTCCGCCGATCAGTTCCGGGTCGACCGCAACGGATGGCTCGAGCCTGGTCTTGAAGACTGCTTCGAGTTGGGGAACAAGGGCGTTGACCTGAGAAGCGTCAATCGGGAAGGCCGAATAAATCGTCGCATCCTTGAAGCCTTCCTCGGCCTGCTTGTAGCTTTCATACAAGGCGCCGATTTCGGGCAGGAGTGCCAGACGATCATTCTTGGACAGCAGCTGGATGAAGTTCGATAGCTCCGAATCTACCGCCGTACCGCAGGCAGACCGGAACAGGTCGACCAGTTGCGAGGCCGCCACATTGGGATCTCCGATAGCCTCGCAGGCTTCGGGATTGGCAGCCACCTGGCCGAGCAGCAGAACCTGCTCGGACCACTTGGCCAGATTGCCGCTTTCCTTGGCCGCGAGAAACAGGGCTTCGGCGTAAGGGCGGGCGATAGTGACGGATTCAGCCATGCTTACAGGTCCTGTTTCAGGGCGACCAGCATGTCGGCATGCGCGGACGCGTTGATTTCCTTGCGCAGGATCTTCTCGGCACCGGCAACCGCCAGCTCAGCAACGCGCTCGCGCAGCTGCTGTTTGGCACGTTCGACTTCCTGGTCGATTTCGGACTTGGCCCCGGCGATAACCTTGTCGGCTTCGACCTTGGCAGTACCCTTGGCTTCTTCGACGATCTGCTGCGCACGCTTTTCGGCTTGGGCCACGAGATCCGCGGATTTCTCCTTGGCTTCGCGCAGCGCATCGGCGGAACGCTTGGCGGCAAGCTCTTGCTCGTGCTTGCCACGTTCGGCCGCAGCAAGGCCTTCGGCGATCTGTGCTTGGCGGTCGGCCATCGCTTTTTGCAGCGGCGGCCAGACATACTTCATCGTGATCCAGATGAAGACCGCAAACCAGATTGCCTGGCCAATCAGTGTCGCGTTGATATTCACGCTAACCTCCTGGTGATAAGGGTTACAGGCGCGTGGATGCTTACTTGACCAGAGCGATGAACGGATTGGCGAAGAGCATGAACAGGGCGATACCGACACCGATCATGGTCACCGCGTCGAGCAGGCCGGCGACGATGAACATCTTGACCTGCAGTGTCGGAATCATTTCCGGCTGGCGGGCAGCGCCTTCCAGGAAACGGCCGCCGAGGATACCGAAGCCGATGGCGGTGCCCAGAGCACCGGCGCCGATCAGGATAGCCACAGCGATGGCGGTGTTGGAGAGAACGGTTGCGAGTTCCATGTTTACTCCTCAGTAAGGTTGGGGTTGTTGCGGTTAAAGTTTAGAAACGACGGGAAACTGCCAAGAACACTTAGTGCGACTCTGAGGCCATGGACATGTACACGATGGTCAGCATCATGAACACGAAGGCTTGCAGGGTGATGATCAGGATATGGAACAGCGCCCAGGGCAAGGCCAGAGGAAGCTGCCAGATGCCAAGCAGGGCGATCAGGATGAAGACCATTTCGCCCGCATACATGTTACCGAAGAGTCGCAGGGACAGCGAAATCGGCCTGGCGATTTCTTCGACGACACGGAACAGGAAGTTGATCGGAGCGAGCTTTAGACCAAACGGAACCGCGAATACTTCGTGCATGAAGTGGCTGAAACCCTTCACCTTCAAGCCCATGAACAGCGAGATGAAGAATACCGAGATCGACATGGCAAACGTCAGGTTGGGGTCGGTAGTCGGCACAAACTTGAAAACCGCGTGGTCATTAAACGTGATTTTCTGATGGACGGTAGGCAAAAAATCGACCGGTATCAGATCCATGGCGTTCATAACGAACACCCAGACAAAAATAGTGATGGCGAGCGGGGTCACAAGCTTGCTCTTGCCGTGAAAAGTATCCTTGACCTGCTGGTCGACCATGCCGACGACCATTTCGATGAAATTCTGCAGACTGCCCGGGACACCAGACGTCGCCTTGCTTGCCACCCAGGCCATCAGACCGAAGACGAGCAGGCCGAGCGCACCCGAAACCAGCAGGGTATCGAAGTGGAAGGTCCAGAACCCTTGACAGTGACCCGCGGCATCCCTGGCCGCCTGGCCGCAGACTTGCATGTTGGTCAGGTGGTGCTCGATATAGCCCGTTGTGGTCAGCGTGCCGCCTTCAGCGCTCATGATCTCTCCGTTCAGCCTAGCGTTGCTTCAAGAGTGCCACCCAGAAGATGACAAAGGTTGATGCGTAGCCAAGAAAGAGCGGCAATGCCGCAACATCCTTGTACCCCCAAAAAACCAGCGCAAACCCGGCGAAGGTCAGAGCAAACTTCAACCCCTCTCCGGCCGACTGCGCCCGATACAGCCTGAGCGGGTCTACATCCGTCGTCATCCGCATGGCCCGGAGAACGTACCCCAGGTTGGCGACGATGCCGATTGACCCGCCGATCAGCGTCGAGACTGCCGCATTGCCGCTTGCATATATCCAGGCACCAATCGCCATGAGTATTGTCAGCGCCGCTTGCCGGCTGATTATCCAGCTTACATGCGGGTGCACAACAGGCCCCAACTGAAAACTGTGCGAGTGTATCCAAGTCTTATACAAGAGTCAATTGTTGCGGCGCACAAAGTTAGTATTTTTCTGCATTCGCAAACTGTTGATTCCATCGCCGGAAAATCACCCGCGCAGCCGTGAAAGCAGTCCGTCGAGCTGGTCGAGGCTGGCGAACTCGATCGTCACCTTGCCCGCTCCTTTCTTGTTGGAACGGATTGCCACATTTGTCCCCAGCCCGTCCGAAAGCTCTTCCTGCAAACGCAGCAGATCGCGGTCCGCTTCCCGTTCCGGGGCATGCCTTGGCGGACTGAGGAGAAGCTGCACCAGGCGTTCGGCTTCGCGAACCGACAATCCCTTCTGGACAATACGTTGCGCCAGAGTTGCCTGCTGTACACCCGCCAACGGCAGCAGCGCCCGGGCATGGCCCATATCCAGCCTGTTGGTCATCAGCATTTCCTGGACCGCTGCGGTCAACTGCAACAAGCGCAGCAAATTGGTTGCAGCCGGACGCGAGCGGCCGACCGCATCGGCCGCCTGTTGATGGGTCAGTCCGAATTCGTCGATCAGGCGCTGCAGTCCTTGCGCTTCTTCCAGCGGATTGAGGTTCTCGCGCTGAATATTCTCGATCAGCGCCATCGCCAGCGCCTGTTCGTCCGGGATGTTCCGCACCAGAACCGGCACCTCACCCAGGCCGGCCAGTTGCGCAGCACGCCAGCGGCGTTCGCCAGCGACGATCTCATAGCGCTCGGCGCCCGGCGTGTTGTCGGTCGCGCGCACCAGGATCGGTTGCATGATCCCCTGGGACTTGATCGATGCCGCCAGTTCGGCCAGAGAGTCCCGATCCATGTGGGTGCGCGGCTGGTACTTGCCGGGGCGCAGGCGATCGACCGGCAGGCTGCGCTGCTCATCGCCATGCGGCTTGTCGCTGCCGGAAAGCAAGGCGTCAAGGCCGCGGCCAAGTCCTTTCATCTTGATCATGGGTTGACCCTTTCGAGAATTTCCCTAGCGAGCGCCGAATAGGCTTGCGCGCCCTTTGAGTTTTTGTCAAAGGCGATGACCGGCTTACCATAGGAGGGCGCTTCGGCCAACCGGACATTGCGCGGCACGATGGTCTTGTACACCTTGTTGCCGAAATGACTTTCCAGCTCGCTCGACACCTGCTGGGTCAGCGTGCTCTGCGCATTGAACATGGTGCGCAGCAGACCTTCGATTTCAAGACGCGAGTTGAGGTGGGCGCGCACCTTGCGCAGTGTTTCTACAAGGTCGGAGAGTCCTTCCAGTGCGTAATACTCGCACTGCATCGGGATCAGCACGGAATCGGCAGCGACGAGGCCGTTGACCGTCAGCATGTTGAGCGCCGGCGGGCAGTCGATCAGAATGAAATCGTACGTGGCATGGCCGGCCTGCAATGCATTCTTGAGCCGGTACTCGCGTTGGTCGAGATCGATCAGCTCGACTTCGGCACCCGCCAGTTCGCGGTTGGCCGGCAACACGTCAAAGCCGAACTCGGTCTGCAGGCAGACTTCGGCCAGTGTTGCGGCGCCGATCAGCAGTTGATAGACGGTCGGCAACGCTTCCTTCTTGGTGATCCCGGCCCCGGTCGTCGCGTTGCCCTGTGGATCGAGATCGATCAGCAGGGCGCGCTTGCCCTCGACGGCTAGCGCGGCAGCCAGATTGACGGCTGTCGTCGTCTTTCCGACACCGCCTTTCTGGTTGGTAATGGCGAGTACTTTCATGACCCGGCTTTCAAAATGATCAAATGTCGTTCGGCATCCAGCCCGGGCACCGTCAGCTGAACAATCGATCCCACCGCGATATCGGCAGGCAGCGCACCAATTTCGTCGTCCGGACGCACGCCTTTCATGGCCAGCCAGCGGCCACCCGGAGCCAGCAAATGGCACGTCAGGCGGACAAGAACGGCCAGTTCGGAAAAAGCGCGTGCGCTGATCTGGTCGTACTGGCCGTCCATTTCCTCGACCCGGGCATGGTGGACCGTAACATTTTTCAGCCCCAGTTCGATCGCTGCCTGTTGCAGGAAGGTGGCTTTTTTCTGTACCGCATCGACCAGCGTGACCGCCAAATCCGGGCGCGCAATCGCCAGCGCCATGCCCGGCAGGCCGCCGCCGCTGCCGACATCCAGCAGCGTTCCGGTGCCGACATGCGGCAGGATCGCCAGCGCATCGAGCAGGTGGTGGGCGATGGCCTGTTCCGGATCGCGCAGCGCGGTCAGGTTGTAGGTCTTGTTCCACTTGAGCAGCAGGTCGCGGAAAGAGAGCAACCGCTCCTGCGTCGCCGCCGGCAAAGCAATTCCTAGTTCGGCCAGCCCGGCTGCCAGGGTATTCGCGCTCATGCAGCCTGCGACAAGTTGAAGCGCTTCAGATGAATCAGCAACAGCGAAACCGCTGCCGGCGTGATGCCTTGGATGCGCGAGGCCTGACCGATCGTTTGCGGCTGGTGCAGGGCAAGTTTCTGCTTGACCTCATTGGACAGTCCGGCAACTTTCGAGTAATCGAGATCGACCGGCAATGCCGTACTCTCGTAGGCACCGGAACGGGCGACCTCTTCGGCCTGGCGATTGATGTAGCCCTGATATTTGGCAGAGATTTCCAGCTGCTCGACGACCAGGGGGTCGATTGCATTTTCGGCCGGATTTTCCGGTCGACCGCAACCGGGCAAGGTCAACAACGCCGCGTAGGAAATTTCGGGCCGGCGCAGTAGCTCGAACAGGTTGTATTCGTGTTCGATGGGCTTGCCCAGAACACGGATCGTGTCTTCGGCCGGCGTGATCCTGGGATTGACCCAAGTCGCTTTGAGGCGCTCCTGCTCGCTGGCTATCGCATCGCGCTTCTTGCAGAAGGCTGCCCAGCGGACGTCGTCAACCAAGCCGAGTCCGCGACCCTTTTCGGTCAGGCGCAGGTCGGCGTTGTCTTCGCGCAGGCTGAGGCGGTATTCGGCACGGCTGGTAAACATCCGGTAGGGATCGGACACGCCGCGCGTGATCAGGTCGTCGACCAGCACGCCGAGGTAAGCCTCGTTGCGCTTCGGGCACCAGCCTTCCTCGCCGCGCACATGGCGCACGGCGTTGATGCCGGCAAGCAGCCCCTGCGCGGCAGCTTCTTCATAGCCGGTCGTACCGTTGATCTGGCCGGCGAAAAAGAGGCCACTGATTTGCTTGGTTTCCAGCGTGTCCTTGAGGGCGCGCGGATCGTAGAAATCGTATTCGATGGCATAGCCGGGGCGCAGGATGTGGCAGTTTTCCAGGCCACGGATAGAGCGCACCAGCGCCAGCTGGATGTCGAAGGGCAGGCTGGTCGAGATGCCGTTCGGGTAGATCTCGTGTGTCGTCAGGCCTTCCGGTTCGAGGAAGACGTTGTGCGTGTCCTTGTCGGCGAAACGATGGATCTTGTCCTCGATCGACGGGCAATAGCGCGGGCCGACGCCTTCGATGACGCCGGTGTACATTGGCGAGCGATCGAGGCCGCTGCGGATGATTTCATGCGTGCGCTCGTTGGTCTCGGTGATCCAGCACGGCAACTGGCGCGGGTGCTGGGCGGCGTTGCCAAGGAAGGAAAAGACCGGCAGCGGGTCGTCCGAGTGCTGCTCATCCATCACCGAAAAATTAATGGTCTTGCCGTCGAGGCGCGGCGGCGTACCGGTCTTCAGGCGACCCTGTGGCAGTTTCAGTTCCTTGAGGCGACCGGCCAACGAAACCGAAGGTGGATCGCCCATGCGGCCACCCGTATAGTTCTCCAGTCCGACATGGATCTTGCCATTGAGGAAAGTACCGGCGGTCAGCACCACAGCCTCGGCCATGAAACGGATACCGAGTTGCGTGACGGCGCCGGCCACGCGCTCGCCTTCAACGATCAGGTCGTCACAGGCTTCGGCAAAAATCGTCAAATTGGACTGATTTTCCAGTCGACCGCGGATCGCCTGCTTGTATAGCACGCGGTCGGCCTGGGCGCGGGTGGCGCGCACGGCCGGGCCTTTCGAGGCATTGAGGATGCGGAACTGGATGCCGGCCTCGTCGGTAGCTGCTGCCATCGCGCCGCCCAGTGCATCGACCTCGCGCACCAGGTGGCCCTTGCCGATGCCGCCGATCGACGGATTGCAGCTCATCGCCCCCAACGTGTCGAGGTTGTGCGTCAGCAACAAGGTATTCGCACCCGCTCGCGCCGCGGCAAGCGCGGCTTCGGTGCCGGCGTGGCCGCCGCCGACGACGATGACATCGAAACGGGTGGGGAAAAGCATGGAAGAGGGAGATGTTGCAGCGCAGTACCGGGAGGCGGATTTTACGTCAGGATGCTGAAAATTAACAGGTTTTTCCAACTCTCGACACTCCATGCCAGAAGCCGGGCAGCTTGCCTGTAACATCCTGAAACGATTTTTTTGTGACCGGAATGCATCCGATCAGGCTCTAATGCGTTGAATGATCACGCGGCAAACCATACAGGCGGCTGCAACTGTCGGAGTTGATAATGCTTTCACTGTTTCGCTATTTAGTCGGGCTGATCGCCCTGATGGGCTTTCTGGCCCCGGCGCTGGCCGAGAGCGACCCACCAGCCCGCATCGGTCGCCTGTCACTGACCGAAGGTGACGTGACCTTCCGCGCCGACCGGCAGGATCCCGGCAATCCGGCCACGATTAACTGGCCGATCAGCAGCGGCGCCATCCTCGACACCGAGCGCCACGGCAAGGCCGAAGTCTGGATCGGATCGACCGCCTACCGGATGGCCGGCAAGAGCCGGACAGAATTCGTCACCGTCAACGACCGCATCGTGAA
This sequence comes from uncultured beta proteobacterium, assembly GCA_963741765.1. GTDB lineage: Bacteria > Pseudomonadota > Gammaproteobacteria > Burkholderiales > Rhodocyclaceae > Azonexus. Next base: position 172,421 of record CAVUJN010000012.1, read on the forward strand.
TCTCCAACTGGCGACCGGCACCCTGGCCATCACCGTCCGCGATCGCAACCAGGCGGACGATCTTGAAATCGAAACGCCGGAAGGGCGGGTCCGTTTTGCCGGCACCGGGCGCTACCGGATCGAGGTGCTGCCCGAGCGGATGACCGTCGCCGCCCAGTCGGGTACTGCCGAGGTGATTGCCGGCGGCCAGTCGATTACCGTGCGGGCCGGCGAAATGGCCGCCATTGGTGGCCGCGGTCCTGCCGCCATTGAATCAGCACCTTACGGCGATGATTTCGACACCTGGGTTTCGGCGCGCGACAACCAGGAAAAATCGGCGGTTGCCCGGCGCAATGTTTCTCCTTACATGACCGGCTACCAGGACCTCGATGCTTATGGCGACTGGGACTCGGCCGCGGATTACGGCATGGTCTGGTATCCGCGTGCCGTGGCCGACGACTGGGCGCCCTACCGCGATGGGCGCTGGGCCTGGGTGGCTCCCTGGGGCTGGACCTGGATCGACGCCGCGCCCTGGGGCTTCGCGCCTTTCCACTACGGACGCTGGATTCAAGTCGGCGGCCGCTGGGGTTGGGCGCCGGGCACCTACGCCGCCCGCCCGGTTTACGCACCGGCGCTCGTCGGCTGGTACGGCAATCCGGGCTGGAATGCCAGTTTCAGCTACGGCTCGGCCCCGGCGGTCGGCTGGTTTCCGCTGGCGCCACGCGAAGTCTTTGTACCTGCCTATCGCACAAGCCCGACTTACCTGCGCCAGATAAATGTCACGCACGTCACCAATACCCGGGAAATCGAGCGCGCCGCGCGACCCGATTTTCGCGCAAATTACAAGCACAGCGGCCGGCCGGGCGCCGTCACGGTCGTGCCGGCGAACACGCTGCGCGAGGGCAAGCCGGTTGCCGGCACTGCCATGAGGCCACGCGACATGCACGAACTCGACAAGGCACCAGTGGCCAGCCGGGCGCCGAGCCGCGACTGGCTGCCACCAGCCGGAGCTGCCGCGCGCGCCACGCCGCATGGCGAGCCCAACACCCGTCAGGGACGCCATGCCATGCCACCGCCCGTCTCCCAGCAGCAGGCGCCAGGCGACATGCCGCGCCAGGCGGCGGAATTTCCGCGCGGCATTTCACCGCAAGCCAATCATCGTGACGTTGGCGGCGCAAATCCGGACGTCAACCGTCCGCCGCCGATGAACATCCGGAATGTTGAAAGCCGCGCCACAAGCGCTCCTTCTCCGGAAGAGCGGCCAGCAAGGATGGCCGCGCCAGTTGCACCGGCCACACCGGTAGCACCGCGCATGGAACGCGAACAGCGGCAACCGATGGCCATGCCGAGCGCGCCACACGAAGATCGCCGTTACCAGCAGCCGCGCGAAATCCGGCAAGCGCCCCCGCAACCCCGACCCGACGCTTATCGCGCACCACCACAAGAGCGCCCGGCTCCGGTTGTACGCGAAGCACCGCGGCCAGTTCCGATGCCGACACCGGCTGCCCAACCACGGGAAATGCCACGTGGCGAACCGCGCCAGGCGCCGCCCGGCGATGGCAATCGCGGCGGCAACCAGCGGCGCAACGAGCGAGCGAACGACCGCGGACCGCACTAGCGGTTTTCCAGGTTGGTCCGGGTCTGCGGGTCAGTGCTTGTGTCCGAGGCCGAGGTAGCTTTCAATGACGCGCGGGTCAGCGGCAAGTTCGTGGCTCGGGCCGGCCAGAGAAACTTCGCCGGTTTCCAGAACATAGCCGTAATCGGCAATCTGCAGCGCGGCGCGCGCGTTCTGCTCGACGAGCAGGATGGCGACCCCGGTTTCCTTGAGTTCGGCGATGATCCGGAAAATCTCCTTGATGATCAGCGGCGCCAGTCCAAGGCTCGGTTCATCGAGCATCAGTAGTTTGGGCTTGGCCATCAGCGCGCGGCCCATCGCCAGCATCTGGCGCTCGCCGCCGGAAAGCGTTCCTGCCAGTTGGGTGCGGCGCTCTTCGAGACGCGGAAAGAGTTCGAAAACCTCGTCCATCGTTTCCATATGGTCGCGGTGACCGGTGCGATAGCGATCGAAGGCGCCCAGCACCAGATTGTCCTCGACGCTCATTTCGGCGAACAGCTCGCGCTTCTCCGGAACCAGCGTCATCCCGTGGCGAACCAGCTGTTCGACTTCGCGTTCACGACCCTGCGCCTGGCCCATATAGACGATGTCGCCGGCGACCGGCAGCAGGCCCATCAGCGCCAGTAGCAGCGTCGTCTTGCCGGCGCCGTTGGGGCCGATCACGGTGACGATCTCGCCGCGGCCGATGGTCAGGCTGATATCGTGCAATGCCTCGACCTTGCCGTAGGAAACCGACAGGCGATTCACCTCCAGGATGGTTTCATGCTCGTGCAGGTGAGCATGCCGGGTGACCATCAATCCACCCCCCCGAGGTAGGCTTCGAGCACCTTCGGGTCCCGCTGGACTTCTTCCGGCTTGCCCTCGGCGATTTTCTCGCCGAACTCCATGACGACGACACGGTCGGCCAGCCCCATGACGAAATCCATGTCGTGCTCGACGAGCAGGATGCCCATGCCCTCGGCGCGCAGCTTACGCAGCAATTCGGCGAGCGCCTGCTTTTCCTTGTAGCGCAGACCGGCTGCGGGTTCATCGAGGAGCAGCAGGCAGGGGTCGGAGGCCAGCGCCCGCGCAATCTCGACGATACGCTGCTGGCCGAGTGACAGGCTGCCCGCCGGGTCGAACAAGCGCTCGCCAAGGCCGACCCGCTCGATCTGGCGCACCGCTTCGGCGAGCACCCGATTCTCTTCGCGACGATCCAGCCGCAGCGCCGCCGAAATGAAACCCTTCGTGCCGCGCAGATGGGCGCCGATGGCGACATTTTCGAGAACCGACATCTGGCCGAGCAGCCGTACGTGCTGAAAGGTTCGACTCATGCCGCGGCGGGCAATTTCGCGCGCGGCGAGCGCTTCGGTCGACTCGCCAAGGAAGGCGATCTTGCCCTCTGTTGCGGGGTTAGCCGCGGAAATGCAGTTGAACATCGTGCTCTTGCCGGCGCCGTTCGGACCGATCAGCGCCATGACCTCGCCAGCCTTCACTGTCAGCGCCATGTTGTTGTTGGCGACCAGGCCGCCGAAGCGCTTGGTCACCTCGCTCGCATCGAGAAGCAGTGCGCCTGGTGCGGTCAACCCGCGTTTGGGGAGCGATTCCGCCTGCGGGATTTCACGGCGCAGGGTGCGCGCCGGCAGCAGGCGCATGATCAGCGGCCACAGCCCAGCGCGCGCCTTTTGCAGGATCAGGACCATGGCAATGCCGAAAACGATGATCTCGAAATTGCCGCTTTGGCCAAAAATCTGCGGCAGCCAATCCTGCAACCACTGCTTGAGGATGGTGATCAGGCCAGCCCCCAGAACCGCGCCCCAGACATGGCCGATGCCACCGACGACCGCCATGAACAGGTATTCGATACCTTGCGTCAGCGAGAACGGCGTCGGATTGACGAAGCGCTGCATATGCGCGTAGAGCCAGCCGGAAACGCTCGCCAGCAGCGCGGCGAGCAGAAATATTTTGATCTTGGTGCGATGCGTATCGATGCCCATCGCCTCGGCCATCACGATACCCCCCGGCAGCGCCCTGATCGCCCGGCCTTCGCGCGAATCGAGCAGATTCCGGACGGCGACGATGGCCAGCAGGACGACAATCCAGATCAGGTAGTAGAACTCACGACCCGACCTGAGATCCCAACCGAACAGCGATACCGGCGGGATGCCGGTGATACCGGTGTGACCGCCGAGAAATTCGAGGTTGCCGAACAGGAAATACAGGCTGATGCCCCAGGCGATGGTACCGAGCGGCAGGTAATGGCCGCCCATGCGCAATGTGATGAAGCCGAGGAAGAAAGAGACCGCGCCGGTGACGGCGAGCCCGATGAACAGCGTGACCCACGGCGAAAACCCATGCGTCGTGGTCAACCATGCCGTCGTGTAGGCACCGAGACCGACGAACGCCGCCTGCCCGAAGGAGGTGAGGCCACCGACGCCGGTCAGCAACACGAGGCCGACCGCGACGATGGCATAGAGCCCGATGTAGTTGAGCAGCGTAACCGAGAATTCAGGCAGTACCTGGGGAGCAATCAGCAGCAGGCCGGCGAAGACGGCAAACGGCAGATAGCGGCGCCAGCGGCTGGCGACCTGCGAATGCGCGGGATCGGCGCTGACGATATCGGTGTGCTCATCGTCGTCCTCGGCATGGCGCGCGGTCAGCGAGCGCCAGAGCAGCACCGGGATGATCAGCGTAAATACGATCACTTCCTTGAAGGCGCTGGCATAGAACGAGGAATAGGATTCGAGAAGTCCGACCAGCAGGGCGCCGAGGGCAGCGACCGGGTAGGAGGCGAGGCCGCCGATGATGGCCCCGACGAAGCCCTTGAGGCCGATCAGAAAGCCGGAATCGTAGTAAAGGGTGGTGATCGGCGCGATCAGGATACCGGAGAAAACCCCGATCGCCGCCGCCAGCGTAAAGCACAACTTTCCGGCAAGGGCCGGCGGAATGCCCATCAGGCGGGCGCCGGTACGGTTCATCGCGGTCGCCCGCAGCGCCTTGCCGTAAATGGTGCGCTCGAAGAAGAAATAGAGGCCAATGATCAGCAGTGCCGAGGCGACGACGATAAGAAGCGTCTGACCCTGCAGCGGCGCCCCGGCGAGTTCGAAACTGATGTCGGTGAATGCCGGCGTGCGCGAACCCTCGGCGCCGAAAAAGAGCAGGCCAAGTCCGATCATCGCCAGATGAACCGCGACCGAGACGATCAGCAGCACGAGAACCGACGCGCTGGCCAGTGGCTGGAAGGCGATGCGATAGATCATCGGACCCATCGGCACGACCAGCAGCATCGACACGATGACCTGCACCCACAGCGGCAACTGGGTCGGCGGCACGACAAACAGGGCGCCGGCGCCAGCCAGCGGCAGGCCGACGTTGAAGATCAGCAGGGGCGGCAGCTTGCGCAAGCGCCCCTCGCGCACCAGCTTGATCCCGTCGATCAGCGCCACTGCCGTCCCCAGCGCCAGCAACAGCCAGACTGTGCCGGGAACCTTGCCGGCCTGCAACGCAGCGAGGGTCAGCGCGCCATAGGCGACGAACTCGCCCTGCGGGATGAAAATAACGCGGGTGACCGTGAACACCAGCACCAGCGCCAGCGCCAGCAGGGCATAGATGGCGCCGCTGGTGATGCCATCCTGGCCGAGCAGAAGGAAGATTTGCAGGTCCATGGATCAGCGCGACAGGCGCACCTGTGAGCACCCGGGGCACGTCACGATAGTTTTCCTCACGTTCGGAACAGTCAGATGCCTACTTGAGCAATTTCCAGGTGTTGTTCTCAATGATCACCATGACCCGCGCACGCTGATCGAATCCTTGGTGGTCGTTCGCTGTCAAATTGAAGATGCCGTGGGCCGCCGGAAGATTCGTGGTGCCTTCCAGTGCATCGCGCAGCGCATGGCGGAACTCCTTCGTTCCCGGCTTGCCCTTCTTCAGCGCCTGCGGAATGGCGTTCTGCAACAGTACGCCGGCATCCCAAGCGTGACCGCCGAAGGAACTGACACTGCCCTTGCCATGGACTGCTTCGTACTTGACGACATACTCCAGTGCCGATTTCTTGACCGGATTGTCGCTCGGCAACTGCGCGGCGACCACCATGGGGCCAACCGGCAACAAAGCGCCTTCGACATCCTTGCCGCCGACCCGCAGGAAATCGTTGTTGGCGACGCCGTGCGTCTGATAGATCAGCCCCTTGTAGCCTTTTTCCTTGAGCGACTTCTGCGGCAGCGCGGCCGGCGTGCCGGCGCCGCCAATCAGCACTGCATCCGGCTTGGCCGCCATGATCTTGAGAATCTGGCCGGTCACCGAGGTATCGTTGCGCTGATAGCGCTCGCTGGCGACGATCTTCAGCTTGCGCGCCTCGGCAATCTTGGCAAATTCCTTGTACCAGCCTTCGCCATAGGCATCTGCAAAGCCGATATAGGCAACCGTCTTCAGGTTTTTGTCGGTCATGTTCTGGACGATGGCGGTCGCCATGTGCGCATCGTTCTGCGCCGTCTTGAACACCCACTTCCGCTTGTCATCCATCGGCTCGACGACAATGGCCGATCCCGCCATCGAAATGAGCGGTGTTTCGTTGTCGACCGCAACGTCCATCATCGCCAGCGAATTCGGCGTCGTGGTCGAACCGATGACCACGTCGACCTTGTGTTCGGAAATCAGCTTCTTGATGTTCTTGGCCGCCGCCGTCGGGTCGGTGGCATCATCAAGGACGATGTAGTTGATTTTCTCGCCGGCAATGGTAGTAGGCAGAAGGGCGATCGTGTTTTTTTCCGGAATGCCGAGCGAAGCCGCCGGGCCGGTTGCCGACACTGATACGCCAACGTTGATATCGGCGATGGCGGCTGCGGACAGCGCGGCCAGAACAACCAGGGGCAACTTCTTATACACGTCTTTTCTCCGGAACGAGCAAAACCGCCATTTTACCATGCAGCACAACCTGAATCGGGCTGCGCTGCAGGTATCGCGCGATTACTTCACAAGCTTCCAGGTACCGCCATCGATCTTGACCATGACCCGCGAACGCTGATCGAAACCAAGATGGTCGTTTGCGCTCATGTTGAAGACGCCATGCGCAGCCGGCAGGTTCGTGGTGCCCTCCAGCGCATCGCGCAGCGCGGCACGGAATTCCTTGGTCCCCGGCTGCGCCTTCTTGAGCGCCACCGGCACTGCACTCGACAACAGCAGGCCGGCATCCCAGGCATGTGCGCCAAAGGTAGACACCGTTCCCTTGCCCTGTCCGGCCTCGTATTTCGTCACATATTCCATAGCCGATTTCTTGACCGGATGGTCGGCCGGCAACTGGGCGGCGACGAGAACCGGCCCGGCCGGCAGGAATGTGCCCTCGCAATCCTTGCCGCAGACACGCAGGAAGTCGCCATTGGCAACGCCGTGCGTCTGATAGATGACGCCCTTGTAGCCCTTTTCCTTCAGCGATTTCTGCGGCAGCGCAGCCGGCGTACCGGCGCCACCGATCAGCACGGCGTCCGGCTTGGCGGCGAGGACCTTGAGCACCTGGCCGGTTACCGAGGTATCGGTGCGATTGAAACGCTCGTTGGCAACGATGTTGAGCTTGCGCGCTTCGGCGATCTGCGAGAACTCATTCCACCAGCCCTCGCCATAGGCATCGGAGAAGCCGATATAGGCGACAGTCTTCACATTGTTGCTGGTCATGTGCTCGACAATGGCCGTCAACATCTGGGCGTCGTTCTGCGGCGTCTTGAACACCCATTTCCGCTTGGCGTCCATCGGCTCGACGATACGTGACGAGGCAGCCATCGCGATCATCGGCGTTTCGCCTTCGGCAACCACATCGATCATCGCCAGTGAATTGGGGGTGATGGTCGAACCGATAATGACGTCGACCTTGTCTTCGCTGATCAGCTTGCGGGTATTTTTGACCGCCGTCGTCGTATCGGTCGCATCGTCGAGGACGATGTAATTGATCTTCTGCCCGGCAATCGTCTTGGGCATCAGGTCGATGGTGTTCTTTTCCGGAATGCCGAGCGATGCCGCCGGACCGGTCGCGGACAGCGTCACGCCGACATTGATATCGGCAAAGGCGCCCGTGGCGAGGCCCGCAAGCAGCGCAGCAACAATGGTTTTCTTCATTTTCGTCTCCCTTTTGGTATGGTTTTCACTAAAAAATCAAAACCCTATTACCAACCGGGATTCCGCGCAAGCCGTGCGGTCAAGTGGGCATGATAAAGTTCAACTTTCGAATCAACGGTATCGCTCATGTTCTCAGGAATCATTGCCGCAGTCGGCCACATCACCCACCTCACCACGCGCGAAGCCGGTTTTCGCCTGAACATCGATGCCGCCAACCTTGGGCTTGAAGACGTTTCCCTGGGCGATTCGATCGCCTGCAACGGGGTCTGCCTGACGGTGGTCGCCAGGGAAGGCAATCATTTCATGGTCGATGTCTCCCCGGAAACGCTGTCGTGCACGGTAGGCCTCGATACGCCTGGCGAAATCAATCTGGAAAAGGCATTGCGCCTGATGGATCGCCTTGGCGGTCATCTGGTTTCCGGGCACGTGGACGGGGTCGGCGAAGTGTTGCGTTTCGAGGCGGTCGGCGACAACCGCCTGCTGGAAATCGCCGTATCCGACGACCTCGGGCGCTACATCGCGCGCAAGGGTTCGATCACGATCAATGGCGTCAGCCTGACGACCAACGAAGCAGCCGGCAGCATTTTCACCGTCAACCTGATTCCGCACACCCTGGAAAACACGACCTTGAAGCACCTGAAACCAGGCAGCCTGGTCAATCTCGAAGTTGACCTGATCGCCCGCTATTGCGAGCGCCTGCTGAGCGCCGAACGCGATGCCTGAAAGGCCGGTACCGTCACGCACCGAAGCGCAGGAACGCGTCGACGGCATTCACTCCTTCCGGGATGAACTCGCGCGCCTCGCCGACGAAGGCGTGCTGCGGCTCGATGCGGCGCAGCAGGCGGCCGTAAACAACCACCACGAACACCTGCTGGCTGATTTTGCCGCGCTTTTCGACGTCGACCGCGACAGCCGCGCCAAGCAGCTTTCGCTCGGCATGCGCGTCGCCTCCTTCTTCGGCGCACTGGCGCTGGCGGCCAGTGTCTTCTTCCTCTTCTACCAGTTCTGGGGGCATTTCGCCGAACCGGCACAGGTCGCCATCCTGATCGCCAGTTCGCTCGCCAGCTTCGGGCTGACGATATGGCTGCAGCGGCGCGATGCCACTGGTTATTTCACCAAGCTGGCCGCGCTCGTCGCTTTTGCCTGCTTCGTACTCAACATCACGATGCTCGGCCAGATCTTCAACATCACGCCCTCGGACAAGGCCCTGCTGCCGTGGGCGGCGATGGCTTTCCTGCTCGCCTACACCTGCGACCTGCGCCTGCTGCTGGCGGCCGGCATCTGCTGCGTCATCGCCTATGTCCAGGCGCGCGTCGGCACCTGGCACGGCGTGTACTGGTTGCATGCCGGCGAGCGGCCGGAGAACTTCTTTCCGGTCGCCGCGCTGCTCTTCGTCTTTCCGCTGCTGGTTGCACACCGCCGCTTCCCCGGCTTCGCGCCACTGTACCGGGTCTTCGGCCTGCTTTGCCTGTTCATCCCGATGCTGATCCTCAGCCACTGGGGGCGTGCCAGCCATCTCGACCTCGACCCCGACCTGATCGAGGGCGGCTACCAGGTCGCCGGCTTTGTCGCCAGCGCCCTGGCGATTTGGCTTGGCGCACGGCGTGGCTGGCCGGAAGCGGTCAACACCGGCATCGTCTTCTTCGTCATCTTCCTGTACACCAAGTTCTACCAGTGGTGGTGGGCGATCATGCCGAAGTACCTGTTCTTCCTGGTGGTCGGCCTGACCGCCGTGCTGATCCTGCTCGTCCTCAAGCGGCTGCGCCAGACATTCCACGCACCGGCCGGGGAGGGAGGGCCATGAAAACCTGGTCGCGCGGCCGCACGCTCGGGGTAGGCATCGGACTGATCGTGCTGACCAACGCCATCGCGCTGGGCGGCGTCTGGTGGAACCGCTCTGCCACCCCCGACAGCGCGCTGATGCTCAGCGAACGGGAGCTCGGCCGGCCCTGGCGCAGCCTGCGCCTGATGGAAAACAGCGGTCTCGCGCTCAACCTCAACTGGCGCGTTGCCGGGCGCGAAGCGGGTGAATTCACCAGCGGCTACACGGTCAATGGCGGGACACCCGAATGGCTCGATGCCGCCAAAATGGCGGCCTTGGGATTCCCGGTCAACGCGGCGCGACCCGATGGCGAACGCCGACAACACGTCCGCCAGTTGCCGCGCGAGGTCATTCTCGTCATGGAACTGGCCGGACCGGCATGGCAGCGCGCGCTCGAAAAGGCACGGGAAAATGCCGGTCGCCACGCGGCAGCGGCCGCAGCCAACGTCGGCAGCAAGCAGTTCGCCGCCCGTGCCAAGCAGGCCAACGATGAGCTCGCACGCGAGGAGAACTCGAACAGCCGGCTGTTCGTCATCGATGCCGGACTCGATGCCCGCCTGCTGCGCGAGAAATACCCCGACCGCAGCCGCTTCCTCCTGCTCCGCGGGACCGTGCGCCCCAGCATGCACAGTCGGGGAAACAGCACGCCCCAGGCGACCGGCTACGTCTCCCGGGTTGGCAATGGCCAGATTCACGTACCCCACGCGCTGCGCGAATCGTTCGAATCGTTGCGCCCCCCGGGGGAACCCGGCGGCGGCGACCGTTTCACCGCCACGCTTCTGGTCGGCCAGCGCCTGGAACCGTGGCTGGCCGAAGTGACGCCGCAGGCAAAAACCACCAAGTGAGAGAATTCCCATGAAAACGATCAGCGCGCTGATGCTTGCCTTTTTGGTCACCGCTTGCGCGTCCTACGACGGACGCGGACTCAAGCCCGGCGTCAGCACGCAGAACGACGTGATTCAACTGATGGGAGAGCCGGCCATGCGCTGGCCGGAAGCCGATGGTGGCCAGACCCTGGTCTACCCGCGCGGCCCGGCTGGTCTCAACACCTATATGGTGACAATAGCCGGCGACGGGACGATGGCCCGCCGCGAAGCCGTCCTCAATGAAAAACACTTTGCCCTGATTCGCGAAGGCATGTCCGAAGAGCAGGTTCTGCGCACCCTGGGCCCGCCGGTGCCGCAATGGACGGTCTATTTCGAGAGGCGCGACGAACTGGTCTGGGAATGGCGCTATTGCGATCCCTGGAACGAACCCGCGCGTTTCGATGTGCTTTTCGACAAGACAAGCATGACGGTGCGTACGACCCAGAGCCGTCCTGAAAGCATGATGTTTCGCTACCGCAATTATTGCGGCAACGAAATGCAGTAGAAGCCGCGCAATGAATACCCCGCCCTTGTAAATCAGGCCCTCCGCCCCCATAATCGTTCACATGGTTGTAATTCCGGCAATCTGGAGGCGTTCTGGACGCGGGTTCGATTCCCGCCACCTCCACCTAAAGGTATCGGAGTACTTTTAGGTGGGGGTGCACTGGTTTCGACAGGGCGGGCAAAGGTGCGCAGGCAACTCGTCAGGCGATCGACGTTAATGAAGCAAATCTCCAAACGCCAACGATGAGCGTTTCGCTATTGCTGCGTAAGCATGCATAGCCGGGGCCGCTAGCGCCTTGTTACCAAAGATAGCCGGTGGGGACTTCGGTCCCCATCGTCAATTCCGGAGCGGATTTCTCCTGCTTCAGGTTCACCCTTCAAGCCGGAAGACAATGGGAACGATGACGGTCGCCTCGACTGCTTCGTCGCCGCGCCGCGCCGGGACGAAACGCCAACGCGCGACAACCTGGCGCGCCGCCTCGTCAAGCCGTTGAAAATTGCTGCTCTTTTCGAGGTCAACCGCAGCGGCCTGGCCTTGCGGGCTGACGCGAATCCTGAGCAGCACCTTGCCCTGCTCGCCCAGACGACGCGAAAGCGGCGGGTAGGCGGGACGTGGATTTTGCAGGTAAGCGGCGTCGAAGCGTGCTGCCGTGACGTGAACCGGGGCCGGCGCGACATCGGCCGTCACTCGTGCTTCCGGCTCGGCGACCGCCGGGACGGTGAAATCCGGGGCCGGCGCCACCGGCACAGCGGGCGCCGCCAGAACCGGGCGCGGAACCCTGGCGCGCGGCTTGGCAACCGGTACCGGCTTCGGCTTCGGCTGCGATTGCGGGGCAAGCTCTGGTTCGGGGATGGCCGGCACAGGCTCGGGCAGCGCCACCGGGTCGGCCAGGCGCACCATGACCGTGGCCGGCGGCGGAACGGCAACCTGCCTGGCGAGCCGCGTCAGCGGGTACAGCAGAGCCGCCGCGTGCAGACCAAGCGCAATGGCGATGAATTTGCCAATCCGCGGCCATTCGGGAATTTTCGGGGGAATTTCCAGCAACGCACCGTTCATCAGCGAATTTTAACGTCTTGCGGCAACCCGGCGCATGATCCGCCCGCCGACTTGCGCCACGGTGCGGTCGACGGCGAAAAACCGGCAGAATACGGAACACCGCGCTGGATACGGCAAAAGCCCCGGCGGCGGCCGGGGCTTTTGCGGGGCGTGAGGGTGCTCAGAACTTGTAATTGACCCCGGCGTAAATCGAACGGCCAACGCCGGGAACAGCGATGCCCCAGGGAATGCCGTTGAGCGCCATGGTCGTTCCCTGGCCGGTGTAGGCGCCGCCGAGTGGCATGTAGTAGAACTTGTCGAACAGGTTCTCGACACCGAAATCGATGCGTGCCTGCTTCCACGAATAGCTGGCGCGCAGGTTGGTCAGCCCGTAACCCGCCGTCGTGATTTCGTTGCGCACCTCGGAAACATCGGTCTTTCCCTTTACCAACACCAGTTCGACAGCATTGTCCCAGCCGCCGCTCTGCTGGGTCAGGGCCAGCTTGCCGTTGAGCGGCATGATGTTGTACAGGCCGTCGCCGGTGTCGCGGTTCTCGCCGTGCGTGTAATTGAGCAGGCCGTTGAATCCGAACTCGCCGATGCCGGTTTTGGCCAGCGGCATGCGACCGGAAAGGTCGAGGCCATAAAGCGCCGCATCCTGGTTGGCATACTGCAGCACGACGAACTGGTTGGTCGTCGTGCTGTTGCTCGCACTACAGGAGGCGCCTGCCGTGCAGCGAATCGCGTCGATGAAGTCGTTGACCCGTGAGTAGTAGGGCGTTGCCTTGACCTCCCAACTGCGGTCGGCGGCATGCCAGTCGAAGGTGGCAGCGACGGTGTACGCCGTTTCCGGCTTCAGGTCGATGTTGCCGATGTAACCGTTGCCGTCGCCAAGCATGTTGTTCATCACCGCCGCCATCGACCAGGTGGACCAGGTGTAGCGCTGGTAGAGATTGGGCGACCGCACCTTGCGTGCAAAGCCGAACTCGATGTCGCCGTTGGCGCTCGGCGTGTAACGGGCAAGCGCGCTCAAGTCCCAGTTGTTGTCGGTGCGCTCGTGGTCCTGAGCGTTGAAGGTGGCGGCATCCGCGACCTGATTGCCCATCGCGTTGGCTGCCGTGCTGTAGCCCTGCACATTGCCGGCATCCGTAGCTACGCGCTCATAACGCACTCCGAGCACACTCTTCCAGTCCTGGCTGAGCCGCGACTCCCACTCGCCGAACAGCCCCGCACGATCGCGCTGACCGTCGTTGATGTTGTCGAAGGTGCCCGGCCACATGCCGCCGCCGGATGGCGGCCACCAGTCGTCCAGCTTGTAGGCCTGGTAGAGGCCGCCGACGCGGAGCAGATCCTTGTCGCCGAGATCGATATCCGCCTTGGCCGTAAAGCCCGTATTCGTGCTCTTGGAGTACATCGGCATGCCGGCGGCACAGGTCGCGCTGATCGGCGAGCAGGGGCTGCCGTTGATCGCCATCGGACCGCCCGATGCCGCCCCATACCAGTAGCGCTTGTCGGGGCCGAAATCCATGAAATGATCGACCTTCTCGTAATACGCGCGCGCTTCGAACAAGCCCCAGCCGAACTGGCCGAGATAGCGCAGGTTGAATGTCTGCTGATCGTTGTCGAGCATGTCCATCCGCTGGTTCGGATAGAGTTGTTCGGGAATGTTCTGGAAACCTATGCTGGCTTCGACAAGATGATCGCCGCCCTTGAAGGCGAAACCGAGCCTCTGGTTGATCGTCTTGTAGGCCGTCGAACCGACCTCGTCCAGCGGTAGCGTGTGACCGAGCCGCCCGGTGGCGGTCGTCGTCTTGAAATTGCCGGCCGCCTTGTAGTTGTCCGACTGCGCATAGGCGCCGGCGTAGTTGACGCTGAAGTTTTCGGTCGCCAGCGTTGCCGCGGCATTACCGCCGAACGCATCGCCATTGCTGCGGTAGAAGGCGCCGATCTCGCCTTTGGTCAGAAATTCCTGGCCGGGCGCCGCAAACTCGGGGGCGCGCGACTGTGCGACGATCGTCCCGCCGATGCTGTCGCCACCCAGACTGACCGGCAAGATGCCCGAATAAACCTTCAGGCTGCCGACATTGGTCGGGTCGAGGTACGACAGCGGCGGATTCATGTGATTGGGGCAGGAGGCGATCAGGTCCATTCCATCGACAGTGACGCGCAGCCGGTCATCGGCCAGGCCATGAATCGACGGCAGGCTGGAAACGCCGCCTGCGCCGTAAAGGCTGACCCCCGGCACATCGCGCAACAGGCTGGCGGTGTCGCTGGTGGCGGCACGCAGCGGCGCCACCTGGCTGCTGCCGACGGTACTCGAATCCGGGAGCGACTGCGGCCGGGTTGCACTGACGACGACGTCGCTCAGGACTGGCGCGCTCTGGGCGGCGGTTTGCCCGATGGCCGTTGATGAGAAGGCGACCGCCATTGCGGCAACCAGCGGATGGATGCGATACCCCATGAAACTCTCCCGACCTGTCTGATTTATTGGTGGGGGCGAATTCTTGTCGAAATGACCGGGATTGGGAATGTGGCAAATCGCCGCGCAACAATTTGTCTAGCCCAAACGGGTAATGGCCGGGCCAGGCTTTGCCGACCCCATAACTGGCCGGCGCCCGGCTGCGACAATTTGTCGCAATCGTGCCGCACATTTTCTTGTCTAGAATCAAACCCCTGTATGGCCCGGCTTCAGTAAGCTGGGCACAGACAAGAGGAGGGGGCGCCATGAACGACAATTCGCAGCTTGGGCAGGAAGAAGGCAATGAATTTCCGGCTTTGCTCATCGGTACCGGCCTTGCCCTGGCATCGCTGATTCTGGTGCCGGCACTGGCACAGCGCGTCGGACTCGGTGCCAGCGTGACGATCGCGTTGCGCGGCCTGTTGATGCGTGCCGCCAATCGCGCCTGATTTTTTCAGGATTTTCTTGATTTGTTTCAAGCCGGCAGCCACCGCTGCCGTGCGAAAATTGCGGCCATTCCTCCACCGCACGCGTACTACAAGATCATGTATCGCCTGACCGCAAAGCTGGTTCTGCTGCTTCTTTCCCTTGTTCTGCTCGCCGCCTGCTCGCCAGCGCCGCAGGCCGGCCGGCCGGTTGGGGCCGATTTCGTGCTGCAGGGGCCGCAAGGCCCGGTCGCCAGCAAGGATTTCCGTGGCAAGCTGATGCTTGTCTTCTTCGGCTACGTCAATTGTCCCGACGTCTGCCCGACCTCGCTGGCCGCCATGAACGAAGTGCTGAACGGCATGACACCGGAGGAGCGGGCGAATATCCAGCCGATCCTGATTTCCGTCAACCCGGCGCGCGACACGCCGGAGAGCCTCAAGAACTACACAGCTTATTTCCACCCCAGCCTGGTCGGCGTGACCGGCACGCCGGAACAGGTCGCGACGCTGGCCAAGGCCTTTGGCGCTGGCTACATCAAGCAGCCGGAACGTTCCGACGGCAGTTACGCGGTCGACCACAGCGCCAATACCTATCTGGTTGGGAAAAACGGCAAGCTGCTCGCCAGCCTGCCCTACGGTGCGTCCGCGGACGACCTGCGCGCAGCCATCCGCGCAGCCTTGTGAAACGCCGCCCGCGCCCCTCGAACCTGGCGGTGTGGATCGTCGGAACACTGCTTTTGCTGTTCATCGCCAGCTTCGCCGACGCCGTGCGCCTTGCCGACAAGCGCGCCGGCGGGCAAGCATCGCGTAGCGTACTGGCCGCAAAGTTGCAGCTGACCGACCTCGCCTTGTTTACCGAGGCGCGCTACACCCGCCACCCGTCGCAGGCTGACCTGCACTCCGCCTTCCAGGACCATCCGTTGAGTCTGGAGCATTTTCCTTCCGGCAGCCTGATGCCGCCGCCCGCCCACCTGAGAAACCATGCCCCTCTGGATCGCGAAACAACGTTACCTGATTGATTTCACGCTGGCCTCGCTGGCGCGGCGCAAGACCAAGAACATCGGCCTGGTGCTGGTCTTCGCGCTGCTGGTCTTCGCGCTGGCATCGGTCACACTGCTGACTTCGGCGCTGCGCCAGGAGGCGGCGCGTGTACTTGCACACTCCCCGGAAGTGCTGCTGCAGCGCATGGTGGCCGGTCGCCACGACCTGATCCCGCCCGGCTACATCGAGCGCATTGGCCGCATCCGTGGCGTGCAGCAAGTCGAAGGCCGGCTCTGGGGTTATTACTACGATGCTGTGGTCAAGGCCAACTACACGTTCGAAGTCGTCCGCGACAACCCGCCGGACGCCGGGAGTATCGTCGTCGGCCCCGGGTTGGCACGCTTTCGCGGCGTCCAGCCGGGCAACGTGCTGTCCTTCCGCTCCTACTCCGGCAAGCTGTTCACCTTTACGGTCAACGCCGTTCTGCCGACCGATTCCGAGCTGATCAGCGCCGACCTCGTACTGCTCAACGAAGCCGATTTCCGCGCCTTCTTCGACTACCCGGCCGGCCACTTCACCGATGTCGCGCTGAGTGTCGCCAACCCGCAGGAAGTGCGCACGGTAGCGACCAAGCTGGCCGCCGCGCTGCCCGATTCACGGCCGATCCTGCGCGACGAGGTGTTGCGCACCTACCAGTCGATTTTCGACTGGCGCGAAGGGATCGCGCTGGCATTGTTGGCGGCGGCCATCCTCGCTTTCGCGATCCTCGCCTGGGACAAGGCTTCCGGACTGTCAGCCGAGGAAAAGCGGGAAATCGGCATCCTCAAGGCGATCGGCTGGGAGACCGGCGATGTAATCCGCATGAAGTTGTGGGAGAGCATGCTGATCTCGCTCGGTGCCTTCCTGATCGGCTACCTGGCCGCCTATGTCCACGTCTTCTATTTTTCGGCAGCCCTGTTCGCGCCAGTACTCAAGGGCTGGGCCGTGCTTTACCCAAGCTTCACGCTGCTGCCGGCGATCGACGGACTGCAGGTCGCGACGCTACTGTTCTTCACGGTGTTTCCCTACGCCGTCGCCGTCCTCGTGCCGATCTGGCGGGCGGCGATCACCGACCCCGATGCCGTGATGCGAGCTTGAGATGATTGAACTCGACGATATCCACAAAGCCTTCAACCAGGGCCAGCCCAATGAATACTGGGCGCTCAACGGCATCCATCTGAACGTGGCGGCGCATCAGGTGACTGCCCTTTCCGGCCCCAGCGGCTCGGGCAAGACGACGCTGCTGACCCTGCTCGGCTGCCTGGCACGCCCGACGCGCGGCCGCGTGCGCCTGCGCGGCGAGGATGTTTCCGGGCTGCCGGAACGCTTCCTCACCGAAATCCGGCGCCGGACATTCGGTTTCGTCTTCCAGCAGTTCAATCTGGTGCGCGGTCTGTCGGCGCTCGACAACGTGATGCTGCCGGCCTATCCGCTCGGGCTGCCCTACGGTCAACTGCGCGAAAAAGCCGAAAATCAGCTCGCCGCCCTCGACCTCGGCCACCGCCGCGACGCCCGCGTCGAATGGCTCTCCGGCGGCGAACAGCAGCGGGTGGCGATTGCCCGGGCGCTGATCAACGATCCCGAAATCATCGTCGCCGACGAACCGACCGCCAATCTCGATACGGCGCTGTCCCGCCAGTTTCTCGACATCCTGGCGCGGCTGATCGACGAGGGGCGGACCGTCGTACTGACCAGCCACGACCCGCTGGTCGTCGACTCCAGCGTGGTCAACCGGGTCGTTCGCCTGCGCGACGGGCACCTGGTAGCCGCAACCGACTGAACATGCTGTTCCAGCCCGCCATCATCGCACTGCTACTGGCCGGCGCCGTCAGCCTGCTGGTCCTCGTCGCGGCCGCGCCATTTGCGCTGCAGGTGATCCGGCGCTGGGACATGCAAAGCGGCAGCGAACTGCAGCTGGTGCTGGAACGGCGCACCTACCTGTTTTCGACGCTGACCGCCTTCGTCTTCATCACCCAGCTGCTGGCGCTGCTGCTCACGGTGTTCAACGCCGACAAGATGGCGGTCATGTTCGTTGGCGCCATGTGCGCGGTCGGCACGTTCAACGCCAACGCCTGGGGCTTTCCGATGCTCTACGCGCAGATCGCGGTTTTCTTCCTCGCCGCCGCCTGGCTGACGCTCAACTACGTCGACAATCTGGCACCCGATTACCCGCTGGTCCGCATCAAATACGCGCTGCTGCTCCTGCTGCTGCCGGCGCTGGCCGCCGCCTTCGCGCTGCAGCTCAAGTATTTCCTGAACCTGCGCGCCGATGTCATCACCTCGTGCTGCGGCAGCCTGTTTTCCGAACAAGCGCCGACGCTGGCCAGCGAGGCGTCAAGCATGGAGGCCCGGCCGGCCATCCTGCTCTTCTACAGTGCGCTCGGCGCAACGGTTTTCGCCAATGGCCTGCATGCCGGATTGCGCCGGCGCTGGAGTGGCGCCCTTGCCGCAATGACCAGCGCCGGCGCCTTCGTCGCCGCCATCGTCGGCGTCCTCTCCTTCGTCTCGCTCTACGTCTACGAGCATCCGCACCATCACTGCCCGTTCTGCCTGCTCAAACCGGAATACGGCTACCAGGGCTACCTGCTTTATGTACCGCTATTCGTGTCGACCGCAGCGGGCCTCGGCGCCGGCATTCTGCAAGCATTCGCCGGAGTCGGCAGCTTGCGGCACCTGGTTCCGCGGGCCAGCGGCCGGCTGGCCGCCGTGGCGGCGATCGGCTTTGCGCTGTTCGCGGCAGTGGCGACCGGCATGGTGCTCAAATCCAATCTGATCCTGTTAACCTGAAAAGCCAATGGACGAGCCCATGCTGAATTTTTCGCTCCCCGCCGCCCTGCGCCACGTTCTGCTACTGACCGTCGCCAGCCTCTGCCTGAGCGCCTGCAACAGCGGGGCGCCCGCCGTTCAGCTCAATACCGGCCAACCGGCGCCGACTTTCCAGACTGTCGCACTCGACGGAACGCCGGTTCACTTTCCGGCCGCCTTTGTCGGCAAGCCGCTGGTTATTCGCTTCTGGGCCGACTGGTGCCAGTACTGCGAAGGCGAGATGAAAGCGATCGAGTCCGTCTATCATCGCCATCGCAGCGAGGGCATTCAGGTGCTGGCGATCAACGCCGGACAGGACAAGCCGGCGGTCGCCGCGTTCATCAGGAAAATCGGCGTCACCTACCCGGCGCTGCTCGACGAGCAATCGAAGATCGCCCGCGCCTATGGCGTCGTCGGCTTGCCGACCACCTACTTCGTCGATGGTCGCGGCATCGTGCGCGGCAAGGTGGTCGGCGAGGCCGACGAGGCCACGTTTGAGCGCCAGGTGGCGGAATTGCTCAAATGAGTGACAATGGCAGCTGCGATCTGTGCGGGTTGCCCGTCGGCATGCAGGATTTCAGCCTGAAGACGGCCGACCGGACATTCCGCTTTTGCTGCGAGGGCTGCAAGGGGATCTACCAGATGCTGAACGACATCGACGACACCCCGAACCCGCCCGCCAACAATCTTTCCCAAGGAGAAGCCAGATGATGCAACCGATGATGAACGAAGCGGCGCGCCAGGCCCCGCATGTCATGAGCGAAATGATGCGGCCGGTGGTCATGGGCGCCGGCGGCTACGCCGCAGCCCGCATGATCACCACCAATCCGGCGCTGGCCTTGCTGCGCAGCCCCTTGCTGGTACTCGCCGCCGGTGTCACGGCCGGCTATCTGGCGCACAAGTACCGCCGCGAAATCATTCAGGCGGTGACCAGAGCGACCGATCTCGGCAAGGATTTCGTCCTGCAGCAGAAGGAATCGCTCGGCGACCTGGTCGCCGAAGCGCAGGAAAGCAACGAAGCGGCGGCCAAGGCCAGCGTGACCGACACCCCCGACACCCCCGACGCCCCTAAAGCCCCTGATGCCAGCGCGCCCGGCGCCTGAGTCCAACCGTCCCCGGCCAGCGCCAGGAGTCCGTCCATGAATGCGTCAGCAAACGCCCTCTCCCGCCAGATATTCGTTCTGCACAAGAGCACAGGCCATGTCCGTTTCGCGCTGCCGGCGGCGCTCGCCAATCCCGGATCGGCAAGCGTCATCGAGGCAGTGCTGTTGCGCATCCCCGGCGTGCGGCTGGTTCAGTTCGATCCCGGACACGCCAAGCTGGGCATTCATCACGACCCGATCGCCTGCAGCCTGCGCCAACTGGCCCTGATCCTCAATGGCAGCCTGGAAGGCGCTGCCGCCGCAGCCCGAGCGGATGCTTCCGGCGCCCAGGCCGCATCCATCGGCGACGAGTTCGGCCGCCAGCTTGCCCAAGGCCTGAAAAAGGCCGAGACCTTGGCCCGCCAATTCCTGCAAACCATCCAGTCCAAGCTGGCGCCCCAAGCTGCGCCTGCGCCAAAGGCAGCAACCGGCAAGCTGACGCCGCTGCACCGCGCCTTCAACCTCTCGCTGCTCAACGAAAAATCGATGGTGAATTTCGCCAACGACATCGTCGCCTTCTACCTGATCCGCGTTCATTGGAACCTGATCACCCAGCACTGGATCAAGGCGCCGCTCCAACATGCCAATGCCTGGCTGACCGTGTTCTACCTGACTTTCCTGCTGGTGCGCTACCGCAAGGGCATGACGTCTCCCAAGGCGCTCCCGGCGCCAGTCACCGAAAAGGCCGCGGCGTGAATTCGACGCTTGAAGTTCGCCTTGCGCACGCGCTGGAACGACGTATCCGGCTCGTCATCCCGGCCCTGAAAGGCGACCAGGAACGTTTTTACCTGCTCGAAATCCTGTTGCGCAAGCGGCCGGCGATCCGCGACATCCGCAGCGAGAGCCGCATCGGCTCGCTGACCATCCATTTCGACCCGGCGGCCATCACGCGCACCGACCTGCTCGCGGCGGTGACGCAGATCGCGAGCGTTCTGGCGCGCAGCGAACGCAGGCTGAAACCGGTTGCAGCAAGTACTCCAGAAGGTCCGGTGCAGCGCAGTTCGGTGGCGATCGAGGGAATGACCTGCGCCTCCTGCGCAGCGCTGATCGAACTGAGCTTGCAGCGCGACCCGCGGATCAAGCACGCCGCCGTAAACTTCGCCGCCGCCACCTGCAGCGTTGACGGCCAACTCGACCGCGACGCGGTATTCGCGCTGGTCGACCGCCTCGGCTACACGCCACGTCCGATGGATACGCTGGCCCAGCGGCGCTTTCTGGTCGAACGCGAAAGGATTCTGCGCGCCGAGGCACGCAAGCGCTTCCTCGCTGCCGCCGCCCTGACTGCACCCCTGATGGCGCTCGGCATGGCCATGCCACACCATTACAGCCTGCGCCTGCTGCAATTCGTGCTGGCCACCCCGGTCGTCTTCGGCGCCGGCCTGCCATTCTTCGAAAAGGCAGTGAAGCTGGCTCGTAACGGCGGCGCCAACATGGATACACTGATCGCCCTCGGGGCCGGCGCCGCATATCTCTACAGCCTTCCCGGCCTGCTGCCGCATCGCCGCTCACACTTCCTCTACTTCGAGGCGGCAGCGAGCATCGTCACCTTCGTACTGCTCGGACGCTATCTCGAAGAGCGTGCCAAGGGCAAGGCCGGCGAAGCGATCCGCCAGCTGATCGAACTCCAGCCGGCGACCGCCACCGTTCTCCGCGACGGGGTCGAACTGGTCGTCGATGTCGAATCGATCGCCCCCGGTGAAATCCTGCTGGTACGGCCCGGCGAGCGGGTACCGAGCGATGGCGAAGTGATTTCCGGCCGTTCGGCGGTCAACGAATCGATGCTCACCGGCGAGAGCATTCCGGTGAACAAGGCTGCCGGCGACCGCCTGATCGGCGGCTGCATGAACCAGAACGGCGCGCTGACGGTGCGCGCGACTGCGGTCGGTCAGGATACGGTACTCGCCCATATCGTGCGCATGGTCGACGAGGCGCAGAGCGCCAAATTGCCGGTCCAGAAGCTGGCGGACCGGATTTCCGCGGTGTTCGTTCCCGGCGTCATGGGCATCGCCGGACTTACGGCGGGCGGCTGGCTGCTCGGCGGGGCGCCGGCCACGGCCGCGCTGGCCCACGCCATCGCCGTCGTCCTGATCGCCTGCCCGTGCGCCCTCGGCCTCGCCACGCCGACGGCGATCATGGCCGGCACCGGCGCGGCGGCACGGCGGGGTATTTTCATCCGCCATGGCACGGCGCTGGAAATCGGCGCCAAGGTCACGACCGTGGTCTTCGACAAGACCGGTACCATCACTGAAGGACGTCCGCTGGTCAGCGAATGGCAGAACCTGAGCAGCCTGCCGGACCGCGAATTGCTCGGCCTGCTGGCCGCTGCCGAGGATGGCTCGGAACATTACCTGGCCAAGGCCCTGCGCGAGTTCGCCCGGCAAATCGGTGCGGTCAACGGCCAAAACGTGGCAGATTTTAAGGTCGAACCGGGGCACGGCATCGAGGCAAGCATCGACGGGCACCGCGTAATCGTCGGCAATGCCGAGTGGCTGAGCGCCTGCGGCATTCAGACGGCGCCGCTGGGCGAGTCCTGCGCGCGTGCCGGCGCTGAGGGCAAGACCCCGGTGCTGGCCGCGCTCGATGGCAAACCGGCGGCCTTCTTCGCCATCGCCGACCAGCCACGGGCCGATGCGGCAGCGACCATCGCCCGCCTGCACAAGCTCGGCATCAAGACCCTGATGGCCACCGGCGATGTCGAGGCGGCGGCGCGCCACATCGCGGCGCTGGTCGGCATCGACCGCGTCGAGGCGCGCGCGACGCCCGATCGCAAGCTGCAACTGATCCGCACCCTGCAGGCTTCAGGTGAGGTGGTGGCAATGGTCGGCGACGGCATCAACGATGCGCCGGCATTGGCGGCGGCCGATGTCAGCATGGCCATCGGCGGCAGCACCGACATCGCCGTCGAAGCCGCCGACCTGACCCTGGTACGCGGCGATCTCGGCAAGGCGGCCGAGGCACTGGCCATCTCGCGACGCACCATGCGCATCATTCGCGAAAACCTGTTCTGGGCGCTCGGCTACAACACCATCGCCATACCGGTGGCGGCAGCCGGTCGCCTCAACCCGATGATCGCCTCGGCGGCGATGGCGGCAAGCTCGGTCTCGGTCGTCGTCAATTCGCTGCGCCTGCTGAAGAAGGGCTGAGGCCGGAGTTGGATCACGCGCTGCACCCCGCCGTCGAAGGCTTCGGCTATTTCGCCGCCTTCATGACCGGCCTGCTGGGCAGCGGTCATTGCCTCGGCATGTGCGGCAGCCTGGTCTGCGGCTATTTCATCCGCGCCCGTGCCGCAGTCGCCGGGCGCTTGAATATCGCCCCCTATCTCGCCTATCACGGTGCGCGCATCAGCGTCTATGGCGTAGTCGGACTGGTCGCCGCAGCACTCGGCGCAGCACTCGTCTCAACCGGGCAGATCGGGCTGGCCCAGGGGGTACTGCAGATTCTCGCCGGCCTGATCGTTATCCTGCTCGGTCTCGAACTGCTCGGCCTGTCGCCGCTCAAGCTGACCGTCGGTTTCGCTCCCGCGCGCTGGCTGCGCCGCCAGTTTGCCGGCGCCGCCCAGAAAGGCGCGTTACGCGGCGCGAGCATCGCTGGTCTGGTCAACGGCCTGATGCCGTGTTCGATGACGATGGCGATGGCGGTCAAGGCAACAACCGTTCCCAGCGTAGCCGAAGGCGGCCTGTTGCTGCTCGCCTTCGGTGCCGGCACGCTGCCCTCGATGCTGCTCGCCAGTTTCCTGTTCGGCAAACTCGGCCCCGGACTGCGCGGCGCCATGCAGAAGGGCGCCGGCCTCTTCGTCATCGCGCTCGGCCTGGCGACGCTATGGCAAGGAGCCACCTATTTTCTCGTAATGCACCGTCTGGTCGGCTGAGTCTGCCGCCATCAGGCCCGGAAAATGCGACAAAATGCCGCACGGCAAGCATATTTAGAACGGCTAATATGTTCGGCACATTCATAAGAGGGAGAAACCAAATGAAACGCCGTGACATGCTCAAGATTTCACTCGCCTCGGGCGGGCTGGCACTCACCGCACAAGCCAAGGCAGCGCCGGCCTGTCCCGGTGATGGAACGCCGAACCAGTTCATCCCCAAGAATCCGCCGGACCCGAACCCGCTGGAAAACGAGTTCGAGAAGTACCCGAAGTGCCCCTACTGCGGCATGGACCGCAAGCAGCATAACGCCACCCGCATGATGGTCCAATATTCGGACAATCTCGCCGATGGAACCTGTTCCATACATTGCCTGGGACTCAGCCTCGGCCTTAATGTCAACCGCGAACCCAAGGATATCTGGGGCCCGGATTTCGCCAACAGCGCCGATCCGCGCCCGCTGATGCCGGTCGACAAGCTGACCTACCTGATCGGTGCCGACCTCAAGCACGCGATGACCAAGCGCAGCAAGCATTCATTCGCCTCACCGGAAACCGCCAAGGAATTCCAGGCCAAGCACGGCGGCACGTTGGCCAAGTTCGACGATGCGCTTCGCGAATCCTATCTCGACATGGCCACCGACGTTGCGATGATCCGCAAGAACCGGGCCGAGCGGCGCAAGAAAATGGCCGAGCAGAAAGGCAGTTGATGTTTTCCCTTGGCCGTCTGCTCCGGTTGACCGGCTTGCTCTGGGTTCTGGCGCTTTCCTCCAGCGCCAGTGCCGAGGGCGGGGTTTCCGGCATCCCCAAACCGGCGGCCAAGGATCTTTGCCCGGTCTGCGGCATGATCGTCTCGAAGTACCCGAACTGGACAGCGACGGTACTCTACAATGATGGCCATGCCCATCATTTCGACGGCGCCAAGGACATGTTCAAATATCTGCAGGACCTGCCAAAGTATGCGCCGGGACACCGCAAAGACGATATCAAGGCGATCGCCGTTACCGACTTCTACAATCTTGGCAAGGTTGATGCGCACCAGGCGCATTTCGTCATCGGCTCGGATGTCCTTGGCCCGATGGGCCACGAATTTGTCCCGCTGGCGAACAAGATGGACGCCGACGATTTTCTCAAGGATCATAAGGGAAAGCGGACGCTCACTTTCGACCAGATAACCGCTCCGCTGGTCGATCAGGTCGATAACGGCAAGTTCTAGGCGTTCAGCTTTTCCAGCGCTTCCTGAAGCTTGGCCGGCTCGTCAAGGCGCAGCATGCGGCGGACGGTGGGGGCCAGCACCTCGACTTCCGACTTCAGCACATGGCTCTTGACCTCCAGTATCTGCGAGGGATGCATCGAGAAGATGCGCAGCCCCATGCCGAGCAGCAGGCGCGTCAACCTGGGGTCGCCAGCCATTTCGCCGCACACCGAAACCGGAATGCCGACCTTCTCGGCGCTGGCCAGCGTGTGGGCGATGAGCATCAGAACTGCCGGGTGCAGCGGATCGTAAAGACTGGAAACCTGTTCGTCGGAACGGTCGATGGCGAGCGTGTATTGGATCAGGTCGTTGGTGCCGATCGACAGGAAGTCGAGCCGGCGCAGGAAGAGGCCAATGGCAAGCGCAGCTGCGGGAATTTCGATCATGCCGCCGACCTCGATGTTCTCGTCGAAGCTTACTTTCTCGCCGCGCAGGCTCGATTTGGCCTGTTCGAGCGCAGCCAGCGTCTGGTCGATTTCATGGGCATGGGCCAGCATCGGGATCAGCAATTTGATCGGTCCGTATTTCGAGGCACGCAGGATGGCCCGCAACTGGGTCTGGAACATGCGTGGCTCGGCCAGGGACAGGCGAATGGCACGCCGCCCGAGTGCCGGATTGGTCTTGACCCGGTCGGCACACATCTCGCCTGGATGGATGTCCTTGTCGTTGCCGAGGTCGAAGGTGCGGATCGTCACCGGACGCCCGCCCATGCCCTTGACCACTTTCTTGTAGGCCTCGTACTGCTCGTGCTCATCCGGCATGTCGCCGCGGCCGAGGAAAAGGAATTCAGTTCGGAACAGCCCGATACCCTCGGCGCCGTCCTCGAGCGCCCCCGGCACGTCGCCCGGCAGCTCGATGTTAGCGAACAACTGAACCGCGACCCCGTCAATGGTCTGCGACCTGGCCGTCTTGAGTCGTTTGAGCTTGGACTTTTCCAGCTCGATCTCTTCCTTGCGAAGGCGATATTCCTCGAGGACGCGCGGATCGGGATTGACGATGATGACGCCACGCGTGCCATCGACAATCAGCTGTTCGCCGTCGCGGATCAACGCACGCGCATTCTCCAGGCCGACCACCGAAGGAATCGCCAGGCTGCGCGCGAGAATGGCCGTATGCGAAGTACTGCCGCCGACATCGGTGATGAAGGACGCGAAGCGGTGTTCCTTGAATGTAATGACATCGGCCGGCGAAAGATCGTGAGCGACGACGATCAGCAGTTCCTCGGTGGCGCCCTTGTGCGCCTTGGCCAGCGCACGGGCCGGGCGTCCAAGCAGTTCCTTGACCACCCGCTCGACCACCTGCACGACATCGAACTTGCGCTCGCGCAGGTAGGGATCGTCGAAATCATCGAACTGGCTGACCAGATGCTCCATCTGCTGCACCAGCGCCCATTCGGCATTGCAGCGCCGGTCACGGATGATGTCGCGCGGCTTTTCGACCAGCTCCGGGTCCTCGAGGAACATGGTGTGGATGTCGATGAAGGCGGCCAGTTCGGGCGGCGCATGCTCAGTCGTCACGCGCATCGTCTCAAGTTCGCGCTTGACCGCCTTGATGGCCGCGTCGAAACGCGCAATTTCCTTGTCTACCATGCGTGGCGCCAGGGTCAGGTGCGACACCTCGAGCGTCGCATGCGACATCAGCATCGCGCGCCCGATGGCAATGCCCTGAGATACCGCCTGACCGTGCAGGGTAAAGCTCATACCCGCCTACTCCCCTTCGCCGAAATAGTCGGCGATCAATGCCAGCAACGCATCCATCGCTGCCTGCTCATCCGCACCATCGGTTTCCAGCGTGACCTTCGAATTCTTGCCGGCGGCCAGCATCATGACGCCCATGATGCTCTTGGCGTTGATGCGGCGCGGCCCTTTGGACATCCACACTTCGCACTGATACTTGCCGGCCAGTTGCGTCAATTTCGCCGACGCCCGCGCATGCAGGCCCAGCTTGTTGATGATTTCGGTTTCACGAGTCAGCATGGTCAATGGTCGAGCATGTTGAACACGCCATCACGGCCGCCGTCACGGGCGCGCAACAACAAGGTTTCCATGCCTTTTTCGCGGTAGTTGATGGCGCGCAGAAGCATCGGCAGATTGACGCCGGCCAGGCCCTCGATGCGCCCGCGTTCGAGCAGCTTCATGGCCAGATTGGAAGGGCTGGCGCCGAAAATATCGGTCAGGATGAGAACGCCCTTGCCATTGTCGACCAGTTGCACCATCTTTTTGCCCAACGGCAACAGGTCAAGCGGATCGTCCTGCGCCGAAACGCCGAGCTGGTTCAACTGAACCGGGCGCTTGTTCAACACATGGCAGGCGTTCTGCACGAGTGCCTCGCCGAAACTGCCGTGGGTAATGAGGAGGATTCCGATCATGCTGCGGATTCTAACCCGAAGCGCACGACATCATCTGCGGCTGACGATCAGAATCCCGGCGACGACCAATGCCGCACCCGCCATCTGGGCAAGCGAAATCGACTCGTCGAGCAGCCACCAGCCAAAGCCGATCGTCAGCATCGGCCCGACCATGCCGAACAGCGAGGCACGTCCCGCCCCCAGCCGACGAATCGCCGCCGATTGCGCGAAAACCGGCACGACAGTGGCGAACAGCGCCATCGCCAGTCCCCAACCATAAACCGGCAAGGGCTGGACGAACGCGGAGAACGGCTGGACCAGGGAAAAATGCAGTAAGGTCACAGCTGAAGACATCAACATGGCCAGCGCCGAGAAGCGCATGGCGCCGAGGCGCCCGATCATCGGCGCGCTACCGGACAGGTAAAGGGCATAAGAGACACTGGAGCCGAAAACCAGCGCGCCGCCGATCCACACTTCACGCGCCTCGGCAAGGCCAAGGTCGTGGATGAATGCGAAACCGATGCCCGAATAACAGAGCACCACGGCAAGCGCTTCGCGCCTGGAGAATGGCTTGCCCTGAAACAGCACGCCGATCATGATGGTCAGCGTCGGGTAGGTAAACAGGATCAGCCGCTCGAGGCCGGCGGAAATGTATTGCAGCCCCCAGAAATCGAGAATGCTGGCCCCGTAGTAGCCGAGCATGCCGAGCAGAAAGAGTCGTCTCCAGTCGCCGCTCGTCAGATTGGCGCCAGCGCGCCGCTGTTCGGCAAGTCCGACCCACATGAAGACCGGCAAGGCGAAACCCATGCGCAAGGCGAGTAGGGTAATCGCGTCGACGCCATACGGGTAGGCCAGCTTGACGAAGATCGCCTTGAGCGAGAACCCTAGCGCCGCCAGCAGCGCCAGACCGGCGCCCCAGGCGGGCGAATCATGCCAGGCGTTCGATTTTTCCAACGACCAAGGCTGGGTCGGGGACTACAGCGGACGCTTGACGGTCAGCGCGCCGCGAATCTGGCCCTTGGTATAGCCGGTGGCGAGATCATGCGGATAGAACTTGCCAAGTTCCGCCTTGACGCCGGGATCGATACCATCCGCCGGGCCATGGCAGTTGAGGCAGACATCGCCGACCGGCAGCGCCTTCATGTAGCGAAAAACCTGCTTGCCGTCGATGGTGACGATCTCGCTCTTCTCCATCATATCCAGCTTCTCGCCATTGGCGGCACGAATGTCGAAATCGGCCAGTACGCGTGCCTCCCAGATATCCGGCGTGCCACGATCGGCATTCCGCGTCTTGAGGCTGACGCGGCGAATGTCCCAGCCAGTTTCCTTGCGCTTTTCCTTGACCAGCGCCGGCGCCGTTTCCTTGCAGATTGGGATCGCCCCAGCCACACCCTTCGCCGCCACTGCTTCCTGCATGGCACTGACCACTTTGGGCACGACCGGCAGCACGGTCTTCTTGGTATCTGCCGTCAGCGCGGCGACATCCTGGGCAAGGACTGGCAGGGCGGCAAGCAACAGCGCGAGCGGGAGAAATTTTTTCATGACTGGCTCCGTAAAAAATGAGGGCGCCCTCATTCTAAGCCGACTGGCCAAAAATTCGGCGATTTCGTCAAGCACTGTCAACCTGTAAAAAAGCACGAAAAAGAAATGACAGCGGGAAATCGGACAATCTTGTCCGGACATGAGAGATGCCGAAAAAACAAAAGACGCCCATCCGGACGCCTTTTCGATATTCAACCAAACAAATGGTCGAAATCGGGATTACAGACCCACGATGCTCGCCACCGGGTCAACATTACGCACCATGCCCAGAATCTTCATGCCATCGACGGTGTCCGGGTCGTATTTCACGATCAACGCATGAGGATGAGCGTGATGATTGAACTCCGCGCAATCAATACCACTGCAACTTGCCAGCCTTCGTTCCAAATTGCTTCTTGCCGGTACATCCAACTCCGGATGGACATGAATCAACATATCTGCGACGTTCATGATGTTCTCCTCAGGTTGGTAAAAAAGGTAGGGCAAAAAATCGCCTGCCCTCGCGAACGGTTCCTTATCTAAAAATTTGTAATCTGGCAATTTGACCGAAGCGTGCAGCAATCGTTCTGTAAATTCTTGCGTTCGTCAAGCGGGCGAGCTCACGCTGTGCTTCAAAATACTTGTCGAGCAAGCGGCCGATAAAAAACAGGGTGCCATAGACTGGCGCCGGATTGCCGCAGCGCGGGCAGACGACGGTTTCCCCCACTTGGCCATCCGACTGCTCCTGAATATGGGTGCATTTATTGCAACGAAAGATCGCCATACCTGAAGTCCTGAATTGGTGGGGTTCGCATGCGTATTGTATATCTCGTGGAATTCCACCGCCTGCCGTCGGTAGCCAAAGCTCGGAAAAAAGCTCCCTTTTAGCGCCGCCCCCCGAGAATCGACCCCAGCACCCCGCGCAGGATCTGCTGCCCGAGACTGCGACCGACGGTTCCGGCCATGCCGCGGGCCGCGCTCTTGGCGGCGGCCTCGAGCACGCCTTCGCGGTGGCCGCCACGCGGGCCCGTAGTGCCGCCAAGCAGGTCGCCGATACTGTCGAGAATGCCGCCGCCAGCAGGTTGCTGTGGGGCTGGCGCGCTTTGCCGGGGTTGCGGGACGGGACGCGGCTGCGCCTGTTGGCCGGCGTGATTGCCCCATGCATTGGCGTCGCCCGAACCTGCAGGTGGTGCCGGGATGGCACCCGGTGCCGGGCCGCCTGCAGACGGTTTGCCGCGCAGTATTTCATAGGCCGATTCGCGATCGACGGTCTGGTCGTAGGTGGCGTGGAAGGGCGACGCCTGGATGATGGCCTTGCGTTCGTCGGCGCTCAGCGGACCGAGGCGCGAAGCGGGCGGGAAGATCAGGCCACGCTCGACGACCGTCGGGCTGCCTTTTTCATCGAGAAAGGAGACCAGGGCCTCGCCGACGCCAAGTTCGGTGATCGCCTTTGCCGCGTCGAATTTGGGATTGGCGCGCATGGTTTCGGCGGCCGACTGGACGGCCTTCTGGTCGCGCGGTGTGAAGGCGCGCAGGGCATGCTGGACGCGGTTGCCGAGCTGGCCGAGGATCTTTTCCGGGACATCGAGCGGGTTCTGGGTAACGAAAAAGACGCCAACGCCCTTGGAGCGGATCAGGCGGACGACCTGCTCGACCTTGTCGGTCAGCGCCTGCGGCGCATCGGAAAAGAGCAGGTGAGCCTCGTCGAAGAAGAAGACCAGCTTCGGCTTGTCGAGATCGCCGGCTTCCGGCAGTTGCTCGAAAAGTTCGGCGAGCAACCAGAGCAGGAAAGTCGAGTAGAGCGTCGGGGCCAGCACCAGCTTCTCGGCGGAAAGGATGTTGATGACGCCGCGGCCGTTTTCGTCGACCTTCATCAGGTCATGGATATCGAGCATCGGCTCGCCGAAGAACAGGTCGCCGCCCTGTTCTTCGAGGGTCAGCAGGCCGCGCTGTATGGCACCGATCGAGGCGGTGGAAACGTTGCCGTATTCGGTGGTGAAATCTTTTGCATTTTCGCCAACGTGCTGGATCATCGCCCGTAGATCCTTGAGGTCGAGCAGCAGCAGGCCCTGGTCGTCGGCGATCTTGAAGACCAGTTGCAGGACGCCGGTTTGCGTATCGTTCAGGTTGAGCAGTCGGGCGAGGAGCAGCGGCCCCATGTCGGAAATCGTGGCGCGTATTGGAATGCCGCCGCTACCGAAGACATCCCAGAAGGCGACCGCGTTGGCAAAGGGAACGAAACCTTCAAGGCCGAGCGCATCAATGCGCTTCTGCAGTTTGGGGCTGACGACGCCGGCGGCGCCAGCGCCAGACAGGTCGCCTTTGACGTCCGCCATGAAGACCGGTACGCCGGCAAAGGAAAGGCGCTCAGCCAGCGACTGCAGAGTCACCGTCTTGCCGGTGCCGGTGGCGCCGGTGATCAGGCCATGGCGGTTGGCCATCTGCGGCAGCAGGGCAGGGTAGCCGTCTTCGGACTTGGCGAGATAGAGGGGTTCGGACATGGCAGCAGACTCCGGCGTGATAAAATCCTTTGATTCTATCAATGCTCCGCACTTTTCGAGGTAAACCATGGCCGGACACTCCAAATGGGCCAATATCCAGCATCGCAAGGGCCGTCAGGATGAAAAGCGCGGCGCCGCTTTCTCCAAGATCGCCAAGGAAATCACCGTTGCCGCGAAAATGGGCGGTGGCGATCTCAACTTCAACCCGCGTCTGCGGGTTGCCGTGGACAAGGCCAAGGGTGTCAACATGCCCAAGGACAAGATCGATACCGCCATCAAGAAGGGTACCGGCGAACTGGAAGGGGTCGAGTACATCGAGGTCCGCTACGAAGGCTACGGCATCGGCGGCGCGGCGATCATGGTCAACTGCCTGACTGACAACAAAGTGCGCACGGTGGCGGAAGTTCGCCATGCGTTCGCCAAATTCGGCGGCAACATGGGTTCCGATGGTTGCGTGGCTTTCCAGTTCAAACACTGCGGCCAGTTGATTTTCGCGCCGGGCACCGATGAGGGTGCGCTGATGGATGCGGCGATTGAAGCCGGGGCTGACGATGTGGCGACCAATGATGATGGTTCAATCGAGGTGCTGACGCCGCCGAATGACTTCATGGCGGTCAAGGACGCACTGGAAGCCGCCGGTTTCAAGCCGGAATTCGGCGAAGTGACGATGAAGCCCGAAGGTGAAAACGAGTTTGCCGGGGAAGATGCAGTCAAGATGCAAAAGCTGCTCGACGCGCTGGAGAACCTGGACGACGTTCAGGAAATCTACACAACCGCGGTGATGGACGAGTGATCACCTGCAACAGGAAAGTGCAAGGCGGCATTGAAAGCCGCCTTTTTCTTTGATGCAGCGCTTCTACCCCTTCCTCTTCGTTTTCCTGTGGAGCACCGGCTTCATCGGTGCCAAGTACGGGCTGCCGTATGCCGAGCCGCTGTCCTTTCTGCTCGTCCGCTACGGCTTCGTCATCGCGCTGATGACGATCATCGCGCTGGCGACCCGCGCGCCGTGGCCGAAGGACCCGTGGCAATGGCTGCACATCGGCGTTTCCGGCGTACTGGTGCATGGCCTCTATCTCGGCGGCGTTTTCATCGCCATCAAACACGGACTGCCGGCCGGCGTCACGGCGCTGGTCGTCGGCATGCAGCCGCTGCTGACCGCGTTCGGCGCCGGCTGGCTGCTCGGCGAAAACGTCAGCGGCCGGCAGTGGGGCGGGCTGGGGCTTGGCTTCGTCGGCGTCGCGTTGGTGGTTTCCGGCAAGTTCGGCGACACCGCACTCGGACCGATGCTGGTCCCGGCGCTCGTCGCGCTGCTCGGCATCACGGCCAGCACCCTCTATCAAAAGCGGTTCTGCGCGGCGTTTGATCTACGTACCGGTTCGGTGATTCAATTTGTGCCTACGGCGATCCTCACGGCGATCGCGGTCGCCATGTTCGAGGATTTCCACATCGAATGGACACCCGATTTCATCTTCGCTCTCGGCTGGCTGGTGCTGGTGCTGTCGCTCGGTGCCATCAGCCTGCTCAACCTGTTGATCCGCAGCGGCAGCGCCGTTAACGTGGCGAGCCTCTTCTACCTGACGCCGCTGTCCACCGCGCTGATCGCCTGGCTGGTTTTTGGCGAAAAACTGACGTTGACCGCAGCATTCGGCATGTTGCTGGCAGTCAGCGGGGTTTATCTGGTGGCACGAAAGAAATGAACGCACCGCGCATTCTCGGTATCGATCCGGGGTTGAGGGTGACCGGGTTTGGTGTGATCGAAATTCACGGTAATCAGCTCGTCTATGTGGCAAGTGGTTGCATCAAGTCGAACGACAAACAGTCGCTGCCAGAGCGCATAAAAACCTTGTTCGCCGGGATCAGCGAGGTCGTCGCCACCTACGCACCAGATCAGTCAGCTGTGGAAAAAGTCTTTGTAAACGTTAACCCGCAATCGACGCTGCTGTTGGGCCAGGCGCGCGGCGCGGCACTCAGCGCGCTGGTCCATGCCGGCCTGCCGGTCGCCGAATACACGGCACTCCAGGTCAAGCAGGCGGTGGTCGGCCACGGCAAGGCAGCCAAGGAGCAGGTTCAGCACATGGTGGTGAAGCTCCTGAGCCTGCCCGGCGCGCCGACAGCCGATGCTGCCGATGCGCTGGCCTGCGCGATTTGTCACGCTCATGGCGGGCAGGGACTGGGCGCCATGGCGACGGCCGGATTTCGCGTTCGCGGCGGCCGGCTGATCGGTTAGCATAGCGGAATGATTGGACGACTGACTGGCCTGCTGGCCGAGAAAAATCCCCCGCAGATCGTGCTTGACGTAAATGGCGTCGGCTACGAGATCGACGTGCCGATGAGCACCTTCTACAACCTGCCGGCGAACGGAGAAAAGACGAGCCTGCTGACGCACTTCGCGGTGCGCGAGGACGGCCATTATCTTTACGGCTTCCTGAGCGAGGCCGAACGCTTCGCCTTCCGCCAGTTGCTGAAAATTTCCGGCATCGGCGCGCGGACAGCGCTGTCGGTCCTCTCTGGCCTCTCGGTCGGCGATCTGGCGGCAGCAGTGGCGCAGCAGGAAATCGGCCGCCTGATCAAGGTGCCTGGAATCGGCAGGAAGACTGCCGAACGCCTGTTGCTCGAATTGAAGGGCAAGCTGGCCGAAACGACCGACATTTCGCTGAACGCTGCGGTCGACGACGCAAAACACGATATTTCCAATGCGCTGCTCGCGCTCGGCTACAACGAGAAGGAAGCCGCTGCGGCGATGAAGCAGCTGCCGCCCGATGTCGGCACCTCGGACGGCATCCGCCAGGCCCTGAAACTGCTCTCGAAGGTCTAGGCCGTGTTCGTCGACAACGATCCGAAACGCCTGGCGCAGATTACGCTGGTCGCGCTGCTGATCATTGGCTGCATCGCCGTTCTGCTGCCGATGATCGGCGCCATCCTCTTCGCCTTCGTGCTGTGGATCTGCACCTGGGAAATTTATTCCGAGCGCCTGCTGCCGCGCATCGGAAATCGCCGGACACTGGGTGCCACGCTGATGACGACGCTGCTCATCCTCATCATGCTGCTGCCGATGACCTTTCTCGTCGCCAGCCTGGCCAGCAGTGGCGACGGCCTGAAGAAAGAGATCGGGTCGTATATCGAGCGCGGCTTGCCGGCCGACCCGCCGACATTCCTGAGCGACCTGCCGATTGTCGGCAGCGAAATACAGACCCGGTGGAATCGCATTGCCAGCAACCAGACCGAACTCAACTCCGCACTCAAGCAGTTGATCGCGCCGGCCCAGCGCCTGGCCCTGGTGACCGGCAAGATCGCCGCCAACGGCCTGCTGCAACTGGCACTGGTGCTGTTCGTCATCTTCTTCCTCTACCGCGACGGCGCGGCCATCGCCCAGGCGCTTTATGTCGGCGCCCGCAAGCTGGGCGGCGAACTCGGCGAGGAGATGCTCGATCGCGCGCGCGGCACCGTCATCGGCGTCATGGTCGGTCTCGTCGGCACCGCCGCCGCCCAGGGCGCCGTGGCGATGATCGGTTTCCTGATTTCCGGCGTGCCGGCGCCTGTGCTGCTTGGCTTTGCCACCTTTTTCCTCGCCATGATCCCGATTGGCCCGCCGCTGATCTGGGGCAGCGCCGCACTCTGGCTCTACGATCAGGGCGAAACCGGCTGGGCGGTTTTTCTGGTGCTTTATGGCCTGCTGCTGGTCAGCAGCATCGACAATTTCCTGAAGCCGATCCTGATGGCGCGCGGCTCCGGGATTTCCGTGCTGCTCATCGCGCTCGGCGTGATCGGCGGCCTGTTCGTCTTCGGCTTCATCGGCATCTTTCTCGGCCCGGTTTTGCTCGCGCTGGGCCATATGCTGTTCGGGCGTTGGGCGCGTGAGGAACAACCCGCATGATCGAAACCGACAAGCTTCTCGCCGCCGACCGCATCATCGCCCCGCAAGCCCGGTCGGCCCAGGAAGAGGCGCTCGAGCGCGCGCTGCGCCCCAAGCGGCTGGCCGACTACACCGGCCAGGTCAAGATTCGCGAACAGCTGGAAATCTTCATCCAGGCCGCCCGCCAGCGCAGTGAATCGCTCGACCATGTATTGCTGTTCGGCCCGCCGGGCCTCGGCAAGACGACGCTGGCCCACATCGTCGCCGCCGAGATGGGCGTCAACCTGCGCTCGACTTCCGGCCCGGTGCTCGAACGCGCCGGCGACCTTGCCGCCATCCTGACCAATCTCGAACCGCACGACGTACTGTTCATCGACGAAATCCACCGCCTGAGCCCGGTCGTCGAGGAAATCCTCTACCCGGCGCTGGAAGATTTCCAGATCGACATCATGATCGGCGAAGGTCCGGCGGCACGTTCGGTCAAGCTCGATCTGCCGCCATTTACGCTGGTTGGCGCGACGACGCGCGCCGGCATGCTGACCAACCCGTTGCGCGACCGCTTCGGCATCGTCGCCCGCCTTGAGTTCTACACGGCCGAGGAGTTGAAAAGCATCGTCGGCCGTTCGGCCGCGCTGCTCAATGCGCCGCTCGACGCCGAAGGGGCGCTGGAAATCGCCCGCCGCTCGCGCGGCACGCCGCGAATCGCCAACCGTCTGCTGCGCCGGGTGCGCGACTACGCCGAGGTCAAGGCCGACGGCAACATCACGCGCAGCGTCGCCGATGCCGCGCTGGTCATGCTCGACGTCGATCCGGCCGGGCTCGACGTCATGGACCGCAAACTGCTGTCGGCGGTGATCGACAAATTCGGCGGCGGCCCGGTCGGTGTCGACAACCTCGCCGCCGCCATCGGCGAAGCCCGCGACACCATCGAGGATGTGCTCGAACCCTACCTGATCCAGCAGGGCTACCTGCAGCGCACCCTGCGCGGCCGCATCGCCACGCCGGCCATTTACCGCCATCTCGGGCTGGCCGAACCGGGCGCCGCAATCGTGCGCGACCTGCTTGCCGACGACGGTGGCCAAGGTTGAGTCGACGCCAGGCAACAAGACGACCGCAACGTGCCCCGTTCGAAGAAATTTCACTCCAGAGACAATGCGTTTACCAACGCAGAAACAATCTGTTACAAACGATTGTTACGAAATCGGATAATATCTCGCGATGAAATATGAGCCGCGCGCAAACGCCTTCTCCATCCCGGTCCGCGTCTATTACGAGGATACCGACGCGGGCGGTGTCGTCTACTATGCCAATTACCTCAGGTTTTTCGAGCGCTGCCGCACCGAATGGATGCGTCATGCCGGTCACGACCAGTCGCAACTGGCGCTCGATGCCGGTATCGCCTTCGTCGCGCGCAAGGCCAGTTGCGAGTACCTGAAGCCGGCGCGGCTCGACGACCAGCTCAGCGTTGGCCTCGAAGTCGAGAAACTGACCCGGGTTCGCGTTGTCTTCCGCCATCATGTCCGGCGCGGCGACGAGGAACTGGTCACCGGCGTCGTTGAAATCGCCTGCGTCGATGTCCGCAAGATGACGCCGGCGCCAATCCCGGAATTTCTGCACAACAAACTGGATGCCCTGAAATGAACGTTACCCAGGATATGTCGATCCTTCACCTGATCCTCAACGCCAGTGCGGTCGTGCAGATCGTCATGGCGCTGCTGGCCGGCGTCTCCGTCATGTCCTGGTACTACATTTTCATGAAGTGGTACACAGTCAAGTTGGCGCGCACCAAGACCGAAACCTTCGAACGCGATTTCTGGTCCGGCGGCGATCTCAACAATCTCTTCAACAGCGCGGTCAATGACCGCCACCATGCCGGTTCGATGGAGCGCATCTTCGAGGCCGGTTTCCGCGAATTCGCCAAGCTCAAGGGCCAGAAGAACCTCGACTCCAAGGGCGTCATTGACGGTTCACGCCGTGCCATGCGCGCCACCTACCAGCGCGAGATGGACGCGCTCGAATCGCATCTCGCCTTCCTCGCCTCGGTCGGATCGGTCTCGCCCTATGTCGGCCTGTTCGGTACCGTCTGGGGCATCATGCACTCTTTCCGCGGCCTCTCGAACGTTGGCCAGGCAACGCTTTCCGCCGTCGCACCGGGTATTGCCGAGGCGCTGGTCGCCACTGCCATCGGCCTCTTCGCGGCGATTCCCGCCGTCCTTGCCTACAACCGCTTCGCCCATGACATCGACCGTCTGGCAACGCGCTACGAATCGTTCATGGAAGAGTTCTCGAATATCCTGCAACGGCAGATGCGTTAAGCCATGCGCCAGCGCCGCCTGAAAAACGAAATCAACGTCGTTCCATACATCGACGTCATGCTCGTGCTGCTCGTCATCTTCATGGTGACGGCACCGATGATGACGACCGCCAATATCGATTTGCCATCGGTCGGCAAGGCGGCCACGGTGCCGTCCGCGCCGCTCCAGGTGGCGATCAAGGCCGACCAGAGCCTGACGCTGATCGACAGCGCTGGAAAAGGCCAGGAAATCCGCGTCGACCGCAAGGAACTGGTCGGCATGATTACCGCTGCCCAGGCGAAGAATCCGGAGAACCCGCAACCTGTTCTCATCGCCGGCGACAAGAACGTCAAGTACGAAGCCGTGCTCGAAATCATGGACGATTTGCAACGCGCCCAGGTCAAGCGGGTCGGCCTGCTCGTGCAGCTCAAGGGTAAATGATCCGGGGCCAAATCGAAGAGCCGGGCCGCAAGAAGGCGCTGGCATTCACCATCCTGGTACACACCGGCCTTATTGCCGCGCTCTTTTTCGGCGTGCAGTGGAAGCGCACCCAGCAGGACGTGGTCGAAGTCGAGTTGTACTCGAGCCAACCGACCGTTCGCGTCGCCCCGGCGCCCCCGCCGCCGCCTGAAGTGAAGCCGGAACCCAAACCAGAGCCCAAACCGGAACCAATCCCTGAACCCAAGCCGGTACCGAAAGTCGAGCCGAAGCCCGAACCGCCGCCGCCCGAGAAGCCGGACATTGCGATCAAGGAAGAGAAAAAGCCCCCAAAGCCCGAGCCGAAACCGGAACCCAAGCCTGAACCGAAAAAGCCGGAGCCCAAGCCCGAGCCGAAGAAACCGGACCCCAAGCCTGAACCAAAGCCCGAGCCGAAAAAGCCGGAGCCCAAGCCGGAGCCCAAGGTTCCGGATTTCAGCAAGGAACTCGCTCGCGAAACGGCGCAACTCAGCAAGAGCCGTCCGAATGTCACCGGGCAGCAACTCTCCAACGCTGCCGCCGCCGAGTCGGAAGCGCGTGCCGCCGCTGGCCGCAACAACAGCGGCGATTATGCGAAAAAGATCGGCAGCAAGGTGCGCGGCAACATGGTGCTGCCGCCCGGCATTCAGGGCAATCCGGAAGCCATTTTCATGGTTGAACAGCTACCCGGCGGCGATATACTTAACGTCAGACTTAAGCGTTCGAGCGGCAATCCGGCTCTGGATGCCGCCATTGAACGCGCCATCTGGAAGTCCAAACCGCTGCCGCTACCCGACGATCCCTCCCAGTTCCGACGCGACCTGGAAATCAAATACAAACCGTTTGAAGAGTAGAATCCCAGGATCCAATGAAGAAATCGAGTCCAATGCCCCAGATTTTCCGCAAAATCCTTCTTTCCCTGGCCCTGTTGGCGGCGACGGCGGCCAACGCACAGTTATCCATCGAGATCACTGGCGCCGGCGCCAACCGGATTCCGGTGGCGATCGCCAATTTTGCCGGCGACGCAGCCGCCGCCCAGGTCATCACCACCACCGTGCGCGCCGACCTCGAACGCAGCGGCCTGTTCAAGATGGTTGACCCGGGCAACACCCCGCTCGACGAGAATACGCAGGTCTTCCTTGGCGACTGGAAAGCTCGCGGCGCCGATGCGCTGGCCGCCGGAAGTCTGGTGCGCAGTGCCGATGGCCGCATGGAGGCCCGCTTCCGGCTCTACGACACGCAAAAGCAGGTCGCGCTGGGCGGCGCAGTCTTCGTGACCGGCAATACCCAGTTGCGCGCCGCCGGGCACCGTATCGCCGACTACATCTACGAAAAACTGACCGGCGAGCGCGGCGTTTTCTCGACACGGATCGCCTATGTGATCAAATCGGGCAACCAGTTTCTCCTGCAGATTGCCGATGCCGACGGACAGGGCGCGGCGACCGCGCTAAGTTCGGCCGAACCGATCATCTCGCCGGTCTGGTCGCCGGACGGCAGCAAGCTGGCCTATGTCTCGTTCGAAAAGAAGAAGCCCGTCATCTACATTCATTCGCTGGCTTCCGGCCAGCGCCATGTCGTGGCCAACTTCAAGGGTTCAAACTCGGCGCCGGCATGGGCGCCGGATGGCAAGCGGCTGGCGGTCGTACTGTCCAAGGACGGCAACTCACAGATCTACGCGGTAAATATCGACGGCACCGGCCTGCAGCGCCTTTCCCGTTCGGCCGGGATCGATACCGAGCCGCGCTACTCGCCGGATGGCGGGACGATCTATTTCACGTCGGATCGCGGCGGCAGCCCGCAAATCTACCGCATGGGCGCCAACGGCGGAGATGCCCAGCGCGTCACTTTTGACGGCAGCTACAACGTTTCGCCGCGCCCGTCACCCGATGGCAAGACCCTGGCTTTCATCGCCCGCCGCGACGGCCGTTTCCAGCTTTCCATAATGGACCTTGCAAGCCGTCAGGTGCAGGTTCTCACTGATTCCCAAAAAGATGAATCACCAAGTTTCGCACCCAACAGCCGCATGATTCTGTTCGCCACCGAAATCGGCGGACGCGGCGTCCTCTCTGCTGTTTCCAGCGATGGCAGAATCAAACAACGCCTATCGATTGCCGGCGGCGATGTCCGCGAGCCGGCCTGGGGCCCATTCGTTCAATAGTCTTCAACGGAGAACACCATGAAAAAATTACTTATTCCTGCCCTGCTGTCTGCCCTGATCCTCGGTTGCAGTTCGACCCCGGTTCCCGATGAAAATGCCGGCGCGCCGGTCGAATCGCGGAGCGGCGTTACGCCGGTGACCGCCGGCGGCCTCGATGCACGTGGCCTGCCACGCGAGTTGAGTGATCCGAAGAGCGTGCTATCGCAGCGCAGCATCTACTTCGACCTTGACAAGTACGAGGTCAAGGACGAGTACCGCGACCTGGTCGCTGCCCATGCCAAGTACCTCGTCACCAATCGCGGATTCAAGATCCTGATCCAGGGCAACACCGACGAGCGCGGCAGCCGTGAGTACAACCTGTCGCTTGGCCAGAAGCGATCCGACGCAGTCAAGCGTTCGCTGGTCGTGCTCGGCGCCAAAGAAGATCAGGTCGAGTCGGTCAGCCTCGGCGAGGAAAAGCCGAAGAACGCAGGCCATGACGAACTCGCCTGGTCCGAAAACCGTCGCGCCGACATCCTGTACCGGGCTCCGGACGGTCGCGGCGAATTCTGATGATTCGCCCGCTGAAAATCGCCCTCCTG
The DNA here is from genome assembly GCA_963741765.1 of uncultured beta proteobacterium. GTDB lineage: Bacteria > Pseudomonadota > Gammaproteobacteria > Burkholderiales > Rhodocyclaceae > Azonexus. Next base: position 213,008 of record CAVUJN010000012.1, read on the forward strand.
ATTTTCGCGCTAGGTGTCACGCAGGCCCGCGCGGGCGTCTTTGACGACGAGGAAGCGCGGCGCCTTGCCGCCGACCTGAAAATCAAGACCGAGGCCCGCTTCGATCAGCAAGGCAAGTCGCTGCTCGATCTGGCCAACCAGATGCAGAGCCAGTCGGAAGAGATCGCCCGCCTGCGCGGCCAGGTCGAAACCCTGAACTACGAACTGGAGACGGCCAAGAAGCGGCAGCAGGATTTTTACCTCGACCTCGATACGCGCCTGCGCAAACTGGAGCCGCAGGTGGCCGGCAGCGCACCGGCCGACTCGGTAGCAGGTGCAAAACCACCCGCTGCGGCCGATCCGGGACAGGAAAACAAGGAGTACGAAGCGGCTTTGAACCAGTTCAAGGCGAACAAGTACAAGGAAGCGGCGTGGGGTTTTTCGGCCTTCGTCCAGAAGCACCCGAACAGTTCGCTGGCCCCCAACGCCCAGTTCTGGCTCGGCAACGCCTGGGTCGCCCAGCGCAATTGCGCCAAGGCGATCGATGCGCACGGCGTGGTTACGACCAAGTATGCCGACAGCCCCAAGGCGCCGGACTCCTGGCTGGCCATGGCCAACTGCCAGCACGAAATGGGCAATCAGGCCGCAGCCAGGCGCTCACTTGATACCCTCATCGCCAAGTATCCCAACTCCCCGGCAGCAGGCACCGCCCGCGAGCAGCTGAAGAAAAAATAATTGGCGCTGCGCCTCACGGAAATTTTCTTCTCGCTGCAGGGAGAGGCATCGCGCGCCGGGCTGCCGACAGTGTTCGTGCGGCTGACCGGCTGCCCGTTGCGCTGCGTCTGGTGCGACACCGCTTACAGCTTCACCGGCGGCAAGGCGGCGAGCATCAAATCGGTACTTGCCGAGGTGTCGAAATATCCGGCCCGTCAGGTTTGCGTTACCGGTGGCGAACCACTGTCACAGAAGGAATGTCTGCCCCTGCTGCGGGCGCTGTGCGACGCCGGCTACGAGGTTTCGCTGGAGACTTCCGGCGCGCTCGACATAGCGGGCGTCGACCCGCGCGTGGCGCGCATCATGGACCTCAAGGCGCCGGACTCCGGCGAATGCGACAAGAATCGCTGGGAAAACCTGGCGCTGCTTGGACCGGGCGACGAAATCAAGATCGTCATCGCCTCGCGCGCCGACTACGAGTGGGCGCGCGAGCGCATGCGCGAAAACCGCCTGGACAGCCTTTGTCCGGTACTGCTTTCACCAGCTCAGGGATTGGTCGACCCGGGTTCGCTTGCTGACTGGATCCTCGAAGACGGACTCAAGGTTCGTTTTCAGATGCAGTTGCACAAGCTGCTGTGGGGCAACGCCCAGGGCCGATAAAGTAAGTACGGGGCAGGGCATCAGATGCCCAGGTAGCGGTGCCAGATGCCGTGGTCGGCCGCCAGCTCGACTGACGTGCCGTGCCAGACGACCCGGCCGCGCTCGATCAGCGTTTGCCGGTCGGCCAGCGCGATCAGCTTGTCCACGTATTTGTCGACAATCAGGATGCTCTGTCCCGCTGCCCGCAAGCGGGCGAGGCAGGCCCAGATTTCCTCGCGTACCAGTGGTGCCAGACCTTCGCTGGCTTCGTCGAGAATCAGCAGGCGCGGATTGGTGACCAGCGCGCGGCCGATGGCCAACATCTGCTGTTCGCCACCGGAAAGCTGGTTGCCGAGATTTTTCCGGCGTTCGAGCAGGCGCGGAAAGAGCTCGTATACGCGGGCCGGCGTCCACGGCAAGCCTTCACGCCGGCGATTGGCAAAAAAAGCCTGTAAATGCTCGTCGACCGTAAGGTTCGGAAAGCACTGGCGGCCTTCCGGCACCAGCGCGATCCCGGCACGACCGATGCGGTCCGCTCGCCAGCCGTCGATGCGCTCGCCGGCAAAGCGAATCGTTCCGCCGCACACCGGCTGCAACCCGCAAATGGCACGCAGCGTGGTCGTCTTGCCCATGCCGTTACGCCCGAGCAGGGTCGCCGCTTCGCCCTCGGCCAGCGCCAGATCGAGGCCGAACAGCACCTGGCTTTGGCCATAGGCGACTTCCAGCCCGCTGACCTCGAGCAATCCGCTCATACGTCGTCGCCCAGGTAGGCACGCCGCACTTCCGGGTCGCCACGTACGGCTTCCGGTGTTCCCGTCGCGATCAGGCGGCCATCGACCAGCACCGAAATGCGGTCGGCCAGGCGGAATACCGCATCCATGTCGTGCTCGACGAGCAGGATCGTGACGTGACGGGCCAGATGTTCGACCAGCTCGACCATGCGCGCCGACTCTTCGGGGCCGGTGCCGGCCATCGGTTCGTCGAGCAGCAGCAATTGCGGCCGGGTGGCCAGCGCCATCGCCAGTTCGAGCGCGCGCTGCTCGCCGTGGGCAAGGCTGCCGGCGAGCGTTGCCGTCCGCGCGCCGAGGCCGACCTGTTCGAGATGGCCGCGCGCCTCGTCGAACAGCCGCTGCTCGCTGCGTACCGGGTGCCAGAAGCTGAAACTGCTCCCAGCATCCGGGCGGCCCTGGACGGCCAGCGCGACATTGTCCAGTGCCGACAGGCCGCGGAAGACATTGGTAATCTGCCAGGAGCGCGCCATGCCGGCAGCGACGCGCTGATGCATCGACAGCCCGGTCACGTCGCGCCCGGCGAAATGCACGCTGCCGCTGTCCGGCTGCAGGGCGCCGGAAACGTGGTGGATGAAGGTCGTCTTGCCGGCGCCGTTGGGGCCGATCAGGGCATGGATCTCGCCGGCCACGACAGAAAAATTGACGTCTTTGAGCGCGTCGACCGCAGCGAAACGACGCGACAGATCGCGGACCTCGAGCAGGACCTCAGCCATCGCGCTTGCCGAACAGGGCGGCGACGCCCCGCGGGGCGAACAGCACGTTGCCGATCAGCAGCAACCCGAGGCCGATGTGCCAGTGCGGCGTGAATCCGACCAGCACTTCCTCGAGGATCAGCAGCACGAATGCGCCGACGACGCCGCCGAACAGATAGCCGACGCCGCCGATGATGACCATGACCAGCAGCGTGCCCGACTGCATCCACTGCAGCAGGTTGGGGCTGGCCAGCCCGGTCAGGTTGGCGAGCAGTGCGCCGGCCAGTCCGGCTAGGGCACCGCCAAGCGCGAAACAGACGAGGCGGTAGCGAAACACCGGATAGCCGAGACCCTCCATGCGCGATTCATTTTCGCGGATGGCCTGTATGGTGCGCCCGAAACGGGCATCGGCCAGCCGTCCGAGAAAGATCAGGACCAGCGCCAGGCTGCCAAGCGCCGCATAAAAAAGCGCACTGTCGCTGCCCAGGCTGAATCCGGCCAGGGTCATGCGGCCGGCCAGCGGCAGGCCATCGTCACCGCCGAGGGCGCGCGCCGAAACGAACAGGTAATAGATCATCTGGGCAAACGCCAGCGTGATCATGATGAAATAGACGCCGCGCGTACGCAGGCTGAGCGCGCCGACGAGCAGCGCCAGCGCTCCGGCAACGCTCATCGCCAGCGGAAAGGCGATCAGGGCATCGGTGATCCCGTTGCTCATGCAAAACGCCGCGACATAGGCGCCGGCGCCGAAAAAAGCCGCATGACCAAGCGAGAACATGCCGCCGAAGCCGAGTACCAGATTGAGGCTGGTCGCCGCCAGCGCGAAGATCAGGACGCGCGTCGCGAAGCCGATGTAGAACTCCTGGCCGGTGGCATTCAGCGCATAAGGGAGTGCGACGAGCGTCAGCAGCAGCCCGAGCGCTACCGGTTTCTGATAGGGGGCAGGGCGGTAGAAAGCCATCAGGCGCGCGCCGGGAACAGGCCTTGCGGCCTGAAGAACAGGATCGCCACCATCAGCAGGTAGATCATGATCGAGGCCAGTGCCGGGCCGAGCGTCGCTGCGGCATCTGCCGGCAGCGCAGCGCGCAGCAGCGTCGGCAAAAGGGCGCGGCCCAGCGTGTCGACCGTACCGACGATCAGGCTGCCGACCAGCGCCCCGCGAATCGAACCGATGCCGCCGATGATGATGACAACGAAGGCGAGGATCAGCACACTCTCGCCCATCCCGACCTGCACTGCCAGCAGTGGCCCGAGCAGTCCGCCGGCCAGCGCGCAGAGCGCCGCCCCGAAGACGAACACGGCAGTGAACAAACCCTGCACATTGACCCCGAGCGCTTCGGTCATCTCGCGGTTGGCCGCCCCGGCACGGACCCACATCCCGACCCGGCTTTTTGCCACGAGCAGGTAGAGCAGGGCGGCAACGGCCAGGCCAAAGGCGATGATCACCAACCGGTAGGCCGGGTAGAAAAAGCCGCCGACTTCGACCGGCCCGGCCAGCGCATCGGGCGGATTGAGCATTAGTGGCTGGGCGCCCCAGATCATGCGCACAGCCTCGTTGGCGATCAGGATCAGTGCAAAGGTGGCGAGGACCTGCGACAGGTGATCGCGCTTGTAGAGCTGGCGGAACAGCGACAGCTCGAGCAGCAACCCGAGAACGGCCGCCCCGGCCACGCCGGCAGCAAGGCCGATCCAGAACGAATCGGCGGCCTGCGTAGCGGCAGCGACGAAGTAAGCGCCCACCATATAGAGCGAGCCGTGGGCCAGGTTGATGCAGTCCATGATGCCGAAGACGAGCGTCAGCCCGGCGGCGAGCAGAAACAGCATGAGGCCGAACTGCAGGCCGTTGAGGGCCTGCTCGAGAACCAGCTGGGTCACTTCATCTGGCAGGCCGAAACGTAGGCATCCGCGTGGTTGGTGAAGATCGTGCCCATCAGCTTGTTGGTGACACGTCCGCCGGCATCCTTGCCGATGACACGCAGGTAGTAATTCTGCACCGGGTAGTGGTTGGTGTTGAACTTGAAGTCGCCGCGCACCGATTTGAAATGCTTGGCCTGTAGCGCCTTGCGCAGGGCGCCCTTGTCCTCGACCTTGCCTTTCACGTCGCGCACTGCACCGTCCATCATCAATGCGGCGTCGTAGCCCTGCGAAGCATAAAGCGATGGCAGGCGGCCATATTCCTTCTGGAAATCGGCCACGAAGCGCTTGTTTTCCGGATTGTCCAGGTCGTGCGCCCAGTGCGAGGAATTGAAGATGCCGATCATCGGTGCGCCGACCGCCTTGATCACATCCTCGTCGGCCGAAAAGCCGGGGGCGAACAGCTGGGTATCGCGCGACAGGCCGGCGGCGACGAACTGCTTGACGAAATTGATACCCATACCGCCGGGCAGGAAGAAGAACACCGCATCCGGCTTGATCGAGCGGATCTGTGCCAGTTCGGCGGCATAGTCGAGCTGGCCGAGCTTGGTGTACACCTCTTCGGCGATCTTGCCCTTGTAGTAGCGCTTGAATCCGGAAACTGCATCCTTGCCGCCCGGATAATTCGGGGTGACGATCACGACATTCTTGAAGCCCTTTTCCTGAACGACGTTGCCCACCGCTTCGTGCAGGTTGTCGTTCTGCCAGGCGACATTGAAGAAGTAAGGATTGCACTGCTCGCCGGCGAACTGCGAAGGCCCGGCATTGGCCGAAATGTAGAAGGTCTCGTTTTCGAAAACAGTCGGGCCGACCGCCAGCATGATGTTGGAAAAGACGATTCCGGTCATGAAATCGACCTTGTCCTTTTTCAGGAACTTGTCGGCCGCCTGCTTGGCGATGTCGGGGCTCTGCTGATCGTCGGCGACGATGACCTCGGCGGGCAGACCGCCCAGCTTGCCGTTGAGCTGTTTCATGGCCAGGTTGAAGCCGTCGCGGATATCGACGCCAAGTCCGGCGCCAGGCCCGGAAAGCGTCGAAACGAAGCCGACCTTGATCTGGTCGGCGGCGTGGACGGAACCGGCCAGCATCAGTGCGGCGGCGAGAGCGGTCAGGCGAGGCGACATCGAATTCTCCAAAGGCTTTCTGAAAAATCGGATTGTAGCCCATGAACCGGCGGGTTCCGGCGCGGTCAACCGCCAAAATCGGGTATATTCCCGAGCCATGAAACCCGCTGTCATCCTCCTTTCCGGCGGACTGGATTCCGCGACCTGTCTCGCCATCGCGCGCAGTCAGGGCTTTGACTGTTATTGCCTGTCCTTCGAATACGGGCAGCGCCACAATGTCGAATTGCAGGCCGCCGAGCGGGTCGCCAAGGCCCTTGGCGCAAGCGAGCAGCGCACCATCAATTTCGGGCTCGCGCAGTTCGGCGGTTCGGCTTTGACCGATACCCGCATCGCGGTGCCGACATCCGGCGTGCAACCGGGAATTCCCGTCACCTACGTGCCGGCGCGCAATACCATCATGCTCTCGCTGGCGCTCGCCTGGGCCGAAGTGTTGGGCAGCCGCGACATCTTCGTCGGCGTCAATGCCGTAGACTATTCGGGCTATCCTGATTGCCGGCCCGAATACATCGCCGCCTTCGAGAAGATGGCCAACCTGGCGACCCGTGCCGGCGTCGAAGGCACCATGCTGTCGATTCACGCACCGCTGATGGCGCTTTCCAAGGCCGAGATCATTCGCCTCGGCACTGGCCTCGGGGTGGATTACGGGCTCACGGTTTCCTGCTACCAGGCCGATGCCGACGGCCGTGCCTGCGGCGCCTGCGACTCCTGCCGGCTGCGCGCCGAAGGTTTTGCCGCTGCTGGTATCGCCGACCCGACCCCATACCGCGCATGAACCTTCTGCACACAGCTTCGCGCCGGATTCGGCTCGCTGCCTCACTGACCGGCCTCGTCTCGCTGCTGGCCGGCACCTGTATCCATGCCGCGGCGCCGAACATCGCCATTGCGCTGAACTCGGCCGATGGCACGATCAGCCTGATCGATACGGAAACCTACAAGGTGATCGGCAAGTCACCCGTATGCAAGGAACCGCATCACCTGATGCCGACGCCGGACGACAAGTCGGTCATCGTTGCCTGTGCGGCGTCGAACCAGCTGGTATTTTTCGACCCGCTGACCGGCAAGGAACAACGGCGCATCCGCGACATTTCCGACCCCTATCAGATCGGTTTTTCTCCGGACAACAAGTTTTTCGTCAGCAATTCGCTGCGCCTCGACCGGGTCAACATCTACGATGCCTTCAGCGTCAAGCTCATGGCTCGGCTGCACGCGCCGCGTACCCCGTCGCACATGGCTTTCGATGCCGCCAGCGAGCACGTTTTCATCACCCTTCAGGATTCCAACGAAGTGATGGCGATCAATCTCAAGACGCTGAAGACGGAATGGGTGATGCCGGTCGGCCCGACGCCTGCCGGGATCGTCATGTCGCCCGACAACCGCTATCTGCTGGTCGCAATCATGGGCGAAGGCTACGTCGAGGTCATCGACTGGAGGACGCAGAAAACAGTCAAGAAGATTCCCACCGATACCGCCGCCCACAACCTTCACCCGCGCGGCGACGGTCGCCACTATTTTGTTTCCAATCGCTCGGTCAGCGGCGGCAGCATCTCGCTGCTCGACACGCAAACGCTTACCGTCGTCGAGAAGTACGACGTACCCGGCGGCCCCGATGACATGGAAGTGCGCACCGACGGCAAGGAGCTGTGGGTAACGGCACGCTTCGCCCGCCGCGTTCAGGTCATCGACCTGACGACCGGGAAACTCAAGGCCTCGATCCCGGTCGGCAGTTCGCCGCACGGCGTATTCTTCCTCAACCACGCGTCGCGCAAATGAAAGCAGGGTACATCTCGTCACGCTTCGTGCTCGCCGCTACCATTGCCCTCGTGGCCGGCATGGCCAACGCCGCCTGTAACGCCACGCTGTATCTGACCTTCGATACCGGCAACATGCGGCATGCCGAACTGATTGCCGAGACGCTGGCGAAGCACAAGGCCAAGGCGACCTTTTTCGTCGCCAATGAAAAGACACTGCGTGGCGATTTCGCGCTCGACCCGAGTTGGGCCCCGTATTGGCAGGCGCGCGTCGCCGAGGGTCATGCCTTCGGCAGCCACACCTGGCGTCATGGCAGTTTTCGCAAGGACCAAGGCCAGCTGACCCAATACCGGCTGCCGGAAGGCCAGACGCAAAGCCTGGAAAGCGCGGCGATCTGCGCCGAGGTTCGCGGCCCGGACAGCCGCTTCAAGGAACTCACCGGACGCGGGCTTGACCCGCTCTGGCGCGCGCCCGGCGGACGCACGACGCCACTGACGCTTAAAGCCGCGCAAGCCTGCGGCTACAGGCATGTCGGCTGGGCGCCGGCGGGATTCCTCGGCGACGAGTTGCCGTCGGAAACCTATCCCAATGCCCTGCTGGTAGAGCGTGCGCTGAAGTACCTCAAGGACGGCGACATCATCATGGCGCATCTCGGCATCTGGTCGCGCAAGGAGCCTTTCGCGCCGGCCCTCGATGAATTGCTCGGCAAACTCGAAACCCGCGGTTTCTGCTTCGCCAGCCTGGCGCCGGCCAACTGAGCGGAAAGCAGACATGCTGCAGACTTTTCTCGATACCTTCGTAGCGCTTCAGGGCTGGCTGCTCGACCATGTCGTCCAGCCGCCGTTGCTGGCGCTGGGACTGGGCAGCCTTGTCGAGCCGGCATTCGACGGCGTCGAGTTCTTCCTCTACGGCGTGCTCCAGTTGAGCGTCGCCTACCTGCTGTTGCGCCCCCTCGAATATTTTCGCCCGATCGAACACTGGCCCGACCGCAAGGCGGTGCGTGTCAACGTGCTCTACAGCTTTCTCGATCGCCTGGGCATCGTTCCGCTGGCAGTTTTCGCACTGCTCAGCCCGTTCATCATGAATCTCGAAAGCTGGCTGCGCTTCCACGACATCATGCCGCGCCAGCTTGAAGATTTGTTTCCGGCACTGGAAACCCATCCCCTGGCGAGCTTCTTCGTCTATCTGGTCATCCTCGATTTCGCCGAATACTGGCGCCACCGTCTGTCACACACCCTGCACTGGTGGTGGGCGCTGCACGCGATCCACCACAGCCAGCGCCAGATGTCGCTATGGACCGACAGCCGCAACCATCTGCTCGATGACCTGATCGGCGGCGCCTGGTTTTCGGTGATCGCACTGCTCATCGGCGTACCGCCTGGCCATTTCATCGGGCTTATGGTGGCGATCCGCATCGTCGAAAACCTCTCGCATGTGAATGCCCGCCTGAGTTTCGGCTGGCTCGGTGAACGCCTGCTGGTCAGCCCCCGTTACCACCGCTGGCACCATGCTGTCGAGCTGCCCGCCGGTGGGCAATATCGTTTTGGCTGCAATTTCGCCATCCTGTTCCCGATCTGGGACCGCCTGTTCGGCACCCAGTATCTCGGCGCGGGCCTGCCGGCCACCGGTGTCCATTCGCCGCTCCTCGCCTCGCCAGCACATGCCGATCATTTCTGGGCCCAGCAGAAGGACGGAGTCGTCGGGCTGATCGCGGCCTTGCGCCCGGCACGACGCCAGCCGCGTCGCCAGGCCGGTGACATCCGCTAGCGGCTTCTCGGGCGAAGTCAGGCGAAGCGCGGCTTGCGCTTTTCGGCAAAGGCGCGCAATCCCTCGGCAAAATCCGGCTCGGCGGCACAGCGCGCGAAATTCGCCTGCTCAGCCGCCAGCTGGGTTTCCAGGCTACTTGAAAGCGACTGATTGAGCAGCGCCTTGGTCCGCGCCAGCGCCCGGGCTGGGCCTTGCTTCAAGCGCCCGGCGAGCGCCAGGCACGCTGCATCGAGTTCAGCGGCCGGCACGGTACGATTGATCAGACCCATGCCGGCGGCGGCCTGCGCATCAAAACGGTCGCCCAGCAAGGCAATTTCGGTAGCCTTCCTGAGGCCGACCAGACGCGGCAAGGCCCAGGTTGCCCCGCCGTCCGGCGACAGGGCGATATGGCAATAGGCCAGCGTGAAATAGGCGGAATCGGCAGCCAGGGCAAAGTCGCAGGCCAGGATCATCGACAGCCCATAGCCGGCGGCAGCACCGCGAACGGCGGCGATTACCGGCTTCCCCATATGACGGATATTGAGGGTGGTCGCATGCACGCGCGCCAGCTTTTCATTCATGCGCGCTTCGATATCGTCCGCGTCACGCCCGGCAATCTCCTCGGCGAACCACTTCAGGTCGCCCCCGACCATGAAGTGTTCGCCGCTACTGCGCAGGATCACCACGCGAACCTCGGCATCGTCGGCCGCGCGCGCGGTCGCCTCCTCGAGCGCAGCAATCATCTCGCCGTTCAGTGCGTTGAGCGCCGTCGGCCGGTTCATGGTCAGGATGGCGACTGCATCGGCAACTTCATAACTGACAAGGGACATAAAACCTCCGCGGCCGGTCGGGCATGGCCGGGTAAAACTTCACGATGGTTCCGGCAGCGCACTACTGGCTGCCTTCGTTTTCCCTCAGCTTCTCGATGACCAGCGGGAATGCTCCGGATCCGATCAGGGCGACGGCGGACACAATGAAGGCCAGACCGGCCATCGGATCGTCGAGAATCGGATGTACGACCGCCCCGAAACCGGCAACGCTGATCAGGCCGAGGAGCGCAGACAGAATGCCAAGAGCTGTAAGAACGACGAAGGAGAGCGGGTAGTGGCGCATGGTGTAACTATAGTTCAAATTGGCCGTGTCACAGACGGCGACTTTGGTCGCCACTGCAAAACCCGCGCAATGGCCGATCGACGCCGCGACCAATGGCGATGACCTTGAAAAGTTCGCCCATTTCGTGCGGCATCAGCAGCTTGTTGATGGCGCCGCTGGCGCGGATGTATTCGAGCGTACCCGGTTCTTCCGCGGCCAGCAGGTCGAGGATGCCGCAATTGAGCAGGAACTGACCCTGGCTGGCATAACCGAGGAGGTCGAGCCCGGCGGCATCGGCGGCAGCAATAATTGCCGTGAAATCGACGTGGACCGTAACATCCTGCAACCCGGGAAGGTAGAACGGGTCGGGATGGGCGTGGTGACGGTAATGGCACATCAGGGTGCCGCGTCCGCGTTGCTGATGGTAGAACTCGCGCCGCGGAAAGCCATAGTCGATCAGGAGCAGGGCGCCGCACTGCAACCGGTGCCCCCATTCCGCAGCCCAGGCACGTGCCGCCAGACTGATTTCGCTTTCGTAGCCAGGGGGCAGACTGCACTGCGTAGCGACTTCTTCGGCCGCCGCCAGCAAGGCACCCATCGCCGGCCGTTCGTTCCACGTGAAACCGCCTTGTCCATCGAGTGCGACCCCGCGCTCGAAAATGCCGCTTTCCCGCCAGGCAACGACATGGGCTGGCATCGCGTCGAGCAGTTCATTGGCCAGGACGACCCCCGAAAAATGCTCCGGCAGGCGATCCAGCCAGTGCACCCGGTGCAGCAGGTGCGGCACGGCCGCCGCCAGCGTCAACTGCTGGCGCTCCCGCAGATCGGCCGAAAGATCGAGGATCTCGTAGCGCTCCGGCAACTTGCCGAGGCCTTCGAGTTCGCGCAGCACATCGGCTGCCAGGCGTCCGGAGCCAGCGCCCACTTCCAGTACCTGCGGCATGGACAGGTCCATGACCTCGGCGACCTGCTGCGCCAGCGCCCGTCCAAAAAAGCCGCTCATCTCGGGTGCGGTGACAAAATCGCCGGCGGCGCCGAACTTGCGGGCACCCGCCGAGTAATAGCCGAGGCCGGGCGCGTAGAGGAGCTGTTCCATGAAACGCGCGAATGAAATCCAGCCTCCCCGGGCGGCAATCTCGCGACTGATCGTATCGCTCAATTCGCGGCTATGGGCAGTGGCTTCAGGCGACGGCAGCGGGAGAGTCATGATCGTTCCGGAAAACCCGGATTTTAGCTTCTGAAGACGATTATTGCCGGTGCTTTGCTGCGATCTCGGGGTAAACTTGCCTATTTTCTGCGGTTGACCGTGGAAGTCCGACCAAAGTCCTCGCCCATGACCACCTCGAATACCCTGCAAAAACTCCGCAAGCACCTGGAAAGCCGGGTCGGCAAGGCGATCGGCGACTACAACATGATCGAGGACGGCGACACCGTTCTGGTCTGCATTTCCGGCGGCAAGGATTCACACACGCTGCTGACCATCCTGATGGCGCTGCAGCAGCGTGCACCGGTCAGATTCCGCCTGATCGCCATGAATCTCGACCAGAAGCAGCCCGGCTTTCCCGCCGATGTGCTGCCACGCCACTTCGATACGCTGGGAATCGAATACCGGATCGTCGAAGCCGACACCTATTCAATCGTCAAGGACAAGATTCCCGAGGGAAAAACCACCTGTTCGCTGTGCTCGCGCCTGCGCCGCGGGATCATTTACCGGACGGCAAAGGAACTCGGTGCCAACAAGATCGCCCTCGGCCATCACCGCGACGACATGGTTCACACGCTGTTTCTCAACATGCTGTTCGGCGGCAAGCTGAAAGCCATGCCGCCCAAGCTGGTCACTGACGACAAGTCGCACATCGTGATCCGGCCGCTCGCCTACTGCTCGGAGAAAGACATCGCCCGCTTCGCGCGGGGCATGGAATTTCCGATCATTCCCTGCAACCTGTGCGGCTCTCAGGACAATCTGCAACGCCAGAAAATCCGCGAGATGATGGAAGACTGGGACCGCCGTTACCCGGGGCGCACGGAATCGGTATTCACCGCCATGCAGAACATCGTTCCCTCGCACCTCGCCGACAACGGGCAGTTCGATTTTCGCGGGCTGACGCTGGATACCGCAGTCGAAGAAGGTGATATCGCCTTCGACCCGCCCGAACTTCCGGTCAACACGGCCAACGAGACAGATTTCCCCATGAAATTCATGGACCTGTGAAAAACCTCACGACATTTACGGCTTTTGAAACCTTATACTGTTCGCATGATGATCAATCCACTCCCGGAGCAAACCATGCCAAAACCTGCCAGCCGCGAAAGTGCCTTGAAGCTGGTCCGCCCGCGCGGCGAATGTGATAATGATTGGTCTGACTCGGACCTTGACGCCATGAGCAACAAGCAACCCAGGATGATTGTGCTGTTCGCCGATGTATCCGGAAGCGCCCGGCTGTTCGAGCGCCTCGGCGACACGGAGGCGTCCTACGCTGTCGAGCGTTGCGTCAAGCGCATGGAGCGCTCGATCGCCGGTCAGGGTGGGCAGACGGTAAGCGTCTCCGGTGGCGAATTGCTCGCCGTCTTCGAGTCGGCCGAAAATGCCTGTCAAGCCGCAGTGAACATGCAGTTGCGTGTCTCGAAATTACCCCCGGTTTCCGGACTCAAGCTGACGATCCGGATTGGTCTTCATGTTGGCGCCGTCGAAGCAGACGGGCAGACGATAATCGGCAATTCCGTTACCATGGTCAAGCGCATTGCGAGCAAGGCGCGCATCGACCAGATTCTCGCGAGTTCGCCGCTGATTGACGAATTTACCCGGCAGACAACGATCCTCAGCCGGCCGAAGCCGGAGCTCGGGCGCGTTCCTGACGGCGCCAAAGGGCTTGATCTGGTTGAAATCGACTGGGTGAGCCACGAAGAAAATCAACACAAACACGGTGTGATGATCGATTCGACGCCGAGCCAGTTCATGGCCGATATCGATCGCCTGTGCATCCGTTATCATGGCAATGCGTTCTTGCTCGACGAAAAATCACCTTTCCTGACCCTGGGGCGCGACCCGGCGAGCAAACTTCTGATCGTCAGCCCCAAGGCCTCGCGCTCGCATGGCCGGGTCGAGCGGCGCAACAACGCTTATTTCTACATTGACATCAGCACCAACGGCAGCTACGTCACCATCGGCGGCCACAACGAAGTCCTGATCCGGCGCCGCGAAATCGAACTCAAGGGCAGCGGGCGGATCAGCTTTGGCGGTTCGGCCAGCGACCCGAAGGCTGATTTCGCCGAATTTGAACACCTGTAGTCCGGCATACCATTGAAAACGGCCGCCTGGGGGCGGCCGTTGCGGTCAACGTCGAAATCGACCTGATTTTTACTTTGCTGCCTGCGCGTCGGCGACACACTTCTTCATGAAACTGTTCTTGGCGGCACCCGCCAGCTTTTTGTCCTTGGCCGTTGCTTCGCAAGTGGCGCTGGCCTGATCAGCCTGATTGGCGCCGGCATCCGTCTCGCACTTCTTGAGGAAACTGGTTCTCGCGGCACCCGCCAGTTTCTTCTGATCTGCCGTCATTTCGCAGGCGCTTCCAGCGCCCTGCGTGTCGGCAAGGCACTTCTTCATGAAACTGTTCTTGGCAGCGCCAGCCAGCTTCTTTTCGGCTGCCATTGCGGCACAGTCGTCGGCAGCATAAGCGGAAGCAAAGGTAAAACCGGCAAGCAGCATGGCAATCAAGGTCTTCATCGTATGTCCCCTAATGTGGAAGTGGTCAATGCCAGACCACTATCTTTGAATCAGACTTCATCGTCAAGCATCACGCGCTGCTGACGATCCATGAAGTCCTGCATGCTGTCGATACCACGCAATTGCAGGATGGTATTGCGCACCGCCGCTTCGAGCAGAACCGCCAGATTGCGACCGGCCGCCACCGGAATCACCACCTTGCGCACCGGTACGCCGAGGACTTCCTGCGTCTGCGCGTCGAGCGGAAGGCGCGGCGCATCTGCACCGGTAGCCGATTTCTGGAGATGAACGATCAGTTTCAGCTTCATTTTGCGCCGGGACGCCGTCTCGCCGAAGATGGTCCTGATATTGAGCAGGCCCAGGCCACGCACTTCGAGAAAATCGCGCAGCATGCCTGGGCAGCGCCCCTCAACCGTCGCCGGGGCAATCCGCCCCATTTCGACGACATCGTCGGCCACCAGGCCGTGACCCCGGGAAATCAACTCGAGCGCCAGTTCGGACTTGCCGACGCCGGAATCGCCGGTGATCAAAATCCCCATGCCGAAAACGTCCATGAACACGCCATGCAGATTGACCGTTTCTGCCAGACGGGCCGAGAGGTAGATGCGCAGCAACTCGATGACCGCCGAGCAATGCTTTGGAGAGAGGATCAGCGGTGTATCCGATGCCTTGCAAGCCTCCACCAGAAAATCGGGCGGAACCAAGCCGTCGGCGACAATGACCGCCGGCGGTTCCGCCTGCAATAGGTCTTGGAACTGATGCACGAAGCGGCGTTCGCCGATGCGCATCGCCCAGTCGTATTCAGCGCGCCCCATGACCTGCATGCGCTCGGGGTGAATGATGTTCACATGGCCGACGACGTCGGCCCCGTAATTGCTGGAGTCCTTGATTTCGATGCGGCGGTCAACACGCTGCCCCGCCACCCAGTTGAACAGCAACTTTTCGCGGTTATCCTCGTAAAGCTGATTCAGACTGATGTGGCCTGCCACGAAACGCTCTAGGCCTGGAAGAGGGCGACGACAGCCGCCGGGTCCGGGGCGGCCAGCAATTTTTCGCGGAACGGGCGCTCAGAGAAACGCTGGGCAAGTTCCGACAGAATCTGGAGATGTTCCTCGGTCGCCTGTTCCGGCACCAGCAGGATAAACAGCAAGTTGACCGGGCGACCGTCCGGGGAATCGAAAGGCACCGGGGTTGCAAGGCGCAGAAACGCGCCTGCAGCCTGCTTGAGGCCCTTTATGCGGCCATGCGGTATGGCGATTCCCTGGCCAAGGCCGGTGGAACCGAGTTTTTCGCGGGCGAACAAGCTGTCGAACACCACCGCGCGGGCCAGCCCTAGGTGATTTTCGAAGAGCATTCCGGCTTGTTCAAAGACCCGCTTCTTGCTGCTGGCATCGAAGTCGAGAAGTACCTGCGAAGCGTGCAGTAGATTGGTCAGAGGGTTCATTTGGGAGACGATACAGGGGTCGCGGCAAAATCACCGCGACCGTTCAGCGATCAGCCAGCCAGTTCGTGGGCAGGCTTGTCGCCCCGATGGTGGTCCTGGAGTTTGTGCTTGTATTTCTGGACCTGGCGGTCCAGTTTGTCGAACATCGCGTCGATGGCGGCATAGAGGTCGTCGCCAGACTCTTCGACGTGCATGTCGCGGCCTGGTACATGTACCGTCACTTCAGCCGTTTGTTTGAGTTTCTCGACAGACAGAACCACATTGACACCCGTTACCTTGTCGAAATGACGAATCACCGGGTCCAGCTTGTTTTCAACGTAGAGCCGCAATGCCGGCGTAACTTCAATGTGATGACCAGCGATCTGCAAATTCATATATTTCTCCTCTCCTACAGGGTCTTGCGTAAATTGACCGGCGGGATGTTGAGCGACTCGCGGTATTTTGCCACCGTACGACGAGCCACAACAATCCCCTGCTGGCCTAGTATTTCGGATAATTGGCTATCCGACAAGGGTTTCTTGCCATCTTCGGCGCCAATCAGCTGCCGTATCAGCGCGCGAATGGCGGTGGCAGAGCAGGCGCCGCCAGTATCTGTGGACACATGGCTGCCGAAAAAATATTTCAATTCGAAGATACCGCGCGGTGTCGCCATGTACTTCTGGTTGGTCACCCGCGACACGGTCGATTCGTGAAGACCGAGAATGTCTGCAATCTCGCGCAGGACCAGCGGGCGCATCGCAACTTCGCCATGCTCGAAAAACTGTCGCTGGCGGTCGACGATCGCCTGCGTCACCCGGTGAATGGTCTCGAACCGCTGCTGCACGTTCTTGATCAACCAGCGCGCCTCCTGCAACTGCCCGCTCAGGTTGCCGTTGCCACGCCGCTTCTGTGCCAGCACTTCCGCGTAAAGCCGGTTGATGCGCAACCGGGGATAGGCATCGGGATTGATGTAGGCCGTCCATTTTCCCTTGAGCTTCTTGACGATCACGTCGGGCGTGATGTAACGCGCTTCGAGTTGCGAAAAGCGCGCGCCGGGACGCGGATCAAGCGTGACGATCAAGGCATGGGCAGCCTTCAGGGCTTCGTCATCGCAATCGGCGAGGCGCTTGATTTTCAGGAAATCGCGGGCGGCCAGCAGTTCGAGATGTTTTTCGACGATCAGCAGGGCCAGTCGATTTTCCGCGCTTTCCGGCAATGCCTTTAGCTGGAGGGCCAGACATTCCTGCGGACTACGTGCACCAATTCCGGTGGGATCGAGACTCTGAATGTGACGGAGCGCGATTTCCAGTTCTTCGAGTTCGATCTCGTATTCAGGCGGCAAGGTTTCCCAGAGTTCGGCAAGCGGCGTGGACAGATAACCATCTTCGTCGAGCGCATCGATCAGGAAGCGCACCAGGTTGCGGTCGCGCTCACCAAGCTGGGTCATGCCCATCTGCCAGTTGAGATGCTCGCGCAGGGTCGGTGTGCTGCCCTGGATGTCCTGCGCATCGCTGTCGTCGTCTTCGTCGCGCCCGGCGCCACTAAAGGTGCCGGCGTCTGAACTCCAGCGGTCATCATCAACATCGGACGGCGCGGCGGGAACCGCCAGCTCGCGGTCGTCCCGCGCATCGCGTTCTTCACGTTCATTATGGTCGGCACGCTCGACCGCTTCGCTGCGCGGCGAATCGAACTGCTGAGCCGCGGCGAACGACTCGGTGGCCCCATCGTCATCGCGCTCCAGCATCGGATTTTCGAGCAGGTAGTTCTCGATCTCCTGCTGCATCTCGATCGTCGATAGCTGCAGGAGTTTGATTGACTGCTGCAACTGGGGTGTCAGTGCCAGATGCTGCGAGAGCTTTAGCTGGAGTCCTGGTTTCATTTGCTGGGAGAGCTGTGCGATTCGCTGATCAAAGCTTGAAATGCTCGCCAAGATAGACCTTGCGCACACTCTCGTTCTCGACGATTTCAGCGGGAGAACCAGCCGCCAGCACACTCCCGGCGCTGATGATGTAGGCGTGATCGCAAATACCGAGTGTTTCGCGAACGTTATGGTCGGTAATCAGCACGCCGATCCCCCGTTCCTTGAGGAAACGGATGATCTTCTGGATTTCCAGCACGGCGATCGGATCGACCCCGGCAAAAGGTTCGTCGAGCAGGATGAAGCGCGGGTTGGTCGCCAGCGCGCGGGCGATTTCGACCCGGCGCCGCTCGCCGCCCGAAAGTGCCGCCGCATTGATGTGGCGAACATGGTCGATGTGCAGTTCGCCGAGCAGGCCTTCGAGTCGATCGTTGAGTTCGGCTGCGGGAAGTTTGAGCAATTCGAGAACGGCGCGAATGTTTTCCTCGACGCTCAGCTTGCGAAAGATCGATGCTTCCTGCGGCAGGTAGGACAGTCCCTGACGGGCACGTTTGTGCATCGGCAGGTGGGTCAGGCGCGAATCGTCGATGTAGACCTCGCCACCATCTGCCGGAACGAGGCCAACAATCATGTAGAAGCAGGTTGTCTTGCCAGCGCCGTTGGGACCGAGCAGACCAACCACCTCGCCACTCTTGACCTCGAACGAGACATCCTCGACGACGGTCCGTGTCTTGTACTTCTTGCGCAGGCTTTGTGCGAAAAGGGTCGATACCGCAGCTTCGCTCATTCTTCGACTCCGCGCATCAGCCGGCGAATCGCATCGCTCGAGAACCCACGATACTGCAGAAAACGCATCTGTTTTGCCCGTTCTTCCATGCTCTGCGGCAACTGGTGAAATTTTCTTGCCCAGACCGCCCGGCAACGCGTGGCCTCGTCACCACCTTCGGGCAGCGCGACGCCGATATCTTCATCGCTGACGCCTTTCTGCCGCAACTCCTGCTTCAGCCGTGAATCACCGTAGCGACTGGCGCGCGCCACGACACGCTGGGTCGCATAGCGCTGATCGGACAGCAGGCGCTCGGCCTGCAGGCGCTCGAGTACCGCCTCGAGCTGTTCTTCCGACTCC
The DNA here is from genome assembly GCA_963741765.1 of uncultured beta proteobacterium. Classification (GTDB taxonomy): domain Bacteria; phylum Pseudomonadota; class Gammaproteobacteria; order Burkholderiales; family Rhodocyclaceae; genus Azonexus. The sequence continues at coordinate 231,579 of CAVUJN010000012.1, forward strand.
GCCTGCGCCGCGAGTTTGCCCTTGAGCTCCGCCCGGCTGTGATCGCGCCGAGTCAGCAACCGCAAGGCTGCAACCCGCAGCGCGGCAGACGGATCAGGCATCGGTCTTGGCTGCCTTGACCGGCTTGATGACATTGGTACTGGCCGCCTCGCGGATGCCGGCCTCGATCTCGGCTGCGATTTCCGGATGCGCCTTGAGGAATTCGCGGGAATTGTCCTTGCCCTGGCCGATTTTCTCGCCCTTGTACGAATACCAGGCGCCGGATTTTTCGACCAGTTTGTGGGCGACGCCCATCTCGACGATTTCGCCATGGCGGGAAATGCCTTCGCCGTAGAGGATGTCGAAGATCGCCTCGCGGAATGGGGGTGAGACCTTGTTCTTGACCACCTTGACCTTGGTTTCGCTACCGATCACCTCGTCGCCGCGCTTGATCGCGCCGATGCGGCGGATATCGAGACGCACCGAAGCGTAGAACTTCAGGGCGTTACCGCCAGTCGTGGTTTCCGGCGAGCCGAACATGACACCGATTTTCATCCGGATCTGATTGATGAAAACCACCAGCGTGTTGGTCTTCTTGATGTTGGCGGTCAGCTTGCGCAGCGCCTGGCTCATCAGGCGGGCGTGCAGGCCGACCATCTGGTCGCCCATTTCGCCTTCGATTTCGGCCCGCGGCGTGAGTGCGGCGACCGAGTCGATGACGATGATGTCCACCGAGCCCGAACGCACCAGCATGTCGGCGATTTCGAGTGCCTGTTCGCCGGTATCCGGCTGCGAGATCAGCAGGTCGCCGACATTGACGCCGAGCTTTTGTGCATATTGCGGATCGAGGGCATGTTCGGCGTCGATGAAGGCGGCGACACCGCCCAGTTTCTGCATTTCGGCAATGACCTGCAGGCACAGCGTGGTTTTGCCGGACGATTCCGGACCATAGACTTCGACGACGCGGCCGCGCGGCAGGCCGCCGATGCCGAGCGCGATATCGAGACCCAGCGAACCGGTGGATACCACCTGGATGCCTTCGTCGATTTCGGCGTCGCCCATCTTCATGATGGAGCCCTTGCCGAACTGCTTTTCAATCTGTTGCAGCGCCGCTGCGAGCGCTTTTGCCTTGTTGTCGTCCATGGTTTACCTCGGGAATTTGACGGGATTATGGCACAGGGGCCGGAGATGGAACAAAAATTGCTGACGCGACGGACTGGCGGATGGATGCTCTGCGAACAAGCCAAATCCTATCACTTACTGTTCATTTGTACAGTATAACGATTCGGGCGGCTTGGCAAGCGCTGCGACTGCGCGCACCAGACGGCCACCAACGATCATTTTTTGGCCATTTTTCCCGGTCGACCGCAACAGCCTGAAATACAGCTTCGAGCGATCGCCCCGGGCCGCAATCACCTTGTCCGGAAGCGATACCGTCAGCGGCATGGGCAGTGACATATAATTTCCGCGTTTTCGATCTTTTGTCCGACTTTCCCGCCATGATGATCTGGTTCGTCGCACTCTATCTGCTGGTCTCGGTCGGCATTGGCCTGCTTGCCGCGACGCGGGTCCATAACTCCAGGGATTTCGCGGTCGCCGGACGCACCTTGCCGTTTCCGATCGTCATGGCCACCGTGTTCGCCACCTGGTTCGGCGCCGAAGCGATCTTCGGGATTTCGGCGACCTTCCTCAAGGATGGCCTCGGCGGCATCGTCGCCGACCCCTTTGGCTCGTCACTGTGCCTGGTCCTGTCCGGCATCCTGTTCTCGCGCTACCTGTACAAGCTCAACATCATCACCCTCGGCGACTATTACCGCCTGCGCTACAACCGCACGGTCGAGGTGCTGACCACGCTGTGCATCGTCGCTTCCTATCTCGGCTGGGTCGCCGCGCAAACCAAGGCGCTCGGCCTGTTGTTCTTCGTCGCCTCGGATGGCGCCGTCAGCGAAACGGCGGGCATGATCCTCGGCACTGCGCTGGTCCTGACCTACACCATTTTCGGCGGCATGCTGTCGGTGGCCATCCTCGACTTCGTCCAGATGATCGTCATGCTCGGCGGCCTCATGTTCATTGCCTGGATCGTCGCCGGCAAGGTCGATGGCGGTGTCAGCACGGTCATCAACCACGCATCGGAGGCCGGCAAATTCAAGTTCTTTCCGGACGCCGACCCATGGCTCTGGCTGACCTTCATCGGTTCGGCCGTGACCATGATGTTCGGCTCCATTCCGCAACAGGACGTCTTCCAGCGCATCACCTCGGCGCGGACGGCGAGCATCGCCCTCTGGGGCTCGGTGGCCGGCGCGCTGCTCTACTTCGCGTTTACCTTCGTCCCGATGTTCATCGCCTATGGCGGCACCCTGATCGACCCGGCAGAGCTCGGCGGAATGGTTGCCGAGGGTGCCGAGAAAATCATTCCGACCCTGGTCACCCAGCACACGCCGTTCGTTGCCCAGGTGTTCTTTTATGGCGCGGTACTCTCGGCGATCATGAGCACCTCGTCGGCAACCCTGCTGGCGCCTTCGGTGACGTTCTCCGAGAACATCATCCGCGGCTTCAGGCCGGGCATGAACGACCGGCAATTTCTGCTGGTCATGCGCAGTGTCCTGCTGATCTTCGCCATTTTCGTGCTGCTTTTTGCCCTCAACTCCGAAGCCTCGATCTTCAAAATGGTCGAGGGCGCCTACAAGATCACGCTGGCCGGCGCCTTCGCGCCGCTGGTCGGCGGCATTCTATGGCGCCGCGCGACGACGCAGGGTGCGCTGTTTTCGATTTTCGGCGGCATCGTTTCCTGGGTCCTGATCGAGATCCTGATCGGCGAAAAGAGCCTCGTTCCGCCTCAGTTGATCGGTCTCGGCGTCAGCATCCTCGGCATGGTCGCCGGCTCGCTGCTGCCGCAATGGGTCGGCCGGCCGACCGTTGAGAGCGATGCTCACCAGGCGCTGCACCACCGTGCCGCCGCCGAGACACATCACGCCGGGGATCACCCGCACCGGCACTGACATACAATCAAGGCCATGGACACCCGCGGCCCCGTTCTCCTTGCCCGTTACCTGGCGCTGGCCTGGCTTGGCCTGGTCATCTACGGCAGCCTTTACCCGTTTACCGGCTGGCGGGATACCGGCGTTTCGCCCTTTGCCTTCCTCGACGGTGCCTGGCCTCGTTATTGGACCGCTTTCGACCTCGCCGCCAATGTCGCGGTCTACCTTCCCCTGGGCTTTTTTCTGACGCTGGCCCTGAGCCGCCTGCCCGGACGCTTCAGCGGCCTGGTCGTGGCCGTTCTGCTGTCAGGCATCTCCAGCCTGCTGCTCGAAGCCGTGCAGACCTGGTTGCCCTCGCGGGTTCCGTCCAACGTCGATCTCGCCTGCAACGCGCTCGGCGGCCTGCTCGGCGCACTTTTGGCACAGATCGCCGGGCCGCGCATCTTCGGACGCATTGCCATCTGGCAAGCGCGCCTGATCGCGCCGATCACGCACGCTGAACTCGGCCTGACCCTGCTCGGCCTCTGGCTGCTGATTCCGCTGTCGCCGGAAATCCTGCTTTTCGGCGCCGGCGACCTCCGTCAGATACTGGGCTTTGGCGGCGCCGTTCCCTTCGCCGCCGAAAGCTACGTGCTGATCGATGCCAGTATCACCTCATTCAATGCGCTGGCAGTTGGCTTGATTGTCCGCCAGCTGTGCATCGACAAGGCAACGGCCTATGTCGTCGTACCACTGTTCATCATGCTCGGCTTGATCGTTCGCACGCTGGCCGCGGCAATTCTGGTCAGTCCGGGCGAGGCCTTCACCTGGCTGACCCCCGGTGCCAGAATGGGCCTGCTGATGGCGGGGACCGGCCTGGCAATCGCCATTGCCTTGCCAGCCACGGCGCGGCTGATGCTGGCTGCGCTGGCGCTGATGGCCGGCACGACGCTGGTCAACCTCGCACCACCCAATCCGTACTCCGCGGTAGCCCTGGCCACCTGGCGCCAGGGCCACTTTCTCAACTTCAACGGACTGACACGCTGGATCGCTACCCTATGGCCCTTCCTGACCCTGCCCTTCCTCCTGCTGACGGCACGCCGCCAATAGCCTGGCATGCGCTGACCACGGACCACGTCGCCGACCAGCTCGGCGTCAACCGTGCGAGCGGCCTGAGCGACGTCGAGGCAGCGGACCGTCTGACCCGCCATGGCCCCAACCGCCTGACCGAGGCACCGGGCAAGCCGGCCTGGAAACGCTTCGCCGAGCAGCTCGCGCAGCCGCTGGTGCTGGTCCTGATTGCAGCCGGACTGGTGACCAGCGCGCTCGGTGAATGGGTCGATGCCAGCGTGATCTTCGGCGTCGTACTGGTCAATGCAGTCATCGGCTACTGGCAGGAAGCCAAGGCCGAGGGCGCGCTGGCGGCGCTGGCGCGCAGCGTCGCCACGCCGGTCACGGTACGCCGCGACAGCCGGCGCCTGAAGCTCGACGCCAGCCAACTGGTGCCCGGCGATGTCGTCCTGCTCGCCGCCGGTGATCGGGTTCCCGCTGACCTGCGCCTGATTCACCAGCGTGAACTGCACGCCGACGAGTCGATGCTGACCGGCGAGTCGCTGCCGGTCGACAAGCACACCGGCGCCATGCCGGACGAAACACTGCTCGCCGAACGCCGCAACATGGCCTACGCCGGCGCCACCATCGTTGCCGGGCAGGGCGCCGGACTGGTCATCGCGACCGGTGACAAAACCGAAACCGGGCGTATCGCCGGCCTGATCGCCAGCGCCCCCGAACTGGCGACACCATTGACGCGCAAGATGGCAACCTTCTCGAACTGGCTCCTGTGGGCCATCGGCGGACTTGCGCTGCTGACCGTCGCGGTCGGCCTGGCGCGCGGCGCGCCACCATTCGAGATGTTCATGGCCGCCGTTGCGCTTGCCGTCGGGGCCATCCCCGAAGGATTGCCGGCAGCCGTGACGGTCACGCTGGCGATCGGCGTCGGGCGCATGGCGAAACGGCGCGCCATCATCCGGCGTCTGGCGGCGGTCGAAACCCTGGGCAGCACGACCGTCATCTGCTCGGACAAGACCGGCACCCTGACCGAAAATGCCATGACGGTGCGCGCCATTTTCAGTGGCGACCGGCACTTCACGGTGAACGGGCATGGCTACAGCCCGGAGGGCGAGATCCGGCACGACGGGATAGCGGCCGCCTGCGACGGCGCACTGCGCGAATGCCTTGTCGCCGGCGCCCTGTGCAATGACGCCGGCCTGACAAAAAGCGGCCACCACTGGACGATCACCGGCGATCCGACCGAAGCCGCACTGCTGGTCGCCGCGCGCAAGGGCGGGCTCGACGAAAACACGCTGCAGGCCCTGTTCACGCGCCAGGACGAGCTGCCGTTCGACGCCAGCCGGCAATACATGGCGACCTTGCACGCCGTCGAGGATGAGCATGTGGTCTACGTGAAGGGTGCGCTTGAACGCCTGCTGCCGCGCTGCACCGACCAGCTTTCCGCAGGAGGCCAACCGGAAACGCTCGATCCGGCGCAGATCGAGTCCGTTGCCGAAGGCTTCGCCGCACAGGGCATGCGCGTCCTGCTGCTCGCCCGCCGGGTCATGCCCCGCGCCGAGCTGTCCGACGATTGCCTGCAGGAGCTCAGCCTGATCGGCCTGGTCGGCATGATCGACCCGCCGCGCAAGGCGGCGATCAGCGCTATCCGCAATTGCCACTCAGCCGGCATCCGGGTCAAGATGATTACCGGCGACCATGCCGTCACGGCACTGGCCATCGCCCGCCAGATCGGGCTCTCGGCCGAGCGGGCGCTGACCGGACGCGAACTGGCGCTGCTCGACGAAGATGCGCTGGCGCTGGCCGCCCACGAAACCGATGTCTTCGCCCGCGTCGAACCCGAACAGAAGCTGCGCCTGGTCCGTGCGCTGCAGGCCCGCGGCGAGGTCGTCGCGATGACCGGCGACGGCGTCAACGATGCCCCGGCGCTGAAACAGGCCAATATCGGCATCGCCATGGGGCTGGGCGGCACCGAAGTGGCCAAGGAAGCCTCGGCCATGGTCCTCACCGACGACAACTTCGCCAGCATCGAAGCGGCGGTCGAGGAGGGCAGAGGGGTCTGGGACAATCTGGTCAAGTTCATCACGTGGACGCTGCCGACCAATTTCGGCGAGGGACTGGTCATCGTCGCCGCCATCCTGTTCGGCAGTTCGCTGCCGATCACGCCGCTGCAGATTCTCTGGATCAACATGACCACCGCCGTACTGCTCGGCCTGACCCTGGCCTTCGAGCCGATCGAGCGCGGCATCATGCATCGTCCGCCGCGCCGCCTAGAAATGCCGGTGCTCGACGGCGCCCTGATCCGCCGCATCGTGCTGGTTTCGCTGCTGCTGCTGGCCGGCGCCTTCGGACTCTATCTGTACGAACTGGAGCAGGGCAGTTCACTGGCCGAAGCGCGAACCGTCGCGGTCAACGTCTTCGTCATGGTCGAAATGCTCTACCTGTTCAACTGCCGCTCGCTGACCCGCAGTTTCTGGAGCCTCGGCATCTTCTCCAACCTCTGGGTATGGGGCGGAATTGCCGCCATGCTCGCTCTGCAACTGCTGCTCACCTACTGGGCGCCACTCAATGCGACCTTTCAGACGGCGCCGATCGGTTTCGTTCAGTGGCTGCAGATCATCGCCTTCGCGCTGTTCTCGTCGCTGGTCATTGCGCTAGAAAAGCGCTGGACCAGAAGGGAGCGTTCCACGTGAAACCGGACCGCCTATAATCGCGCTTCCGAGGAGGGTTTCGATGAGTCATTTCAAGCACCACGTCTTTTTCTGCTGCAACCAGCGCGAGCCGGGCGACTCCTGCTGTAACGCACACGGGGCGAGCGAACTGCAGACCTATGCCAAGGACCGCATCGGCCAGCTCAGGATGAAGGGCGCCGGCAAGGTGCGCATCAACAAGTCCGGCTGCCTCGACCGCTGCGACGAGGGCCCGGTCATGGTCGTCTATCCGGAAGCCGTCTGGTACACCTACGTGGACAAGGATGATGTCGAGGAAATCATCCAGGAACACCTGGTCAACGGCCGTATCGTCGAGCGCCTGAAAATATGAAGGTTGCCGAAGAAAAAATCCTGATCGACGGCCCGGCGGGCAAGATCGACGTCATCATGGAGCGCCCGGATGCGCCGCGCGGCATCGCGCTGGTCGCCCATCCGCACCCGATCGGCGGCGGCGCCAATACCAACAAGGTCGCCTACACGCTGGCCCGCACCTTCGTCAGCCTCGGCTACGCGGCGTTTCGCCCCAATTTTCGCGGGGTTGGCGACAGCGAAGGCGTCCATGACGAAGGCCACGGCGAAACCGAGGACCTGCTCGCCGTCCTCGCGGACGCCAAATGTCGCTGCGGCAACCTGCCGGTTGCGCTGGCCGGTTTCTCCTTCGGCGCCTACACGCAGACCCGCGTCGCCAAACGCCTGAGCGAATCGGGCCACCCGGCGCAGCGCCTGGTGCTGGTCGGCACCGCCGCCGGCTTCGTCGAGGGCACCCGCCAGTACGATACCGAAACGGTGCCGCACGACACCATCGTCATCCACGGCTCGGCCGACGAAACGGTTCCGCTGTCCAATGTCTTCGACTGGGCACGGCCACTCGACCTGCCGGTGATCGTCGTCCCCGGTGCCGACCACTTCTTCCACCGCCGCCTGCACCTGATCCGCGACATCGTCGCCCGCGCATGGCGGCATTAGTACCAGCCTCTGGTTCCGTGGCACTGAGCGCTTCCGGGCTGCGCAAGTCATATGCCGGCAACGAAGTCGTCGCCGGTCTGAGTTTCAAAGTTGAAGCCGGGCGCTGTTTCGGCCTGCTGGGCCCCAATGGCGCTGGCAAGACAACGACATTGCGCCTCTGTCTCGGGCTGACGGCGCCGGACAGTGGCACGATCAAGCTGAATGGGCACGCAATTCCCGCCGCCGCGCAGAAGGCACGGACACGCGTCGGCGTCGTGCCGCAATTCGACAATCTCGACCCCGATTTCACCGCCGCCGAGAACCTGCTGGTCTTCGGCCGCTATTTCGGCCTGACCGCGGCCGACGTCAAGGCGCGCATCCCGCAACTGCTTGCCTTCGCCGGTCTCGGCAGCAAGGCGGATGCCCGTATCGCGACGCTGTCCGGCGGCATGAAGCGGCGGTTGACGCTGGCCCGGGCGCTGGTCAACGACCCCGACATCGTCTTTCTCGACGAACCGACTACCGGCCTCGACCCGCAGGCCCGCCACCTGATCTGGGAGCGCCTGAAGCAGCTCAAGTCGGCCGGCAAGACGCTGATCCTGACCACCCACTTCATGGACGAAGCCGAGCGTCTGTGCGACTCGCTGATCGTCATCGACCACGGGCGACTGATTGCCGAAGGCAGCCCGCGCCAGCTGATTGCCGAACACATCGAGCCGCAGGTTGTCGAGGTCTATGACGAAGCCGGCGGGGACCTGCCAGCCTTCGTCGAAGCCCAGCGTAGCCTGGCGGAGCGGGTCGAGACCAGCGGCGAAACTGCCTTTTTCTACTGTAGCGCGCCGCAAGCCTTGCTCTCCCGACTCGCCGAGGCGCCCGGCCTGCGTTACGTGCACCGTGCCTCGAATCTCGAAGATGTCTTCATCAAACTGACCGGGCGCGAGTTGCGCGATTGACAGGTGCCCGGCCGGAGCAAAAAATTGGCCATTTTTTACGTTGACCGCAACAGACAACAAGCCATGTCCATGGTCTAGAATGAACTGATCGACAACCCGACATTTGCGGAGGCTCACCATGAAATCTCGTTCGCCTGCCCTTGCTCTGCTGTCCCTGACCTTCGCTGCTGTCGCCCTGCCTGCCGGCGCAGCACCAACGGTCTACGAAATGCGCCTGACAACCAGCGCCGGCATGGGCGCCGGCGGGATGGCTGCCATGTTCAACCTGCTGGGCGGCGGCAGCGGTGCCAGCAGCGTCAGCCACAGCATGGATCTGCGCCTGACCTCGCCTAGCGATCTGCCGGCCAGCTACGAGGCGGCACATACCGTGCCGGAGGGCATGCGCATCGGTCCTCAATTGCCGCTACGCGGCGAACGCCACGCCTCAGGCAGCGGCGGCGAGGCGGGCGGCGATCCGGATGGCCGGGTGCTGATCTACTGGGGCTGCTCGCCGACCGTGGCGAAAGGGCAACCCGAAGTGATCGATTTCCGCTCGCTCGCCGGCAAGGTGCCGCCGGAGATCCAGGCCATGGCGCGCCAGAGCCGCAGCCAGGGCAAGAGTGATGCGAGCGACGCGTCGCTGCCGCCGCGCAGTATCGGCTGGCCGAGTGGCGACAGCAATTTCCGCGGCATTCCGGACAACGCTTCGGCGGTGGGCGATCACGTCGTCAAGGCGAATTTCATGAAGGATGACATCCGTTTCGCACTGACGCCGGCCCTCGACTTTCTCGAACCGATGAACCTCAAGGCACGTTCCGCCGATCTCAAGATGGCAATTCCGCTCGCCTGGGACGCCTTGGCCCGCGCCCGCGGCTACGACCTGCAAGCGGTCGCCGCAAAGGACGAAAAGGAAATGGTGATCTGGCTGGCCAATCGCAACAAGAGTCCGATGCTGCCCGCCAGCCAGAACGAATGCACGATTCCCGAAGGGATTTTCGCCAAGGCCGAGATGGCCATGCTGAGCGGCGTCGCCCACGGTCCGGTGCAGGGTTTCTCCTACCCGCCGCAGAAACCCGGCGAGAAAAAGCCACTGATCTGGTCGGCCACGGTACGCGTTAACGGCTACGACAGCGCGCTTCTCGGCATGGAAGCCGCCGCCACCGGCGCAGCCAAGGAATCGGCAATGCCCGGGGTCGGTGAGGTGCTGAAGGGCTTGTTCGGTCGATGAGCTTCGCTTTCCTGTCAACGGGGCCAGCGGCGTGCTGAGCATCGCCCACCCGCCCGTGGTTAGCTGGTTTCCGGTCTGGCAGCGTAATTTCCTGGTCTGGCGCAAGCTCGCGCTGCCCTCCATTCTCGGCAACCTGGCCGATCCGCTGATCTACATGCTCGGCCTCGGCTACGGGCTGGGCGCCATGTTACCGGCCATCAACGGGCAGTCCTACGTCACCTTTCTGGCCGCCGGCATCGTCTGTTCGTCGACCATGAACGCAGCGACCTTCGAAGCCCTGTACTCGGCGTTTTCCCGCATGCACGTCCAGAAGACCTGGGAAGCCATCCTCAACACACCGCTCGGCCTCGCCGATGTCGTCGCCGGTGAGTTGTTCTGGGCGGCAACCAAATCCTTCTTCTCCGGCGCAGCGATCCTGGTCGTCATCAGCGCGCTCGGCCTGACCAATGGCCCGCTGATTCTCTGGGCCTTGCCGACCATCGTCCTGACCGGGCTGGCTTTCGCCGCGCTTGGCCTGATCTGGAACGCACTGGCGCCTTCCTACGATTTTTTCATGTATTACTTCACGCTGTTCATCACGCCGATGACGCTGATTTCCGGAGTTTTCTTCCCCACCAATCAACTGCCCGGCTGGCTCGCGACGATCGGGCACTGGCTCCCGCTGGCGCAGGGCGTGGCGCTGGTTCGTCCATTGCTCGCCGGGCAAGTGCCGGCCAACCCGGCAATCCACGTCGCCGCGCTGCTTGCAACCACGGTCGTCGCCTTCGCCATCGCATTGCGTCTGACGCGGCGCCGCCTGCTCAAGTAGAATTGCCCGATGCCAACATTGCTAGTAATCACCAACTGCCCCGACGAAGAATCCGCCAATGCCATCGCACTCGCGCTGGTCGAGGAAAGACTTGCCGCCTGCGTCAATATCCTGCCGCGCGTGCAGTCGATCTACCGCTGGAAGGGCGCTGTCGAGTCGATGACGGAAATTCCGCTGCTCATCAAGTCGACCGCGGCGAACTATCCCGCGCTGGAAAACGCAATCCGCGACCGCCATCCCCATGAGGTGCCAGAGATCATTGCGCTGCCCGTCGAGCGCGGATTGCCGGCTTACCTCGACTGGGTGGCAACTGAAACGGCCTGACCATGACACGTACCTTCTTTTTCCTGTTTTCCTTCCTGTTCTCGCTGGCTCAGGCCCAGGAATTCCTCGATCCGGCCGTCGCCTTCAAGCCGACTGCGCGCGCACTCGATGCGCAGACCATCGAGGTGAGTTTCGCGATCGCCAAGGGCTATTACCTGTATCGCGACAAGTTCCGCTTTGCCATCGACGGCAACGCAGCGACGCTGGGGCCGCCGCAGTTCCCCAAGGGTAAGGAAAAGATCGACGAAACTTTCGGCAAGGTCGAAGTGTTTTACGACAGCGTCGCCATCCGCCTGCCGGTGGCGCGCAATGCCTCCGGCCCGTTGCCGCTGACGCTGAACGTCACCTCGCAGGGCTGCGCCGAAGCCGGCGTCTGTTACCCGCCGCAAACGCAGATCGTAAACGTCGAGTTGCCGGCTTCGGGCAGCGTCCCCGACGTCGCCAGCCCCGCAAACGCCCCGACTCAAGCCGTGATTGACGGTAGCGGCGACGAAAGCGGCGTGATCGCCAACACCCTCAGGCACGCCGGTTTCTGGACCATTCTTGCCTTCTTTTTCATCGCCGGCCTGGGCCTGTCGCTGACCCCCTGCGTTTTCCCGATGATTCCCATCCTGTCCGGAATCATCGCCGGCCAGGGCCACAAGGTCACGCGCGGGCGAGCCTTCGCGCTGTCGCTCGCCTACGTGCTGGGCATGGCAATCACCTACGCCGCGGCCGGCGTCGCCGCCGGGATGACCGGCACGCTACTCTCGGTCGCCCTGCAGAACCCGTGGGTACTCAGCGCCTTCGCGCTGGTTTTCGTCGCTCTCTCGTTTTCGATGTTCGGCTTCTACGAACTGCAACTGCCGACTTCGCTGCAGAGCAAGCTCTCCGAGGGGTCCGGCCATCTCCAGGGCGGGCGCGGCATCGGCGTCTTCCTGATGGGCGCGCTGTCAGCGCTGATCGTCGGCCCCTGCGTCGCCGCCCCCCTGGCCGGCGCGCTGCTCTATATCGGCCAGACCGGAAACGCGTTGCTCGGCGGCACCGCGCTGTTCGTCATGGCGCTCGGCATGGGCGTGCCGTTGTTGATCGTCGGACTGTCGGCCGGCACGCTGCTGCCCAGGGCCGGTGCCTGGATGGAAGGCGTCAAGAAAGGCTTCGGCGTCTTGCTGCTGGCGACGGCGCTGTGGCTCATTTCACCGGTCATTCCAGAATTCGCGCAGATGCTCGGCTGGGCGGCCCTGTTCATCATCCCGGCCATCTTCCTGCACGCGCTCGACCCGTTGCCGTCGAATGCCAAAGGTTGGCAGCGTTTCTGGAAGGGCATCGGCATCACGATGCTGCTGACCGGCGCCGCACTGCTCGCCGGCGCACTGGCGGGCAACCGCGACCCGCTGCAACCGCTGGCCGGACTGCGCGGCCAGGCGGTAGCCGCCGAAACAAAAAAACTGGCCTTCGAACCGGTGCGTTCGGTCGCCGAACTCGATGCCCGACTTGCCGCGGCTGATCGCCCGGTAATGCTCGATTTTTATGCCGACTGGTGCGTTTCGTGCAAGGAAATGGAGCGCTTTACCTTTTCCGACCCGGCGGTGCAGGCCAAACTGGCCGGATTCACGCTGCTCAAGGCCGATGTCACGGCCAACAACGAAAACGACAAAGCGCTGCTTGCCCGCTTCGGACTTTTTGGGCCACCGGGCATCATTTTTTTCGGCCCCGATGGAAAGGAAATCTCCGGTATCCGGGTGATCGGCTTTCAGAATGCGCCCGCCTTCATGAAGCAACTGGAGCGGGTGACAGGCTAGACCTGCCGGGCGATGCTGCGTAGCGACAGGATCGCGAAAAGCAGGCCGAGCGCCAAACCGGCCACCACGTCGAGAAAGACATGCTGGCGCGTGGCCAGTGTGGACCAGACGATCGCCGCACACAACAGCCAGCTCGACGCCGCCAACAGACGCGGCGCGCCGATGCTCCTGAGCAGGTGCCCCAGCCAGACCGCGGAGAAGACGACCGTCGCCACGTGCAGTGAGGGACATGCGTTGCCGGCCAGATCGACTCCCTTGATCAGTGCAAGTCCCGGGTAGAGGCTCCAGTCGATATCGGTCCGCGGAACGGTCGTCGGCCACAGCCAGAAGATCGCCAGAGCGCACAGGCAAAGCGCGGCCATCCACAGGCCGTAGCCGACCAGCTGGCGCCGATCGGGCAGAAAGGCTGGCGGCAACGAGACATAGATCCAGAGCGAGGCATAAAAGCCAAAGGCGTCCGGCGTGAAGGGTACCCAGTCGTCGATTACCGTCAGCGGCATGACCGTCGCCGGAAAAAGCGGATAGTGCAACACCCCGAAATAAGCCAGGAAAAACAGCGGCATGAAGGCGGCCGTCCCGCAGGCCTTGAGCACCCAGAGGGTGGTGAAGCGGCAGATGGCCTGACGCTGCCAGGGCAATTCTAGTTTCGCCGGCAGCGGCGCCGGTCGGCTCGACTGGATAGGCATCGGATTCCGCGAAATGTCAACAAATGGCAGTTCATGCTACTGCATAACTGACTGAAGAATGCGTTTTTCGGATAAAATTCATGGTCTTATGGATTCTTTGAACCTGATTCGCGAATTTCTCGACGGCCGCCTCGGCATTCCGCCCCAGCAGGTGGTTCCCGACGCAGCCTTGGGCACCCTTGGCGTCGATTCACTGATGATGCTCGAGCTGGTTTTCGAGTGCGAGGACCGCTTTGGTGTCACGCTCGACAAGCGCCTGAAAAGCCCCAATACCGTCGGCGAACTGGTTGCGCTGGTCGATCGCCTGCGCAGCGAACAAAACTGAAAGCATGACCCAACGGCGCGTCGCAATCACCGGACTTGGTCTGGTCAGTCCATTCGGTGGCAATCTCGCCGATTTTTTCGCACGGCTGCTGACCGGCGAATCAGCGGTCCGTTTCCTGCAGACTAATGACCTGCCGCGGCCGTTGAACATGCCGTTCGTCGATTGTGCGGGTTTCGATGCCGAAGCGACGCTTGGCCGGCCGCTCGCTGGCACCCTGGGCCGCTTCGCACAGCTCGGCGTCGCCGCCGCCTTTTCCGCATGGGACGATGCCGGCCTGCCGCGGAAGCCGCAAAACGACGAGCGCGACGACTGGGGTGTCGCCTGGGGCAGCGCCCTCGGCGGCGTGCTGGCTTTCGACAAGGGCTACCGCGATCTCTGGCAGAACGGCCGCGAGCGCCTGTCGCCGTTGTCCATCGTCCTCGGCATGAACAATGCGGCCAACGCGCAGATTTCCATCCAGCTGGGTCTCGGCGGGATCAGCACCTGCCATAGCGTGGCCTGCTCATCGTCGGCCATCGCCATCGGCGAGGCGTTCCGTCGCGTACGCGACGGCCAGGCGCCGGTCATGCTGGCCGGCGGCTCGGAAGCGCCGCAGGCCTATGCCGTGGCCCGCGCCTGGGAAGCCCTGCGCGTGATGGCCAGTGCCGACGAACAGCGTGCCGCCCGATGCTGCCGCCCCTTCGCCGCCGGGCGCAGCGGCATGGTGCTCGGCGAGGGCGGGGCGGCGCTGGTCCTCGAGGATTGGGACCATGCCATCGCCCGTGGCGCCAGTATCCACGGCGAACTCGTCGGCTACGGCACTACTTGCGATCACAGCCACCTGGTGCGCCCGGCAGTTGCCGGACAGGTGCGCGCCATCCGCGCAGCGCTGGCGGACGGCCAACTGGCGCCCGCCGACATTGACTACATCAACGCCCACGGCACGGCCACGCCCGAGGGCGATCCGGTGGAAATCGCAGCCTGCCGCGAAGTTTTCGGCAACGTGGGCAGCGGGCCGGCCGTCAGCGCCACCAAATCGATGCACGGTCACCTGCTCGGTGCCGCCGGCGCGCTCGAAGCGATCATAACCGTCCTCGCCCTGGGCGGTAAGGTCATCCCGCCAACCGCCCATCTCGACCCGCTGGATCCGGCCTGCGCGGGCGTCGACCACGTCACCACGGCGCGCCACGGCCAGCCGCTGCGCGCTGCGCTGTCGAGTTCATTCGCCTTTGGCGGCAGCAACGCGGTCCTCGCGTTCCGCGCCGTGACCAGCTAACCCTTACGGATAATTCACACCATGTCTGCCCAAGCCACCCCCGAAACCGTCGCCGACCTCCTGCCGGAGGTCGCCGAACTGGTCGTCAGCACGCTCAACCTCGACATTGGCGCCGGCGACATCGATTCCGAAGCGCCGCTGTTCGGTGAAGGCCTCGGTCTCGATTCGATCGACATTCTCGAACTCGCGCTGGTCATCTCCAAACGCTACGGATTCCAGCTGCGTTCGGACAACGATGACAATATCCGGATTTTTTCGTCGCTGCGCGCGCTCACTGTCCATATCGCGACGCACAGGGCCAAATGAGCATGGCAATCGCCACTAACCTGCTGCGTGGTGTAACCGTCGGCGGTCTGGCGGTGGCATGGGCGATCCTCGCCCATCGCGCCAGTGTCGGCGACAGCTCCGAACTTGCCGCCGGTCTCGCCCTGCTGCCGATCATTGTCGTTGCAGCGCTGCTCCTGCGGCGAATCTCCAGTCCGCTGTGGGCCGCCGGCGCCGCCATTGGTGCGCTCACGCTGCTGGCGTGGATCTGGCCGAACCTGCGCGAAAACGTCGCGCTGCTCTACTTCCTCGAACACGTCGGCACCAACCTGGCACTTGCCTTCGTTTTCGGGCGTACCCTCAGCGCTAATGCCGAGCCGCTGATCACGCATCTTGCACGCTTCGCCCATCCGGATGGCCTGTCTCCTGCCAAGATCCGCTATACGCGACAGGTGACGGTTGCATGGACCGGCTTTTTCGGCGCCGTCGCCGCCGTGTCGACCGGCCTGTTCCTGCTGGCGCCGGCCGCCGTCTGGTCGGTCTTCGCTAACTTCCTGATGCTGCCGCTGATTTTGGCGATGTTTGCCGTCGAGCATCTTTGCCGCCATTTCGTCCTTCCGGTCGAGGATCGCGGCAGCATCGCCGACACGATTCGCGCCTTCCGCGCCAGCCGGCATCGCCAGGTACCCTTGACGGACCAACGATGAAGCTGGTCCCGCTGCTCGCGCACTCCAGCCTCGACGACATCTTCGCCTGGCGGCCGGACGGGCCGGTCACGGTGCGCCACTATCTCGCCGACGCCGCGGCGCTGGCCGACTGCCTGCCACCCGGACACCACATGCTCAACGTCTGTCACGACCGCTACCGCTTCACGGTTGGCCTCGCCGCCGGCTTGCTCGGTGGCCGTACCAGCCTGCAGCCTTCGTCTCAGGCCGCCGCGACGCTGCGCCAGATCGCCGCCGAATGCCCGGATGTCTGCTGCCTGTGCGATGGCGATTTCGACAGTCTGGGCCTGCCGCGCCTCGATTTTCCATCACTTGCTGCGGTCGACCCCGAAAAAGTGGTGAAAATTCCCACCATCCCGGCTGCCCACCCGGCGATCCAAGTCTACACCTCCGGCTCCACCGGCCAGCCTGTGCCTTATCGGAAGTCCTGGGGCTCGCTGGTCAGCAACGCGTGCGCCGAGGCCCGGCGCCTGGGCGTTGCCGGCCATGCCATCGTCGGCACGGTGCCCGCCCAGCACATGTATGGCTTCGAATCGACCGTGCTGCTGGCCATGCACGGCAACGCCCCGTTCTGGTCGGGCAAGCCGTTCTATCCGCAGGACATTGTCGCCGCGTTGGCCGCCGTCCCGCAGCCGCGCCTGCTGGTGACCACGCCTTTCCACCTGACGGCGCTGCTGTCGGCCGACCTCGAACTACCCACCGTCAACCTGCTGTTGTCGGCCACCGCGCCGCTCTCCGGGCAATTGGCGGCACAGGCCGAAGCCCGCTTCAAGGCACCGCTGCTGGAAATCTACGGGTGCACCGAAACCGGCCAGATCGCCAGCCGGCGCACCACCGCTGGCCCGGCTTGGCAGTTGCTTGACGACATTCGGCTCGAACAGGAGGAGGGGCGCACTTTCGCCAGCGGCGGCCATGTCGAGGGCCGCGAAGCCCTGTCCGATGTCATCGAGATCCTCGCCGACGGCCGATTCCTGCTGCATGGTCGCGACGCCGACATGGTGAACATCGCCGGCAAGCGAACCTCGCTGGATTACCTGAACCACCAATTGACTGCAATTTCCGGGGTTCGCGACGCCGCCTTCTTCCTGCCCGACCAGGGGCCAGCCGACGCCATCACGCGACTGTGCGCCTTCGTCGTGGCGCCCGAGCTTAGCGCGCGGCAAATACTGCAAGCGCTTCGCCAGCGCATCGACCCGGTCTTCCAGCCACGACCGCTGCTCCTGCTCGACGCGCTGCCCCGCAACAGCACGGGCAAGCTGCCACGTGAGCGCCTGCAGGTGCTATACGCTGAACAGATGCACAATGCCAGCCGCTGAATTTTTCTGGCCGGTGCCGGCCGACCATCCCGCCTTTGCCGGCCACTTCCCTGGCCGACCCATCGTCCCTGGCGCCGTCCTGCTCGATCGTGCCGTCATTTTTGCCGAACAACTGTTCGGCCGGTCGGGCGGCGAATGGCAGATCGGCAACGCCAAGTTCTTCAGTCCGGTCGGTCCCGGCGAGTTGCTCACCTTCGCCCTGCGGGTCAAGGCCGGCGGCGCGATCGCCTTTACCGTAAGCACGGCAGGGCGCCAGGTTGCGGCGGGCAGCCTGACGCCAACCGCCGCATGAACCCGGAAAACGCAGAACGCGCGGACTGGCTGCGCCAGCAGGAGCGGAGCAATCTCGCCATCCTCAGGCTGATGGTGTGGATTTCACTGACCCTCGGCCGCCGCGTCGGGCGCGTCGTACTGCATGGTATCGCCACCTACTACGTGCTGTTCGCGCCGCGTGCCCGGCGCTACAGCCGCGCCTACCTGCGCCGCGCGCTCGGCCGCTGGGCCGGCTGGGCGGACGGCTTTCGCCATGTGTTGAGCTTCGCCAGCACCATCCACGACCGCATCTACCTGCTGAACGACCGTTTCGACCTGTTCGAAATCGAAATCATCGGTGCCGAGGCGCTGCACGCGGCGCTCACACGCCAGCCGGGGGCGCTGCTGATCGGAGCCCACCTCGGCAGCTTTGAAGTGCTGCGCGCGGTCGGGCGCGGCCGTGCAGGGCTGAAGGTGGCGATGCTGATGTACGAGGAAAACGCGCGCAAGATCAACGCCACGCTGGCGGCGATCAACCCGGCGGCGAGCGACGACATCATTGCCCTCGGCCATCTGGGGGCGATGCTGGAAGCGCGCGACAAGCTTGACCAGGGTTACCTAGTCGGCATGTTGGCAGATCGCGGCCTCGGCGATGACGCCACGATCGACTGCCAATTCCTCGGCGAGCCGGCGCCTTTTCCTCTCGGTCCATTCCGCACTGCAGCCATGCTCGGCCGGCCGGTATTCTTCATGGCCGGCCTCTACCTCGGCGGCAATCGCTATCGAATTCACTTCGAGCCGCTTGCCGATTTCTCGGCTACACCGCGCCCCGAGCGCGACGCCGCGATCCGCGTGGCGATGCAGAATTACGCCGACCGCCTGACGCATTTTTGCCGGGTAGCGCCTTACAACTGGTTCAATTTCTTCGATTTTTGGCAGAAGAAACCATGACACGACTTTTTGCCGGCATCCTGCTGCTCGGCCTCACCCTGCCAGCTTGCGCCGCCTTCGACGTCGCACAGTTGATGAACGATCTGGCCCGGCACAAGGGTGGAACGGCGAAGTTTGTCGAGAAGAAATACATTGCCTTTCTCGACCGTCCGGTCGTGTCCACCGGCGAGTTGACTTACAGAGCCCCGGACCTGCTGGAAAAACGTACGCTGACGCCGAAACCGGAAACCCTGCGGCTGGACAAGGATGTGCTGAGCGTCGAACGTGACAAGCAGAAGCTGAGGATCAACCTCGCCAATCAACCGGAAGCGCTCGCCTTCGTCAACAGTCTGCGCGGCACGCTAAACGGCAACCGTGCCGCACTTGAAAAGAACTATCTCATGAATTTGTCGGGCAATTCTGAAAAGTGGGTGCTCACATTGCTACCCAGCGAACAGAAGATCGCCGCGCTCGTCCAGCGCATCACGGTCAGCGGCAGCCGCGACCAGATCCGCAGCATCGAATACCTGCAGGCCGATGGCGACCGCTCGCTGATGCTCATCGAGTCGCTCGACAACGAATGACCCGCCCCGGTCGCCGCGCCTTATTGCTCTGGTTGCTCGCCATGCTGACTGGCTCCGCCATCGTCTGGAACAGCCGCTTTAGCGCCGACATGTCGTTTTTTCTGCCCGCCCGGCCGAGCGCCGAGCAGCAGGTGCTGGTCGACCAGCTGAAGGAGGGCGCCGTCGCCCGCTTGCTGATGGTGGCCATCGCCGGCAGCAACGGTGAGCAACGCGCTGCGCTGTCGCGCGACTTGCGCGGTCGACTCGTCAAAATGCCCGAATTCGCAGCAGTCCAGAACGGCGATGCCGGCAGCCTCGATGCCGACCGCGCCTTCCTGTTCCGCCATCGCTACCTGCTCAGCCCCGCCGTGGTGCCCGAACGTTTCACGGTTGACGGCCTGCAGACGGCGATTTCCGAGAGCATCGACCGCCTCGCGTCATCGGCCGGCATGCTCCTCAAGCCAATGCTTCCTCGTGACCCGACCGGCGAACTGTTCGAACTGCTGGCCCAACTGAACCCCGGTACCCAACCCGGCAGCCTTGCCGGCGTCTGGGCCTCGCCCGACGGCAACCGTGCCCTGTTGCTGGTTCAGACACGCGCAACTGGCGCCGATACCGATGGCCAGGAGGCGGCCATCCAGGCCATCCGCGAGCAGTTCACCGCCGTCGCTGCGGCCGCCGGGATCGCCGATGCACGCCTGCAAATTTCCGGGCCCGGCGTTTTTGCCGTCAAATCGCGGGCGACGATCAAGCGCGAGGTAACCCGCCTGTCAGCCATTGGCACACTCGCCATCGTCGCCGTGCTGTTCTTCGTCTATCGCTCTCCGCGCCTGCTGACGCTCGGTCTGCTGCCGGTGCTCTCCGGCGCGCTGGCCGGAATCATCGCTGTCAGTCTGGCCTACGGCACAGTGTTCGGAATCACCGTCGGCTTCGGGTCCGCGCTGATCGGCGAAGCGGTCGATTACTCCATCTATTATTTCGTGCAGTCCGGGCGCGGCGGCGTCGCGGCCTGGAAGGCACATTTCTGGCCGACCATCCGGCTCGGCGTCCTGACCTCGGTCTGCGGTTTCGGCGCGCTGCTGTTCTCCGGCTTCCCCGGACTCGCCCAACTTGGCCTCTACGCTCTGAGCGGCGTCGCCACGGCAGCCCTGGTTACCCGTTTCGTGCTACCGCACCTGGCCGGCGAGCACTTCGTCATGCGCGACCTCGGCCCGCTCGGCGCCACCCTAAAAGTCGCCACGCAATTACTCCGCCGCCTGCGCTGGCCGACGCTGGCACTTGCGTTGGCAGCAACGGCCTATCTGGCCGTCGAACACGAACGCCTGTGGTCGACCAATCTCTCCGTGTTAAGTACCACAAGCCCCGAAGATGCGGCCGCCGACAAGGCGCTGCGCACCGACCTCGGCACTGCCGATTCGCGCTTCCTGGTCGTCGTCAATGGCCACGATCGCGAAGCTGCCCTGCAAGCGGCCGAACGGGCAGGGCTGGCGCTTGACGACCTGCAGGCGAGCGGCGCCATCGACGGCTACGACAGCCCGGGCCGCTTCCTGCCCAGCCGTGCCTTGCAGGCGGCCCGCCGTGCCAGCCTGCCTACCGCCGATGAACTTCGTACCCGCCTGCAAACGGCACTTGCCGATTCGCCGCTCATTACTGGCAAGCTGGAAGGCTTCATCGCCGACGTCGCCACCACCCGCCAGGCACCGGAGATCGACCGTCCCGACCTGGACGGAACCGACCTCGGGCTGGCCGTCGATGCGCTTCTACTGCAGCGCCCCGGCGGCTGGAGCGCCATCCTGCCACTGCATCTGCCGGACAAGGGGCAAGTCAATGCGATTGCCGCTGTGCGCCAAGCACTGGCCGGCAGTGGCGCACTGACCATCGACCTCAAGGGCGAACTCGACACGCTCTACAATGACTACCTGCGCGAGGCGGTGCTGCTCTCGCTGGCCGGCTTCGCCGCCATCGTCGCGTTGCTCGCCACCACACTGCGCTCGCCGCGCCGGCTGGCCGCCGTCCTGCTGCCACTGGTGCTCGCCGTGCTGCTCGTTGTCGCCGGCCTGCACTTGAGCGGCGAGCATCTGCACCTGCTGCACCTGGTCGGCATGCTGCTGATCGTCGCCGTTGGTTCCAACTATGCGCTGTTCTTTGAACGTGCCGGCGAACTCGACCACACCACGCTGGCGTCGATGGGGATCGCCAATCTGACCACGACCATCGGTTTCGGCACACTCGGTCTGTCGCAAGTGCCGATGCTGCACGCCATCGGCGTCACCGTCGGGCCTGGTGCCATACTTGCACTGTTGCTGGCTGCCATGTTCGTTCCACGTGAAACCACCGCATGAGCGACTCACTGTGCACCTGCCGCCCAGGCTACGTAATAGATTGGCTCGACGACCAGTTTGCCGGCGGCCACGAATGGCCGGCGTGGGAGCTGTTCGTCGATCCCGGCCTTTCTACCGCCTGACCCCATGCCCCAGCCCTGGAAGCCATCGCCCGCCATCAAATTGTCGTTCGCCTTGCACGGCGTCGCCGCAGCCGGGCTGCTTGCCGCACCAGCGACCTGGCCGTGGGTGCTCGGCGGACTTGGCATCAACCACCTTGCCCTGACTGCCGCCGGCCTGCTGCCAACTTCGTCGCTACTCGGCCCCAACCTGACCCGCCTCCCGCCTCCCGCCGCCAATCGCCGCGAGGTCGCACTGACGTTCGACGACGGCCCCGACCCCGAGGTCACGCCGCGCGTCCTCGATCAGCTCGACGCCGCCGGCGCAACGGCCAGCTTCTTCTGCATCGGCCACCGTGCCCGCACACACCCCGAACTGTGCCGCGAAATCGTCGCCCGCGGTCACCGTCTCGAGAACCACGGCGATTCGCACAGCTGGATCTTCTCGACTTTCGGCATGGCCCGCATGCGAGCCGATATTGCCACCGCCCAAGCAACATTGTCCGATCTCAGCGGTCAAGCGCCGCGCTTCTTCCGGCCAACCGCCGGCCTGCGCAATCCGTTGCTCGACCCGGTGCTGGCCGGCCTCGACCTGCGGCTCGCGGCCTGGACGCGGCGCCCTTACGATACCCGCGACGGCGAGGCGCAAACGGTGCTCGAACGTCTGACCAAGCGCCTCGCCACCGGCGACATCCTGCTCCTGCACGACGGCCACGCCGGCCGCACCGCCAAGGGCGAGCCGCTCATCCTTGCCGTCCTGCCCGATTTGCTGCGCACCTTGGCCGAACGCAGACTGCGCCCCATCACGCTGGCCGCGGCCGTCGACGGGCCGCCAGTTGCATGAGCCCGACCCCGGTACGCCGGGTTCTGGTCTAAAATTCGCAGCTGATCGACTCGAGGATCGATGTGACATCTCAGCTTCTTTCCGCGTACACCGCAACCACCTGCCTCGGCCACGGGCTTGCTGCCACCCTGGCGGCATTGAAGGTCGGTCGTAGCGGATTAACCCCGTGCGCCTTCGAAACGGTGCGGCTCGACACCTGGATTGGCAAGGTTGCTGCGGTCGACGATCAAAAACTGCCCGAAATACTCGCCGACTACGACTGTCGAAATAACCGCCTCGCCGCACTGGCACTCGAAGCCGACGGTTTCTCCGAGCGCGTCCGCGCCGCAACCATCCGCTACGGAAAACGACGTATCGGCATCTTCGTCGGCACCAGCACGGCCGGCATCCTGCAGACCGAACTCGCCTACCGACATCGCGATCCGACGACCGGTGCCTTGCCGGCCAATTTCAACTACCGGACCACGCACAACGCCTTTTCGCTGGCCGAATTCACGCGCGCTTGGTTCGGGCTGGAAGGGCCAGCCATGTCGGTCTCCACCGCCTGTTCCTCGAGCGCCAAGGTGTTTGCCGCAGCAGCCCGCCTGCTGGACTGCGGGATCATCGACGCAGCCGTCGTCGGCGGCGTCGATTCGCTGTGCCTGACCACGCTCTACGGCTTCGCTTCGCTTGAATTGACCTCGTCACGGCCATGCCGCCCCTTCGATGCGACCCGCGATGGCATTTCGGTCGCCGAGGGCGCCGCCTTCGCCCTGCTCGAACGTGCCCCGGCCAGCCCGCCCGCCGGCGCCGTCCTGTTGCTCGGCAGCGGCGAATCGAGCGACGCCTACCACATGTCGTCCCCACACCCGGAAGGCCTGGGGGCACGGCTGGCGATGGAGGCCGCGCTGCGCTCCGCGGCCATCCACGCCGACGACATCGACTACATCAACCTTCACGGTACCGCGACGCCGGCCAACGATGCCGCCGAAGGCAAGGCCGTCACCGCACTGTTCGGCAACCGCGTCCCGTGCAGTTCGACCAAGGGCGCCACCGGCCACACACTGGGCGCCGCCGGCGCCGTCGAGGCAGTGATCTGCGCGCTGGCGCTGAAGCACGGCCTGCTACCCGGCAGCCCCGGGACCGAAGCGCCCGACCCGGCGATTTCGCTCGATTACCATCTGAGCAGCCGCGACCAGCCGATACGCCGCGCCCTGAGCAATTCCTTCGGCTTCGGCGGCAGCAACTGCAGCCTGATCCTCGGAGTCGCCGCATGAGCGCCACGCCACTCAGCGCCTGGATCGACGGCGTCGGCTTTCTCGCCCCCGGGCTGCCCGACTGGCCGTCCACGCGCGCCGTCCTGCGCGGCGAGCAGGCCATCGGCAGCACCGCTTCCGTACTCCAGGCACCTGCCATCCTGCCTCCGGCCGAACGCCGCCGCGCTAGCCGCCTCATCAAGCTGGCGCTGACCATCGGACTCGAAGCCGCCGCCCATGCCGGCGCCGACATCGCCACGCTGGCCACCGTATTTGCCGCCTCAGGCGCCGACGGCCACAATTGCCATGCGCTGTGTGAGCAACTGGCGAGCGACGACCGCCAGATTTCGCCGACCCGTTTCCACAATTCCGTGCACAACGCCGCCGCGGGTTACTGGGGCATCGCCACCCAGTCGCGAGCGCCGTGTCAGGTCATTTGCGCCTACGACGCCAGCTTCGGCGCCGGGCTGCTCGACGCGCTCGGCCAGGTCGTCGTCAACCGCCGGCCAACGCTGCTGATCACCTACGACAGCGAATACCCGGAACCGCTGCACAGCAAGCGCCCACTACCCGATGGCGCCGGCATCGCGCTGCTGCTGACCCCCGAACGCAGCACCCGCTCGCTGGCACGGATCGCTGTCAGCCTCGACGACAATGCCCCGGCAACGATGGCAGACAAGGCACTCGAAACCCTGCGCAAAACGGTCCCGGCACTGCGCGGCCTGCCGCTCCTGAATCTGTTGGCGCGCGGCGCTTCGGGCAGCATCAGCCTCGACTATCTGGCATCACTGCAACTCCGCGTAGACATGCAAGCATGCTAGACCACGCCGGGATCGCCCTATGCATCCCGCATAAAGGCGCCATGTGCCTGCTGGATGCCGTGGTCGACTGGTCGAAAACAGCGATTTTCTGCCGCGCTTTCAGCCACACCGACCCGGGCAATCCTCTGCGTGCCGAAGGCCGCCTCGGGGCGGCCAACGGCATTGAATACGCGGCGCAGGCGATGGCCGTGCACGGTGCGCTGCTCGCGGCCAGCAGCGACGTCCCTCGCCAGGGCTACCTGGCCAGCGTACGCGGCGTGCAGCTTCATGTAGCCCGCCTCGACGATCTGCCGGGCGAATTGAACATTACCGCCGAACGCCTCTCCGGCGATGGCAACCACGTCCTCTACCAGTTTGCCCTCGGCCACGCCGGCGGCTGCCTGCTCGAAGGCCGGGCCACTGTCGTTCTCGACGCCGAATTCCGCCAGGAAACATCAATATGAAACGCGCCCTCGTCACCGGCGGCAGCGGTGCAATCGGCGCGGCGATCTGCCGCCGCCTAGCCGCCGACGGCCACCACGTCATCGTCCACGCCAACCGAAACCGCGTCAGGGCGGAAGCCGTCGTTGCCGAAATCGTCGCTGACGGCGGCAGTGCAGAGGCGGTCGTCTTCGACGTTACCGAATGCGCAGCCACCAGCGCCGTGCTGGAAGCCCTGCTCGACGCCGGCCCCATCCAGATCCTCGTCAATAATGCCGGCATCCACGACGATGCGGTGTTTCCCGGCATGAGCGCCGAACAATGGCATTGCGTGGTCGATGTTTCACTGAACGGCTTTTTTAACGTCACCCAGCCGCTGACCCTGCCGATGCTCCGCACCCGCTGGGGCCGCATCGTCAATATTTCTTCGGTTGCCGCCATCGCAGGCAATCGCGGTCAGGTCAATTATTCGGCCGCCAAAGGCGCGTTGCACTCTGCCAGCAAGTCGCTGGCACTTGAACTGGCGACCCGCGGCGTCACTGTCAACGCCGTGGCGCCGGGTATCATCAACACCGAGATGAGCGAAGGCGCCTTCGACTCCGAGGCGATCAAGCGGCTGGTTCCGATGCAGCGCGCCGGCAAGCCCGAGGAAGTCGCGGACCTCGTTGCCTTCCTCGCTTCCGAACAGGCGGCCTATATCTCCGGGCAAGTGATCTCGATCAACGGCGCGATGATTTGAGCCAGGTCAGCTACTGCACAGTGAAGATGATCGTCATGGCAATCTGGTAAGACTCGGTGTGTTCATGACACGCGGTCAGCCTTGCGCCCCAGATACTCGCGGAAGATGCCGAAGGTGACCGTACAGCCGACATCCTCGAATCCGGCCCGGCGCAGGGCGGCGAGAACAAGCGCCGGCTCGATGGCGGCAGTTACGGTATCGCCGTAATACGCCCACAGGCGCCCGACGTCGGTCCGGCTGCGGCCGAGCCGCGACAGCAACGGCACCACGGTGCCAAGATAGGCGGCCAGAAGCCATTGGCCAAGACGATTTTGCGGCCGGCTGATTTCCATCAGGCAGACCCGGCCACCGGGGCGCAGCACTCGCAGATACTCGGAAAACGCGCGGTCCAAGTCGCCGACATGGCGCAGCGCGTAGCCCATCGAGATGAAATCGACATGGGCAGCGGGCAGCGGGATGGCCTCGGCATAGCCCTCGATGGTCTCGACGTCGACCTTCTTGCGCAGTTCCGCGAGCATGCCGGGCGATGGGTCGAGCGCCAGCACCCGGCCCTGCGGGCCGACCAGTCCAAGTCCGGCAACCGTCACCAAGCCGGTGCCCGCCGCCACGTCGAGCAGGTGCATGCCGGCGACCAGGCCGTTGCGCTGCAGCACCTCGCGCCTGTACCGCGCCCCGGTGCCGAGGCCGGTAATTCGCTCGGCCTCGTCGTAGCCGGCCGCCGCGTGGTCAAACAGTTCGCGGGTTACACGACGCCGCTCCTCCTCGCCGGAAAAATAGGTGTCGAGGCGAGCATCGGATTTGAGGGCGGCATTGCGCGGTTCGGTCGGGTTCATTATGGCAACGGTCAGGTAAGGATTTCAGTGGGTGGCACGGCGCCAGATCAAGCATGGCAGACGCAGCAGGAAGCCGAAGAAGAGTCGCGTGTGCATCCAGGTCAGCAGCGTATTGTCACGCAGGTACTTGAAGTGCGAGACGCCGCCTTCGGCGGCCGACAGATAGCGCACCGGCGCGTCAAGATTGAGCGGCCGGACACCGGCCCAGCACAAGCGGACGACGGCTTCCGGATCGAAATCGAAACGGCGCATGAAACGGTTTTTCCGCATGATCCGGATCAGCGGTGCAATCGGATAGACGCGAAATCCGTACAGCGAATCGCCGATTCCCATCCACAAGGTTTCCAGATTGGCCCAGCCGTTCGACACCTTGCGGCCATTGACGCGCAGCGCCGGTGCCTCCGGCCCGAACACCGGCTTCCCCAGCACCATCGCGTCCGGATCGCCCTGCGAGGCAGCCATAAAACCCGGGATCAGGTCGGCCGGATGCTGGCCGTCGGAATCCATGGTCAGCGCATGCGTGAAGCCGGCGGCGGCAGCGCGCGAGATCCCTTCGAGCACCGCCGCGCCCTTGCCACTGTTTTCCGGCAGGACGATGACCTGCAGGCCGTCATCCTGCTCAGCCAGCGCCTGCAGCAGCGCAGCACTGCCGTCGCTGCTACCGTCGACCACCACCCAGACCGGCGTCCATTGCGCCCTTGCCGCACACACGGTAGCGACCACCCCGGGGCCTGGGTTGTAGCTGGGAATGATGACGAGGTGGGTGCGGGAGACGGTGGGCATGGGTTCGTGATCAGGCCACGCCGGCTGCGGTCGGCTGCGCATTTTTTCCCAATTCTGCGCGGAAATAGGCTTCGAGTTCGCCGGTGAAGGCAGCGTGGTCGGCTGGCGGAGGAAAAAGCCGGCCGAGGCGGATGCAGCAATGCAGTGGCAACCGGGGTCGCCGGAAGAGCGGCCAGGCCTTGCCGAGGTACGGCCTGGAGAACTCGATCAGCAGCGTCTGTACCGGGATGGCAGCCCGCCAGGCAAGCAGGCCGCAGCCCGCAGAAAATGGATCAAGCGGAAAGCTGCCGGTCCGCGTGCCTTCGGGAAAGATCACCAGCTGTGCACCGCTATGTAGATCGGCACGTGCCTGCAGGATCAATTCCAGCGGCGCATCATTGCGGATATAGCCGGCGAGGCGCGCCGCCGCGCCAAACAACAGCCGGTCGAGCAGGGCCGCCTTGATCACGCAGACGGCGTTAGGCAGACACGAGACGATGAGTACCACGTCGAGCAGCGACGGATGATTTGCGGCAACAATCAGCGGCCCGGCGTGGCGCAGGCGGTCGAGTTCGGCCAGATCAAAACGACATGCGCAAAACAATCGCAGAAAACCCAGGTAGAGGCGAAAGCCATGCATGATGGCGCGCCGTCCAAACAGTTGACCGAGGCGGCGCGGCAACAGCGGCTGCAACAGCAGCGCGACGGGCAACCATATCAGGCAGAGCGCGGCGAGCGCGCCGAGTCCGAGCAGCATGGCCAGGTATTCGTAGGCAATCCACAGCGGATTCCCGGTACGTGGTGGGCCGCTCATCCGACCAGTACGTGAATGGTCGTTGCCTCGATTTCCAGCAACAAATCGGCGCGGCAGATGTCGGCCTGCACGAAAACGACTTCCGCGGCGGCACCGAGTCTTGCCAGCAGGACTTCCTCTACCTTGCCGAAATCCGCCGCATGGCGGACATACACCCGGTAACTCAATTCGCCGAGACTGAATGCGGCCGAGCGGCAATGCAGGTTGGCTGCGGCCACAACCGCTTCGATGTTGGCCAGCACCTCGCGGCACTGGGTAGCGGCGTCGCCCGCATGCACCGTCCGGTGGCCAAAAATGCTTGCCGTGCCGGAAATGAAAAGAATTTCCTGGCCGGGTGGACAGACCAGCGTGGCACGCGAGAAGGTCGGGCTACGCGGACCGTAATCGGCGGGGTAGTGGTAAGCGCTGACCTGTCGCGGGTTTTCGAGTGCCATCGCCGCCTGCTCGCCGGCAATGAAGGCAATACTCAACGGCCCGTCAGCGAGGCCGATGGCGCATGCGGCCGGCACGTTGCCGGTGGCCCCGCGCCGGAATTCGAGAAAGGCGTCCTGACGGCCGATGTTGAACTGACGATAGCGCTCAAGGCCATACGACTCGCCGTTGATATCGGCGAAGTAGTTCCACACCCGCCACAGGTACGGCAGGCCCTCGGCAGCGAGCAGCCGGAAGATGCGGCGATACGCCTCCTGGCTGGCTGCGCGCAGGGGTGAGTACTCGCTACCGGCAGAGAATTCCGCTTCATCGATTTCGCAGACACCGTAGAGAACGCCGCAACTGCGCCGCCAGGCGATCCCTTCCGAATGGCCGGCGACGCAGGGGGCAGAGCTACGCCAGATTTCGTGCAGGCTCGTTGCGGCCGACCCCGGCAAAGGGGCAAAAATTGCCTGTAGCGGCCAGCCCGGCACCATGTCAACGGCCGGTTGGCCAAGACAGGCGCCACCCAGGACGTCGACGGTGGCCGCAGATACCTGGCCGGAAGCCAGCCGCGTCAACAGTTCCAGCACCGTCAGCCCGGATTGACGGCCGGGTCGTCGACCCGGCGGATGTTGAAGCGACGGCGCTGCCAGCCGCGGAAGGCGCGCCGCGGCTGCAGGATATTGGCGCCGAAGTAGAGCAGCTTGAACATGCGCAACGAATTCCAGATCGGCGTCTTCCCGAAAATGTCGCCAGCCAGCACCGACAGTAGCGCTTCCTTGACCCGGAAGATGTTTTTCGGCCCCATGAAGAAATCGCGCATGATCGGGTTGGTCATGCGGTAGATGAACCACGAGAATTCCTTCGGCCCGCGCTTCATCAATCGGTCGAAACGCCTGAGTGCAGCAGGGGCGGCAGCGGGGTTTCTGAGGCAGGCGTCGATGGTCTCGGCGCCGAGCACGCCGCTGTTCATCGCCAGCCAGACACCGGAGGAGAAAACCGGGTCAATGAAGGCATAGGCATCGCCGAGAAGCAGATAATTAGGGCCGTGATTGCGCTCTGAAACGTAGGAAAAATTGCCGGTCGCCTCGACTTCATTGACCAGGCTGGCTTCCTGCAGGCGCTGGGCAAGCGCCGGGCAGAGCGCAATGCCGTCGGCGAGGAATTGTTCGCGGCTGCGCGCGCCACGGGTCTTCATGAAATATGGCCAGGTGACCATACCTATACTGGTCACCTCGCCCTGCATCGGGATGAACCAGAACCAGCCATGCTCGAACCAGAAAATGGTGATGTTGCCAGCGTCCTGACCTGCGTTTCGCCGTGCCCCGACGTAGTGGCCATAGACTGCCGAACTGTTGTGGCGCGGATTGCGCTGCTTGATGCGGAAACGGTTGGCGAGGAAGGTGTCGCGCCCCGAGGCATCGACAACGAAGCGCGCCTGCCATTGTGCTTCACGCCCATCGTCGTACCAGGCACTGATCAGCACACCGCTATCGTCGGGCAGAAAATCGACTGCCCGCACCTTGCAACCCTGATGGACGTCGACCCCCTGGCGCCCAGCATTGCGGATCAGCACGGTGTCGAATTCCGCACGCTTGACCTGATAGGCATAGGGCATAGATTTGTCCCAGGCCTCGGAAAAATGGAAGGCCTGCTTGTGTTCGTGTTGCGGCGAAACGAATTCGGCACCCCATTTCTGCATGCCGATGGCGCGCACCTCGTCAGCCACGCCGAGGCGCTCGAAAAGTGGCAGGTTGGCTGGCAACAGGGACTCGCCGATATGGAAGCGCGGATGCCGGGCCTTGTCGAGCAGCACCACCGTGTAGCCCATCCCGGCGAGCAACGGCGCCACCGTTGATCCGGCCGGCCCGCCGCCGATCACCAGCACGTCGCAATGCCGGGGTAACTGCGATTGTTCTGTTTGTGGCATGGCTAACCCCTCGCAAATCTTTCGGCGCGGCCGGAGTTACCGGTCCTTGTATGTCACTGCGCCAACGACTTCGCCCTGACCATCGATCCGGCCAAGCTTGTTTCCAGACCAATAGACGTAGTACGGCACGTAACTCGACCACCAGTAGCGCCAGTTCGGGGCATCCAGCCCTTTTTTGTCGTCAGCCTGCGGATAGCCCATGGCCATGATGGCCTGCTCCCGCGTCATGCCTTTAGTCAGACGGCCCGAAAGGATTGCCGCGCGCACCCCAGGCGGTAACTTCTCCAGCTTTGGTCGCGGGTCGTCAGCCAGCACCGACTTGTCGAGCCATTGGGCGGGCGTCACCTTGCTCTGGGCTATATCGGGGCGCAACAACATCTGCTTGCCGTTGATCTCGACGATTGCCTGTCCGCCTTCGATCTCCCTGATCAGGACTGGCGTTCCGATCGCAATGAAGGGTAATTGGGCATAGTTCGCGTCGCTGAGCAGCTTACCGCTGTAGCGCAGGTTGCAACACGCGAACCCGCTACGCACCCGGCCCGTCGAGTGGATCTGGATTGCCTCGCTGACATCTTGCTCAGGTTTGACTTCAACGACCGGGCCGCCAGCGCAAGCCGCCAGCAACGC
This sequence comes from uncultured beta proteobacterium, assembly GCA_963741765.1. Lineage (GTDB taxonomy): Bacteria > Pseudomonadota > Gammaproteobacteria > Burkholderiales > Rhodocyclaceae > Azonexus. Next base: position 262,507 of record CAVUJN010000012.1, read on the forward strand.
GACCGACGCCAGCATCGATGCCAGACCTGAATGCGGGGAGCGCCCCATCAATAACATGCTACGACCTCTATCACCATCGGTCGATTATATCCTGCCAGTTCGGCAGACCTCCCGGCAGATCAGGGGAAGTCAGTGCAGCACGATGGTGTCCCAGGCAAACTTGACGATCAGAATCCCGACTACCAGCAGAAAAACCTGCCGGATGAAACCGCTGCCATGCTTGAGCGCCAGCCAGGTGCCCACCAGGGATCCACCAAGGTTGGCGAGGGCCATCGCTGCCGCCAGCAATGGCAGTACGTAACCGTTGGGCAAAAAATAGGCGAGGGCGGCGAGATTGGTTGCCCCGTTGACCACCTTGGAGCCAGCCGAGGCATGCAGAAAATCGAACCCGAAGAAACGGACGAACAGGAAAATCAGAAAACTGCCGGTTCCCGGCCCGAAAAAGCCGTCATAGAAGCCGATCACGCATCCCAGGAGCAGGGCATAGATCAACTCGCGATGACCGACGTGGGCCGGCCGGTGAAGCAGCCCGAAATCCTTGCGTTTGAGTGTGTAGGCCGCAGCGAGAACGAGCATGACGAGAATCAGCGGGCGTACCGCGTCTTTCGGCAGCCAGGCAACGGTCGCCGCGCCGGCGTAGGAGAAGGCGAAAGCCGCCGCCGCTGCCGGCAGGATCGTGCGCCACGGGATGCGCAGGCGCCGCGCATAGCGCCAGGTCGCGTTGGCCGTCCCGACGACGCTGGCGCATTTGTTGGTCCCGAACAGCGTCGCCGCGGATTCGCCGGGGTGCACCACGAACAATGCAGGAATCTGGATCAGCCCGCCGCCACCGACAGCGGCATCGATCGCTCCGGCAAAAAATGCCGCGACGACCAGTGCCAGCAGGCCGAGATCGAGGCCTTCCACCTACTTGCCAATGCAAAAACGGCTGAAAATGACACCCAGCAAGTCGTCGGCGCTGAATTCTCCGGTAATTTCGCCGAGCGACTGCTGGGCGAGACGGAGTTCTTCGGCAAACAGTTCGAGAGCGGGAAGTTTGCTCCTGACCACGGCACTGGCCGCCGCAATATGCTCCTGCGCGGCAGCCAGTGCCCGCAGGTGACGTTCACGGGCAATGAAGACATTTTCCGCCGGGTGCCAGCCGGCGATCCGCAACAATTCGGCGCGCAGCAATTCAATGCCCCGGTTGGCCTTGACCGAAAGCGAAATGGCCACGCCGTCAGCTTCGACGTGGCGTTCGGCCTCGGCGCCGGAAAGATCGATCTTGTTAAACACCGTGACGCGCTGCAGCCGCTCGGGCAGCCGGGCAAGGATTTCGCGGTCGGACTCTCCCACGCCGCTGCGCGCGTCAACCAGCAGCAGAACGACATCGGCGCGCTCGATCTCACGCCAGCTGCGTTCGATACCGATCTTCTCGACTTCATCGTCGGTATCCCGCAGACCGGCCGTGTCGATGATGTGCAGCGGAATTCCCTCGATTTGTATGGTCAACCGCAACGCATCGCGGGTCGTCCCGGGAACCGCGGTCACGATGGCAAGATCGTCGCCGGCCAGCCGGTTGAGCAACGAAGACTTGCCGACATTTGGCTGCCCGGCCAACACGACATGCAGGCCGGCCTGCAACAACTTGCCCTGGCCGGCGCGGTCGAAAATTTCGGCGAGCCTCAATTGAAGCCGCTCCAGACGACCGAAGGCATCGGCCGCTTTGAGAAAGTCGATATCCTCTTCAGGAAAATCCAGTGTCGCCTCGACCAGCATGCGCAGATTTATCAGTTCGTCGGTGAGTGCACGGATGGCCTGCGAGAACTCGCCCTGCAGTGAGCGAACCGCCGAGCGGGCGGCACTTGCGGTAGCCGCGTCGATCAGGTCGGCAACCGCTTCCGCCTGGGCCAGATCGAGTTTGCCATTGAGAAAGGCGCGACGGCTGAACTCTCCAGGCTCGGCAAGGCGTGCGCCAAGGTCGAGGCAGCGTGCAAGCAGCATTTGCATGACGACCATACCGCCGTGCCCCTGCAGTTCGAGGACGTCTTCACCGGTGTAGGAGCGTGGCGCAGGAAAATAGAGCAACAGGCCGCTGTCGATAGCCGTGCCATCGGCTGCCCTGAATTTGGCCACGGTCGCCTGGCGCGGCTCTGGGGTCTTTCCGCTCAGCGCCAATGCAAAGGGCAGCAAATTGCTGCCCGAGATGCGAATCACGCCAACACCGCCACGGCCGGGGGCCGTGGCAATGGCGGCGATGGTGTCGGCGCTGCCTACGCCACCCACACCTCAGCCCTTGGCGTCGTTGGCGGCCTTGCTGCCGCTCTCGATCATGCGTGTGATCTGCCACTGTTGGGCGATCGACAGCACGTTATTGACCACCCAGTAAAGCACCAGGCCCGCCGGAAACCAGAAGAACATGACGCCGAAAACCAGCGGCATGAACATCATGATCTTGGCCTGGATCGGATCCGGCGGCGTCGGATTCAGCTTGGTCTGAATGAACATCGAAGCCATCATCAAGATCGGCAAAATGAAGAACGGATCCGGTGCGGCCAGATCGTGGATCCACAGAATCCATGGCGCGCCGCGCATCTCGACAGCACCAAGCAGTACCCAGTAAAGCGCGATGAAGACCGGAATCTGCACCACGATCGGCAGGCAGCCACCGAGCGGATTGACCTTCTCGGTCTGGTACAACTTCATCATTTCCTGGTTCATGCGCTGCTTGTCATCGCCGTAACGCTCTTTCAACTGGGTCAGGCGAGGCGTCAAAACGCGCATCTTGGCCATCGACTTGTAGGACGCCGCCGACAGCGGGAAAAAGACAGCCTTGATCATGATGGTCAGCACGACGATCGCCCAGCCCCAGTTCCCGACGACGCCATGAATGGCCTGCAGCGCCCAGAAAATCGGCGCGGCGACGATAGTCAGCCAGCCGTAATCGACCACCAGGTCGAGGCCCGGGGCGACTTCCTTGAGCCTGGCCTGCTCCTGCGGGCCGGCGTAAAGGTTGATCGAGGTCTCACCCTTGGCGCCCGGCGCAATTTCCGCCACCGGAATGATGACGCCGGCTTGATAAAGGTCTGCGCCATCGGCCTTGCGCATGTAGTACTCGTGCGGAATCTTGTCCTTCGGCACCAGGGCCGAAACGAAGTAGTGCTGGACCATGGCCAGCCAGCCGTTATCCGCGGCCTTGGCGAATTTCGCCTTACCTTCTGCGATCTCGCCAAAGCTGACCTTCTGGTATTTGTCGGCGTCGGTATAGACGGCCGGCCCGGTAAAGGTGGATACCATCATGGTCTCCCCTTCCGGCGCCACACCGTCGCGTTGCAACTGATAGTAGGCGTGCGTGAGCAGCGGCTTGTCGCCCTGATTGACAATTTCCCATGCCACGTCGACCAGGTATGAACCGCGCTTGAAGGTCAGTATCTTGGTGACCTGAACGCCGTTCGACGCCGTTCCTTCGAAGCGAATCTTCAGTTCATCGGCGCCTTCGGCCAGTGCTACCGGACCATCGACACGCCGGAAGGTCGTACGATGCGTTGGCAGTCCTTCGCCAATCAGACCGCTCTGCATCATGTAGTGATGCTTGGCATCGAACAGCACGAAGATTTTGTCCTTGTCGTCCTGCTTCTTGTAATTCAACAGGTCGAGTTCGACGATGTCGCCGCCGACCGATGAGATCGTGGCTTTCACCAGGTCAGTCTGGATCGTAAACGTCTCGCCGGTAGCCGCTGGCGAAGCCGGCGTGGCAACAACAGGTGCGGCGGCACCTGCCTGCAATGCCGAGCTAGGCTGGGGTATGGCACTTCCCGCCGGTACGACCGCGGCGGCATTGGCCGGGGGCTTGGGTTGGTTGTACTTCTGCCAGCTCTCCCACAACATGAAGCTGGAGAAAGTGAAGATCATTACCAGAATCAGACGACGAGTGTCCATGAACAGCCTACGTAATCAAGCAATCTCAAATCAGGGTACCGGATCGTACCCGCCGGGATGCCACGGATGGCAGCGGCAGACGCGCTTGACGCCCAGCCAGCCACCCTTGAGGGCACCGTGTTTCTCTAACGCTTCCACCGCGTACTCCGAACAAGTCGGATAATAACGGCAACTTCGCCCCAAGAACGGACTGATCGCATACTGGTACGCACGAAGCAGGCCGACCAGCAGGCGTTTCATCGTTCTTCCTTGCGCGGACAAGCGCGTCGCAGCTTGTCCAGCAGCGCGAGGAAATCGCCGGCCAGCAGGCTGCTGTCGAACGGAACCGGCTTTACGGCGAGCCGGACGATCAGGTCGCACGCCGGAAGGTTCGGTCGCTCCCGACGAAACTGTTCGCGCACTATCCGCTTGACACGGTTGCGGTCAACCGCTTTTTTGAGCAGTTTTTTACCGATCACCAGACCGAGTCTCGCGTCATCGTGCCCAATCGGCCGCGGCTGGTAGTGCAGCATCAGCAACTTGCCCCGAATCGCCCTCCTGAAACCAAAAACGGATGAGAACTCATCCGTTTTTGTCAGGCGATAACGTCTGGCGAAGGTTTGTTCCACCCCGCCGAACGCCGGGTTAAACGCCCAGACGCTTGCGACCCTTGGCGCGGCGAGCAGCAATGACTGCACGGCCACCCTTGGTACGCATACGAACCAGGAAGCCATGGGTGCGCTTGCGGCGCACGACCGACGGTTGATACGTGCGTTTCATTGGTAATCCCTTGATGTGCTAAGAAAAACGCGCAATTACACCGTATTTCATGGGGTACTGTCAAGACCAATTATTTGAGAATGCTGTGGATAACTTTTGTCCACGAGGGTAGAATGAAAACCTTGAACACAACCTGAATGTTGTCGTTCTAAAGGTAACAAAATCCATAGAATCAAATAGTTATTATAACCGCCAGCGTTGTTTTTCGACTGCGCGGGGAGGGGCAATGTTGGCAATGGCGGGTTTTTGGGACTCATGCATCAAGCGTTTTGAACAGGAATTGCCAGTTCAGCAGTTCAATACCTGGATCAAACCACTCAGGCTGGAAGGTGAAAGCCATCCTCTGGAAGGCTTGCGCCTGATCGCACCCAACGGCTTCATCATGAAGTGGGTGCGCGACCGTTACCTCGCACGTATCGAAGACTATGGCCGCGCCTTCTTTTCCGGCCCGGTCAGCATCGCATTGGTCATCGATGGTGGAAAAGGTCCCAACGGCCGGTTGCCCAATCTCGCATCAAATATCGCTCCAGGCGTTCAGAACTCTGCTCCGACAGCGGAGAAGCCACAGCCCAAGAATTGCCCATACGAAAAATCAAGGCTTTTCCAGTCGTTCACCTTCGATAATCTGGTCGTCGGCAAGGCTAACGACCTGGCCCGGGCGGCATCGGTTCAAGTCGCCAACAATCCGGGTGGCGCCTACAATCCCTTGTTCATCTATGGCGGTGCCGGGCTCGGCAAGACCCACCTGATTCACGCCATCGGCAACGTGATCCTCAGTGAAACACCCGAAAAAGTGGTGCGCTATGTTCACGCCGAGGATTACTACTCGGACGTTGTCCGCGCTTATCAGCAAAAGTCGTTCGACACTTTCAAGCGGACATACCGTTCACTCGATGTCCTTCTTCTTGACGACGTCCAGTTTTTCAATGGCAAGAATCGCTCGCAAGAAGAATTCTTTTTCCTGTTCAACGCACTGATCGAGGCCCGCAAGCAGATCATCATTACCTGCGATACCTATCCGAAGGACATCAACGGCCTTGACGACCGCCTGGTGACCCGCTTCGACTGGGGCTTGACCGTTCAGATCGAACCCCCCGAACTGGAAATGCGCGTTGCCATCCTGAAAAAGAAGGCCCAGGTTGAAGGCCTGCAACTTGACGACGAAGTCGCATTTTTTATCGCCAAGCATTTGCGTTCGAATGTCCGCGAATTGGAAGGCGCACTCAAGAAAGTATTGGCCTATTCCTCGTTTCATGGACGCGAAATCGCTCTCGACCTTGCAAAGGAAGCGCTCAAGGACCTGATCGGTTCGGTGCGCAATGTTGGCATCGACAACATCCAGAAGACTGTTGCCGATTACTACAAACTCAAGGTTGCCGACCTGTTCTCCAAAAAACGGACGCGCGCCATCGCCCGTCCCCGGCAACTGGCGATGTGGCTATGTCGTGAAGTGACATCGCACAGCTATCCCGAGATTGGTGAAGCCTTCGGCGGACGCGATCATACGACGGTCATTCACGCGGTAAAAACCATCGATTCCTTGCGCCTCAAGGAAAGCGAACTCAATCATGACCTGCATGTCTTGCTTCAGGTATTGAAAGGGTGAAAGCTGTCCATAAACCTGTGGACAAGGTGTCGATCAATTGTGGGTCAATCATCGATATCCGCTTTATGAGAAAATTGTCCGGAATTGATCCACAGGCAGTTAGATACGTTATTCAGAGCGTAATTCAGATTTCAACTACATGAAAAAAAACAAAAAATAGTTTTTATCCACAGACTTGTTCCGGATATAGTCATTAAAGGAATTTAATTAATGGTACTTATTAAAAGCCAAAGAGACACACTTCTAGCCCCGTTGCAGTCGGTATCGGGAATTGTCGAACGACGACACACATTGCCTATTCTTTCCAATGTATTGCTGGAAAAAAAGGGGGATCGCCTGACGCTGCTGGCCACGGATATTGAAATCCAGATTACGACGGCAACGGACGGCGCCGGTGGTGACGGCGATGGTGCAGTCACTGTCGGCGCGCGCAAATTGCAGGAGATCCTGCGCTCGCTGCCTGACAGCACCGAAGTCAGTCTGATACTCGAAGACAAGCGTCTGCAGGTCAAGGGCGGAAAGAGCCGCTTCAGCCTGCAAACCCTTCCGGCCGACGATTTTCCGCGAATGACCATCAGTGAAGGCGAAACCAGACAGTTCGAGATATCACAGCGCGATTTTCGTCAGTTGCTGGCCAAGACCCAATACAGCATGGCGGCGCAGGATGTTCGTTACTACCTGAATGGATTGTTGCTCCTGGTTGAAGGCAAGGAACTGCGTGCCGTCGCCACTGATGGACATCGGCTTGCCTTCGCGAGTGTCGAGATCGACGGCGACTTGCCGCGTCAGGAGATGATCCTGCCACGCAAGACGGTCCTAGAACTCAATCGCCTGCTGGTCGATAGTGACGACAAACTGAACATTACGCTGGCTCAGAACCAGGTTCGTTTCGCTTTTGGCTCGGTCGTTCTGGTTTCGAAGTTGATTGACGGCAAGTTTCCCGATTACGAGCGAGTTGTTCCACCCACCCTGAAGAACCATGTGACGATTGGTCGCTTGACGCTGATGCAGGCGATGAACCGCGCGGCCATCCTGACCAACGAGAAATTTCGTGGCGTGCGCGTCGTTCTCAGCGAAAACAGTCTCAAATTAATGGCTGCCAATGCCGAGCAGGAGGAGGCTCAGGAAGAAATTGAAGTCGACTATAGCGGCGACGCCATCGATGTCGGCTTCAATGTTGGCTACCTGCTCGATGTGCTGAACAACGTGCACACCGACGAAGTTCAGTGGAGTTTCAACGATGCCAATTCCAGTGCGCTGATTACGGTGCCCGGAAACGATCGCTTCAAATATGTCGTCATGCCGATGCGCATCTGATTCATGAATTCAAAATCAAGTTTCACGTGGAACCAAATTAATGAGTGAAGAAAACACACCGATAAGCAACCCGGAAGATGTTTCGCCAGCCTATGGCGAGTCGAGCATCCAGATTCTCGAAGGCCTGGAGGCGGTCCGCAAACGCCCGGGCATGTACATCGGTGATACATCCGACGGAACCGGTCTGCATCACCTTGTGTTCGAGGTGGTCAACAACTCGATCGACGAAGCGTTAGCCGGTTATTGCGACGACATCGTCGTCACCATCCATACCGATAACTCGATCAGTGTTACCGACAACGGTCGTGGCATCCCGACCGGTATCAAGATGGATGACAAGCACGAGCCGAAGCGCACAGCCGCAGAAATCGCGTTGACCGAACTGCACGCCGGTGGCAAGTTCAACCAGAATTCCTACAAGGTTTCGGGTGGTTTGCACGGTGTTGGGGTGTCCTGTGTCAATGCGCTGTCGAAATGGCTGCGCTTGACGATTCGTCGTGACGGCAAGAAAAACATCATGGAATTTTGCCGGGGTCACGCCGTAGACCGCATCATCGAGGTTCGCGGTGGTGTCGAGGTTTCGCCGCTCAAGGTGATCGGTCAAACCGAGAAACGCGGTACCGAGGTTCATTTTCTGGCGGATGACGAAATCTTCGAGCACATCGAATTTCATTACGAAATTCTCGCCAAGCGTTTGCGCGAACTTTCCTTCCTCAACAACGGTGTGCGTATCCGCCTGATTGACCAGCGTACCGGCAAGGAAGAAGATTTTGCCTTTGCCGGTGGCGTAATCAGCTTCGTCGAGTACATCAACCGTACCAAGACGGTTCTCCATCCGAATATTTTCTGTTCGGCAGGTGAAGCCAAGGTTGGCGATACCGGGGTGACGATCGGTGTTGAAGTTGCGATGCAGTGGAACGACTCGTACCAGGAACAAGTACTCTGTTTCACCAACAACATTCCGCAAACCGATGGTGGTACGCATCTGACCGGCCTGCGCGCCGCAATGACGCGGGTCATCAACAAGTATATCGATGAACACGAGATCGCCAAGAAAGCCAAAGTCGAAATTTCCGGCGACGACATGCGTGAAGGGCTGGCCTGTGTCCTTTCGGTCAAGATGCCCGATCCCAAGTTCGCTTCGCAGACCAAGATGAAACTGGTTTCCTCCGAAGCCCGTCCGGCGGTGGAGGAGGTGGTTGCCCAGAAATTGACCGATTTCCTGCTTGAGCGCCCAGTCGATGCCAAAATCATCACCGGCAAGATTGTAGAAGCTTCCCGGGCCAGGGAAGCTGCCCGTCGTGCCCGCGAACTGACTCGGCGCAAAGGGGTTCTTGATGGCATCGGTCTGCCCGGAAAGCTGGCTGATTGCCAGGAAAAGGACCCGGCGCTCTGCGAAATGTATATCGTCGAGGGTGACTCCGCCGGTGGCTCCGCGAAGCAGGGTCGCGACCGCAAGTTCCAGGCCATCCTGCCCTTGCGCGGCAAGGTGCTCAACGTCGAGAAGGCGCGTTTCGACAAGCTGATTTCGAGCGAGCAGATCGTTACGCTGATCACTGCGCTCGGCACCGGTATCGGCAAGGACGAATTCAAGATCGAAAAACTGCGCTATCACCGTATCATTATCATGACCGACGCCGACGTCAACGGTGCACACATCCGTACCTTGCTGCTGACCCTGCTGTATCGCCAGATGCCGGAGCTGATCGAGCGCGGCTACGTGTATATCGCCCAGCCCCCGCTCTACAGGGTCAAGCACGGCAAGACCGAGCGCTATCTCAAAGATGATCAGGAATACCATCAGTTCCTGCTGCGGATGGCGATGGACGAATCGAGCCTGACGCCGAGTGCCGGCGCTGATCCGATTACTGGAGCGGCTCTGGAAGAATTGGCCCGTTCCTGGCTGTTGACCGAAGCAGTCATCGAACGCATTTCTCACTTGGTCAATCCCGAGGTCCTCAAGGTTCTGGTTCAGCACAATCTCCAGCTCGATCTTGATACTGAAGCTGGTGCCCGCTCAAGTGCCGAGCTGCTGGCACAGCATCTGGCCAGCGATATCCGTATCGTCCCGAAATTCGACGACATCCAGGAACGCTGGACCCTGCGTGTCGAGCGCATGCATCACGGCAATCTCAAGGTTGGGCTGATTGACGAAGACCTGCTGCTTTCCGGCGATTATCTGCAACTGCGCCGAACTGCTGAAACCCTGGCTGATCTCTTCGGACCCGGCGCTTTCATGGCGCGTGGCGAGAAGAAACAGGTCGTCAACAATTTCGGCGACGCGATGAAGTGGCTACTCACCGATGTCGAGCGCGGGATCAGCAAGCAGCGTTACAAGGGTCTGGGTGAGATGAACCCCGGTCAATTGTGGGAGACCACCATGGATCCGAAGGTTCGCCGTCTGCTCCGGGTTCAAATCGACGATGCCATCGCGGCTGACGAAATATTCACCACTTTGATGGGTGAACTCGTTGAACCGCGGCGCGCCTTTATCGAGTCCAACGCATTGAATGCACGGATTGATATTTGAGCGTTTTTGTAGGTGCGCATCGTCATAGTTAGACCGCAGAGTAATCACAGTTGCGGTATAACTTTGGCGATCTAGGTTCTCAGAATTCCTTAAAAAATTCTCAGTACCTTAAAAAAGTAGAAAGGTCTCGAAAGGGGCCTTTTTCATTTTAGGGAGTCACAGCTCCGAAATAGTCGCTCCCCGTAGGCTATTCCAGCCTGTTTAACACGCTGACTTGTGAAGTAACTGAGCCAGAGCACGAGTATTACGAGTTCATTACAGCAGCCAAAATTCAGCCCGAACGTGCTCAGCAACTGCAGTCCCGTGACCTGCAATCTTGTCAAACTCGTCGTAGCGCAGACGGCGCAGGGTCGTCGGAAACGAAGAGGCAAACTGAGCCGATTGGCAGTTATTGTCCGACGAGACTGGCGTGTTGATGCTCAGGTAGAAATCGACCCTCAGCGGTCGGTCGCGCCGTTGGTGTTTCAACGGGATTGTGACCAAGGGCGGAGTAAAATTGAATAATTTCGAACCGTGAAACAGGATCGAAAATGTTAAAAACATCCCTAGGCGGCCATGGACGCCGCAATTTCATGCAATCGCTGCTAATAGCCGCCATTGCACTCGCGGGTATTGGCACGGCGCAAGCTCAAAGCGGTGCCTCTGCCAAGATCAGCACTGTCTACACCGGGGATGTGATCAACGGCAAAAAAGTCGTGAGTTCCCTGAACACCAGCGACCTGGAGCCCGGCAAAAAACACCTGCTGTACTTCCAGGGCGTGCAGATGTCTACGGGGCAGTACTGGTACGTGTCGGTGATCGTGGCCAAGGGGGTCAAGCCCGGCAAGCGCATCACCCTGACCAGCGGTGTGCACGGTGACGAGATGAGCTCGGTGCACACCGTGCAGACCGTCATGACCCAGTTGAACCCGGCTGAAATGTCGGGCACCGTCATGGCGGTGCTGGACATTGCACGCCCTGCAATGGAGAGCATGCAGCGTCGCTGGCCAAGTACCAATCGCGGTTTCGAGTTGACCGACATGAACCGCGAGTGGCCCGGCAATGAAAACGGCCTCGGTGCCGTCAGCCGCCAGGCCGGGCTGGTGTTCAACCGGCTGCTCAAGCCCAACACCGACCTGGCCATCGACTTCCATACCGGGACCACCGGCCTGGACGTACCCGCCTTTCACATCGGTGACATGCGCATCCCGGACGTCAAGACCATGATGATGCTCTACCCCGTTCCGGCGATCTGGGACAACCCAGCCTACCCCGGTGTGCTGCACAACGCCTACATTGATGCGGGCATTCCCGCTTTTACGCCGGAGGTGGGTCCGGCGCGGCGGCTGGATCTCGACATGATTCCGATCTTCGTCGAAGGCACGATGAATGTCTTCAAGCACTACGGCGTGGTTCCCGGAGCGATCGGACGTACCGCAGTCGATGCCAACGTCTATATCGGAAAGAGTGCGGTACCCGTGCTGAGCACCCACGGTGGGTTCATTGAATTGTTGGTCAAACTGAATGCCAAGGTCACGCCGGGACAAAAGCTGGCCATCCAGCGCAACGCCTTCGGCGAAGTATTGGCGGAGTACACCAGCCCGACCAACGGCCTTGTCGGTGGCCTGCGCAGCGACGTCACGTCGGAGCCCGGCAACGTGCTGTTCTTCATCCTGGCCGACGCCGAGCCGGTGCCCGGTGCGGCCCCTTACTCGGAGTAGTCAGGGACACCCAAGTTGGCAGATCGTGCACCACGGTCTGAAACGTTTCTCGAGGGGTTGCGCGTTGCCGTGGGGCAGCACTTCAGCCAAACCAGCCAGTGTGGCCGAATGGGATGAGCGACTGGTTTGCGATGCCTCCTCGACGATCAGGAGCATCTAGAGAAGCGGGGTCGATTCATTCCTGCCACTAGCTTGCCAGTGGCAATTAACCCGGTTTGTGGTCAACCCTCAGATCCGATGCGCCATTCCACCACCTGCTCAAATCGAGAAACCAGCATGTAGGAACTGATGTTCACCGAGACGACGGTGCAGGTCGGAGATGCCGCGAAGGCCCCCAGGCGAGGGTGGCGAGCGAGGAAAAGCTTAAGCAGGGCAGCGCTCGCCTCCGGGCCTGCTTCCTGCGCTTCGCCGATCACTGTGACCGCCACCGATTTCTTCGTGTCCTCCCCTTCGTTCTTGCGGTCGTCGATCAGCAGGGCAACCCGACAGTTTGCCTTTAGGTTAGCGAACTTGCGCCGGTCCCGCTCAGTGAGGATCACAATTTGACGCAGGTCTTCGGTTGCGGCAAAAGCCATCAGGCTGGCAAATGGCTGCCCATGATCGTCAGTCGCCAACACGGCATAGCACTGGGAACGAAACAGATCCCGCAGAACCGCTTGAATCTCTTGATCGGCGCTCATTGTGTCCCTGCCAGAAGCCAACATAAGCGCCACAGATTACACAAAAAGCACAAAAAGCGGTCAGTTCAGGTGACCAGTGTCAAGTATTTTGCTGACGTAGAGGAACCCGACTGCCTGAATATATTCGTGCGCAAACCAGCTTGACCGGCCTGCGCGCTTTCCATTGACCAGGCGAAAACGCTTGCTGGTCGATCTGAACCACGCAGCAACAAATAGACACCCAGATGTGTCTGTTGGGGTGCACCTTGGCGCATTGCCGCCGTTCGAGGGGGGGCGCCGAAAAAACCTGGGCCGACGAGTCCGGGTGACCGCTTACCAAAAAACGCTACTCACACTTTCGACCCTCAAGAGTCATGCGTCGCCCGGCCGCCCAGCGTCAGTTTTCTGAGTGGAGCAGTCGTAAATAGCTGCAGCTGACCGAATACTCGTCGGCCAAAGTGTACGATAGCGACAAACAAATCAGTGGCCGCTTTAGTGGGCTGGGCGGCCATTTTTCTTGTGTCCCCCTTCGTAGTGCTACTTGCCTGGACCACCTAAGGGTAGGCTCAGCTGAGCGTAGAGTGCATAGCCTTCGACCCTGTTCTGTGCATTGAACTCTTTGTAGCCGCGCAAGTTAAAATATGCAGCTTGCTTGTTAAATGAAAACGCATAGCCAATTTCTGGCCCGATGGCCGCAACTTGTGATTTGAACGCGCCGACTCTGTCGCCACTGCCGCTGTCGTTCGTGAGTTGGTAATACACATAGCCCACCAGCCCTACTTGCCAGTTGGCCGATAAAAATTGGGATACGCCCCAATCTAGGTGGGAGTCGATACCGTTCTTATAATTAGTGTCCGAATTTTCTGCGTTATAGGTGAAGCCGAGTACCGCAGAAAATTCGAGCCCGCTTTTGGCGTTGAGATAGGTGTAGCCACCGCCCGCATCGATTGCGGCATGACCGATCCCCAAGTTAGACAGAGAGTTTGGGTCGTAGGTCCCCACCGGAATATTGCCCGTGATGTAGCTCATCCAATTGTGGTTGGCGTTGTTCCACGCCAAACTGGCTATCGGGTAGAGATCGGTGCCACCAAACACGGTATCGCTGCGAGACCCGCTGAGTGCGGGTTGCGACAGGCTGGCATTGACCGAGGTGTAGTTCGATCCGGGACCCCAGGCGAGGCCGATGTAGGGCTGGCCGCCAAGGAATTTTGATTCGGTGGCATAACCCAGTTCCAGTAACAACAAGGGGGAGTCGGATTTGATGCCCGTGCTTAAAGTGTTGCCATGCTGAAAGGTGGTCGTTTTGTCGGCACTACCGCTGTAATAGTAAGCGGTACTCACCAGCGACCAACCTGGAGATGGCGGCACTGCGGCGAGGCTGGCATATTGGCCTGACAGCCAGAACGCAACGCCGCTTTCGTCAGCAAGGGCGTTGCCCGAAGCGACGGCAAGGATACTGGCGGCGACCAGTCCGTTAAATACTGTACGCAAGTGACCTCCTCTCTACATCCACCGAAGTGGGGTTGTCGCAAGCGTAGAAATCCACAGTTCCACCATTTTCGACGTGTTCAAAATAAATATCCCCAGTCGCCGTTAAGGATTTTGGGCAAGTCAGGCGAGCACTGCATTGCTTATCCCACTCGTTCAAAAAATGGCGCATCGAATTCGAAGCGCCATTTTATCTAGAGCTCGTTTCAAAGCGAAAGACGAACGATTGACAGCAGCCGAGGCGTTCTTAGCGGGCGCCGAAGTTCGTCACATTAGCTGCCGGAGGATTGGGGTGCGTTTTCAGCGTTTTCTCATAGGCTTCAACAACCTTTAGCGCCCGAACCATTGCCCAGACAAAATTCCCACCCAGGTTTAGGTCTTCATGCGGGTCCATCTCAATGTTGTAAACCGTAGGGTACGACATATTAACGAGGCCTGTATAAGCGCCACCCAGTTGTTGTGGGCCCGTAAACGGTCTTTTGCACGGCACATCAAATACGTCCGCTATGAACTTTTTACGGGTCGACTGCGGATCAGACCTTCAATGTCCCACACCACCTGCTGGCGGAGGCGGGCGAAGCCCGCTGTAGCCAGTCAGGTGAATGCCGATGTTGGCTGGCTGAACCGTGTCTCACCGAACCAATTTAATCTCGCTCGGCCGCCAGGACTTGTCGAAGAACGACGGAAGCGGGCTGTAGAGCCGAAGGATCGTAAACCAGCCCTTCTTAGGATCGGTCTGGATCCAGTTGCCGCGATCCACGCCGCCCGGCTGTTCAGGACTGAACCAGATCGTGGTGGACCCGTCTTCAGCCGCATTCGCCGCCGGTGAAGGGTAGCTCTGCGACCCGGCGCGCGGATATTTCTGGGGCGTCTGCAACATCGACCGTGTCTGGTTATCGTAGAGCGTGAACGACCAGAACGCCTTGGCAGGGATACCCTTTGGCAGCGTCACTTTGTAAGCCTTCGACCCATCGAGCACAGCGCCGTTGGCGTCCAGGAAACCCATCAGATACTGCGATCCCACGCCGGGGATGTTCATGATCATGCCGGGGCTGTCGAGGGTGTAGCCGTAGTAGAAGGCCGTGCGCGAATCCAGGGTGCGGGCACCGGTCGGCGGCAGCGGTTTGAATGCCCCATCCTTGAACGCGGGTGGCGGGGTCTCGAAGAAGGCGCCGCCTTCCCAGAGCATGTTTCCCCACATCGAGTTCGGGTAGTAGGCCCAGTCCGGGTGAGCCTCGAAGGGGCGCCAGTTCAGCACCCGTCCGGCTGCCTGGCCTACAACGGCGGCATCGGTGAGGATCTTCTTCATTCGTTCGTCAGGCGCGAACTTTTTGCCCTTGACGATGCCGATGGCGGCGAGTTGCCCGGAGAGCTCCACGTCATAGCTGGCGGCGGGCTCGGCCTGGACGTTTTCGTTGATCCATTCGTAAAAGCCGAAATCGCTGGGCGGGATGGTATTGAACGACAGGTTGCTCGCATCGATGAACTTGGTGTCGGGGATCTTCGGGTTTCCCCCGAGGCGGACCGCGCCGGTCAGCGCCTCGGCGATGCTGGTGCCGTAACCGCCCGCGGCATAGGGGTAGATCTTCATGTTCGCCTTGACGTTCTCGACCGCCGGCTTGGGATCGTTATTAACCAGATAGGCGCGCGACGCGTAGAGAACCCGGTTCGTCTTGGAGTGGGCGACGAAGTATCCACCCTTGGGCAGCGGCCCATCGTAATCCGGACCGACGATTAGATACTTGCCACCCCGGCCGCGATCTGGTCCAGGGCCACCGACGTCGATGATCCACGAGAACCACATGTCGTTGATGGTCCCGACGCCATCCGAAGGCTGTTCGATCACCATCGGACCCTTCGAAAGGTCGATGACGGAGAGGTAGTAGACGGTGTCGGCGTTTCCGGTCAGGAATAGGGACGCGGAGTCGAGCAGTTCAGGCGTAATGACAACGTCGTTGTAGTTGGCACCAATGCTCTGGAAGCCCTTGTGGAAGCCCAGGGCGGAGGCGCCGCGAAAGCTGTTGTTGTATACGTTCAGCGCACGGGTGAAGGCGAGCGCATCGAATACCTTTTGAGCAGTGTCGGCGCTGGGCGCGCCGTCCTTGAAGTTCAGCGTTCCGATAGATGTCTCGACGCTGTCGGGCGCGCCAAGTGAGGCAATCGTCTTTTTCGACACTTCGGCCTGTGCTGTCGCGGCCAAGCCAGGCAAGGCAAGCACGACAAGGGCCGTCCATACTGTCAGTCGTCTGGGGATCTGCATAATTAGTGCTTCCTTTATTTTCTTGAGGGGATGAAGTGTGACAAGCTTACTGGGATATCAGTTCTATCCTCGTTCGTGGCAACGATCTGGCCAGCTATAGTAATATATAGACTCCCCCGGTATTGCAAGGTTGATGGGTTGCTGATTTTCCGGAAACTTCAACCACTGACCTCTTTTACACTCTCAATCAATTGGCGAATGGCAGCTTTCATTTTTCGTCAGTGACGGCTCAGGGGCGGGAGTACGCGTTCAAGTAGTGCGAAAGCTGACGTTCGAGGCTAAGTTGCCACCAACGTCTGTTGACTGACAGTTTGCTGCCGTAGCCCCAACGCTGGCTGTATGACCAGATTGGCCGAGTTGTTTGAATTGACCCGGCGGCAGGTAACGGTGTGCCACGCGGCACCCTTCTCACCACGGATTCATCGATGACGACTTTTAGTGATACAAAAATTGGCGCATTTTCGGTGTTGACCGCAACATTGCTTGTTTCCGCGCCCGCATTTGCCGAACTGAGCGCCGAGGAACTGGCCAAGCTGGCCCAGAACCCGGTCGGCAACCTGATCAGCGTGCCGTTCCAGAACAATACAAATCTGAACGTCGGGCCGGACAATCGCTCGCAGAACATTCTCAACATCCAGCCGGTCATTCCCGTTTCGGTCAGCGACGAGTGGAACATCATCACCCGCACCATCGTTCCGGTCATCTCGCAGCCGCTCCCGGATGGCGATCGCACCAACGGCATCGGCGACACAGTATTCACAGCCTTCCTGTCGCCGGCCAAGCCCGGCAGCATCATCTGGGGTGCAGGGCCGGTGGTGCAGGTGCCGACCAACAGCAATTCGGACCTTGGTAACCGCAACTGGGGGCTTGGCCCGTCGTTCGTCGCGCTGCATCTGGAACATGGTGATCCCTGGGTCTATGGCGCCCTGGTCAACAATATCTGGTCGCTCTCCGACAGCGGTACCGGTGGCTCCTACAACAACGGCCTGATCCAGCCTTTCATCAACTACAACTTCAGCGGTGGTCTCTACGTCACCAGCGCGCCACTCATCACCGCCAACTGGAAGGCCGAGAGCAGCCAGCGGTGGACGGTGCCAGTCGGTGGCGGCGTCGGCAAGATATTCCACCTCGGCAAGTTGCCAGTGAATATGCAGTTGTCGGCCTACTACAACGTGGTTACCCCGGATGACGGGCCCGATTGGCAGATCCGCGCCCAGGTGCAGTTCATGTTCCCGAAGTAGAAGGTTTTATCTAGCGCAAGCATGTCGTTCCAGAAAATGGCTGGGGCCGGAACGTAATACAAGGAGAAATCACCATGGAACTGACTATCTACCATTGGCTGCTCATTGCAGCCTTCATCGGCATCGTGATCTGGGCATTTGGCCAGAAGCGCAAGAAGCGCTTCGAGAACGATGGCAAGATTCCTTTTGAAGACGAGAAGCGTTGAGAAAGGAGAACAGGCGATGGAATCCCTTCTCGGATTCGAACTCGACCTCTGGGACTACCTGACGTTTCTCGCCCTGATGCTCTGCGTCGTCGCGTTGATCGTGACGTGGCTCTTCCTGGCCGGGCTGCCGGGGCGTATTGCCCTGGCACGAAAGCATCCTGAGGCCGAGGCGGTCAAGTATCTCGGCTATGCCGGCCTGTTGCCCACCGTCTATCCGTGGATGCAGGCACTGATCTGGGCCTTCAAGCCGACAGACATTGTCAACATCCGGCGTTTTCCGCGTGAGGAGGCGGTCGAAACGGACAAGGAGCTTGCGCGACTGCGTGGCCTGCCGTCCACCATGCACGAAGCCGTCAACGAATCCTCGGCCGAAGCTGTCACCGACCGGCTGGCCATCCAGGACGACAAGATGCCGTCCGCCGAGCATGAGGGCAAACCGTGATCGCCGGACTGGTTCTGGTATTTGCCTACGCCCTCCTCGTCTGGGCGGTATTTTTCCGCTTCAAGTGGCTTAAATTCAGCATTCCCTGGGGCGTCGTTTCAGCCTTTGTCGGGGTGCACCTGCTGATCATCTTCCTGATCGGCCTGCGCTTCATGACGCCGCTGGCCACCGAAGCCAAAGTCATCCAGCACACAATTCAGCTGACGCCCCGCCTGCCGCAGCCGACGCTGCTCATGGCGGTGCTGGTCGAGCCCAATGTGCCGGTCAAGAAGGGTCAGCCGCTGTTCCAGTTCGACCGCCGGATGTTCGAGTTACAGGTCAAGCAGCTCGAAGCCCAGCTCGCCAAGGCGAAGCAGAACGTGCTGGTGATGAAGGCCGACATCGAGGTGGCGGCGCAGAAGGTGATCAAGCTCAAGAGCCAGCTGGAGTTTGCGAAGTACCAGCAGAAGCTGTCGGCCAATCTGGCGAAGCAAGGTGCCGGTCCCGAGGAGGATGCGCAGAAATGGGCCGCCCAGGTGGGCGCAGATACTGCTGCCATCAAGGAGGCGCAGGCCGAGGAACAACGCGCCATCCTGAACTACACGTCCGAGATCAACGGCGTCAACACGAGTGTGGCCGTTACCCAGGCCGAACTCGAACAGGCACGGTTCTACCTTGACAACACCCTTATGGTGGCGCCCGAAGACGGCTACATCATCAACCTGCAGGCCCGCCCCGGCATGGTGGCCGGCGATGTGCGCGTCGGCGCCATCGCCGCCTTCGTCTGCGATGCCGACCGCTATCTGCTGGCCAACTTCTTTCAGGAAAACCTGAAATACGTGAAGCCTGGCCAGGAAGTCGAAGCAGCGATCGACCTCTACCCCGGGCAGATCTTCAGAGGCAGCGTGCTGGCCATCTGGCGGGGCAGTGGCGCCGGGCAGATGTTGCCGAGCGGCGTGCTGCCGAACTTCCAGTCTGTACCGACGGAAGTGCCGCAAGGCCAGTTTGCCGTGGCGATCAGGCTTGACGACCCGGACCAGGCAAAATTTCCGATCGGCACCCAGGGTCGCGCAGCGATCTATGCCAATCCGCACAGCCTGTTTGTCCCCCTGCGCAAGATCATGCTGCGCGCCTATTCCTGGTTCAACTGGATTTATCCGTTCTCCGGCTGATGCGTACTCCGATCCCGACCGTGGCGATCGCTGCGGCATTGCTCGCCGGATGCGCCCTGGCGCCCGCACCGTCGCACGACGAGATCGTCACCCGGGCGCTGTCCCCGGATACGCGCATCCCGCCCACGTGGCAGGCGGCGCCGACGGAAGCTCGGGTCGCCGACGACTGGCTGAAGTCGCTGAACGACCCGCAGCTCAGCGCGATTGTGGCCGAGGCGATCGCCCACAACCTCGACCTGCGCCAGGCCGCAGAGAAGGTCCGGGCTGCCCAGCAAACCGTCACGGTGGTCGGCGCGCAGCTCCTGCCGCAGGTCGGCGCGACGCTCGGCGCGCGCACGCTCAACGACGAAGGCCCGGGTGGTACCGGCGATTCGACAACCGCCTTCGCCAGCGTCGGCTGGGAACTTGATGTCTGGGGCAGGCTGCGGGCACAACGGGCGTCCGCCGAGGCCGCCTACGAGGCGACGGCACTCGACTATGAACATGCACGCCAGTCGCTGGCGGCGACGGCGGCGCGGACCTGGTACCTGGCGATCGAAACGCACCAGTTGCTGGCGCTCGCCGAACAGGCGGTGACCTACTATGGCAAGCTGCTCGCGCTGGTCGAGGAGCGGCGCCGTGCCGGCAAGGACTCCGACCTCGATGTGGTCGATATGCGCGCCAAGGTCGGGGCAGCCCAGAGCAACGTCGGGGCTGCGCGGCAAGCATATGGCGATGTGCGGCGTACCCTGGAGGTGCTGCTCGGGCGCTATCCTGCTGCCGAGATCGCTGTGGCGTCGAGCTACGTCCCGCTGCCGGCGATGCCCGCTGCCGGCGTACCGGCCGCTTTGCTGGAAAGGCGGCCGGATGTCCTGGCGGCCGAGCGAATCGTGCTGGCCGCGTTCCGCAAGACCGAATCGGCACAGTTGGCGCTGTATCCGGATTTCTCGATCTCGCTGATGGCTGGCCGTGCGAGCGACCTGGTGCTTACACTGCTGGGCCTCAACCCTTGGCTGGCATCGGCAGCGATCGGCGTCCAGGTGCCGATCTACGAAGGAGGTGCCCTGCGTGCCCAGATCGAGATTGCCACCGCGCAGCAGGCGCAGGCGGTGGCGCGCTACGGCAGCGTGGTGCTGCGCGCGTTCCGCGAGGTCGAAACGGCCCTGGCCAACGAACAGTTGCTGGCCAACCGCCTGCCGCTCGAAACGCAGGCGGCAAGCGACCGGCGCGAGGCTGTGCGCATTGCCACCGTGCAATACCTCGCAGGTCGTCGGGATTTGCTGTGGGTTTCCAACCTCCAGACTGCCCAGCTGGTTACCGAAGCCGACCTCGTCAAGCTGCGCGGCCTGCAACAGGCGAATCGCATCACGCTGCTGCTCGCACTCGGGGGAGGCTTCGAAGGAGCGCCGGCGGCGAATGCGCAGGAGGCCCGATGAACGGGGTGCGGTCGTTGCCGGAGACAGGCCGTTTGGGAGAAAGCGATTGTGTTCGTGAAGTTGAACTTTGAGGAGAAGGTTATGAAAACACCTGTGTGGATTTTGTCTGCAGTTCTTTGTTTCGTATCGCCGCTGGTCACGGCTGCCGAATGGTCCTGGGATCCGTTGAAGGATGCCGAAAACGTTCTGCCCGAAGGTGTGCCCAACGAAGGGAAGGTGATTCAGGCCCGGCATCAGGTTCGGGAAATGTCGCAGGATGCGCTTGCCTCCCTATACGAGATTGCTCCGGGCGCACGCCGTGCCATCGAACACTCGGCGGGCTACGCGGTGTTCAGCACTTTCGGAATCAAGCTTTTCTTTGCCGGCGGCACCACCGGCAAGGGCATGGTCGTCAACCGGCGTACCGGGCGGCAGACCTTCATGCAGATGGCACAGGTACAGGGCGGGCTGGGCTTCGGCGTGAACAAGAACCGCCTGATCTTCGTCTTCGCCAACCAGCAGGCGTTGAGCAACTTCATCAACCAAGGCTGGGAATTCGGCGGCCAAGCCAACATCTCGGCCATGGCCGGTGGCCAGGGCGGCATGTTCACCGGGGCAGCATCGGTGGCTCCCGGCGTTTACCTGTATCAGCTTACCGACACCGGCCTTTCGGCCACCCTCACCGTGTCAGGAACGAAATTCTTCAAGGATGACGCCCTCAATTGAGCGATTGCGGCGTCTCGCAAGTTCAAGCCGTTCGCGGTCTGCTTTCATGCGGCCCGCGGCGGCATTCAGTTGGTGCGTACGCAAACTACCCTGATATTGAAAGTTGATTGAAAGACAAGCAAGATGAAATCAGGAAATCACTCCATGCTCACCCTCTCCCTGCTTGGCTTGACGGTTATTGGACTGGCGGGATGTGCCAATCAGAATACCTCAGGAGCCTACAGTCTGGGCATGGATGTCCCGACGCAGCCGCTCGTGGTCGATCCGCAGCTTGGTGGGCAGGTCGGCGAGCCTGGCGCAGAAAATCAGTCCGCAGTCCCAACCCAGATCCAGATGGATCCATGGCCGCGTCAGGTCGCCCTTGCCAATGCATCCGCAGAAATCTACCTGCCCCAGGTGAATAGCTGGACGGGGAACACGCTCAGTTTCCGCGCTGCCATCTCCGTTAAGGCAAGCGGGGCGAAGGACGAGATATTCGGCGTGATCTTCGGTACAGCACGCACCCACGTCGATGCCTTGTCGCGCACGGTCGCCCTGAACGAACTCGTGCTGACGCAGGCCAGGTTTCCCACGCTGCCCGACAACGGTCTTTCCTACCTGCAGCAGTTGCGGACGCAGTTGCCCGCTGCCATGGCGACCATGTCCCTTGACCTGCTTGCTGGGGAGCTTGCAGCGTCGCAGACAGTCAAGCCAAAGTCGCTACAAGTCAACAACACGCCGCCCAAGGTCATCATCAGCTATTCGCCGGCAATTCTGGTGCCGATCGATGGTGCGCCGAGGATCAAGAAGGTTCCCGACTCGCGCTTCGAGCGCATCATCAATACCCAGGCCCTGATTGCCCGGGTCCGCAGTGGCCGCACCTGGTACCTGCATGTTCTGGACGGCTGGATGTCGGCACCTTCGCTTGACGGGCCGTGGGTCGTTGCGCCGGACGCGCCGCTCGGGCTCGATGATCTCGCACAAAATCTCGCTAAGAAAGGGATCGTGGATCTGCTCGATGGTGGCCCTCAGGCAAACCTAAAGCCAAAGTTGGCGGCTGGGGCTCCGGCCATCCATGTTCAGCAGGTGCCGGCCGAACTGGTTGTCTTCAAGGGACAGCCAAATTTCATTCCAGTTGCCGGGACGTCGCTGTTGTGGGCTGAAAACACGACCGCCGACGTACTGGTCAACACGGCGAACAACGATTACTACACGCTCCTTTCGGGGCGCTGGTATCGCGCGTCTTCTTTGAGTGGGCCGTGGACGTTCACGCCATCGACCACTCTGCCCGCCGACTTTGCGCGAATTCCAAAAGAGGCGCCTGCCGGTGTGGTGCTTGCATCGGTTGCCGGCACGCCGCAGGCGCAGGAGGCGCTGATCGCCAATTCGATACCGCAGACCGCCGCTGTGCCGCTTGTCAATGGGCCAAAGTTCACGCCGGTTTTCGATGGCGCTCCCGTCTATCGTTCCATTGGCGGAACGCCGCTACGCTATGTCGCCAACGCGCAGCAACCAATTATTCAGGTCAGTCAGAACAGCTACTACGGCCTCGAAGTTGGCGTCTGGTTCTCGGCCCCTGCGCTGACCGGTCCGTGGGTCGTCGCGACCAGTGTGCCGCCCGTGATCTACAGCATTCCAGCCAGTGCCGCGCTGCACTATGTGACCTATGTACAGGTCTATGGCGCCAGCCCGGAAGTGGCCTATGTCGGATATACCCCGGGATACCTCGGTACGGTCGTTGCCCCCGATGGCGTGGTGGTCTATGGCACTGGCTACAGCTACACGCCATGGATTGGCTCATATTGGTATGCGGCGCCCTACACTTGGGGGCTGGCTGCCGCCCCGATCTACAACCCCTACGTGGGCTATGCCTTCGGATTCGGACTTGGCTTGGCCACCGCGGCCTGGGCGGTGCCATACTGGGGCGCCGCGTATTACCATCCGGGGTATTGGGGCTATCCGTGCTGCGGGTCGACGAGCGCCAGCGTCTATGGTCACTGGGGAAACGCAGTCTATTCCGGGACACGGAACTGGTATTCCAACGCCGATGGCAAGATCGGAACGTCCGCCACAGGAAGCTACACCAACTTGCGTACGGGAACGAGCGGTTCCTACACCGCCGGACGCAGCTATAACGCGGAGACCGGTCAGGCCCAGCGCGGCTACGACCGGACATTCAATACGGTTGGCGGGACCAGCGGCAATGTGGCGCGCGGCGGCTCGTACAACACCGAAACCGGACAGCGTTCCTATGGATCGAGTGTCTCGGCCACGGGTCGGGAGGGCAGTTCCGTAAGCAAGACAGCCACCGCAACGGCTGGCCCCGATGGCGTGGGCGCCCAGCACACGGTCAGTGGCTACGATGCCCGAACTGGACAGAGCAAGAGCTATACGTCGAGCGGCCTGTTCGGCAACCACTATGCCGGTGCCGATGGAAATGCGTACCGGAACACCGGCGGCGGCTGGCAGCAACATGGCGCCGGCGGCTGGCAGTCGGCGGGCGGTGACACTTCATGGGCGGATCGCGAGCAGCAGGCGCGCAGCGGTTTCGAGAGCCGTGCTGGAAGTTTTGGTGGTGGTGACTTTGACGACCGGTTTGGCGGTGGTGGCTTTGGCGGCCGTTTTGGCGGTCGGCGTTAATTAGACACCTCGGCTTGGTCGCCCGGGCAACACGGTATGCAGTGCTGGTACGAAAATTCCGCGGCCGGGGCGATCAACTTGGTGTGTCCCGCGCTAGGCACGCTACGGCAGCGTGGTGCTGCGCGCGTTCCGCGAGGCCGTGCGCATTGCCACCGTGCAATACCTCGCGGGTCGTCGGGATCTGCTGTGGGTCTCCAACCTCCAGACCGCCCAACTGGCTACCGAAGCCGACCTCGTCAACCTGCGCGGCCTGCAGCAGGCGAATCGCATCACGCTGCTACTCGCACTCGGGGGAGGCTTCGAAGGAGCGCCGGCGACAGCTGTCCGGAGAGCAGGTAAATGAGGGCAATTTCGGGAGTGGCCGGTACCGATTTGCCTTGATCCCGGTGTGATATCGGTTAAATTTACGCGCTTGAATTAATGGAGGAAGGCAATCATGTGGTGGATCAGCTATCGGGGAGAAGGCCGTCACGGCCTCGAGAATATTGGCGTCTTCAATGATGATGGCAAACCGCGTGAGCAGCACCCCTTCCTGCTAGACGACTCGCCTGATGCAGCCCCGTTAAAGATTGCCCGCGGCTTCGCACGCGTCGGCAACGACCTCTACATTGCCAACGCCTGGCGCAAGGACAGCCACATCGCCCACTACCGACGTCATGGCGACACCTTTCATTTCGTCAATGTACTGGCTGAAACCAAGGACATTGCGGCGATGGTCCACCCCTTCGACGTCGAACTCGGTGACGATGGCCGCCTTTATGTCTCATGCCAGGACACCAACACCGTCATCGCCATCTTGCCCGAAACGTTTGCGCCAGCGCCCGTCGCCAAACACCTGCGCAAGAAATTTCCCAAAGGAAACTTCCTCCCCGGCACCCTCGTCGCGTCCAGCCAAGGCCACCTTCCCGAAGTGGGCGACATCGCGCCCTTGAACGTGCCGAGCCCGCAAGGCCTCAAGGTCGTGCTCGACGAGCGCGGCAAGCCCCGGCACTCGGTGCGTGGAATCATCGTCCACCGCAAGCATCTCTACGTAGCAGATGAAGCGGGACACGCAGTAAAGATCTTCGAAGTGAAGACCGGGCGACTGGTCGCGCGCATCAAGGGGCGCAAGCTGACCAAGCCGGTGCACCTCATCCTTCACGAGGAAACGCTTTACATCGGTGCGGCGGGCAGCGGCAGCATTCTCGCCTTCGACATCCCGGTCAAAGGACCGCGGGGCAAGCTCAAGGCGCGCACGATCATCGACTGCAAGCTAAAAGCGCCTTCGGGATTCGCAATCGGGCCGGACGGTGATTTCTATGTGGCCGAGCGACTCAAACAGCGTGTGCAACGTTTCTCGGCAAAAGGGAAGAAAAAGGAGACCTTCATTGCCGGCCTCCCGGACATGCCGGAGTTCTTGCTACACGTGCCGGACATGATGCAATAACTTGGTTAGGTGACGAAACCATGCCATATTGGAAGTATGAGCGCAGTGGAGGTCAAGGCTGGGAATGGCCGGTCTGCTGCCTGGGAGAAGCCGCGCGGGGTGGCTGCTTCACTCAGATACCTCCCGTCGGTCCGCTAAAGATACTTACCCGACGATGAAAGCCTGTACCAAAACAAATCTGATATGCATCAATGTCTTCGTTCAGAGTGTCTCTAAGCTAGTGTGGCAAATTGCCGCAGGCTATTCAGCTTTATGGCGGTGTTTCCGTACTGAATTTCCACAGGAGGTTTTATGAATCGTATGTCCATCCAGAAGTTCACCGTAGTTTCCATGGTCGCGCTCCTTTCCTCATCCGCTTGGGCGGCTACCCCCGAGGATTGTCAGCGTGCGATCGACGATGTGTCGGTCACCGGTCGCGCTAATTACGACAGCGCCACCGAGGCACAGATGACCATGTATCTGAGTGCCGCAAATACGGCGTTGATGCAGCAGGGTGGCAAGGCGCAGGCGATGACCGAACTCAAGAATTATCAGCAGCAGCTGGACGCGGCGACCAAGGCCCAGAAAATTAGGGCCGATGACAGCAATGCCCTAAAGGACAAGCTGAACAAGGCCATGCAGTGTGTCAGCAGCCTAAAGTAATTCCGAACGGGGCTTACCTTAGGTAGCCCCTAGGTGTCGCATGCGGTGAAACGCCGCATGCGGCCTGCCCCATTCAAGGGAACGTGAGGTGCATGGCTACTGCCTTACAGTGGCGGGCTGAAGGCGAAATTTCTGCTATCGATGACCTGACCCTTGCTATTTAGCACTTCCACTGTCCAGTTCCCTGTCCATTGTGGCTGCATCTTCATCATCGACCAGCTTGGCTGTCTTGCTTGCGTCACCTTGATCAAGATCTCCTGCATGGGCTTATCCTCGAGCCTCCAGCGCATCTTCACCGTTTGCCCGGCGAGGTCGAGCAACTCGCCATAGTAATAAACAACCGGCGCAGTATTGGTGAACTGCTGGCGAAAATCGACTGGCGCACCGTCCACGACGTTTGCAGTAAAGGTTGCATTGGCCACCGACCCCTGTGTCTGTGCGTGTGCAATCGAACCTGACATCCCGGCCACGAGCACCAGTAGCATTGCAAAAATTCGAATTCTCACTGAATTTCTCCTGGCTAGATTTGAAGCATGACCGTCGATACTTGGTCAAAAACACTCAGTCATGCGCTGCGGGCATGTGATGCCACTTCCGCCGGCAAAGTATAGCATCGTGTTTTGGCGCAAATGATCTGGATCAGGCAGGTATGGGAGGCGTGACGCCCGAGGTTGTGACTGCAGCGCAGGCATTGGCTGAAAAGATGAGGAACGCCAGTAACTTGCTGGTTCCGCTTGATCAATACCTGCAGAAAACCGCCATCAAGTCAGGTGGTAAATCGTGAGCCAGCAGCTTGGACGGCAATTCTCCGGGAGCCCCGTTGTTTTCCAAACGGAAACTGTCACACATAGGTAACCGTTCGGCCACGACCGTCTTTCCGAGTCACTCGGGGTCAGGCAGCAGGTCGTCGAGTTCGCTGATTTGTTAATCGGCGATCCACTCGATGACGAATCGCAGATACAACTACTTCAGTTCCGCTTCCCGGTGCAGCGTTTAAAGACTGGCAGCCCGAAAAAAGTATCGCAGCTCCGGCGACGAAACAAATGCCACTAATGCTTTACTGTGGCTTATGTGCCTTGTGGTTGCTGAAGCTTCCAGCATTCAATGCCAGTTCCCTGGCGGCATCCGGATCACTCTCGGCGAGGTCGGCGAGAAGTCCTTCGTCACTAAGATCCAGAGGGCGAGACTGCGACCAGTCATGATGGACAATTTCGTGGAGCCGTTTCACGACCGCCTCGTCGTGCACTACGATTGCGAGCTCGCGGCGGCTGTCGAAGCTGCCAGGCGCCAGATTGATGGAGCCGATCAATGCCCGGGAACCGTCAGCCAGCATCATCTTGCCGTGGAGGTTGAGCCCCTTGAGTTTGTGTACCTTGGCGCCCACATCCTGAAGTATGCGTAATCCCTCAATACCTTCGACCAGCTTGCCTTTCTTGAGGGTATGCGCCGGACGTCCCAGGATGTGAAGCTTGACGCCGCGATGTGTCGCACGGACCAGGCGTTCGATGATGACCTCATCCTGATAGCGCTCATTCTGCAAGAAAAGTGATTCAGTGGCTTGGTCGATGAACTGGGCGACCCGGTTACGACCATTGATATTGCACCAGATCATGTGTGAGTCCTGACCGGGGTCGAATGGTTTGCGTTCCCAGTCTGCATCGAAGCATGCAATCACTTCATCCACTTCATGGCGATGAGAGGTGACTACAGCGTAATCACGCGTAAGTGTCAGGTTCTTGGTCTCCCAATTGAGAGACTGGATGAAGGCGGTCGCATCGTCCACGACCATCGATTTCTCGTGGGTGATGTCGATTGCCGGATTGCTGTCGGCCACTTCGACGCCAGCCGCTTCCAGTGCCTTGCGCGTCGCTTCGTTTTCTGGTTCACCGCCGCGTCGGGCCGGATTGAGCATGACGCGAACCTTCACCCCGCGCTTATGGGCAGCGATCACAGCCGCGAGCAACGATAGATCGGAAAACAGGAATATCTTGATGCGAATCGATTTTTCGGCGCCAGCGATCGCATCGAGAATGGGTTTGCCCGTATCGTCGGGCATCACGATCAGTGAGCGTGAAGACACGTGACCTCCTCTGGCAACCAGGCTTCAGGGCTTTGGCTTGGATTCACTATCGTGCACGTCGGTTGTCTTTGCTTCCTTCGGTTCTTTCGCTGGCTTGACTGGCGCATGCGCCTCATAGACTGCTTGCAGCTGCTTGAGTTTAAGGACGCCATAGAAAACCGTAATCGTCATTAGCATAACCAGAAAGCCGGTGAAGGCTTCTTCCGCAGAAAAATGACTTGTTCGGTTGGCAATATAAGCCGCAATGATCGTTGCGAATATGACGAGATGAAGTATCCAGTTGGCCGCCTTCGAAATCACATAGTGCAGGGTTCCAAACCCGGATAGCTGATAAAGCATGAAAGGGAGTATCGCAAAGGCGGGAATGAACTCGGATACACCAAGACTGAGGTCGGCGGCCCCCGGTGCCTTCGTGTGCAGCAGGGTGCTGTTTGCCAACTGGTGAAACAGCGGGGGTAGTGCGCAAAGAAACGGTACGACCGACAGGAATTCCAGTACCAGTCCGCCTGACCAAAGACCGACTTCCGAGGCCGGATCTGCCCCCGCGCCCGATGACTGAACCCCGATGAACAGGCCGGCGATGACCGCTGTTGCGCACGAGAGCATCAGTAATTCGATCGTGACACCAAACGCCGCGGGTTCGCCCGCCTTGATCAGAAGCAAGGCCAGAAAGCCAGGCGTAAAAAACATGACGCGGACGAGTCGGGTCCACAATCTTGGGTCGCGTTCGGGTGGCAATAGTGGGAGTAGCATTCCGTTATCGCCAATGCTTGGTCTGTTCTTGGACATTTATTACTCCTGGTAATCTACAGGCTGGTGAAGAAATCGAAGCCCCATAGTCTGGCCATCTCGGTGCAGAATGGCCAAGGTGGGCAATAGGGTTAACAGGGTGTGATCAATCATCGACATTGTGGAGTTTTCCGATGATGTCGGCGAGTACTGCGGTAGACCATCCGAACATCAACATTCCGGTCATCGATTCAAAGTTGCCGAAACCGATCCAGCCCTTGCCGAGATGAATATCGCTTGCGCCCGTCGTGGTATAAAAATTAAAGGAATAGAGCATGGCGTGTGACATGTCATTGAACAAACCGGTCAGAAAATAAAAAGCGGCCCACACCACGGCGCCAAAAAAGTGACTTACAAGCAATATCGCGACCACGCCGATGATGACAGCTGTTCGCGCGGTCCTGTGTGGCCCTCGCAGGACAGGCCGTCCGAATCGCCGAAAAAACCGGTGTACCAAGTCGATGCCAACGCCGTGAAAAATCACTGTCATGCCCATGGGGAGCAATGCCGCTAGAACCTGTTTGCTGTATTTCAGGTCCAGTCCCAAAAAGGCTTGTTCGGTAATATTCCAAGTTTCCAGAACTGCCCCTCCTCGATCTGACCGTTTAATGGTTTCTGTAGTAACCGCCTCAATTGATGCTAAATCGTTCAGAACTTCATGTCCATCAAAACGATCTCGGGCCTACGGTTCTCCCTTCGGTCTGCCGGACAACCTTGTTCTAGATACCCTGGCTGACACAGCCAGCGAGACCGGCAACGAGCAATGCGGAATACACGATTCCCGGTGCCGCTGCGGCGCCACCGCAGTCGGCTGCGACGAAGAAACTCGAGCAACTGAAGTCTCTATTGAATGAAGGCTTGATTACTCAGGCACAATATCAGAAGGCTTCGCAACAAGTACTTAACGAAGTCGTGAACTGAGATTGGTCGGCAAATGCCAAAGCTCAGGTCTGCCATCGCGGAAATTGATGCCTGTTTTAAGCCAGGCATTCGGGATAAATGCCTTTCACCCTTAAGGAACAATGCATGAAAAAGACAACGAAATTCGCTTTGGCGCTGTTGACAGCCATTTCGGTCGTGGGCCTCGCAACGGCTGCTGAATCGACCCTGGATCAAATCAAGAGCAGCAAGACGATCCGCCTGGGTTATCGTGATGGTTCGATTCCATTTTCCTTCGTTGGCGACGACAAGCAGCCGCGCGGCTACAGCGTCGATTTGTGCAAAATGGTCGCCGACGATATCGCGAAGCAACTCAAGCTGGAAAAACTCGACGTTCAATGGGTGCCGGTCACGGCACAAAGCCGGTTTGATGCGCTCAAGAGCAAGAAGATCGACCTTGAATGCGGCAATTCAACGCAGACCATTTCGCGTCGAGCCGATTTCGATTTCAGCGTCATGACCTATGTCGACGGCGCCAGCTTGCTCTTTCGCAAGGGTGAGGTTCCAACCAGCGCTGATCACATGGCGGGGCAACGCATCGTTGTCGTCTCGGGGACTACCACCGAAAAGGCGCTCGACGCCATGGGAACCTCGGGCAAGCTTGGCGCCGCCCTGGTGAGAGTGCCGGATCATGGCGCGGCGCTGAAGGCGCTTGCCGACAAGCGGGCAACCGCCTATGCCGCCGATCGTACGGTGCTGCTCACATCGGCGCTGACCAGTGGTCTCGACATGGAGTTCGAGTTGTCCGCCGCGCAATTCACCTACGAACCCTACGGCCTGATGATGCGTATCGACCCGGCGTTCCGTCTGGCAGTCGACCGTTCCCTTGCCCGTCTCTATCGTACCGGCGAGATATCCCCGGTTTTCCAGCGCTGGTTCGGGGCTCTCGGAAAGCCGGGCGAGGCGATCAAGGTAATGTTCCTGCTCAACGGATTGCCCGAATAGGCGTTTGTTGTACCGGTAGAGTCAGACCGGGCGACATTCGTTGGCCAGAGGTTTATTGCTCTTGCCGTCCAGCAGCAAGCCCTTCCAGGGCAAATCGATCCAAACCAAACCGCTGAAATTGTCCTCGAAGCGTGGCAGCCCCGAGTATGAGGGGTCGCGCTCGAGGCGGTAGCTATTGCCATTCCAGCCGATATTGATGCGGTACGTTACGCGGTCGCGGATTTCACGTTCGACCAGTACCCGAACGCCTTGTGCGCAGTGATATGAACCGCTCGAAAGGTGAAACTCAAGCTGGCCGTTGTGGGGTGACGGTGAGGGTTGTGGCACGATTCCACAGGCTGCCAAGATCAGGGAAAAAGCAATTGCTGCCGGCAGCGATGAAATGGTCATTCAGAATTACTCCAGGTCCAGGAATCTTGGTGATTCTAGCTTTGCGGCTGGCAGTTCAGCATTGGTAGGCGTATCCTTTATAGGAATTCGCTTGAAGTTCGTTGGATCCATGTTGGATTGTCGAGTAAAGATCTCGATACTGGCGACCTTGAAGATTTCCAAGGACCTACATTTTTTTTAGCAGCAATATCCTTATCCTGGAGGTGAAAATGAAACTTATAGGATCCGGGTTCCACAAGCTGGGACGTATTGCGTCAACCACCTGCCTGGCGCTCGCCATGACTTGCGGTATTGCGGGTGCCGCCGAGATTCCGCTGGTTGATGGAACACACTGGGTGAAATCCACTGACGATGTCAAGAAGGCTTATCTCGTCGGTGCTTCGAACATCATCCAACTTGAAACGGCGTTTCAGGCCGGCAAGCCGGTTCAGCCTGATTCCGGCTTCTCGCCGGTCATCGCGAAGGGGATGACGGGGCAGACATTGACCGGGGTACTTGATGCCCTGGACAAATGGTATGCCGCACATCCTGATCAGTTGCAGCGTCCGGTAATCGAGACGATCTGGTTCGAACTGGTCGTGCCGGGACTCAAGACAAGCAAGTAACGGAGGCGAGAGATGAAAGAGACTAAATTGGCCATGGCAACGCTTGCCGCACTGGCGGTTCTTGGATGTACAAACATGACGGCCCAGCAACAGGGAACCGTCAGTGGTGCAGCGATCGGCGCTGCAGCGGGAGCAGGCATTGCGGCGATCGCGGGCGGCAGCGGATGGACCGGCGCGGCCATCGGCGGCGTGGTTGGCGGAACGGTTGGTAA
This sequence comes from uncultured beta proteobacterium, assembly GCA_963741765.1. Lineage (GTDB taxonomy): Bacteria > Pseudomonadota > Gammaproteobacteria > Burkholderiales > Rhodocyclaceae > Azonexus. The sequence goes on from CAVUJN010000012.1 coordinate 294,551, forward strand.
CATCAAGGGCAAGCAGCAGCAGTAACCGAAGGCAATCGCCGAACGATGGCTTTGCGCTGGCTGGAAATGATGAAGGCCCCGTTTGGGGCCTTCTTTATTGCACAGAATTACCTGTTGGCGCCAAGTGAGTCGTCGGTCAGTTCAGATTCGGGTCGACCAGGTAAACCGCACCACCGTAGTTGGCCTGAAGCGCATAACCTTTTTCGCTCAGTTGATAGACCTTGATATAGGGATTCGCTGAAACCTGCACGGCGTCGGTTCCAACAGTGGTCGAGGCCATCAGGTCGCCGCCGGCCTTGTCACCGACTTTGAACTGGTCAAGCGCCTCCTTCGACTTGAAGACGAAGATCTGGTAAAGCTCTTGGTAGCCGACGCCCGGCCCGGTTCCGGCACGCATGGATTGCATGAAGGTGTGCTTTTTGGTCTTGTTGTCGAAAATCACGCCGGATCCCTTGGCGCCAACCAGAAGTATGGCATTGATGGCGGTGACGTCGAATACGCCATAACCTGCGGCTTGCTCGATCTCCTTGCGCACCGCCGGATTGAGTGCATACAGTTTGGCCAATGCCTTGTCTGCCATGCCAAGTGTCTTTTCGCGTTGATCGCTGATCTGTTGTTGCGTCAGGTTACCTTCTTCCGGCATCGGGAGGTTCTGACAGGCGCCGAGCAAGCTGGTGAAGGCGACAATGAGGAGGGGCGTTTGCAGTTTCATCGGTGTTCCATAAGTGAGTATGCCCAAATATAACAGTAATTCCCGCTGGCAATTTTCGATTGATATCAGCGGGCATGCAACTTTCGAGGGTTTGAAATAGAGTGCATTCTTCTCAAGCCAACTCGGAAATAGCGCCATGCGTATCGTTGTGCAGCGTGTTCGTGAAGCGTCGGTCGCTATCCAGGCGGATTTCCGGAACGTTGCGGTCGACGGGCAAAATGTCGGAATAATCGGCCGTGGCCTGCTGGTACTTGCGGGATTCGAGAATGCCGACAGCGATGCCGACCTTGAATGGATGGTCGGCAAGATCGTCAGGATGCGCTTGTTTCCCGATGAGGCGGGGGTGATGAACCGTAGCGTTCAGGACGTCGATGCGGAGATTCTCGCGGTTTCGCAATTTACGCTTTATGCCTCGGTGAAAAAGGGCAACCGGCCGTCATGGAGCAGGGCGGCGCGTGGCGATGTTGCAGAGCCCCTGTTCCGGCGCTTTGTCGAGAAACTCGAGTGCAAACTCGGCAAGCCGGTAGCGACCGGAGTTTTTGCCGCCGACATGCAGGTCAGCCTGGTCAATGACGGCCCGGTGACGATATTCATCGACTCGAAATTACCGGAGTAAGCGGGCGCTCACTTTGGGCGGGATCGCCAAAATCAGGCCTGTCAACGGTTATGGAAAATCCATCCCCGGTAGCCGGGTCGGTTGTTCCGGATCATAGTCCCGGTTGAGCCAGACGATCAGGGCGGCATTGCCGACCGATTCGGTGTCGGTCGGTATGTAACCATGCAGGATACCGCAGTAGTCGAAACCTTCGTCAAGCTGGAAACGCAGCACAGGGTCGTAGAACTCGCCCCAGATCACCCGTTTCGCGTATTCCTCCGGCCTCATCTCGGTGGCTTTCTTGTTGTATCCGGGTAGCCGGCCACCGGCGATGATGCGCTTGAGGTTCATCTGCAGGCATAGTTTGCGTCTTGCGTCGTAGAGGGCGTGGCCGATGCCGCGACCAACCATCTCGGGGTTGACGCAGACTTCTGCACCATACAGGGTGTGACCGTTGTCAACATCGTGCGTGTCGAAATTGCCGTCATTGGTGATGCTGTTCCAGGTATGGTGCAGGCTGTAGTCGTCCCACAGGATGACGAGCGAAATTGCAAGGCCCACCAGCTGACCGTCGAGTTCTGCCGCGAACTGCCCGCGCGGAAATATCTCCAGGAGGTTTTCAAACTGGTCGTGCCGGAAAGCCGCTATCGTAGGATAGACGAGGCTTTGCAAGGCAATGGCGGAGTCGATATCGCTGTGGCGCAGGTTACGGATGGTGGGCATCATTGAATGCTCTAATTAGAATGTGATCCCAGTTTAACGCGTGTTTTCCACCAGGGCACATCCACCTGGACCGAATTTCTACGGCACGACGTTGATGTCCGGGTGTTGCCCAACGAATTCCAGCCGCGGATGCAGTGCAGCGGTGACGAATACCCGATTGTTGCGGTCGACACGCAAAACCATGCCGATTTCCATTCTTCCTGCCAATTCGCGCCAGCTTTCGGGGCCGGCGATGAAGATCGGCTTGGAGGTCGCATCGGACAGCGTGCCGGCCTTCGGTCCGGGTGGAATCAGTACGGTAACGGCCTGAGTGTGGTCTGCCGGGTAGCCGTTGCGCGGGTCGAGCAAATGCGCGTAGCGTTTCCCGTCAACTTCGAAAAAGCGCTGATAGTCGCCGGAGGTGCCGATCGCTTCGCCGTCTTCGAGGGCGATCGTGGCCAGCGGCCCCGACTGGCGCGGATGCTGGATGCCGACCCGCCACTTGCGCCCCTGCTTGCTGCCGAGCGCCATGACGTTGCCGCCAATGTTGATCAGCGCGTTGTCGATTCCCTGCCTGCGCAGGATGGCCGCGGCGCGGTCGAGCGCGACGCCTTTCAGGTAGCCCCCGAAATCGAGGGCGACATTGCGATTGCTGCTGGTGACGATGTTGCCGTTGATGTTGAGATCGGCGATCGACGGCTTGCCTGCCAGCCAAGTATCGATCCCGGCTTGCGCTGGCAGTTCCGCCTTGAACTCGTCGGCCTGGAATCCCCAGAGCCGGATCAGCTGGCCGATGCCGGGATCGAACAGGTATTCGCCCTGGCGCGCGAGTTGCTGCGCTTCGCCGAGCAGCGCAGCCAGTTCGGGCGACACCTGTTGCGGTTGACCTTCGGAAATGGCCAGATTCAGGTCGGTGAGTTGCGACGCCTGCCAGGCATGGTAGGCCCGGTGCAGGCGGTCGAATTCGCGCAGCACGGCACCGATCGCCTGTTTGCCCAGCGCCGGATCGGCACTGACGACCAGCACCTCGACCCGGGTTCCGAACACGTAAGCCTGCTGTTCCTGCAAGGGGGAGCGCCCACAGGCGGCGAGCCACAGCGCGCAGGCGAGAATCAGGAAATGGCGCATTCCCGCTCGATGGCTGCGATGAAGGTCGCAGCGGCGTCAAAACCCGTCTGCTGCCGGATCTCGACCATGCAGGTCGGGCTGGTGACGTTGATTTCGGTAAGGCAGTCGCCGATGACGTCGATCCCGACCAGCAGCAAACCGCGCTTGAAGAGGAGCGGCCCCAGCGCTTCGGCGATCTCGCGGTCGCGCGCTGAAAGTGGTTGCGCGACACCAGTGCCCCCGGCGGCCAGATTGCCGCGCGTTTCGCCCGCCATGGGGATGCGCGCCAGGCACCAGGGCACCGGTTTGCCGGCAATGAGCAGGATGCGCTTGTCGCCGGCGACGATCTCCGGGAGATAGCGTTGCGCCATGATGGTGCGCCGACCTTCGCGGGTCAGGGTCTCGACGATGACGTTGCGGTTCGGGTCGTCCCGGCGCACCCGGAAGATCTGGCTACCGCCCATGCCGTCGAGCGGCTTGAGGATCGCGTCGCCCTGCTCGTCGACGAAGCGTTGCAGGCGTGCGGGCTCGCGGGCGATCAGCGTGGCCGGCGTGAATTGCGGAAATTCGCTGATCGCCACCTTTTCAGAATGGTCGCGCAGGGCGCGCGGCCGATTGAAGACCCGCACGCCGTCGGCTTCGGCGCGTTCAAGCAGCCAGGTTGCCGTCAGGTATTCGCTGTCGAAGGGCGGGTCCTTGCGCATGATGACTGCGTCAAAATCGCTCAGCGGGGCAGCCAAGTGCGCCACTTCCCGATACCAGTCGCTGTCGTCGACGCGCAGTTGCAGGTGTGTTGCGTTGGCGCATACGCCGTCGGTGCTCTGCCAGGCGAGCGTCGCGCAGTCGATGGCAAAGACCGAGTGGCCGTTGTGCTCGGCGGCGCGCATCATGGCCACCGACGAATCCTTGTAGGCTTTCAGTCCGGGCAGCGGATCGAGGATGAAAGCCAGTTTCAGCGTGCGGCCAACTGACGCCGGGAGATCAGCGGCCACGGCTTACTGGTCACCATCCGCCTCGGGCGCTGTGCGCTCGAGTTCGAGCGCGGCGGCCAGACAGGCAAGACGGCCGACGACGCCGTAGGCATAGAAGCGGTTGGGCGGCGAATCCGGGTTGTCACTGTTGTAATCGGGCAGGTTGCAGCCGGTGTCGAAAGCCAGTGGCTCGAAGTGCATGCCCGGCGCGTTGAGGTTCTCGTCCTTGCCGCGTCCGGTGTGCACGCGATAGAAACCGCCGACCACATAGCGGTCGATCATGTAGATGACCGGTTCGGCGACCGCATCGCGCAGCTTCTCGAAGGTGTGGACACCTTCCTGGATGATGACCTCGCTGACTTCCAGCCCTTCCTTGCCGACGCTCATCTTGTTGCGCTGCTTGCGGTTCAGCGCGATGACTTCGTCGGCATCACGCACCGTCATGATGCCCATGCCGTAAGTGCCGGCATCGGCCTTGACGACGACATAGGGCGTCTCGTCGATGCCATATTCGGCATATTTCTCGCGCACGATGTCGAGCACAGCGGCGACGTTGGAAGCCAGGCATTCCTCGCCCTGCCGTTCGTGGAAATTGACGCTGCGGCAGACTGAAAACGCCGGGTTGATGCGCCACGGGTCGATGCCGACCAGCTTTGCGAAGTTAGTGGCCACTTCGTCGTAAGCGGCGAAATGATTGGATTTGCGCCGCACTGCCCAGCCGGCGTGCAGCGGCGGCAGAACGAACTGCTCATTGAGGTCCTGCAGGATTTTCGGGATGCCGGCCGAAAGATCGTTGTTGAGCAGGATGGCACAGGGGTCGAAATCATCGAGACCGAGCCGGTATTGCGAGCGGACCAGCGGTTCGAGCAAAAGGCTCTGGCCGTTGGTAAGTTCGATCGGCGTTGGCTTGGTGATTTCCGGCAGCAGCGAGCCGACGCGGACGTTGAGGCCGGTCTGGTGCAGGATGGTCACCAGCTGCGCGACATTCTGCAGGTAGAACTGGTTGCGTGTGTGGTTTTCCGGGATCAGCAGCAGGTTGCGCGCATCCGGGCAGATTTTTTCGATGGCGACCATCGCTGCCTGCACGCAAAGCGGCAGAAACGCGGCGTTCAGGTTGTTGAAGCCGCCGGGGAAGAGATTGGTGTCGACCGGCGCCAGCTTGAAGCCGGAATTGCGCAGGTCGCACGACGAATAGAAGGGCGGCGTGTGCTCCTGCCACTGGGCGCGAAACCATTGCTCGATCTCGGTGCTGCTGTCGAGAAACCGGCGCTCGAGTTCGAGCAGGGGGCCGGTCAGGGCGGTCGTCAGATGGGGAACCATGGGCTTTCTCGGGGCCGGTCAGGCGGGTGATTGTTGGCCGGAATCTTACACCGCAGCGCACAATAACGGGGCATCGAATCGCCGCCCGCTGCGGTCGACCCCTTGAAAGCGGTTAAAATTCGTCCCTTCGTCTTAATGTTTTTGCAGATCGGAATCGCCGTGCTCGTTGCCGCCAACATCACCATGCAGTTCGGGGCCAAACCCCTGTTCGAGAACGTCAATGTCAAGTTTGGCGAAGGCTACCGCTATGGCCTGATCGGTGCCAACGGTGCCGGCAAGTCGACTTTCATGAAAATTTTGTGTGGCGCGCTCGAATCTTCGGCCGGCAATGTCTCGAAGGATGCGCACGAACGGATGGCCTACCTGAAGCAGGACCAGTTTGCCTTCGAAGATGCGCGCGTACTCGATGTCGTGATGATGGGCCATGAGGAGATGTGGGCCTGCATGAGCGAAAAGGACGCGATCTACGCCAATCCGGAGGCGACCGAGGACGATTACATGCACGCCGCCGAGCTGGAGTCGAAATTCGCCGAATACGATGGTTACACCGCCGAATCGCGCGCTGGCGAGCTGCTGCTTGGTGTCGGCATCCCGACCGAACAGCACGACGGCCCGATGCGCGAAGTCGCGCCTGGCTGGAAGCTGCGCGTGCTGCTCTGTCAGGCGCTGTTCGCCAACCCCGACATCCTGCTCCTCGACGAGCCGACCAACAACCTCGACATCAACACCATCCGCTGGCTGGAAGACGTGCTCAACAACCGCGATTCGACGATGATCATCATCTCCCACGATCGCCACTTCCTGAACCAGGTCTGCACCCACATGGCCGACCTCGATTACGGCAAGATCACGATTTACCCCGGCAATTACGACGATTTCATGGAGGCGTTGACTCAGGCCCGCGAACGTCAGTCGAACGCCAACGCCAAGGCCAAGGAGCGCATCGCCGAATTGCAGACTTTCGTTCGCCGCTTCTCGGCCAATGCCTCGAAGGCCAAGCAGGCGACCAGCCGCATGAAGCTGATCGATAAACTGAAGCCGGAAGACGTCAAGCCGTCGTCGCGCCAGTATCCGTGGATCCGCTTCGACTACGATGAAAAGGACAAGCTGCACCGGCAGGCAGTTGAGGTCGAGAACATTTCCTTCGCCTACGAGGGTGCGGAGCGCAAGATTTTCAACAACCTGAGTTTCACGATCAGCGCTGGCGAGCGGATTGCCGTGATCGGCGAAAACGGGGTTGGCAAGACGACCCTGCTCAAGCTGTTGATGGGCGAAGTCAAGCCGCAGTTCGGTGAAATCCGCTGGGCGGAAAAGGCCAAGCCGGGCTATTACTCGCAGGATCACTCGGCCTTGTTCAAATCCGAAACCAGCCTGACCGACTGGATTTCCGAGTACGTGCGGGCCGGCGGCTACGAGGGCGGCGACGTCGAGACGCTGATTCGCGGTACGCTAGGCCGCCTGCTGTTTTCCGGCGACGAGGTCAAGAAGCCGGTCAACGTCATATCGGGTGGCGAGCAGGGGCGCATGCTGTTCGGCAAGCTGATGCTGCTCCATTCGAATGTGCTGATCATGGACGAGCCGACCAATCACCTCGACATGGAATCGATCGAATCGTTGAACACCGGGCTGGAGAAATTTCCCGGCACGCTGATTTTCGTGTCGCATGACCGGGAATTCGTGTCATCGCTGTCGACGCGCGTGTTCGAAGTCAAGAGCGACGGAAAAATAATCGATTACCTTGGCGGCTACGAGGACTATCTGGCTACGTGCGTGTTAGGGGGGGGTGCATAAGTATGCACCTGCCGTTCTGAGCTTCCCCCAAAATTTCGTCTTCCAACAGGAGGAAGAATTGTTCAAGATACCGAAGCCGGAATTCTCAGAGGCACAAGGTTAACACGATCCAACAGCGAGCCACATCATGTGGCACCGCTGCATGGACTTGATAGCTTGCCTGACTCATTTCACCAGTTCTATCTCGCTTGGCCGCCAAGTCTTGTTGATCCAAGGCTCCAGCGGGCCGTACATGCGCAGGATGGTGAACCAGCTCTTGCCCGGTACTGTCTGCAGCCAATTGCCTTCCATGCCTTTGGGTGCCTTCGGTGCGAAGTAGACGTCGTACGAGCCGTCAGCGTTTTTCTTCATGCCTTCTGTCTGGCTGCCAACCGTCGGGAACTTCTGACTGGTCTGCAGTTGTGAGCGCGTCTGCGTGTCATATATCGTGACAGCCCAGAAATCGTTCACCGGCACATTCGGCGGCAGGTGCAGTTTGTAGGTTTTTGATCCGTCGAAGGCCAATTGGCTGGCATCAAGAACCGCCAAAGCGTAATCCGAGCCTTCGCCGGCGTGAGTGGCGGCCATGGCAGGTGTGACGCCACCTGCATTGAAATAGTAGAGAACCCGTGCGTCCAGGCCCATTACCCCATTGGCTTCAAAACTGGTGTTCTTGTTGGCGAAGGCCGTGGACCAGATGCTCTTGGGGTCGTCCGGATATATCTTGACGCCCGCAAATCTGGGGTGGTAGGTGATGGCCCGTGACGTGGCGTTGCCAAGCATGGCAGCCTCAGTCAACAATTTTTTCATTCGTGCATCGGGGGCGAAAGGCTGGCCCTTGACGATGCCGATGGCGGCGATTGCGCCGCGCACCTCGGGGCTGATGGCGTCGATCGGCTCTTCCTGAACGATCTGATTGAGGTTTTCGTAGTAACTGAAGTCGCTGGGGAAGACGGTGTTGAAAGCCTTGCCGGACATATCGACGAATTCGGTTGGGGTCGGCTTTGCCGCGTCTTTCAGCGGATAGACCTTGAGCTTCGAGGTGATGTTCTCGACCGCAGGCTTCAGGCCGTTCTTGATCGAACCACGCAGGAACAGGAAGTTTCGGTTCGTCGGCGGCTTGAGCAGGAAATAGCCCTGAGGAACCTTGCCGGTGTAGTCTGGCGGCAGCACGAGGTACTTGCCACCCTTGCCTTTGTCCGGCCCGGTGACGCCCATGTTGCCGACAAATCGCTGCCAGGCGTCGTCGAGAAAGCCGAGCATGCCGGGCGGAATTTCGATGACGGTCGGGCCATCCTGGGCGAGATCGGTATAGGTGTAGGCATACAAGGTCGAGGTGTTGGCGGTGACAACCAGGGTCTGCGAATCCAACAACTGCGAGAACAAGGCGATCCTGTTCGCCCCCTTGGACCCGGCATCGGCCAGGCCGGTTCGAACGCTATACATCGATACGGCGCCGACATTGTCGAGAAACACCCCTGTGGCGCGCATGCGGTCGAGGTTGTCGTAGACCTTCTCGGCCGTTGCCTTCGACGGCACTCCGTCGAAGAAATCAAGCGACCCGATCGGCGTCTCGACTTTGTTGGGTATTGAGATGGAATTCAGTGATTCCTGTGACACCTCAGCTCTCGCTGCTTCAAGAAAAGGCAGGTTCAAGACTGAAGCGACTAATAGTGCTGTCAATGGTTTAAATTGTTTTTCCATGAGGGTCCAAGGTGAAAATAAATTGCGTGGTCATTCGCAGAATATGCCCAATGACTCTAGCAAAATGGGTCATCGCTAGACTATCGAACATCGCTTCCAGCTATTTTGTCTGTTGATATAGATCAAATCAAGAAACAGTACCAATTAATTGCGCATCTCCTCTCTGATGACCGGTTGAATCCAAGAACTGTCACCGGCCACAGGTCTGCAACTCGCACGTACATCATCAGTTTGGGCGTTGATTGATTACTGGGGCAGACCGCCGGCCGCCAGTGCGCGGATGATGCGCACGCAATCGACGTCGGACTGGTGGTAGGCCGATTTGACGTACTCGATGTAGGCACGCTCTTCCGAATTCGGTTCGCTGGCCAGCGTCGTCCGGTAGGCAAAGCGCAGGAAGAGGAAAGCCGGTTCCGGTTCCTCGATCGTGATGGTCAGGCTGCCTCCGGGATGTGCCGCCGAGGGCTGGATATCGAAACGCACCCATTGCGCTTCGGCCAGTGTGA
>CAVUJN010000013.1:0-78438 GCA_963741765.1 uncultured beta proteobacterium
GCTATGGGATTACGTCATCGTCCACGAGCTTCTCCACTTCTTTGTTCCGAACCATGGAAGACTTTGGAAAAGCCTGATGCGTGCCCACCTAGGTGAGTATGAGACATATGAAAGCGAGTTAAAGAGAATAGCGCATGACATTTCGCTACAGCGGGGCCGCTGACGTACGCTGCTGAGCTTATCGTTGAATGATCGCTTCGGAGCAAACCCTAGGACGGCAGGGCGGCTATAGGCGAGAAGTGATCGCTCCAGCAATAGCGTCGAGCGGTAGCTTCCGGATCAGTTTCCCGCCATTGGAGGCACTCGTAATATTGGTGCCGCTATGCCCGCTGATGGCCGATAGGGTGAGTAGGGTCCTGTGCCAGGAAGCCGACGCTCGTCTAAACCGCGAATTTTCAGTGGCTGCAATCCGGCGCAATCAGGCGATATCCCGAACCCGGAACCATCCCGCGATGCTACGCCGCTGCTTGCCCGCCGTGAGCACGGCGTGCGGGAATGATTCACTGAGAAAGATGATCATCTTGCCGAAGGTCGGGTTCACGGTATCGATGATGGCATCGCCCTCGGGCGCGAATAGCACCAGTTCGCCCCCATCACTTGGTTGCCAGTCTTCGTTGAGATAGAACACCGTCGACAGGACGCGATTTCGGTGTCCGCTCAATACGTCCGAATGGCGTGCATAGCCCGCGCCCGCGCCGTAGATGGCGTAGTGGCACTCGTAATCGAACAGGCCGAGATAAAGCGCCTCGTTCAGTCCGCTGCGCAGCTTTTCCATCCAGACCATGTACGCGTGATCGATACCGTCGCCGCCGTCCAGCCAGCAGATCACGTCGCCGCGTACCGCGTCGAGTTGTTGCCGGTCTGCGCCCCGGCCAATCCGAGCCGGCTGAAACCGTTGGCGTTCATCATCCTGGCAGCGGGAATACAGCTGCGCCGACTGGCTCCGTCGCAGAGGCTGGTCGAGGACGATATACCCGACCTGGGCCAACTGTCCGGCAATGGTTTCAATGTTCATCGTGGGGGACGTCGCTCCTGTTGGATGTCCAGGTCGGGGAATGTCGCTACCTGTCGTTTGTATTACGCTATTTCTAGGTGTCACTATGCCAGCTTGTGGCCGACAGTTCGCATAGACGAACCTACCCGATAGTTGCCGTCGCCATGTGTGGCAAAGAATCAGACTCCGATCAACAACCAAGGAGTCTGTCATGGAAACCATCAACAAGCGCGAAGCCTGGAACAAGGGAAAACTCGTCGGCCAGAAGCCACCGCTCAAACCGAAGGACATCTGGGCCATCCGCATCCACCTTCAAAATGCGCATGCGGTCCGTGATCTTGCCATGTTCAACCTGGCTATCGACAGCAAGTTGCGCGGCTGCGATCTCGTCAGCTTGCGGGTGCGAGATATCACCCACGGAAACCAGGTGCTTTCTCGCGCCATGGTGATCCAGAGGAAAACGCAGCGGCCAGTGCAGTTCGAGCTGACGGAACCGACGAGGGCGGCAGTGTCGGCCTGGCTGGAGAAGTCACGTTTGCGCGGAGATCAGTTCCTGTTCCCGAGCAGAGTGGCAAGGTCGCCCCACGTCTCGACACGCCAATATGCGCGGATCGTGCATCACTGGGCCGACGCTGCCGGGCTGGATTCATCAGCCTACGGAACGCATTCCATGCGGAGAACCAAGGCAACCCTGATCTACAAGCGGACGAAGAACCTGCGGGCCGTTCAGCTGTTGCTCGGACATTCCAAGCTGGAAAGTACGGTCAGATACCTCGGCATCGAGGTAGATGACGCGCTGGAGATTTCGGAACAGACGGAAATCTAGCCTGCGACAGGCGGCCGCATGTTGGAATTCCGTGCGGCCGCTTTCTGGATTGATCTTGTCCGCGGGCTGTCGGCCACAAGCGGTCGTATCAGCCTCGAAAAGTCGAACTGCACGAACGGTAGCTAGTTCATCAGATACCGGACATTCGCCTCTTGAGCAGGTGCCCGGAGTCATGGGGTGACTCAGGCATGGGGTGACTCAGGCGCCTACCCGACCAGCCCCCATCGTAGGGCCTCGCTTACCCAAGCGCCGCCTATTCACGGACCCGTAGCAGCGTATCGGAAGGCAGTTCGCCGAAACAGTCGTTGTAGGCGCGCGCGAATTCACCGAAGTGCGAGAAACCCCAGCGGAGCGCCTCAATTGCGATGGTGGTCGATCCCGGAACCGCCGCCAGGAGTGCATGGCGTACCCGATGAAGTCTAAGCCGGACCAGAAAGGCTACCGGCGTCAGCCCCATGATCTCCTTGAAGGCATACTCCAATGCACGTTCACTTACGCCGGTGACTCTGCAAAGGTCAGTCACGTAGAGATTGGCGCCCCTTTGCGACAGCGCATACTCCTCGGCAATCTTTACGACGAGACTCCGCTTTTGCCGTGTCCGGTCGCTGCGCCCGGGTTCGAAAATATTGGCTGTGCCGATAGCGCTCAGAAGGTTCTCGATCAGGTTGACCTGCACCGCAAGCAGCCCATCCTGCCGCTCATTGAATAGGGCAGGCTGCTCTGCGGCCGTGTCGGTCAATTGCTTCCCCCAGTCGAACAGCCTGCATACCGCCGCCGGGCTTGCCTCGAGCGTCTCGATTCCCGCCGGCAGACGGAATTCGCCTTCGCGCTGGCGTGCCACCAGATGGCCGCGGATATCCCGTGGCGGTAGCAGAATCGTGACGCTTTCCCAGCCGGCATTGACGACAAACCTGGCCTCCGCCTCCGGTCCGGCGGCAAGCATCAAACCCGGGCGAACCGGGAGTCCATTGACCGTCCCTTGCGACTGCGGGCCAAAGGTGACGTACGCGACGTGTCCTTCGGAAACGCGTGTTCGGGTACGCATGCGGAGGTTGGTCGAGTGGAACACCACTGTGGCTGCCCCGGCACGAACAACCACACGTCGTGCCCGAAAAGGCAGCGACTGAAGCTGTACCGCGTCCAGATCGATGAGTTCGATCCCCGCGTTGGCATCCGTGGGATCGCTGATCTCGACAACAGTGACGGCAGTTCGGTCGTTGGTGGCTGGGGATTTCACGATTTTTTGGCTTTTGCGGAATTCCGATAGACGGTTCAATGGCTTGGCCGGACAATGCTCCACGCCTGCATGCGGCCAACGCGACCGAGAGCAAAAGGCTCTCGCCGAGTCGCTAGTGTAGCAGTGAGGAGTGTCACCAGCGGTGACGCGGCACGAGGCCCGAAGACCAGCGGCGACGGCATTGTGCGACCCGAGGCGGGAAACTTCGATTTGATCGACCAAGCCGCAATGCGCCGGGCAATTGCGGTCGAGTTTGGATGGTTTAACAGGGGGGTGCAGTCAATGGAATCTGTACGGCGAGGTTCGGCGCGTGCAACGGGTGGAAAGCCGTCCAGCCGGAGTTGGTTGGCGGGAATCCTCTGTTTCGTTGGCATGGTTGCGACATACGCTTTCCCGAGCATTGCAACGGCCGCAGACAGCCCCCGCCGGCCGAATATCGTCGTCATTCTGGGTGATGACATGGGATTTGCCGACATGGGGTCCTTTGGCAGCGAGATCAGGACGCCCAATCTGGACTCCCTCGCCAGCCAGGGCGTGCGCTTTACAAACTTCTATACAAACCCGAGTTGCTCCCCGACGCGCGCGACACTATTGAGTGGCGTCGATACCCATCGCAACGGCCTCGGCAACATGGACGAATGGACGGCGCCCAATCAGCGTAGCGCGGTCGGCTACGAAGGCTATCTCAACAACCGCGTCGCGACGCTGCCGCAACTGCTCAGGGATGCCGGCTACCACACCTACATGGTCGGCAAGTGGCACCTCGGCAAGGCGCCCGAGCTGATCCCGGCGGCGCGCGGCTTCGAGCGCGATTTCTCGCTGCTCGATGGCGCCGGCAGCTACTGGGACATGACCAATTTCACGGGCGCCTCGCCCCTGTCGGTGTTCACCGAGGACGGACGCTATCTGACGAAACTGCCCGATGACTATTACGCGACCAAGACCTATACCGACAAGCTGATTGGCTTCATCGACGCCAACCGTGGTGATGGCAAGCCCTTCTTCGCCTATGTCGCCCACCAGGCACCGCACGATCCCTACCATCTGCCGCGTGACTGGCGCAATCGCCACGTCGGCGAGTACGACAAGGGGTGGGATGCGGTGCGGGCGGAGCGCCTGAAGCGGCAGGTCGAGCTCGGCATCATGCCCGCCGGAACCCAGCTGGCCGAGCGCATGTGGTTCGTGCCGGACCCCATCGTGCTGGCGCCGGCGAGCCGGGCGCTCCTCGGCAAGAAAATGGAACTCTACGCCGGCATGATGGAGAACATGGATTTCCACATCGGGCGGCTCATCGACCACCTCAAGAAAATCGGCGAGTACGAAAACACGATCTTCATCGTTTTCGGCGACAACGGCGCCGAGGGTACTGACCTCTTCGCCCAGATCGCGGGAACGCCCGGTACGCGCGACTTCCTCTATGCGGCAATCAAGTGGTCGCAGACTCATCCCAACGCCTGGGGGGATCCCGGTTCGTATGTCGGTTACGGCCCGATGTGGGCGCAGGTTTCGATGACGCCCTTCAGCCAGTACAAGGGCTGGGTCGCCGAGGGCGGCATTCGCAATGCCCTGGTTGTAAGTGGACCAGTTGTCAAACGGCCAGCGGGCAGCATCAACCACGGGATCATGCATGTCGCCGACATCATGCCGACGCTGCTCGAAGTGGCCGGCACCAGCTATCCAAAGACGTCCGGGGGAAGCGAATTGCCGCCGCTCATGGGCAAGTCCTGGGGGCCGATGCTGACCGGACAAGTCGAGTCGCCGCGCACGACGAAGGACCATCTGGGCTGGGAAGTCTTCGGCAATCGTGCGGTACGGCAGGGCGACTGGAAGCTGCGCTGGCAATACAAGCCATTCGGCAAGGGCGACTGGGAACTGTACAACCTAGCGACCGACCCGGCCGAGCGTATCGACCTCGCCGCGGAGCGACCCGACAAGCTGAAGGAAATGCTCGGCCTCTGGAACGACTACGTCCAGGCCAACAACGTGATCCTGCCCAGCCGTTCCACCTTCGAAACCCTGGAAGACAAGCTGCCACAGCGCGTCCCGGACGATCCGGGCTACCCGCCACTGATCTACAAGCGGCAGTTCGTGCCGCCCAAGGACATGGTGGCCGATCCCAAACCGTGAGCGGTTGCGTGACCCGGAACTGGGCGCGAAGGACAAAATTTCTTTGAAGACGAGGGAGGCATCATGAACAAGACACACTGGTCCCGCTGGGTTGCCGTTTTTCTGACGGTCGCCGGTACGCTCTGCCCACTGGCGGCGCAGGCACAGACGCCGGGACGCTTCTACCTGCGGGGGCTGAGTGATGCGAATGCGGTGCCGGTCATCGTCAATTCGGTGAGCGGCAACACCAATCCGTTCGACCCTGCCCATACCGTGACGCCCGGCGCGAATTTCGACGCGACCATGGCCCTGATCGGTTACGCGCACACCTTCTCGTTGCTGGACCGCTCCGCCATTGCTGCAATCATCGTGCCGATGGGGCGAATCTCGGGCGACGTGACCGTGGCTGGCCGGACGTTCAACCAGTCGGCCAGCGGATTCGGCGATCCGATGCTCGAATTCAGCATCAATCTCATCGGCCCGGCGGCACAGAAGAACATCCCCGACGCCCTGCGTTACGAGCCGGGCTTCTCGGTTGACCTGCTCACTGACCTGGCACTGCCGATCGGCGAGTACGACAGCAGCAAGCCGCTCAACATCGGCCAGAATCGCTGGTATGGCCGTGTCGGCTTGCCCGTGATCTGGCAACTCGGCGACTGGGTGCCGGGCCGGCGCACGACGCTGGAGTTCCTGCCGGCCGTCTGGATATTCGGCGACAACTCCGATTATGTCGGGCAGACCTTGAAGACCGATCCGATGTTCCAGCTGGACGCCCACCTGACCCGCGACTTCACGGAACAACTCTGGGGTTCCCTCGACGCGGCGTGGTACAGCGGCGGCCAGGCGAGTATCAATGGCGTCACCCAGGGGCAGAAACTCAACAACCTCGGTTTCGGCGTAACCTTGGGGTACACCATCAACGACAACCTGAACCTGACCCTCGGCTACAAGTCGACCGTCAACGACAATGGGCCAGGGGATCTGCAGATGGACAGTTTCATGATCTCTCTCGTATACGGGTGGCACCCGCTATTGGAGGGTTCAAAGCGGCTTAAAAGCGAAAAATAGAGCAAGTTTCCGAGCGGCTGTGAAAAGCAATTGGGGATATCCAGTTTGTGGATTCAGGCTGCTTGGTTAGAAAACTCGACCGGCAGCTTGAGGATCACAAGGCCGCCATGGCACGGTCCGAAAGACATCAGGCCGTTTTGGGTCGAAAGTGTGAGTAGCGTTTTTTGGTAAGCGGTCACCCGGACTCGTCGGCCCAGGTTTTTTCGGCGCCCCCCTCGAACGGCGGCAATGCGCCAAGGTGCAGCCGTCCAAGCAGCAAGTCCTGGATGGCCGGTCAGGCCGAGGAGCTGACCATGGTCCACCAATACCGAGCGTCTGCAATCAGTCTTGGAGCGGCCATAGCAATCCCGAAACATCGAGCTACGCGAACGGCAGGTAACTCATCAGATAAGCAGATCAATGGGACTGTGAGAGCGGCCGGTTGCCAACGCGTTCGCGCAGTTCCTTGTCGGGCTTGAAGTGAGGCATCCGCTTACCCGGTACCTGAACCGGTTCTCCCGTCATCGGATTACGCGCGTTCCTCTGCGGACGGTAATTCAAACAAAAACTCCCGAACCCTCGGATTTCGACCCGGCCCTGTGCGGCCAAAGCACCGTGGATGGCACCCAGGATTTCACCAACGACAAGCTCGACATCCTTTTGAATAAATTGAGGGAAGCGCTCAGCCAGTCGTAGAATCAATTCGGAGCGGATCATGGCTTGAACTGTCGCTTGATCATTTACGCTGCGATCGTCAGTTTGGGCTGTTCGCGTTTCAAACGCGTCATCTCCGCAATCAGACCTACCTGCTGGCCGGCAGTGATCATGCGAAGTCCCGCGCGCCATTCAAAATTGATGTCGCTGGACAGAACGCCGGCGCGAAACAGCGCATAGGCCATCTTGTTCAGATCGACATGCTTGATGCGCCGACCATCTCCCAAGGTGGCGACAAATACATTCTTGACGAGCGATACGCTGGTTTTTGATGCCATGCTCATCATTCCCTCCGGATCAGGGACTCAGGCTGCTTGGATTCGGGCAAGCCAGCTAAGGGTTCTTGAGAAACAACCTTCAACCTTTCCTCGTTCGCCTTCTGAAGTAAGGCACCTATCTGTTTCCAATGGTCGTTACTCATTGGTGCCCTGGGATGAAAAAGCGCAAAGGCCATGTTGCGCATCTCGGGTTGCCCAGCGCCATGATCATCACCCACGGTAGCTACAGGTGCATTTTTGATGAGCGGTATCCTTGCTTTGCTTGCCATAACAATTTCTCCTATGAACGTAGCCTAAGGCCATGCCCATCAGAGTCGCCGTGGTGCATTTCACATTTGTTGTGAAATAGGAGCCGCGTTGAGAGCGTGTCCGAAACTTTGTGCCACCGTGAATGACAGGAAAGGATGTCGTGGCCGTCCACGACCGCATGCCGGTCATCCTGCAACCCGAGCAGTTCGACGCATGGCTCGATACCGACAACCATGATACTGCCGCTCTGAAGGCGATGCTGGCGCCTTGCCGGCCGGAATTGATGGCCACCTACCCGGTCAGTCCAGCGATCAACAGCGTTAGGGTGGAAGGGCCGGGGTGCATTGAACCGGTAGAGTTGGATTAGCAACCGCCCCCGTCAAGCAGTGACGGATTGAATTCGTTTTTTATTCTCTGTGACTGGGGGGCTTGCATCCGCGGGTCACCATTGCCGCAAAGTGGGGTGTGCGGGGTGGCAGACCGGGTACGGCAAGGCATGGGGTGGGGGTCGGCCGAACATTCGGCAGGTTGCGGTGGGCGCAAGTGCGCGATCACATGAGTTCGGACTGCGGCGGGTAGCCAAGTGCTGCGCGCTCGGCGTTGATCTTAGCCAGAGCCTCGACCTTCTTCTCATGCGCAAGCCGCCGAGCCCGGGCCGCTCTGCACGCGCCGCTGCACGTCGCCGCGTCAGACCGAGTATCCACCGGCAACTCGCCCCCGCATTCGGAGCAGGTTCGCACCTGCTGCTTGACCGCCGCCCGCTTCAGGGCATCGGCGACCGCCTGCCGAGAGATGCCCAGCACTTTGGCCACCTGCGCCTGCGTCATCCCTTGCGCCATCAATGCCGGCGCCTCGATCCCTTTGCTCATGGCGAATCCTCCATTGGCGGCAATGTAACACTTTGGCTTGACATAGGCAAGCTTATCTGTTACAATAATCACTGTCGGCCGGGACGTCCCGGTCGGCTTTTTCATTTGGAGAATCGCAATGATCATCACCATCAACACCACCACCCCGGAGCGCATCTAAGGCAACAACCTGCAGGCGCTGCCGATCTTCTATGATCCGCACCAAGTCGCAACCAACGCCACCACCAGCTTCAGTCCGTCAGCAGCCAAGCCTGCACTGGCTGTCGCCTCGTGGCAGCAACTCGGCATCCCGCTCGACATCCGCAGCTTCGAACCGCTGACCCGCAACCAGATCAAGCTGGCACATGATCCTGCCTTCGTGGATGCCTTGCTCGACTGCGAGATCAGCAATGGCTTCGGAAATCGCTCCCGGGCTATTGCCACCAGCCTGCCATACACCACAGGAAGTATGCTCGCCGCCGCTCAGGAAGCACTGCGCAACGGTATCGGGGCCATTAGCCCGACCTCTGGCTTTCACCATGCCCGCTATGCGCACGCCGCCGGATTCTGTTCCTTGAACGGTATCGCCATCGCTGCGCAAAATCTTCCCGGCGTGCGTGTCGGCTTGCTCGATCTGGACCAGCACGACCCGGACGGCGTGCGTGAAATCGTCAAGCACCTCGGGCTTGACCTGCCGATTCTGCATGGGCGCGGCACACCACGCACCGCCGAACGCTGGCTGCAACTGCTGCCGGCCATGATCATCGAAAACTTCATCGACTGTAACTTACTGCTCGTGCAGTTGGGCGCCGATCCGCATATCGAGGATGAACTTGGCAGGGGCTGGCTTGACGACGACCAGTTGCGTCGTCGGGATCGTGCCGTCTTCAAGACATGCCGTGCAATCGGCCTGCCCGTGTGCTGGTGTTTGGCTGGTGGCTATCGCCGCGACGCCGACGGCACCATTCGCCCGGTGCTGGATGTGCATGACGCCAGCCTGCAGGAGTGTTCGGAGGCATGGCTATGAACAAGGTTTTTCTTGGCGGCTTCACCGGCGAAGACCCGGTTTCTTGCTGGGCAGTATTCAGCAGGCAATCCGATGGCAAGGTTCTGATCGCCGTGACCGATTCGGTGTCTCGCCTCTATCGCAGCCTCTCGAACGAGAACCGGGGCGACCGACTGAGCGTGTATTGCTCGGTCGAGACCGCAGGCGGTGCAGACTTCGATCAATGCGAACGCGGGGCATTCAAGGTCGCCGAATTGTTGGAGCGCACTCTGCCGGCCGCTGCCACCGGTGCTGATGGCTGGCTTGCGATCAGCGGCGCCGAAGTGGCCGGCTATCTTGAGGCGGCAGCATCTGCGCAGGATGTCGCACTTGAACCGATGCTCTTCTCGCCATAAGCCCCGCCTTCACCCTTTCGTTACATCAACCCCGGCGCTTCCTTACGCCTCAAAACAGGAGAACACCCATGTCTGCATTCATCTGCACCGACCGGCACCTTGCCACCATCGCCACCGCCTATGCCGCACTTGTCCCGGACATCAACGCACAAGCCCTCGCCGACGAGTTGAAGGCGATCAATATCGAATCCGTGAATTACCGCTATGCCCACCACGGCAACCCCGAGCCTGTAACGCCCTGCGACTTGGGTGATGCGGTGCCTGACCTCACGCCGCCTGATCTGGTGGCGCTGTGCAACTGCTTGGATTACCAAAGTTGCGAACGGCCGGACTACGACGGCACGCTGTTGGAAAACATCCGGGCGCGGTTTGCGCAGGATGTGCGACATGGGATCAAGTCGCCGGTCTGGTCGATATGATCATGAAGCCGACCGACCAAGACAGGGCAGACTATGCCGCTCGTCAGCACACCCTGATGCTGCGCTTCGCCCGATGCCAGATCAAGATTCGGCTGCAGAATTACTGCGAACTGGCTGACGAAGGAAACGGTCAGGGGGTGCTGCTGACGCCGTTTGGGTATCGCGCCGTCAGAATTATCCGGCAGGACGATGGTGGCGGTGGTCTCCGCTTCCTGCACGGGATGGTTATGGCAACGTGACTGACCCATGAAAGCAAAAAGCCCAGCGTGTGCTGGGCATTTTTTTGTGCTTTGGTCCCGATTGGTTCCCCAAAGCCGGTTCCCGGACGGAATTGTTAGTGACTGCTATCGCCGGATTGCTTGATTATTCTGGTGGGGCGCGACAGATTCGAACTGTCAACCTACGGATTAAGAGTCCGCTGCTCTACCAACTGAGCTAGCGCCCCGCCTGTCCTCAAGCGATGGTGGGTCGGCCGAGATTCGAACTCGGGACCAACGGATTAAAAGTCCGCTGCTCTACCGACTGAGCTACCGACCCGACTTGGGGAGCGCGGATTATAGGGATGGGGGGATTTCCTGTCAAGAAAAGGGGTGGCAAGGTGAGGCCAAAAGTGATAATTCCGTTTGTCCAACTATTTGAAATTCTTCTAAAATGACTCAGCCTTAAATCCCAGTCTTGATCATGGCGATCCACTATCTCACGGAGAACAGTTATGAATATGGATGACGTTTCGCGGTATCAGGATCTGATTCTGAGTACGGTTACGGAATTGGGAATCAAGATTCTGGCCGCGGTCGCCTTCTGGGTGATCGGTCGCTGGCTGATCGGATTCGTGGTCAATATGGTGCGCGCGTCGCTGGAGCGCCAGAAGGTTGATCCGACCGTACTACGTTATGTGGGCTCAATCGTTACGGTCACTCTGAACGTGCTGCTGGTTGTCGGCATCCTCGGCTATTTCGGGATCCAGACGACAACCTTTGCGGCATTGATCGCTGCCGGCGGTGTTGCCATCGGCATGGCCTGGTCCGGTCTGCTGGCACATTTCGCAGCTGGTGCTTTCATGGTGGTGCTGCGGCCGATGAAGGTTGGCGATTTCGTTACGGTCGGCGGCGTGACAGGCACTGTGACCGAACTGGGCCTGTTCGCGACGACGATCAATACGCCGGATAACGTGCAAACCATCATCGGCAACAACAAGGTGTTCAGCGACACGATCCAGAATTACACGCACAACCCGTTCCGGCGCGTCGATCTCAAGTGCCAGCTTTCCGGTGCGGCGGATCATCAGGCGGCGATGGCGCTGCTACGCGAGAAGATTGCCACCATTCCGAATGTGTTGGCCGAACCGAAGGTGGATGTCGAGATTCTCGATTTCACCCTGGTCGGTCCGGTGCTGGCGGTTCGCCCGTACTGCCATAACGACAATTACTGGCAGGTCTATTTCGATACGAACAAGATGATTCGCGAGGCCTTGGGCGAAGCGGGCTTCCCGGCACCGATGCCGGCGCAGAACGTGATCGTCACGCAAGCCGCCTGATATATTCTGCTTCACGAAAAAAGCCGCGATTTTTCGCGGCTTTTTGACGTTGACCGTAACCGTCTTGTTTTAACCGAGGCGGCGGATTTCCGTGTGTATCCCAAGGCCATCAGGACAGACCAAGGTTCTTGGTTTAGCGGCAGGGTGTTCGATCGTTGGGCTGATAAACATGGCGTCAAACCCGAAATTGTAATTTCCGGCAAAGTGCCTGGCCAGACAAGCAAACTGAATCAGTTGCATCCCGTTAATCCTGTGCGCCATGTTTCAGTAGCATCTGAACGAAAGCTTCGTTATTCATGCGTTTGGCCCAATATAGAGCGGTTTTCCCACTGGCATCTCTAATGTTTACGTCAGCGCCGCGACTCAATAGAAGCTCAGCCACCGGCATGGCGGAACTCACGACTGCATTCTTTAGAATTGGGGCTCCGTTAGCCATAATCTCATTAGGGCTTGTGCCGCGATTTAGATATTCATTTACCGTAGGTAAGTCACCACGTTGTATGGCGGTCAACAAGCTCGAACTCAGCGGTTTTTGTTGTCGAGGACCAAGGTTCGGCGCGCTGTCATTTCTTACTTGGACAGGCTCCTGCGTACGAGCGGCATGGCCACGATTTGGAGAATCGATCCCAGTGGAATTCTCCCCGCCCGGCATGGTGGGCGAGACCCTTGAGTCCGCAGGTTTCTCGTGCTGAAGCGAAGCGACAGGTGCTCCACGCGTTTTCGCCCGATCATGCTGTAGCGGCGGAGTCCCACTTTGTTTTTGAGCACCTGAATCTGAAGTCTTGTTTGGCAGCAACCCTTGATCACCAGCCTCGTCAGAAGTCGGCGATGAGGGCAAGGCGATTTTCTTGAATGATTCTGCCTCTGTAAGGGCTATATCACGAATGCTCTCCTTGTTGCGCTCGAAGGCCGATTTGGCGGCTTCGTGGTCGGAACCGGAAAACGCATAGTTCTTGCAGCGCGCGTTGTAATCAGAGCTGTCCGATAACAAAGAGACGGGCGCAGGCGTATTGGATCCGGAAAGGATATTGCTGATTACGTTCAACCTGTATTCTATTTCCAGACAATAATAAATCTCCTCCTTGGTAAACGGCCTTCGCCCCGGGCTTTCAGCTTGTGGCATTGCCGGGTTGATTGATGCAACCGGCTCGCTACGCGTTGACTCGCCGGGCGTTTGACTTAACGGGGGCGATTGCAATGGAGTACGAACGTGGGTCGACGAATTGTCGCCATCTCGATTGCCAAGAAATGTCAGCAGGGTGATTCCCAAGGCAACCGCGACAATCCAGATAATCCAGTGCCGCCATCCGGAAGCAGTCTTGGACAAGTGCGCTTCGGGTGTGGTGTGCGCTGCGTTCTGACTGTTCGGGCTCTGGATGTCAACGTTAATGCTTGAAGGTTCAGGATTTGCGCTGCCGACTTCCGTCGTCCCTATGCGCTTGTCGCGTTCGCACCTGCAACAGGGCAACCCAGCGAAATGAATATGCTCCGGATCGTTTGGATGTTCTTTGCAGGTGACATATTTTGCCTTCTCGCGCAAACCACGCAGAACATCTTCCCATTCTTGGGCTGTTGGCCTCCCTTTTCCTTCCCGAAAGGCTCTATCAAACATTTGCCTTAACGAAACCGGCAAGCAATCGTGCACGGACTGGGGGGATGGGACTATTGCTGGATTGGGATGGAGTCCATAAGGGTAGTAACCCGCTTCGACGCGTGCATCATCCCCTTCGGCTTCACGCCAGCCTTTGTTAGTGGTTCCCGAGAACGGAGAAATTCCGTAATTGAATAATCGAAACAGGCCAGCCGCCAGCGCGAAGCGGTCCTGTGCCTCAGCCAGGTCGGCGGTGACCCCCTTGCTCTTCAGTACTTCCGGTGCGACGTAGCCCGTGGAAAGATGTGTTGCAGGGTAGTAGTTTCCATTGTTTGAAATGACGGCATAGCTATCGCAATCGAGAAGGGTAACCTGGCCGCCATTTCTGTTTGCCAGTATGTTTTCCGGCTTGAAATCAATGCAGTAGACCTGCCTGGTGTGCAATTCGCCCAGCAATTTGCAGAGATTTATTGCAATCGCCACTTTTCGTGGGAGTGCAAGCCTGTGCGCATCAAGACCCTTCGTCTTGCCTGACGAGGGTTCAAAGTAGGCATCGAGAGCAACGGTTGCCAGTGAATCGATCTTGGGCATCAGGAAGCCAACAGGTTGTAACCCCTTGGCAAACGCTGATTTGGCATAAACGATGTGTTGCGGCCAAGCATATTGAGGGTACTGGGCGCCAGATGCCAAAACAGCCCATAGTTGCGATGGCACTTTTTCGACGAGAGTGCCTATTTTTTCTGCATCAAAAGCCTTCGGGTTGAGATAGATCTTGGCCACGCTGTCTGCAAGTTGCAGTGGAGCAATGATTGCAAACACATTTCCTGCATCACTGGCACCCAGCTTCTCGCCAATGACGAGTTCCTCGATTGCCACCCCTGACGTGATGTAATACTTGCTCATTATTTCCCGGAAACGAACAACTGCCGGACGATAGGCGTAGTTGTCGCAGCGGCAAGGCATGACAAGTCAAACCGTAGCGTCAAAGAAGGCAACTTCTGCGTGATCGAAATCTTTTCAATCCCCATGCCAGAAAAACTCAACTCGGCGTACCGCACGCCTTGCGGGACAGCCGATGTCCGCCCACCGCCTTGGATATTAACATCCTGACGAGGACGACAATTTCCTATGTGGGGTCGTGGTTGCGCGCGCCGGGATATCGCCAAATAAAAAACGGACCTCCCTGCGAAAGTCCGTTTGCCAAGTCATTTCCATGATGTTTGCTGAAAGCGCATTCAGCCGAGTCGCTTGCAGATCTCCATCGTCAATCCCGATTGGTTCATGCAATAAAAATGCAGGCCAGGGGCGCCGCCTTTGAGCAGGCGCTCGCATAGTTGGGTGACGACATCGAGACCGAAGGCGCGGATCGATTCGGTATCGTCGCCGAAGCTCTCGAACTTCTTGCGCATCCAGCGCGGGATATCGGCACCGCAGGCGTCCGAGAAGCGCGCCAGTTTGGTGAAGCCGGCGATCGGCATGATGCCGGGCACAATCGGCACCTCGACGCCCAGCGCCCGGGCTTCGTCGAGAAAATGAAAATAGCCGTCGGCGTTGTAGAAATACTGGGTGATCGCCGAA
The DNA here is from genome assembly GCA_963741765.1 of uncultured beta proteobacterium. Lineage (GTDB taxonomy): Bacteria > Pseudomonadota > Gammaproteobacteria > Burkholderiales > Rhodocyclaceae > Azonexus. Next base: position 14,826 of record CAVUJN010000013.1, read on the forward strand.
TTGGCGCCGGCCTTGACCTTGCGCGCGAAGGCGTCGAGATCGTCCTTCGGACTGCGCGCCTGCGGGTGCCATTCGGGGTAGGCCGCGACTTCGATGGTGAACCAGTCGCCGGTTTCGGCGCGGATGAATTCGACCAGTTCGTTGGCGTAGCGGAACTCACCGGTCTCGGCCATGCCGGAGGGCAGGTCGCCACGCAGGGCGACGGTGCGCTTGATCCCGGCTGCCTTGTACTCGGCCAGAATCTCGCGAATGCTGTTGCGCGTCGAGCCGATGCATGAAAGGTGCGGTGCGGCGACGAAACCCTCGGCGGCGATTTCCTTGACCACGGCGAAGGTCCGTTCGCGGGTCGAGCCGCCGGCGCCATAGGTGACCGAGAAGAATTCCGGGTTCAGCCTGGCGAGTTCGGCGCGGGTCGAGCGCAGTTTCGCCATGCCTTCCGGCGTTTGCGGAGGGAAGAATTCGATGGAGATTTCGGGTTTCATTTTTTCAGCCAGATGAAGAATTCGCGATTGCCGTCGCCGCCGGTGATCGAACTGTCCAGCCAGGACTCGACGGTCAGGCCGAGGGCTAGGGCGGCGCTGCGGAATTTGCCCTCGACCTCGCGATAGAGTGCGGTGTCGCGGACAATGCCGCCCTTGCCGATGTTGCCGGGGCCGACTTCAAACTGCGGCTTGACCAGCAGCAACAGGTCGCCGTCGTCGGCCAACAGGGCGGGCAGTTGCGGCAGGATCAGGGTCATGGAAATAAAGGAGACATCGCCGACGACCAAGTCGAAACCGACCTGTGGCAGCATGGCGCCGAGATTTTCTGGGCTCAGCGCGCGACAGTTGATGCCTTCCAATGCGGTGACCCGGGCATCGTTTTTGAGCCGGAAATGTAGTTGACCGTGACCCACGTCCACGCCGACGACATGTGTTGCTCCAGCCTGCAGCAGACAGTCGGTAAAGCCGCCGGTGGACTGGCCGACGTCAAGGCAAATCTTGCCGGCGACGGCAATGCCCGTGGCGGCCAGCGCCCCGGCCAGCTTGAGGCCGCCACGCGAAACGAAGCGCTCGTCGCCGTCAGTGGCGACGGTCGGCACGCAGTCCGGTGGGAGTTCGAGCGCCGGCTTGAGCAGGGGCTGGCCGTCCAGCATCACGTGGCCAGCGGCGATCAGACGTTGCGCCGCGGTGCGCGAAGGCGCCAGGCCGTGGCTGACGAGCAGGCTGTCGAGCCGCACAAGACCGTGGCGATCGACCGTTGGTTTGTCATCGGGCGGCAGGGAAGGCGCCAGACGCTGGGCCCGGCGATGAAACGATTTCAATCGATCAGCCTGCCTTGAAGATTTGTACCGGGTGCTCGTAGACATCCTTGCGCTTGTCGTAGAGCGGAATGGTGGTGCCACTGAGCCGGTTGCCTTCGAGGTCATTCAGGTTGACATCGGCGACGACGATCTGCTCGACATTGAGCGTGCCTTCGGCGGCGATGCCGTCACGGGCGAACGGGAAGTCGGACGGCGTGATGATGCTGGCTTGGCCGTAGTGCATGCCGAGGCCTTCGACCGGCAGGTTGCCGATGGTGCTGGTCATGGCGACGAAGACCTGATTCTCGATGGCGCGGGCATGGCAGCAGTAGCGCACCCGCAGGAAGCCCTGGCGGTCGTCGGTACACGAGGGAACGAAGAGGATGTCAGCTCCGGCTTCGCAGACCATGCGCGCCAGTTCCGGAAACTCGATGTCGTAGCAGATCAGGATGGCAATCTTTCCGAAGGGCGTCTCGAACAGGCGCAGCTGATCGCCGGCGTCGGTGTTCCACTTCTCGCGCTCCCAGCGCGTACGGTGGATCTTGTCCTGCTCGAAAATCTCGCCACTGGGCGTGAAGTAATAGGCCGTGTTGAGGAGGCGGCCATCTTCGTGAACGGTCGGGTGCGAGCCGCCGATCAAGTGCACATTCCACTGCGCTGCCAGCTCCAGCATCAAATCCTTGTAGCGCTTGGTGTAGTCCTGCATGTTGCGCACCGAGGCGCAGACATCGCTGGTGTCCATGAACGACAACAGCTGGGTGGTGAAAATTTCGGGCAGCAGGACGAACTGGGGCTTGTAATCGCCAGCCGCTTTCATGATGAAGCGGACCTGGTTTTCGAAACCGGACCAGTCGTGAATGGGGCGCAGCAGGTACTGAACGGCGGCTATTCGAACGATCATAGGATGATTTCCTCAGGGATGATGGTTGGATGGGTCGGGTCGTAGTCTGCGTTGAGCCAGACGATCAACGCGGCGTTGCCAAGAGATTCGTTGTCTTCAGGAATGTAATTTTCCATGATACGGCAATAGCTGAAGCCTTCCTTGATCTGGAAGCTAAGCACCGGGTCGCTCAGATCGCCCCAGACAACGTTCTGCACATACAGCTCGGGGTTCATTTGCTCGGCGTGCAGGTGGTAGCCGGGCAGGCGGCCGCAAGCGATGATGCGTTTCAGGTTCATCTCGCGGCACAGTGTTCGCCGCCCCTCGTAGAGCAGGTGACCGATCCCGGCGCCATGGAGCGTCGGATCGACGAACACCTCTGCGCCATAGAGCGTCTTGCCCAGCGGGTTGTGATTGTCGAAGGTGCCGGCACCGGTGATTTCGTTCCAGTCGTGCGACTCGGACCAGTCGTCCCAGAGCACGATCAGCGAACTGGCGGAACCCACCAGGCCATTTTCGCTTTCCGCGACGATTTGCCCCTGCGGGAAGATGGCCAGCTGCTTTTGCAGCTTGGTCAGGCTCCACGGCGGGATATCGGGGTAAACGCGTGTCTGCAGCGCGATCAGTTCCGGAAGGTCGCTCGGTCGGGTGTTGCGTATCCGAATGGATTCCATGCAGGGTCTCCTTTTTGGGTGCGGCAAGCCACCGAAGCGGCTCGCCGAACAGCTTGCCCGATCAGTAGCGATAATGCTCGGCCTTGTATGGGCCGTCGGTCGACACACCGATGTAGGCGGCCTGCTGCTCGGTCAGCTTGCTGAGCTGGGCGTTGAGCTTCTTGAGCTGCAGGCGTGCGACCTTCTCGTCGAGATGCTTGGGCAGCGTGTAGACGCCGACAGGGTAATCGGCGGTGCGCGTGAATAGCTCGATCTGGGCGATGGTCTGGTTGGCGAACGAGGAAGACATCACGTAGGACGGGTGGCCCGTACCGCAGCCGAGATTCACCAGGCGGCCCTTGGCGAGCAGGATGATGCGTTTGCCGTCGGGGAAAATGATGTGGTCGACCTGCGGCTTGATCTCTTCCCACTGGTACTTCTCGACGGAAGCGACGTCGATTTCGTTGTCGAAGTGGCCGATGTTGCAGACGATGGCCTGGTCCTTCATCGCCGCCATGTGATCATGGGTGATCACGTGGTAGTTGCCGGTGCAGGTGACGAAGATGTCGGCCTTGTCGGCGGCGTATTCCATGGTGACCACGCGGTAGCCTTCCATGGCGGCCTGCAGGGCGCAGATCGGATCGACCTCGGTGACCCAGACCTGGGCCGAGAGGGCGCGCATGGCCTGGGCGGAACCCTTGCCGACATCGCCGTAGCCGGCGATCAGGGCGACCTTGCCGGCCACCATGACGTCGGTGGCGCGCTTGACGCTATCGACGAGCGATTCGCGGCAGCCGTAAAGGTTGTCGAACTTCGATTTGGTGACGGAATCGTTGACGTTGATCGCCGGGAATTTCAGTTCGCCGCGCTGGTGCATCTGGTACAGACGATGGACGCCGGTGGTGGTTTCTTCGGTGACGCCCTTGATGGCGGCCAGACGCACGGAATACCAGGTCGGATCGACAGCGATCTTGGCCTTGATGGCGGCGAAGAGGATGGTTTCCTCTTCGGAACCCGGCTTGGCCAGCACGGAAATGTCCTTCTCGGCGCGGGCGCCGAGGTGCAGCAGCAGCGTGGCATCGCCGCCGTCGTCGAGGATCATGTTCGAGTAGCCGCCATCGGCCCATTCGAAGATGCGGTGGGTGTAGTCCCAGTAATCGGCCAGGGTTTCGCCCTTGACGGCGAAGACCGGGACATTCTGTGCGGCGATCGCGGCGGCGGCGTGGTCCTGGGTCGAGAAGATGTTGCACGAGGCCCAGCGGACTTCTGCGCCGAGCGCGGTCAGCGTCTCGATCAGCACGGCGGTCTGGATGGTCATGTGCAGCGAACCGGTGATGCGCGCGCCCTTGAGCGGCTGGGCCTTCGCGAATTCCTCGCGGATGGCCATGAGGCCGGGCATTTCGGTTTCGGCGATCCTGATTTCCTTGCGACCCCAGTCGGCAAGGGAAAGATCGGCAATGACGTAGTCTTTGAATTCAGCCACAGTAAGCTCCTGATGAACTGTGGCCGGGAGGGATGCTCACCCGGCATCCCGTGCCCGGCACGGGGTTGATTGGGTGAGCGCAGTTTAGAACCGAGCCTGAGAGAGACATCCCCTGCAGCGCTCCTCGGTAGGTTGAGGATTATAAACTGATTTTCGCATCCGGCGAGTGGCCGGTGCGGTCAACCGCCCGGACAACCCGAAATTCGGACTGCCCGGGTGGGGGTGGGCTAAAGGCCGGCGTCGGACTTGAGCAGGATGGCGCGGTCGGTTGCTTCCCAGGTGAATTCCGGCTCGTCGCGGCCAAAATGGCCGTAGGCGGCGGTCTTCTGGTAGATCGGGCGCAACAGGTCGAGCATATTGACGATGCCCTTCGGGCGCAGGTCGAAATGCTTCTTGACCAGTTCGGTCAGGGTTTCGTTGGCGATCTTGCCGGTCCCGAAGGTGTCGATCATGATCGAAGTTGGCTCGGCAACCCCGATGGCGTAGGAAATCTGCACCAGGCACTTGCTGGCCAGGCCGGCGGCGACGATGTTCTTGGCAACATAGCGGCCAGCGTAGGCGGCGGAACGGTCGACCTTGGACGGATCCTTGCCGGAGAAGGCGCCGCCACCGTGCGGCGCGGCACCGCCGTAGGTGTCGACGATGATCTTGCGCCCGGTCAGGCCGCAGTCACCCTGCGGGCCGCCGACGACGAAGCGGCCGGTCGGGTTAACCAGGTACTTGATGTCGCCCTTGATCAGTTCCGCCGGTAGCACCGGCTTGATGATCTGCTCGATGGTCGCTTCGCGCAGGTCTTCGAGGCTGATGTCCGGCGAATGCTGGGTGGACAGCACGACGGTGTCGATCGAATCCGGCTTGCCGTCGACGTAACGGATGGTGACCTGCGACTTGGCGTCCGGGCGCGCCCACGGCAGGCGGCCGTCCTTGCGCAGCATCGCCTGGCGCTCGACTAGGCGGTGCGACAGATAGATCGGCAGCGGCATCAGCGACGGGGTTTCGTCACAGGCGTAGCCGAACATCAGGCCCTGGTCGCCGGCGCCCTGGCCGAGGTCGTCGTCATAGGCCTTGTTCACGCCCTGGGCGATGTCGGGGCTCTGCTTGTCGTAGGCGACGAGCACGGCACAGCCCTTGTAATCGATGCCGTAGTCGGTATTGTCGTAGCCGATGCGCTTGATCGTGTCGCGGGCGACCTGGATGTAATCGACGTTGGCATTGGTGGTGATTTCACCGGCGAGGACGACCAGGCCGGTATTGCACAAGGTTTCGGCGGCAACGCGGGAATGTTTGTCCTGCGCCAGAATGGCGTCGAGGATGGCATCGGAAATCTGGTCCGAAACCTTGTCGGGATGGCCTTCGGAAACCGACTCCGAGGTGAAGAGAAAATCGCTCATAAGAATTGCTCCAGTGGTCCTTTGATCCGGCGTTACCGGCTTCGGACCACGAGCGGTGACGCTTTAGCAGTATTTGTAAATCGCCCTGCAAGTTGTCTGTTTAACTCGGCGAAGCCATAATGATAGCCTTTTCACGGCGGGTTTCAACCCCCGGGGCAGTATGGTTTTTCTGTTTCGCCTCCTTGGTCGTTTGCCGCTGGGCCTGCTGCACGTTCTCGGTGCGCTGGCCGGCTGGGCGACCTATCTGCTGTCGCCGACCTATCGCCGCCATCTGCAGGAGAACGTCCGACAAGCCGGGCTCGGTGACGATGTCCGGCGGGCGACGATCGGCGCGGCGGGCAAACAGATGCTGGAACTCGCACGCATCCTGTCGAAGCCGCAGGCTGAAGCCAGCACACTGGTGGCCGAAGTGCATGGCTGGGAGCATGTCGAGGCAGCGCAACGCGCCGGCAGGGGGATCATTTTCCTGACCCCGCACCTCGGCTGTTTCGAGATCACCGCGCAGTACTACTCGGGTTTCGGCGACATCACGGTCCTCTACCGGGCGCCCCGCCAAGCGGCGATCCAGCAGATGATCCTCGGCGGCCGCCAGCGCGAGCACCTGCATCTGGCGCCGGCCGATGTGTCAGGCGTGCGCGCGCTGATCAAGGCGCTCAAGAAAGGGCAGGCTATCGGCATGCTGCCGGACCAGGCGCCGAAGGTCGGCGAGGGTGTCTGGCTGAAATTCTTCGGACGCTGGGCCTATACCATGACGCTCGCCGGCCGCCTTACCGAAACCGGCGCGACGACGCTGATGGCTTGGGGCGAGCGTTTGCCGGGCGGACGTGGCTTTCGCCTGCATATCCGGCCGCCGCTCAGTCCGCTGGCCGGCGCCACGGTCAACCGCGCGCAGCAGATCAATTTTGAAATCGAAGCGCTGATCCGCGAGTGCCCGGCCCAGTATCTCTGGGGTTACAACCGCTACAAGCGCCCGGGCGGCGCCGAGCCGCCGCCGGAGCAGGGTTGAGGCATGAAAACCATTCTCTCGTACCTGGCGATCGCCTTGCTCTGGCTGCTCCACTGGCTGCCCTTGCCGTTGTTGCGCGCACTCGGCTGGGGGCTTGGCCGCTTGCTGTTCGTTCTGGCGCGGGCGCGGCGCGGCATCGCGCTGACCAATCTGCGCCTGTGCTTTCCGGAAATGCCGCAGCCCGCGCGAGAAAAACTGGCACGCGCGCATTTCGTCGCCTTCACTCGCGCCGTCCTCGACCGCACGCTGGGCTGGTGGGCTTCAAGGGAGCGCCTGGAACGCACCATACGCGTAACCGGCACCGAGTACCTGAACTATCCCGACGATCGCCCGCTGATCGTCCTTTGTCCACATTTCGTCGGTCTCGATGCCGCAGGGTTGCGCCTGTCAATGCTCAGCAAGGCGTGCAGCGTTTTTTCCAACCAGTCGAACCCGGTATTCAACCAACTGCTCTATCGCGGCCGCACGCGCTTCAACGAATTGCTGCTTCTGTCCCGGCAGGAGGGCATGCGGCGGATCGTCAAGGCACTCAGGGATGGCTATCCCTTTTACTACTTGCCGGACATGGATTTCGGCCGCAAGGAGTCGATTTTCGTGCCGTTTTTCGGTGTCCAGGCGGCGACCATTCCGACCCTCTCGCGGCTGGTGCGGCTGACCGGTGCGCGGGTCGTGCCGTGCATCGCACACCAGGTGCCTGACGGTTATGAGGTGGAAATCATGCCGCCGTGGGAAAATTACCCTGGTGAAAGCGTCGAAGCCGATACCGCGTTCGTCAATCGTTTCATTGAAAGCCAGGTACTGCGCATGCCGGAGCAGTATTTCTGGTTGCACAAGCGTTTCAAGACCCGGCCACCCGGAGAGCAGAGGTTCTACAAATGACAGAAAGCCTGAAAATCGAAATCCGCCCCGTCACGCCACCGGACGTGCCTGCCATCTCGGCGCTGGCCCGCGAAATCTGGCAGGCGACCTACCCGGGCATCATCACCCAGGAACAGATCGACTTCATGCTCGAACAGCGCTACGGTGCCGAGCGCCTGTACGACGATATCGAGGACGCCGACAAATGGCTCGATCAGGCTTTTCTCGACGGACGACGGGTCGGCTTCGCCTTCAGCGAGCTCTACAAGGGCGAGTTCAAGCTCGACAAGCTCTATATCCACCCGGATGTGCAGCGCCGGGGTGTCGGCGGCCAGCTGATCGAGCATGTGGCGACCCGGGCAAAGAAGATTGGCTATCCGTGCGTGATCCTCGCGGTCAACAAGCGCAATACCAAGGCGATCGGCTCCTACGAGAAATACGGATTCGTCGTTCGTGAGTCGATCATGGACGACATTGGCCACGGCTTTGTCATGGATGATTTCGTGATGGAGAAGAAACTTTAAGAGTTTGAGATAACTGACTGTCTCTGCTATTCTTTTCAAATCATGATGTGGAGCGGTCCGTGAAGCTTGAATTCTCGAAAATGCATGGTCTGGGCAACGATTTCGTTGTCCTTGATGGCATTCGCCAGCACCTTTCGCTGACCGCGGAACAGCTGCGCCATCTGGCCGACCGCCATTTCGGTGTCGGTTGCGACCAGATCCTGCTGGTCGAGGAGCCGACGCAGTCCGGTGTCGACTTCCGCTACCGCATCTTCAACGCCGATGGCGGCGAGGTCGAACAATGCGGCAACGGCGCCCGCTGTTTCGTGCGCTTCGTCCATGAAGCGGGGCTGACGGACAAGCGCGAGATCAGGGTCGAGACGCAAAGCGGAATCATCGCGCCGCGCCTCGACGAAAACGGGAATGTCACGGTCAACATGGGAATTCCCCGTTTTTTGCCGGCCGAGATTCCCTTTATCGGCGACGGCGATGCCGTCATCCATGCCCTCGAAGTCGCCGGCGAGACGCTCGAAATCAGCGTGGTCTCGATGGGCAATCCGCATGCGGTGCAGCTTGTCGGCAATGTCGACAGCGCGCCGGTTGCCACGCAGGGCCCGTTGATCGAAAGCCACCAGCGTTTTCCGCAGCGGGTCAACGCCGGTTTCATGCAGGTGGTCGATCGTCATGCCGTCAAACTGCGTGTTTATGAGCGCGGTGCGGGGGAGACGCTGGCTTGCGGTACCGGGGCCTGTGCTGCCGCAGTGGCCGGAATCCGGCGCAGCCTGCTGGATTCTCCGGTGCGCGTCACGACGCGCGGCGGCGACCTGGCGATCGCCTGGGATGGCCCGGGCCAGCCAGTCATGATGAGCGGCCCGGCCGTCACTGTTTTTACTGGAGAAATCGAATTATGAGCGCCCCTTTCGCCGAAGATGTCGCCGAATACCTGCAATCCAACCCGGCCTTCTTCGAGCAATATGCCGATCTGCTGGCTCAGATCTATGTGCCGCACCCGCACGGTGGGCGCGCAGTTTCGCTGGCCGAGCGGCAGATGCTGACGCTGCGCGACAAGAACCGCGAGACCGAGAGCAAGCTGGCGGAACTGATCGCCTTCGGCGAGGAAAACGACCAGATCAGCGAAAAGGTGCATCGCCTCGCGGTGGGCCTGATCGCTGTGGATACCTTTTCGGCGGTTGTCCATCTGCTCAACCTTCACTTGCGTGACGACTTCGCCGTACCGCATGTCGCTTTGCGCCTGTGGAAGAAACCCGAGGGCGTTGGCGACCTGCCGGAGTTTGCAGCAGTTGCCGAGGAGTTGAAGGTCTTTGCCGATACGTTGACCCATCCCTATTGCGGCTCGACATCCGGATTCGGTACGACTTCCTGGTTCGGCGAGCAGGCATCGCGCATCCGCTCGCAGGCGCTGATTGCCCTTTGTGATGGCGGCAATACCTTCGGGATGCTGGCGCTGGGCAGCGAGGAAGGGCAGCGTTTCTACGCCGAGATGGGAAATCTGTATCTTGAGCGGATGGGTGAAATGATCTCGGCGGCGCTGGTTCGCGTCGCCAAGCTGGCGCCATGAGCAGCGCGGCGACCGTCGACGACTACCTGGCCGAACTGGCCGAGCAGCGTCGGCAGTCGCCGCATACCATCAGCAACTACCGGCGCGACCTGAGGCGATTGCTGGCCTTGGCAGGCGGCGTTCCGGCGCCCGAATTGCAGGTGCACCAGATCCGGCGCTTTGTCGCCCAGCTTCACGGGCAGGGTCTTTCCGGACGCTCCCTGGCGCGCATGCTTTCGGCCTGGCGCGGCTATTTCGCATGGCTCGGGCAGCACAACAGCGTCGCCGCCAATCCCTGCGAGGGTGTGCGTCCGCCGAAGTCGCCGCGGCGCCTGCCGAAGGCGCTTTCGGTCGACGAGGCCGCCGCGCTGCTGGCTCCGGACGATGTCGACGATCCCGTGCTGGCCAGCCGCGATGCGGCCATCTTCGAACTGTTCTATTCGTCCGGGTTGCGCTTGGCGGAACTGGCGGCGCTCGATGTCGATGCGCTGGAAAGCGTCGTTCTGGAAGGTGAGGTCCGTGTCCTCGGCAAGCGCAGCAAGGCGCGCATCGTGCCGGTAGGTGCCAGGGCGCGCGAAGCGCTTGCCGCATGGCGCGATGTACGCGAACAGATGGCAGCCGAAGGTGAGCGAGCCCTGTTCGTCAGCCGCCGCGGTTCTCGCCTCAGTCATCGCTCCATCCAGCTGCGGCTCGGGCGTCAGGCTATACTCGCCGGTCTGCCGAGTCATGTCCATCCGCACATGCTGCGCCATTCCTTCGCCTCGCATGTGCTGCAATCGTCGGGCGACCTGCGGGCGGTGCAGGAGATGCTCGGCCATGCCAGCATCGCCTCGACGCAGGTCTATACGCACCTCGACTTCCAGCATCTGGCAAAGGTTTACGATAGCGCCCATCCGCGGGCGAAGCGTTCCTGATGCGGTCAACCACGAAAATGCGCAAAAAATCAGGCTTCAATTGACGTTTATGCCGCCAAGCCCTATGATTCACGGTTTTGAAAATACGCCGGAATCAAGGAGTTAGTCATGGCCATCAACCGTACCCGCCGTTCTTCCCTGGAGCGCCGCTGCGTCTCCAAATCCAGCAAGCGCCTGTTCAAGGGCACCGGCAAGACCATGTTCAAGGTCATCTACGCCGCCGAATGCCATGCGCGCAACCGCAAGGCGCTCGGCGCCTGAGTTTTGTCAGGTTTGTCGGGCCCCGGTTGCCGCGAGGTAACCGGGGTTTTTCATTTGAAGGCGAGAAAAGATGGCGCAACTGATTCTGATGCCGGGCAAGGAACGCTCCGCGTTCAAGCTGCATCACCCGTGGCTTTTTGCCGGTTCGGTCGGGCGTCTCGAAGGCCGCGCGCGACCGGGCGATACCGTCGAGGTACTGGCCGACAACCTGCGTCCGCTGGGTCGTGCGGCGTACAGCCCGAAATCGCAGATCCGCGCCCGTTTCTGGACTTTCGATCCCGACGAATCGGTCGATGATGCCTTCTTCAAGCGCCGCATTGCAGCTGCCGTCGCGCGCCGCCAGGCGCTCCCCGATCTGCGTGGTCAAGAGGGGCTGCGCCTGATACACGCCGAATCGGATGGCCTGCCTGGCGTGATCGCTGATCGGTACGGTGATACGGTGGTCGTTCAGCTGACTTCGGCCGGCGCCGACAAGTGGCGCAAGGCCATCGTCGCCGGTCTGGTCAAGGCGACCGGCTGCGCCCGCATCTACGAGCGTTCCGATTCCGAGGTGCGCGGCCTCGAAGGGCTGGAGCCGACCACCGGCTGGCTGCACGGCGAAGCGCCAACGGCGCCGTTGGCGATCGAGGAAAATGGGGTCAAGCTGGCGGTCAACATCGTCGGCGGCCACAAAACCGGCTTCTACCTCGACCAACGCGACAATCGCGCCCTGCTGGGGCAACTGGCAGCCGGCAAGGATGTCCTCAACTGCTTCTGCTACACCGGTGGTTTTTCGCTGCAGGCGCTGGCCGGCGGGGCGGCGAGCGTGCTCTCGATCGATTCCTCCGGTCCGGCGCTGGCCCAGGCGCAGGCCAATCTGGCGCTTAACCCGCAACTGGCAGCCGAGCGTGCCGAATGGCAGGAGGCCGATGTCTTCGGGGCGTTGCGCGATTTTCGCAAGGGTGGCCGGCTGTTCGACCTGATCGTCCTCGATCCGCCCAAGTTTGCGCCATCCGCCGCACATGCCGAGCGTGCAGCACGCGCCTATAAGGACATCAACCTGCTTGGCTTGCGCCTGCTAAAGCCGGGCGGATTGCTGATGACCTACTCGTGTTCCGGCGGCATCGGGCTTGAACTGTTCCAGAAGATCGTCGCCGGGGCGGCGCACGATGCCGGTCGCGAGGCCCGCATTGTGCGCCGGCTGGCCGGGGCGGCCGATCATCCGGTGGCCCTGAATTTTCCCGAAGGCGAATATCTCAAGGGGTTGCTGGTCCAGGTCAACTGATCCTGCGTCGCAGGTGAGCGCCCGCTCCGCGAACCTGGCGAATCGACCCGAGGTGTGTAATGCCGCTGGACCCTGCATGTTCAAGTGTTTACACTGGTCGGTTGAATTGTTCCGCACGCGCATTGATTGGGGGGTCAAGATGCAGATCAACGTAGAAACCAAGCCGATTGCATCCGGCGCCTACGACGCCAGGAAAAAGCGGCTCGTCGAAACCATCGAGCGCCTCCATCATCGCGGCGCCAAGGTGCCGCTGCAGAAAGTGATCGCCCGTATCCACCCGGCCGACATGGTGGCGATCCTCGACGACTTGCCACCGGCGGATGCGGAGGAAGTATTTGGTTTGATTGCCGATACCGAGTTGGCGGCCGAGGTCTTCCACCAGTTGTCACCCGACTTGCGCGCCGGGGTGTTGCGTGAGTCGCCCATCGAACGGATGGCTGCGGTGCTGCAACATCTTGCGCCTGATGATCTCGCCGACCTGATCGGCGACCTCCCCGAGAACCAGCGTGCCCAGTTGATGGCGCTGCTCGACTGGGAGAGCAAGGAAGAACTCGAGACCCTGCTGGGGTACGCGCCGGATTCCGCTGGCGGCATCATGACCACCGAGTTCTTCTCGCTGCCACATAACCTGACCGTCGAAGAAGCGATCGAAAACATCCGCAGTCGCGAAGACGTCGAGATGATCTTTTATCTCTACCTGGTCAACGAGGCCGGGCGGCTGGTCGGTGTCGTTTCGCTGCGCCAGTTGCTGCTGGCCCGCACCGGCACGCCGCTGCACAGCGTGATGACGCGGCGCGTGATGAAGGTGACCACCGACGCCGACCAGATGACCGTCGCCATGCTGGTCAACAAGTACCATTTGCTCGCCGTGCCGGTCGTTGATGCCGACAACGTGCTGGTCGGCATGGTCACGGTCGATGACGTCATCGACGTCATGGAAGAAGAAACGACTCGCGATATGCTGAAGATGGCAGGTACCAGCGATTCTGAAACGCTCACCCATTCCGCGTTCAAGATCGCCTGGATTCGTCTGCCGTGGCTGCTCGCCGCGTTCGTCGGCGGCATTGCGGCGACCGGCGTCGTTGGGGCTTATCACGAGATACTGGCCGAGGTTCTGGTGCTCAGCGCCTTCCTGCCGGTGGTCATGGGTATGGCCGGCAACGTCGGCGTGCAGTCGGCGACCGTCGCCGTGCGCGGTCTGGCGACTGGCGCGATCGACGTCCGTGACACGGTACCGATCATCTTCAAGGAACTGCGCGTCGGACTGTTGCTCGGCTGTTTCTACGGGGTGATCCTCGGCATCTACGGCTACTTCATGCACAACAGCCTGGCGCTCGGCCAGGTCGTCGGCCTGACCATCCTCGGCAACATGACCGGTGCCGCGCTGCTCGCCGTGGCGCTGCCGATGGTGTTCCAGCGCCTGAAGGTCAACCCGGCGGTCGCCACCGGCCCATTCGTGACCACGGCGATCGACATCCTCGGCGTGCTCAATTATTTCGTCATCGCGACATGGATTTTCAAGCTGTAAATGCCGAGGCGCCAAGGCTTGGCGTGCCTTCGCCCGAGGTCAGCTATCGACGTCGGTGCGTTGCCTGCGGCTTGCAGCACGCCGCGGACTCCGGACTGACCATCAGGGTTAGAATCGCGCTGTGAATCGGTTGCACCACCTCCTCCTCGTCGCTGCACTCCTGTTCGCCCAACTCGCGGCGGGGGCGCATGCCGTCGGGCATGCGGCGGATAACGAGAGCGGGTTGCCGGGGCATGTCTGCGAGCTTTGTCTGGCGGCGCACGACCTTGGCGCCACCCTGACGTCACTGGCGGCCTTGCCGCCGATCATTGTGGCGGCATTTGTTCCCGAAGCGCAGGACCCTCACGGCCGCAGCGCCTTCCCGCCGCCTGCTGCACCCCAGCGCGGTCCGCCTTCCGCCTGAAAACGCCCGTTTTTTGCCGTCGACCGCAGCAATCGAAACTGCGCTCGCGTCCATAGCGTTTTCAGGAGAATTCCATGTTGTACAAGCCATCATTTGCGATGGCCGCCCTGCTTGCCGTTTCGTGCGGCGCTCAGGCGGCCTCCGATGCCGATCTTGCGGCCATCCGCAGCCAGATCGACGAAATGAAAAAGACTTACGAGCAGCGTATTTCAGCACTCGAACAGCGGCTCGCCGAGGCCGAAGCCTCGGCGAGGACAAAGCCCGCAACGGCTGCTGAAGTACGGCCGGTTGCAGCGGAAAGTCCGCCGCCGGTCGCCGTTGCCGCGGCTGCGCCGAGCAGTGCCAGCGCCTTCAATCCCGAAGTCTCGCTGATCCTGCAGGGGCAGTACGTCAATACGAAGGACATTCCCAATCGCAGCATCACCGGCTTCTGGCCGAACCAGCTCGATAACCTGCGCGGCTTTTCGATCAACGAGACCGAGCTGGTGATTGGCGGCAGCATTGACCCGTACTGGCGCGGCCAGGCGATCTTTGCCGTCCAGGATGACGAAGTGGGCGTCGAGGAAGCGTGGTTCCAGTCGCTGGCCATCGGTGAAGGCGTCGGTCTCAAGGGCGGGCGCTATCGCTCAAGTATCGGCTATCTGAACGAGCAGCATCCGCACGCCTGGGATTTTGCCAATGCGCCGTTGATGTACACGGCCATGTTCGGCCCCGCGGCGAGCTTTACCGAGGATGGTCTGCAGCTCAAGTGGCTGGCGCCGACGCCGGTTTTCCTTGAATTTGGCAGCGAGATCGGCCGTGGCGCTAATTATCCGGGAACCGACAGCAACAAGAACGGTGCTGGCGCCTGGGCGCTTTATGCGCACGCCGGCGATGATTTTGGCCTTTCGAACAGTTGGCGGGCAGGGCTCTCTTACCTCAAGACCTCGGCGGACGACCGGCAAGGCGATTTCACGGACGTCAACGGGCTTCACGCACAAGCTTCATTTAGCGGCAATACCGCCACCTGGCTGGCCGACGTGGTCTGGAAATGGGCGCCCGACGGCAACCCGAAGTATCAGAACTTCAAATTCCAGAGCGAATATTTTCAGCGCCGGGACGACGGCTCGCTGACCTGCAGCGACCCGGCCGCCCTTGGCAATGCCTGCCTGGAGCCCGTCAGCAGCAACTACTCCACCCGCCAGAGCGGCTGGTACGCGCAGGGCGTTTTCCAGTTTGCGCCCGAGTGGCGCGCCGGTCTGCGCTACGACCAACTGGCCAGCGGCGTGCAGAACCTCGGGATCAATGCAGCCAACTTGGTTGTTCAGGATTACCGTCCCAAACGTGCTACGGCGATGGTCGATTACAGCTGGAGCGAGTTTTCCCGTCTTCGCCTGCAGTACGCACAGGACAAATCCACGACCGGGATTACTGATAACCAGTGGATCGTCCAGTACATCATGAGCCTTGGTGCGCATGGCGCGCACAAGTTCTGAGGAGCACGACAATGTTCAGATTGATGACGATGTTCCTGCTGGCCATGGCCAGCCTTCCCGCTACAGCGGCCTTGCAGGTCTTCGCGACGGTGCCCGAGTGGGGCGCGCTGGCCCGCGAAATCGGTGGCGACAAGGTCAGCGTGTTCACCGCGACTACCGCCCTGCAGGATCCGCATCGCATCCAGGCCAGGCCATCTCTGCTGGCCCAGGCGCGCCGCGCCAATCTTGTCGTGGCGACCGGCGCCGATCTCGAAATCGGGTGGCTGCCGCTGGTTTTGCGCGATTCCGGCAATGCCAACATCCAGCCCGGCAGGCCGGGCTACTTCGAAGCTGCCCGGTTCGTGACGATGCTCGATGTGCCCCTGGTGCTCGATCGTTCCCAGGGCGACATTCATGCCGCCGGTAACCCGCATATCCAGCTCGATCCGCGCAACCTGTTCCGGATCGGCGAGGCGCTGGCAGCGCGTCTGGGTGAACTCGATCCACCCAACGCGCCGGCCTACCAGGCGGGTTACAAAGTTTTCGCCGAGAAATGGCGGACGGCCATCGCCCGCTGGGAGAGGGAGGCGGCGCCTCTGCGCGGCGTGCCGGCTCTGGCTCACCATGACTCATTCGTCTATCTGGCGCATTGGCTTGGCTTCAAGGTAACGGGCACGCTGGAGCCGAAGCCGGGGCTGGAGCCGACCAGTGGCCAGCTGTCATCTCTGGTTGCCGGCCAGCAAGGTGCGCCGGCCAGAATGGTGCTGCGCACCGCATATCAGAGCGATGGCCCAAGCCTCTGGATCGCCGGCAAGGCGGGCATTCCGGCGATCCTGTTGCCCTTTACGGTGGGTGGAACGCCCGAAGCAGGTGATCTTTACGGGCTTTTTGACGATACCGTCCAGCGTATGTTGAAAGGTCTGCATTGAGCCAGATACTGATCCGCGCACAGGCGCTGGTTGCCGGTTGGTCGCAGCCGGCAACTGCGCCGCTCGATTTCGTGCTGGAATCCGGGCGAATTCTCGGGTTGACCGGAGCGAACGGGGTTGGCAAGAGCACATTCCTCGCGGCGCTGGCCGGCCGCGCCCGGATATTTTCAGGCGTGCTGGAACAGCGCCCCGGGCTACGCCTGGCGCTGCAGACCCAGGATGTTCCACCGGTGGCCGGCCTGCCGCTTAGCGGGCGCGAATTGCTGGCGCTGACCGGGGCGACGACGGATGGATTGCCGCCGTGGCTGGTCGGCCGGCTTGACGAGCGGCTCGACCTGCTTTCGGGTGGGCAGCGGCATTATCTGGGCCTGTGGGCGATCCTGCGTGCGCCGGCCGACCTGGTGCTGCTCGATGAGCCGACCAACAACCTCGATGCGGCGGGCGTCGCTCATCTGGCCGGCGCGCTGCGGGCGCTTGCCGGGACGGGTGTCGGACTCGTGGTCGTCAGCCACGACCATGAATTTGTCGAGGCAGTGTGCGATCAGGTCATCACGCTGCGCGAGGTGGTCGATGTGGTCTGACCTCTTCCTGCTGCCCTTCCTGACTGGCCTCTGCCTGGCGCTGGTTCTGCCGGTGCTGGGTTGTTTCCTGCGTTTGCGCGACGAGTGGCTGGCCGCGCTCGCCTACGCGCACGTCGCCGCTGCCGGCGCCTTGCTGGCCCTGGTCGGCGGCCTGGTGCCGGTGTTTGGCGGGATGGCGGCGGCCGCCCTGGCCGGCGCCGGCAAGCGTTTGTTCGCCCGGCGCCTGGCCGGGGGTGCGGCATTCGCGCTATTGCTGCTCGCCGGCTGGGCGGTGGCCGTGCTGCTCGCCGCCAACCAGCCGCTTGCCGAACAGTTGGGACATTCGCTGTTCGATGGCCAGTTGTATTTCTCAGGTGCCTCCCAACTGGCACTGGTCTTGCCGTGGGCCATCTTTGCTGCCGTCGTGCTGCGCCTTCTGGCGCGCCAGTTGCTGCTGGCGCGGGTCTATCCCGACTATTTGAAGGCGCGCCAGATGCGGGCCTGGCCCGTGATCCTCGGCTTCGATCTGGTTGCCGCGCTGACGCTGGCACTGGCGACGATGAGCATGGGCGTCATGGGTGGCTTCGCGCTGGTCTTCGTGCCGGCATGGGTCGCCTTTCGGCGCGCCAGTACCTGGCGCAATGGCGTCCTGCTGGCGGTAGCGATCGGCCTCGTCGGTTATGTGGCGGCATTCGCGTTGGCGCTTGGGCTGGATCAGCCATTCGGGCCGGTCCTTGCGTTGCTGCTGATCGCTGTGGGGTTGATCATTGCATGACGCCGTGTGGCATGCTAAAAGAGCAGTTCAGCATTTGAGGTAAGTATGGTTTTTTCGCTGTTCAAGAAGAAAGAAGAAAAGCTTCCAAAGCGCGAGGTGATGCACCCGAAGCCGCCGGCTGTCCCCAATTCCGGACACTCCGTTTTGCCCGGCGCAAGGGAGGAGCCCGCCAAAGCCCCGGAGCCGTTGCCCGATCTCGAGTTTACGTCTGACAAGTCATCCGTTCCTGATGCGCCGTCCGCCGGTATCCCGGCGCAACCGAAAAGCAAGGAAGAGATGGCGCGTGTCATGTCCGACTTCGACCGCGAGTACACCGAGTCGAACGTCATGGCGATCGACGTCAATCATGGCGCCGAGTCGATCCAGTCCGATATCGAGCAGATCGCCGTTCTCTACGCCAACGGGCAGGATGCTGTCGTCCGTCCGTTGCTCGAATCGCTGCTTGGTGCCTATCCGGGAACCGAAGGCTTGCGTTTGTGGCAGATGTTGTTCGATTTCCTTCAGCTGAGCGGTGATCGGGCGGCATTCGACAAACTGGCGGCCGAATTCGTTCAGGTCTGCGAAATGTCGCCGCCCACCTGGCGGCAAGTGCTGCCAAAAGCCCCGTCGGCCGGACCGGGTGTCATCGTTTGCGAATTGCAGGGTGTCCTGACTTCGGATGACCTGAGCGTTCTTTCGCCGCTGGCTGATGCACTCAAGCTGAAACGGCCGATGCGCGTTGATTGCAGCCGCCTGCTCGGCTGCGATGACGAGATCGCCGGCCGTCTGGCGGACATGCTGATGAATGCCCGGCGTCAGGGGGCGGTCATCGTGCTCGAACAGATCGAGAGCATGATCTCGCGTCTGAAAGCGCGCCTGGTGGTTGGCGAGGCGCAGAACGCGCGCTCCTGGTTGCTGCTTCTCGAACTACTGCAACGTTATGGCACGCAGGAAGATTTCGAGCAATGCGCCATCGATTTTGCCGTAACCTTCGAGCGCTCGCCGCCGTCGTGGGAGGCGGTGACGGCCCCGGTTCTGCCGGCGAGAAAGTCCGATGCAGCGCCAGCCGACGATGCGCATTACCTGAGCGGTGAAATCAAGGGCAGTCGCTTCGATGACCTGATTGCCGTGCTGAACCTGCAGGATCATGTGGTTCTCGATTTCTCAGACGTGCGCCGGCTCGATTTCTTCTCGGCCGGGCAACTGGTCAATCGCCTCTCGCCACTGAAGGGCAGCGGGCGCGAGGTCACGATCCGTAGCCCGAACCATCTGGTCGCGGAACTGATGGCCGTTGTCGGCATCAACAAGTTTGCCCGCATCGTCGTTCCCAAGTCTTAATTTCAGGAAATAATCATGGAGCAATATCACGGCACGACAATCCTGTCGGTGCGCCGGGGCAGTTCGGTCGCCATGGGCGGCGACGGCCAGGTCACCTTGGGCAATGTCGTCATCAAGGCGACCGCAAGGAAAGTGCGGCGTCTCTATCAGGGCCGCATCCTCGCCGGATTCGCCGGTGGAACGGCTGACGCCTTCACGCTGTTCGAGCGCTTCGAGGCCAAACTGGAAAAGCACCAGGGCAACCTGATGCGTTCGGCCGTCGAACTGGCCAAGGACTGGCGTTCCGACCGCGCCCTGCGCCGTCTCGAGGCAATGCTGTCGGTCGCTGACAATGAGGTTTCTCTGGTCATCACCGGCAACGGCGACGTGCTGGAGCCAGAGCAGGGCATCGTCGCCATTGGTTCCGGCGGCTCCTACGCGCAGAGCTCCGCGCGCGCACTGCTCGAAAATACCGAGCTCGGGCCGCGCGACATCGTCACCAAATCGCTGGAAATCGCCGGCGACATCTGTATTTACACCAACCGCAATTTCACGATCGAGGTGCTCGAATGAGTGGCGGCGCAGAAATGACCCCGCAGGAAATCGTTTCCGAACTGGACAAGCATATCGTCGGCCAGAACAAGGCCAAGAAATCGGTGGCGATCGCCCTGCGCAACCGCTGGCGGCGGGCGCAGGTGGCCGAGCCGCTGCGCCAGGAAATCACCCCGAAGAACATCCTGATGATCGGCCCAACCGGTGTCGGCAAGACCGAGATCGCGCGCCGTCTGGCACGTCTGGCCAACGCGCCCTTCATCAAGATCGAGGCGACCAAATTCACCGAAGTCGGTTATGTCGGGCGTGATGTCGAGACGATCATCCGCGATCTGGTGGAAATTGCCATCAAGGCGACCCGCGAGCGGGCGATGAAGCAGATGCGCACCCGCGCCGAGGATGCCGCCGAGGACCGCGTACTCGACGTGTTGCTGCCGCCGGCCCGTGGTTCGGGATTTTCCGATGAAAATTCCGGGTCGACCGCAGCCGATGGCGGCACGCGCCAGAAATTCCGCAAGAAGCTGCGCGAAGGCGAACTGGACGACAAGGAAATCGAGATCGACGTCGCCGCCCCCGGCATGCAGGCGGAAATTTTCGCGCCGCCCGGCATGGAAGAACTGACCCAGCAGATCCAGGGCATGTTCCAGAACATCGGCGGCGGCAAGAAGAAATCGCGCAAGCTGAAGATCAGCGAAGCCCTGAAACTGCTGACCGACGAGGAGGCAGCCAAACTGGTCAATGACGAGGAGGTCAAGCTGGAGGCGGTCAAGGCGGTCGAGCAGAACGGCATCGTCTTCCTCGACGAACTCGACAAGATCGCCAGCCGTTCCGAAATGCAGGGTGCCGATGTCTCGCGCCAGGGTGTGCAGCGTGACCTCCTGCCGCTGGTCGAGGGCACCACGGTGTCGACCAAGTACGGCATGATCAAGACCGACCACATCCTGTTCATCGCCTCCGGCGCCTTCCACCTGTCCAAGCCGTCCGACCTGATTCCCGAACTGCAGGGACGCTTCCCGATTCGCGTCGAACTGGATTCGCTGTCGGTCGCCGATTTCGAACGCATCCTGACCCAGACCGATGCCTGCCTGACGCGCCAGTATCAGGCCCTGCTCGAAACCGAGGGGGTCGAGCTGGAATTCGTCGCCGAAGGGGTCCGGCGGCTGGCCGAAATCGCCTATCAGGTCAATGAGAAGACCGAGAACATCGGCGCCCGTCGCCTGCATACGGTCATGGAAAAACTGCTCGAGGAGATTTCTTTCGAGGCCGGCAAAGCGGGTCGGGAAAAGCTGGTCATCGATGCCGCCACCGTCAATCAGCGCCTCGGTGAACTGGCGGCCGACGAGGATCTTTCGCGCTACGTGCTGTGACGCCGGACAGCCTGGGGCTGCGGCTCGCCGCGATCCTGTTTCCGATTTTCGGGATTGTCGCCGCGGGCTATTTCTATGGCCGCCGGCACAAGCCGGAAATGGCCGTGGCCAACCGGCTCAACATGGATGTCTTCGTGCCGGCGCTGGTTTTTGCGGCGATGGCCGGGAAGGCATTCGATCTTGCAGCGTTCGCACCGCTGGCGCTCGGTGCACTGCTGTTTCTGGCGACCTGCGGCCTGCTCGCCTGGCCGCTGGCGAAGCTGATCGGCATTTCGCCGAAAACGCTGGTGCCGCCGATGATGTTCAACAATTCGGGCAACATCGGGTTGCCGCTCGCCGTGCTGGCCTGGGGCGAGGACGCGTTGCCGGCGGCGGTGATCCTGTTCATGGTCGAAAATACCCTGCACTTTACGCTGGGCGCCCGCCTGCTCGACCCGACGGCCCGGCTCCTGAGCTTGTGGCGGGTGCCCGTAGTTTTTGCCGCGTTGGCCGGGTTGACCGTGGCAATGCTCGAGATATCGATCTGGCAGCCGCTGCTGATCGCCATCAAGATGCTTGGCGACATCTCGGTGCCGCTGCTGCTGTTCTCGCTCGGTGTACGGATGACTGATGTCTCGTTCCGCGAATGGCGACTGGCGACCGGCAGCGCCCTGCTGCGCCCGCTGGTCGGCATGGCGATCGCCGCCGGGATCATCCAGTTGCTTGGGTTGCAGGGACGTGAAGCAGCGATGCTGCTGGTCTTCGGCGCCCTGCCGCCGGCGGTGCTGAATTTCCTGTTTGCCGAACGTTACCGGCAGGAACCGGAACGGGTGGCGTCGATCGTGCTGATCGGCAATCTGGCCGCGCTGATTTTCCTGCCGCTGGCGCTGGCCATCGTGCTCTAGTGACGCCGCTGCGGCCGGCGCAGGGTCAGCGTGGCTTGAGGGCTGCCGCGGATTTTTCTATCGCGTTTTCCAGATAGGACGGGTAGTAGTCCGCCACACCTGCACCGACGAGCCGGTCGGCCAGCTGGTTGCCGTTCGGGCCATAAAAGGCGACGACCGGCACCAGCTTGATGTTTTCGGCGCTGGCAAAGGCAGCCTGGGTGGTTTTCCCGCCATTGAAGTCAGTCAGCACGGCGTCGCTATCCTGATTGATCTGGCGTATCAAAACGCCACGATGGTGCGGGTCCTTGCCCAGCGGCTTCAAGTAATCGCGCTTGACCGTTTCACAGTATTTGCAGTCGCTACGGCTGAACAGGACGATCAACGGGTTGCCGGCACGATTGGCCTGGGCGGCCTCGGCAGCGAGGTTGACCGCCGCCGGCAGGTCGTTCTCGCTCGCCGTGGCGGCGCTGCTGCCAAGCGCCAGCAGCGCCGCCAGCAGCAAATGCTGGATCAGGTGCGGGATGCGGTGGGCCATGTCAGTTCTTGAAGTGGTAATACTGCTCGTTGAGCCAGGCGGCGACCGCGCCTTCCTCTTCCGGGAAAAAGCCGGAATTGACCATGGCGTTGCAGGACGCGACGCGCTGCATCAGTTCCCGCTTGTTGGAAAGCAGGCGACCGTCGCGGGTGTACATCTTGCTGCCGTCGCCACCGTATTTGCTGATGTGGCAACTGGTGCAGGCCTTGTCGTGAAGTGCTTTTCCGTCTTTCGGGTCGGCCTTGCCCCAGGGATCGGCGGCATGGGCGGCGATCGGAAGCGCGGCGAGGAGGGCAATAATGGGCAGGCGCATGATGACTCCTTGTGGGTGGGTTTTCGTCGCTGTTCGACAGGTTCTGCAATCCGTTGTTCCGGTTACGCCGCGGAACATGGCGACCGAATCGCCGGTTTGCAAACGATGCTCGAATCTTGCTTCTGTTGTCGAGCGGCGTCTACCGTTTTTGGCGTTGCCGGCCGATTGTAAATGGCCAATAGGCCAATTACCATGCAGTGGCATGACGAAAGATCGTTTGTTCGAAGGAGAATCCAATTGCGTTATCCGTCTTTTACTTGTCTGCTGACAATTGCATTGGCTGGCATGCCGGCGCTGGCGGACGCCAATGCGGACCAGGTGCGCGCAGAACAGCTTGTTTCCGGGCGCTGCTTCATGTGTCACGGCATGGAGGGTGAATCGGCCAGCCCGGTTTTCCCGCGCTTGGCGGGCCAGCATGCCGAGTATGTGGCAAGGCAGCTTGCCGATTTCAAGAGTGGCAAGCGTAATAGCGAGACCATGAGATTGCAGGTTGAGGATCTGACACCGGGCGAAATGAAGGCGCTCGGCGCTTTTTTCGAAAACCGGAAGGTGGCCGCGAAAGCAACGACGAATCCGGAAATCCTTGCGGTCGGGCGCTATGTTTTCAGGCAGGGGAATTCGTACTCGGGCGTACCGGCGTGCGCCAGCTGTCACGGCGTCAATGGTTACGGTACCGCACAGCTGCCGCGTCTCGCCGGCCAGCACCCGCGCTACATCGAGGATCAGCTCAAGCAGTTCAACAAACGTGAGCGGAGCAACGACAATGCGGTGATGCATGCGGTGGCGTCCAGGCTCACTGAAATGGAAGCGCACGCCGTTGCCGAGTACATCGCTACGCTCGATTGATGCGCCTGTGAGAAATGAGTAAGGCCACATCATGCGGCGGCCTTATTCGCTGCTGGATGAATCAGGCCAGCATGTCGGCCCAGATGTTCTTTGCCCAGCCGATGGCCAGTTTCGCCTCGGCTTCATTGCGCGCTGCCGAAACGCCGCCCGCCCCCTTGACCGGCTGCATGGTTTTTGTTGCCGCGTCGTAATGGTGAACCGAGTTGACATGCACGGCGCTATTGGGGTCCATGAAGCTGTAGCAGGCGCTCATCGCCATGGGCTCCGGATTTGGCGGCTGGTCCGCAAGCATATTCAGAATCGCTGCCGCTGCCAGCTTGCCTTGCTGGTTGGCCATATGGCCTGACTTCGCCATCGTCGGCGCCGGGAAGACAGCATCGCCCAGCACGTGAATATTCGGAATGCTGGTCGACTCCATTGACAGCCAATTGATATCCACCCAACGATTATTGATCAGATTGACCCCGGACTTGATCGCGATCTGACCGGCCTGTTGCGGCGGAATAACATTCAGGACATCGGCCTTGAACTGGTCGAATTCGGTCATGGCGGTGTTGGTCGCCGGATCGACATCCTTCACCTCGCTATCGTTGCGGTATTCGATGAGACCTGGGTAAAGATCGGCCCATGCCTTGGTGAACAGATCTTTTTTCGCGGTTATCTCGGGGTTCCCATCGAGAATGACGACTTTCGATTTTGGCTTGTGCTTCTTGAAATAATCAGCGACCAGGCAGGCGCGCTCGTATGGTGCCGGCGGGCAGCGATACGGCGCCTTTGGAATCGCGATCGCGAAGACCCCGCCATCCTTCATATCCACCAGCTGCTTGCGCAGCGCAACGGTCTGCGGCCCGGCTTTCCAGGCATGAAGAATCTTCGCCTGGGCCGCCGCGTTGTTCAGGCCGGGGATCCGGTCGAACATGAAATCGACCCCCGGAGAAAGGACCAGGCGGTCGTAGGTCATGCTGCCGCCGCTGGCCAGAGAAATCGAGCGTTTTTCGGCGTCGACTGCAACGACGTCATCCTGGACCACGCGGACCTGCCAGCGGCTTTTCAGGTTGTCATAGCTGACGGTAATGTCGTCCAGAGTATTGATGCCGCCGATAACCAGATTGGACATCGGGCACGAAACGAAACTCGGGTTGCGCTCGATCATCGTCACCCGGACACCACCAGCACTCCACATGCGCAGATACTTGGCCAGCGTGGCGCCACCATAGCCGCCACCGACCACGACAACATGGCCGCCAGCCTGTTTTCCGCCGCCCGCGCAACCATAAAGCGCAGCCATCGTCCCCGCTGCCGTGCCAAGTTTCAGGAAATCGCGTCTGTTGATGAGCATCGTGCTCCCCCTGTTATTTTTGTGCAGCGAAAAATGTGGCGATCAGATCGAGCTGCTCGTCGGTGTAGCCCTTCGTTATCTGATGCATGATCGAAGCCGGCTTGGCACCGCTCCTGAAATCGCTCAGCTTCTGAAGCGTCTTGCTCTTCTCCGTGCCGGCCAAGGCATCGATTCCGGCCCCCTTGACCGCATGGCCATTGGTGCCGTGGCAGTTGGCGCAGGTTGCCGCCAGGTCACGTGCCAGATTGGGATCGGCTGCGTGTGCGAAGCTGTTTGCCGCAAGCAGGCCCAGTGCCAGTAAGGCGGGTAGCAGTTTCATCGAGTTGTCTCCTCAGTGTCGATGGTGCATCGGATAGCCAGCTTATGAATTTTGGGCGGCCGTGCCAGATGTTCTTCGCTGTTAACAGGGCAACCAACTGCGATCGCCAGGTTCTTTGGGTACAGTCTATTTTGGCTACCCTTATGAATCAAGCGGTTGAGTGACTTTTTCGGAGGCTGCAAATAGAATAAGAATATCCTGATTTTCCTTGAGGAGCATTCTCATGCGTAAAGTGCAGATTTTTGTTTTGGCCGTGCTTGCTGTTCTGAGTCTGGGTGTTCGCGCTGACGTGGTGCTGCTGGTGCATGGCTATATGGGTAACGCGGGTTCCTGGGAGTTCAGCGGTGTCAATGCCGCGCTGGCGAACAATGGCTGGCAACCTGCCGGCATCATCATTCCCGGTAACGGCACCATGCTGCTGCCCGTCGCCGCGCCGGCGGCGGCGAAGAAGGCTTACACCGTCGAGTTGCCGTCCACGGCGCCACTGATGGTGCAGTCCGACATGCTGCTCGCCGCCCTGCGGGCGCTCAAGGCACGCCACGGCAAAGAGTCGATCACCCTGGTCGGTCATTCCGCTGGCGGCGTCGTGGCGCGCATGGCGCTGGTGCGCGATCAGTCGTCCGGCGTTACCCGCCTGATCACCATTGCCTCGCCGCATCTGGGTACCGAACGTGCGCTGCAGGCACTCGACGCCACACATCAGGGCGGCCCGATCGGTTTCGTCAAGGACGTGTTCGGTGGTCGCGACTATTACGCTGTCAAGGATTCGTGGCCGGTGCTGGTCAACCTGTCACCGGCAATGCCCGGCGGCATGCTGTTCTGGCTCAATGAACAACCCCATCCGCGCATCGAATACATCTCGATCATACGGTCCGCACCCTTTGGTCTGGGGGATTTACTGGTTCCGGGATTCAGCCAGGATCTCAACAACGTGCCACCGCTGGGCGGCAAGGCGACGGTTTATGTAACGCCGGCCGCGCACGCACTGGTGCCGGCGGACGGGATCATGCTGGCGCGTTTGCTGAAATAGCGCCACGCTTTCTGGCAGACCGGGCCGACGGCCCGGCCTTGGGGTACAAGGGCGACGTTCAGAAGTCGCCGGCCGCCGCGGCCTTCATGATTTCGTAAAGCGTGTTGCGTACCTTGAGTGCCTGCACTTTCAATTCCGGAGGCAGTGGCTTGCCGCCATAGATCATCAGGTCGAGGTTCATCGAGTGCAGCCAGACCTGGCCGGTTTTGTCCTCAACGATGGCAATACGGCAGGGCATATATGCTGAATACTTGTCATTGTGGTCGATCATCATCATGCCGACCCGGACATCGCAGAAGCTCAAGAAGTTGGCGTAGCGATACGGCTTGCCGGTCGCCGCCTCGGCCTGCTTGTAGAAAGGTGCCTCACCGACAAAGAACAGGTTGCGATCGTAGGCCAGGCTGCTCAGGGAACGTTTCACGTCCTCGGGGCTGACGCCCTTAGCCACCGGGAAAGACCACATCATGGCATTTGCCCAGTCCTTCGAGGAATCGAACTTTTCGTACATTTCGGAGAAAATGCGACCAGCTTCCGGATCAAGCTCGCTCATGAACTGCTTGTACTGGATATATCCGAAGCCGGCGAGAGCAATTGCCAGGGCGCCGACGATGGCCAGCAACGATTTGATGGACCGCATTATGTTTTTCTCCTTTGGTGAACTGAGTAGGTAGTTAGTTGTTTTAGGGGACTTGCTCAAACGTGATTTTGCGAGAAGATATCACCGGCATACAAAATAACAAACCCCGCTTAGCGGGGTTTGTTTTTTTCAGGTTGTGAAACGATCAGGTGGACATCTCGGTAAGAATGTTCCTGAGCCAGCTTTCCCCGTAGGCATGCTCTGCCTTGGTCATCGAGAAGTCGACCGGGGAGATGCCGCCAGAATTGGGCACCGATATGATCTTGCCATCCTTGACCGTATACACGGCAGCAACGCTGATCGACTCGTGATCGGAAATTGCGCTGTAGCAAACATTGATGCCCGACAGTTCCGTCACTGGCTTGCCATTCATCAACGCGACGACGTTGATGGCGCAGACCTTGGCCTGGGAGTTGGCCGAGTAGCCCGACTTCGGCATGGCACCGGCAACGGCGGAGTCTCCAATGACGTGGATGTTTTTCTGCAAGGTCGATTCGAAGGTGGTCATATCGACCGGGCACCACTTCTTGTCCTCGCCTATCAGGCCTGCTTTGCCGGCAATGGCTGCGGCGCGCTGCGCCGGGATGAAGTTGACCACATCGCCCTTGAATTCCTCGATGCCTTCGACGAGCAGGGTCTTCTTGGCCGCGTCAATGGCGGTGACCTTCTTGCTGGGCATGTACTCGAGGATACCCTTGTAGTAGTTGTTCCAGGCCTTCATGAACAACGGCTTCTTGGCGACGATGTCGGCGTTGGCATCGAGCAGGATCACCTTCGACTTGGGCTTGTGCTTCTTCAGGTAGAGGGCGATCAGGGTGGCGCGTTCGTATGGCCCAGGGGGGCAGCGGAACGGTGAGAGCGGCATGCTGATGACGACCTTGCCGCCGTCGGGCATGGCCTGCAACTGGTTGCGCAGCAGTGTGGACTGTTCGCCTGCCTTCCAGGCGTGCGGAATGGTGTTGGCCGTTTCTGCGGTGTAACCCTCGACTTCCTCGTTGCGGAAATCGATGCCCGGAGAAACGATCAGGCGATCATAGGTCACTGCGCCTTCGGTGGTGACGACCTTCCTGGCGGCCGGGTCGATCGCCGTGGCTTCGGCGAAGAGCATCTTGATGTCGTGGTTGGCCGCCAGTTTGTCGTAACCGATGGTCAGCGCGGACATGTCGTTCATCAGCCCGGCGATGTAAAAGTTGCTGAACGGGCAGGAGATGAACTGCCTGTTTTTCTCGATCAAAACCACTTCGATCGACTTGTCGAGCATGCGCACATATTTGGCGGCAATTGCCCCGCCATAGCCGCCGCCGAGAACAACGACGCGCCGGGCTGGGCCCTTGGGCATGATTTCCGAAGTCGAGCCAACCGAACCCTGCGTGGCGCAACCGGCCAATGCCAGGCTGGAGGCGCCGCCCAATACCTTGATAAAATTTCTGCGATCCAATGTCATGTTGTCTTCTCCCTTATTTGACGCTGGCGTAGAAATGGAGCAGTGCTTCCAGATCTTCCTTTGACAGCGGCTTGACCTTTTCGGCCATCTTTTCCGGCATCTTGCGAGCGCCGGACTGATATAGCGCCATCTGCATCTGCAAGTAGGTCAGCCACTGGCTGGCCATCACCGGCGTGTCATCCTTGCCTTCTTTCCCGTCTTCCAGGTGGCAGCGCGAGCAGTTGGCTTCCTGCAGGCTGGCGCCCTTCTTGACCTTGGCGGCATCGACGACCTGCTGGGTCGGGTGGAACTTCTGGCTGGAGAAGTAATCTGCCATCAGATTGAATTCGGCGTCGGAATAGCCCTTGGCGATCCGGCCCATGACGGTAGAGGGGCGTTCGCCGCTCTTGAACTTCTTCATGGCGTCGACGATTGCCGTCTTCGACTGACTGGCCAGGCTGGGCATAGTCAGTCCGGCGCTGCCGCCGCTCGTGCCGTGACAGCCGGCACAGGAAAACGAGATCATTTCGGCGGTTGGCGGCGCGGCAAATGCCGTCGCCGAGAGTGACAGGGCGCCAGCTGCCAGCGCCCACCTGCTCCATCTCTGTTTCATTATTGTCTCCTCCTGTTGATGATTCGGGTTGCCGGGATTTCTTCCGGCCTTATTGCTTGGTTACGTTGTAATAATTCTTGACGCCTTCAACGGTCTTGTCGAGGCCGAACAAATAGCCAAGCGAGACATAGTGGTAGCGGGCATCGGAATAGTCCTCGTGAATCGCGAAGCCGAAGTTGTAGACCTTGCCCGCGGCGATGGCATGGTCGCCCGGGGCGCCGCCGGCGAGGCTACGCTCGAAGGTGACGATCCATTTGTTGCCTTCCTTGGCGCCTTCAGCCTTGACCAGCGCCTTGCCGCCCTCCATGACGCGCTTGTCGGCGACATATCCATCGACCTGATTTTCGCCCTTGCCGCTGCGATATTGAATCAGGTCCATGAATTTGCCGCTAGCCAGGTCGGCGCCCTTGATGTACTTCGTCTTCTTGTCGTCCTTGGCATCCTTCATGGTACGCAGGTCGTTATGGCAAGTGCCCCAGCAGCCGTTGAGTTCAGCCCCTTCGACCGTGCCGCCGCCATCGAACATCATGGCCAGCTTGACCTCGTTCTTCTTGTCCATTTTGGCGTCGCCAGTCTTGGGCGGCACCCATTCGAAACGGAAGTAGATTTTTTCGCCGTCGTGCGCCGCCTTGAAGCTTACGGGAAGCCAACCTACCTTGCCGGCAGGCGGTTTGGGTTCGAGAGAGGCCTTCGAGCTGCCGACCGGCTTGCCGGCGACGATCTTGTCGCCGATTTCGTTGGCGTCACCCTCGTGGCACTTGGCGCAGGAGCGCTTCTTGTCGACGATGTCGGGTACGGCCGAGTGATCCGCCTTGTTCATCACCCACTCCAGGCTGGCCTGGCCGGGATAGAACACCTTGATCTTGCGTTCGGTAACCTTGCTCCAGTCCGGCGGTGCGGCAAATGACACGCCGGCGACACACATTCCCATGACAGCGACCGCAATATTCTTCATGAATCGACTCCTGTTTTATCTGTGGTTCGAAAAAGTATCAAGCCAGGTCAGCTATCGGACTTGGCGGTCTCGCTTCCGGCTTGATTGTGTACCGGCTTGTGCGCGATGCCCTTGTGGCACTCGATGCAGGTCTTGCCATCCTCGATGGCGCCCTCATGCTTGACCACCGAACGATCCTTCTGCTTGTCGGGATCCATGGTTTCGAACTGGTGGCAGTTGCGGCACTCCTTCGAGTCGCGCGCTATCATGCGCTCCCAGACGCGCTCGGCCATGGTCAGGCGATAAGCCTCGAACTTCTCGGGCGTGTCGACCGTGCCTTTGATGTGTCCGATGACATCGCGGGCCGCCATGATCTTCTGGAACGACTTGAACATGTAGTCGGTCGGCGTCTTGCTGCTGGCGACATGGCAATCCGCGCACTGCACGGAGGTGCCGCTGCGGTTCTTGTAATGGACGGTCTTCTTGAGTTCCTCAAAGGGAATGGTCATCTCGTGACAGGAAATACAGAACTCCGAGTGGTTCGTGTATTCCATGCCCATGTTCAGTCCGCCCCAGATGATGATGCCGCCAAACACGCCGATGACAATCATCTGCAGCATCGAACACTTGGGCGGGTTGAGCAGGCGCTTGATAAAACCCTGTTTCGGCGGGTCTTCTTTCCCTTGGTCGTTCTCAGACATTTTCAAGTCCTTTTGCTAGTGGCAGATAAGGCGATCGAGAAACGGCAGAACCAGAGGGGAAATATCGGGTGCGGCAATTGTCCACACACGGTGCTGTGGACGCGCAGAGCTGAATAGCCATAAAAGTCTCCCCCTCTTTTAGTGCCCAGGAATGTCCCTGAGTCTGTTATGGAATAAATATCCCAGAAAAATCGCTATTGAACAAGTTTTTTCGAAATCTGCTGTTTTGGCCTTGACCGTACCCTCATTTATATGTTAGGGATATCTAATATAGCAGCGGCATTTTGCCCGTGGTGCCCATAATTTTTTTCAATATTAGCGGTTGACCGTACCGATTTGCATCTATACATTCCCATTTGACTTGGATCAAATACGCTGCTACTGCAGCCTTTTCAGCAAGATGGTCCGGTCCAATAAGACAGGTAAGCTCCAGGGGGTTGCCGTTCGGCGCCCATGTTGCGCCGAAGGCGGTTGGAGGAGGGTGTTTCAGAAATGCCAGTGAGGTGTTGCTTCGCCGGTGCAATATTTTTGATTTTTTTGAGGAGAGGTTATGAATAATCAACGTCGTAATGTATTGAAATCCGGTTCGGGCGCAGCTTTCCTGGGCGCACTTGCCGCTGCCGGCATCATCAATCCGGGCATGGCGCTGGCCGACTGGAACAAGGCGGCCTTCGAGACGAAGAACCTGGCGGATACGCTGAAGGCGCTGGGTGTTTCCACCCCCGCCGACAGCAAGGATGTTCAGATGACGGCGCCGGATATCGCCGAAAATGGCGCGGTGGTGCCGATCGGTGTCGCCTCGACGCTGCCGAATGTCACGATGATCGCCATCATGATCGAAAAGAACCCGAGCACGCTGGCTGCCAACTTCACGCTGCCGGCGGGTACCGAACCCTTCATCCAGACGCGCGTCAAGATGGGCCAGACCTCGAACGTATACGCGCTGGTCAAGTCGGACGGCAAGTTCTTCATGACGAGCAAGGAAATCAAGGTCACCGCGGGCGGCTGCGGCGGCTGATCGATCAGAACAATTCGACAATTCGAGGAGATTTAATTTATGGCAACAAATCCGATGAAAATCCGTGCCGCCAACAATGGTGGCGTTACCGAAGTCAAGGCGCTGATCGGCCACGACATGGAGACCGGCCAGCGCAAGGACTCTGCAGGGGCTGTCATTCCGGCCTGGTTCATTACCGAATTGACCGCCAAGCACAACGACAAGCTTATTCTGTCCAGCGAGTTCGGCACCTCAATTTCCAAGAACCCCTTCCTCGCATTCAAGTTCAAGGGCGGCGCCAAGGGCGACAAGATTACCGTCAGCTGGAAAGACAACAAGGGCGAGACGCGTACCGACGAAGCTGTCATTTCTTGAGTAGTGTTTTAGCAGACATAAAAAAACGGGGCGCAACACCGATTCTGGTGTTGCCACCCGGAACACAACCCATTGGAGGAATCATGAGACAGAAAAAGCTATATGTGCTGCTTGCAGCCTTGGTGGCGGGCGTCGGCGGATTGAGCTCGACCGCTGCGCTGGCCGACGAGAGTGCCGACGCAATTGCCCGTTACCGCGAGATGATCGCCGACGGCAACCCGTCAGAACTGGTTGCGGCGCAAGGTGAGGAGCTCTGGAAAACCCAGCGCGGTCCGAAAAATGCAAACCTCGAAAAGTGCGATCTCGGTCTCGGGGCGGGTGTCGTCAAGGGCGCGTCCGCCCAGATGCCGCGCTATTTCAAGGACACCGGCAAGGTTCAGGATCTTGAAACCCGTCTGATGACCTGCATGCAAACACTGCAGGGCATTGATCCAAAAGAGTTTGTCAATGGCAAATGGAACAAGGGCGAGATGGAAAAGATGGAGGCGCTGGTCGCCTACATCGTGACCGAGTCGAATGGTCAGAAGATCAATGTCAACTTGAGCCAGCCGCAAATGAAGAAAATGTACGAACTGGGCAAGAAGGCCTTCTATTACCGTTCGGGCCCCATGGATTTCGCCTGCACTACCTGTCACGGCGAAGAAGGAAAGCGCATCCGCCTGCAGGATCTGCCCGACCTGCGCACACAGTCCGGTGCGGCGGCGGGTTGGGGTACCTGGCCAGCCTATCGCGTTTCCAGCGGGGAGTTCTGGACCATGCAGCACCGCCTGAACGACTGCTATCGGCAACAGCGTACGGCAGAACCGATCTACGGTTCGGACGTGACGATTGCCTTGTCGGTCTATCTGGCGGCAACTGCCAAGGGCGGTACCGTGTTGACCCCGGGTCTGAAGCGCTAAGGAGAGCGACATGAAAAAAATCAACATTATTGTGGCAGCGATGGCTGTCTCTTCCGGCGCATTTGCCGCGAGTGAAGATCTCAATGCCGCGTTTCAGAAGATGATGGACACGTCGTTCAAGACGACCGGCATCGCCGACAAGTCCCGTATGAAACAAACGGATTTCCAGAGGATCTGTTCCGCAGAGAAAGAGCCATCCAAGAAGGCCATGGAGTCGATCGAGGCCACGCAACTGAAAACCATACGCTATCCGGCTGACGGCAAGTATTTCGGCGACTGGAAGACGGGCGAGAAGATCGCCACTAGCGGCAAGGGGTTGACCTGGACCGACAAGACGCCGTTCGACAACGGTGGCGGCTGTTACAACTGCCACCAGTTGAGCCACAAGGAAATCGCCTACGGTACGATTGGCCCCACCCTGCAGGACTACGGCAAGACGCGTGGCAATGCCGATGACGTCGTCAAATACACGTGGGGAAAGATCTATAACGCCAAGGCCTTCAACGCGTGCAGCAACATGCCACGCAACGGCGATGCGGAGATCCTGACCGAAGAACAGATGAAGCACTTGATGGCTTTCCTGTTCGACCCCGAATCTCCGGTCAATAAAAAGTAAATTCATTTGATCTATCCCGGCGCGGGCAACCTCGCCGGGCTTTTTTTTGGGGTGAACCATGAGCATGAATCGTCGAGAGTTTCTCCAGGTGCTGGCGGTTGCTGCGGCTGGCGGCATGTCCTTGCACAGCGAATTCGCACTGGCCGAAAAGGGCGCGGCCACGATGTACGACCTGCCCAAGTTCGGTAATGTCAATCTGCTGCACATTACGGACTGCCATGCCCAGTTGTTGCCAATCTACTTCCGCGAGCCGAGCGTCAACCTTGGCTTCGGCGATCAGTACGGCAAGGTGCCACATCTGGTCGGTAATGCCTTCCTCAAGCATTTCGGATTCAAGCCGAATACCCTCGACGCCCATGCCTTCACCTTCCTGAATTTCGACAAGGCTGCCGAGACCTACGGCAAGGTCGGCGGCTTTGCCCACCTGGCGACGCTGGTCAAGCGTACAAAGGCCAGTCGCCCGGGCGCGCTGCTGCTCGATGGCGGCGACACCTGGCAGGGTTCCGGCACGGCACTGTGGAGCAATGCACAGGATATGGTCGATGCCTGCAAGGCGCTCGGTGTCAACATCATGACCCTGCACTGGGAAGCAACTTATGGCGAAGCCCGGGTCAAGGAGATCGAGGAAAAGGATTTCGCCGGCAAGGTCAACATCGTTGCCCAGAACATCAAGACCGCCGATTTCGGCGATCCGGTCTTCAAGCCTTACGTGATCAAGGAGATGAACGGCGTCAAGGTCGCCATCATCGGCCAGGCCTTTCCCTATACGCCAATCGCCAATCCGCGCTGGCAGGTGCCGAACTGGAGCTACGGCATCCAGGAAGAAAACATGCAGAAGACCGTCGAACGAGGCACGCGGCAAGGGTGCGCAGGTCGTCGTCGTCCTCTCGCATAACGGCATGGACGTAGACCTCAAGATGGCCAGCCGCGTGCGCGGCATCGATGCCATCATGGGTGGGCATACGCACGACGGCGTGCCGACACCGGTGGTCGTCAAGAATGCTGGCGGCCAGACCTTGGTCACGAATGCCGGTTCCAATGGAAAATACCTTGGCGTCCTCGATTTCGACGTGAAGAACGGCAAGATCGCCGATTTCCGCTACAAGCTGCTGCCGGTTTTTGCCAACCTGCTGCCGGCTGACCCGGAAATGCAGGCACTGATCGACAAGGCGCGCGCACCTTATGTTTCGAAGCTCAGCGAACAACTGGCCGTGACCGAAGGCTTGCTGTACCGGCGTGGCAACTTCAACGGCACTTTCGACCAGGTCATTCTCGATGCGCTGATGAAGGTAAAAGATGCCGAAATCGGCTTCTCGCCGGGATTTCGCTGGGGGACGTCATTGTTGCCCGGCCAGCCGATCCTGATGGAGCATGTGCTCGACCAGACCGCGATCACTTATCCGTGGACGACGGTGACCAACATGAGTGGCGAGATGATCAAGACCATTCTCGAAGATGTTTGCGATAATCTGTTCAATCCCGACCCTTACTACCAGCAGGGCGGTGACATGGTGCGCGTCGGTGGCCTGCAATACACCTGTGCGCCGACCGCGAAGATGGGCCAGCGCATCCAGAACATGATGTTGAAAGGCAAGCCAATTGATCCGAAAAAGACCTACAAGGTGGCCGGCTGGGCGCCAGTCTCCGAGGAGGCCAAGAATGCGGGAGGCGAGCCGATCTGGGATGTCGTGGCAACTTATCTGCGCGACATCAAGACTGTAAAGCCGGTCAAGCCGAATGTGCCGACCTTGAAAGGCGCCGCCGGAAACCCGGGCATCGCGTGACCGGCGTCAGACGACTGCCGGAATTGTTGCGAGGTGTTGTGGCCGGTCGACCAACAGGTTGGTCAGGCCGCCACCCAGCCACATACCGATCAGCGTCAGCCAGGCCGTCACGGTAAACACGGCGGCGCCGGAAACGCCGGCGCCAACCGCGCAGCCGCCGGCCAGCATGCCGCCGAAGCCCATGCAGAGTGCGCCGGCGATATAGCGACGCATGCTGCTTCCACCCTTGAACCCTTCGAGTTTCAGTTCCTTGCTCCATAGTCCGGAGACAAAGGAGCCGATAACCACGCCGGGAACCAGGCCGATATCGAAATTCCAGGGCTGGCCCGGTGGCGATAGTACGAGCATCAACGCATTGGCCGATGGTCCGGTGAAACTGAGGCTCTGGACCGGGATGATCGTAAAGGATTGCAAGCCGACCCTGTAGGTGAGCAGCCAGGCAAGCGCCACCATGACGCCGAGGCCGATGGAGCAAAGCCATTGACGCCGGCTGTGGCGGCTGCGCTTGGCAAAGTAGATCGCAACAGACAGCCACGCCAGGCCGAAAATCAGTCCGCCTGGATGGCCCATGTGGAAGCGGGCGAGAAGGTCGCGCGCGTTACCGTCGATGGTCCACAGGTTGTGAATCCAGAGCCGGGCCGGCGCCAGCATGCCGCTCAGCGAAGCCTGCGCAGTCACGGCAAAGATCAGACCGGTAAGCAGGGCGCGCAGGTTGCCGTTGGCCGCCAATACCAGCATGCGGGACGAACAGCCGCGGGCCAGAATCATTCCGGCGCCAAACAGCAGTCCGCCGACCAGTGCTCCGGAGATGCTCCCTGTCGCTGACAGCTGGCGAGCCTGGCCGACGTCGAGCCAATCCTGAACGATGAAAAGCTGGGTGGCGATGATGGCCGAGGAGAATGCGAAAAGCCAGGTCGCCAGCTTGGCGGTGCCATGCCGGTTCCAGAATTCGACCACCGCGGAACGCAGGCAAAATTGGGAGCGCTGGGCGAAGACGCCAAAGAGGATGCCGATGGCGAGGCCGATCAGTGTGATCGTCGTCGTGTCGCCGAGAATCTCGGTCAGGTCTGTCATTTTTGGACTAAAAATGTCGTCGACCGCAACACTCGGTCAGCCATGCCGTCGAGCGCCGGATTTCACGCCGGCAATACCTGTTCGCCGGCGTAGAGTTCAGCCACGGTTTCGCGGCGGCGGATCGGGTAAACCTTTTCGCCGTCGACCATGATTTCAACCGCGCGCGGGCGGGTGTTGTAGTTGGAACTCATCGCCATGCCGTAGGCACCGGCTGACATGACCGCGAGCAGGTCGCCCGCTTCAATATTCAGCGGACGTGCCAGGCCGAGGAAATCGCCGGATTCGCAGACCGGGCCGACCACATCGTAGTCGCGGCCCGTTCCCGCGCGCGGCGCTACCGGTACGATATCGTGCCAGGCCTCGTAGAGCGCCGGGCGCATCAGGTCGTTCATGGCGGCGTCGATGATGGCGAAATTTTTGCCTTCGCCGGGCTTCAGGTATTCCACACGAGTCAGCAGCAGGCCGGCATTGCCTACCAGGCGACGGCCGGGTTCGAGGATGACCTGCAAGGCGCGACCAGCCAGTTTGTCGAGCAAAGGTGTCAGATAGGAGGCCACGGACGGCTGTTGCTGGTCATCCTTGTACTTGATGCCGAGGCCGCCACCGAGGTCGAGGTGGTGGATGCGGATGCCGTCCACGGCCAATTGGTCGATCAACGCCAGGATGCGGTCGAGCGCCTCGGCGAACGGCGCGGGGTCGAGGAGTTGCGAACCGATATGACAGTCGATGCCAGCAACGTCGATATTCGGCAAGGCTGCGGCGCGGCGGTAGAGTGCCAGCGCATCGTCGTAGGCGACGCCGAACTTGGCCTCCTTGAGGCCGGTCGATATATACGGGTGAGTTTTCGGGTCGACATTGGGGTTGACGCGCAGGCTGACCGACGCCTTGCTGCCGAGGCTCCCGGCAACCTGATTTAAACGTTCCAGCTCGGGCGCTGACTCGATATTGAAGCAGAGGATTCCGGCGTCCAGCGCCATCTTCATTTCAGCGGCTGTCTTGCCGACGCCAGAAAATACGATTTTCCCGGGATCGGCACCAGCGGCGAGAACACGCTGCAGTTCGCCCCCCGAAACGATGTCGAATCCAGCCCCCATGCGCGCGAACAGGTTGAGAATGGCAAGGTTCGAATTGGCTTTCACCGCGTAGCAGACGAGCGCTTCGTGCCCGCCCGGGTGGCTGTTCAGGACGTCGAGAAATTCCTGTAGCGAAGCTTCAAGCACTGCCCGCGAGTAGACATAGGCCGGCGTGCCAAATTGCTCGGCGATTCGTGGCAGGGCGACTGATTCGGCGTGCAGGACGCCGTCTATTATTGTGAACTGGCTCATTGGCTCGGGGGTTTTTGCTCCGTGCTAACATCCGGCTCGACGCTGGGCGGTTGCGCTGGCGTTGCCGGCGGCGTTATCAGCCGGTCGAGCAAAGGTGGCGGAGGCGGGCCCGGCGGCAGCACAAGTTGCCCTTTGAGGCCGCAGCCGGCAAGGCACAGAGTCAGACATGCGGCAGCGATTCTGGACATTAATGACGGATAAGTCAGTAAAGAGCGGGATGTTAGCACACGATGGATGATAAAGAATTCAACGCACTGGCCGATGGTGTTCTGGCCCGGATCGAAAGCGCGCTGGAAGCAAGCGATGCCGACCTCGACTTCGAACTTGCTGCCGGCGGGGTACTGGAGATCGAGTTTGCCGATGGCAGCAAGATCATTGTGAACCGTCACGGCGTCGCCCGTGAAATCTGGGTGGCGGCGCGCGCCGGCGGTTTTCACTTCCGCTGGGATGGCGCATCCTGGAAAGATACGCGAGACGGCGCCGAACTGATGGAAAAACTGTCGGTGCTCGCCAGCCAGCAGGCCGGCGAAACGGTCAGCCTGCGCTGATCACAACCCGGGTCAGTCGCTGGGCGGCTTGCTGAAGTCGGGTAGTGGCAGTCCGCCCTCCGGTTGCAGTTCTTCGGGCGGCGGCTCCGGCGGCACGTTTTCGGCGAACATGTAGGTACGGTCGCGGCCGCTGCCGACGGCGACGATAGCGTCCGGCACTTCCGGTGTCTTGATCGGCACATCCTTGAGCGCGCGGCTCATGTAACCAATCCAGATCGGCAACGCTGCGGCACCACCGGTTTCCTTGTTGCCGAGTTTTTTCGGCTGGTCGAATCCGATCCAGGCGCAGGCGGCATTGGTCATCTGATAGCCGCAGAACCAGGCGTTGACGTATTCATTGGTGGTTCCCGTCTTTCCGGCAAGATCCCGGCGCTTCAGCGCAACCGAAGCCTTGGCGGCGGTGCCGAAGATCGTCACGTCGCGCAGCATCCCGTCCATCAGGAAGGCATTGCGCGGGTCGATGGCGCGGACAGAAGGGCCTTCTCCAGCCGGCACGGGGGCGGCGCGGGCGAGCACATTATTCTTTTCGTCACGAATTTCGCTGACGATGTAGGGCTTGATAAGGAAGCCGCCATTGGCGAATACCGAGTAGGCGGTTGCCATCTGCCACGGCGTCACCGAACCCGCGCCAAGGGCCATCGTCAGATAGGGCGGGTGTTTCTCGGGGTCGAATCCGAAGCGGCTTGCGTAATCCTGGGCGTAACGTGGGCCGATGGATTGGAGGATGCGGATCGACACCATGTTCTTCGACTTGGCCAGCGCGGTCCGCATTTGCATCGGACCATCGTACTTGCCGTCGTAGTTGTGCGGTTCCCATGCCTGCGATCCGGTCTGGCTGGCTGAAATTACGATCGGTTCGTCGTCGATCATGGTATTGGGATTGAAACCCTTTTCGAGAGCGGCCGAATAGATGAAGGGCTTGAAGCTGGAGCCGGGTTGTCGCCACGCCTGCGTGACGTGGTTGAACTTGTTGCGATTGAAGTCGAAACCGCCAACCAGCGCACGAATTCCGCCTGTTTTCGGGTCGACCGCGACAAATGCAGATTCGACTTCGGGCAACTGGCTGATTTGCCAGTCGCCCTTGTCATTCTTCTGGAGGCGGATGATGGCGCCGCGCTTGATGCGCTTGTTGGGCGGGGCCTTGTCATCGAGCATCGCCGCTGCGAACTTTATGGCGTCGCCGGACAGCGTGACGATTTCGCCACCCTTGCGGTAGGCGCGGATCTGTTTGGCGTCGGCGGAGAGAACCAGTGCCGGAAGCAGGTCGCCGGCGTCGTGGATGTCCTGCAGCGCTTCGTCGATTGCCTCGTCCTGATCGGAAGTAATCTTTTGCATGTCGATGTAGGACTCTGCGCCACGATGGCCGTGACGCCGGTCGTAATCCATGACGCCCCGCCGCAGGCTTGCATAGGCCGCTTCCTGCTCGGCCTTGTTCAGTGTCGTATAGACCTTTAGTCCGCGTGAGTAAACTTCCTCGGGAAAGCTCTCGGCGGCAATCTGGCGCGCCATCTCCGCCACGTACTCGGCATGGACCGCGTACTCGGCAAGCTCGCGCTTCACCACCAATGGCTCCTTGAGCGCATCTTCATATTGCGTATCGCTGATGTTGCCCAGTTCGCGCAGCCGGCGCAGTACATATTGCTGCCGGATTTTTGCGCGCTTGGGATTGATGATCGGGTTGTACGCCGATGGTGCCTTCGGCAGGCCAGCCAGCATGGCGGCTTCGGCAATCGAAATATCCTTCAACGGCTTGCCAAAATAGATCTGCGAGGCCGCGGCAAATCCGTAGGCACGCTGCCCGAGAAATATCTGGTTGATATAGAGTTCAAGGATCTGGTCCTTGGTCAGGTTGCTTTCAATCTTGAATGACAACAGCGCTTCGTAGAGCTTGCGTGTGTATGTCTTTTCGCCGGAAAGAAAGAAGTTGCGCGCGACTTGTTGCGTGATTGTCGATGCGCCCTGACGTTTGCCGCCACCCACCAGGTTGGCCAGGGCGGCGCGCAGGATGCCTATGTAGTCGACGCCGCTATGCTGATAGAAGCGATCGTCTTCAGCGGCAAGAATTGCCTGCTTCATGACAGCTGGAACTTCCTGTATGCTTATCACCGCTCGACGCTCTTCGCCGAACTCGCCAATCAGATAACCGTCCGCGGTGTAAACGCGGAGCGGGATTTTGGGGCGA
The DNA here is from genome assembly GCA_963741765.1 of uncultured beta proteobacterium. Classification (GTDB taxonomy): domain Bacteria; phylum Pseudomonadota; class Gammaproteobacteria; order Burkholderiales; family Rhodocyclaceae; genus Azonexus. Next base: position 55,099 of record CAVUJN010000013.1, read on the forward strand.
TAATCGGTGACGGATTCAAGCGAGGGGAGATTGGGGTAGGCGAGCGCGAGTACGATCATCACAATCGCAATGCCCATGGCCACAAGGCCTAGAAGCACGATTATCGGGTAGAGGGTGACCCGGGCAGCAAGGGGGATGGAAGGCAAAATCAGTTTTCGGTAAAAATGGTGTTGCGCGGATTATACGCTGTCACCGAAATGGGCCGTAAAAACGCTTTACATGCCGAGGGGTTGTTGCTAGCATCTAAAGTGAATTATTGGTAACTTGCCTAACTTCGCATTTCTTAAAGACTTTTTGGGGGTCTGGTGCGCTTCGATATCTCAGCGTTGTTAAATCCCAAGGCGCGTCCCTTGTTGGGGCTGGACATCAGTTCATCGGCTGTCAAGCTGGTCGAACTGACCGCCAATGGGAAAGAAGGTTACCGCGTCGAACGCTACACCATAGAGGTGTTGCCCAAGGATGCGGTGTCTGACGGCAATATTGCCAATATGGAAGGCGTTGTTAACGCCGTCAAGCGTGCCTGGAAACGTCTGGGAACGTCTACGCGGAACGTCGCGATGGCCTTGCCGGGGTCGGCGGTCATCACGAAGAAAATCATCGTGCCAGCCGGGTTGCGCGAAGACCAGCTTGAAATCTACGTTGAGTCGGAAGCCAATCAGTATATTCCGTTCGCCATCGACGAAGTGAATCTGGATTTTCAGGTCATCGGCCCGGCGCCGTCGGTACCCGACGAACTCGAAGTCTTCATTGCCGCCTCCAAGAAAGAGCGGGTCGAGGATCGTGTCGCGGTTGCCGATGCTGCTGGCCTGTCCGCAGTTGTGATCGATGTGGAGACACAGGCCGCACTCTCGGCCTTCGAATTGATCGAAATGCAATTGCCCGGTGCGGGGAAAAACCAGACCATTGCCCTGGTCAACGCCGGCTCCAGCGTGATGAGCCTTACTGTCCTGCGCAATGGGCAGCAGGTCTATGCTCGCGAACAGGCGTTTGGTGGTGGACAACTCACCCAGGATACTGCCCGGCATTACGGGATGACCTACGAGGAAGCCGAAGTGGCCAAGCGAGCCGGAACACTTCCCGAGGGTTATGAAAGCGAATTGCTGGCGCCGTTCATGGAAAATCTGGCGCTTGAAATTTCTCGCGCCCTGCAATTCTTCTTCACCTCGACCCAATACAACCAGGTGGACAGCATTGTTCTGGCCGGTGGTTGCGCTGTGATTCCCGGTATCGACGAAGTCGTGGCGACACGTACCCAGGTCAGTACGCTGATTGCCAATCCGTTTGCCAATATGGTGCTGTCGGACCGCGTTAGGGCCAAGAGCCTGCTTGCCGATGCGTCATCGTTGATGGTGGCATGCGGCCTCGCCTTGCGGAGGTTTGATCCGTCATGATTAGAATTAACCTCCTGCCTCACCGCGAAGAGGCACGCAAGGCAAAGCGACAGCGGTTCTATGCCATGGTGGGCGCTGCAGTCGTGCTCGGTGCGCTGGTTGTCTTTCTCGGTGTGACAATCATCAACAGCTACATCAGCAGCCAAGCCGAAGCGAATGAGTTCCTGAAACGTGAAATCGCGGTTCTGGACAAGCAGATCGCTGAGATCAACCAGTTGAAGGAAAAGACGCAGGCTTTGCTGGCACGTAAGCAAATCATCGAGGATTTGCAGCGCGATCGTGGCGAAACAGTTTATCTCCTGACGGAACTGGTCAAGCAGGTTCCAGAGGGCGTGTACCTCAAGTCGCTCAAGCAGGATGGCGCAAAGGTCAATGTCACTGGCTATGCACAGTCCAACGCCCGCGTTTCGGCCTTGATGCGCAATCTGGATGCATCGCCTTGGCTGGAGAAACCCCAGTTGATCGAAGTCAAGTCTGCAATACTCGATGGGCGTCGTACCAACGAGTTTGCGATGAATTTCATGCTGAAACGTACCCAGCCGGATGTCGGGAAGGGTAAAAAATGAGCGCCAAACCTAACGCACTTCCGAAGATCGATTTCGAAGCGATTGCTGACGAATTCCGTTTCCTCAATCCGAATGATCCGGGCTCGTGGCCGACGATTCCGAGGATGGCCTTGCTGGCAGGTATTGTTTTCGTACTGGTGATTGCCGGCTGGTGGTTCTTGTGGAGTGATCAGCTGGTCGAGCTGGAAACCAAGCAGAAGGAAGAAGAAACCCTGAAGCTGCAGTATCTGGACAAGAAGAAGCTGGCGGTAAACCTCGATCTGTATATCGAGCAACTGGCGGAAATAGATCGCTCCTTCGGCGCCTTGTTGAAGCAGCTTCCGAACAAGTCGGAGATCGAAGCCTTGTTGATTGAAGTGAATCAGGCAGGCTTGGGACGTGGTCTCCAGTTTGAGTTATTCCGCCCCGGAGCGGAACAGGTCAAGGATTTCTACGCCGAATTGCCGATCGCAGTGAAAATCGTCGGGAGGTACCACGATTTCGGCGCGTTTTCTGCCGATATCGCGAAGTTGCCACGTATCGTAACGCTGAATAACATCGCGATTGTCCCTGGCAAGGACGGTGTGCTGTCCCTCGATGCGACAACCAAGACCTTCCGCTACCTGGATGAAGAAGAAGTTGCGAAGCAGAAGAAGGCAGCGCAAGGAGCGAAAAAGTGAAGCGACTAATCCTCGTCGCACTGTGCGGGGCTTTGGGGGCCTGTTCGAGTGGCGACCACGAAGATCTCAAGCGCTGGATGGCGGAAAATTCGAGGGATTTGCGCGGCAACCTGCCCAAATTGCCAGAGGTCAAGCCTTATCAACCGGTTCCCTACGATGTCGAAGGAATAGTCAACCCCTTCAAGTCCAGCAAGTTGGAACCGGACTCGAAGAACAGGCAGGGTGCCGGTCAAGGTGGGGCTTTCCAGCCTGATTTCGAGGCTCGCGATCTGCGCAACAGTCTGCTTGAAAAATATCCGGTCGAGTCGCTCAAGATGATCGGTTACCTGAACATCAATCGCCGCCCGATAGCCGTGATTCAGGTTGAGGACAAGGTCAAGCAGATCAAGGTGGGGGAATACCTCGGCCTTGATTTCGGCATGGTGACGAATATTACGGACAAGGAAGTTGTGATGCGCGAATTGATTCAGGATTCTGCGGGTGACTGGAGCGAACGTACCAGTTCTCTGTATCTGCAGGGCAAGGAGGGGGGCAGGAAATGAACTTCATCAAATATGCGATGGCCGCCGTAATGGCGACTTGCCTTGCCATGGCCGGGTCACTATCGGCACAAACTGCCGCATCGAATTCGATCGAGGCAATGGTTGCCGCAATGCAGGGTGACAGAATTGCCGTCAAGATCGATCTCAAGCAGGCGCTTACGGTGCCTCCTACCGGATTCAGCGTTGCCAATCCGGCTAAAATAGCTTTCGATTTCCCTTCAACTGCCAACGGCATCGGAAAGAACAGCATCACCTTCAAGGAAGGGGATCTGCAGAGCGCCAATGTGGTTCAGGTGGGCGACCGTACGCGTGTCGTCCTCAATCTGACGCGAAGCCTGAATTATACGACGCGCATTGATGGCAACTCGCTCTACATCGATCTGGCTCCGATTCCGGCGGTCGGGTCGCTGGCCGAGCGCGTAACCCAGTTTGCCCCGGAAACCTCGATCGGCAAGCGGCATGCGTTGCAGGATGTTGCCTTCCGTCGTGGCAAGGATGGCGAGGGCCGCGTTGTCGTCGATCTGAACAATACCGGTACCGGTATCGACATCCGTCAGCAAGGCAAGAGTCTGGTCGTCGATTTCCTGAAGACGAGCGCCCCGGAAAATCTTCGTCGCAAGCTCGACGTGACCGATTTCGGAACGCCGGTGACTTCGGTCGAGACCAAGCAGATTGGCGACAACGTGCGAATGACGATCATGCCGCATGGCCTCTGGGAACATAATGCCTACCAGAGCGAGAATCAGTTCGTCATCGAGGTCAAGAAGATTATCGAGGATCCGAACAAGCTGGTGCAGGGAACCAAGACCGGGTATCAGGGGCCGCGGGTCAGCATCAACTACCAGAATGGCGACGTCCGGGCACTGCTCCGGCTGATGGCCGAGGAACTGGGCCTGAATACCGTGATCAGCGAAACAGTGAGCGGTACGACGACACTTGTTCTGAAGGATGTTCCAGCCGATCAGGTGATCGACATAATCTTCCAGCAAAAAGGTCTCGACATGCGCAAGAAGGGCAACATCATGATGATTGCCCCGCGCGACGAACTTGCAACCCGCGAAAAGCTGGATTTCGAGTCTCGCCAGCAGATTTCCGATCTCGAACCGATCATCGCGGAAAAATTCGCGCTGAACTACCAGAAGGCGGTCAACGTCGCACGTCTGCTGTCAGGCGGGCGGCTGCCGGTGGGGCGCAATCGCAACGCCTGCTCAGCAAGCGCGGTAATGCCATTGCCGATCCGCAATCGAATACCCTGTTCGTCAATGACATCCCGAGCAAGCTAGAAGAGATCCGCCAGTTCATCACGGCGATCGATACCGGTGCTCGCCAGGTCATGATCGAGGCGCGCGTCGTCGAGGCACAGGACAGCTTCAACCGCGATCTCGGCGTCCGCCTGAATTTCCTGAGCGCCCAGCGTACAGGGGTCGGTGGTAGCGGCATCTATGGTGGCGGCGGTACCTACTCCCCATCGGGACAGGTCACAAACCAGGCGGTCGGTATCAACATGCCCTCCTTCACCAACGTCGGCGGCACCCTTGCCTTCTCACTGTTCAATGCGTCGCTGACGCGCATCCTGAACCTTGAAATTGCAGCGATGGAAACGGATGGTCTGGGCAAGATCGTTTCGAGCCCGCGGGTCATTACGGCGAACAACGTCAAGGCGAAGATCCAGGATGGTACGGAAATCCCCTACGTGACGACGGCGACCGGTGGGGGTGTGGCTACCCAGAACGTTTCGTTCAAGACTGCCGCGCTGTCGCTTGAGGCAACGCCGCAGATCACTCCCGAAGGCACGGTGCGCATGCAACTGATCGTCAAGAAGGAAGAGCCTGACTGGACGCGTGCCGTGCTCGGCAACCCGCCGATCAAGACCTCCACGGTAGAGACCAATGTGGTCGTCGAGAATGGCGGAACGGTCGTCATCGGCGGCGTATATGTCACGAAGAAGGAAAATGTGACCGAAAAGGTGCCGCTGCTGGGCGACATCCCGTTCTTTGGCTATCTGTTCAAGTACCAGAACGACGCTTCATCGCGACGCGAACTGCTTTTCTTCATCACTCCGCGCATCATTTCAGACAAACTGCAGATCAACTGATCGATAGCATTACTGCCAAGTCGAAGGGCCGGTTATGCCGGCCCTTCTTTTTTGTGGTGAGCCGCGAGACCGGATAAAATCACCACGTGAATAATCGCAACAACATTTACCTTGTCGGCCTGATGGGTGCCGGAAAAACGACCGTAGGACGGCAACTTGCTCGGCGCCTTGGCCGCCGCTTCTACGATTCCGACCATGAGATCGTCGCCCGCACCGGCGTCGCGATTCCGACCATCTTCGAGATCGAGGGCGAGGAGGGTTTCCGACGCCGTGAGTCGCAGACCATCGCCGAGTTGACCGCGACCAGCGATATCGTTCTTGCAACCGGTGGCGGCGTCGTTCTGAACCCTGAAAACCGACGGCTTTTGCGTGACACGGGATGGGTGGTCTATCTCAACGTGCCACCGGGCATGTTGTATGAAAGAACGCGCCATGATCGCAACCGCCCCTTGTTGCGCGTCGCGGACCCGCTCGGCAAGTTGGAGGAGCTTCATGCATTGCGCGATCCGCTCTACCGGGAAGTCGCGCACCTCGTCGTCGATGGCTCGCATCTGGTTGCATCCGGCATCGTTCATTATCTGTTGAGGGAATTCAATCGTTTATGTCAGGCATGATCCAGACACTGACCGTCGCCCTCGGCGACCGCTCTTATCCCATCCACATCGGTTGCGGTGTGCTCAAACGTGCCGACCTGCTGCTGCCCCACCTCAAGCAGAAAAAGGTGCTGGTGGTCAGCAATACCACCGTCGCGCCGCTCTATCTCGAAGTGTTGCGGTCAACCCTGAAAAATGCCGGAATTTCGGTCATGTCGGTCATTCTTCCGGATGGCGAAAAATTCAAGGAATGGAACACCCTCAACCTGATCTTCGATGCGCTGCTCGGCGCGCACTGCGAGCGCAGCACGACCCTCGTTGCACTTGGTGGGGGCGTCGTCGGCGATATGGGTGGCTTCGCGGCATCATGCTATCAGCGCGGGATGCCGTTCATCCAGATCCCGACGACGCTGTTGTCGCTGGTGGATTCTTCGGTCGGCGGCAAGACTGCGATCAATCATCCGCTCGGCAAGAACATGATCGGCGCCTTCTATCAGCCCCAAGTAGTACTGGCCGACATATCGACCCTCGACACGCTGGCTGATCGCGAGTTGAAGGCCGGGTTGGCCGAAGTCATCAAGTATGGGCTGATCCGCGATCCCGAATTCTTCGTCTGGCTGGAAGCAAATATCGAAAAACTGCTGGCACGCGATCAAGAAGCATTGGCATATGCCATCCATCGTTCCTGTGCCAACAAGGCCGAAGTAGTCGCCGCCGACGAACGGGAAACCGGCGAACGGGCCTTGCTCAATCTCGGTCATACGTTTGGCCACGCTATCGAAACCGGCCTTGGCTACGGCGAATGGCTGCACGGCGAGGCGGTTGCCGCCGGCACGCTAATTGCTGCGGAACTGTCGCGTCGCCTTGGCTGGCTTGCAGACGACGCGGTGTTGCGGATCGAAAAACTGTTTGTTCGGGCAGGCTTGCCGGTTACTGGCGCCCCTCTGGGTGCGGCGCGTTACCTGGAATTGATGCGCCACGACAAGAAGGTGCAGGACGGGAAGCTACGTCTGGTGCTGTTGAAAGGCATAGGCAACGCGGTCGTTTCCGATGAGGCGACGGAAGCAACTATCGTGGCGGCCATCGAGGCCAGATGCACCTGAAAGGGGAGTTCGGGTCGTCACGAGAACCGTCTTGGTGCATCGCAGCATCTTGAATTGACAGGGCTTTGGCGGTATATTCTGCGGTCGCCCAAGATTTATGTGCAAGCCGGCCAGCGTAACGGGATGCCGGCTTTTTTACCCTTGGTCATTGTTTTCAGTGACTCAGCATTTTGAAGGAACGCGTGTGATGGAATCGGCTGCACCTGAGCGGCAGGGTTTGTACGACCCGGCCAACGAGCACGACGCTTGTGGCGTGGGTTTTGTCGCCCATGTCAAAGGCCAGAAGAACCACAGCATTGTCGAGCAGGGTTTGTTGATCCTGAAAAATCTCGATCACCGGGGCGCAGTCGGCGCCGATCCCTTGCAGGGTGACGGCGCCGGGATACTGATCCAGATTCCGGACCAACTCTATCGCGAAGAAATGGCCATGCAGGGTGTTGAACTCCCGCCCGTCGGAGAATACGGCGTCGGCATGGTGTTTTTGCCCCAGGAAGCAGCGTCGCGCCACGCCTGCGTCGAGGAAGTCGAGCGCTCCATCGCGGCTGAGGGGCAGGTCCTGCTCGGCTGGCGTGATGTGCCAGTCAATCGCGACATGCCAATGTCGCCAACAGTGAGGCTGTCCGAGCCGGTGATGCGCCAGGTATTTGTCGGCCGCGGCCCCGACGTATTCGTGACCGATGCGCTCGAGCGCAAGCTGTACATCATTCGCCGGCGTGCCGCCAATGCGATCAAGTCGCTCAAGCTGAAGCACGGCAAGGAATTTTATGTGCCGTCGTTTTCAGCCCGGACGATCAACTACAAGGGACTGCTGCTGGCGACCCAGGTCGGGGTGTACTTTCTCGACCTGAAGGACGAGCGTTCGACATCAGCGCTGGCCCTGGTGCACCAGCGCTTCTCCACCAATACTTTCCCGACCTGGGATCTCGCCCATCCGTTCCGCTATATCGCCCACAACGGCGAGATCAATACGGTACGCGGCAACGTCAACTGGTTCAAGGCGCGCGAACAGGCCATTTCGTCGCCGATTCTCGGCGAGGATCTGAAAAAGGTCTGGCCGCTGCACTACCCGGGGCAATCCGATTCGGCATCGTTCGACAACGCGCTCGAACTGCTTGTCATGGGCGGTTATTCGATGGCCCAGGCCGTCATGCTGATGATCCCCGAGGCGTGGGAGAAGCACACGCTGATGGACGAGAACCGTCGCGCCTTCTACGAATACCACGCCGCGATGATGGAACCATGGGATGGCCCGGCCGCAGTGGCGTTTACCGACGGCCGCCAGATCGGCGCCACGCTCGACCGTAACGGCCTGCGCCCGGCACGCTACCTGGTGACCGAAGATGACATGGTGGTCATGGCCTCCGAATCCGGCGTCCTGCCGATTCCAGAGGAGAAAATCGTCAAGAAATGGCGTCTGCAGCCGGGCAAGATGTTCCTGATCGACATGGAGCAGGGCCGAATCATCGACGACAAGGAACTCAAGGACTCGCTGGCCAATGCCAAGCCCTATCGCGAGTGGGTGGAAAAAATCCGTATCCGCCTCGACGAGTTGCCTGCGCCGGCCGAAAAGGTCGAGGCGGCCGCCGCCTCGATGCTCGATCGCCAGCAGGCCTTTGGTTACACCCAGGAAGACCTCAAGGTCATTCTCGAACCGATGGTCCAGAATGGCGAGGAAGCGACCGGCTCGATGGGCACGGACTCTGCCCTGCCGGTCCTGTCGAACAAGAACAAGACGCTCTACAACTACTTCAAGCAGCTTTTCGCGCAGGTGACCAATCCGCCGATCGACCCGATCCGCGAGGAACTGGTCATGTCGCTGGTGTCCTTCATCGGGCCCAAGCCGAATCTGCTCAACACGCACGACATTAACCCGCCGATCCGGCTCGAAGTGTCGCAGCCCGTCCTGTCTTTCGGCCACATGGAGAAGCTGCGCAACATCGAGAAATACACCTCGAACAAGTTCCGCTCGTTCGAACTGGACATCTGCTATCCGCTGGCCTGGGGCAAGAATGGCATTGAAGCCCGGCTCGCCTCGCTGGCGGCCGATGCCGAAGACGCGGTGCGTTCCGGTGCCAATATCCTGATCGTTTCGGATCGCAAGGTCGATGCCGAGCATGTCGCCATTCCGGCCTTGCTGGCGACGTCGGCGATTCACCAGCATCTGGTCAAAACCGGGCTGCGCACCAGCGCCGGGCTCGTGGTCGAGACCGGATCGGCGCGCGAGACGCATCATTTCGCGCTGCTTGGCGGCTTTGGCGCCGAGGCGGTCCACCCCTATCTGGCGCTCGAAACCATCGAGGCGCTGGCCAAAGGGGACGCCGAGAAGGCCGACAAATTCGTCAAGAACTACATCAAGGCGATTGGCAAGGGCCTGTGCAAGATCATGTCCAAGATGGGCATCTCGACCTACATGTCCTACACCGGGGCACAGATCTTCGAGGCCATCGGGCTGAAAAAGGATTTTGTCGAGAAATACTTCACCGGCACGTCGTCGAACATCGAGGGCATCGGCGTCTTCGAGGTTGCCGAGGAAGCGATCCGCCAGCACACAGAAGCTTTCTCGGATGATCCGGTGCTGGCCAGCATGCTGGATGCCGGCGGCGAGTACGCCTTCCGCATCCGCGGGGAAGAGCACGTATGGACACCGGATTCGATCGCCAAGCTGCAGCATGCGACGCGTTCCGGAAAATTCGAGACCTACAAGGAATACGCCAAACTGATCAATGATCAGACCAAGCGCCACCTGACCCTGCGCGGCCTGTTCGAGTTTCGGCCGCATGGCGAGGCGATTGCGCTCGATGAGGTCGAGCCGGCCAGGGAAATCGTCAAGCGCTTTGCCACCGGTGCCATTTCCCTCGGTGCCATCTCGACCGAGTCGCACACCACGCTGGCGATCGCCATGAACCGCATCGGCGGCAAGTCGAATACCGGGGAGGGTGGCGAGGACGCCAGCCGTTATGCACCGGTCAAGGGCGGCACGATGCTTTCCGACGTGATCGGCAAGAGCCGTGTCGCGCGCGACCTGGAATTGAAAGAGGGCGACTCGCTGCGCTCGGCGATCAAGCAGGTTGCTTCCGGGCGCTTCGGTGTGACGACCGAATATCTGGTCAATTCCGACCAGATCCAGATCAAGATGGCGCAAGGCGCCAAGCCGGGTGAAGGCGGTCAGTTGCCGGGGCACAAGGTATCCGAGTACATCGGCTTCCTGCGTCACTCGGTGCCGGGTGTCGGCCTTATTTCGCCGCCGCCGCACCACGACATCTACTCGATCGAGGATCTGGCACAGCTGATACATGATCTGAAGAACGCCAATTCACGCGCCTCGATCTCGGTCAAGCTGGTTTCCGAAGTCGGAGTCGGCACCGTCGCCGCAGGCGTGGCCAAGGCCAAGGCCGATCATGTCGTGATCGCCGGTTTTGATGGCGGTACCGGCGCGTCGCCGCAGTCGTCGATCAAGCATGCCGGCACCCCGTGGGAACTCGGACTGTCCGAAACCCAGCAGACGCTGGTGCTCAACCGTCTGCGCAGTCGCATCCGGGTGCAGGTCGACGGACAGATGAAGACCGGTCGCGATGTCGTCGTCGGTGCCTTGCTTGGTGCCGATGAGTTCGGCTTTGCCACGGCACCGCTGGTTGTCGAAGGCTGCATCATGATGCGCAAGTGTCACCTGAACACCTGCCCGGTCGGCGTCGCGACCCAGGATCCCGAACTGCGCAAGCGCTTCTCCGGTCAACCGGAACATGTCGTCAATTTTTTCTTCTTCGTTGCCGAGGAAGTCCGCGAAATCATGGCCGCGCTCGGCATTCGCAAGTTCGACGATCTGGTGGGCCGCGTCGATCTGCTTGATACCCGTCCGGGCATCGAGCACTGGAAGGCCAAGGGCCTCGATTTCACCAAGGTCTTCTACCAGCCGCCGGTTCCGGCCGATGTGTCGCGCCGCCATGCCGAAGTTCAGGATCATGGCCTGGACCGGGCGCTCGATCACAAGCTGATCGCGCAGGCGATGCCGGCGCTCGAAAAGGGTCAGAAGGTCGAAATCGATACCAGGATCATCAACGTCAACCGTACCTGCGGCACCATGCTGTCGGGTGAGGTTGCCCGTCGCTACGGTAACGCCGGCTTGCCGGATGACACCATCCGCGTCAGGTTGAGCGGGACCGCCGGCCAGAGTTTCGGCGCTTTTCTGGCCAAGGGCGTGACCCTCGAGCTGACGGGCGAAGGCAACGACTACGTCGGCAAGGGTTTGTCGGGCGGTCGCATCATCATCAAGCCAAGCCCCGATTTCCGGGGCGACACGCAACAGAACATCATCGTCGGCAATACCGTGATGTACGGCGCGACCGATGGCGAGGCGTACTTCGCCGGCGTCGGTGGCGAGCGTTTCGCGGTTCGCAACTCGGGCGCTTCGGCGGTCGTCGAGGGCGTCGGCGATCATGGTTGCGAGTACATGACCGGCGGAACCGTGGTCGTGCTTGGCATGACGGGTCGTAACTTCGCAGCCGGCATGTCGGGCGGCATCGCCTATGTGCTGGACGAAGACGGCAGCTTTGGCAGCCGCTGTAACCAGGCCCAGGTGGCGCTCGAAAAGGTGCTGCCGGCCGGTCGCCAGGTTGCAGGCGAGCCGCTGCATCTTGGCCTGGCCGACGAAACCCAGCTCAAGTCATTGATTGCGCGGCACGCGGAATACACCGGCAGCAAGACTGCCGCAGCCATCCTGGCCAACTGGGACGCGTGGCGTGAGAAGTTCGTCAAAGTCTATCCGCACGAATACCGGCGGGCGCTCACCGAGATGGCCGCTGCTGCACGGAAGGAGGCCGCATAATGGGCAAGCCGACTGGATTCATGGAATTCGAGCGTCTTTCCGAGGCTTACGAGCCGATTGAAAAGCGCCTGAAAAACTACAAGGAATTCGTCCATACCCTGTCCGACGAAGAAGCCAAGGTTCAGGGCGCACGATGCATGGATTGCGGCATTCCGTTCTGCAACAACGGCTGTCCGGTGAATAACATCATTCCGGACTGGAATGATCTGGTTTACAAGGGCAGCTGGCAGCAGGCGCTGGACGTGCTGCATTCGACCAACAATTTTCCGGATTTCACCGGCCGTATCTGCCCGGCGCCCTGCGAAGCTGCCTGTACGCTGGGCATCAACGCGGCGCCGGTGGGGATCAAGTCGATCGAGCATTTCATCATCGACAAGGGCTGGGAAATGGGCTGGGTGGTGCCGCGGCCGCCGACAAGCAAGACCGGCAAGAAGGTTGCCGTCGTCGGCTCCGGGCCGGCCGGGCTGGCGGCTGCCCAGCAACTGGCGCGGGTCGGCCATGACGTGACGGTGTTCGAGAAGAGCGACCGTCTCGGTGGGTTGCTGGCCTATGGCATTCCCGACTTCAAGATGGAAAAGACGGTCGTCGACCGCCGGGTTGCGCAAATGGAGGCCGAAGGCGTCACCTTCAAGACCAAGGTTATCGTCGGCAGCAAGGAATTGCCGGCCGGCATCAACAACGACGCGAGCGAATTCGTCTCTCCCGAGCAGTTGACCGCAGGATTCGATGCCGTGATCCTCGCCGCCGGTTCCGAAGTGCCGCGCGACCTGCCGGTGCCGGGCCGCGAACTGAAGGGCATCCATGCCGCGCTCGAATTCCTGATTCCGCAGAACAAGGAAGTCCAGCAGGGCAAGGCCAACCCGATCAGCGTCAAGGGCAAGCACGTCATCGTCATCGGTGGCGGAGATACCGGCTCCGACTGTGTCGGCACCTCGAATCGTCACGGTGCCGCCTCGGTCACCCAGTTCGAGCTGATGCCGATGCCGCCGGAAGAGGAAAACAAGGCGCTGATCTGGCCGTACTGGCCGTACAAGCTGCGCACCTCGTCGTCGCACGATGAAGGTTGCAGCCGCGATTTCGCGGTGGCGACCAAGGGTTTTGTCGATGATGGCAAGGGCAACGTCAAGGCATTGAAGGCGGTTCGTCTCGACTGGACGGAAGGCCGCATGGCCGAAGTTCCGGGCTCCGAATTCGAGCTGCCCTGCGATGCCGCTTTCCTGGCCATGGGCTTCACCAATCCAGTCGGGTCGTTGCTCGATGCCTTCGGTGTCGAGAAGGATGCGCGCAATAACGCCAGGGCGACGACCGATGGCGAGGGCTGCTATGCGACCAATGTCGCCAAGGTCTATGCTGCCGGCGACGTGCGACGTGGCCAGTCGCTGGTAGTCTGGGCGATCCGCGAAGGCCGCCAGGCGGCGCGCGAGGTCGATGCCTTCCTGATGGGCAGTTCGCTGCTGCCGCGCTGATAGCTCAGGCGTCATGCGATAATGCGAAGGCGGCCCGGGTGGTCGCCTTCGTCATTTCCGGAGTCAATAAATGGCCGAAACGCCGCTACAAATCGTCATCCTTGCTGCCGGTCAGGGCAAGCGCATGCATTCCAATCTGCCCAAGGTGCTGCACCCGGTGGCCGGCAAGGCGCTCGCCGAACATGTGATCGATACCGCGCGTGCGCTCGCCCCGGCAAGGCTGGTCGTGGTTTTTGGGCATGGCGGCGAAGCGGTGCGGTCGACGCTGGATTCGGCCGATATTTCATGGGCACGCCAGGAGCCGCAACTCGGTACCGGGCATGCCGTAGCGCAGGCCCTGCCAGCGCTGGACGGCAGCGGGCAGACGCTGGTGCTCTATGGCGACGTGCCGCTGACCAAGGTATCCACGTTGCAGCGCCTGCTGCATGCCGGTCGGGACGGGTTGTCGATCCTGACCGTCGAGCTCGACAAGCCAACCGGCTATGGGCGGATCGTTCGCGATGCTGAGGGAAGCGTCCAGCACATCGTCGAGGAGAAGGATGCGAGCGCGGCCGAGAAGGCGATTCACGAGGTCAATACAGGCATCATGGCGATTCCCTCGGCGCGCCTCGCTGACTGGCTCGGACGCCTGTCCAACGACAATGCGCAGGGCGAGTACTACCTGACCGACATCGTCGCGCTGGCGGTCGCCGAAGGCTTGCCGGTGCGCACCGCCCAGCCTGATGGCGAGTGGGAAGTGCAGGGGGTTAACAACAAGTTGCAGTTGGCCGAGCTGGAGCGCGTGCACCAGCGCAACATCGCCGAACAATTGCTGCTGGCCGGCGTTCGCCTGGCCGATCCGGCGCGCATCGATGTGCGGGGTAGGCTGAGCCATGGTCGCGATGTGGCGATCGACGTCGGGTGTGTTTTCGAGGGCGAGATCGAACTGGGCGACGCCGTCGAGGTCGGCCCCTATTGCGTACTGAAGAATGTACGGGTCGGTGCCGGTACGCGGATCGCTGCATTCTGCCATTTCACGGATGCGGTGATCGGCCCCGATGGCGTGCTCGGGCCTTTCGCCCGCCTGCGTCCCGGCGCCGAGCTCGGTCCCGAGGTGCATATCGGCAATTTCGTCGAGGTCAAGAAAAGCTGGATCGGCGCCGGGTCCAAGGCCAATCATCTGGCCTACATCGGCGATGCCGAGATCGGCGAGCGCGTCAATGTCGGTGCCGGGACGATCGTCTGCAATTACGACGGCGTAAATAAATACAAGACCGTCATCGAGGACGACGTGTTCATCGGTTCCGATACGCAGCTGGTGGCCCCGGTGACTGTCGGGCGCGGGGCGACGCTGGGTGCCGGGACAACCCTGACCAAAAATGCGCCGCCGGACGCGTTGACCGTGTCGCGGGCACGGCAGGTCACGGTCCCGGGCTGGGTGCGGCCGCAGAAGATCAAGAAATGAGCGCCGGTGCCGGCCGGCCTGTTTTGGTGCCCGGCCGGCACAGGCGTAAAATGCCTTTCGCTGGTTTAAAACAAGTTCAGGGAGAAGAAGATGTCCAGATACACCACCGAGGCGCTGCGTTCCGTGGCGCTGGTTGGCCATGGCGCGGCGGGCAAGACAAGCCTGGCGGAAGCATTGCTGTTGGCGACCGGGGCGATCCCGGTCAAGGGGAGCGTCGAAAGGGGCAGCACCGTCTGCGATAGCGACGCACAGGAAAAGGAATCGGGTCACTCGCTGACCTCGGCGGTCGTCAATTTTGGCTACGAAAATACCCACATCCACCTGATCGACACACCGGGTTACCCGGATTTTTCCGGTCAGTCCATCGCCGCGCTGGCGGGTGTCGATACGGCGCTGGTGGTCATCAATGCGCAAACCGGCGTCGAGCTGATGACCGAGCGCATGATGCGCCTTGCCACCGAACGCAAGCTGTGCCGGATGATCGTCATCAACAAGATCGATGCCGACAATCTCGATTTTCCGGGCCTGGTTGCCGATATCCGCGAACGCTTCGGCAAGCAGTGTCTGCTGCTCGATCTGCCGGCGCATGGCGCGGCGGATGTCGTTGAAGTACTCGAGCACGATGCCGGCGACGCCGATTTCGAATCGGTCGCTACCGCCCACCGGGCGCTCATCGACCAGATCGTCGAGGAAGACGAAGACCTGCTCGCCCAGTATCTCGAAGACGGCGCCGACCCCAGCGCGACAGCCTTGCATGCGCCGTTCGAGAAGGCGCTGCGCGAAGGCCACCTGATCCCCATACTGTTCGTTTCGGCCAGAACCGGCGCCGGCATCAAGGAGCTGCTTCATGTTCTCGCCTCGCTGGCGCCCAATCCGGCCGAAGGCAATCCGCCGCCGTTCTACAAGGGCGAGCTAGGTGGCCAGACGGAAGCCTTCCACGCCGAGCCGGATGCGAGCAAACATGTGCTGGCGCACGTCTTCAAGGTCATCGCCGATCCCTACATGGGCAAGATTGGCATCTTCCGAGTGCATCAGGGTACGCTGAAGAAAGACATGCAACTTTTCGTCGGTGACGGCAAGCGTCCGTTCAAGGTCGCCCACCTCTACCAACTGCAGGGTAAGGATATCGTCGAAGTCAACGAACTGCTGCCAGGTGACATCGGCGCCGTGGCCAAGGTTGACGAGATCGAGTTCGACTGCGTCCTGCACGATTCGCACGACGAAGACCACATTCACCTGGCGCCGCTCCAATTTCCCACGCCGATGGCCGGGCTCGCCGTCGAAACGAAGAAGAAAGGCGACGAGCAGCGGCTGTTCGACATCCTCGGCAAACTGGCCATGGAAGACCCGACCTTTGTCGTCGAGCGCCACCCGACCAGCAACGAGACGGTGATCCGCGGCCTCGGCGAGATTCACCTGAAGACCAAACTGGAAAAAATGGCCGCCCAGTACAAGCTGGAGGTCGATACCATGCCGCCGCGCATTCCGTACCGTGAAACGATTACCGGTTTGGCGGAAGGCATTCATCGCCACAAGAAACAGAGCGGCGGCGCCGGGCAGTTTGGCGAGGTTCATCTGCGTATCGAGCCGAAAGCACGCGGCGAAGGTTTCGAGTTTGTCGATGCAGTCAAGGGCGGCGTCATTCCGGGCGTCTTCATGGCGGCCGTCGAGAAGGGCATCCGCCAGGGCCTCGAAGGCGGTGTCGTTGCAGGTTATGCGGTCGACGACCTGAAAGTGACGGTTTTCGACGGCAAGACCCATGCGGTGGACGGCAAGGAAGTCGCTTTTGTGACGGCCGGGCGCAAGGCGGTGATCGAAGCCATCCGCAACGCGAAGCCGATCGTTCTCGAACCGATCGTCAATATCGAGATCATCGTGCCCGAGGGGGCAATCGGCGACCTCACAGGCGACCTTTCGAGCCGGCGTGGGCATATTACCGGCACCGACGGCCGTGGCCATGGCATGGCAGCGATTACCGGCGAAGTGCCGCTGGCCGAAATCAACGACTACCAGTCGCGCCTGAAGTCACTGACCGGCGGTCAGGGCAGCTACACCATCGAGTTTGCCCGTTACGCCGCGGTCCCGCCGAACGTTCAGCAGCAGATGGCCAGCAAGTTCCAGTTGCACGAAGACGACGAGTAAGGCTTGTAGCAGCAAAGCAAAAAGGCCGGATCATCCGGCCTTTTTTTGGTTGTGCGCCCAGCATGGGCGCGCTCTTGGAGGTGGAAGTCCTCCCGTAAGTTGGCCACAGCAAACGAAGCGAAGCGCAACTGCATGAGGGCGACCGAGTGTGGGAAGGAAGCGTGGAGCGAAACCGCGAGCCGATGGACAAGAACCGGATAGAAGGCGGTGCCGAGCAGGGCGAGCGGGCAATGAACCGCGAAGCTGTTGTGGTCAAAGCTCAGGTGGCGTAAATCCGGCGGTTGTGCGGTGAAGGATCGCGTTCTTACCTGGGGAGATCTCGCCTCATGGCTGAAAGGCCGACGTGGAAACACGGAGCGAGAAGTCAGCAGCGGCCATAGTAGCTGCCTGTATGGGGCGAAGGGCCAAAGGAATAGGAGAAGAAGCCCTCTGGTTCTCGGAGATGGATTGTCTCAGATGTTCGCGATCGCGAAGCTCGCCGGTACGGTGACAAGGGTGAAGCCCGACTCACTACGGCAGCGAGAAACCAAATCCGGCGTATCAGAGATACGTAACTTCAGGCGATACGCCGGAACTCATGCCTGCGCTTCGACCTCAACTATTCCAACCGCCCGGTGCGGACCCGCATGCCGGGTGGTGTGGGAGGGGTCGGTCAGGTAATCTGGCCGCCCCTATCCCGATTACGCCTAGGCAAGCAGAATCAGTTGCGCACCCGGTCCAGAATATCCGCAATGTCCGCATGTTCCTGCTCGGCAGTTTTTTTGGCCGGATTCGCAAAATACTCGGCCCACTCGGCATCGCTGACCTCGACTTCATGGCTCTTTGGGATGCGTCGCTCGACACGCTTGCGGCGGTCGCGCCAGCCTTCCGGTGGCCCGATGTCGTCGAGGCGCCGATCTTCATGTGGGCCACGCTTATCGATGGTTTTCATGGCAGTCAAGGCAAGCTGCAGGTAACTTTTTCCGAAGGAAAGAGCGTAGCGCATTTGCATTGAAAGCGGAAGCCTGCAGTTTTCCTTTGCCCGTCACACCCGCCGGATCAGTTCGCGCTTGCCCTGTGCCTGCGGTAGCGCATGGGCGACATTCCCGTCCACGCGACGCAAGCCCGATAAAAGGCCGAAGTGTCGGCGTAGCCGAGGTCCGCAGCGATGCGGCCGACCGGATCGCTGGTCTTGGTCAGGCGGGCCAGCGCCAGGTCGCGGCGCAGCTCGTCCTTGATGGCGCGAAAGCTCGAGCCTTCCTCGCCGAGCCGGCGGTGGAGGGTGCGCGGGGACAGGTGCAGGCGGTCGGCGATGTCATCAAGGCTTGGTGTTGCTGGCAGCGCCACTCGTAACAGGTCGCGGACACGGATGACCATCTCGCGGTCGCGCCGATAAAGCAGCGCAATTTTTCCCGGAGCGCCGTCGAGGAAGGCGGCCAGCGCCGCTTCGTCGCGGCGAATGGGCAGGTCGAGCAGGTTGGCGTTGAAGCTGGCGACCAGCGTGCCGGTGCCACCGGGCAAGGTCGGCGCGAAGCGAGAATCTTCAGTGAAAATCAGCGGGTAGTCGGCGAAATGTGCCGGCTTGCGGTAGGGGAAAATTACACTGTCGAGGCCAATGCCGCGCCCGGCCAGCCAGCAGGAAAGCCCGTGCAGCAACCGCAGCAGCCATTCGAAGGCGAAGATGCGGCCGGGGTCGTCGGGGTTGTCGGCCAGCTTGCGGGTTTCGGCGATCACCAGTTCGGCCTTGCCGTGGGCGCGCCGAACGTTTACCGCCAGGTCTGGCAGCACGATGTGCAGGAAGCGGCTGGCCCGGGTCAGGGCTTCGGCCAGGCTGGGCGCGCTGATGCTGGCCCGGCAAAGGAACTCGAAGCTGCCGATCCGCATCGGCTGGGCGAACAGGCCGAAGCCTTCGTCGTCCAGTTGATGGTTCAGGCGGTTGTACAGGGTTGCGTAGCGATCGATGGGAATCCGGCTGGTGATGTCGGAAATATCAATGTCGAGTGCGGCGAGCAGCGCTTGCGGGTCGACATGACGACGGTCAAGGGCGGCCAGCATTCCGGTGACAAAGCCCATGGCAACAGTGGCTTGCGTCCTGTTTCCCGGAGCGCCAGGTAAACTTGATTTCATTTATTGGCATCTTCTGCAGTTGACCGCAACACTTTACCATTGTGGCGACATTTGCATTATTTTAGTCGTCCGTGACAATGCCGGGAGCGGCAAAGCGGCCTACCATGAACGCCTTAACATCTTTTCCGATGAGGTTGCCGTCATGGCTGATTTGTCCGTTGCCAAGAAGCTGTCTCCGTACAAGCCGAAAAACAAGGTGCGCTTCGTCACTGCCGCTTCGTTGTTCGATGGCCACGATGCCTCGATCAACATCATGCGCCGCATCCTGCAATCGACCGGTGCAGAGGTCATCCACCTCGGCCATAACCGCTCGGTGCAGGAGATTGTCAATGCTGCCTTGCAGGAAGATGTGCAGGGTATCTGCATCACTTCCTATCAGGGCGGCCATGTCGAGTTCTTCAAGTACATGATCGACCTGTTGAAGGCCAATGGCGGCGAGAACATCAAGGTATTCGGCGGTGGTGGCGGCGTCATCGTGCCGGCCGAGATCAGGGAATTGCATGATTATGGCGTGACCCGCATCTACGCGCCCGAGGACGGCGTGCACATGGGCCTGCAGGGCATGATCAACGAGGTCGTGCAGCACGCCGACTACGATCTGGCCGATCGCGGCGTGCCGACAGCCGAGCGGGCGCTGGCCGGCTTGAAGGCAGGCGACAAGCGGCTGCTGGCTCGCGTCATCACCTTGCTGGAAAACGGCTCGGCACCGGCCCTCAGGGAGCCGCTGCTCAAAGCCGCTGCTGAATTGAACGTGCCGGTGCTCGGCATTACCGGCACCGGCGGCGCCGGCAAGTCGTCGCTGACCGACGAAATCGTTCGCCGCTTCCGCCTCGATCAGGGCGATACGGTAAAGATCGGCCTGATCTCGATCGATCCCTCGCGCAAGCGCACCGGCGGAGCTTTGCTCGGCGACCGTATCCGCTTGAACGCCATCGAGCATCCCAATATTTTCATGCGCTCGCTGGCCACCCGCGATACCGGTTCGGAGATTTCCGCCGCGTTGCCTGAGGTCATCGCCGCCAGCAAGCTGGCCGGCTTCGATCTGATCATGGTCGAAACCTCGGGCATCGGCCAGGGCAATGCCGCCATCGTGCCGTTTGTCGATCTCTCGCTTTACGTGATGACGCCGGAGTTCGGCGCCGCGTCGCAACTGGAAAAGATCGACATGCTCGACTTCGCCGACTTCGTGGCGATCAACAAGTTTGACCGCAAGGGCGCCGAGGATGCGCTGCGCGATGTGCGCAAGCAGGTCCAGCGCAACCGCGAGCTGTTCGCCACGCCGACCGACGACATGCCGGTCTTCGGCACCATGGCCGCCCGCTTCAACGATGATGGCGTCACCGCGCTGTATCAGGCACTCGTGCCAACTCTGAGCGTCAAGGGTCTCAAGCTCAAGCCTGGCAAGCTGCCGCTGGTTACCGTCAAGCAGTCCTCGGTTAGCCGCGCCATCGTACCGACCGCCCGCGTGCGCTACCTCGCCGAAATCGCCGATGCCGTGCGGGGCT
This sequence comes from uncultured beta proteobacterium, assembly GCA_963741765.1. Classification (GTDB taxonomy): domain Bacteria; phylum Pseudomonadota; class Gammaproteobacteria; order Burkholderiales; family Rhodocyclaceae; genus Azonexus. Next base: position 75,533 of record CAVUJN010000013.1, read on the forward strand.
ATCATGCGCACATCGAAGAGCAGGTTGGAATCGCCCGCGAGCGCCAGTCGCTGCGCATCGCGAAGGACATTTTTGCCGCTTGTGACAAATCGACCGCGGACTTCGATGAACTGGTTGCCTGGAAGGACGGCCAGCAGGACCCGAAGGCCAGGAAGCTGCTCGACATGTGGCCGGACACCGTCAAGGCCTACAGCGGCGACGAATATGTGGTGAAGATTCGCGACAAGGAAATCCGTACCAGGCTGACCAGCGAGTCGCTTTCAGGGACCAGGATTCGCAAGGTGATCCTGCCGAAGTTCGGTGATGACGGCGAAACGCTGCGCTTCCTGATGCGCGAGAACGTCCCCGGTTCATTTCCCTTCACCGCCGGCGTTTTCGCCTTCAAGCGCGAGAATGAAGACCCGACCCGCATGTTCGCTGGCGAAGGCGATGCCTTCCGCACCAACCGCCGCTTCAAGCGCGTTTCCGAAGGCATGCCGGCCCATCGCCTGTCGACCGCGTTCGACTCCGTCACGCTGTATGGCTGCGACCCCGACGAGCGCCCGGACATCTACGGAAAGGTCGGTAACTCCGGCGTCTCGATCGCCACGCTCGATGACCTGAAGGTGCTCTACGACGGCTTCGACCTGCTCGCCCCCACAACATCGGTCTCGATGACCATCAACGGCCCGGCGCCGATCATTCTGGCGATGTTTTTCAATACTGCGATCGACCAGCAGATGGCCAGGTTCGGGAAGGACAACGGCCGCCAGCCGACCGAGGACGAAGCCGAGAAAATCCGCGAATGGGCCCTGTCAACCGTGCGCGGCACGGTGCAGGCGGATATTCTGAAAGAGGATCAGGGGCAGAACACCTGCATCTTCAGCACCGAATTCGCACTGAAGATGATGGGCGACATTCAGGAGTTCTTCGTCCATAACCAGGTGCAGAACTTCTACTCGGTGTCGATTTCCGGCTATCACATTGCCGAAGCCGGGGCCAATCCGATATCGCAACTCGCTTTCACGCTTTCCAACGGCTTCACCTACGTCGAAAGCTATCTGGCGCGCGGCATGCAAATCGACGATTTCGCCCCGAACCTGTCCTTCTTCTTCAGCAATGGCATGGATCCGGAATACTCGGTGATCGGCCGCGTCGCCCGCCGCATCTGGGCGCTGGCGATGAAGAACAAGTACGGCGCCAACGAACGCAGCCAGAAGCTCAAGTACCACATCCAGACCTCCGGCCGTTCGCTGCACGCCCAGGAAATGGACTTCAACGACATCCGCACCACGCTGCAGGCGCTGATCGCCATCTACGACAACTGCAACTCGTTGCATACCAACGCCTACGACGAAGCGATCACGACGCCGACCGAAGAGTCCGTGCGGCGCGCCATGGCCATCCAGCTCATCATCAACCGCGAATGGGGTGTGGCCAAGAACGAGAACCCGAACCAAGGCGCCTTCGTCATCGACGAACTGACCGACCTCGTCGAAGAAGCCGTGCTCAAGGAGTTCGAAGCCATCGCCTCGCGCGGCGGCGTGCTCGGCGCCATGGAAACCGGCTACCAGCGCAGCAAGATCCAGGAAGAGTCGATGGTCTACGAGCACAGGAAGCACGACGGCTCCTACCCGATCATCGGCGTCAATACCTTCCTCAACCCCAAGGGCATGGCGCAGCAGGAAATCGAGCTGGCGCGTTCGAGCGAGGAAGAAAAACAGTCGCAGATCAAGCGCCTGCGCGATTTTCAGGCAAAAAATGCGTCGACCGTACCGGCCATGCTGGAGAAGCTCAAGCAGACGGTGATCGAGGACGGCAACGTCTTCGCCGTGCTGATGGACGCCGTGCGCCACTGCTCGCTCGGCCAGATCAGCAACGCGCTTTACGAGGTTGGCGGCCAATACCGGCGCAGCATGTAGGGGACTACTCAGCGGGTGAACAGCAACCCGGACCCGACAGGGTGGAGGAAAAAAACGGCGAGGCATGGACCTTGCCATTTTTTTGAGTGGTTGCGGTCAACCGGAAAAAGCAGGGAAATTTGAAATTTTCTGCTTTCCGAATCGACGCTGGAATCAGGTGGTTTCGTCTTCTATTCAAGCCGGGCGCCGTAGGTTCGCCCGGTTCCTTTTGTTGCTGCGCCTACTTGGCGCCAGCCAGAATCCACTTGATCAGGATTTCCATGTCGGCATCCTTGACGTTGGGGTTCGGCGGCATCGGGATCTGACCCCAGACACCACCCTTCGAACCGGCCTTGACCTTGGCGGCCAGCGCCTTGGCTGCATCCTTGTCGCCGGCATACTTCTTGGCCACATCGACATACGCGGGGCCGACCAGTTTCTTGTCGACCGTGTGGCAGGCCATGCAATTGCTCTTCTTGGCGAGTTCCAGATTCGCGTGAGCAGGGGAAGCAGCCACCAGGCCGGCGGCAATCAGGACGGATGTGAAAAGTTTCATGGTTTTCCTTTCATCGGTTGGGGGGGAATTCGCGCGCGGGTTTGGCTACGTGCCGCATCAACGAATACGGGGCGCGTGGCACGGCCGGGCCGGTGAAGTCGGCTCGTCCATCGTTGGCGTGAGGGGCCTGTCGAGCCCGCAAGGAGGACGGCCCGCCATGCCGCCGGTCCGCTTCCCGGAGCAAAGGGCAGCGGAGCGGTCCGGACCCAGGCAGTCTTGCGCACCAAGCAGGTTGTTCAACAGAATTGGACATGACAGAAGGGTGGTCAATAAGATTCCGCAACTGCACGCACGAAATGCGCCAGACCCTTCAATTAGGTTGTATGTCTATGTTTTATATGGGTTAGCGATGCACGCGGAAGGGTGCGACAAATGCAGTGCCTGCCATAAAGGCATGAGGATAGGGTGCCATGAAGTAAATCATCGTTAAATCAACACGATACGACGTGACAATTTGTCATCATTGGATG
>CAVUJN010000014.1:0-16862 GCA_963741765.1 uncultured beta proteobacterium
CCTGCGGCGATCAAGGCCTGCCCTTGCCGCTGAAACGTCCCCTGCCCTTTCCGACGCCAGCCCAGCACGATCTGGTCGTTGCCATCAGCAGCGGCCCGCTGACCTATTACCGTGAAGACCAAGGCAGCGCGCTCGGACTCGAGCACGATCTGATCGAAGCCTTTGCCCAGGAGCTCGGGGTTGGCGTCAAATATCTGGTCGTGCCGCCGCAGGAAATCCCGGCCACGCTGGCCGCTGGCAAAGCGCACCTCGCTGCCGCCTGGCTACCAGTGCCAGACGACCCTGTACAAATGTTCACGCCACCGATCCTGCAGACCTCCGGCGTTCTCGTTCAGCATGAAGCGTCGCTACCGCTCGAAGACAAGGAAGACCTGCATGGGCGAACGGTGCACGCAATGCCCGGCTCGCGGCAACTGGCCACCCTCTTCGAACTGCAGAAGCTGATTCCCGATCTTCAGGTCGTCGAATACCAGACTGGCGATCTTTTCAGCCTGCTCGAAGCACTCGATAGCCGGAAGGTCGAACTGGTGGCCATCGACTCGACGCTGGTGCCGATTGCCGCGCAGTTCATCCCATCACTCCAGGCGACGCTGGAACTGAACGATAGTCGCCCGGTGGTCTGGTGGCTTGGTGCCCACCCCAATACCGAGTTGCAGGCGCGGGTCAATGCCTTCGTGGAACGCGTACAACGCGACGGCACCCTGCTGCGGATCGAGGACCGCTATTTCGGCCATGTGCGGCGCCTCAAGCAGGCGGATATCGTCGCCTTTCTCGGGCGCATCGAGACCACCCTGCCAAAATTCCGCAAGCTCTTCCAGGCGGCGCAGACGGTTTCAGGCATCGACTGGCGCCTGCTCGCCGCGGTCGCCTACCATGAGTCGCAGTGGGACCCGGAAGCCACCAGCCCCACCGGCGTGCGCGGCATCATGATGCTTACCGAGGAAACGGCAGACCGCCTTCGCGTCGGCAACCGGCTGGACCCGCGCGAGAGCATCATGGGCGGGGCGCGCTATCTGGACTTGCTCAAGAACATGCAGCCCGACAATGTCGGCGAGCCCGACCGCACCTGGCTGGCGCTGGCTTCGTACAATATCGGCCCCGGCCACTTCAACGCGGCACGCCGGCTGGCCAGGCTGCAGGGTGCAGACCAGACTGCGTGGTACGAGATGAAGCAAATACTGCCGCTGCTCGCCCAGCCGAAATACTACGAACGCCTGAAATCAGGCCGTGTGCGTGGCGGAGAGGCGGTCCTGCTGGTCGAGAACATCCGCGCCTACTACGACATCCTCGTGCGCAACCAGCCTGCCTACGTCACGGTTTCGGCGCGCATGGAAGGCATGGCAGGCATGCAGGGCGATAGCCCGGGCCCGGGGCTCAAGTTCAAGCAGTGAGCGCCGCAAGGCCACCCATGTAGGGGCGCAATACTGCCGGAATGGTCACGCTGCCATCGGCATTCTGGAAGTTCTCCAGAATCGCCACCAGCGTGCGGCCGACCGCCAGGCCGGAACCGTTCAGCGTGTGGCACAACTCGGTCTTGTTCTTGTCGTTGCGGAAGCGGGTCTGCATGCGGCGGGCCTGGAAGGCGCCGAAGTTGGAACAGGACGAAATTTCGCGGTAAGTATCCTGCGCCGGCAGCCAGACTTCGAGGTCGTAGGTCTTGGCGGCAGAAAAGCCCATGTCGCCCGAACAAAGCGCCATGCGACGGTACGGCAGTTCGAGCTTCTCGAGAATGATCTCGGCCTGACGGGTCAGTTCCTCATGCGCTTCGGCGGATTTTTCCGGATGGACGATCTGCACCAGCTCGACCTTGTCGAACTGGTGCTGGCGGATCATGCCGCGCACGTCGCGGCCGCCGGAGCCGGCTTCGGAACGGAAGCACGGTGTGTGGCAGACGAACTTCAGCGGTAGCGCTTCGGCAGCGAGGATTTCGTCGCGCACGATGTTGGTCACCGGCACTTCAGCGGTCGGAATCAGGTAGAGCGGATCCTGATCGCCGCGCAGCACCTTGAACAGGTCTTCCTCGAATTTCGGCAGCTGGCCGGTACCGTGGAGACTGGCCGCATTGACGAGGTACGGCACATAGACTTCGGTATAGCCGTGATCGGCAGTGTGCGTGTCGAGCATGAACTGGGCGAGCGCGCGGTGCAGGCGGGCGAGACCGCCCTTGAGCAGCGAGAAGCGCGAACCGGAAATCTTGGCGGCTGTGCCAAAGTCGAGTTGGCCCAACGCCTCGCCGATATCGGTGTGATCCTTGACTGCAAAATCAAACGTGCGCGGTGTGCCCCAGCGCTTGACCTCGACATTGGCGGTTTCATCGGAACCGACCGGCACCGACTCGTCGGGAATGTTCGGCAAGCCGGCGAGGATGGCGGTGAACTTTTCCAGCAATTCGCCGAGACGCGCTTCGGACGCCTTCAACTCGTCGCCGATGGCGCCAACCTGCGCCATGACATCGGACGCATCCTTGCCCTGCCCTTTCAGCATGCCGATCTGCTTGGACAGGCTGTTGCGCTGCGCCTGCAGCTCCTGCGTACGGGTCTGCAGCGTCTTGCGCTCGGCTTCCAGTTCCTTGAATTCGGAGAAGTCGATCGGTTTGCCACGCTTGGCGAGACCTTCGGCCACGACATCGAGGTTGGAGCGTAGTTGCTGGATGTCGAGCATGTTTTTTCCTGTTTTTTGACGGTCGACCGCAGCAGCGCGGTCCAAAACACGAAATTATACGCGACGGAACAGCCGCCCCATGAAGCTCCAGAGCTTGACCAGCAGGAAGCCGGCGGCGATCAGGAAGATCGCCAGCAAGCCGAGGAAAACCAGCGGCGAGGCCAGCATCGTCCACAGACCGGCAAGCACCATGCCGTCCTCGCCAAACGAAGCCAGCCAGTTGGAAAACGGCTCCGGCGAGGTGTTGATCGCCAGCCGGCTACCGGCCTTGGCGAAGTGCGTCCCGGCGGTGATCGTGCCGCCGATCAGGCCAGCCGCCACCATCCACGCCGGATCGACATCACCCAGAGCGAAAGCGGCGAGCAAGGCGCCGGCCGGAATGCGGATGAATGTCTGGACGGTGTCCCAGAGCGAATCGAAGGCCGGCACCTTGTCGGCAATCAGTTCGGCACAGGCCATGATGCCGGCGACGCCGATGACCAGCGGGTTTTGCAGCATCGACAGGGTATCCGGCAAATGCAGATAGCCGAAATGCGCCAGCACCCCGGCCAGGAAAACCACCAGATAGAGCCGCAAGCCGCTGGCCCATGCAAGACCGGCCGACAGCGCGATGGTCTGCGCCATGTCCATTATTTTTTTCCTGCCTTGCGATCGAGATCACGCAGGTGCGCCAGCTTCTCGCCGATCTGCCCCTCCAGCCCGCGCGGTGTCGGCTGGTACCAATGTGGCTCAGGCAGGCCATCGGGCAGGTAGGTTTCGCCGGCCGCGTAGGCTTCCGGCTCGTCGTGCGCGTAGCGGTAGGCCTTGCCGTGACCGAGCTCCTTCATCAGCTTGGTCGGCGCGTTGCGCAGATGGTTGGGCACCGGCCGCGAACCATCCTGCTTGACGAAGGCGCGCGCCGCGTTCCAGGCGTTGTAGCCGGCGTTCGACTTGGCGGCGACGGCGAGGTAGATCACCGCCTGCCCGAGCGCCAGTTCGCCTTCCGGCGAACCGAGGCGTTCGTAGGTGGCGGCCGCATCGTTGACGATCTGCATGGCGCGCGGATCGGCCAGGCCAATGTCTTCCCAGGCCATGCGCACGATGCGTCGGGCAAGGTAACGCGGGTCGGCGCCGCCATCGAGCATGCGCGTCAGCCAGTACAGCGCAGCGTCGGGATGTGAACCGCGCACCGACTTGTGCAGGGCCGAAATCTGGTCGTAGAAGGCATCACCGCCCTTGTCGAAACGGCGCAGGTTCTGGGCCACCGTTTTTTCGACAAATTCGCCGTCGACCGCAACGATGCCGGCCGTATGCGCTGCCGTCCGCATCTGTTCGAGCAGATTGAGCAGGCGCCGCGCATCCCCATCGGCCTGCCCGATCAGCCGTTCGCGGGCACCCGCGTCAAAGCGGAGGTCGGCCAGCGCCTTCTGCGTCGCCCGGTCGAACAAGGTGCCCAGCTCGGCCTCGTCGAGCGATTTCAGCACATAGACCGAAGCGCGCGACAGCAGTGCCGAATTGACTTCGAACGACGGGTTTTCCGTCGTCGCGCCGATGAAGGTCAGCAGACCGGATTCGACGAAGGGCAAAAAGCCGTCCTGCTGCGCCTTGTTGAAACGGTGGATTTCATCAACGAACAAAATGGTTCGCCGCCCCTGGTCGCGCCACATCTCGGCCTGCGCAACCGCCTCGCGCACCTCCTTGATGCCGGAGAACACCGCCGACAGCGCAATGAACTCGCACTGGAACTGCGTGGCCATCATCCGTGCCAGCGTCGTCTTGCCGACGCCCGGCGGCCCCCACAGGATCATCGAATGCGGCTGCCCGGATGCAAAAGCCAGGCGCAATGGCTTGCCCGGCCCGAGCAGATGTTGCTGACCGATCACCTCATCCGGTGTTTGCGGGCGCAGCTGCTCGGCGAGCGGTGCATGACCATGCCGTTCGGCGTTTGAGGAAAAGAGGTCTTGAGACATCGTTGTATTGTAAACAGCGGAACTGCAAACACGCCTGTCCTACGACGCGCCACTGAGTAAAAAATCGACCGTCCCAGCTCGATCCCCCGCCACGCTTGGCCTATCATCGCAGTCAGGCTGAACCGGCCTGCAAGGTACACACCAAAATGGAGAGATAGACATGCCTACAGGAACCATTCGACTCCAGCGCACGCTCCGCGCCAACCCGGAGCGCATCTACCGGGCGTTCCTCGACCCTGATGCAATGGCCAAGTGGCTGCCTCCTTACGGGTTCACCGGCAAGGTTCACCACATGGACGCCAGCGTCGGCGGCACCTACAAGATGTCATTTACGAACTTTTCGACTGGACAGGGACACGCATTCGGCGGCCAATACCTTGAACTGGTGCCCTTCGAACGCATCCGTTACAGTGATCGCTTCGAAGACCCGAATCTGCCCGGCGAGATGACGACAACGGTTTCGTTGCGCCAGGTATCGTGCGGCACTGAATTGAACATCGTGCAAGAAGGCGTGCCTGAGGTCATTCCGCCCGAAATGTGCCATCTAGGCTGGCAGGAATCCCTGGCGCAGCTTGCCATCCTCGTCGAGGCCAATATTCCGGACTGATAGCCACGATACTGCTCAACAGCCAAACCAAGGCCGCTTCGCGCTAAACTTTAGACCTTGCGGCAATCACCATGCAGCAAAACCTAAAATCAACAGGAGAATGAAATGTCCAGTGTCGGTTATCACGAACCCGTAGAAGAACTGTCTGATGCAACGCGCGACATGCACCGCGCCATTGTTTCGCTGATGGAAGAACTGGAAGCCGTCGATTGGTACAACCAGCGTGCCGATGCCTGCAAGGACAGTGAGCTCAAGGCGATTCTCGAACACAACCGCGACGAGGAAAAGGAACATGCAGCCATGGTGCTGGAGTGGATTCGTCGCCAGGACACGAGCTTTTCGAAAGAGCTCAAGGATTACCTGTTTACCAAGAAGCCGATTGCCCACAAGTAGGCAATACTGCCTGTAACCGGCTTGCTACCGAGTATGCCGATTCACGGACTGGCGCACTACAACATCCGCGCCGAGCGCGGACTCATCGAAGTGCTGCGCCATTTCTACGTGTCGGTCGTCGGGCTGCAGGAGGGTCCGCGGCCGCTAAGCTCCTTTGGTTTCTGGCTATACGCGGGCGAACAGGATGTGCTTCATCTCTCGGAGGCCGTTGCGGAGGACAAGCGGCGCACTGGCTCGGATCTGACCTTCGATCATGTCGCCTTCGCGTGCGAGGACTGGCCGGAATTCCGAGGCCGGCTTGAACGGCACTCGATCAAATTCACTGAACGCGGTGGTCAAGGCAACGGCCAGCGCCAGGTTTTCTTCCGCGACCCGGCAGGGAACGGCATCGAACTGAGCTTTCCGCCCGACGCGGCCTGAGCCTGCCGCCAAGCAGGGAAACCGCAGCTACTCGCCGACGATATCGACCCCGGCCGGCGGCGTGAACTGGAAGGTCGCTGCCGGCAACGTCGGATTGCGTTCGAGGTTCGAAAAACGGATATGGGTCGTCTGACCGAAGCTGTCGTAGAGTTCCATGGCCCGCAGATCCTTGCCGGCAAAGCCCAGGCGGACCTTCTCGAAGCCGCTATCACCGGCCTTTGGAGTCGCCTCGACCCAGTTCATTTCATTCGCCGTGCCCGCTTCGATGAGCGTGAAATTCTTCTCCAGCGCGTTGCTGCCGGCAAGGAGTGCCGCCGGCGAACCGCTGATCGCCTGCCCCGCCTTGCGCACCGTGATCTGCTTGAGCTCGGTATCGTAGATCCAGATCTTCTCGCCGTCGCCGACGATCAACTGCGGGTATGGCTTCTGGATATCCCAGCGCAACTTGCCGGGCCGCGAAATGGCGACCACCCCCGACGACTGCTGCGGTTTGCGGCCGTTCTTGCCGATCACCAGCTGCGAGAAATCGGCCTTGAACGTGCGCGTGCTGTCGAGGAACTGGTGCAACTGGTCGACCGCACCGCCAGCGGTGGCAAGCAGCGGAAAAATGGCGAGCGTTGCGGTCAACAGCGTTTTTGCGGCAAATTTCATTCGGCTTCGCGGCGCGCCAGCACTTCGCGGCCTCCCCGGCCGTCCATGGACGACACCAGCCCGGCCTTTTCCATCGCCTCGATCAGGCGTGCCGAGCGGTTGTAACCGATGCGCAGATGGCGCTGGACCAGCGAGATCGAGGCGCGCTTGTTCTTGAGCACGATGTCGACCGCCTGGTCATAGAGCGGATCGCTTTCCGCATCGCCGCCATTGCTGCCACCCTCGCCGCCTTCCTCGTCATCGCCGGCGGCGCCATTCAGGATGTCCTCGACGTATTCCGGCGCGCCCAGGGTTTTCAGGTGCTCGACGACGCGGTGCACTTCGTCGTCGGAAACAAAGGCGCCATGGACGCGGACCGGATAGCCGGTGCCCGGCGCCAGGTAAAGCATGTCGCCCTGACCAAGCAACGCCTCGGCGCCCATCTGGTCGAGGATGGTGCGCGAATCGATCTTGCTCGAAACCTGGAAGGAAAGCCGGGTCGGGATGTTGGCCTTGATCAGGCCGGTAATGACATCGACGCTCGGACGCTGCGTCGCCAGCACGAGGTGGATGCCCGATGCCCGCGCCTTCTGTGCGAGGCGGGCGATCTGCTCCTCGACCTTCTTGCCGACCACCATCATCAGGTCGGCCAGCTCGTCGATGATGACGACGATATAAGGCATGAACTTCAGCGGCTCGGGGGTTTCCGGGGTCAGGGTCAGCGGATTCGGAATATGCTGGCCATGCTTCTCGGCTTCCTTGATCTTGTGGTTGAGGCCGGCAATGTTGCGCACGCCCATCGCCGACATCAGCTTGTAGCGCTTCTCCATCTCGGTCACGCACCAGTGCAGCGCGTTGGCTGCCTGCTTCATGTCGGTGACGACCGGCGCCAGCAAGTGCGGAATGCCTTCGTAGATGGAAAGCTCCAGCATTTTCGGGTCGACCATGATCAGGCGCACGTGATCCGGCTCGGCCTTGTAGAGCATCGACAGGATCATTGCATTGACGCCGACCGACTTGCCCGAGCCGGTGGTGCCGGCGACCAGCAGGTGCGGCGTCTTGGCCAGGTCGGCAACCACCGGCTGGCCGCTGATATCCTTGCCGAGGCAGACGGTGAGCGGGCTGCTCATGTCGTTGTAGGGCTTGCTCGAAATGATCTCGGACAGCTTGACCACCTGCCGCTTGGGATTGGGCAGTTCGAGCGCCATGCACGACTTGCCGGGCACCGTCTCGACGACGCGGATCGACACCATGGCCAACGCCCGCGCCAGGTCGCGCGCCAGATTGACGATCTGCGCGCCCTTGACGCCAACCGCCGGTTCGATCTCGTAGCGCGTGATGACCGGCCCCGGCATCGCCGCCAGCACCTTGACCTGGACCCCGAAATCGGCCAGCTTGCGCTCGATCAGGCGCGACGTGTATTCCAGCGTTTCGGGGCTGACCGTCTCGGTCGCCGGTGGCGCCGGGTCGAGCAGGCGTAACGGCGGCAGTTGCCCGCCGACGATGACCTCGGGAAACAGGGCGACCTGTTTTTCGCGCTCGATGCGTTTCTCGGCCTTTTTCGAAACCGGCACCTCGGGTGCCGTCTTCTCGATGATGATCGGATCATGCAGTTCGACGCGCCGCTTCTCGACCTCGACTTCTTCCTCGCGTTGCTGGGCGACTTCGCGCCCGATGCGGCGATCACGCCAGACATCCAGCAAACCATAGAAAAAGCCGGCGACCGACTCGATGACACCGCCCAGAATCTCGAAGGCCTTGATCCAGGACATGCCCGAAAATATGCTCCAGCCCGCCGCCATCGCCGCCAGCAGCAACAGCGTCGAACCGGTGTAGCCGAAGTGGCGGGCGAGCAGGCGGCTTGCCTCCATGCCGAGCATGCCGCCCGGCGCCAGCGGCAGTTCGACATCAAGGGAGTGGAAACGCAGGGCTTCAAGCGCCGAACTGGCGACCAGTAACAGAACGAAACCGGTCAGCGCGATGAACAGCGGGCGCCGGTCCGAGTGACCGAGCGGCGAATGGAGGCGGCGGAATCCCCACCAGATGACCACGGTCAGCAGCACGATCCACCACCAGGCCGAAAAGCCGAAGACATAGAGCATCAGGTCGGCGATCCAGGCACCGAGTTGACCGGTCGGATTGTGCAGCTTCGCGGAAACGACGGCATGCGACCAGCCCGGATCGGCCTTGTGGAAACCCCACAGCGCCATCGACAGGAACAGCGCGACAGCACCCAGTGCAAGCCAGCGCGACTCGCGCAGCAAATTGCCGATCTTTTCCGGCAACTGGCTTGGCGTTGCGCGGGCGGCAGTACGGGCACCCAAGATCAGGCCCCGGTAATGGTGATCAGGTCACTGTCACAAATGATGTAACCGCCGACCTCAAGGTCACGCATGACCTTGCTGACCATTTCGCGCGAGGCGCCGATCATGCGCGCCATGTCCTGCTTGGAGATTTTCTGCCTGACCAGCCGCTTGCCGCCCTCTTCCTCCGACATGTCGAGCAGCAGGCGGGCAACGCGCCCGTACACGTCGAGCAACGCCAGGCTCTCGATATTGCGGTCGGCTTCGCGCAGGCGGCGCACGAGAATCCGCATCAGTTTCTGCGCAACCTGGAAATTATCCTGCATGCAGCGCTGGAATTCGTTCTTGCCGATGACCAGCAGTTCACAGGGTTCGACGGCAACGACGCTGGCCGAACGGGGACTGCCATCGATCAGGCCCATTTCGCCGAAAAATTCGCTGGGTCCCAGCCAGGCGAGGATGATCTCGCGGCCCTCTTCGTCAAAATTGGTCACTTTGGCCCGGCCGGTCAGCAGGACGATCAGGGATTCGGCATCTTCGCCGGCACGCACGACCTGCTCGCCACGGGCGGCACGCCGGCGGGCCGCGACTTGCGACAAGCGCTGGAGTTCGCTCTCATCGAGACCTGAAAAGAGCGGTACGTTGCGCAATACAACCAGACTCAGGCCAATATTTGTGGAGGACATAAAACATTTCCTTCATGGGGTTACGCGAGGATTATAAACTCAATTCACAAACTTCAAGGGGCAACACAGGAAAGCTGGCCGGTATTGGAGGATATAATTTTGCGATCAACCATCATCGAGGTTCAACATGTCACAAGCTCCCAGCCACAGTCGCCTCATCATTCTCGGGTCCGGCCCCGCCGGTTATACGGCTGCAGTCTATGCCGCCCGCGCCAACCTCCAGCCGGTGCTGATCACCGGCATGGCGCAAGGCGGTCAACTGATGACCACCACCGACGTCAACAACTGGCCCGCCGATGCCGACGGCGTCCAGGGCCCTGACCTGATGGCGCGCTTCGAAGCGCATGCCCGCCGTTTCGATACGGAAATCATTTTCGATCACATCCATACGACGAAGCTGAGCGAGCGCCCGTTCACGCTGATCGGCGATGCCGGCACCTACACCTGCGACGCGCTGATCATCGCCACCGGCGCCTCGGCGCAATACCTTGGCATGCCCTCCGAACAGGCGTTCATGGGCAAGGGGGTTTCCGCCTGCGCCACCTGCGACGGTTTCTTCTATCGCAACAAGCCGGTCGCCGTCATCGGCGGCGGCAACACTGCCGTCGAGGAAGCACTCTATCTGGCCAATATCGCCAGCCATGTCACGGTAATCCACCGCCGCGACAAGTTCAGGTCGGAGAAAATCCTGCAGGACAAGCTGTTCGAGAAGGAAAAGGCCGGCAAGGTCACGATCCTGTGGGACAGCGTGCTGGACGAGGTGCTGGGCGACGATTCCGGCGTCACCGGTTTGCAGGTCAAGAACGTCAAGAGCGGTGCAACGCAGAAGGTGGACGTGCATGGCGTCTTCATCGCCATCGGCCATAAGCCCAACACCGACATCTTCGCCGGCCAGCTGGAAATGGAAGACGGCTACCTCGTGACCGAGGCAGGCCGCCAGGGCAATGCGACGCAGACCAGCGTCACCGGCGTCTTCGCCGCCGGCGACGTTCAGGACCATGTCTATCGCCAGGCCTGCACCTCCGCCGGCACCGGCTGCATGGCGGCGCTCGATGCCGAACGCTACCTCGACAACCTCGCCTGATACGTCATCAGGCTTGGTTGACCCCGACGATCTTGCTGCGTTTCGCGCGGCGGTGGCTGATGCCCGGCCGCTGCCGGCGTCGGGCCGCGTTCATCTCGGCGGCCCGCTACCGCCGCCCCGCCCGTTGCAGCACCTGGCAGACGAACGGGCGGCGCTGCATGAGAGTCTGCATGGCCCGATCACCTTGCAGGACCGGCTGGAAGGTGGCGACGAACCGAGCTACCTGCGTAACGGACTGGCCAAAAACGTGCTGCGCGACCTGCGGCGCGGACGCTGGGTGATCCAGGACGAGATTGACCTGCACGGCCTGAATCGCGAGCAAGCCCGCCAATTGCTGGCCGACTTTCTTGCGCATTCACTCAAACACGGGGTGCGTTGCGTCCGCATCATCCATGGCAAGGGATTGGGGTCGCCCGGCAAGGACGCCGTGCTTCGGCGCCTGGTGCGCGGCTGGTTGGCGCAGAAAACCGAAACGCTGGCTTATTGCCAGGCCAAACCGCAGGACGGTGGCGAGGGGGCGGTGGTCGTCCTGCTGAGGACGCAGAAAACAGTCTGAATTTTCTTGAAACGCCTGCTATGCGAGGCGCTCAAGGCTTGCCTTTGGTCACACCGTGCTTGTGCAACTCGGCATCCTCGATCCCGGACCAGCCTGTTCCCGATGACTCTTGCGGTGTAAATCCAAGCGAACCGTGCAGCGTCGACAGGCGGAATATCTCCATCCCCGCGTCCGGCGGGAAACCCTGACGTCCGGGACGGTCTGACACCATCAGGTCTGAAAGGAAGTCATCCAGCCCCGTCGTCCCCCACAGCGCCACGATCTTGGCAAGGATGCGCGGGAAATTCTGCTCCAGATGAACCGGGTAAATATCGGCGTGGGAACCCAGACGCTCAAGCAACTGCGCCTTCAGCGCGGGAATATCAAAGCCTTCCTGTTGGTCCATGTTACCCCCTTCGGGTCAGATTGCCTCTTCGTCGGTCTCTCCGGTACGCACCCGCACGACCTGCTCGACCGGCATCACGAAAATCTTGCCGTCGCCGATCTTGCCGGTACGGGCCGCCTTGATGATAGCCTCGATCGCAGGTTCGACGTGATCGGTCCTGACCACGATCTCGATCTTGATCTTGGGCAGGAAGTTGACGACATATTCGGCGCCGCGATAGAGCTCGGTGTGGCCCTTCTGGCGGCCGAAACCCTTGACCTCGCTGACCGTCAGCCCGGTGATCCCGATTTCCGACAGCGCCTCGCGCACTTCGTCGAGTTTGAACGGCTTGATGATGGCTTCGATTTTCTTCATGTTCGGTGTCCTGTTCGCTTCGGTTGATCAAAATTCGTCGCGGTAACGATTGGTAATAGGATACCGCCAATCCTTGCCAAAACCACGCGGCGTGATGCGAATACCAACCGGCGCCTGGCGCCGCTTGTGTTCGGAGATGCGCAGCAGGCGCACGACGCGGCGCACGGCTTCTTCCGGCAAGCCGGCGGCGATGATCTCGCGCGGGCTGCGGTCTTCTTCCATGTAGGCGTGGACGATGGCATCGAGCACGTCGTAGGGCGGCAGCGAATCCTGGTCGGTCTGGTCCGGCTTCAACTCGGCCGATGGCGGACGGACGATGATGTTTTCCGGGATCACCGGCACGCCTTCGCCGCACAGCGTGTTGCGGTAGCGTGACAGCCGATAGACCAGCGTCTTGTAAACATCCTTGATGACCGCGAAACCGCCGGCCATGTCGCCATAAAGGGTACAGTAGCCGACCGCCATTTCCGACTTGTTGCCGGTGGTCAGGACCAGCGCGCCGGTCTTGTTGGACAGCGCCATCAGGATGTTGCCGCGGATGCGCGCCTGGATATTTTCTTCGGTGGTGTCGGCCGCCATGCCGGCAAACAGCGGGTCGAGCATCGCCTGATAGGTCCGCATCGCCGCCGCGATCGGGATTTCGTCGTAGCGCACACCGAGGGCGGCGATCATCGCCCGCGAATCATCGAGGCTCATCTGCGCGGTATAGGGCGACGGCATCATGACCGCCCGAACTTTGTCGGCTCCCAGCGCGTCGACCGCAACACACAGGGTCAGCGCCGAGTCGATGCCGCCCGAGAGGCCGATGATGGCGCCGGCGAAGCCGCTTTTTCCGATGTAGTCATGGACACCGAGCACCAGGGCTCGGTAGGCCTCGGCTTCGATCGACAATTCTTCGGCCATGTCTTCGGAGCGCAGGCGTCCGGCAGCGAAATCGACAATGCCCAGCGCCTCCGCGAATTGCGGCAGGCGCATCCGGCAAACACCTTCGGCATCAAGGGCGAACGAGGCGCCGTCGAATACCAGTTCATCCTGGCCGCCGACCAGGTTGGCGTAGATCGCCGGAATGCCGGTGGCGGCGATCCGCTCGCGCATGACTTCGACGCGCTGCTGGTGTTTTTCCAGATGACAGGGCGAAGCGTTGAGGACGAGGAGCAACTCGGCGCCGGCATCGGCCGCGCGCTCGGCAGTGCCTGCTTCCCAGACATCGGCGCAGATATTGATGCCGCAGCGGACGCCGCCCAGCGTCACGACACAGGCTTCGCTGCCGGCCTCGAAATAGCGCTTCTCGTCAAAAACGTCGTAATTGGGCAGGCGGGTCTTGCGGTAAACCGCGCTTACCCGGCCATTTTCAATGACCGCGGCAGCATTGTAGCGGCGCCCTTCGTGTTCTTCGGGGAAGCCGACAATCAGGGCCAGCCCTTCGACACGACCGGCCAGATCGTCGAGCGCCTGCCTGCAGGCCCGGTAGAAGTCGGGGCGCAGCAGCAGATCTTCCGGCGGGTAGCCGGACAAGGCCAGTTCCGGCGTCAGCAGCAACTGGGCGCCACGCGCCCGAGCCGCGCCGGCGCATTCGATGATGCGCTCGACGTTGCCGGTCAGGTCACCGACGGTGGCATTGAACTGGGCAACGGCGATCCTGAGCATGAACGCTTAGTAGTTCGGCTTGTCTTTCGCCTTCTTGAAGCGATCGACGCCTTCGAGGATTTCGTTCTTGGCTTCTTCGGGACCGCGCCAGCCGACGACCTTGACGAACTTGCCCGGCTCGAGATCCTTGTAGTGCTCGAAGAAGTGGGAAATCTGGTCGAGCAGCAGGTTGGGCATGTCGGCCTGAGTCTGGATATTGCGATACATCGGCGTCAGCTTGTCGACCGGTACGGCGAGCAGCTTGGCGTCTTCACCGGCTTCGTCGGTCATGGCCAGCATGCCGATCGGGCGGCAACGGACGACGACACCCGGCGGCAGCGGGAAGGGGCTGACGACCAGCACGTTGACCGGATCACCGTCGCCGGCAATGGTGTGCGGAATGTAGCCGTAATTGCAGGGATAGTGCATCGAGGTGGACATGAAACGATCGACGAAAATCGCGCCGCTATCCTTGTCCACTTCGTACTTGACCGGCTCGGAATGGGCCGTGATTTCGATGATGACATTGAAATCGTTGGGGAGGGACGCGCCTGACGGTACTTTATTTAGGGACATTGCTATCTCTCTGCAAGGTGTTGTTTGAAAGCTGTAATTATAATGCCGCGCCCGGCGTTTTCAGCCCCAGGCGGCGAGAAACTCTTGCCAGTGAGGCGCCCCGATACGCGCCAGCTGCGCCTTGACGAACTCCCCCTCGGCGACCTCTTCCTCGGCCGTCAATTCGCCACGCAGGCGGCGGAAGCGGTTGTAGACCAGATAAGTATTGATGACGTCGGTTTCGCAGTAGTCGCGAATTTCGGCAGCCTTGCCTGCCTGCCAGGCCTCCCAGACCTTGCCGCCGTCCATGCCGAGTTTGCCGGGAAAACCGTACAGCTTGGCCAGGTCGTCGAGCGGCGCATTGGCGCGGGCGTTGTAGAGCGCCAGCAGGTCCATCAGGTCAAGGTGGCGCGTGTGATAGCGGCTGATGTAGTTGTTCCACTTGAAATCGCGGCTGTCGGCATAGTCGCCGTCACCGAGATCCCAATAGCGCGGCGCCGCGACACCGTGCAGCATGCCGCGATAGTGCAGCACCGGCAGGTCGAAGCCGCTGCCGTTCCACGAAACGATCTGCGGCGTGAATTTCTCGATGCCGTCGAAGAAGCGCTGGATGATTTCGCCTTCGGATTGATCCGGTTCGGCAAGGGACCAGACTTTCAGGCCATCGCCAGTGCGCAGCACGCAGGAAATCGCAACGACACGCTGCAGGTGCAATTGCAGGAAGTCGTTGCCGGTCTTGGCGCGCCGCTGCTGGAATGCCAGTTCGGCGACTTCGTCATCGGAAAGCCCCGGCGGGAGGTCGTTTAGCCGACGCAGGCCGGCGACGTCCGGAATGGTTTCGATGTCGAAGACGAGAACCGGTTTCATGCCGGGAAGACGCCGGTT
The DNA here is from genome assembly GCA_963741765.1 of uncultured beta proteobacterium. GTDB lineage: Bacteria > Pseudomonadota > Gammaproteobacteria > Burkholderiales > Rhodocyclaceae > Azonexus. Next base: position 15,095 of record CAVUJN010000014.1, read on the forward strand.
GACAGATAACGGTCGCCGCGGTCGCAGATGATGCTGACGATCACCGCGTTCTCAAGCTGTTCGGCCAGCCGGAGCGCAACCGCGACACCGCCGCCCGACGAGATGCCGGCGAAGATGCCCTCCTCGGTGGCCAGGCGGCGGGTCATCGTCTCGGCTGCGGCCTGATTGACGTATTCGATGCGGTTGACGTTGGTTTTGTCGTAAATTTTGGGCAGGTAGGCGTCCGGCCATTTGCGGATGCCGGGAATCTGGCTGCCCTCTTCCGGCTGGCAGCCGATGATCTGGATCGCCGGATTCTGCGCCTTGAGAAAGGCCGAGGTACCCATGATGGTGCCGGTCGTCCCCATGCTGGAAACAAAATGCGTGACCTTGCCCGCAGTGTCGCGCCAGATTTCCGGTCCGGTGCCTTCGAAGTGGGCGCGCGGATTGTCCGGATTGGCGAACTGGTCAAGGATGATGCCCTTGCCTTCGTCGCGCAACTTGTCGGCGATATCGCGCGCCAGTTCCATGCCGCCGGCTTTCGGCGTCAGGACGAGTTCGGCGCCATAGGCGCGCATGCTCTGGCGGCGCTCGATGCTCTGGTTTTCCGGCATGACGAGGATCATCCTGTAACCCTTGATCGCTGCCGCCATCGCCAGCGCGATGCCGGTATTGCCGGAGGTCGCCTCGATCAGCGTGTCGCCCGGCGTGATGTCGCCACGCGCCTCGGCATGCGTGATCATCGACAGCGCCGGCCGATCCTTTACCGAGCCGGCCGGATTATTGCCCTCCAGCTTGGCCAGGATGACATTGCCGCGCCGCGCATTGTCGGCGCCAGGCAGGCGAACCAGGCGGACGAGCGGCGTATTGCCGACGAAATCCTGCAGGGTCTTATACATTGCGTTGCAGCCACTCGACATATTGGGCGACACCCTCTTCCACCGTCGCCATCGCTTCCTTGTAGCCGGCTGCCCGCAGACGGGTCAGATCGCCCAAAGTGTAAGCCTGATACTTGCCCTTCAAGGCTTCCGGGAACGCGATGTATTCGATCAGGCCTTGGGCACGCAGTTCATCCAGATTCAGCGGCGCCTCGTTTTTCGCATTGCGGCAACCGTTGACCGCAGCAACCGCCACGTCGTTGAAACTCTGCGCCCGGCCCGACCCCAGGTTGAAGATTCCCGATTTTTCAGGATGGTCGAGGAAGAACATGTTCACCTTGGCGACATCGCCGATGTAGATGAAATCGCGCATCTGGCCACCGTTCTCGTAGCCGTGCGAGCCCTCGAACAACTTGACCTTGCCGTCGGCGCGGAACTGGTTGAAGTTGTGGAAGGCTACCGAGGCCATGCGCCCCTTGTGCGTCTCGCGCGGGCCATAGACGTTGAAATAGCGGAAGCCGACGATCTGCGAAGACGGGTTCTGCGCCAGGCGCTGGCGGACAATCTGGTCGAACAGGAACTTGGAATAGCCGTAGACGTTGAGCGGCCCCTCGTACTGCCGCTCTTCCTTGAAGACGCTGGCCCCGCCATAGGTGGCGGCGCTGGAGGCGTAGAGAAACTGGACATCCTGGTCCTGGCACCAGTCGAGCAGGATCATCGAATAGCGGTAGTTGTTCTCCATCATGTAGCGACCGTCGGTTTCCATGGTGTCGGAACAGGCGCCCTCGTGGAAAATGGCGTCGATCTCGCCGTCGAAGTGGCCGGCCTGGATGCGTTCGATGAAGTCGTTCTTGTCGATGTAATCGGCAATCTCGCAATCGATCAGGTTCTTGAACTTGTCGGCCTTGGTC
>CAVUJN010000015.1:0-53787 GCA_963741765.1 uncultured beta proteobacterium
CTGGTCAGCGTACCGGCGAGCAGCATTCGTGTTTTCTCGACCAGGTGCGGCTCGGGTACGAACGGCGCGCCCAGCATCATGATCGAGATGACGACAAGGAAGGGCAACGGAATTCTGTCGATGAATTGCATTTATCAGACTCCAATCCGGTGAGGGCAAGCCAAAATGTCCCTCAGGCCATCCGTTCCGGCAACACATCGCGCAGCAGCACGGCAGCGTCGCGAATCATCTTTTCGGTGGTGGCCCAGTCCACGCAGCCGTCGGTGACCGAGCAACCATATTTCAGCTGCGCAAGATCAGTTGGGATCGGCTGATTGCCGGATTCGATATTGGACTCGATCATGACGCCAACCAGCGACTTGTTGCCGAGGCGGATCTGGTTGACGATGTCGGCCATGACCAGCGGCTGCAGTTCCGGCTTCTTGAGGCTGTTGGCGTGTGAACAGTCGACGACGATGTTGGTTGGCAGCTTGGCCTTGAGCAGCGCCTGTTCGACCATGGCCACGGAAACGGTGTCGTAGTTCGGGCGGCCGTCGCCACCACGCAGCACGATGTGACCGTAGCGATTGCCTTTGGTGCGGACGACGGCAACCCGGCCCTGGCCATTGATGCCGAGAAAGGAGTGCGGCTTGGAGGCCGACAGGATGGCATTGACGGCGACGGCCAGGTCGCCGCTGGTGCCGTTCTTGAAACCGACAGGCGTCAACAGGCCCGACGACATTTCGCGGTGGGTCTGTGACTCGGCGGTCCGGGCGCCGATGGCGGTCCACGCGATCAGGTCGCCGTAATACTGCGGCGAGATCGGGTCGAGCGCCTCGGTGCCCGTCGGCAGACCGATTTCGGCGACGTCGAGCAGGAACTGGCGTGCCTTTTCCATGCCTATATCGACGCGGAAACTGTCGTCCATGAACGGATCGTTGATGTAACCCTTCCAGCCGACCGTGGTGCGCGGTTTTTCGAAATAGACGCGCATGATGATTTGCAGCGTATCGCCGACTTCGTCGGCCAATGCCTTCAGACGGCGGGCATAGTCGAGGCCGGCCACCGGGTCGTGGATCGAGCAGGGGCCGACGACGACAAACAGGCGATGGTCCTTGCGCTCGAGAATCTTGCGCAGCAGGTCGCGGCCGTGACTGACGACCTTGGTGGCCTTGGGGCTGATCGGCAGGCGGGAATGGACCTCTTCCGGCGTCGGCATGGTGTCGAAGGCGGAGACGTTGACGTTTTCAATATCAGGGGTGCGCATGGTTTATTGGCTCAACTGGCGAATCATGTCCTTGGCTGCGCCGATTTTGTCGGTCAGGGTCGGGCAGTGGCGTAAAAGGGAAATTTTATCCTGTCCGGCCAGCTTGTAGCTGCGGTTTTTCTGGATCAGGTTGATTATCTTGATCGGCTCGATCGGCGGATTCCTGGTGAATTCCGCGCTGAACTGGATCGTGATCTGGTCGTTCGTGGCATCCAGCTTCTGAATCAGGAGCGGCTTGACCAGCAGGCGCAGGCGGTGCGTGGCGAGCAGCGACTGGCCTTGCAACGGCAGTTCGCCGAAGCGGTCGATCAGTTCTTCCTGCAAGGCGTCGATCTCTTCATCTGCTTCACAATTGGCCAGGCGCTTGTACAGAGTCAGGCGCTCGTGAACATCCGGGCAATAGTTATCGGGCAGCAAGGCCGGCGTGCGCAGGTTGATTTCAGTGCCGATGCCAAGCGGTTCAGTGAGGTCGGCAACCGCCAGGTGCTTGCCCTGCTTCAGGGCAGCGACGGCGCGATTGAGCATGTCGGTGAACAGGTTGAAACCGACTTCCTGCATCTCGCCGGACTGGTTGTCGCCGAGCACCTCGCCGGCACCGCGAATTTCGAGGTCGTGCATGGCGAGGAAGAAGCCGGAACCGAGTTCTTCCATGGCCTGGATGGCTTCGAGGCGCATCTTCGCCTGCTTGGTCATTGCCTTTTCGTCCTGTACCAGCAGGTAGGCGTAAGCCTGGTGGTGCGAACGCCCGACACGTCCGCGCAACTGGTGCAACTGGGCGAGGCCGAATTTCTCGGAGCGATTGATCAGGATGGTGTTGGCGTGCGGGTTGTCGATGCCGGTTTCGATGATCGTCGTGCACAGCAGGAGGTTGGCGCGCTGGCCGGTGAAGTCGCGCATCACGCGTTCGAGTTCGCGTTCGTTCATCTGCCCGTGGCCGATGACGATGCGGGCTTCCGGCACCAGTTTTTCCAGCCTTTCCCGCATGTTCTCGATGGTATCGACCTCGTTGTGCAGGAAATACACCTGGCCGCCGCGCTTCAGTTCGCGCAATACGGCTTCGCGGATGATGCCGTCGGAAAATCTGCTGACGAAGGTCTTGATCGCCAGGCGTTTCTGCGGTGCGGTGGCGATCACCGAGAAGTCGCGCAGGCCTTCCATGCTCATCGCCAGCGTGCGCGGGATCGGCGTCGCGGTCAGGGTCAGTACGTCAACTTCCGCGCGCATGGCCTTCAGTGTTTCCTTCTGGCGCACGCCGAAGCGGTGTTCTTCGTCGATGACGACGAGGCCGAGGCGGTTGAACTTGACGTCCTTGCCGATCAGCTTGTGGGTGCCGATGATGATGTCGATCTTCCCTTCTGCCAGTTCCTGCAGGGCCTGCGCCGATTCCTTGGCAGTCTTGAAGCGGGAAATCTCGGCAATCTTTACTGGCCAGTCGGCAAAACGGTCGACGAAGGTCTGGTAGTGCTGTTCGCAGAGCAGGGTGGTCGGGCACAGCACTGCGACCTGCTTGCCGCCGGCGACGGCGCAGAAGGCAGCGCGCAGGGCGACTTCGGTCTTGCCAAAACCGACGTCGCCGCAGACCAGGCGATCCATCGGCTTGCCGGAGCGCATGTCATCGATGACGGCGACAATGGCCTGTGCCTGATCGTTGGTTTCCTCGAAGCCGAAGCCGTCGGCGAAGGCCTCGTAATCGTTTTCAGAAAAGTTGAAGGCGTGGCCCTGGCGGGCTGCGCGCGCGGCGTACAGCGCGAGCAGTTCGGCGGCGGTGTCGCGCGCCTGTTCGGCGGCTTTGCGCTTGGCCTTTTCCCACTGGCCGGAGCCGAGCGTGTGCAGCGGCGCGCTTTCCGGGTCGGCGCCGGAGTAGCGTGAAATTACATGCAGCTGGGCCACCGGCACGAAGAGCTTGGCCTCGTTGGCGTAGTGCAGTTCGAGGAATTCCTGCTCTCCGAGGCCGAGGTCCATGCGGACCAGGCCTTTATAGCGGGCAATGCCGTGGCTTTCGTGGACGACCGGGTCGCCCACCTTGAGCTCGGTAAGATCCTTCAGCCAGTTGTCGAAGCTGGCCTTGCGAGCGGCTTCACGCCGGGTGCGGCGCGGGCTGCCGGCGAACAGTTCGGTTTCGGTAATGAAAGCCAGCCCGTCGAGCGTGAAACCGGCCTGCAGAGGCCCGATGCCCATTGCCAACCTGGCGTCGCCGGCAAGAAAGCCGGCGAAATCGGCGCTGGCATCAGGCTTGATCCCGTGTTCGGCGAACATCGCCGCCAGCGTTTCGCGCCGCCCGGCCGTTTCGGCCAGCAGCAGCACGCGGCCACCAAAGTTGGCAAGATGCTTCTTCAGCGCCCCGAGTGGGTCGTCGCTGCGGCGGTCAACGGCAAGATTCGGCAATTTTCCGGTGGTGCTTTCATTTTTGGCCGGAATTGCCAGTCAACCGTAGGATTTTGCGGCACTGAAGAAGGCTTCGTCACTCAGGAAAAGCTCGTCCGGCGCCATCAGCGGCCGGGCCTTGTCGCCTTGCAGCAGCGTGTAGCGCGAGCGGGTGTCGTTCCAGAACGCGGCAATCGCGGCCGGCGCGTCACCATGCGTGACGAACAGGGCGTCCGGCGGCAGATAATCGAAAAGGGTGGCAGTTTCGTCGAAGAATAGCGGCAGGTAATACTCGATGCCGGCGCTGGCGATGCCGGTCGAAATGTCCTTGTAGATGCCGGATTTGGCCGGGTCGCCCTCGAAACGCTCGCGGAAGGCCTGGCGAAAATGCGTGCGGCCTTTGTCGTCCATCGGAAACTCGCGGGCAGGCAGCAGGCGGACTTCAGGTACCGGATAAACCGTGCGCTGGGTATCGACGTCGAAAGTCTTGATGCTTTCGATCTCGTCGTCGAACAGGTCGAGCCGGTAGGGCAGTTGCGAGCCCATCGGGAAGAGGTCGATCAGCCCGCCGCGAATCGAGTATTCGCCGGGCGACACGACCTGCGTGACGTGCGCGTAGCCGGCCAGCGTGACCTGGCTGCGGAACCTGTCAGCGTCGAGCTTCTGCCCCTTCTTGAACTCGAAAGTGTAGGCGGCCAGGAAGCCGGTCGGTGCGAGGCGATTGACCGCGGTCAACGCGGGAACAAGCAGGATTTCCAGGTCGCCCTGCAAGGCGGTCCAGAGGGTCGCCAGGCGCTCGGAAACGAGATCCTGATGCGGCGAGAAATGATCGTAGGGCAGGGTTTCCCAGTCCGGCAGCAGGCGTACCTTGAGGCCAGGTGAGAACCACGGGATTTCTTCCAGCAGGCGCTGCGCATCGGCAGCGCTGGCCGTAACGACGGCGAGCAGTCGCCCCTTGCTCTGGCCGGCCAGTTCGGCCAGTGCCAGTGCATCGGCGGAGCCGGCCAGGGCCGGCAGGTCAACGCGGCTGCCCGGCTTGGGCAGGGTGGAAAGGGAAAGCAGGGGTTTGGCAGCGGACACGGGCGCGATTGCAGCGTTGCGGGCCGTGAATTATAGCGTTTTGTCGGCACCCTCCCTGCCGCTGCCTTGATTTCAGGCATGCCGGGCGAATTGCTCCGAACCTGACAAACGCGCACTTGGCGCGACCGAGGTACCTTAGCTGGCTTGTGCGCGCTTTGCTTTTTGCCAAGCCAAAACTGCCTGTCCGGAATGCGCGAGGATGTCACGGTAGCGCTCGGCCGGCAGCGACTGGCGCAGCGACTCGAACAGTAGCCGGGTACTTTTCTGTGCTACCGCGCTGGCAGCGCTGTCACCGAGCAGGGCAATCTGGATATTGGCCAGCGCATCGGCCAGCAGGCGCCAGCCCAGCGTTGGCATGCGCTGGTCGAGGCCGAGCATCAACCCGCCCAGCGCTTGCAGGATGGCTTGCGCCGCTTCCGTCGTTTGGCAGGCGGCCATGGCGTGCCACAGCGCGAGGTGGATGCTGCGCCGCAGTTCGACCTTGAAGTCGATAGCGTCGCTTTCGACCTGCTCGATCTGGTTGAAATAGCGCTGGAAGCGCGCATCGTCCTGCCCACCGAGGCCGTTACGCAACGCACCGATCAGCGCCGAGAGCGCCGGAATCGCCGTCAGGCCGAATGCCTGGCTGTAGGCCAGCCCCCATTGATCGAGACCGCTGACCAGCAAGGCCATGCGGGCGGCGCGGGCTTCCGGATTGCTGCCGGCCTGGCACCAGTTGCGGCATTGTTGTTCGAGTTCGCCGACCTTGTTGCCGAGAACCACCGGTTCGGCGGACAGCGTCTGCCGGAAAATCCCGGCAAAAATATCCTGTGCCATGCGCGCAGCGAGCTTTTGGGTGTCGGCATCGGCGTGGACGGCCAGCGTGTCGAACGGGAAGGTGGGCAGGAGTGCTCATAGGTTTTCGAATCAAAGGGGCCAGGCTCACACCAAGTTTTGCCCTGTCGCTGTCAACGCCAACACATGCAAAAGGGGTCAGACACCTATTGCATTGCCGCCCTAAGCCACAAGAAGTTCAGGCGCGCGAACGACTTCTGGGGCCGGGCGTTGTTCCGCAACCCACAGATCGTAATCCATCTGCATGCCGAGCCAGAGTTCGGCGCGGCCACCACGATCCGGGCCGAGCCAAGCCTCGATGCGTCGTGCCATTTCGGGCGATATGGCTGCGTGACCATTCAATACGCGGGATAACGCAGTGCGCGTGACACCCAATTGCTGCGCGGCTTCGGTCACGGTCAGCCCCAGTGCTGGCAGAACGTCTTCTTTCAGGGTGGCGCCGGGGTGCGGCGGGTTGAACATGCGTCCCATGGTGCTCTCCTAGTGGTAATCCTGATAATCGACCAAGACGGCATCGTCCCCATCGAAAGCGAAGATCAATCGCCAGTTGCCGTTGACCCAAACCGACCAATGACCCGCCAGATCATGCGCGAGTTGGTGCAGTTTCCAGCTCGGGACGTTCATGTCTTCCGGTCGTTTGGCGCGATTCAGGTGTATCAGTTGGCGGGCTAGACGCGAGGCGTGATGTGGCTGAATGCCTGCTTTCGATCCGGTGGCGAAAAACGTTTCGATACCCCGATGTCTGAAGCTCTTGATCATTCGTGTAGCGTAGCTTAACAGGTGGTGAAAGACAAGCGCCCTCGCTTCGGGTTGATGCTGCTACGGTCAACGCCTCAAAAAGGCCGAAAACCAGATCTGCGCATCATGCTCCCAGATGAACCGGTATCCGTCGTGGCCCGAAGGCCTGGCCGTTACGACCGAGGGTCGGGCCGAAGCGGCCGGCGATGGCGGTCGCGCAATGCGGGCAGTGGCCTTCCGGGGTCAGGTCGTAGCGGCGGATGTCGTACCAGTCGCGGACGATCAGCGCCGCGTGGCAGCTCGGGCAGAAGGTGGTGCCGCCCTCGCTGTCATGGACGTTGCCGGTGAACACATGGTGCAGCCCGGCGTCCAGCGCGATGCGCCGGGCCTGGGTCAGCGTCGCCGGCGGGGTCGGCGGTACATCGCCCATCCTCCAATCCGGGTGGAACGCTGAGAAGTGCAAGGGAACGTCGGGGCCGAGTTCGCGCGCAACCCAGGTCGCGAGCTCGTTGATTTCCTGCGCGACTGTCGTTGCTGCCGGGAATCAGCAGTGTGGTGATTTCCAGCCAGCAGTCGGTTTCGTGATGGATGTAGGCGAGGATGTCGAGCACCGGCTGCAGGTGGGCGACGCAGAGCTTGTGGTAGAACTCGTCGGTGAAGGCCTTGAGGTCGACGTTGGCGGCATCCATGACAGCGAAGAATTCCTTCGCGGGTTCAGGGTGGATGTAGCCGGCCGTGACGGCGACGTTGCGGATGCCCTGTTCGCGACAGGCAAGCGCGGTGTCGATGGCATATTCGGCGAAGATGACCGGGTCGTTGTAGGTGTAGGCCACCGCGTCGGCGCCGTAGCGCCTGGCGGCAGCGGCGATCATCTGCGGGCTGGCTTCGTCCATCAGGCGATCCATGTCTTTCGACTTGGAGATGTCCCAGTTCTGGCAGAACTTGCAGGCGAGGTTGCAACCGGCCGTGCCAAACGACAGGATGCTGCTGCCGGGGTAAAAATGGTTGAGCGGCTTCTTTTCGATGGGGTCGATACAGAAGCCCGAAGAGCGTCCGTAGGTGGTGAGCTGCATGGCGCCATTGACCATCTGGCGCACGAAACAGGCGCCGCGCTGGCCTTCGTGCAACTGGCAGTCGCGCGGGCAGAGGTCGCACTGGATACGACCATCGGGCAAGGCATGCCACCAGCGGCCGGGGTGCAGGGATTCCAAGGTGTTCATGGTGTCGGCTCCTTCCATTTCTTGACAGAATAGCGTTCGAGCCGGACGTCGGGGCCCCAGTAAGCAGCCGGGAGGCCGGCCTTCTGTTTCAGGTGGGCCATGAATTCGCCCGCCGTGGGCAACTGCTCCCAGACCTGCGGCAAAAAAGTCGAACGGTGGCGACCGGCGCTGAAGATGACGCCGTCGATTTCCGGACGCAACTGGGCGAGGGCATCGGTTTCGTCGGTGAAGGTCAACGGCTCGGCCGGCGTCAGCAACGAGACCTCGACGCGGGTGACGGGAAGCTCCTCCGGGCGTAACGGCGCGAAGCGCGGATCACGCAAGGCTGCGTTGCGGGCATTTTCCTGCACGTCCGCAAGCAGCGGACGCCAGGCTTCCAGGCTACCGATGCAACCGCGCAGGTTGCCGCGCTGGGTGAGGGTAACGAAAGTGGCGCCATTTTTGTGCAGTTCCGGCAGGTCAACCGCAACAGCCGATTGCGGCTCGCCGAAGTGAGCGGCGATGGCATTGCGGGCCAGCGTCAGCAGGGTAGTACCGAGGTCAGGCATGTCGAGCCTCGGCAAAACTGAAGGCAGCGTAGCCGACAACGCGCTGCCGGTCGCCCGCGGTATCGCCCGAGTTGCAGCGATGGATCAGGCGGGGCGCCAGGCCGCGCTGGCGGGCGGCGAGCAGCAGGCCGTTGACCGGGTAGGCGCCGCAGGCCTGTTCAGGGCGAATATGGGCATCGAGTTGCAGAATGTGCTCGCAGGTATCGCGATCGACCTGGTTGGCTGCGGAATACGGCAGGAAATGCGAGAGGTCGGAACTGATAACGATCAGCGTTTCCGGGCCGCCCCACAGCAGGTCGAGGACTTCGGCGACGGCTTGCGGCGTGGCGTGGCCGACGGCCAGCGGTACGAGGGTAAAGGCGTCGAGCACACGCTGGAGAAAGGGAAGGTGCACTTCCAGGGAATGTTCCTCGGCATGCACGCGGTCGCTGAAGACGATTTGCGGCAGTTCGCCGAGTTGCGCGATGGCCGATGCATCGAGCATGACATCGCCAAGCGGTGTCGCGAAGACCGTGGTTTTCGGCAGCGCAATGCCGTCAACCGCAACGCGATGGGTGGGGCCAAGCAGAACGACGCGGCGAATGGTCAACCGCCACGGCGCGAGCGTGGCGTAGGCCATGGCGGCGGTCGATCCCGAGTAAATGTAGCCGGCATGCGGGACGATCAGCGCCTTCGGCTGTTCCATCTCGATGGCCGGTGTTTCGGCCAGCAGGCGGTCAACGGTGGCGGCCAGCACGGACGGGTTGCCGGGGTAGAATGCGCCGGCGACGGCAGGGGGGCGTGTGATGTTCATGGTCAGCTCCTCAAACGAGCAATAATCCAAGTGCCAGGCCGCTGCCGATGGCGAACAGGCCGGGCAGGGCATGACGGGCCAGTTTGCCGCCGCCGATGCTGATGACGAGGCCGATCTTGAAGGCCAGGTTGGACATCAACGCCAGCGTAACGGCGATTACCGTCTCGCCTTGCGAAATCGCTTCCAGGTTGTAGAGGCGCAGCGCAGACAGCACGGCGGCGTCAGCATCGGTCAGACCGGAGGCGATAGCGACCACGAAAAGCCCCTTGTTGCCGGCGATATCCTGCAGCCAGGCGGAAGCGAGCAGCACTACCGCGTAGAGCAGGCCGAAGGAAATCGCGGTCTTGAGTTCGGTCGGGTTCTTGACTTCGGGCATCGGCAGGTCGCCGGCCGCGCTGAGGATTTTCCAGCCGTAGAGCGCCATGGCGACACCCGGTATGATCCCGCAGGCGAAGACGATCGCCACCGGAACGACCAGCGACGGCGCGACGATGCCGGACACGACACCGAGACGGACCATGACCATCACGTTGGCGATCAGGATGACGATGCCGGCCATGCGCACCAGGTTTCCGTGGTCGCGCGCGTGGCGCGAGAACATCATGGTCGTTGCCGTGCTCGACGCAAGGCCGCCGAAGATCCCGAGGAGGGCAGCGCCGTGGCGTGCGCCGATGATGCGCAGGGCCATGTAGCCCCCCAGTGCAAGGCCGGAAATCAACACCACCATCCACCAGACCTGGCGCGGATTGATTGCATTATAGGGACCGAAATCGTTGTCCGGCAGGATCGGCAGGATGACCAGCGAGAGCACGGCGAATTGCAGGATCGAATTGATGTCCTTGGCAGTCATCCGTTCGCTGAGCTGGCGCAGCTCGGCCTTGAAGTAAAGGAGTATCGTCGTCGAAATGGCCAGCATGACGGCCAGCGTCGCATAGCCGAACCAGACAGCGGCGCCCAGCCCGTAGATGATGATGATCGCCGCCTCCGAGGTGAAGCCGCGAAATTGCTCTTCGTGTTGCGACGAGAAATTGGACGCCACCATGACGCCGGCGACGACCACGAGCCCTGCGATCAGCACCCAGGGACCGCCGGTTTTCTCGCTCAGTAGCGCAAACAGGCAGCCGAGCATGGCGACCAGCGCGAAGGTACGCAGACCGGCCGCCGAGTCGGGGCGACGTTCGCGCTCCATGCCGACGAGCAAGCCGATGCCCAATGCCGTTGCAAAAGCCTCGACCGGTGCAGCGAGTTCAGGAGCGACAAAACTCATGGTTTTCCTCTCGACTTCGCTATATTCAGTAAAATTAAGCCATGCCACGATATTACGCAATCGTTCCCGCTGCCGGCAGCGGGTCGCGCTTCGGGTCGGAGAAGCCAAAACAGTACCTCAATCTGCTGGCACGTCCACTCATTTTTCACACGCTGGCGGCGCTGGTGGCCTGTCCCGAGATCGAGCGCGTCTGGGTGGTCCTGTCTCCGGACGATGAGGAATGGGATCGCCACGACTGGTCCACTCTTGGCCACAAGCTCGAAACCCTGCGCTGCGGCGGTGCGACACGGGCCGACAGCGTCGGCAACGGACTGAAGGCGGCGGCCATGGTCGCCGCCGAAGATGACTGGGTGCTGGTACATGATGCCGCTCGCCCGTGCCTGAGCAGGGAAATGCTCGCCGCGCTGTTAAACGAACTGGCTGACGATCCGGTTGGCGGCATCCTCGCCGTGCCGGTCGCCGATACCCTCAAGCGTGCCGATGCCGAACAGCGGGTTGCCGCCACCGAACCGCGCGACGGATTGTGGCAAGCCCAAACCCCGCAGATGTTCCGCTACGCCATGCTGCGCGACGCGCTCGAACAGTGCCGGGCGGTGACCGACGAAGCCGGGGCAATCGAGGCGCTCGGCCTCAAGCCCAAGCTGGTGCGCAGCGACGCGACCAATCTGAAAGTGACTTATCAGGCCGATCTTCTCCTGGCGGCGATGATATTGAGGGGACGCAAATGAATTTCCGGGTCGGGCAGGGCTACGACGTTCATCGACTGGTCGCCGGGCGCAAGCTCGTCCTCGGCGGCGTCGAAATCCCCCACGCAACCGGCCTGCTCGGACACTCCGATGCCGATGCGCTGCTCCATGCGATCACCGATGCCTTGCTCGGCGCCGTCGCGCTGGGCGACATCGGCCGCCACTTTCCCGACAGCGATCCGCGCTACCGGGACGTCAACAGCCGCGTCCTGCTGCGCGCCACCGTCGCCCTGCTGGCCGAAAAGGGCTGGCGGCCGGTAAACGTCAACGCGACGATCATCGCCCAGCAACCAAAGCTTGCCCCGCATGCGGCGGCGATGGTGGCGAATGTTGCGGTCAACCTCGGAATTTCGCCCGATTCCGTCAACATCAAGGGCAAGACGAACGAGACGCTGGGTTATCTCGGACGCGAGGAAGCGATCGAGGCGCAGGCGGTCGTTCTTGTCGAACGTGCGGGCTGAGGGCGGCAGGGAGCACAACGAACAGCCGGAAACGGCCCGTGTCTTCTTCGCCCTCTGGCCGCCGCCGGAAATCGCCGGCCAACTGGCCGCCCTGGCCGCTTCCTTCGCGGCGCAAGCTGGCGGGCGCCCGACCCGCGAGGCAACCGTGCACCTGACCCTGGCCTTCATCGGCGACGTGCCACTCGAACGCCTGGCCGATCTCGAACACGCGGCCCGGAATGTGCGCGCCGAATCTTTCGATCTGACACTGGACCGCTTCGGCCTCTGGCCGCACAACCGGATTTTCTGGGCCGGCTGCAGCATCGTTCCCCCGGCGCTCGTCAACCTTGCCAGCGCGCTGAGCGCCGCGTTGCAAGGCGCGGGATTCGAGGTCGCCGACGCGCACCGGAAATTCACCCCGCATGTGACCCTGGTTCGCAAGGTAAAGGCGCTCGCCGCGCCATTGCCGCCCAGCCACACACTGCCCTGGCGGAGCACGAAATTCGTGCTGGTGCGTTCGGATTTGTCGGCCAGCGGCGCTTCCTACCAGACGCTTGCCGAGTTCTCCTTGAGCGGAAGAGGTTGAAAGTAAATCCGACGCAGCGTGTCATATTTAGTTGCCACCCTTTGAGACTGACTGGCAGAAAACGACCGAGGTTGTGTAAAAACGCAAAATCCCATTCGTTTCTGGGGTGTCTTGACCATTCCCTGTGTTGATTAAAACGATTCTATAGCGATTGTGAAGGCCACCCTCGAATGGCATAGCAACAGTTGGACGTTTTTACACAGTCTGGACCCATACCTGACCGATGACGTTTTCATGGGCTGTGGCGGCTTACTGATAACACACCTGCCATTCAGGCTCACAACGCATCCGGCTGGACCTGTTCGGCCTAAGCAGACACAACAGCTCCGCTTTGCCAGGGTTCAATCACACCCATGCTTCCCTATTGGTCGTCATAGTGAGGTTGGGAGGAGCGTCAGCTGGTCTCGACTCCCATCCGGGCCGAATTGAGGTATGCAACTAATCGGGTAAATGATTCCTACGCCATTCTGCTGGTGGCGATCCGAAATGACGTCTGAAGGCACGACTAAAAGTCGCTTCTGATGAATATCCGGCTTGTTCTGCAACCTGCTTGAGCGGGGTTTCAGATGTCATCAGCGCTTGTGCAGCGAGTTGAAGCCGCCAGTTAGTGAGGTACTGCATGGGTGGCTGACCCAGGAAGTGATTGAAACGATCAGCAAGTACGCTGCGTGAAGTACCGACGCGTCGTGCAAGCGTGTCTACATCCCAAGGTTGAAGTGGTGCTGTATGCAGCAACTTCAATGCCGAACCTGTCAGCGGATCATTGATCGCGGCAAACCACCCAACCTCGTTTGCTGACAAGGTATGCAGGTAATTGCGAAGTATCTCAACAAACATCAATTCTGTCAGACGCGGCAACATGTACCCTACGCCAGATTGAGCTTGGCTTGCCTCTTGGGCGGTATGACGGATAGTGCTGGCCAGCCATTCGTCTTTAGGCTTGTTACCGGGGCTCACATGAATAAGCGGGGGCAGATGACGTAGAACAGGATGAAATAGCAACTTATCGCATTGCAGGAAGCCACAAATCATGCTCGTCAAAGCGCCTTCGCCGCCGTGACCAAGAACAAAGATTTCATGCCATGGTTGTGGGGGCAGCATCGGGCCTACCGGCATGGATGCAGTCTGTTCTTGCCCGCTCAGGGTATGGGCATCGCCATAAGGCAATAGCACGACATCACCTTCATCCAGCCATACGGACTCGCTCCGCGCCAATTCAATCTGGCAGCGGCCTTGCGCGATGATGTGGAAAGGAATGATGTGTGCAGCGCGAATCCCGAGCAGCTTCGCCATCTGCTCTCCATCAGGCGTCAAAAGAGACCAAGGTTCATGAAATTCGGTGCGGAACATCACCATCCCAGATAGACGCATGCTGCCTAGCAGGTCGGAAAGCAGGCCCACAGTGGAGTTATCGGGTGTTTGGGCAAATGCTCCCGGCGTTTTGGCCATGGTTTCCTCCTCCTCGCTGTCCTATCCTTAAGTCAGGTTAACGTGAATTATTTTCATTGTGTGGAATGAACATTAATGGAGGTGGCTTATGTTTATGATCGACTACAAGGAATTGAGTTGGTGGTACTGGCTTGTGACCGCGTGCTTGCTCACCGCCGGAGTTGCGGGATACCCAACCGGGTTCTCCCTGGCCATTGGGCTTACCGTAATTCAGTTGGTCCACTTTGCAATACGGCAGAGTAGCATCACTGCCTTCCCGGTCCAGGTTCGATTTTGGTATCTCATGCTTCTCATCATTGCATTACCGGAACCGATGCAGGTCATCTACTGGATACTTGTTGTAGGAGTCAACATGAATAAATCGCATAAGCCGTGCCGTTCTTGCACCGCTTGCTGGTTCTCCGGATGACGACGCTCGACTAAACAGCCGCGGTCAACTTGAGTTTTGCCTGCAATTCTCTTCAAGCGCCACCGCATCGCCGGGTTACGTCTGGCAGGCGATAACCAGCCGCGCCAGCAGCCCGCCACCGCGATTGGGCAGCAGTTCGAGCCGGCCGTCGTGCAGGCGCGCGATGCGGTCGACGATGGCGAGACCGAGGCCGGTGCCGGTGGCATTGCTGCGGGCGCTGTCGAGCCTTGTGAACGGACGCTTGAGGCGTTCGGCTTCGCTTTCCGGGATGCCCGCGCCGTGATCGCCGACTTCGATCCATAGTTCTCCGAGCTGCTTCGCCAAATTCAGCGAAACTTCGCCGCCGCCATATTTCAGGGCGTTGTCGAGCAGATTGGTGACCGCCCGGATCAGGGCGCGCGGGCGCACTGGCAGGTCGGGCAGATCGTCGGCAGTGAAAGTGATTTGTCGCCCGCGCTGGCGGAGGCGTTCGACCATGCCGGATAAGAGGGTGACGAGGTCGGTCGTTACCGGGATTTCGCCAAGTTCGGTGCGGGCGTAATCCATGAATTGCGAGATGACCGCTTCCATCTGTTCGATGTCGTCGACGATCCCCTGGCGCGCCGCTTCGTCGGTAACGCTCATTTCGGCTTCAAGGCGCAGGCGGGTGAGTGGGGTACGCAGATCGTGCGAGATGCCGGCGAGAACTTCCGAACGATCCTGTTCGTGCCGTTCGAGGTCGCTGGCCATGGTGTTGAAGGCGCTGGCAAGCAGCCGCATTTCCACGGCGCCGGATTCCGGCAATGGCGTGGGGCGCTGGCCATGTCCGACCGCTTTGGCGGAGTTGGCCATGGCCTTGAGCGGACGGGTGATGCGTGAGGCGATCTGCCAGGCGACGGCGAGGGCCAGCAGCAGTGCCAGCAAGCCCCAGATCAGCCAGCTGCCGGCAATGCTGCGCGTCGCACGCTCGCGTGGCAGGATCAGCCAGTATTCGTCCTCGTCATGATCGTCGAGACGAAAGCTGACCCAGAACCCGGAAACCCCATCGACTTCGGCGGCGACCCGCGTGCGCGGGCCGAGCAGGGTCGCCAGTTCACGCTGGATCAGCCTGTGGAAGCGCGAATCCGGCATCGCCTCAATACGATCATCCGCCTCGGCGGGGAGCAGCCGGATACCTTCGCGCCGTGACAGGTCGCTGAACAGCGCTGGCCGGTTTTCCGGAGCGGCAGCGAACAGGGCGGCGCGGATCAGGTTTACGGCGGATGCCGCGAGTTGCGCGGTCTCACGGGCGCGCGGCTCGGCTTCGATGTAGCGGAAGAGGCTTAGCCAGGCCGTGGTGGTCAGGATGACCAGCGCTGCCAGCAGCAGGAAGGTGCGCGCCAGCAGCGTGCGCGGCATCATTGCTGTTCGGTGCCGTCCGGTACGAAGACATAGCCGAAGCCCCAGACCGTCTGCAGATAGCGGGGCTGGGCAGGGTCCTTTTCGATCAGCTTGCGCAGGCGCGAAACCTGGACGTCGATGGCGCGATCGAACGGCCCCTGCTCGCGACCACGGGCCAGCGCCATCAGCTTGTCGCGGGACAGCGGCTGCCGCGGATGCTGGAGCAGAACCTTGAGCACGGCGAATTCGCCGGTGGTCAGGGACAGCAGTTCATCGCCGCGCTTGAGGCTGCGGGCGGCCAGGTCAACCTCGACATTGCCGAAGCGGATTGCCGATTCATCGGCGTCTGGCGACCCTGGTGGCGGTGCCGACTGGCGGCGCATCACGGCATGGACGCGGGCCAGAAGTTCGCGCGGGTTGAAAGGCTTGGGCAGATAGTCGTCAGCGCCCATTTCGAGACCGACGATGCGGTCAACCTCTTCGCCCTTGGCGGTCAGCATGATGATCGGTGTCGTATCGCCGGTGCCGCGCAGGCGCCGGCAAATGGTCAGGCCGTCCTCGCCGGGCAGCATCAGGTCGAGGACGATCAGGTCGAAGTGTTCGCGCGTCCGCAGCTTGTCCATCTGCGGCGCATCGCCGACAGCTTTGACGTCCAGGCCCTGTTCGCCGAGATAGCGAACCAGCAGGTCGCGCAGGCGGCTGTCGTCGTCGACGACGAGAATTCGGTGTTGTCTGTCGTTCATGGCGCGAAGGATAATCCGGGAGCGGGGGTTGGCATGGTGGCAATGGTAACAAGCTTTTACAGCGGGAATGACTGAAACAAGTTGTTACAAAGCCGGCACCGAGCCCCACGACGGCGCGCCGATGTGATGCGACAATCTCAGCATGCAACGAGAAAGGTCTTGAAAATGTTTGTCTGGCGGATAGTGGCGCGCGTGCTGCTCGTGCTGACGGCCTTGTCGGCTGTCGCCGGGACCGTGCACGCGCAAATTCCGCCTGACCAGCGTCGCCAGTTGCGCCAGGAAATGCGCGAGCAGTGGCAGCGGATGCCACAGGAGGACCGTCAGCGAACCGAGGGGCGGCAGCGGATGCCGCAGGAAGACCGCCAGCGGATGCGTGACGAAATGCGCGGGAATGGCGCGCAGCATGGTGGTGGCGGTGGGCGCGGACAAGGCGGCGGCCGGCGCTGAGCGGCTGCCTTCCGGCGGCAAGATGCTTGTCAGCGACGGCGCTCCGGTAAAATGCCGGAAATGAAGATCCTCGCCATCGAAACATCAACCGATTTCGGCACCTGCGCGCTGTGGCAGGACGACACGCTTGACCAGCGAATCTGCCCGCCGGGTCGTCCGCATTCCGAAACGCTGTTGCCGCTGGTTCGCGAACTGATGACCGCCCATGGCATCGTCTTCGCAACGCTCGATGCCATCGCGTTCGGCGCCGGGCCGGGCGCCTTTACCGGGCTGCGCGTCGCTTGCGGCATTGCCCAGGGGTTGGCAGCAGGTGCCGATCTGCCCGTGGTACCGGTTTGCGGACTGGAAGCCATGGCGGCGGCGACGGGCGAAGCGAAGGTGCTGAGCCTGCTCGATGCGCGGATGGGCGAGGTCTATGCGGCGGCCTACGAGCGGCGCGGGTCTGGCCTCGAACTGCAAGGCGCGCTACGCGTCGGGCCACCGGGTGGCATCGAATTGCCGGCAGATGGCGGCTGGGTTGCCTGCGGCAATGCCCTGACGGCTTATCCGGAACTTGCCCAACGGCTGCATGCTGCGGGTATTGCGCTGCAACACGGGGTTCTGCCGCAGGCCGGGGCCATCGCAAGGCTGGCGGCGCAACGGTTGTTGAATGGCGCCGGCATCGACCCGGCGCTGGCGGCGCCGCTGTATGTCAGGGACAAGGTGGCGAAGACGGTCAGCGAACGGCTTGCAGCCGGGGGCAAGGCGTGAGTAGCGAAGCTTTTCATCCAGTGGCGATGACGGAAGCCGACCTCGATGCGGTGAGCGCACTTGAGGCGATCTTGCAGGCTCATCCCTGGGTACGCGTCAACTTCGCCGATTCGCTGGCCGCCGGCCATGCGGCCCGTATATTGCGGACGGACGGCGAGGTAATTGGATTCTCGGTAGTGATGACCGTGGCCGACGAGGCGCATCTGCTCAATATTGGCGTTGACCGGCGCCATCAGGGGCAGGGGCATGGCGCGCGGCTGCTGCGGCAAATCATCGCGGAGGCGCGTTCGGCCGGCGCTGTCCGCCTGCTGCTCGAGGTGCGCCGATCGAATCAGCAGGCGATCGAATTTTACCGGCACTTTGCTTTTACGCAGGTCGCGGTGCGGCGGGCCTATTATCCGACGCTTGCCGGGCGCGAAGACGCGCTGCTGTTTGACAAGGAATTGCAATGAACCTGACTCGCGAACAAATGCTGGCCGAGATGGGCATTACGCCGATCTGGCGACTCCGCGATTCTCCGGTCGCTGCTGCGGGGGCCGAGGACGATACGGCACGAGCCGCACCGGGCCAGCGTGAACTTGTTGACACAACGACGGTATCGGCGGCACAGGATGTTGCGGTCAACGGCCTGGACTGGCCCGATTTGGCAGTCAGGGTGGGGCAATGCAGGGCCTGCGCTTTGGGCGGGCAACGCAAGCAGGCAGTGCTCGGGATCGGCGATCTCGATCCCGACTGGCTTTTCATCGGCGAAGGACCGGGTGCCGAGGAAGATATCAAGGGTGAGCCCTTCGTCGGGCAGGCCGGCAAGCTCCTCGACAACATGCTTGCCGCGCTGGGCATCGCCCGTGGCCGCAAAGTTTACATCGGCAACGCCGTCAAATGCCGGCCACCGGGCAACCGCACGCCGGAGGCCGCGGAAATGGCCGCCTGCCGCCCGTGGCTGGAACGCCAGATCGCCTTGCTCAAACCGAAAGTCATCGTTCTTCTCGGCAAGGCCGCCGTGCATTCGGTGCTGCATGACGACAGCTCGCTGGCTTCGCTGCGTGGCCAGCGTTTCGAGTATCAGGGCATCCCGGTGGTCGTCACCTATCACCCCGCCTATCTGCTGCGCAACCTACCTGAAAAAGCCAAGGCCTGGGAAGATCTGCTGTTCGCACGGCGCTGCCTGCGCGAAACGCTGGCCACTGGAGGCGGCGAACTGCCGTTCTAGAACGGCAGGCTAATGGTGGGCGCTGTCGTCGAGATGGCGGACGTCGTCGTTTTCGCGCTGGTTGGCGAAATGGCGCTGACGGATCATGTACATGAGCCCGCTGACGCAGAGGCCGAACAGCGTGACGACGACGTAGATCGAAACGTCGTTGCTGATCATCAGGTAGTAGAGCCCCGTCATGATCAGGATGGACAGGTTTTCGTTGAAATTCTGGACGGCGATCGAGTGTCCGGCGCCCATCAGGATGTGTCCGCGGTGCTGGAGCAGGGCATTCATCGGTACGACGAAGAAGCCCGAGAGGGCGCCGATGAAGATCAGCAGCGGGATCGCCAGCCAGACGTGGTGGACGAAATTCATGATCAGGACGATCAGGCCCATCGCAATGCCGAGCGGAATGACGCGCACCGATTTGCGCAGGGTGATGAACTTGGCGGCAGCCACCGCGCCAATTGCAACCCCGACGGCGACCACGCCCTGGAGCATCGACGATTTGGAGAGGTCGAAGCCGAGCGCCACCTCGGACCACTTGATGACGATAAATTGCAGCGTCGCGCCGGCGCCCCAGAACAGCGTGGTGACAGCCAGCGAAATCTGCCCCAACTTGTCGCGCCAGAGCAGCGCGAGGCAGTGGTGGAACTCATGGGCCAGGTAAAACGGGTTTTTCTTGAGCGGCTTGTGGTCGACGCCGGTGTCCGGCACGTAGAGGTTGAAAAGCGCAGCGATCAGGTAGAAGACACCGACGATGGCAATCGCCATTTCGCCGGTCGTGTCGATACCGGTGTCGATCAGCGGAAAGTCGAAAGCGAGCAGCGCCTGCGAGACCGCGGGCTGGATCAGCGTCCCGCCGATAACGACGCCGAGGATAATGGCGACGACCGTCAAGCCCTCGATCCAGCCGTTGGCGACGACCAGCAGGCGATGCGGCAGGTATTCGGTCAGGATGCCGTACTTGGCCGGCGAATAGGCAGCGGCGCCAAGGCCGACGACGGCGTAGGCAAGCAGCGGATGGATCATGAAGAACATCATGGCGCAACCGACGATCTTGATCGCATTGCTGATGAACATGACACGCCACTTCGGCATCGAGTCGGCAAAGGCGCCGACGAAGGCCGCGAGTACGACATAAGAGACTGTAAAGAAGGTCTTGAGCAACGGTTCGTAGGCGGACGGCGCGTTCATCTCACGCAGGGCGGCGATGGCGGCGATCAGCAGTGCGTTGTCGGCCAGCGCGGAAAAAAATTGCGCGGCCATGATGATGTAGAAGCCGAATGGCACGTTAACTCTGGTCTCGGTATTTGCTTTTGGTCGCAGGTTATACCACGGATTTGTGGCGGGGCAAGCCGTGCAATGTTGCGGTCGACGCCCGAATACCGGCCGATTTCATCGCTTCGCGGCATGCCCGGGTGGCCAGTAGCGGCTGGAGTGTGATTGAATAGCTGACGCGATCGACAAGGAGAGAAACAATGGCAGACCGGCGCTTGCAGGTCTTTCATGCCGTAGCGAAGCATCTGAGCTTTACCCGGGCGGCCGATGCCCTGTTCATGACCCAGCCGGCGGTCACGTTTCAGGTGCGGCAGCTCGAGGAGCAATACAACACGCGCCTGTTCGAGCGCCGGCATGGCGGCATTGCGCTTACCCCTGCTGGCGACCTGGTACTGACCTATGCCGAACGGATTCTCGAGCTGTCCGACGAAATGGATACCCGCCTCACCGAAATGAGTGGCGAGATCCGTGGGCTGCTCTTGCTCGGTGCCAGCACGACGATCGCCGAAAGCCTGCTGCCGGGGGTTCTGGCCGAGTTCAATGCCAGCCACCCGCAGGCCAGGCCGCGGCTGATCGTCGCCAATTCGGAAGCGATCGCCAGCCGTGTCGCCGACCACAGCCTCGAGGTGGGTCTGGTCGATGCGCAGGTCAAGCTGCCCGGCCTGACCTGCGATGTCTGCTGCGATGATGAACTGACGGTCATCTGCGCGCCGGGTTATCCGCTGGCCGAGCTCAGGAAGGTAGGGCCACGCGCGCTGGCCGATTACGAATACCTGTCGCGCGAGCCAGGATCGGGAACGCGGGAAATCGTAGACCAGTATTTCCGCGCCAATAAAGTGGCCGTAGACGATCTGAAGATGTTGATGGAACTGGGCAGCCAGGAGGCGCTCAAGGCAGTCGTCGCGACCGGCCTCGGCTTCGCCATCGTGTCGCGCGCCGCCGTTGAAAAGGAGTTGCAACTTGGCCTCTTGCTCGCGGTTCCGCTCGATCCGCCATTGCGCCGAAGCATCTACATGATCCAGCTCGAGGAGCGCTTCCGCTCGCGACTGGTCACGACCTTCGTCGAGTTCGCCCGCCAGCGATTGAAAGAGCAACTGGCATGATGACTTCGCGACCGATCCGGGCGCGCATTTCGCGAGGCGCACTGTTGCACAATTACCGGCTGGCCAAGAATCTGGCACCGGCTGCCAAAGCGTGGGCGGTAATCAAGGCCGATGCCTACGGCCACGGCCTGTGGCGGGCAGTCGAGACTTTGCGCGAAGTGGCCGACGGCTTTGCCGTACTCGAATGTGAAAATGCCATCGCCCTGCGTGAAGCGGGAGTCACCCAGCCGATTTTGCTCCTCGAAGGCATTTTCAGTGCCAGCGATGTGCGTGCCGTGGTCGACCAGCGCCTGACCACCGTAGTTCATTGCCTGGAACAGCTCGAGTTGCTGCTCGGTACGGCGCCCCGTGGCGCGCCGCTGGCGATCTATCTCAAGCTCAATACCGGAATGAATCGCTTGGGATTCGTTGCGGTCAACCTCGAAAAAGCCCGAAAAATGCTGTCCGGGGTCGAGCACCTCGCACTGACCCTGATGACCCATTTTGCCGAAGCGGATGGCGGCTACGGCATCGCCGGGCAAATGGAGCGTTTTTCCGTCCTGGCCAACCGCTGGCAGGGGCCGGTGAGCCTGGCCAATTCTGCGGCCCTGCTTCGTTATCCGCAAACCCATGGCGACTGGGTGCGGCCGGGAATCATGCTCTACGGCTCCAGCCCGTTCGCCGACCAGAGCGCCGATGAAATCGGGCTGCAGGCGGTCATGGCGCTGGAGAGCGAAATCATTGGCGTGCAGAATCTGCTGGCCGGCGACCGCGTCGGTTACGGCGGCACCTTTGTTGCCGATCGCCCGATGCGCATCGGCATCGTCGCCTGCGGCTACGCTGACGGCTATCCGCGCCATGCGCCGAGCGGTACACCGATTGCCGCGGCGGGGCGCCTGACGCGAACCGTCGGGCGGGTCTCGATGGACATGCTGGCGTGTGACATCAGCGACATCCCCGAGGCCGGCATCGGGTCGCCGGTCACGCTGTGGGGCAACGGGGCGGCCGGTCAGGTGCCGGCCGACGAGGTCGCGCGCGCGGCGGGCACCATCGCCTACGAACTGTTCTGTGCGCTGGCGCCACGGGTGCCGGTCGCCGCCGTCGCTTAGTCGCTGCCAGATGGCACCCGTGCCGGCCGGCTGCTTGTAAGGTATCCTCGCGCCATCATGGCAAAAAGCAAGTCGATCTACAGTTGCACCGAGTGCGGTGCAACGAGTCCGAAATGGCAGGGGCAGTGTCCCGGTTGCGGGGGGTGGAACACGCTGGTCGAGAGCGTCGCCGAAAAGGCCAGCGGTCATCGTTTCGAATCGCTGGCGCCGGGCGCCCGTCCGGTCAATCTCTCGCAAATCGAGGCGCGCGAGACCGAGCGCATCGCCACCGGCATCGGCGAATTCGACCGGGCGCTGGGCGGCGGCCTGGTCGCCGGCGGGGTCGTGCTGATCGGCGGCGACCCCGGGATCGGCAAGAGCACGCTGCTGTTGCAGGCATTGTCGTTGCTGGCGACGACGAACAAGGTGCTGTATGTCAGCGGCGAAGAGTCGGGCGAGCAGGTTGCGCTGCGCGCCCGCCGCCTCGGCCTCGAAACCCGTGCGCTACAGTTGATGGCGGAAATCAACCTCGAGCGCATCCTGGCCACCTTGCAGGCCGAGCAGCCGCAGGTCGCGGTCATCGACTCGATCCAGACCCTGTGGTCTGACCAACTTTCCAGTGCGCCCGGCTCGGTGGCGCAGGTGCGCGAATGCGCCGCCCAGCTGACCCGGCTGGCCAAACAGTCGGGGATCACCATCATTCTGGTCGGCCATGTGACCAAGGATGGCGCGCTGGCCGGCCCCCGTGTGCTCGAGCACATCGTCGATACCGTGCTTTATTTCGAAGGGGACACCCATTCCAGCTTCCGGCTGGTGCGCGCGGTCAAGAACCGCTTCGGTGCGGTCAACGAACTCGGCGTCTTCGCGATGACCGACAAGGGCCTGAAGGGCGTCAACAATCCGTCGGCACTGTTTTTGTCGCAGCACGGGCAGGATGTTGCCGGCTCGTGCGTGATGGTGACGCAGGAGGGCACGCGCCCGCTGCTGGTCGAGATTCAGGCACTGGTCGATGCGGCGCACGGCAACCCGCGCCGGCTGACGGTCGGCCTCGACGCGCAGCGGCTGGCGATGCTGCTGGCGGTACTGCACCGCCATGCCGGGATCGTCTGTTTCGACCAGGATGTTTTCGTCAATGCCGTCGGTGGGGTCAAGATCGGCGAGCCAGCAGCTGACCTGGCGGTCCTGCTTTCAATTACTTCATCGATGAAAAACAAGCCATTACCCGCGAAACTTATTGTGTTTGGTGAGGTTGGGTTGGCGGGTGAGATTCGTCCGGCGCCGCGCGGTCAGGAGCGCCTCAAGGAAGCCGCCAAGCTTGGTTTCACGCGGGCGCTGATTCCCGAAGCCAACCGTCCGAAACAGGCGATTGCCGGCATGGAAGTCATTGCCGTGCGGCGTGTCGAGGAGGCGGTGGCACGGATGCGCGACCTCGAATGAGCTGCGCCGGCGCCGGTACCTGACCATGTTCAACCTCTCACGCTATTTCGCGACCCTCAGCCTGATCCTGATCGGATTGGCGGCGGGTTTGCTCGGCATGATGTACCGCGAGATATCGGTACGCCAGATCACGACGCTGGCTGAGGATCGCAATCTGGCCATGGCACAGGTCTTCCAGAATGCGCTCGGCCCGCCGCTGGCCGCCTTGATGGCGGAATCGGTCGGCAAGGATGGGTCGATGCTTATGGAAGCAGGGGAGTCGCAGGCGCTGCAAGCCGGTGTAGTGGGCTTGATGCGCGGTACGGCGGTAGCCAGGGTCAATATCTACAACCGCCTCGGTGTGACCATTTTCTCCACCGATGCGACCCGGATCGGCAGCAGTCGCCTCAACCACTCCGGGTTCAAATCGGCGCTTGGCGGTGTCGTTTTCAGCGAGTTGACCCACAGGGAACATATGGAAACTTTGGACGGTAGCCGTTCGGATCTCAGGCTGATCGCCAGCTCTATCCCGATTTTCGGCGAAGGGAAGACGGTCAACGGCGTATTCGAGTTTTATCAGGAAGTGACGCCGTTCATGAACTCGTTCCGCCACACGTTGTGGGCGGTCACGGCGATCGTCATCACCGTTTTCGCGCTGCTGTTCTTTATGCAGTTCCTGGTGGTACGGCGCGCGCAGGGCATCCTTCACGAGCAGGCGAAGCGCATCGAGGCGGCGCGCAGCACACTGGAAATACAGGTCAACGCGCGAACCGCGGACCTGCGGCACGCCAATAGCCTGCTCGAAGGCGAAGTGGTCGAACGCCGACAGGCCGAGAGCAAGCTGAACTATCTGGCCTACCACGATCCGCTGACCGGCCTTGCCAATCGCCGTTATTTCCTCGAGCGTCTCGAGGCCAGCCTGCTCGATGCGGCCGGCAAGAACCAGCGGGTGGCGGTGCTGTTCATCGATCTCGATCAGTTCAAGCAGGTCAACGATTCGCTTGGCCACGGGGTCGGCGACGAACTGCTGGTTTCGGTGGCTGCCGCGCTCTGTGAGCATGTTCCACTGATCGACATGCTGGCCCGCCTCGGTGGCGACGAGTTCATTTGCGTCATGGAAGCGGTGCGCACCGACGAGGATGTCACGATGCTGGCGCGCGAAGTCATCGCCGCTTTCGACCGGCCGTTCCGGCTCGGCGGCTACGAACTCTACCTTTCAGCGTCGGTCGGAATCAGCGTCTTTCCGAACGATGGCACTTCGGTCGGTGACCTGTTGCGCAATGCCGATACCGCCATGTATCGGGCCAAGGCGCTGGGGCGCGGACATTTCCACTTCTATACGCCGGAAATGACGCGTGAGGCGCAGGAAAAGATCCGGATCGAGTCGCTGCTGCGGCGCGCCCTCGGAAATGGCGAGCTTTCAGTCCATCTGCAACCGCAGGTCGAGGCGAGGGGGGGGCGACTGGTCGGCGCCGAGGCGCTGATCCGCTGGGACAGCCCGGAACTTGGCAGCGTTCCGCCGACGCGTTTCATTCCGCTGGCCGAGGAGTCGGGCATCATCATCGAACTGGGTAACTGGGTATTGCGCGAAACCTGTCGCCAGGTCATGAAATGGACGGCGAGCGGATTCGAGCTGCCGCAGGTCTCGGTGAATCTGTCCGTCAAGCAGCTCGAACGTCCCGAGTTCGTCGATACGCTGCTGGAAATCCTCGACGAAACCGGCATCGAGCCGGCGCGGCTCAAGCTGGAAATCACCGAATCGGTGGTCATGGCCGTCGATGACGCTTTCTCGCTCCTCGAACGCCTGCGCAAGATCGGCATCAGCCTTGCGCTCGACGATTTCGGCACCGGCTACTCGTCGCTCAGCTATCTTAAAATGCTGCCGGTGCAGCAACTGAAGATCGACCGCTCGTTCGTCATCGGTATCGGCACCAATCCCGAGGATGAGGCGATCATCCGTTCGGTCATGGCGCTGGCCCAGAGTCTCGATTTCGAGGTGGTCGCCGAGGGCGTCGAAACTGCCGAGCAGGCTGCTTTTCTCCGCGCTTCCGGTTGTCATCAGTTGCAAGGCTTCCTGCATGGATCGGCTGTGGCGCCCGCCGAATTTCGCGCGCGCTGGTCCAGTCTGCCAAGATGAGCGGCCTCGCCTGGCGCCTGCTCGGCCGCGAACTGCGTTCCGGCGAACTCCGACTGCTGCTCGCCGCGCTGGTGGTTGCCGTCGCCGCGGTCACCGCGGTCGGCTTTTTCACCGACCGGGTTCGCCTGGCGCTGGAACACGAGGCGCACCAGTTGATCGGCGGCGATCTGCTGCTGGTGACCGATCATCCATGGCCGGCGACGCTGCGCGACGAGGCAGCAAGGCGCGGCCTGAAGGTGGCGGAAACCGTGACTTTTCCGAGCATGGTGCTGGCCAACGGGCAGGCGCAACTGGCCGACATCAAGGCGGTCAGCGCCAGTTATCCGCTGCGCGGCAGCTTGCGTCAGGCGCAACTGCCGGGCGATCCGGGCGAGGCGACCAGAAGTGGCCCGCCGGCCGGCGCAGTTTGGCTCGACGAGCGGCTGTTTGCGGCCCTGCAGGCCACTCCGGGGCAGGATGTTCAACTCGGCCAGAGCGCCTTGCCGGTGAACGCCATCCTGACCCTGGAACCGGATCGCGGCATCAACTTTTTCGCTCTGGCACCGCGCCTGATGATGCATCTCGACGACCTGCCGGCGACCGGCCTGGTGCAGCCTGGTTCACGCCTGACTTACCGATTTCTGGTCGCCGGCGATGCTGCGGCGGTCGACGGCTTCCGCAACTGGATCGAACCACGGCTGGGCCGCGGCGAGCGCCTGGAGGATGCGCGCAATGCGCGCCCGGAAATTCGTACGGTGCTCGACCGGGCGCAACGCTTTTTGGGCCTTGCCACGCTGTTGACGGTGATTCTCGCCGCAGTGGCGGTGGCGCTGGCGGCACGCCGCTATATGCAGCGCCATCTCGATGCCTGTGCCGTGATGCGCTGTCTCGGCATCACGCAGCCGGCGCTGATTCGCCTGCATGCGGCACTCTTCGTCTGGCTGACGCTGCTTTCCGCTGCGCTAGGCTGCCTGTTCGGATTTGCCGCTCACTTCGTGCTGGTAACCTGGCTGGCCGAACTGCTGGATTTGCGCCTGCCGGCCGCCGGCTGGTTGCCGCTGGCCCAAGGTGCGGCGGTCGCAGCCGTGCTGCTGTTCGGCTTTGCCTTTCCGCCCCTGCTGCAGTTGAGCAAGGTGCCGACCCTGCGCGTCCTGCGCCGCGAGCTGGGGCCACCGCAGCCGTCGCTGCTCGGCGGCTACGCGCTCGGGATCGTTGCGCTGGGCGGGCTGTTGCTGCTGGTGTCCGGCGACCTGCGGCTCGGCACCTACGCCATCGGTGGTTTTGCCGGCGCCCTCGGCATCTTCTGGCTGCTCGCCCGCCTGAGCGTGCGCACGGCCGCCGGACTCCGTCGTGGCGGCAGCTTCGGCTGGCGTCAGGGACTGGCCAATCTGGAACGCCATGCGGCGGCAAGTACCTTGCAGATCGTCGCGCTCGCCCTCGGCCTGATGGCCATGCTGCTGCTTGGCGTGACCCGCGGCGAGTTGCTCGACGTCTGGCAGCGGGCGACGCCGGTCGACGCGCCGAACCGCTTCGTCATCAATATCCAGCCGGATCAGCGTCAGGCGGCCGCCGACCTGCTGGGCGCCGGCGGCATCAAGGCCGAACTGGCACCGATGGTGCGCGGGCGCCTGATGAAAATCGACGGGGAGCCGGTCAGCGCAGAAAGTTACCCGGATGACGAGCGGGCCCGGCGCCTGATCGAGCGCGAGTTCAACCTGTCGTGGCGTGCCGACGCGCCGCCCGGGAACCGGATCAGTGCAGGGCGCTGGTTCGCCCCCGATGATGCAGGCAAGGGACTCGCCTCGGTCGAAGAGGGACTGGCCAAAACGCTGGGCATCAAATTGGGCGACGAACTGCTGTTCGTGATTGCCGGGCAGGAAACGAAAGTGCGTGTCAGCAGTCTGCGCAAGCTCGACTGGGATTCGATGCGCGTCAATTTTTTCGTTCTGACGCCGCCCGGCGTACTCGACAGCGCGCCCGTCAGCTATATCACCAGTTTTCATCTCGACGAAAGCCAGTCAGCAGTGGGCCAGGAGCTGGTTAGCCGCTTTCCCAACCTGACCTTGATCGACGTCGGGGCGATCCTCGCCCAGATCCAGGCGATCATGGGCCAGGTATCGCTGGCAGTGCAGTTCATTTTCCTGTTTACGCTGCTGGCCGGGGCAGTGGTGCTGGTTTCCGCGCTGCTCACGGCTTTCGATGAACGGCGTTTCGAGCTCGCGGTGATGCGTGCGCTCGGTGCCGGGCGCAGCCAGTTACGGCAGGCGCTGCTTGCCGAACTGGCGGTCGTCGGCGCCATTTCCGGGCTGATTGCCGCTGGTGGCGCATCCTTCCTCGGCCAGCTGCTGGCGCGCAATGTTTTCCAGCTCGACATGCCGCTGAATCTCTGGCTTTTTCCGTTGGCCAGCGCGGCCGGCGCCATGCTGGCGGTCGGGATCGGCTGGCTGGCTGTGCGCCAGTTGCTCAACACGCCGCCTCTGCTGGCGATGCGTGCAGGCGCCTGAAGCATTGCCAAGGTAGAATGTTGCAATCTCGTTACAGGGCTGGAGCATGCCGGTGAACATCAGAACAATTTGTATGGCAATCGTCGTTGCCGGCATCTGTGGCGGGGCACTGGCCGCAGAAGGTGAAGCGGCGGGAATGGTCAAAAACAGCAAGGGCGACGTCAGCATCGAGCGCGTCGGTGCCCGAATTCCGGCTGTCGTCGGGACACCGGTGTTCGCCGCCGACAAGGTGCGCACCGGAGCCGATGGCGCGGTCGGGGTGACTTTGCGTGACAATACGCTGCTGTCGGCCGGCCCGAACTCGCTGTGCGTCCTGGACAAGTTTATCTTCGACAGCACGACCAACGCCGGGGTGATATCGGTCAACGTCCGGAAGGGTACGCTGGCGGTGGTGACCGGCAAGATCGCCAGGCAGACGCCAGAGTCCGTCGATTTCCGCACGCCAACCTCGGTGATCGGGGTGCGCGGGACCGAGTTTGTCATCGAGGCGGGGAGCGGCGATGAAGACTAATTGGCTTCTGGCTGTCGCTGCGGGGTGGCTGCTGGGTGGTTGCGTCAGCGAACGCGTGGTTCTGCTACCTTCGCCGGACGGTCGTACGACAGCCATTGTCGTTCGCGACGCGCAGGGCGAGGTGGTGCTTGACCAGGCATATGCCGGCGTGCAGCGGCGGGCCGGCGAAATCAGCCGGGTGCAGTCGTCGTCCGCGGAGGTCGAGGAGTTGTTCGGCGCCGCGCTGGCAGCTCAACCGCAGAAGCCGCGCAGCTTTGTGTTGTATTTTGCCGGCGGGGCAGATGTCCTGACACCGGAATCTGAGGCTGAACTGGCGACGATCAAGGGCGAGATCGCCGGTCGGCCAGCATCCGAAGTCATGGTCATCGGCCATACAGATTCTGTGGGCGGGCTCGAGGCCAACGACAAGTTATCGCGGCTGCGCGCGGAAACGGTACGCGACATCCTGATTGCCGCCGGCGTGCCGGAGAACAAGATCGAGATTGCCGGGCGCGGAGAGCGCGAACCGCTGGTCAAAACTGCCAACGAAGTGGCCGAAGCGCAGAACCGGCGGGTCGAAATCAGCGTTCGTTAGGCGGTCGACCGTACCAGCCGGCGAGCAGCACGGTCAGGTCGTCGAATGGCGGCCGACCGGCCTCGAAACCGCGAACGGCATCGCGTATCGCCGTCGCTCGGGCGCTCAGGGGCGCATTCCCGGCTGTCGCCTGCAGCGCCGCAGCAAGGCGCCCGGTGCCGAACATGTGCTGTCCGTCGCTGGCTTCGCTGACGCCATCGGTAAATAGGCAGAGCAGGTCGCCGGGTTCCAGTTGCAGGTGCGCGCTGGTGAATGGATAGTCGCTCTGCGCGCAAAGCGGTGGTCCGCCTATCTCCTTGATGCCAATCGGCAGTGCCGTGCCGCCGCGCAACAGCAGTGGCGCGTCGTGGCCGGCACAGACGTATTCGAGCTGCCCGCTGTCGGCGTCGAGAATGGCGATGAAGGTGGTGACGAACTGATACTCCGGATTTTCGCGGCTCAGTTCGCGCTGCAGATCACGGATGGCCTGGCCGAGGTCGTCGTGGCGGCGGGTCAGGGTGCCGGCAAGGGTTTTCGCGATGGCCATGAACAGGCTGGCCGGGATTCCCTTGCCGGAAACGTCGCCGATGGCCAGGCAGAGACGGCGCTCGTCGAGCATGAAGCAGTCGTAATAGTCGCCGCCGATGGCGCGTGCCGGTTCGAGCAGGGCAGCAATGGCAAAGCGCGTTTCGCCGGCAAAACGGCGGCCCGGATCGGGCAACAGGCCGACCTGGATGCGCCGTGCCGCATCGAGTTCGCCATCCATGCGGGCTGCCGCTTCGCGGCTCAACTGCAACTGGGCTTCGGCCCGCCGGCGGTGCCTGTCGGCCGCAATCAGCGTCACGCTGAGCAGAATCATGAAAACCGGTGCCAGCAACAGGACGATCGACAAGCCATCGAACAGCCAGCGACCGCTGGCAAAAGCCGCATAACCGGCGCCGATCAGGAGCAGCGTCAGCACAGCAAAAATCAGGCCCGCATAGCGCGGGCGCAGTGCCGGTACCGCGCCAATCAGCAGCAGACCACCGGCCAGGAGCGCCGCCAGTTCGATCTGCAGCATCCAGGCTGGGCGCCTCAGTGCCTCACCAGCCAGCAGGCTTTCGATGATCTGGGCGTGAATGTCGACGCCCGGCAGGCGTTCGCCAAGCGGTGTGACAATGCTGTCCTGCAGACCGGTGCTGTTGAAACCGATCAACACGAAGCGCGCCTTGAAGGTTTCCGGCGGGTAGGTGCCGGCCAGCACGTCGGCTGCCGACAGGTAATAACTGGCCTTGGAACGGCCATAGTGCAGCAGCAGCTCGCCGTTGGGCTGGGTCGGCAGGCTGTAGTCGCCGACCCGGATCCGTTCCATGCCGTATGCGCCGGATTCGACGACGACGCGCCCGGCCTCGCCGAGGGCCACGCGAAGCATTTCCAGCGTCAGCGAAAGAAATGGCTGTTCATCGATCAGCGCCAGCAGCGGAATTCGCCGCAGCACGCCGCGCTCGGTGGTTGACTGCTGGTCATCGAGGGTCGCATTGATCAAGCCTTCGCCGGCCGCGCTTCGTTCGAGCAACGGCAGGCTGGCAAGAGCGCTCGGGAAACGGCTGATGGCAAGCAGGGTTGTCGGATCTATCAGCTTCAATGCCGGCAGCGGCCGGTGCGGCTGGCGCGAACCCGGCAGGTCGTTGGCAACGCCGATGACCGCCAGTACCGTCGGCCCGCCGGCGAGCGCCGCGGCGAGCTTGTCGTCCGCTCCGGGCAGGCGTTCGAGTTCGGCTCGCGGCAGCGTCGGAAAGCGCTCGGCAAGCGCCAGCGGCGAGAAACGGTCGGGTTCCGCGAAAACCATATCGATGCCGAGCGCGTGCGGCTGTCCGGCCAGCACCATCCGCACCAGGTCGGCCATGACGTCGCGCGGCCAGGGCCACTGGCCGTACTTGAGGGTGCTCTGGCTGTCGATCCCGATGACGATGGCCGGTTCCGCGTCGCGGTTGCGTGGCATCTGGCGCTGGTAGCGATCGAATTCGGCATTGCGCAGGCTGTCCAGCGGGGTCGATTCAAGATTGGCGAGGGCCAGCGCCGCCAGCATCAGGAACAGCAGCGGCAGGGCGCGGCCGCTGCCGGCCTGGAGTATGGCGAGAAGAATGGATTGCAAGCGGGACAGAATCTGGTGCTCCATTAGGTTCCCGGCGGAAACTCTGGCGACGGGAAGGCGCGGAGAATTATGCCATGCCCGGCGCCGCCGACGGGCTCAGGTAAAATGCACCATGGAATCAAATCGACAAATCATCCCGCCGCTGTTCGGCTATCGCAAGTTCTGGGCGCAACGCTTCGGCACGGCGCCCTTCCTGCCCATGTCGCGCGGCGAAATGGAAGCGCTCGGCTGGGATTCCTGCGACATCGTCCTCGTCACCGGCGACGCCTATATCGACCATCCAAGCTTCGGCATGGCGCTGATCGGCCGCCTGCTCGAAGCGCAGGGCTTCCGCGTCGGCATCCTCAGCCAGCCGGACTGGAATTCTGCGGTCAACTTCAGGAAGCTGGGCAAGCCCAACCTGTTCTTCGGCGTCACTGCCGGCAACATGGATTCGATGGTCAACCGCTACACCTCGGACCGCAAGACCCGCTCCGACGATGCCTATACGCCCAACGCCGAGCCGAACAAGCGTCCGGACCGCGCCGTCACCGTTTATGCGCAGCGCTGCCGCGAGGCGTTTCCCGGAGGCAACGTCGTGATCGGCTCGATCGAGGCCAGCCTGCGCCGCATCGCCCATTACGACTACTGGTCGGACAAGGTGCGGCGTTCGGTGCTGCCCGACTCCAAGGCCGACCTGCTGGTCTTCGGCAATGCCGAGCGGGCCATCGTTGAACTGGCGCACCGCCTGGCCAAGGGCGAGAAGATCGGCCAGATCCGCGATCTGCGCGGCACCGCCTTCATGGCGCCTTCGGGCTGGCTGCCCTCCGATGAATGGGAAGCTGTCGATTCGACCTCGGTCGATACGCCGGGACCTCTGGTCAAGCATGCCGACCCGTATGCAATGGAAAATGAACCAAATTCGCCGTCGACCGCACCGCTTGCTGCCGGCGAACACGCAGTTCGCATCGTTTCGCGCGCCGAGCGGCTGGCCGCGCTGAAGGAGAAGCGCGCCCATACCGTCGTCCGCCTGCCGTCCTACGAGCAGGTGAGCAACGACCCGGTGCTCTACGCCCACGCCTCGCGCACCTTCCACCTCGAATCCAACCCCGGCAACGCGCGGGCGCTGGTCCAGGCGCACGGCGAGCGCGACGTCTGGCTCAACCCGCCGCCGATTCCGTTGACCACCGAGGAACTCGATCAGGTTTACGAACTGCCCTACGCCCGTCGTCCGCACCCTGGTTACGGCGAGGCGAAGATTCCCGCCTGGGAAATGATCCGCTTCTCGGTGAACATCATGCGCGGCTGCTTCGGCGGCTGCACCTTCTGCTCCATCACCGAGCACGAAGGGCGCATCATTCAGAGCCGTTCCGAGGATTCGGTGATCCGGGAAATCGAGGAAATGCGGGACAAGACACCGGGCTTCACCGGCATTGTCTCCGATCTCGGCGGACCGACCGCCAACATGTATCACCTGAAGTGCAAGGACGAAAAGATCGAATCAGCCTGTCGCCGGCTGTCCTGCGTGTACCCCGACATCTGCGAAAACCTCGGTACCGACCATGCGCCGCTGATCTCGCTCTATCGCAGGGCACGCGAACTGAAGGGGGTCAAGAAGGTGCTGATCGGCTCCGGCCTGCGCTACGACCTTGCCGTGCGTTCGCCGGAGTACATCAAGGAACTGGTGACTCACCACGTCGGCGGCTACCTGAAGATCGCCCCCGAGCACACCGAGGAAGGGCCGCTCTCCAAGATGATGAAGCCGGGCATGGGTGCCTACGACCGCTTCAAGCAACTGTTCGACCGCTTCTCGCGCGAAGCCGGCAAGGAGCAGTACCTGATCCCGTACTTCATCGCTGCCCACCCCGGCACCAGTGACGAAGACATGCTCAACCTGGCGCTGTGGCTGAAGAAGAACAATTTCCGCCTCGATCAGGTACAGACCTTCCTGCCGACACCGATGGCGATGGCGACGACGATGTACCACAGCGAGCGCAATCCGCTGCGCAAGCTGGCGCGCGACGGCGAGCGCGTCGGAACCGTGCGCAACGCGCGTCAGCGCAAGCTGCACAAGGCTTTCCTGCGCTACCACGATCCGGCCAACTGGCCGCTGCTGCGCGAGGCTTTGAAAGAAATGGGCCGCGCCGACTTGATCGGCAATGGCAAGAAACAGCTGATTCCGGCCTGGCAACCAGCCGGATTCAGCGGTCAACCGGCAAAATCCGGGTCAAGAACCGCGAAAGATCAAAAGCCAGCTCCCCAGCAGCGGAGCGGCCAGCATCCCGGACGGCAACCAATCAAGCCTGGCGCCCCACGCAGTCGTGTCGTGGCGCGCAAAGGCTGAAAAACCACTCATTCGAACCTGATCATGGAAAATACTACTACCTACGAAAAAATTGGCGGCGATGCCGTCGTACGCCAGCTGTGCGACCGCTTTTACGGACTGATGGATACGACTCCCCAGTTCGGCGAATTGCGCGCCATGCATCCGGCAGACCTCGAGGTCTCGCGCGACAAGCTCTATATGTTCCTGTCCGGCTGGCTGGGCGGTCCCGACCTGTTCGTCGAGAAATTCGGCCATCCGCGTCTGCGCGCCCGTCATTCGCCCTTCGAAATCGGCACCAGGGAGCGCGACCAGTGGGTTGCCTGCATGGTTTTGGCGATGGAAGAGGTCGGCATCGAGGAAGGCATTCGCGCCAAATTGCTGGAAAACTTTTTCAAGACCGCGGACTTCATGCGTAACAAGGCCGGGTGAGTTCACCCAGCCCGCCGGTTCAGAGCTTGGGCGCACCCCAAGGGTACTTCCTGCGGGGCGCACCTGTTCGGGGCGTAGCATCGGTGTGAAATAGACATCGGCGTCGTCGAGGTCAACCGGCATGTCGTCCTTGTCGACCAGTGCCTGTTCATTGTCCTTCCAGCCGCGAATGCCGGTCTTGAGCGACACCACGTTGTCGTAGCCGAGAACCTGCATCGAATGGGTCGCCAGGATGCTGCGGTAGCCTGAACGGCAAACCACGACAATCTCCCGATTGCGGGCATTCACCAGTTCGGGAACAGTCTCCTCGTAGTCCCATTCACAGGCGGACTCCAGGATGCCGCGCGGGACGTTGATCGACCCCGCGATGTGCATGATGTCGTATTCGTAAGGCTCGCGCACGTCAACGATTAGCAGATCCGGATTGGCTGCGACGCGCGCAGCCATGTCCCAGGGCATGATCTCCCGCACCTCGGTGAGGCAGTCCTTGATCAGCTCAAGAAAATTTCTCACTGCATTCCCGTGTGCGCAACCATGACCCGATCACGCGCTGAATACGATGGATTTGCCATGCCGAAACACAAGGAAATCATTTCTTCGTGTCAACGGGGAAGCCCGCAGCCTTCCACTCCGGGAAACCGCCACGGAACCAGATCACATTCTTCCATCCGTTCTGGATTGCCAGGGTCGCCGATTTGTAACTCTTCCAGCAGATCGTGCCATCGCAGTACATCATGAAGGCTGTGTTCTTGTCCGCTGGCAGTTTGTTGAGATCAAATTTGTCGTCGCCCGGATCGAAGCCGACTTCCTTGGCGCTGCCTTCGTTGTAGGGCACAAGGATCGCACCCGGAACGTGCCCGTGATCGAATTCTTCCTGCAGGCGCACATCGTAGACCTTCATGCCCCCGGCGATCAGATCCTTGGCTTCGGTGGCGGAAATGATCTTGGCTCCCGGCAAGCTGGTCGGCGTGGTGTTCAGCATCGAGGCGACACCCTTGAAATCGGCTGCCGATGCGGGCTTCATGGCGAGATTGAGCGCGTTGCCTTTTTTCAGGCTGGCGACCAGTTTTTGCTGGGCGCCGGCTGGAACCGTCTCAGGGTTGACCGACAGGGCACGCAATGGCACTGCGGCACTGGTAAAGACGATTCGTCCCCCCTTGGCAGCGGCCCAGGTCTTGGCTTCCTCGGATGAAGCGACCGCCATGTCGTAACGGCCGATCTCGACCCCGTAGAGCGGCGCTTCGGGAACTCTGTGGAACTTGATCTCGGCAAAGTCGCTCTTGGCCAGGCCACGGCTGTTGATTTCACTGCGCGCCATGCCGCCGATCAGCGATTCATAGTCCGGAACGCCCAGCTTGGCATTCGACTTGGCAGCCAGATCGCCCTTGAAGTTGGGGCCGGCGACAAAGGAGACGGAAATGGCTTCATTGGTCTCGAGGATGGGTTCGAACTTGAACTTGCTGATATTGGCGATGATGTGGGCGGGGCCGAACACCATGTCCAGCGAGCCTTCCCTGGCGCGCTTGATGGCCGAGAATGCGCGCTTGTAATACTGCAGGCGTACCGGCTGTCCGACGGCCTGCTCGATTTCGCCGGCAAAGTTGCGGTAGCGCTGATCAGTTTCCGTATTGGTAACGGACTCGTTCTGATCGAGCACGACCCCGAGCGTCAGTGGCGCTGCCTGGGTTGTAGCCGAAACGAGAACCAGAAGCATGGAAATAAAGGCCAGACGCATCGTGAATGCTCCAAAAAATCAGCAGGTCAAAAGTTTTTCAAGTATGTCTGTTGGAGGCCGCGCGGTCAATTCCGGAATTGCTCTTGCAGAACTGATGAAACCGGGGGCAATAAATGACAAACTGAATGCGAAAGGATGCTGCATAGCAGCATGAGATGGTAGAATCACGCCTTTGATTTTTCAGGCCTTCTCCATGTCCGCTCGCCCGATTCGCAACATCGCCATCATTGCCCACGTCGACCACGGCAAAACCACGCTGGTCAACCAACTGCTCCGCCAGTCCGGAACCTTTGCCGCGCATCAGCAACTGGTCGAGTGCGTGATGGATTCCAACGATCTGGAAAAGGAACGTGGCATCACGATCCTTTCCAAGAATACCTCGGTCGAGTACGAAGGCGTTCACATCAACATTGTTGACACTCCGGGTCACGCCGATTTCGGTGGCGAAGTCGAGCGCGTGCTCGGCATGGTCAACGGCGTGGTCCTGTTGGTCGATGCCGCCGAAGGCCCGATGCCACAGACCCGTTTCGTGACCAAGAAAGCGCTGGCCCTTGGCCTGCGTCCGATCGTGCTGGTCAACAAGGTTGACCGCGACGGCGCCGATCCCGACATGGCCGTCAATCACACCTTTGACCTGTTCGACAAGCTGGGCGCCACCGACGAGCAGCTCGATTTCCCGATCGTTTACGCCTCCGGCCTCAACGGCTGGGCGGCGATGGAACTCGACCAGCCGCGCGAAAACATGAAGCCGTTGTTCGACACCGTACTGCGTCACGTGCCGGCGCCGGATGCCGATATCGACGCACCGCTGCAACTGCAGATCACCGCGCTTGACTACTCTTCCTACGTCGGTCGCATCGGCGTCGGCAAGATCAATCGCGGCCGCGTCAAGACCGGCCAGAACGTGCTGGTCATGTTCGGCACCGAGGAAGAGGCGGCCGAGCACGAGCGCACCCCGATCAAGGCCAAGATTGGCCAGGTACTCGGCTACAAGGGCCTTAACAAGGTTGAACTCGCCGAAGGCCTGGCCGGCGACATCGTCCAGATCACCGGTATCGAAGACCTCGTCCTGGGCTGTACCGTGACCGATCCGGAGCAGCCGGAATCGCTGCCGCTGCTCAAGATCGACGAGCCGACGTTGTCGATGCAGTTCATGGTCAATACCAGCCCGCTGGCCGGCACCGAAGGCAAGTTCGTCACCAGCCGCCAGATCCGCGATCGCCTGCACAAGGAGTTGCTGACCAACATGGCGCTGCGCGTTCATGACACGCCGAATGGCGATATCTTTGACGTCGCCGGCCGCGGCGAACTGCATCTCGGCATCCTGCTCGAAAACATGCGTCGCGAGGGCTACGAACTGGCCGTTGGCCGGCCGCGCGTCGTCAAGAAGATCATCGACGGCGTCGAATGCGAGCCGTACGAAATGCTGACGGTCAACGTCGAGGAAGACACCCAGGGTGGCGTCATGGAAAGCCTCGGCCAACGCAAGGGCGAACTGCAGGACATGATCCCGGATGGTCGCGGGCGCGTCCGCATCGAATACCGTATTCCGGCGCGCGGCCTGATCGGCTTTCAGGGGGAGTTCATGAACCTGACGCGCGGCAACGGCCTGGTGAGCCATGTCTTTGACGAATACGCGCCAGTCAAGGAAGGCAGCGTCGCCGAGCGCCGCAATGGTGTGCTGGTTTCGCAGGATAACGGCGAAGCAGTGGCTTACGCGCTGTGGAAGCTGCAGGATCGTGGCCGCATGTTCGTCAGCCCGGGCGAGAAGTTGTACGAGGGCATGATCATCGGCATCCATAGCCGTGAGAACGACCTCGTGGTCAATCCGATCAAGGGCAAGCAGTTGACCAACGTCCGTGCCTCCGGTACCGACGAAGCGGTTCGTCTGGTGCCGCCGGTCCAGTTGAGCCTCGAAGCCGCCGTCGAGTTCATCGAGGAAGACGAACTGGTCGAACTGACACCGAAGTCGATCCGTCTGCGCAAGCGCTACCTGACCGAAATCGAGCGCAAGCGGGCAGTGCGCGGTTTGTAATATTGGGCGGAA
Organism: uncultured beta proteobacterium; assembly: GCA_963741765.1. Classification (GTDB taxonomy): domain Bacteria; phylum Pseudomonadota; class Gammaproteobacteria; order Burkholderiales; family Rhodocyclaceae; genus Azonexus. The sequence continues at coordinate 37,413 of CAVUJN010000015.1, forward strand.
TTCAACTGAAAAGGCGACCTGCGGGTCGCCTTTTCGTTGCCTGTTGCGGTCGACCGCAAAAAACCGGCAAAAATCAGCCGCCGGTCATCGACATGAAGCGCACCACCTGCGGGGCATCCATCTGCTGCGTAAAATCGTGGCCGTAGGGCTTGATGCCCATGCTGTCCATGATCGCCTGACGCAGCGGGGCATCTTCACCCGGATGCGCGCGCAGGATGGGCATCAGGTGCACTGCATCGTTCTGGCCGAGACAGGGGTAGAGTTCGCCCTTGGCGGTGATCCTCACCCGGTTGCAGGTGTCGCAGAAGTTGTGGCTGTGCGGTGAAATGAAGCCGATCCGCGATTCCGATCCGGGAATGCGCCAGTAGCGCGCCGGGCCGCCGGAGGACTCGGTCGACGGAATCAGTTCGAAGCGCTGCGCCAGCGCGTCCCGGGTTTCTTCGGATGAAATGTAGGTCACGTTGCGCCCGTGAATTTCACCGAGGGGCATTTCCTCGATGAAGGAGAGATCGAGTTCATGATCGACTGCGAACTGGACAAGATCGCCGAATTCGTCGTCGTTGACGCCGCGCATCATGACGGTATTCAATTTGGTGCGCTGGAAGCCAGCTGCCTGCGCCGCCTTGATGCCGTTTAGAACCTTGGCGAGCTCGCCGATCCGCGTGATGCGCTTGAAGCCGTCGGCCTTGAGCGTGTCAAGGCTGATGTTGATGCGCTTGACCCCGGCCGCTTTCAAGTCGCCGGCGTAGCGGTCGAGTTGCGAGCCGTTGGTGGTGATGACCAGGTTGTCGAGGCCGTGCAGGGCGCCGAGGCGTTCGATCAGCCACATCGCGTTCTTGCGCACCAGCGGTTCGCCGCCGGTAATACGCAACTTATTGACGCCGAGGCTGACAAACACGGTAGCAAGTTGCAGGCATTCTTCGAGACTCATCACTTCATGGCGCGGCAGGAAGGTCATTTCCTCGGCCATGCAGTAAGTACAGCGGAAGTCGCAGCGGTCGGTGATCGACAGCCGGACATAGGTAATGCGACGACCGTACTTGTCAACCAGCGTACCTGGCGCATGGGCCAGCCGGCCAGGATCGACGAGCGGCGTAAAGTTGTCGAGTCCGGTCGGGGTAGATTCCGGTCGCAGGGTTTCGTTGTGCATGGCTTGCCAGGCTGGGTGAAAGGGCTCGGAACGCAGGAACTGTCGAGTCAGGTCGCTGATTATCGGTATTCGCGGTTTTACAAACAAGTGGAGGCATCAAAAATGCAAAAGTTCATTCTAGTTGGTGTGTTCGCATCCGCCGGGTTGCTTGGTGGCTGCGTAGGCGGCATGGCGACTGACAAGGCGGCCAGCGCAACGGCGCAATTGGCGCCGACCCAGGGCAGCAAGGTGAGCGGAACGGTCAGTTTTGTCCAGGCCGGAGAGAAGGTTCGCGTGGTTGCCGAGGTCAATGGACTGAGCCCGGGCGCCCATGGCTTCCATATCCACGAGAAGGGCGATTGCAGCGCTCCGGACGGGACCAGCGCCGGCGGCCACTTCAACCCGACAACCAAGCCCCATGGCAATCCGGACCATGCCGAGCACCACGCCGGCGACATGCCGCAACTGGTTGCCAACGCGGCGGGGGTCGCGACGGTCACCGCCTATCTCGACAGCATCACTCTTGGCGAAGGAGCAAACAACATTATCGGCCGCAGCGTCATCGTTCACGTAGCGCCGGACGACTTCAAGACGCAGCCGACCGGCAATTCCGGGGCGCGCCAGGCGTGCGGGGTGATCGTCAAAAAATAGCCGTTTTCTGGCGTCGACCGCAACCCGGGTTTCGGCCCCGGCATTTCACGGTTCTGCAAGAAACGTGACAATACTCACTGATCTTTTCAATTAGCGAAGCGAGGAGCGCTGTTCAATGGCAGTTCGAACCATTCTCCGCATGGGCGACCCCCGTCTGCTGGAGCAAGCGTCGCCAGTCAGCGATTTTTCAAACCCTGAACTGCGATCGCTGATCGCCGACCTTCAAGACACTATGCTCGCCGCCGGTGGGGCAGGACTGGCCGCGCCGCAGATTGGCGTCGGGCTGCAGGTCGTCGTCTTCGGTTTCCAGTGCAGCCCGCGCTATCCGGATGCCGAACCGGTTCCCGAAACGATCCTTATCAATCCGCTGATCACCGCGCTGGATGAAGATGTCGAGGAGGGTTGGGAAGGTTGCCTGTCGGTACCGGGAATGCGCGGTGTCGTGCCACGTTTCAAGCACATCCGTTACAGTGGATTCGACGAGAGCGGCCGGGCATTCAAGCGGACGGTGAGCGGATTCCACGCACGCGTCGTGCAACATGAATGCGATCATCTGCAGGGAAAACTTTACCCAATGCGGATGCGTGACTTTACCCGCTTCGGTTTTACCGACGTACTCTTTCCAGATCTCGAATGAATCGCGCAATTGCTTCACAAGTTCTTGTTTAAATTAATATGGTGCAGTGCAACAAAGTTGTTGACATCGCCAATTCGTGAGGTAGAATGAAGTTATGTTGCAGCGCAGCAATTTATCGCGGCAAGCAACGAAGCCATTCAAACCTGCACCACCCTTACGGAGAAAACCACCATGAACTTCAAGCCCCAAGATCTCGCCAATGCCGGTATCGGTTCCATTTCCTTGCTGGCCAATGCCACCTTCGACGGTGTCGAGCGTCTCGCAGCCCTCAATCTGAGCGCCGGCCGTGCCTTCATCGAAGCGTCGGTTGCAAACTTCAACACGCTGCTCGGCGCGACTGATGTCCAGTCTTTCATCGAACTGCAGAAGAAGATTGCCGCGCCGACCCTCGAAAAGGGCATGGAATACTCGCGCAACGTGATCGCCATCACCAGCGAAACCAAGGACAAGATCGCCAAGGAACTCGAGACCCAGGTTACCGCTGCCAACGCCAATGTTTCCGGAATGGTCGAGAAGGCTCTGGCCTCCGCACCGGCCGGTTCGGAAGTTGCCGTCGCCGCCGTCAAGTCGGCGATCAAGACCGCCAACGAAGCCTACGAAGGCCTGAACAAGGCTGCCAAGCAGGCGGTTGAAGTGGCCGAAGCCAACGTCGCTGCTGCCACCAAGGCAACCATGAAAGCCGCCGAAGTTGCTGCCCCTAAGGCTGCAGCCAAGAAAGCTGCCTAATCACAGCGTTTGCTGAATAAGGAAAAGCCGGAGCTTGCCTCCGGCTTTTTTCCGATGTGCGCCCAGCATGGGCGCGATCTTGGAGGTGGAAGTCCTCCCGTAAGTTGGCCACAGCAAACGAAGCGAAGCGCAACTGCATGAGGGCGACCGAGTGTGGGAAGGAAGCGTGGAGCGAAACCGCGAGCCGATGGACAAGAACCGGATAGAAGGCGGTGCCGAGCAGGGCGAGCGGGCAATGAACCGCGAAGCCGTTGTGGTCAAAGCTCAGGTGGCGTAAATCCGGCGGTTGTGCGGTGAAGGATCGCGTTCTTACCTGGGGAGATCTCGCCTCATGGCTGAAAGGCCGACGTGGAAACACGGAGCGAGAAGTCAGCAGCGGCCATAGTAGCTGCCTGTATGGGGCGAAGGGCCAAAGGAATAGGAGAAGAAGCCCTCTGGTTCTCGGAGATGGATTGTCTCAGATGTTCGCGATCGCGAAGCTCGCCGGTACGGTGACAAGGGTGAAGCCCGACTCACTACGGCAGCGAGAAACCAAATCCGGCGTATCAGAGATACGTAACTTCAGGCGATACGCCGGAACTCATGCCTGCGCTTCGACCTCAACTATTCCAACCGCCCGGTGCGGACCCGCATGCCGGGTGGTGTGGGAGGGGTCGGTCAGGTAATCTGGCCGCCCCTATCCCGATTACCCAGGCCAGAATTACTTGCGGCTGGCCTTGATTGGCTTGCCCTTGCCGCCGCGATTGCCGCGACATAGTTCCAGGCGCTCGCCTTTCAGTTTCCCCGCGACCCCGCCGACAACCGGGATGATCTCGTCGAGCGCCGTCTTGCCGGGGTCGGCATCGATCAGTTTAAGGCCGCGCCCCTTGGGCAGCAGGCGAACCTCGTCGATGCTGAAAACCAGCCCCCGCCCGTCCTTGGTAATGCAGGCGACCTCACCCTCGGGCGCCGGCGCAAAGACAACGGGCACTTCGCCTTCCGCCAGCGTCATGAAGGCCTTGCCGGCCTTGCCGCGCGACAAAAGGTCTTCGCCCTGGCAACGAAAGCCGTAGCCGCCACTGGCGGCAACCAGATAGCGTCGTTCGTTGCTGACGGCCAGTGCCAGGCAGGGTTTGGCCCCTTCAAAGAAATCAGCCAATGACGTAGCCGGAACGCCGTCGCCCTTGCCGCCCGGAATGTCGGAGGCGGCGATCGAATAGGCTCGGCCCCTGGTGTCGAGCAGGACCAGTTGGTTGACCGTGCGGCAGGGCAGGCAGGCCAGCAGGCTGTCGCCGGAGCGGAAGGTAAGTTGCGTCGGGTCAACGTTGTGGCCGGTACGCGAGCGCAGCCAGCCGTGCTTCGAGACGATCAGCGTGGTCGGTTCGTCAGGGATCGAAACGTTCTTGGCATCCGACATCGTGACCTTGGTATCCGCTTCGATAAAGGTGCGGCGGTCATCGCCGTATTTTTTCGCGTCGCCCTCGATTTCGGCGGCGACGCAGGCGCGCAGCGCTTCTTCGGAATCGAGCAGGTGGTTCAGACCCTTGGCCTCCTCGCGGAGTTTGGCCAGTTCCTCGCCGATCTTGATGCCTTCCAGGCGCGCCAACTGGCGCAGGCGGATTTCGAGAATGTCTTCGGCCTGGATTTCCGACAGCTTGAAGACCGCAATCAGATCGGCCTTGGGATCGTCCGCTTCGCGGATGACCTTGATCACCTTGTCGATGTCGAGCAGTACGGCAAGCCGGCCTTCGAGGATGTGGATGCGCTTTTCGGCAGCCGTCAGGCGGTGGCGCGTGCGCCTTTCTACCGTGGCCAGCCGGAAGCGGCACCACTCGGCGATCATGCTGTACAGCGAAGCCTGGCGCGGGGTGCCGGTGACGCCGAGCACGGTCAGATTGATCGAGGCATTGGTTTCCAGGCTGGTGTGGGCGAGCAGCATGCGGATCAGATCATCCTGGCCCTGGCGCGATGAGGCCGGCTCGATGACGAGACGCACGGCATGTTCCTTGCCCGATTCGTCGCGCACGCCGCTTTCCGAAATCGACGACAGGAATGCCGCCTTCAGGTTGAGCTGTTCCGGCGTGAACACCTTCTTGCCGGCCTTTTCCTTGGCGACCGGATTGGAGCAGGCTTCGATTTCAGAGAGTACGGTGGCCGTCGAAACCCCCGGCGGCAGTTCGGTGATGACCAGTTTCCACTGTCCGCGCGCCAGATTCTCGATCTTCCACTTGGCGCGCACGCGCAGGCTGCCACGGCCGCTGCGGTAGGTGGCGGCGATTTCCTCGGCTGTCGAAATGATCTGCGCGCCACCGGGGTAGTCCGGGCCGGGGATCAGCGCCAGTACCTCCTCCTCGGTGACATTCGGGTCTTTTATCAGGTTGACCGCAGCATTCGCCACTTCCCGCAGGTTGTGGGCCGGGATTTCGGTGGCCATGCCGACGGCGATGCCGGAAGCGCCGTTCAGCAGGCAGAAGGGCAGGCGGGCCGGGAGCAGGGCGGGTTCGTCGTTGGCGCCGTCGTAGTTGGGCTTCCAGTCGACCGTGCCTTCATCGATTTCAGCCAGCAGCAGTTCGGCAATCGGCGTCAGGCGGGCTTCGGTGTAGCGCATCGCGGCAGCATTGTCGCCGTCGCGCGAGCCGAAATTGCCCTGGCCATCGACGATTGGATAACGCAGGCTCCAGTCCTGCGCCATGCGAACCATGGCGTCATAGACCGACGAATCGCCGTGCGGGTGGTATTTGCCGATCACATCGCCGACGACACGCGCCGATTTGACGTGGCGCGGGCTCTTGTACAGGCCCATGCGGTGCATGGCGTAGAGAATGCGGCGCTGTACCGGCTTCTGGCCGTCGGCGGCCGAGGGCAGGGCGCGGCCGGTGACGACGCTCATCGCGTATTCGAGATAGCGGCGAGCAGCGTAGTCGGCTGGCGAGGGAATATCGTCGGCCGGGCCGCTGGCCGCAGGCGGCAGATCCGGCGGCAGAGCGGCCGAGATTTCCGGCGGCAGGGCCGGACCACTGTCTCCGGCTCGGCCACTTCCGGTTTGGCTTTCGGGTCGAAGAGATTGAGCTGGTCGGTCATGGGCTTGCGTCTGAATCCTGAATCAAGTCGGCGGCAAATTTAACATGGGGGCGGTTATTTCGGCTCGAAGGCAGGAAATTCGATCACAACAGCGAATTCTGCTTGTCGTCAACTGGTGGCTCAGCTTTCCGCTTGACTGCAGGTTTGAGCGGCAACTTGATACCCGCACCCCACTTTAACGCGCCGGTCGAGCGCCAGAGTTCGAGATGGTTCTGGCGGTATTCGTAAGCCTCGTCGTTGCCGCCGACGGTGATATAGCCTGGCCTCTTGGAAGCAGGTCTTCTCGGGTTGGGGGCATGCAGCATTGTCCAGACCTTCGGCGATTTCTCGGCAGCCAGTTTCAATGCGGCTTCTGCCTCGTCGAATCGGCCAGCAGCGAAAAGCGCCAGTACGCGGCCGTATTCCGTCGAAGCAAAATCATTCGGATAGCGGGCAGCGATGGCAATCGCCTCGCCCGCCTGCCCGGTGGCAATCAGGGTGTGGATCAGATCCTCGCGCAGCCCGATGTTGTCGGTCGGGTTGGCGATATTGACACTCCAGCGCATCAGCTCCAGCGTTTCTACCGAGCGCGTTTCGGCAAACTCCTGAATGTAATAACTGACCAGCGTCAGCAGCGGCCGGTTGTCGAGATAACCCCAGGGCAACTCGTTCTTGTGCGCCTTGAGGCGGCTCAGAACAACCCGGCGCAGGGCTTCACCACGCTCCAGAACTTGCCATTCCAGCGCCTTGCCGCTGCCGGGCAGGTTTCCCGGCAGGGCGCCGATCATTTCCGATACATCGCGCAGAATCCTGAAGGACTGGCCGGCCAGCGGCGTTTCGCCGAGAAAGTGAATGGCGCTTTCAATCTCGCCTTCCTCAGCCAGATTCATCCACGCCATTTCGAGTGCGGCCAAATCCTTTTTCGCGCTCAGTTCGTCGCCGCCGCTCAACTGGTAATGACACGCCGGTTCGGGCCAGTGGGCGATGATCTCGGCCAGGGTGGGCAGTGGGCCGCGGCCGAGCGGCAGGGTGCGCAACAGGCTGGCATCGCCGTCATCGGCCAGATCGTGCAGCAGCTTGATCAGGTCGCTGTGGTCGTATTGCTGGTCGCGGCTCAGGCGTGCGGCCCAGAACTTGGCGCGCGCCTGCGCCTCGGCACGGCGGCCTTCGGAAACCAGGACCAGCACCTCCAGATGCGACAGCGCCGGCTCGTTCGGCGTCAACCGTTGGGCCTCGCGGAAGGCTGACCAGGCAGCCGCGTAGTCGCCGCGGTCGCTATGCACGGTCGTCTGGCGCTGCCAGCCGGCGGAAGCCAGCGTCTTGTCCGGTGCAGCTTTCAGGGTGTCAATAAACTTCTGCTTCTTGCGTGGTGCATTGATTTCCATGTAAGCGTTGAGCAGCGTATCCGCCGCAAACTCGGCCCGGCCATCAAGCTGCTCGACATGGACAAACAGCTTTTCGAGCAGCGATACGGCCTTTTTTGGCTGGCCTTCATCCATCCATTGGCCGGCAACCAGCGCCAGTGACTCGGGATGCAGTTCAAGCAAGGGCAGCTCGGCCAGTTTCTTAGCCGGCATGAGCGCCAGCACCTGGGTCAGCATCAATTCTTCGGAAATGCCCAGTTCAGGCGTGTTGACCGCAGCACAGCACTGCTTGAACTTCTTGCCCGAACCGCACAGGCAGGGCGCATTGCGCTCCGGCCTGGCCTGCTTGCGCGGGCGGAAACGGTTCTCCGGGATAGGTGTCGCATTCCAGATTTCCAAGGCCATCAGGGTTGCAATGCTGCAAAGCATTTCCGGCGACTGCTGCGCTTTCGGCATGCCGCCGGCGTTCAGCAGGACGGGAACCATCCCCTCCATGCGCAAACGAAATTCGGCGAAGGAAATGCCCTCAAGAATCTGGCGGGCGGAAGAGCGGCAGATGATATCCAGTGTTTCCTGCCAGTCGAGTGGGTCGAGAGCGCTCATGATGTTTGGTCGATAGATAAATTGAGGGTGTCAGGCTTTGGCCCGGCCGCGTTTGGCTTTCGGCGCCTCGGCACGCTGGGCAGCGAGGCGCTTGAGCAACTCGGCCGCCGGCTCGTCGGCCGGGTCTTGCGCCACCAGTTCGCCGCGAAAGGCCTTGGCGAGCAGGGCTGGCGTCAGTTGGCCGACCTGTCGGCGGGCGTTGGCGAGACGGGCTTCGAGGCGGTCGGCGAAGGCGAAAAGGAGTTCGACGCGGCGGACGATTTCGGTTTGTTCGGGGGGGGGCGGAAGAGCAAGCGGAAACTCTTTGATTTTTGAGAGGTTCAAGTTGGGCTGGTTTCCACCTTCGGCTAGCTCTCTCATTGCCAGGTAATTGGCCTGAAGTGCGAATTTCACGAAAGCCTTGAGTGCAAGGATTTCGTCAACGACAACCGCTGCGCATGCCTGATTGATCGTCGCTGGAATACCTAACTCCGTTACTTGCCCCCGGGTTTTGCCTTCTCCGTACATTGCTACTAATAGCGTGCCGACCGGGTAGGTTTTGAGGCGGTGGGCGACGATTGCATCGTTAGTAACGAATTGCTCTGCGTCTCTCACGACTTCTTGAAAAGTTGCCGCACTTGTTACCCACGGTGTTCCTGACTCTGCATAGAAATTTGCGGTGGAGCGAAGTGGCGTTGAACCTGTTCCCACTTTGGCGACAGACTGAATGTCGGTATTTCGCCACTCGTCAGCGTTTTCCGGGCATCGCCAGTCCTCAGTCAGCCGCCCCGAGGTAGCCGCGGTGAGGATGGACTGGCGGAAGCGATTGAGCAGGGCCGGGAGGCGGTCGAGACGGTTGCGGCAGGCATCCACCCGCGCCAGCACGCTGTCGAGTTTGTCGGCGATGCGTTTTTGTTCGGGGAGCGGGGCGAGAGGGATGTCCAGCCCGAGCAGAACACCTTGATTCAGGTTAATCATGGTTGATCCAACCGAGTCGCCAATCAGCGCGGCTACGGTCGCTGGTGCAGTCAGGAATCTCTGTAAGTACTGCGGGTGGGCAGCAGACGTACTCTTTACAACTACTGAACCGGTGCCGCAAAGCCAGTTCTGCGCGTACTTGGGAACAACCGCGCAACGGCCCATTTCACCCCGGCGCCCCATGACGATATCGCCTTCGTTTAGTCGGTATTCAGTAAGGCGCTGTGCTGTTTCGGGCGACACGCTGACCTCTGAGGCTGGGAATAGCTTGCCTTCCCTAATGTGAGTTGGATTGATTAGAGGTATTCCGTCGATGGTGTAGTCGGCTTTGTGTAGAGCGCTCCCGAATGGGCCTGTCTTGAGCGTTGCGACGTCACGTAATTTGAGCAATTCCCAGCCCCGTGGCGTCTCGCTCATTCCCCCACCTCACCCAACTCCGCCAATATCGCCTGCAATTCCGCCAGCGCCCCTTCCAGTTCCCCCATCGCTTCCTGCGCCAGCACGGCGGGTTCCGGCAGGTCGGCGGCGTCTTCGGCGTTGTCGTCTTTCAGCCAGGCGATGTCGAGGCTGTCGGCGCGTTCCCTGATCCATTCGCGGCTGAAGCTGCGGTAACGGCTGGTCAAATTTTCCGGCGTTTTTTCCGGTTGACCGTAGCATTCTTTAAATTCGGCGAAATGGGTGCGGGTGAGCGGGGTGCGCTTGCCGAAGCGGGGCATGTTGGCGCGCAGGTCGTAGACGCGGACTTCTTTGGTGCTGCCGGTAGCGTGCTGGCTGACTTTGTCGAAGAACAGCACATTTGTTTTGACGCCCTGGGCGTAGAAGATGCCGGTGGGCAGGCGCAGCAGGGTGTGCAGATTGCATTTGTCCATGAGGTCGCGCCGGATGTCGGCGCCGACGCCGGCTTCGAAGAGCACGTTGTCGGGCAGGACGACGGCGGCGCGGCCGCCATCTTTGAGGTGGCGGTAGATGTGCTGGACGAAGGCGAGTTGCTTGTTGCTGGTGCTGTGCGTGAAGTCGTCGCGGGTCGGGCCGCCGCCGCCTTTGGCGGTGCCGAAGGGCGGGTTGCTGAGGATGATGTCGCTTTTGGGCAGCTTGCTGCCGGCGCTGCCGAGCGTGTTGCCGAGGTGGATGACGCCTTGTTCGTCGCCTTCCATGCCGTGCAGCAGGCAGTTCATGAGCGCCAAACGGCGGGTGCCGGGGACGAGTTCCATGCCGATGAAGGCTTTGTTGCGCTGGAAGGTGCGCTGCTTTTCGTTGAGGTCGTAGAGGTTGTCGGTCTTGGCCTTGATCCAGGCGTCGGCGGCGATGAGGAAGCCGGCGGTGCCGGCAGCCGGGTCTTGCACGGTTTCGCCGGCTTGCGGGTTGATCAGGGCGACGATGCTGTCGATTAGCGGGCGTGGCGTGAAGTACTGGCCGGCACCGGACTTGGTTTCGGTGGCGTTCTTTTCGAGCAGGCCTTCGTAGAGGTCGCCGAGGCCGTCGCGCTGGGCGGAGTACCAGTCGATGCTGTCGATGGCGCTGATCAGTTGCTTGAGGTGGCGCGGCTCTTTCATGCGGGTCTGCGCGTCGGCGTAGATGGCGGAAATGAGCGGATCGGTGCTTTGCGAGAGGCCGAGCAGCGTGGCTTTGTAGTAGGTGAGCAGGTTGGGGCCATCGAGCTTGGCGATGTCCGGCCAGCGGGCACCTTCGGGCAGCTTGTGGCCGAGCATGACGCCGCTCTGGGCGTTTTCGTGTTCCATCTTGATGAAGAGGAGCAGGACCAGTTCGGTGACGTAGTCGGCGTAGTTGATGCCGTCGTCGCGCAGCACGTCGCAGAGATTCCAGAGTTTCTGGACGATTTCGTTGTTGCTCATGGGGTCGCTATTTCAGTGGGGCCGGTACTTGATGTGAGAACCGGGATTGTTTCTGGTGGGTGGTGAGCCGAATAAGTCGGGGAATCGGCTCATGAGGTGAGCCGATCCCATTCATTGGATGGATTACGTTGCACCCGTGCTGTTGTGTCCGGGCAGGCTTTGCCGGATTTCCTGCACTTGCGCATGCAGGCCGGTCAGGTCGTTCTGAAGCGTCTTCCAGACAATTTCCAGATCAACCTTGAAGTAACCGTGAGCCACGGCATTACGCATCTGGTAGGCAAAAGCCAGTGGTAGTTCAGGATGGGCGGCGGCAAACTCGGGGTAATCGCGCTCAATGTTGTGGCTGGCTTCGCCGATGATCTCTAGGTTGCGGATTACCGCATCCTGAGCCATTTCATCCTGCAGGAAGGTGTTTTCGTCGATGTCATCGGTGTATCTGCCGATGCGCTCAATAGCTTCGAGAATGTGGCCGAGATAGTCGGGAAGGCGCTGTTGATCCCGTTTCATACGGGCCTTGCTTCGGCGAGTACGGTTGCCCGGAATTTTTCCGGCAGCGCCTTGGGTGTCAGTACGTCTACCGGGATGCCCAACAGTTCATGCAATTCATGCCGGATGGCACCGATGTCAAAAAGCGTGGTGTCCGGCGTCGGGTCAATGAGGATGTCGAGGTCACTGTTGTCTGTATCTTCGCCATGCACAACCGAGCCGAATACGCGGGGATTGGTGGCGCGATGCGCTGCTACTACCTGCCGGATAGCTTCTTTGTGAGTCCGTAGCGCGTCTGAGGGTTTCATGGTGACTATTCGGCCAATGGTTAAACGATTGAATTCGATTGTATTTCTGATGCGACAGCTAACGCAATTTTACGCGGCATTCGGCCACAGGCCATCGGCCAGCGTTTCCAGAACGTTGTCCAGCTTGCCGCCGAGCATCGCGTCGAGCCGCTTGGCGCCGCCATCGGTGGCGAAGGCGCGGTTGACGAATTGCTGGTCGATGACGACTTCGTGGTGCAGTTGCTTGGCCAGGCGGTTCAGCCATTTGCGTTGTACGGGTGTCCAGGCGGTGAGGCTGAAAATGCGCTGCATGGCTTGGGCGACGCGTTGCTCGAACGGTTGCAGGGCTTCGCCCAGCGCCGCCTGGCGGATGTAGCCGATGATGCTGGCGGCGATGTCCTGATTGCTGCGGTTGCGCCAGGCGGTTTGCAGGCGGGCTTCGGAGTAGCCGTGTTCGTCGAGGAGCAGGCGCAATTCGCGCAGTTGCTCGCGGCTCAGGTCTTTCGGGCGATTGACGACGACACTCAAGGCGGCGGACTGGTTGAGTTGCTGCTGGATGAAATGGTTGAAGCTGTCGAGGTAGTCTTCGGGCTTGTGGTAGTCGCCGTAGCTTTGCTCGCGGGCGAGAAGCTCATCCTTGTGGCCGGAGATGATGGGCTTGTAGGTGCTGCCGATCATCAGCCGGATGCCCTCAACCTGGGCAAGCAGATTTTTTCGCTGTTTTAGCCAGTCGACCGCAGCATTTGGCCCGAGCTCGCGGAGGTGCTTGTGGAGGATGGCCGGGGCGACGCCCCAGTGCTGTTCGAGTTCGTCGAGCCGTGTTTTGAGCTCGGGCTTCTTTTCGGCCTGGTGCGTGGCGCTGCGCAGGACGCGCATCAGCTTCTGGCTGATGGCGTCGAGGACATCGTGGGCGTGGTGGGTGCCGACACGGCTGCCGGGGGCGGTGAAGCTGGCCGGGTTGTCGAGTTCGCTGACCAGTTGTTCGAGCGTGATGTTCGGGTCTTTGACCAGCGGCTGCATGGTGTTGACCGCTTCGAGCGCCTGGTAAATGTCGACCGGGTCGTAAATCTTGAAAACGGTCTTGCCGATGTCGTCGCAGCGGCGGGTGGCGCGGCCGATCATCTGTTCGTAGAGGATGCGCGAACGAACGCGGCGCATGAAGACGATGTGGCTGATGGCGGGCACGTCGATGCCGGTGGTCAGCAGATCAACGGTGATCGCGATGCTCGGGTAACGCTCGTTTTTGTAGCGCGCGATCAGTTGCCTGATCTTGTCGGATTGGCCGGTGATCTTGCGGACGGCGGCTTCGGCGTATTCGTCGCCGTATTTTTGCTTGAAGGCGTTGTCGAGCAGGCGCTTGACCATGTCGGCGTGGAGGTCGGTGGCGCAGAAGATCAGGGTCTTTTCTTCGCTGAAAGGATCGATTTCTTCGACCAGTTGTTCGCAGATGACGCGGTTGAAGTCTTCGTTGATGACGCGGCGGTTGAAGCTTTCGACGTCGAATTTGAGTTCGTCTTCAAGTTCGGATTGCTCGATTTCGCCGGTGCCGAGGTCGATGGCGCTGACCTGCTCGCCCTTGGCAAACTTGATGCCATGCTTGCTGAGCAGGGTTTCGTAGCGGATCGGCGGTTCGTGGTCGATCAGCCAGTCGTCGGCGACGGCTTCGCGGTAGGAGTAGGTGTAGACCGGGCGGCCGAAGATGTCGCTGGTGTGCTTGGCCGGGGTGGCGGTGAGGGCGATCTTGGTGGCGTCGAAGTAGTCGAGGACGCGGCGGTAGGTTGACAGGTACTGGGCCTGGTCGCGGACCTGCAGTTCGCCTTCGGACATTTCCTGGTCGAGCGTGTAGCCGCGGTGTGCTTCGTCGATGATGATGCAGTCGAATTCGTCAATGCCGGGCGGGGTGTCACTTTGAAAGATGCGCTTGACCATGGCCTGCACGGTGGCGACCTGGATGCGGGTTTCGGCTTCGGCCGCCATGTCGCCCATTTCGGCGATGTTGTAGGCCTTGGAGAGCGGCAGGTTCTGCTCCAGCGTCGCTTCGTCGAAGTTTTCCTGCGCTTGCTGGCCGAGGGCGCTGCGGTTGACGAGAAAGAGGATGCGCCGGAAGCGTTCGGCTTTCAGGAAACGGTACATCAGGCCGATGATGGTGCGCGTCTTGCCCGTACCGGTGGCCATCGCCAGCAGGCAGTTGGATTGGCCGGTGGCCAGCGCGGCTTCGACGGCCTGAATGGCGCGTTCCTGATAGTTGCGCAGGTGCAGGTAGGCGAAACCTTCCTGCTGCAATTTGGCTTCGGCGGCGGCTTTGCTGCGGGTGATCTGGTCGAGCAGGCCGGCCGGGGGGTGGAAATCCATCAGCGGCCTAGCCAGGTTGGCCGGGCTGCGCACGTCGCGGAACCAGGTGCCGCTTTGTTCCGCAAGCTGCTGCAGGTAGGGGCGACTATTGGTGGAATAGACGAAGGGGATTTCGAAGTGGCTGTTTTGGGCGTCCGGCCAGCCGGCGGCACGGCCTTCACGTTGCCAGGCGGGTTGGGCGTCGGCCAATTGGTGGTAGCCGCGTGAGTAGCGTTCGGCCTGCGGAATCTTGCCGGCGACGTTGGTGTTTTCGCGCTTGGCTTCGACCACGGCAATCGGCGTCAGACCGGCGAACAGCACGTAATCGGCGGCTTCCTTGCCGAGGGTTGGCCATTCGGCGATGGCGAGGTTTTTGCCTTTTTCCGGGCGGCTGCCCTTGGCGTAAGTGAGTTCCTGCGCATCGGCCTGCCAGCCGGCTTCGATCAACTGCTGGTCGATCAGGATGCGGGTAAGTTCTTCGTTGAGGATCAGTTGGCGGCTGGCCGCTTGGGTGCTTTGGGTGACCTGCTGCGTGGCTTTCTGGCCGGCGTCGAGCTGGCATTGCAGGGTTTGCAGGCGTTGCTCGAATTCCTGTTTGACGCGGTCCAGCGTGGCGGCTTGTTCTTCGGCCAGACTTCGGTAGGTGCGCGCTTCGGCGTCCATTTGCCCGGCGAGGACGGCGTATTCTTCTTTTTCGCGGGCGATCAGGTCGGCGAGTTGCTGCTTGCTTTCGAGGGCGGTGTTTTGGCTGCCGACTTCGGCGCGCAGTTGGTCAATTTCGCTTTGCAGCTGGCGCACAGCGAGGCTGGGGTCGGCGGGGGGCTGGAAAGGGCCGGGGCGGAAACCGGCGCCGGCTTTGCCGAATGACTGGTGAAACCAGACGGCGAGGGCGCGGGCCAGCTTGAGGCCATCCATGGCCTCCTTGTGCCGGGTGCGGAACTGGTGGGTGGCCTTGTTGCCTTCGATGCGCAGGATGTGAAACATCTCGCGGATGGTGGGGTCGAGGCGGATCTCGCGGTTGAGCCGGAAGAGCAGGTCGGCCTGGCTGGTTTCGCCATTGAATTCGATGCCGCTGCGGGCAGCGATGTCCTGGGCCAATGCCTCGCCAAGTTGGCGCAGCTTGATCAGCGTGGTGTTCGGATCGGCGGCAAAGACCTGCTCGGCGGTAACGGCCAGTTGCAGGAATACGGGGTCATGCTCGGCGAGGAAGGCGAAATTGCTGGAAATGGTCACGGCCCCGTTGTCTGGCTTTGTTTTGCATTTGGCATGTAGACGAATTTAACGCGATTTGCCAGGGCTAGGCCAGTGGATTCTCGAGCCCGCTATCGAGCAGCCGCTCGCATTCCGCCATCAGCGACTCGGCGATTTCGGAGTGATGGTTGGGGTCGAGCGATTCCATCATTTCGTGGGCGGTGTACATCCCGGCTTCGCGCGACAGCGTTGCCTCGATCTGGCGGGCGAGCTGGTCGCTGAGGGCGGAGAGTTGGCGGCGTTCGTTGAGCGGCAGCTTGTTTTTCGAGCGCGCCAGCCAGTCGGCGGCGAGGCTGGCGCCCTGGGCTTCGGTCATCCATTGCGCATGCTCGTAAAAAGCGGTCAGGCGCTCGGCGGCGAGGGCGAAAATCAGCGCGACGCGCATGCCGCGGTCAGTCATGGATGGGCTGGCAGCCTTCTCCCAGGTCATGTGTCACCATCTTTTGTTATCCTGCCGCACCTTATCACGCCTGCCCGACGCGCCAAGCACCGGAACGACCCGAATGTCACTGAACACCCTTGAAGGCCTGCGCGCCGGCAAACTGGCCGGGAGTCGCCGGCTTAAACTGGCATGCGGCCTGACCGAGTTCCCGCGCGAGATTTTCGCTCTGGCGGAAACGCTGGAGATTCTGGACCTGTCGGGCAACGCGCTGTCGTCGCTGCCCGACGATCTGCCGCGTTTGGGCAAGCTGCGCATCCTGTTTTGTTCCAATAATCCGTTCACCGAATTGCCGGCGGTGATCGGGCAATGCGCGGCGCTCGAAATGGTCGGCTTCAAGGCCAACCGGATCGAGACGGTGCCGGCCGCGGCCTTGCCGCCCAGGCTGCGCTGGCTGATTCTGACCGATAACCAAATTGCCGAACTGCCGCCGGAAATCGGTCGTTGTACCCGCCTGCAAAAGCTGATGCTGGCCGGCAACCGCTTGCAGTCGCTGCCGCCGGAAATGGCCAACTGCACGCGGCTGGAGCTGGAGCGGATTGGGCCTGCTGCGGAGACTTCCACGACCACAGAGGCAAATGCTGGCCCTGAAGGGTCAACCGGAAAAAAGTCGAAAAATTGA
>CAVUJN010000016.1:0-349936 GCA_963741765.1 uncultured beta proteobacterium
GCTTCCGCCACGCGAGCAGCTGGCGCGAGGAACCCGCAATCCTGTGAATCTTGCCGATTTCAAGAATGTCGTCTGAGTTCTCGCGGCTCGGAGGCTGCATGGTTTCTGCGAACACCATGAGGCGAGTCCACGCAGCAGCGCCAATGTGACCCAGGATTTCAATCGTGTTTTCTTCATTGCGATCGCTTTCCCGATTCGGCCAGCGGATCGCGCCGTCAATCTTCCGTACGGCGCTTGCGATTTGAACGGCCTGTTCATGAGGAATTCGCAGCCAGGACGAGATTGCTGTCGAACTGTGGCCGCGTGCAAGTAGCCGCAGGATCTTGAGCGCATCAACAACCGAAAGGATCTTCCCGCCTTCGCGGCTGCTGCCAGCGCTCAGTCGCCGCAAAGGGCTAAAGAGCGGGAATTGTTCGAGATCGATTGCGTTGGCGAGAACTCGCGAATTTTCGTGATCGAGACCAACGAGTTCTTCTGCCCAGTCCGACAGGAAGTGAAGGTAGCTGCCAAACGTCGATGAGGGCCCGGCATGGCCCAGAAAGCGCGCTGTTGCCCATGCCGAGCGCCGGGTCGGATTGTCGCGCCCGAGCAAGAGATCAATGGCGCGGGAGGGATTCCGGGTCTCGGTGCTTTTCAGGTCTTTCCACGCGACGGCTGGCTGACCCAGCAAATCGAGCATTACCCGGTTTGCGGCGCTGTGCCGGGCGCGGTGGATGTTTGCATCCGGATTGCCGCTGGCGGTCTTCAATGCATCCAGGGCAAGGCGTTTTACTCTGTCGGTATTGAAGAACTGAGCGCCTGGTCGCGCAAACAAGGGGGCCGAAGTGTCATCCCCTGAAGTTGCTTCTGCGAGGCGGAGGACTCGCGCCACGAGTTCCCTTTCCAGTGGCGTGAGCGGCTCGATCAACGGTACGGCGCGTCTGGATGTAGTCTTCACCTTGATGGCGCGGTAGGGATTGTCCCGAACGACGACAATGACGAAATCGCCGAGGGCAATCCAGTCTTGCCGCAATAGTCCGAGCGCATCCGCTCCCCGCAAGCCGAACCGATATGCACACAAAATCAGGAACGCTGCTTGATCCTGATCGGAGCTTTGGCCAGGACCGCTGTCGAGTAGCAGCGCTAGTGCACCGAGATAATCCTTCTCGGTAAAGATCCCGGGGTCGCCCATGGCAACCTGATTGTGGCTGGGAAGCTCGGACCAGGTCGGATCTTCGAAGTCCATTTGGCTCCGTGCCCAGCGATGAAAATCAACCAGTCGATTGAATGCATAGGCTTGATTTTTTAGAGTTCTGGACTCGAGAATTTCCCGGTAGGCATTGGTCATCGCCTCTTCGTCGGCAAGGTCGGGGTCAAATGCGTAGGCAACACCCTCAAAGGCTGGCGAGAGCGCCGCGAAATAGCGGTGGATCGAGCGCATTTTCAAATAATCTTTTTTGACGCGCCGGGTCAGCAACGACTTCAGCCAGTGGCCGAGCAGCAGTGGGGCTCGTCCCACTTTTCCATCCCACTTGGCGATGGTCTTGTTGATTGCTGAAGCCATGGCTCGGCGGGTGTCAGGAGGGGTGGGCGCCGACGTTAGCACCCCTCTGGCGCCACGGATGTTCGAGCGCAGTTCCGAAAATAACTCTCGCGCATAGGCGTGCAGAGTTTCAGGATCACCCGCCGGTTGTGCGGAAAGAATTACGCACGCGAATTCATCCCGAATGGCCGGTGGACCCGTCGTTGCTTGCGGTATGTAGCGATACTCGTTCCATCGAAGTCGCAACCAGTCCCGCCAGTCGAGGGCCGATGACAACACGCGTCCGCCCAGGTAGCCGGCAATGGCGCCCGGAAACTCCTGCGCATTGGCCTGGTCAACAAGGACGATCAAGGCGTTAATCAGGTCCCTTGGGCTCCATCGGTCACCTATCCGGCCCGCTTCCACCATTAGGCTGGCGAAAGGCAGGAGCACCTCGCGGCGGGCGGATCTTTCGAGGCTGGGTTCGTTGTTTCTTTTCAGTGCGATGTTGATCAAGCGGGCTGTAGAAAAGGATATTCGGTAGCGCTGTACAGGGGCGCATGGGTCAGTACGATCGAGGCCGACGCAATGCTCCAGATAATATTGTTTGCGTACCCGGATCAGTCGGTGGTTCCTGCCGGCCAATAAATCATTAATCAGCTGTTGATGAGCTATGCGCGCGGTCACGATGGCCAGTATGGAAGCAAGCGTGGCTGCCGCTTGCTTGCCGGGACGGAGCTTGCTGATACTCGCCTCAAGTTCTCGTGCGCAACCGCCGAGATTTCTATGGGTTTCGAGCGAACCGGGTGCGCTTTCCGAGAAAGGCCCCACATCCTCGTCGAGCTGCAGGTAATGCCGCTTGAAGCGGATTTTTCTTCCTTTGCTTTTCCAGCTATGTTCCGCCAATGCGGTCAAAACACCGTATCTAACGCCTCCCAGCGGGTGTGGAAGCCCCTTTGTGTTGCAGAGCAGGGCCAGTGATAGTTCGCTCAATTCGGAATCCGATAGGGAGGCCAGTTCGCGACCCTTGAGGAAGGCGGAAATGATGCCCTTCGCACTCAATATTGCGTCCCGGCGACGCTTCTTCCGTTCAACGGCCCGTGCATCACTGCCGAACAATGCCGGCGACTCATTCGGTGCAGGGGTATCCCGGATGGGCGCAGGCGGTGTTCTCCAGCTCTCGGCTATTTGAAATCCAAGACTGTCAAAAACCCGTTGGAGGATCGGGCGGACAGTTGTCATGTCGTCAAGCCAGACGCGAAATGACCCATCACCGTGCGTTGCCGCGCCGGATTCTGCATGCCCCAGCAATGAGTCGATGATTTCCGGGTCGGCGCCTTCGGCGCGCAACCGGGTTGCAAGGCGATGGCGAAAGAGATTTAGGGGTAGTGGCCAATCGAAAAGGCAGAGGTCTTTGATATTCGATTCAGACGCGTTTTTCCAGTGCAGCCCTTTTTCCCGTGACAGCAAGAAAAAATACGGGATACACGTGGATCGTTTGCCATTGGACAAGAGACGGATCTCTTCGGCGAGTTCCGGGGCGGCGTCCTGTAATGCGACGGATAGGGCGCTAAGATGTGCCGGGTAGTGCTTCCCCATGAGTTCGACCAAGGCGGGAGGAAGGGGGGTTAGCCTTCCTGCCCTTGCCTTGGAAGAATTCTTGTCTTCGATGAAGACGAAGCCCGCTTTGAGGTCAAAGAAGGTTGGTGACGAATACGGATCCTTGATTGGTCGCCCCGCTGTGGCGGCATACAGTTGGGCGAGAACGGTTGCGGTAAAGGCATTGTGAAAATCGAGCGTGGAGCCTGAGTCTCGCAATTCATCAAGTTTTTGCTCGGCACGCCGAAGCGCGCCAATCAATAACGCTTCGATGACGTCAAGTAGGCTGCCCTGCGCATTGAAATGGGCCGAATTCTCCGGCAGCGTGAGCGAGACAGACGAAGGCGCTTGGTTGAGGCTTGAGTGGACGGCGGATACTGTCCAGGTTGCGTAGGCTGTGGATCCCGGCAGGCCGCTCATTGGGTGGGATCCAATTAGTTTGGCAAAGCTTGCATCGCCCGATGCCAGGAAGGTGCGCTGAGGAAGCAGGTTTGCGAGCATGCCTGGAGTTAGCCGTGGTGCAACCGACTTCATGGCGTTAAGGAATGCAGACTCTGGAGAGTTGCCACCGGGTGGGTTCCAGGTTTCTCCCAGACAGGTGGCAGTTGGGGTTGCTGAACGGAGCGCGTTCAGAACATTGAGGACATGCTTGGGCAGGTTGATGGTCTGCATATCGGCGAACGGAGCTACCCATTGAGTGGCGCTGTCGTTTTCCGGACTCCATCCAGGATTTCGTCGTGCTGGAAGGCGAATCAGGGATCGTTTGTCCAGGGAGAGTTGCCACTCTGCCCCAGGCAAATTGCCAAACGCGATGTCGAGCGTACGCCTCAAGGTTCGCCCGGTTGCCACGGCAACCCAGGACAGAGCTCTGATGGCATCAAATTCTGTATTCGAGCCTGCAGCGTGTTTTTGGTTGATCCAGTCGGAAAGAGCGACGAACTCGATTGGGTTTGGTCGGTTCCAAGACCATGGAAGAAAGTGCTGGTCCTCCATGGCGGACAGAAGAATGCTATGGCAATGAAGCTTCTGGTGCGCATACGAGTCCTCCGGCCTTACGCTAACGGCCAATAGGTCGGGATGGGATTCGTCTTTGCCAGGAAGAAGCGTGCCAAGTTCTGTCGGTTTGTCGTCGGTTCGATCGTCTCGGAATGAATTCCAGAAAGGAGGGATTTGAGTACAAGTTGGTTGATAGAGCGGCTTCGACAAGGTGGCCGTTGCTGCATCGGGGTCGGACCTGTGCGCAGAAATTGCGATGATCGCCTCAAGTAACCGCCGCTGGTTATTCGATGGCTTAAAGGTTGGATGATTTGACTTCAGATACGATTGACACTGGGTCATCAGGGTTAGACCAAGGCTTTCGAATCCTTGGGTTTTGGAGCCAAGGTTATGGAATATCTGGAGCCAATCGTCGCTTCCGTCGTGAGCAAGGCGGAGCTTTGCGCAGCTGATACGAAGATTGTTGTCGAGAACTGCTCCATGCTCAGCGTTTTCCATGGCGTGCACGAGTAGCCACAGTCTGATTTTTTCAAACCAAAGTTTCTCTTCAGGGCCAACCGGAGGAAGGCGGGCAACGAGAAGAGCCAGCAAATAATAGCGATCGACCGGTGTGAAGTATCCGGCAGCTGCTTTTTCATGGGGAAGCGGACTGTATTTCGTTAGTGTGGCTGAAGCTGAGTCGATTGCGCTGCTCAGATGCAGCAAAGAAAGTGCGCACTCACTTTCGATGGACCAATTAACCAGCATGCTGTGCGCGTGCGGTGTGGCTAAAACAGAAAGGACGCTACCGATCGCCTGCGGTTGCTCGATGAGTAGTGTGGGGTCAATTAGGCGATAAAGATCGCCAGTGACATTTCGAGTAGTTGCCCACTCGAGTAATTGGTCCCAGTAGGATGGGAGGGCAGGAGTCGTCGTTGGCAATTGCCCTGAATGGACTGATGAACCCAAAACCGATGGTGTTGATAGGGATTCTTGGGGATGTTGCGGTAACGATCTCGGTTTGAGTGTCATGCTTTAGAGCGAGATATGTCAGAAAAATCAACATATTTCCACTATATATGCCGAATGTAAACGTAATTTACGTATAAAGTCGGCCTTTCCTCCGAAGCATGCAATATGACCAACAATTATCCGCGCGGCTGTAGCTCAGCTGGATAGAGTACTGGCCTCCGAAGCCAGGGGTCGTGGGTTCGAATCCCGCCAGCCGCGCCAAACGCCCTATTTGCAGCATTCTCCAGAACTAAGTCAATTCCAAATTAATTGTTTGGCATGGATTCTGCCGCTCAAAATCTGGTTGGCGCTAAGTAATGTTTTCTGGTTCCATGGTCGGTCCTGGTTTGAGAGGCAGTAGTCACGTTTTTCAACTCGCGTTTTGCGGTGACTAATCCGTGACCAAAATGTGACCATGCTGTGACTGGATGCAATTTGTGATGCTTCAGAAATAGAGAATAACGACTATTGCCTTCCGTGGCTGCCTATTTCGTATCGACTGAACTCTGGGGTCGGTCTGACGGAAGGTCGTCAGGTACGTACTCTGCAAGTTGTTCCAGTTTGCACCCAAAGAACTTACAAAGCTTGTCGAGATGATCGGTAAGCGTGCCATAGCCCCGCTGGTTAACCATTTTTGACAGGGTTACGCGGCTGATATCTGTTGCTTCGGCAAGTTCCAGAAGGGTGATGCGCCTCCCCTCCTGAAATTGCTTCTCGGCGAGTAGTTCTTGTATGCGGAAGCGAATCATTGTTCGCCTACTTTAACATAAAGAAAAATAGGCTTGCATTTGTCCGCCTTGTTTGTTAAACTAGTTATACATTGATTCGGATAGGCGAACCAATGAACCACTAGTTGACATAAGGAGATACAAGAATGAGCCAGACTTACCTCACCACCGACGAGCTTTCTGCTCGCATCAAGTACGACGCCCGGACGATCCGCGAACGGCTGAAGGACAGCGTCCTGCTCGAAGGCATTCACTACATCCGCCCCTTCGGCGGCCGCAAGATCCTCTACATCTGGGAGAAGATCGAAACCGACATGGGCAGCACAGCCCATCAGGCTTTCGCGATCCCGATGGCCAACGGAGCTGTGTGCCATGGGTAGTATTCAGATCGAAAGGAGACCGGCTACCCTGATAATTGATTTCGATTTTCAAGGCCACCGCTGTCGCGAACAAACGGCCCTCCCGGACACCGCCGCCAACCGCAAGCGTCTCGAGAAAGTCCTCGTCAAGATCGAGGAAGAGATCAGCCTCGGGACTTTCAGCTACCGCCGGTTCTTTCCCGGCAGCAAGAACGCCGTTCGCTTCGACCAGGTGGTGCCCGACGTCGCGGTGACGCCCGTGGCCCAGGCCGTCGCCGGCATTGCCGGCGCCCCGGCCACACCGCTGTTCCGGGACTTCGCCGAAGTCTGGTACGGCGAGAAGTCGATCGAATGGCGCAAGTCCCACCAGAAGACCATCCGCGACGATATCGACAAGCGGCTGGTGCCCCGCTTCGGGGACATGGCGGTCGGCAGGATCACCAAGGCAGACATTCTTGCATTCCGCGCAGATCTCGCCAAAGCTCCGGCGCGGGGCAAGACCCAACTGCTGTCCAATCCGCGGATCAACAAGATCTTGAATCCGTTGCGGCAAATCCTCTGCGAAGCCGCCGACCGCTTTGATTTTCGCACGCCGTTCCAGAACATCAAACAGCTCCGGGTCAAGCGCACCGACGTCGATCCCTTCTCGCTCGACGAAGTGCGCAAGATCATCGACGCCGTCCGCTCCGACTTCAAGGACTACTTCACGCTGCGCTTCTTCACCGGCATGCGCACCGGCGAAATCCACGGTCTCAAGTGGCAGTACGTCGACTTCGAGCGGCGCCTGATCATGGTGCGGGAACCTGTTCGACACGGTGCCGCCGCGCTGGGTGCGCGAACGGGAACTGGTGCAGCGCGGCAGGGCGCTGTGGGAAAGCCTGCCCCTCGCTTTCCGCGACCTGTTCAACGCGATGTTCTGGAACGGCGGGCGCTTCCGCCGTTATCTGGTGGGGCCGAGTTCACTGGAGAACCACCACAACGGACTCAACGGCAATTTCCGCCACAGCCTCGAGGTGGCCGAGCAGGCGCTGGCGCTGGCACGCGACCATGATCTGGTGTCGCTGCCGGTCATGATCCTTGCCGGATTGATCCACGACGCGGGGAAGGCCGACGAGTACCGCTACGATCATGCGCACCGCTGTTTCGCGATGGCCCCCGAGGCCACCTTGGTCTGACACCGCGACCGGCTGCAGCACTGGCTGGCCGCCGCCCGTGAGCGTTGTGGTGAAGCCGTGCCGCAACGCCAGTATCTGGCCCTCGTCCATGCCCTGACCGCGACCTATGGCGCGCCGCCGCATCTCGGATTGCGCGAGCCCCTTAGCCTGGAGGCGATGCTGCTCTCGATGGCGGACCGGGCGTCGGGCAAGGCCGAGCTGATCGAACGCCTGGCGACCCCGGGTGGTGGCTTCGGACGCTATCACCGGCATCTGCGCGGGCGGCCGTTCGTGGCGGCGGCGTGGGGTGCGTAACGTGCAAATCGTAACGTCACGTATCCAACTCGCTGTAACGTAACAAGGAGAACCCCATGCCGCGCGAAGCGAGCATTACCTATGAGCAGGTGGGCGATCTGTTGAAGGGACTCCCCTTTCCTCCAGCGCTCCCACATCAAGGCTTTCTGACTTTCCGTGTAATAGATCCTCGGTCTTTGCTTCATCTACACTCCTTCTGCCTACCCAGGCTCTAGAGTGTTGCATCGACCGGTTGAATCCAAGGTCGGTTTACGGACGTTGGCGGCACCTTGATCTCGAAAGTCAGAGCCGAACCACTCGAACGCATACTCCTAACGCTCTAGTCTGGCGCAGACGCCGAGGCTCAAAGGTCAAGTTGCAAGGCAGCCAGCCGGGCATATAGACCGCCCTGGTTTCGCAGATCCTCGGGTGTGCCGGCCTCGACGATGTGGCCACGTTCCATAACCACGATGCGGTCGGCTTTTTGCACCGTCGCCAGGCGATGGGCAATGATCAGCGTCGTGCGCCCGCGCATCGCCGCACTGAGCCCTTGCTGGACCAGGGTTTCCGATTGGGCGTCGAGGGCGCTGGTCGCTTCGTCGAGCAACAGCAGGCGGGCACCCTTCAGGATCGCGCGGGCAATCGCGATGCGCTGGCGCTGGCCACCGGAAAGGCGGGTGCCACGCTCGCCAAGGAAAGTCTGGTAGCCCTCTGGCAGTCGGTCGATGAATTCGTCCACCTGGGCCGCCTTGGCGGCCTGCATGACTTCCTCGTCGCTTGCCGTGGCGCGGCCGTAGCGGATGTTTTCCAAGGCATTGGCAGAAAAGATCACCGGATCCTGCGAAACGATGGCGATGTCCTTGCGCAGGTCGTGCAGGCTGAGTTGGCGGACATCCTGGCCATTGATCCGGATGCAGCCGTCGGACACTTCGTAATAGCGCAGCAGCAACTGGAACAGGCTGGTCTTGCCGGCCCCGGAGGGGCCAACAAGCGCGACGCTCTCGCCCGGCGCGATAGTCAGGCAGATATCTGCCAAGGCATGTGTTTGCGGGCGTGCCGGATAGGCGAACGTGACGTGCTCGAAACTGATTGTCGCCTGCGCCGACGGCACCGGTGTCTGGGGCACGGCTGCCTCGCGGATGGCAGATTCGGCGTGCAGCAGATCGAGCAGCCGTTCCGTTGCCCCGGCCGCGCGCATGATGTCGCCCCAGACTTCTGCCATGGTGCCGACGGCACCGGCCACCAGTGCCGCGTAGAGAACGAAGGAGGCGAGTTCGCCTCCGGTCAGGATGCCGGCGCTAACCTGGCGGGCGCCGATCCACAACACGAAGATGATCGTGCCCATGACCGCCGTGATGATCAGCGCCGTTAGCGCCGCACGGACGCGCGTGCGCCTGATCGCCGTGACAAAACTGGTTTCCGTGCGTTCGGCGAAGCGCCGGGCTTCTTGCGGCTCCTGCGTATAGGCCTGGACCGTCGGCATGGCATTGAGGATTTCACCGGCCAGTGCCGAAGCATCGGCGATCTTGTCCTGCGACTCGCGCGACAGCTTCTTGACCTTGCGGCCGATGGCGAGGATAGGCAGGATCAGCAGGGCCATCAGGCCGAGGTTCAGGGAAAACAGGTAAAGGCTGGTCACGGCCAGCATGATCATGCCGCCGATGAACTGGAACAGGCTGCGCAACCCCATCGAGATGGAACTGCCGACGACCGTCTGGATCAGGGTCGTGTCGCCGGTCAGCCGCGACAGGACCTCGCCGGTCTGCAGGGTCTCGAAGAACTGGGGCGACTGGGCCAATACCCGCGCATAAACGGCGCTGCGCAAATCGGCCGTTGCCCGTTCGCCGACCCACGAAACCGTATAAAAACGTGCTGCTACCGCCAGTGCCCAGAAGCTTGCCAGCCCGAACAGGGCGATGAAGTGCCCGTTCAGGCTGAGTGCGCCTAGGAAGCTGCCAGACGACTGCACCCGATCGCCGAACCCGAAGTCGATAAGGTCGCGAAAGGCCAGCGGCACCAGCAGAATAGTGGCCGACCCCAGACAGAGCAACACGAAAGCCAGTGCAATCCGCGCCCGATAGGGGCGCAGGAAGGGCCACAGCCCTTTCAAAGCCGACAGGCGGCGCGGTGGTGTTGATTGGCTTGCTGATTCGCTGGGCATCCGCAATTATCGGCGCGTTTGTACCTGGTGAACAACGACGACTTCTTGATCGGTATTTTGCACAGAATCTTTGGCGAGCGTAGCAACTTGAATTGCCACGGTTTTCCGGGCAGCCACCCCGTTGGCGATCAAATACGGTTGGCGATTTTCTGGACAATTATTTGCCTGCGCTACGCACTCGCCGAACTGCTCTGTACTTAAACTGCCTGAACAATCAAAGCTAGCGCACTACCGACAATGCCTCTCGCGCAGAGACAACTGGCCCCAGAAATTGAAAACCCCGCAACGGGGCGGGGCGGTAGCTGAATCCGTAACAGGGTCCGCCTCAGTCGAGGCTTGCCATGTCGATCACAAATCGGTAACGAACGTCACTCTTCAGCATCCTTTCGTAGGCGCTGTTGATATAACTCATCGGAATCAGTTCGATATCCGATACGAGGCCGTGCTCGGCGCAGAAATCCAGCATTTCCTGTGTCTCGCGAATGCCGCCGATCAGGGAGCCGGCAATGCTGCGGCGTTTGAGGATCAGCCCGAAAACATTCGGGGACGGATGCGGTTCGGCCGGGGCGCCGACCAGGGTCATCGTGCCGTCCCGCTTGAGCAATTGCAGATAGGCATCGAGGTCGTGCGGCGCAGCAACGGTATTGAGGATGTAATCGAGCTGGCCGGTATATTGCGCCATGTCGTCGGGACTCGTGGAGATGCAGACCTCATCCGCACCCAGGCGCTTGCCATCGGCGACCTTGCTTGCGGAGGTGGTGAATAAGACGACGTGGGCACCCATGGCATGGGCGATCTTGACCCCCATGTGACCCAGGCCGCCCAAGCCGACCACGCCAACCATTTTACCCGGCCCTGCGCCCCAGTGACGCAAGGGCGAGTAGGTCGTGATGCCGGCACAGAGCAGCGGGGCCACGCTGGCCAGGTCTGTCTCGGCATGCCGGATGCGCAGGACAAAGGATTCCTTCACGACGATCGTCTGCGAA
Source organism: uncultured beta proteobacterium (assembly GCA_963741765.1). Taxonomy (GTDB): domain Bacteria; phylum Pseudomonadota; class Gammaproteobacteria; order Burkholderiales; family Rhodocyclaceae; genus Azonexus. The sequence continues at coordinate 10,769 of CAVUJN010000016.1, forward strand.
TAGCCGCCGTAGGTATTCTCGCCGCCAAAGAGCGGGCCGTTATAGGTGCCGGTAAAGCCGTTGTCGCAATACTGTTCCTCGCCTTCGTGGCAGGATGGGCAATGGCCGCAGCTATCGACCAGGCAGCCGACACCGGCGAGATCGCCGACGTTGAAATTCGTTACCTTGTTGCCAACAGCGACGACACGGCCGACGATCTCATGACCGGGAACCGACGGGTAGAGGGTGTTTTTCCATTCATTACGTGCCGTGTGCAGGTCGGAATGGCACACGCCGCAATAAAGAGTCTGGATCTGTACGTCTTCCGGCCCGGGACCGCGACGTTCAATCTCATAAGGCGCGAGTGCGCTGCGTTGATCCACTGCGGCATAGGCTTTGGCCTTGATCATGATCTCTCCTTGTTGGTTGATCCGCGCATCATGAAGGGGCCTGGGGCGCATCACGCGAGTTGGCAGGCAGGCCCGCGAGCGCGCGGGATATTCGGTTTGGTGACATCGAAAGCGTACCTGTTAGGCCGCATGAGCGGCAAAAAGAATTCGTGCGTACGTCCCCAGAAAGGCGAAAGCCCCGCCGGGGGAGCGGGGCTTTCTGACGGCCGGTTGGGAGGGGGAGGGGGCCGTCAGCACTGTTGGGGGTCAGCGCATGTGTCCAATCTAAGGTTTGCACCCGCCCAATTCAAGTAACTGTTTGCGACAAGTGGTATCCAATTGTTGGCATCTCGCGAGGCGCCAAAGGCATGCAGTATTGCGCAGCAATCTGCCCGGACGGATGCCATTCAGGGGGCATCCTCGACTGACCTGACTCAGGCGGCCAACGTCCCTGGGTAATCGTTCAACGCGCACAACGGGGGTGCGGACAAAATCTTGGACTACTTGGAGGTAGTTCATGTATTCATACGACGAGCGCCTGAAGGCGGTAGAGCTGTTTCTAAAATTTGGGAAGCGCAGCAACACACCTCTTAACCATGTTCAGTTGGGGGTAGATGTTGTTCCAAATCCATGCTGTCATGCAGCAGTCGCAGTACATCAATCACATCGCGCCCCTGGGTGCTGCCGACGCGGAACATGACGAAGTGTCCGCCCTTGCGCCCGTTTCGCGCAACATGGAGCGTCCGGATATTGTCTCCAATTTCAGGCCGTTCCTTGACCCCAATGATATCGGGGCCGGCGCTTAGGGCTGTCAGCGCTGATGAAAGGGTACCGGCATAACTCCGTGCCTGCGCCGAACCGAAATTTGCGACTGTCCAGCGCAGAATTTGCCGGTAATCCGCCTCCGCAGCAGCCGATAGGCGAACCATCCAAGAAGGACTACCCACTAAGCACCAATCACTTCGGAAGTCAGTGTTGCCAGACGCTGACCAAGCCTATCCGCCGAGTCAAAGCTACGGAAGTTACCTGCTTCAATGTCTGCAATGCCAACTTTGGCTATATCGCGCAAGACCGACAGCCGTATTTCGTCTTCTGACTCCCGGCGCTCGACCAGCCTCAATCCTTCGCGCAATACCTCACTGGCGTTCTGGTAACGCCCGGAAGTGACTAGTTGCTCAACAAAGTGGGCTTGATGATCGGTAAGGACAACGTTTCGGGTTGGCATGGAAGCCTCCTGAGCCAAGTTTTCATATTGGCATACTATGCCATAGCACCAAAGGCGGCAAGAAGTTGCTACCAGTTAGCCCACGGCCAAAGCGGCCTGGGGGTTACAAATTTTGCTACCGAGACATCTGCAGATCGGAGCCACTTCGACGATCTTCGGCTCCGCTATTTCTCGATTAGAACGTCGTACTTTGCCATGATGGCCGCCAACAGAAATGCACCAGCCACCAGATAGTGGTTGGCCCATTCGTCGCGAGGCACAAGGCGGAACCCGATCCACTTCTGGTAAGACGGCTTGGCCTTGTTTGGCGAGTTGGTCGCGACGACTTCATGCTCGTCAAGAAGCTTCAGTTTCGAGAGCCATCCCGCGTAATTGGCGTGTGACTTCCAGTCGCGGGCTTTTGCGATAGCGGGGGCCACGTCGCGCAGAATCACCTGCATCTGCCCCGCTTCCGGCCCGAGCGCCTTGAGGAACCGGAGATATTCATTCGCTTCGCCGGCGTCGGCTAGCGAATGGAAGACCACATCCTTCTTGACCGGGTTGAAGCGTGGTTTCGAATCCAGACAGACGCGCCAAATGCCCTATTTGCGGTATTTTCCAGAACCAAGTCAATTCCAAATTAATTGTTTGGCATGGATTCTTCCGCTCAAAATTTCAATCGCGATCAGCGGTGTTTTTCTGTTTCTTTTGACAAATACGAAATGAAGGGCAGTAGTCAGGGATGTGAAGGGGCTAAATAGCGTGCCCAGTCTGTGCCCGGATCGTGCCCAACTTTCACCGACCACTTTCCGGCGATGAATTCGACGAGTTGGCTGTTGCGTCGCGACCCTAAGCTGAAGTTCGCGATATGGGAAAGCGGACGCTCAGGAACGATTGCGATCCGCCGCCGCGTAGCAGCGGGTGAAAGCCCGCTGTGAGGCTGTCCGCTGCAACGCCTGATTGGGCCACTCTTGTTCCGCTACTTCTTCGCAAGATACATATCTCGTAAGTCTTTCTGCCCAGCGGCGTCGATACCCAATCCTTCGGCGAAGTATTTCTCGATGGTTCCGTACCGCTTCTGCATCTCGTCGAATGACGCCTCCAAGTATTCGGGCTTCACTCCGAAAATGGCAACAGGAATGTCGCGGTCACCGCCCGCCGCGACGAAGCCGTCGATCGCATGCTGGAACTGCGGGAGCGTGTATTCGTTGGTACGCATATAGTCAGCCATGACGGTTTCCTTTGGTACGCCAAGCAACGTGAGTAGCGCGGCGGCAGCCCATCCGGTGCGATCCTTGCCGGTCGTGCAATGGAAAACCGCAGGCAATTTCTTTCGATCCGCCAGCGACAGGAATAGTGTGCGGTAGGACTGCTTTGCGCTCGGCAAATAGATGAATTCTCGGTATGCCCCCATAAAGAGCGCCTCGATTTTGCCTCCGCCGAGTACCGTGTTGGCTTTCTTCGGCTCGTGCATCAGCGCTTCGAGTTCTGCCGGTGCGGCTGACTTGGCATCGGCCAGCACGTTCAGCAAGTGGTACTGCACCCCGGGCGGCATCTGGTCGGGCTTGACCTTGGCCTCGGAAGTCGTGCGCAGATCGTAATCGTTCTTCAGGCCTACTCGCTCAAGCCTCTTGAGGTCCTCGGGGTTCATCGGATTAAAGGTATCGGAGCGGTACGCGAGCCCGCGCGCCACGGTCACACCGTCCAGGGTCTTGTAGCCGCCCACGTCGCGTAGGTTGGGCACCGAGGGAATATCCAGCGCGCGTCCTAGACTCTGACCGGCTGCAAGTTGTGGCAAAGAGCCAATGGGCGTCTCGGCGAAAGCAGGAATGCAAGCGGCAGTCATCGTGGCCACGCCTGCGACGAATAGGTTGAATCGAATCTTGTTCGTAGATATCTTCCTTGGTTTTGAAATTGTTTCACGGTTCAAACGCAGCGATCTTAATGATGACGCCTGTGATTCTGCAGGTGTGGCCCAACGACCAGCTCAGCGGCGCGGCATATATCCCACTACGACGAACAGCTGCAGTGTGACGTTCCGCCCAGATCAAAGAACCTCTCGTCTTTCTTTTTGTAATATAGCGCTGCCACAGCCTCGGACTGTTCGCCGTACGGGTCTTCCAGCACGTTGTGCAAACGCTGCACCAGGCTGTATTCCCCTGTGTCCGTGGCGCTTCGATACGCCTCTACCATCATCCACTCTCTCGGAATGTACTTGGGGTTGACTCGCTTCATTGCCTCCGACACGCTCGCCGGGGGGCACCCCTCTCGTTCCAGCGCCGCGTGCCATTTCTGCAGCCATTTCGCCCAGCGGGACTCCAGCGCAAAGCTATCCTGGCTGTATCCCCCGCGTGTTTCATAGAAGGCGGGACGCAAGGCCGCCACGTGCCTGGGCAGGCTCGAGAGCTCCCGCCAGAAGATCGTGTAGTCCACCGGCGTTTCTGCCATGAGCGCGTGAAGTTCCGCGAAAAGCTCCTCACTAAAGTCGGCAAGGCCCATCTTTTTTGCCCACATACGATTCATCTCACGGCTCATGGTCTCCGGCATGGCTTCCAAAATCTCACCTAGCCCCTGAACCGCGTTCGCGTCGTGCGCCAGCAGCGGCACCAGGGCCGTGCAGAACATCTTGAAATTAGCCATGGCGGCCATCGGCTGGTTCATGAAGGAAAAGTGCTCTCCGCCGCCGATCCACATCTGGAACATCGGGTCATACGCTTCGATGAAGCCAAAAGGCCCGTAGTCCAGCGTCCGCCCTCCTAGCGAGCAGTTGTCGCTGTTGAAGTTTCCCTGACAATACCCCACCCGAATCCAGTGGGCGGTCAACCGGGACAGGCGCGCGCCGAACTCCCGCGCGACTGCAAAGACCTTTTCGGTGAGCGTAATTTCGGGGTGGCAAAGCTGGGCGGCGATATCAGGGTACTCACGTTCGAGGGTATGCAGGAAAATCGCCTCGAGTTCCTCGATTGCATTAGGGTGTTCGTTCTTCCTCGCCCGCCGCCCGAACAATTCGAGCTGCCCGACCCGGAGGAAGGAGGGGGCTGCGCGCGTTGTAATGGCAGCCGGCTCGTCTACCATGCGGTCCGGCTCTATAGCTATGACGCCCGGGGAGTACCAGGGACGCGAAATAGTTTCGCTGTGGGAGACAAAGAGGCAGAGCGCCCGTGAGGTAGGCACTCCCAGCGCTGCCATCGCTTCCGATGCCAGAAACTCGCGGATACTGGATCGCAGCACAGCCCGTCCGTCGCCACCGCGGCAATAAGGGGTCGTTCCTCCCCCCTTGAGCTGGAACTCCCAGCGCTGGTCACCAGGAAGAAGCACCTCGAGCACGGAAATGGCTCGCCCATCCCCATAACCGTTGCCATTTTTGAAGGGGCAGTTATGGTAGATCTCTTGCCCGTAGATGCTAAGAGCATAGCCGCTCGCCCAGCCGCCGGCAAGAACGTTTGGGGGCGCGACATCGGCGTTTGCGGCGTCCACGGCCACCTTCGGATCGCCAGTAAAGAATTGCATGAAGGAGCCCTCACTGGCGACTCTCTCAGACAAGTTTAGCTCACGGAAAAAACTCTGGCTGTGTATGACGTAGCGGGGGTTGGGCAGAGGCGTCGGGAGAACCTCAACATAGTGGCCGGATTTGACTTGGCGGATCGTCTTGTTGGGGGCGTGGCGGGCTTGCTCGGGATCTGCGCTGAGGCGTCGTAGCAGCGAGTAGTCTGCGTATCGGAGAAAGGTGGTGAAGGCGTGCGGGGCGTGAGAATCCATTTCTTGCGATCACAAAAAATCAAAAGCTAAAAGGCGTGCTAGTTGGCTGACAGAAACACGATAAAAGTGAAACGAACATAGGACTGTGGCAGTGACTGGCCGGTCATGGTTCCCCATGCTACTCATAAGCGGGCCGTGGCAAAACGCCAAGAAGATGTCTTCGCAGAGGGCTCAATGAAAAGAACGCTATTCCTTGTTTGTCATGCCGAGTCGAGTTGGGATGCGTTACGTTGCCTGACAAGGAGCGACCATTGCTGTCGGGGCGATCATCGTCGCAGAACTTTCGCGCGAATACGGGGAGGATGGAAAGGACTCTCCTGATCTTGTCTATACCCACGGATATCATCGCGCTCCGGCGCACAACCTCACATCAGGTTGGATCGCCACTTCCTGTTCTGGATTGAGGACTCGATCTCCAAAGGCATCTTGGAGGCGCGTCTCCAGTCCCATTCGGTTCATGAGCGCGATGAAAGGCTTCGGATCGAGTTCTTCTACGTTGGCCATTGCTTTAACATCCCAAGTGCCCTTGGCAATCAGCGCTGCCGCTGCCACAACCGGAACCCCGGCAGTGTAGGAGATGGCCTGGCTGCCGACTTCTTCAAAGCAAGTCTCGTGGTCACAAATGTTGTAGATCAGAATTTCCTGTGGCTTCCCGTCCTTTACGCCATTGATCAAGTCGCCAATGCAGGTTTTTCCCGTGTAATCCGGGGCTAGCGAAGCGGGGTCTGGCAGCACGGCCTTGATCACCTCCAGAGGCACGACTTCCTGGCCCCTGGCGGTGCGCACGGTTTGTTCGGACAGCAGGCCAAGCTTCTTCAAGACATTGAAGACATTGATGTAATGCTCGCTGAACCCCATCCAGAAACGAATATTGGGTACGTCCAGGTTCTGCGCCATGGAGTGGAGTTCATCGTGCCCTGTCAGGTAAGTGGTGCTCTTGCCTATTACCGGCATGTTCCAGTCCCTGCGGCGCTCGAACATCGCGTTGGCCTGCCATGCATTGTTTTCCCACGACCAGGCGGTCGAGACGAATTCACGGAAGTTGATTTCCGGATCGAAATTGGTCGCAAAGTAACGCCCATGGCTACCAGCGTTGATGTCAATGATGTCGATGGATTCCACACTATCGAAGCTGCTGTCGATGGCATACCGCGCATAGGCATTGACCACGCCCGGATCAAAACCTGCACCCAGCACAGCCGTCACCCCAGAATTTTTGCAGGCCTCGCGTCGTTTCCACTCGTGATTGGCGTACCACGGCGGGGTTTCACACACCTTCCCGGGGTCTTCGTGGATGGCGGTGTCCAGATAAGCCGCACCACTTTCAAGGCATGCGGCCAGCACCGACATATTCAGAAACGGAGAGCCTGCATTGATAACGATCTGGCTACGGGTTGCCCGGATCAGGCGCCTGGTCGCTTCGACATTCATGGCGTCAAGTACGTGAGCTTCCAGGCGGCCTAGTTGCTGCAGGCTACCCTTGTCCTTGATCGAATCGATTATGGTCTGGCATTTGCTGAGCGTGCGCGAAGCAATGTGAATATCGCCGAGCAGTGCATTGTTCTGGGCACACTTGTGTGCCGCCACGTGAGCCACACCTCCCGCACCGATAATCAGGACATTACGCTTCATTGGATCATTTCTCCTTTGCTCATGTTTGCTTTTCCTTCGTCAGGAGAGGCTGTTGACGTAGTCTTCAAAGGAATACCGTCGGATCAGGCGGACGCTGCCATTCAGCTCCTTGACCGCAATAGCCGGCATGTGGATGCCGTTGAACCAATTCTTTTTTACCATGGTGTAGCCACCGGCATCGTGAATCGAGATGCGCTCGCCCACTTGGAGGGGATGACTAAAATGAGCCTCCCCAAAAACATCACCGGCCAGGCAGGTCTTGCCGCAGATCTGGTAGGTGTAATCGCCATGGCCTGTGCCGATCGGGGCCGTTTCACCGTAAATCAGTAGATCCAGCATGTGCGCTTCGGTCGAGCTGTCAACTACCGCCAGATTCTTGCCGTTGAAACCGGTATCCAGAACGCTGACTTCCAGCGTCGTGGTTTGGCGCACAGCAGCTTCTCCAGGCTCCAGATAAACCTGAACCCCATAGGTTTGCGCAAAGCGGCGCAGGCGCTCGCAAAAAGCTTCCAGTGGATAGTCTGTTGCGGTGAAACTGATGCCGCCGCCCAGGCTTACCCAGCGCAAACGATTCAGGATCTCGCCATAGCGTTGTTCAAGCTCGGTGAGCAGCGCATCGAAACGATAAAAGTCTGCGTTCTCGCAGTTGTTGTGAATCATCACACCATCGAGGCGATCGATGATGGACAGGATGCGAGTTGGATCGGATTCGCCCAGTCGGCTAAATGGGCGCGCTGGGTCAGCCAAATCGAAATTCGTACAACTGTTGCCGGGGTTCAGGCGCAAGCCCTTGGGTTTGCCTCGAGTATTGGACTCGAAGCGCTCGAACTGGCTGATCGAATTAAAGATGATCTTGTCACAGCTAGCCACGACCTCGTCTATTTCGTGGTCGGCAAAGGCGACGCTATAGGCATGGGTTTCGCCCCCAAACTTCAGGTGTCCCAGCTTGACTTCGTACAAGGACGAAGATGTGGTCCCATCCATGTGCTGCTGCATCAGGTCGAACACTGACCAGGCAGCAAAGCATTTCAGGGCTAGCAAAACCTTGATGCCGGCGTGTTCACGCACATGATCGATGATTTTCAGGTTGTGCAGCAGGGCTGACTTATCGATCAGATAGTAGGGGGTTGGAATAATGTCTTGCATCCTCGAGCCTAGGACTCTTCGCGATCGGCCACGGTCCGATTGCGGCTGCGTTTCTTGTTTTTTGCCTTTTTACCTTTTTCGCCAAAGGGATCGATGACCACCGGCGGTTGGTCGGGGAACGTCGCCACCAGCGAGAGCCGGCCGCCCACATTTTCCACATAGTGCCGTAGGGTGGACAGCAGCATATCGCTGCGCCGTTCTAGTCGGGAGATCGTATCCTGGCCAACGGCCAAGGCCGCCGCTAGGTCTTCTTGAGTTTGCCTGGCCCTTTTGCGCAGATCTTTCAAAATGACCCGCGGCAAAGCGTCGATCGTGATGAAGGTATCGTGATCGGCAGGATACGCCGGTCGCGCATTGTTGAGTTTCTTACCCATTTGAAAGTTCTTCTGGTCCCTGATTCACAAAAAACTAGCCAAAATTATGGCTTAAACTGCATATGCAGTAAAGACCATAAATTGTCTCTCGAAGAGGTGCAGAAAGGTGGTTTCAAGGAAATTTTCACTGTGCCGCTGTTGCTGCGCAGGTCAGATTGACCATCGTGTGCGATTTGCGCTGACCACCTTTGGTAAACCAAACTACTCAGTCCGTGTGTGGGTCTGGGAGTGCTTTGCCCTGATCAATCGGCGACGTGCAGACTGGTCAATCTGAGCCGTGCAGGAAAAGTCATCTACATATCCGTTGCCGACTACAGCGTATAAGTCATTTGCCTGGTGCGCCCGTGAGTCCGCAGCGTATGTGCTTGCAGGAAAGTCTGGCTGGTTCGGTTAGGCTCCCCCAAGCGACCTGCAGGGCGGTATCCTCGACTCATGCATCAAATTTATTTGCGAAGCCTTGCGCGTTGGCTTCTTGCCGTGTTGCTCGGATTACTTCTGCTGTGGCTGGCCCTGCCGCGACTGCTCGGCCTGGCGGCAGAACATTGGCTGGCCATCCCGGGCCTTGAGGCACTGCACGTCGATATCGAGACAGTTGGCGGTGGGAGCGCGCACCTGCGCGAAGTGAACGCCGATTATCACAGTGCCGGTGGTCAACGTTTCCGGATTGTCCTGCGCGATGTCGCAGTCCACTACTCGCTGGCTGGTCGCCGTATCGAGCGTCTCGATATTGCCGGCGGCGAGCTGGAGGTTTCCACCGGGCAGGCGTCACAAGTCTCACCCTGGCCGCAACTTGAGTGGCCATCGCTGCCCTTTGGCGAAGCGCAAATCGGCGACCTGCGGGTAACGGTTCACTGGCCGGAGCATCAACCACTGGAAGCCCGGGGCAACTTCCAATTACGGCAAACTGCGGGGCAACTGCAGGCCGAATTCCGGCCCGGTACCAACCTGCTGCGGGTTACCACAAGACAAGCACAACTTCCCGGCAACGAGCTTGACGTCCATGCCGAGTGGTTGCCAGGCGCTGGCCCGGAGGCCGACGTGCGGCTGCACATCGGTCGCCAGCCCGACCAACAACCGGCAAGGCTCGTCGCCCGGTTGCCGCTCCCTGTGTTAGCCGAACTGGGCCGCATTTTTGGCCTTACCGTGCCGTTGACCGCAACACGCGGCATTGCAACGTTGAGGGCGGAAGCGCTTCTGGGTGAGATGGCTGGAACCGTCCGTTTGCTCAGCGGCGAAGCCGAATTCAAGGATGCCTCCATGCAGGTGACGGGGACAACGAGTCCACTGACGCTCGCTCTGGCCGGGAAACTGGACTTCACCTGGGAACCGTCACACGCCCTCCTCGAATTGCAGCCGGGGCTGCGCTGGCAGATGACAGCCGAACGGGGGCCCTCGCTACAGTCAAGCGGTCGCCTTGAGCGAGCCTTTGTAATTCGAATGGAAGATGGGTTGGTTGAAAGTGACACCGAGTTTCCATTTGTAGTGGAGTCCTCGCAATGGGGGCAATGGGAGGGCGCTTTACAGCGTTTCAGGGTGAACGGTGGCCCGGGACTGGCTGATTGGCGTGCCGCCGATGCGCAATTGCGCATCAAGGGAGAACTCAAGCAGTGGCAGCGGGATGCCGTCCAGGTGCGCGGCTTGCAGGCGGCGGGCAAGGTGACGCTGTACTGGTCAGGCGTGGCCGACATACGCAGCGAGCTTTCCTTGCGCCTCGACGCCCAACGACTGGCGTGGTTGGGCGCGTCGCCGCTCACCGTGAGCAAGTCCACATGGACGCTAAAAGCCGAAGCAGCGGCCAAGGCTGACGGCGATTTCTGGAAGAGCCTGACCTTGAATGGCGCGGCCAGCAGCACGCAACTGAAAGCGGCGCGGGGTTCGACCGAGACGCTGACGCTCGGGCCGAGCCGCCTGCAGGTGGTGCAATTCCGCCCGGTCGGGCCACAGGGTGCTCAAGGTGAGTTTTTGCTGTCTGCCGACGCCATGCGGATTGGCGCCTGGCCGGCGCCTGATCTGCGCGCTCATCTACGTCTCGATGGCCGTGCCTTGCGCGCCGATGGCACTTTGCAGTTGCAGGGGACGGAAATGCTCCGCTTTGGCGGGACGCATGCCCTTTCACCAGGCTGCGGCGCAGCGACACTGACGACGCAGCACGCCCTGCAGGCCTTGGGCAAGTTGTTGCAGCCGCGTCCGCGCAGCCTGCTCCCCCTGGATTTTCAGGCGGGTGAGGCCGATGCTCGCTTCACGATGGAATGGTGTTCGCAACCACGTCTGCGGTTCGACGCCAAAGGAAGCCTGCAGGTGCGCGATGCCGCCCTCAGCTGGGAACGGGCGCGGGCCGAAGCGGTTCAGCTCAAGCTGGAACTCGACGGATTAAAGCCCCTGCAAGGCCGCATTCAGCTTTCTGCGCAACGCGGCGAGCTGGCAACCGGAACGCCGCTGACCGACCTGAAACTTGACCTGGCTTTGGCGGCGCAGACGCTGAAACTGCATGCAATGCAGGTCGATCTGCTCGGCGGCAGCGTGTTCAGCGAGCCGCTCAGCCTGCCCTGGCCGCCTGGGGAACAAGCCCTGCCGCTCGAAGTTCGCCAGCTCGATCTGGGCCAGCTGCTCGCTTTGCCCAAGATTCACGGCTTGTCAGGCAGCGGCCAACTGGACGGTGTGCTGCCGCTCGTTTATCGCGAAGGCAGTCTGGAAATCCGCGACGGCCAGCTAAACAGCCTGGGTGCCGGCACCCTCAAGTACGCGCCTGCCGAGTCGGTTCCGGACAATCCCGGCTTGCAGGCCTTGCGCAATTTCCACTTCCGGCAACTGGGGGTGCACCTGTGGTATGGCGCCGACGGAACCTACCGGACGCAGGCATCACTGGAAGGCAACAACCCCGATTTCTACAACGGGCATCCCATCCGTTTCGGGCTCAACATCAACGGCCAGCTGCCGGGCTTGTTCCGCTCGGCAGTCTTTTCCGGAGATTTCAATCGACACATTTTGGAACAATTGCAATCGGGCAAACTGGAATAGTTTTGTTAAGCTGGTTCCATTCCCCTTGCGGAGCACGCGAATGCCCAGTAAATCCTCTCTGCTTTCCCTTGCTGCCCTGGCGCTTTTGCTCAGCGCATGTTCACCCACTGTCCAGCTCCAGGCGCCGGACAAACCCATCGAAATCAACATGACCGTGAACATCAAGCACGAAATTCTGGTCAAGGTTGAGAAGGACGTTCAGCAATTGTTCGATTCGAACAAGGGCCTGTTTTGATCAAGCCCTCCATTAACCAAGGACAAGCCATGAAAACCTTGATAAAAGCATGTTTGCTCAGCCTGCTGCTGATCCACGGCGCCTTCGCCGCCGACCTCACAAAGGCCAAGGAGCAGGGCTGGATCGGCGAGCAAAACAACGGCTACCTCGGCCTGGTCAAGAGCGATGCTCCCGCCGACCTGAAGGCGCTGGTCGCCGATGTGAATGGCCAGCGCAAAGTCCAGTTTTCGCAGATTGCCACGAAGAATGGTATCGCCGAAGCGGAAGCGGCGAAGGTCTTTGCCCGCGAAGCGGCAGAGCGTACTTTGCCGGGAAATTACATCCAGAGTCCGGCGGGCGCCTGGGTGAAGAAATAGATGAAAATGGCCGTTTTTGCTGTTGCGAGGCGACAGGTCCAGTGGCTACAGGGCAAACACAGCATAAGCAAAGCCGGGGCGATTCCACTTGCTAGAACGGCGAAAGGGTTGCCACGACCTTTCCCGGCTCGATTCTGATTGCACGGAGAAGCCATCTCGCTGCTCGCTCCTGGGCGTTGCCGTCCTCGCGCAGAACATAAACGGGCCTGCTCCGGAAATACGCGGCAATAAGTTGAGTGGCGGCGCCGCGCAGAGCATTCGCTTCGTCACTCGACAGGGCCGGTGAACGCACCGAGGTGGCAACGGGTTTTTCCAGATAGAAAGCTTTTGCCTTGTCGTCGTAACGGATTCCTGCCATGCCGGCTACGTCCAACGGAACCGGGGCGCCACCGCCAAGCGAGATGCTCATGCTTGCTGTGACGCCAACGCGCTCTTCCGGATTGCCGAGCGTGATTTTTGGGGTCTGCAGTAGCGTGAAAGTCATCAAGCTGCCGTAACGCACATCAACGTGGCTCGATTTATCAAGCGCCGCTTGTATTTCCGCCTCGGTGAACGAAATGTATTTGTCGAGGAAATCCGCCGAGACGCAACTTGCCGCAACCGCGAGAATGATCAAGACGATTCTTCGTTTCATGCGGCAATGGTAGCGCAAAGGACGGTTGCGAACCGGGGTTGAGCGCACTAAAAACCAGACCGCCCCGAGAATTCAGGTGTAGAACAAGCCAACGAGGGCAGCAATGCCGAATCACTCTGGCTCGGCCAATCGCCCTTGAAGGAAATATCCGGGAGAGGCCGCAATCCGCTGCTTCACCTTGCGTATAGTTTACCCCTCGCCAAAACATCAGACGGAACAGTGATGGAAACCATCCGCATTCGCGGCGCACGCACCCACAATCTGAAAAATATCAACCTCGATCTGCCGCGCGACCAGCTCATCGTGATTACCGGGCTGTCCGGCTCAGGTAAGTCCTCACTCGCTTTCGATACCTTGTATGCCGAGGGCCAGCGGCGCTATGTCGAATCGCTGTCGGCCTACGCCCGGCAGTTTTTGCAGTTGATGGAGAAGCCGGACGTCAACCTGATCGAAGGCTTGTCGCCGGCGATTTCCATCGAACAGAAGGCGACCTCGCACAACCCGCGGTCAACGGTCGGCACCGTCACCGAAATCCACGATTACCTGCGCCTGCTGTTCGCCCGGGCCGGCACGCCGTATTGTCCGGAGCACAATCAGCCGCTAGAGGCGCAGACGGTGTCGCAGATGGTTGATCATGTGCTGGCGCTGCCGGCCGAAACCAAACTGATGATCCTGGCGCCGGTGGTCGCCAACCGCAAGGGCGAGCAGCTTGACCTGTTCGCCGAATTGCGCGCCCAGGGTTTCGCCCGCGTCCGCGTCGATGGTGCGGTTTACGAAATCGACGCGGTGCCCAAGCTGGCCAAGACGCAAAAGCACAACGTCGATGTCGTCGTCAACCGTCTGAAGGTACGCGACGACATGCGCCAGCGCCTGGCAGAATCCTTCGAGACGGCGCTGCGCCACGCCGAGGGCCGGGCCATCGCGCTGGAAATGGACGGCAACGTCGAGCATCTGTTCTCGGCCAAGTTCGCTTGCCCGGTCTGTTCGTATGCACTGCAGGAACTGGAGCCGCGCCTCTTTTCGTTCAACAACCCGATGGGGGCCTGCCCGAAATGCGATGGCCTCGGCGTCATCCAGTTCTTCGATCCCAAGCGGGTGGTCACGCAACCTGCCGCCTCGCTGGCTGGCGGCGCCATACGTGGCTGGGACAGGAAGAACCAGTTTTATTTCCAGATCATCGAATCGCTGGCTGTCCATTACGACTTCTCGGTCGATACGTCGTGGGAAGAACTGCCGGACAAGATCCGCCAGCTGATCCTTTACGGTTCGGGTGGTACCGAAATCAATTTCCGTTACCTGAACGAGAAGGGAACGCGCTTCGACCGCAGCCACAGCTTCGAAGGCATCATCCCCAATCTCGAACGGCGTTACCGCGGCAGCGACTCGAATGCGGTGCGCGAGGAATTGTCGAAATATGTCAGCAATTCGGCCTGTCCGAGCTGTAATGGCACACGGCTGCGCGTCGAGGCCCGCCACGTCCGCGTAGGTGACAAGACCTTGCATGAAATCAGCCGCCTGCCGCTCGGCGAGGCGCGCAACTATTTCAACTGCCTGACGCTGAGCGGCGCCAAGGCGCAGGTGGCCGACAAGATCCTCAAGGAAATCACCGCCCGGCTCAGCTTCCTGATCAATGTCGGCCTCGATTACCTTTGCCTGGAGCGCTCGGCCGAGACGCTGTCCGGTGGCGAGGCGCAGCGTATCCGGCTGGCCTCGCAGATCGGTTCCGGGCTCACCGGCGTCATGTATGTGCTGGACGAGCCTTCGATCGGCCTCCACCAGCGCGACAATGACCGCTTGCTGCAGACGCTGAAGAACCTGCGCGACATGGGCAACTCGGTGCTGGTCGTCGAGCATGACGAGGATGCGATTCGCAGCGCCGATTACGTCGTCGACATCGGCCCCGGCGCCGGTGTGCATGGCGGTTTCATCGTCGCCCAAGGGACGCCGGCCGAAGTGCAGGCCAACCCGCTGTCGATGACCGGCGATTATCTCGCCGGCCGCAAAGCAATTTCGGCCCCGAAAAGCCGTCGACCGCGACAGGCGGACAAAATGCTCAGCGTCGTTGGCGCCTACGGCAACAACCTCAAGGACGTCACGCTGGAAATTCCCGGCGGCTTATTTACCTGTGTCACCGGTGTGTCGGGTTCCGGCAAATCGACGCTGATCAACGACACGCTGTACGCAGCAGCTGCCAGGCATCTTTACGGCTCGACCAGCGAGCCGGCGCCGTACAAGGTAATCACCGGCCTCGACCTGTTCGACAAGGTAATCAACGTCGACCAGGCGCCGATCGGCCGCACGCCGCGCTCCAACCCGGCGACCTACACCGGCCTGCTGACGCCGATCCGCGAGCTGTTTTCGCAGGTGCCCGAATCACGGGTGCGCGGCTACGGACCGGGGCGCTTCAGCTTCAACGTCAAGGGCGGGCGCTGCGAGGCCTGCCAGGGCGACGGCATGATCAAGGTCGAGATGCATTTCCTGCCCGACATCTACGTCCCCTGCGACGTCTGCCACGGCAAGCGCTACAACCGCGAGACGCTGGAGGTCCAGTACAAGGGCAAGAACATTTACGACGTGCTCGGCATGACCGTCGAGCAGGCGCGCGACTTCTTCGACGCCGTGCCGGTCGTTGCCCGCAAGCTGCAGACGCTGGTCGATGTCGGTCTCAGCTACATCACCCTCGGCCAGAGCGCCACCACGCTGTCCGGCGGCGAAGCACAGCGCGTCAAGCTGGCGCTGGAACTGTCCAAGCGCGACACCGGCCGCACGCTGTACATCCTGGACGAGCCGACCACCGGCCTGCATTTCCAGGACATCGAAATGTTGCTCAGCGTGCTGCAGCGGCTGGCCAATAACGGCAACACCATCGTCGTTATCGAGCACAACCTCGACGTGATCAAGACGGCCGACTGGGTCGTCAACCTCGGTCCGGAGGGCGGCGACGGGGGCGGCCGGATTCTCGTTTCAGGGACGCCGGAGCAGGTCGTCAAGTGCAAGGCCAGCTATACCGGGCGTTTCCTGAAACCGCTGCTGGAACGCAGGCGTTAGGCTTGCGCGGCGGGGGTTATTCCGCCGCAGGGGCGACGATGACCCGGTTGCGGCCCAGTCGCTTGGCTTCGTAGAGCGCATGGTCGGCGTGTTGCAGCGCGGTCTCGAGCGTGACGTGGCTGGCGTCGGCCAGTCCGATGCTCAGCGTGATGCGCACCAGCAGGCCGTCGGCGAGCCGGATATCGGTTTCGGCAAGGTGCTGGCGAAAGCGTTCGACGAGAACATGCGCCTGGTCAACCGTACTTTCCGGAAACAGGAACGCGAATTCCTCGCCGCCGTAGCGGCACACCAGGTCTGAATGGCGCACGCTCGTAGCGAGCATGTTGGCGAACGTGCGCAGGACAACGTCACCGGCGCCGTGACCGTAGGTATCGTTGAGCCGCTTGAAAAAATCGAGATCGCCAAGCGCGACGGCAACCGGATGCCCGTAGCGCTTGGCGCGGGCGATTTCGGTGGCCGCATTGAGCATGAAGTGGCGCCGGTTGAGAAGCCCGGTCAATCCATCGCGATTGGCCAGCAGCTCAAGCTCGCGGCGTGCCGCCTCGCTGCCGATCATGGCCTTGTACAGCTGCACAGTGGCGTCTTCCACGGCCAGGATTTCGGAGAGCCGGGTATGCGGGAACTCGGGCGCCGCTGCCTCGACGTCGAGCGACGAAAGGGCGTGGTCAATGCGTTGCAGCGGGCGGATCAGGTATTTCCGCAGCAGCAGGAACAGCAGCAGGATGAAGCCGCCGACCACGAACAGGGCGCCGAGCAGCTTGAGACCGGCCGTGCGCATGGTATCTGCCATGTGGTCGAGATCGACGGTGGCCAGATTGGCACCCTGGACCGAGATGTCGTCCACCAGCAGGTGGATGCGCTTGGACAGGCGCATCCATTCCGGTTGGCGGGCCTTCAGCACGGTCGGGTCGCTCTTCGACAGGCGGCTGGTTTCGCCTAGGAAGCGCTCGGCATCATGTGCTATCGCGGCAGCCTTGGGGTGCTCGAGAATGCTCGGATGGCTGGCGACGAGCATGATGAGGAACAGGGCCTGCTGGCGCTCTTCCGGAGATGAGGCAGAAAATACGCGCTCGCCTTCATGGTTCAACTGGTCGAGATTGCGCGCCAGGCGCTGATAACGGATGATTTCCGGGACCGTTTCCTCTTGCAGGCGTTCGGCGGTGGCGCGGACCTGATGCTGGTCGAGCGCCAGCAGGGCGACGACAGCGCTGAAAATCAGCACAAAAATTGCTGCCAGGATGCCGAATAGCTTGCTGGCGGAGATGCGCCGGGGAGGGGCGTTGCCGGCCATTGGAGGTTAGTCCAGCGAGACCGGAAAATGGCGCTGCATGATGCGCTGGAAAGTGCCGTCGGCGCGGATTTCGGCGATTGCCCGGTTGACCGCGAGGCGCAATTTCCGATCCTGCTTGCGCAGGACAATGTGGGTGGTGTCGCCAAGCCCGTGGTCGGCGACGGCCGGGCCGACGAACTCGAAACCCACAGAGTGTTCGCTGCTGATCAGCGAATAGCCGGCGCGGATCGGCAGCAGCGCGAAGTCGGCGCGGTTGTCGCGTAGCGCATCGATGGTTTCGGCCGGTGTTGCCGCTGCCAGCGCGGTCAGCTTGCGCCTCTCGGCGACGCGCTCGAGATAGTCCTGTTGCTGTGAGCCGGCGACTGCTGCCACACGGGCATCGCGCAGGGTGTCGATCCTGACCGGCTGGCCGAGTCGGGCGGCGAATTCCCGGGCGGTGGCCGGCGCGCCAACCAGCCGCGACGACGAACGCCAGATGAGGTCGCTGAAGGCGAAGCGCTTCTCGCGATCTGGCGTGCGCAGGACCTCGCCGAAGCCGAGATCGAAGCGACCGCTCTCGATGCCGGGCAGGATTTCCGCGAATGGAACATAGGCAATATGGCAGCGGGCGTTGATGCGGCGACAGACTTCACGCATCAGTTCGTCGGCAACGCCCATCAGGTCGGCTCCCGGCGCGCTGACCGGAACACGGGTGCCTTGCGCCGAGACCTGAGCCGGGTCGTAGACCACGATCGCCACGCTCAACTCCAGGGCGTGCGCCAAACTGCAAATCAGCGCCGCGGCCGCGACCAGCGAGCGGGCGGCAACGACAAGGTGAGCGCGAAGGGTGGGTAAACGGAGATTCATGGCGAAATGATGTTGTATTTTTGCGTTTCAGTATAGCCCATGCCTGCTTCGATCCGTCGACCATGGGCGATCAGGCGTTCAGGTGTGCGGGAGTTCGATCAGCATGCCCTGCAACGGGAAAAAGATCGCCATCCGCAGCGGCAACGGATCGCCGGCGAAGAGGCCGGCATAACGTTCGAGCTGCGGCCGATACTGCTCGGCGTGCTGCGCAAGTTGCGCGGTCGGGGTATGTACGGTTTTGTAGTCGATGATCCAGCGGCAGCCGTCGTCGATGAAAATCCGGTCGATTACGTGGTTCACCGCACCAGCCTGGCCGTCGCGACTCGACCAGGCCTGTTCGCTGGCCGCGCCCGTGTGCGGCGCCAGCACCCAGCGCCCGGCATCCGACGCCAGCGTGCTGCACAGCGCGGCGCAAACGATATCGGCGCCTTCCGCGGCCTCGCTGGTGCCATGCCCGGCCTGGGCGAGCCAGCGCCGGTAAGCCGGAACCAGCGACCTGACGCGCTCGGCGGACCACTGCATGGGACCGGTGCCGGCGATCAGTTCGAGGCCGCGATGGACCAGCGTGCCGACCGAGGCTTCGAGCGACAGTTCTTCGTCAGGTAGGTCGAGGTCGTGCGGGTTGGCGGTCGCACGCGCGCCTTCCGGCAAGCGGCGCAAGGCTTCGGGCACGCCGGGTTTGGCGAGACGGAGCAGCGGCGGCGCGAAGGTCGCCGGGTCGATGGCCGGCGGCGAAATTTCGACCGCCTCGGTGCCGGCCAGCGCGGCGGCGAACACGGGCTGCGCCACGCCTGGCCACAGCAGCTTGAGCAGGGTGCCGGCGGCCGGCGGTTTCAGGCCGTCGTCCTTGCTGTCGTCGGCGGCGGCAACGCCGATCAGGTGCAGCTTGCGAATGGCGCGGGTAGCGGCAACGTACAGCAGGCGTTCATCCTCATGGGCGGCGCGCTCGCTTTCGAGTTTCTTCAGGTAGTCGTAGGTCGTCGCCTCGCCATTGCCCTCGCCCTTCTGCTTCATCGGTGCGACCAGCAGATGTTCCCTGCCGTCGGCGCCGGCGACTTCGTCCCACAACAGCAGACTGCCATCGTTGCTGCCGGTCGTGCGGTGCAGGCCGGGGACGATGACGGTATCGAATTCGAGGCCCTTGGCCTTGTGGATGGTCATCATCTGCACCGCGTCGCCGAGCGGGTCGGTCGGCGCGTACAGCTCGGCGGCTTGAGTGGCCAGCGTTTCGGCGCTCAGGCTGCGGGCGGCCACCAGTTTGTTGACCAGGGCAAAGAATGCTTCGACGTCGTCCAGTGCCTCCGGCGCCTCCAGGCAGCGCGGCCCGCCGAGCATCAGCCAGACGCCTTCCAGCCAGCGCCGCGGATGCTGGCGGTCACGCTGGGCGAGCGCCAACTGCAGCACCTCGCGAACATGGCCCAGCCGGTGCTGGCCATCTTCCGACAGGCGACCGACGCGCGCCGCGTCCTGCATCAGCTGCCAGATCGTCGATTGCCGGTCGTCGGCGGCCAGCGCATGCAGGTCGGCCAGTTTTAGGCCGCACCACGGTGCGCGCAAAAGCGCCAGCCAATGTACGCGGTCGGCGCGGTGATGCAGGGCGCGGAACAGGGTCAGCAGGTCCTGCACATGCTGGCGACCGTCGAGTCCTTCGATATCGACCGCCTGGAAGCGCAGCGCTGGTGCGCTGCGCCGGATTTCGGCGACGATCGCGTCAAGATGGCTGCGCGCGCGGACCAGCACGGCGATTTTCTTGTCCGGGGCCTCGCGCCGCGCCTGCCGGACGATGTCCAGCACACGGCAGGCTTCCTCAGCCGCGCCATCGCTACCCGCCCGTTCGATGACCGGATGGACGACTGCCGCGCTGTCGTCCCGCGCCGCCAGGGTGACGGCTGACTCGGCGTAGCGTACGGCGCCGGCCTCCGGGCTGTCGGCACTCGGGAAGATGGTCGGGAAGGCCGCGTTGACCCAATCGACGATGCCCGGATACGAACGGTTGTTGCGGAACAGTCGCAGGTGCGTTAGCCGGATGTCGCCGATGCCCCGTTCGCGGACGCGCAGGAAAAGCCCGACATCGGCCTTGCGGAAGCGGTAGATCGACTGCATCGGATCGCCGACGACGAACAGCGTGCGGCCGTCGTCCGGCACCCAGCCGCGCGTCAGCTTTCTGATCAACTCAACCTGGCTCGGGCTGGTGTCCTGGAACTCGTCGACCAGCAGGTGGCGGATGCGATAGTCCAACGCCTGGGCCAGGTCGGTCGGCGCTTCGTCGTCGCCCAGCGCCAGGCCGGCGCGGGCGGCGATTTCGATGAAATCGACCTCGCCGGCTTCCTGAAAGGCCAGCCAGAGCTGTCCGGCGGCCAGCCGCAGCAGGCGCGAAAAACACTCGACGGTGGCCCACTCGGCCTCGCTCAGCTCCGGCTGGGGCAGCTTGACCAGCACTGCCAGCGCGTCTTCCAGCCCGGCCGCGCCGCGCAGTTCATCGAGCAACGCACCCATGCTCGCCTTTTGCGCCGCGAACGGCTGGCCGGCCGGGAAACCGATGTTCTTGTTCAACTGCTTGCGCAGGGTGCCGTCCCTGGTCAGCAATAACGTCGCCACCGCCTGCCATTGCGCGAGATCGGCAATCGCTGCGGTCAACGGCAAATTCCAGTCGAAAATCGCATCGAGCAGGCCGGGCATATTGGCTGCGGCGAAGCGGGCGAGCGGCATCAGCGCCGCTTGCGTGCGTCCATCGAGCAGGCCGGCAGCGACTGCCAGATCGCGTTCGATCAGCGCCGCGAAACCGGCCTCGACCTCGGCCTTCATCGCCCCGCTCTCGATGCGCGAGGCGTGGTGCAGCCACTGGTCGCGGCGCCCGAGCATGGCGACCAGCAGTCTTTCCAGCCGGCCGGCGTTGTTGTCCATGAAGGCCAGCGCCGCGGCGACCACCTCGGCATCCGCCGTTTCGCCCTCGACCATTTCCAGCGTGCGCCGCGCTGCCGTCGCGTAATGCGCCTCGGCATCGTCGGTGGCGCCCGGCTGGCTGCCGAAACGGCTGAGGTAGGGCATCTGGCGGGCGAGGCTGGCGCACAAGGCATCCAGCGTCGTGATGCGCAGCCGGCCGGGGTGGCCGAGCAGTTGCCAGCTGCGCGCCGCGTCCTGGGCAAGTACGGCCTGCGCCAGCCGGAAAGTTTGCTGCTTGTGCTCCTGTTCGGGTAATTCGCCGCGCGCCGCCCGTTCCAGACTGCCGAGAATGCGGTCGCGCATCTCGGTCGCCGCCTTGTTGGTAAAGGTCAGCGCCAGCACTTCCTCCGGATGCTCGACGACCGCCAGCAGGCGCAGGTAGCGCTGGGTCAGCAACTCCGTCTTGCCGGCCCCGGCCGGGGCCTCGACGATGAACGAGGCGACCTCGAGGGCTCTCGCCCGGGCGCTCCTGTCTTCCTCGAGGCGGTCGCTGGCCTTGCTCATGCGGGTTTCTCTGCCAGCGCCGCAGCCAGCAGGCGCCGCCGTTCGGGGAGGCGCAGCAGCGGCAGCACCTCGCAATATTGCAGCGCGTTCTCGTCGCCAAACATGATGCCGGCCTGCCCCTGTCGGACTTCCCTGGCCACGGCATGCAGGCTTGCGCGCCAGTGGGTGACGACGGCGACCCAGTCGGGGAACTCGGCCGGATCGAAGGTCTTCTGCCGGTCATCGCCGATGCCCTGGACGCCCGGCAGGATGTCCTTCTCGTCGGCAATGCCGGCGAAACCCGGCTTGTCGAGCAGCACCTTGGCGAAGACGACGGCCGCCACGTCCTCATTGACCAGTGCCGCGTAGATCGGCAACTGGGGTTCGGTGATGCGCTGGTCGGCCCAGTTCCTGGTATCGATCGCGGCACCGGTCTTGTAATCGATGATGACCTGCCGGCCGTCGTCGAGACGGTCGATGCGATCCACGACCATGCTGACCTTGATACCTTCGATGTCCACCTCGGCAGCCTGCTCGCAGGCAATGACTGCGAAGGCATGTCCGCGTTTTTCTTCAACGGCCAGCCAGACCTCCAGCAGCTTGGTCAGCCGTTTTGCTTCCAGCTCACGAAAGCGGACGGGCAGGCTGATGCGGCGCGCGCTTTCGAAGGTTTGCAAGGCACGGGCCACCGCCCCGGCAATGGCCTCTCGGCGGCCCAGCGCGTCCAGCGCCGCAAGTTCCGCCGCTGACCCGATGCTTGTCCAGAAAGCTTCCAGCGCCGCATGGACCAGCGTGCCGCGGGCGGCCGGGTCAAGCCCTTCGACCGCTTCGTCCATCGCTTTGGCGCCGAGCCGGAACTGGTAAAAGGCCCAGGCTGGGCAGATGGCCTGGGCGCGCAACAGCCAGGTGCCGCCGGAGACTTTTTCACCTTCAGCGACCGCTGGCGCCAGCGCATCGGCGATTGCTTCACCGGCGCTTGCGGCTTGGTCAACCAGCTGCCGCGCCAGCGTCGATATTCCGGTCGCCGCTTCAGTACTCCCGGAAATGCCGGCGATCAACGGGCTGGGGCGCAAGACGCGGTTGCCGTCGGCGCGCGACCACGAAAAAGTCACTTCCGGCGCCGCCTGCGACAGGCGGGCATGCACCCGCTGCGCGAACTCAAGTTCGATCTCGGCGCTGGCATGCGCGGCGCCGACCGCACGCAGCAATTCGGCCGGCAGCAGCGGGTTGGGGCGCGGTGGCGGCGGCCACAGATCGTCGTTCATGCCCATCACCCACAGCGCGTCGAAATCGAGGCCGGCGCTTTCAAGTACGCCGAGCACCTGGATCGCCGGCCGGCCCCGGGTCTCCGGCTGGAAGATGCGCTGCCGGCAGAGTTGCGCGAGGCGGCGCACCGCTTCGTTGAGCGACAGCGGCCCGAGCAGCACGTCGAGACGGGCGAAGCGCTCAAGGACTTCGCCGAGGGCGCGGCGCGCCTGGAATTCGTGGCTGGACAGCGCGCGGTCGCCGGGCCAGCCTGCCGCGTGCAGCGCCTTGTTGAAGACGGCGCGCCATTTGCCCGGCAATGATTTTTTGGGCGCATTCGCCATGACGTCGACAAAGCCTTGCAGCGCCGCCACGCTTTGCGGGCAGAGCGGCGGCTGGCTTTCGTCCAGGCGCGCGGCGAGCCGGATCACTGCCGGCAAGGTCGTGAAGTAAGGCAGATCACGGCGCAGCGCGGCATCGAGCCGGGCACGCCCGTCGGCTTCCGCTTCCCCCGCGCCCCAAGCACCCCCCAGCAGCAGTCCGGAGATCCGGCCTTGTTCGAGCTTGGCGCGACCGCTGCCCAGCGCCAGCAGGTCGAGGGCGACCCGAATCAGCGGCTGCTCGGCCAGCGCGCGGCCAAGCGAAAAGTTGAAACAGCGCGGTGCCTCGGCAGCGTCGGGGCGAATCAGCGGCGGGTGCAGCGCGTCGTCGAGCATGAATTCGAGCCGGTCGCGGACATTGGCCAGATCGGGCGCGACGATGCCGAGCTGGCATTCGGGATTGTCGGCCAGATGCCTGGCGGCCCAGGTCACGATTGCTGCGCATTCAGCCGCAACATCGGCGCACGGGAGCGTTTGCCGCGTGCCGTTGCGGTCGACGGCGAATTCGGCCGAATTTTCAACGCTGACGCCGCGACCGGTCAGTGCGGCAATCAAGGCCTTTTCGAGCGGGGTCAGGCGGTCAAAGCCGGTGAAGGCGACGGCAGACGGCAGGACAAAATGCCCGGCTCCGATCAGCTCGATCACCCGTTGCTGAAAGCTGATCGCGTCGCACCAGCCGGCGGCCTGGCAACGCCTGGCAAATTCGCCCTGCCAGCTGGCAAAGAGCCGGGCTTCGTCGGCGACCCGGTTGGCGGCCGGCCGGATGTTCCACAAACACGACAGGGCATGTGCTTCGGCGGCCGAAGCGGCCATGCCCTGAATGTCGAAAAGCGGCACCGCTGCGGTCAGCGAGGCGGCGATGATCTCCTCCCAGAGCAGGCGTTCGGCAAAAGGGTCGAGCGCGGCGGGCAACTCGGCGATGCCGATGAGGAGGGCTTCGTCGGCCAGGTTGCCCAGCCACTGCCCGACGGTCAACGCCAGCGGCGTCTGCCAGACCGCGGCATTCCCCGGTACCTCGCCGCGCAAGGTCTGGGCGAGGCGATTGGTGGCGCAGAGGGTCAGGCGATCGGTCAAACCGTTCCGGTCAGTTGGCAGGTGGGCGCGCTGGCTGTGCGGGTTGGGCCGGCCTGGCTGGGGAAGCCGGCGCGGCCGGCGTTGCCATCGGTGCTGCAGCAGGTCTGGCTGGCATGGCCGGTTTGGCAGGCATGGCCGGGGCCGCTTCGCTGGTTGGGGAGGGCGCCGACGGGGCAGGCGGTTTTGCGGATGCAGGCTGTGCCGGACGGGCGGGGGCCGCCGGTGCTGCTCGCGGGGCTGCCGGAGATTCAGGGGCGCTGGTTTCAATGCGCGCCGTCGGCTTTGCCGGCTGCATGGACGATGGCGTTGCCGGTCGCGCCGGGGCGGGTAGCGCGGCAGTCGAAGCAGCCGCCGGCCTGGCCTTCGCCTGGGTAGCCGGCGGGGCGGTGGGTGTCGGCCGCGACGTGCCGCTGACCATGACGCTGCCGCGAATATCTTTCAGTGTCGCGGGGCCGATGCCGGGAACATTCTCAAGATCGTCGATGGATTTGAAGGAACCGTTTTTTCGACGGTAGTCGACAATGGCCTGCGCCTTGCTCGGGCCGATGCCCTTGAGGCTGTCCAGTTCGTCTACGTTGGCGGTGTTGATATTGATCTGCGCAAACGCAAGTCCGGCCAGCAGCAGGCAGCCGCTGATCAGGGCAAGGAGTTTTCCGGCCATGTCTGTACCCTTCACGGTGATTATTGCTGAGCGGGTGCCGGCGCGGCTTCAGGTTCCGGAGGTGGGGTCGGCGTAATGGCCACGACCATGGCCTCCTCGTAGGTGGCGGCGATCTGGTCGCCAACCCGGATGTCTTTCAGCAGTTCCTTGTCCTTGACGGTCAGGTCGATGCTGCGCTGCGGGCCGCGCAGGGTGATCGAGCCGGCAGCAGCGTTGACGGCCATTACGTCGGCGATGACCTTGACCGTGCGCAGCATGCCGGCACTCGGCTTTTCGCCGGGCTTCGCCGCCGCAGCCTGCTCGGATTCGATGCGCTCGCGCAACCGGCCGCCGCCTTTTTTCAGTTCAAGGCCGAGTGCGGAAACGTAATTCAGCGTCACCAGGTCGCCAACCTTGATTTTCCTGAAATTCTTGACCTGCGGCCCGGCGGTAATCGTCAGTACATTGCCCGATCCCCCCTTGATGGTAACCGCGCGCGTGTTCTTGTCGATGGCAATGATGACACCCTGCAGTTCGACGGTCTCGCCGAAGGTGACGGCGCCCTTCTCTTTTTCGACGATGGTGGCGGCCTTCGGTGCGTCCTGGGCGCCAGCAAGGGCGGGCAGAACGGCAATCAGCGTGGCGAGCAGCAGGGAACGGGTTTTCATTGCGCGAATCTCCTTCGTAAAATGTTGATTATGCCAGTGAACTGTACGGCGGGCATCGATTACGGGATGCCAATCGACAGGAAGGCGTTGGCCACGCCGCTGGTCGAATAGCCGAAGCCAAGGTAGGCTGGCCCGAAAATCGTTTCCCCGCCGAGATAGATGGCCGTCGAGTCCAGAATATCGGTTCCGCGCAGGTTGGTTTCGGTGTAGTAGGTGCCGACATGTGCGGCTTCGAGCGCCAGGCCGATGCGCACGTCGCCGCGCAGGCCGGTCGGGAAGGTGCCGATGATCTGCTCGGCGCGGATGCCGGCATAGGTGATGTCGTCGCCGAGGATTTGCCCGCGGGCGAATGCGCTCATGTTCAGGAAGCCGCCCAGCCTGCCTGGATTGAAGATGGGTAGTTGGCCCTGCGGCGATCCGACATAATTGACCCGACCGTTGAACACTGTCTTGCCCAGCGAAAAAGCGCCTCTGATGTCTGCATCCACGCGCGAAAACCCGGCTTCGCTGGAATCGAAATAGTCCAGCCTTGTCGCCCAGCCACGGGTTGCAAAATAGAGGCGGTTCATCTGGTCGAGGGCGAGCGATGCCATCCACCCGGAATAGTTGGTCTTGAAGTCGGGCAACAGTGCGCTGCCGATATCCCGGTCGAAGGAACGCCTTTGCTCGATCCAGCCGAGGCGCGCCTGCCCCACGATGCCGATGTTGGTGCCTGCCCAGACGGCGGCGGCGGTATCCGCATTCATGTACTGGGCGATACGCTTGTTATCCTGATAGATATTCAGCGGACTGCGCTCGTATTTCAGCCCGGCTTCGACGAAGAAGCGCTGCGCCTGATCAAGCGGCTGGTAGTAAGTGAGTCCGGCGCCTGCGCTGCTGCCAATGTTGACGGTTGCCAGCATTTCGGCACCGAGGTCGTTGATCAATGTCTTCTGGTAACCGGCGCGCAGGTTGAAGCTGGACCCCTGGCTCGAATCGGTGTCCAGGTTGAGCGCGAAGCGCAGGTAATCCGGCCCCCAGCTTTTTTCGACCGGCAGGATGCGCAGGATGTTGCGGTCGCGGTAATTGACCAGTTGGTAGTCGACGCCCTGATAAAAGCCGTCGCCGTAGATGCGCAGGATGTCATTGTCGATATTGGAGCCCTCCAGCGGTTCGCCGGGCTTGACGGTCAATTGACGTTCGACCATGGCCGAGTTTACACGGTCGAGGCCGGCGATTTCGATTTCGTCGATGATCGCAGCAGGCTTGTTGCGGCGGTTGATCGGCTCGCGCCACTCGGCATAGGTTGCCGCGTCGACGCCGAGTTGGGAGAGGCGCTGGCGGGCGGCATCGGCGGCAACTTTCCCGCGGTCTGCGGCTTCGCCATTGCGGCTGAAATTCGATGCGGTAATCGTGCCGAGGTCGGGCTGAATGAGGATGTCAGTCGGCTTCAGCGTGGCCAGTGAGCGGGTCACGTTCTGCTCGGTCAGGATGTTGACCATCTGGGCTGAAATGGTGAGCAAGGAGCCGACCTGATCGGCATCCATCAGCGGCGATCCGACGTTGACGGCGATGACGATATCCGCGTTGCAGCGCTCACGCGCTTCCTCGATTGGCACGTTATCGACGAGCCCGCCGTCGACCAGCTTCTTGCCATCGAGAACGATCGGCGACAGCAATCCGGGGACCGACATGCTGGCGCGCATCGCCGAGGTCAGGCTGCCTTCGCGCATGACGACCCGCCGGCCGGTACCGATGTCGGTGGCGATGATCGACAGCGGCAATGGCAACTTTTCGATGACCCGCTCGTCTTTGCCGGCGCCCACCAGACGGTTGAAGAAGAGCTTGATCTTGACCCCGTCGACGACACCGGGCGGGGTTCGGATGCCGTTGCTGGTGACACCCAACTCGGAGCCGGGAATGAATTTTTGCAACGTCTGCTTGTGGCGAAAGTTGACGTCCGAGTAATCCGGGATGTCGGTAAACATGTCGTTCCAGTCGGCCTCGGCCATCGCCTTGCGCATCATCGCCGGCGTCAGGCCGGACGCATAGGCGCCGGCAATCAGCGCGCCCATGCTGGTGCCGGCAATGCAGTCGACCGGTATCTTCAACTCTTCGAGAACTTCCAGAACCCCGATATGCGCGGAGCCACGTGCTCCCCCGCCACCGAGCACGAGGCCAATTTTCGGGCGGCCGCTATCGGCCAAGGCATGCGTGCACACCGTCAGCATCAGGGCTGCAGCGACTTGGCGGAGAAAAGGGATCATGGCGATCTTCCTGGAATTGCGTGGACCAAAAAAAACCCCGCTTGCGCGGGGTTTTTGCTGAAGCGCGGCGTCTTACTTGGTGCCGATGACTTCGATGTCGGCACGGCGATCCGGCTGTAGGCACTGGATGAGAGCCTTGGTCGGCGCATTGCCCTTGCACTTGTCACCGGTGACCGGCTGCTTCTCGCCCTTGCCTTCGGTATAGACACGGTTGGTTTCGATGCCCTTGGACACCAGATAGGTCTTGACGGCGGCAGCGCGACGCTCGGACAGCTTCTGGTTGTAGGAATCGGAACCGATGCGGTCGGTGTGGCCGACGACGAGGATCACTTCAAGCTTGATGGCCTTGGCCTTGGAGACCAGTTCGTCGAGCTTGGCCTTGCCTTCGGGGCGCAGCGTGGCCTTGTTGAAGTCGAACAGCGCATCGGCAGCGACGGTGATCTTCTCGGCAGTCGGCTTCGGTGCAGCGGCCATAGGCGGTGCCGGCGGCTCGCAGACTTCCTTCGGCAGCAGGTCCTTGTCGCATTCGCAGCCAGCCGGATCCTTGGCGGCAGCAGCCGGGGTCCAGTAGCCGGTACGCCAGCAGAGGCCGAAGCCGCTCTTGGCGACGACGTCGCGCTGGTCGATGACATAGACGCGTTCTTGTGCCTGGACGGCGGTGGCACCAAAGCCGATACCGGCCAGCAGAGCCAGAATGAGCGATTTCTTGGCGTAGTTGATCATGAGGGATTCCCTGTCAAAAAAATTAGACGGCGTATTGTAATTCAAAAATTCGAGAATTTTCACGGATTATCGCTTACTTTCCGCCACGACGCATCCGGATTGAAGCTTACTACACGGGCCGCTTGGGCTGCCGTATTGCTGCCGAGATTCTTTTCATAGACCTGGCCATCCTGATTGATCATGAAACTCATGATGCCGCTCTTGCCATAGCTGGCCGGCCAGGCAAGCAGGCCGAAGCCGCCGGTCATGCGGCCATCCGCGATGTAGCTGCGCGCGCCACCAGGCGCATCCGGACCCTGGGCGGTCAGGATGCGGTAGCTGTAGCCGTGGTAGGTGCCCGGCTTGCGGCCCTTCTCGGCGGCAGCATCGGCCAGTCGGCGTCCCAGCGGGCTGAGTTCCTCGTTCGCCGTGGCTGGCCAGTAGAGTCCGTCCATCTTGCCCGGGCTGCTCGCAAACTTCTGCGCGTACTCCGGTACGCCATCCCCGTTGCGGTCCTTGACAAAATATTCCCGCTGGGCGTCTGCGTAGGCCTTGGCGACCTGAATCGCCGACAGCTCATTGCGGCCGATCTCGCGAATGGCGATCTCGTCCATGCCGGCTTTCATGTCAAAGCGCCATCCTGCAGCGGTTTTCTCGAGCGGGATCGGCAGGGTCCAGTCTTTCAGGCCGGCAGCTATCCGTGCTCGACGGTCGCCGTCCGTCTCGATCTTGTGCGACTTGGCCCAAGCCTCGATAAACTCGTAGCGCAGTTCGGCACCGACAGGGGGGATGAGTTGGCGGAAATTTGCGCCGAACATCGCCCGCAACGCGGCCTCGTCGCCGTCGATGACGGCGGTGCCAAAGGCTTCCATTGCCGCTTCCGGCGTTGCGAATGATTGTTGGCCAGCGGCAAGTGCAGCCGGCGCCGGCAGAGCAAGTGCGCCGCCGAGTAGGATGGCTGCCAGCAGGGGGTTCAGTTTTTTCATGTTCATGTCCTAGTCTCCTTAGCGCCGTCCGCCACCACCGCGGCCGCCACCGCCACCTGCGCGACCGCCGCCACCGCCACTGAATGAACGGCCGCCGCCACCACCGCCACCCCCGAAGCTGGAGCCGCCACCCGTGTGGCCAGCCCCGCCAGCACTGCTGTGGCCGCGGCTGGCATCGCGGTTGCCGGAGTTGACGCCATCGAAGGCGTTGCCGCGGCTTCCGCTGTTCCCGCCGCCGACGCCGCCGCGGTCACCTCCGCCGATGCCACCACGGTCGCCACCACGGTCACCTCCGCCGATGCCACCACGGTCGCCACCACGGTCACCGCCACGGTCACCACCACGGTCACCACCACGGTCACCACCACGGTCACCACCACGGTCACCACCACGGTCACCACCACGGTCACCACCACGGTCACCACCACGGTCACCACCCTCGCGGCCGCGGAATTCCTCGCGTGACCTCTCAGCCTGCTTGTTACCGAATTTCTGTTGCGAGGCGGAGTCGCGATAGCCGGCATTGCCGCGGTGCTGCGAATTGTGCTGCCACGAGTTGCTGCTGCTGCGGCTGTAGTTGCGGTCGATGTTCGCGGCGCGATTGGCGTTGATGGTGACATCGCCGCCACCCCAGTTGGCGCCGCCGATTAACGCAGCACCGGCCGCGATGCCGACACCCCAGGCCAATCCGGTCGCCAGTGCGGCGCCCGGATAGTAGTAGGCCGGGGGCGGGTAGTAATAGGGCGGATAGGCCGGATAGGGCCAGGTGCCATAGACCACCGTCGGGTTGTAGGCTGGCACATAGACCGTCTGCGGCTGGGCCGGTTCGATGACGATTGCCTGGGCCTCGCTGCGCACCACCTGTTGCTGGTTGCTTTCCAGGTTGCCACTATCCTTGGCCAGCTTGCGCAGACGCTGAACCGAGGCGAGCACATCCTTCTGCTGGGCGAGGAAGGCGTCGCCGAGCTTCTGCGTCCAGTCGAGCTTCTCGTTCATCATGTCGAGGATGCTGGGGAAGGCGGCAAGAGATTTGACGCTGACGTCCCAGGTCTCGTTCTCGACCTTCTTCAGCGCGGCGTCGCCCTTGACGTCGGGATTGGCCTTGGCCCAACGGGCGGCTGAAACGACCTCCAGCGGGTAGGTGGAGGCCATCAGGACCTGCGAGAGCAGGGCGTCCGGGTAGAGCGCAATGGGGGCGAGCAGCGCGTCGAGCTCCTGCGCGGTGAGCGGTGGCGGGTCGCCGGCCGCAGGCGTCGAGCCTTGCGCGCGTGCTGCGCCGGTCAGCAGCAGGCTGGCGGCAAGCAGGCTCAGGATCAGGGAACGAAAAATGGTCATTCGAGGTTCCTCCGGCGATGGGCCGAAAATTCTTGGGCGTAGAATAGCACAGCGTTTTCACGCTAATTGCGTCGGTAGAGTAAACTGATCCAGTCTCCCATTACAAGGTGGAGGTTCGCATGAGTACGGATGTTCGCAGCCCCATTCTCGAAGGCAAGAAGGCGCTGGTCGTCGGGATCGCCAACGATGACTCCATCGCCTATGGCTGCGCCAGGGCATTCCGGGAGGTCGGTGCCGACCTGGCGATTACGTATCTGAACGAGAAGGCGAGGCCGCATGTCGAGCCCCTGGCCAAGGCGCTGGATGCCTCGATTTTCGCGCCGCTCGATGTTTCCAGGCAGGGCGAACTGGAGGCACTTTTCGCGCGCATCGAGAAAGAATGGGGGCAACTGGACATCCTGGTCCATTCGATCGCCTCGGCCAAGAAGGAAGATATCAAGGGCGGGCTGCTCAACTGTTCGGCCGACGGCTTCGCCATGGCGATGGATATCTCGGTTCATTCCTTCATCCGCATGGCCAGGCTGGCCGCGCCATTGATGAAGGATGGCGGCACGATGTTCGCAATGACCTATCACGGCGCGATGAAGGTCGAACCCAACTACAACGTCATGGGGCCGGTCAAGGCGGCGCTTGAGGCTTCGTGCCGCTACCTGGCCTACGAACTCGGGCCGCAGCGCATCCGCGTCCATGCAATCTCGCCGGGCCCGTTGAAGACGCGCGCGGCGTCGGGGCTCAAGGATTTCGACCTGATGCTCAACAAAGCCGGCAAGCGGGCGCCGGTCGGCGAACTCGTCGATATCATGGATGTCGGCTTTACCTGCGCCTACCTGGCCACCCCCTACGCGCGGCGCCTGACCGGTGAAACGATGTATGTCGATGGTGGTGTGAATATCATGGCCTGAGTGGAGAGCATTGGCGCACGGCCTCCTGTTGTTAACAAGCGAAGCGGTTGCAGCCAGTCGCGGATAAAATGCCGCATGTTCCCCTTGGGCCTTACGCTCCGCTGCCTGCTTCCGTTTGTCGTTGTCGCGCTTGCCTCGCTGGCGCGGGCGGACACGACCGATCTGCGCGCGCCGGAGGAAATCACCGCCTTGCTGACGCCTTACCTGCCCGCCGAAGTGGCGCCCGGGTCTGGTGGTAAGGCGCGCCTGCAGCGCCAGCTTGGCGAGATCATGTCTACCGAGGGCTATTTTTCGCCGCAGTTCGATTTTGCCGAGACGGATGGCAACCTGCGCATCACAATCGATCCGGGTCCGCGCACATTGATTGCGGCGGTGGATGTTGCGGTCGACGGCCCGCTGGCGCCGAAAAGGCGGCAGGAACTGATCGCCGGATGGGCGCTTCCGGTGGGCCGGCCGTTTCGCCAGCAGGACTGGAACAGTGCCAAGCAGCAATTGCTGCTGCAATTGCTGGACGAGGATTATGCCGGCGCCCGCCTGATCGATAGCGAGGCGACGATCGATCCCGCAACCCGGGAAGCGCGCCTGATGGCGCACTATGACAGCGGTCCGCCGTTCCGCTTTGGCGAACTGAAGATCGAAGGTTTGGAGCGTTATCCGGCCTCCCTGGTCGAGCGCTACAATCTGACTGTACGTCCGGGCGCGCCCTATCGCGAAGCCGATCTCAATGCCTTGCAAGCGGCCTTGCAGGCGACGCCGCAGTTCCGCTCGGTACTCGTCAGCATCGACCGCGACACGCCGCCGGATGCCGAAGGCGTTGTAACCGCACCGGTGATCGTGCGCCTCGGCGAGCGGGCGGCGCATCGCTTGTCGTTCGGCGCCGGCATCAGTTCAAATACAGGTGCCCGGGTCGAAACCGGTTTTCAGACGGCCGATCTTTTCGGGCAGGCCTGGGAACTGAACTCCGGCCTGCGCCTCGAGCAAAAAAAGCAGACCGCCTTTGCCGATATTCTCTTTCCCCCCAGTGCCGGACAACGACACAACAGTGTCGGCGTCATGGCGCAGGCGACCGATATCCAGGGACTGGTGACCGAACGGATAGCCATCGGCGGTCAGCAGGCGTGGCGCAGCGGCCGACTGGAAAATCTCCTGTCGCTGACCTGGCAGGACGAACACCTGAAACCGGATGGCGCGCCCGACAGCTACAACCGCTCGCTGGTTCCCAATATGGCGTGGACCTGGCGCCACGTGGATGATCCACTCAATGTGCGCGACGGCATCGTGCTGAATGGACAGGTTGGCGGTGCGGCCGAGGCGATCCTGTCGACCCAGAGTTTCATCCGGCTGTTTGGGCGCTATCAGCAGTTTTTCCCGGTTGGCGAGCGCGATGTCCTGACCGTGCGTGGCGAGGTGGGCTATACGATTGCCGAATCGCGCGACGGCATTCCGCAGGAATACGTATTTCGTACCGGCGGCACCAACTCGGTGCGCGGTTACAGCTTCGAGAGTCTTGGCGTCAAGGATGGCTCGGCCACCGTCGGTGGCCGCTACTTGGCGACGGCTACGGTTGAATACACGCACTGGCTCGACCAGCAATGGGGCATCGCTGCTTTCGTCGATGCCGGCAATGCGGTCGACAGCCTGAGCGATGTCAGTCTCGCGGTCGGTTACGGGATTGGCGGCCGCTGGCGGACACCGGCAGGCCCCATCGCCGTCGATGTCGCCTATGGCCAGCAAAGCGAGTCGGTTCACCTGCATTTCTCGCTGGCGATCCCCTTCTGACATGAAAAGACTCATTCTCCCGCTCGCCGGCGCCACACTGATCGGACTCTCGGCCGCCGCCGGCATCTGGCTCGGCTTCAGCGAAAGCGGACTGGGCACGCTGGCGCGCCTCGCCGAATCGGCAAGCGGTGGCCAACTGCGCTTGGAACAACCTTCAGGCCGGCTCGCCGGGCCGCTGGCATTCGGGCGAATCGCCTGGCAGGCGCCCGGTGTCGATGTCGCGATCGAGCAGTTGCGTGTCGACTGGTCGCCGTCCAAGCTACTGGTGGCGCGCCTGTCCATCACGGAACTCGGCGCCGACCGGGTGGCTGTCAACATCGCCGGTTCGGACGAGGCAAGCGAGCCACCGGACGGATTACGCCTGCCCGTTGCGGTCAACATCGAAAAGATCGCAATTTCTGTTCTCGACTATGGCAAGGCGTTCAGTCTTGCCAACCTGCACGCGGTCTTCGCCAGCGACGGCCTGAATCACCGCTTGAGCGACCTGCGCGGCAGTTTCGACAAGACCACGATTAGCGGTGAAATGACGCTGGGTGGCGAGGCGCCATTACCGGTGCGGGTCAGCGCGACGCTTTCCGGTCAGCTCGACGAACAACCGGTGCGCCTGATCGCCGAGGCGGCCGGGCCAGTTGACCGCATTCTGCTCAAGATATCGGCGGCGGAAGGTCTGCAAGGGGACGCGCAGGCCACGCTGACGCCCTTCGCCCGCCATGCCTTTGTCGAGGTGCAGCTGGCGCTGGCCGATGTCGATCCGGCCGCCTGGGTCGCCGGTGCGCCGCAGGCCCGCCTGACGCTGCGTGCCGAGGTCAAGCCGGACGAGCGGCAGGCTGGTGTGCTGAACGGCAATTTCGCTGTGGGTAACAGCATGGCCGGCCCCCTTGATCAGCAGCGCCTGCCGCTGGAAAAGTTGAGCGGCAGTTTCGTCTTGGGCGACGATGGCGGCAGTCTGGCGGATCTCGTGACCAGTCTGCCGGGGGCGGGGCAACTGAGCGGTAGCGGAAGCTGGCGTGATGGCACCCTGGCGCTCGATCTCGACGCGCGCGCCATCGATGCGCTGCAACTGGTCAGTGTGTTGCGGTCGACCCGCCTGAACGGCCCGATTTCTGCGCGAATTGGCGGCGAGCGCCAGCAGTTGTCGTTCAAGCTGAGCGATGCCCGCTTCGCGCTGGATGGCGAAGTGAGCCACGAGAACGGCCTTGTCAGCCTGTCGCGTCTTGCGTTGAGCGCCAGCGACGCGCGGCTGAACATCAGCGGGACCCTCGATACGAAGCAGGAAATGGCATTTTCGGCCAACGGCGAATTGGCGCGCTTCGACCCCAGCCGCTTCGCACAGGTGCCGGCAGCGATGCTCAACGGCACTATTTCGGGCAGCGGCCGGCTCCAGCCGCGCCCGGTCGTCGAGGCCCGGTTCGCGCTGCGCGACAGCCGCCTTGCCGGCCAGCCGCTGACCGGGCGCGGCGACCTCGTCATCGACTGGCCGCGCATTCCGCGGGCCGAGGTGCAACTGGCGGCCGGAAAGAATCAGCTGAGCGCGCAGGGGGCTTTCGGCCAGGCCGGCGACAGCCTGCTGGTCAATATCGCAGCGCCAGATCTGGCGCCGTACGGGCTGGAGGGCAGTGTGACCGGGAATCTCCGGCTTGGCGGTACTGCGGCGCAACCGACGCTGACCGCCGATCTGGCGACGCCGCGCCTCGCCTTGCCGGGTATCGGGCGGATCAGGGAGGGCAGTCTGGTGGCCGACTTCGGCAGCCGGCCGGACAGCCCGCTCAAGCTTGAGGCACGGGTGGCGGCATTCGACAGTGTCGACCAGCCCGAGCAACTGAAAAAACTGGATGTGCATGTGGGCGGTACGCGCAGTCAGCACAAGCTGCGGGTCACCGGAGAAATTGCCGGCGGCAACGTCCTGAGCCTGACCGCCGAGGGCGGGATCTCGGATCCTGGCCGGGAACTGCAGTGGTCCGGCCGGCTGCTCGAAGCGACGCTGGCTGCCGAGGAAAAATTTCGCTCCTTCGCACTGGCCCAGCCGGCCGCAGTTACGCTGGGGGTAGCGGCCTGGCGCGTCGGTCCGTTGCTGCTGACGGGCGACCCCTGGAAGTTGCGCTTCCAGGCTGATGCTGGGGCGCGCAAGCTGCATGCCGACGTGAGTGGTAGCGGGCCGCGTCTGGGGTCGATCAGCGGCCAACTTGAGGCGACGATGCGGGATGCGTGGACACTCAACCGGCAGGCACCCTGGCAGGGTTCGCTGCGCAGCGAAATTGCCGATCTCGCCTGGATTGCCGAGTTGCTCGGCGACGGCTGGCAGAGCGGCGGTCGCTTCAAGGGTGAGCTGAAGCTGGACGGCACCCCGGAACACCCCCTGGCGTCGGGGCGCTTCAGCGGCGCGGAACTGGCGCTGTCGCTCCCGGAGCAGGGCATGCGCCTGAGCAACGGGGAACTCGACGCGCAGCTCGACGACAACCTGCTGCGCGTCGGGCGGCTGGCCTTCGACAGCCCGTTGCAAGCACCGCCCGGCACCCTGAAAAAAGCTGCCGGCGAGACGCTGGCGGCGAAGCTCGAGCGTCCTGGGCGCCTCGAAATTACCGGTCAAATGCGTGTCGACCGCAGCGCTGACGGTGCCACGCTGGATGTTCATCTGGATCGCGTCGGTGTCTTCCAGGTTCACGACCAGTGGATGCTGGTTTCTGGGGACAGCAATATTTCCCTGGCCAGGGAAGCGCTCAAGGTGCGTGGCAAGCTGGCCGTCGATGCCGCCTTCTGGCAATTGGCACCGATGGGCAGACCCCGGCTTTCCGATGACGTGGTGATCAAGACCGCGGACGGCGCACCGCCTTCGGCGCTGCGCCCCCGGCTTGACCTCGACCTGGAAACCAGTCTTGGCCGGAATTTCTACTTTCGTGGCCTTGGCCTTGAAACCCGTCTTGCCGGCAGCGTTCGCCTGCGTGCCGAGGGCCGCGACCTGCCGCGGGCGAGCGGCCGGATACGCACACAGGATGGGCGTTTCGAGGCCTATGGCCAGCAGCTGGAAATCGAGCACGGCATCCTGACTTTTCAGGGCCTGCCCGATAATCCGGCGATCGATGCACGCGCTGTGCGCCGCGGGCTGGCAGTGGAGGCTGGCGTCCAGATCAGCGGCACGGTGCAGCGGCCGGTCGTGCGCCTGATTTCCGATCCCGACCTGCCGGATGCTGAAAAGCTCAGCTGGCTGGTTCTGGGTCATGGCCCGGATCAGGGTGGGGGCGGCTCCGCCATGTTGTTGCTGTCGGCGGCCGGCAGCCTGCTCGGTAACGATTCGGGTGGGCTCGTGCGCGAGATCAAGCAGGGTTTTGGCATCGACGAATTTGGCGTGCGCCAGGGGGAACTCGGCGACAACGGCGGGCGCCAGATCGGCAGTCGGGTGGTCGGCAACAGCTTCGACAACACGTCGGGCACTGGCGAGCAGATCCTTACCGTCGGCCGGCGCTTGTCGAACAATGCGCTGCTTTCCTACGAACAGGCGCTGGGTCGCGCCGGCAGCGTCGTCAAGCTGACCATCAATCTCAACCGGCAGGTATCGCTGATTGCCCGCGCTGGCAGCGACAATGCGCTCGATGCCGTATATACCCTGACCTTCGGCGAACCGACCAGGCGTCAGCGGGCGTTACGCTCAGGGCGCTAGGTCGGCGGGGCTTTCACCGGCAGGCGGCGCCATGCGCACCGTTACCCCATCGGCGACTTTCAGGTGCACATCGCGCTGCGGGAAGGGAATCGTTATGCCGGCAGCGGCCAGGCGCTTTTCCATCATGAAGCGCAGGTCGCTGTCGACCCGGCGTCCCATCAGGTTTGGTCCGAGTTCGACCCAGAACACCAGCACCATCAGTATCGCGTTGTCGGCAAAATCCTCCAGAAAGACCTCGGGAGGCGGATCCTTGAGAACCTGACCGTGTTCCTCGGCGCAACCGAGAATGACATCGGATGCCTGGCGAACCGGTGAGCCGTAGGCGATGCCGATGCGGACTTCGCGGCGAATGCGCGAGTTGGAATAGGTCCAGTTGACGACTTGGTTCTCAAGGAACGTCGAGTTCGGCACCAGCGCCTCCACCCCGTCGAAGCTGCGTACGGTCGAGGCGCGCAGGTCGACTGCGGTGACGTAGCCCGTCGTGCCACCGATGGCGATGATGTCGCCGACCCGGATCTTGCGCTCGAACAGGATGATGATCCCGCTGATCACGTTCTTGATGATCGTCTGGGTGCCGAAGCCGATGCCGATGGCCAGTGCGCCGCCCATGAAGGCGAAGGCGGTGAGCGGGATGCGCGCCAGGTTGAGAATCAGGATGATCAGCACGAATGACACGGCGATCATCAGCCAGCGCCGGATGACGCTGGCCACCTGGGGGTCGACCTTGAAACGCTCGACCATCAGGCGCTCCAGGACGCGGGTCAGCATCGCGAACAGCCAGTAGGCGAAGGCGTAGAGCAGCAATATTCCGATGCTCTTGCCGACGGTCACGCCATACGACGTGGTGATCGTCTTGCCCTCGACGACTGTCGAGTCCTCGACGGCGAACAGTTCGAAATTCCAGACCTGCTTCATCAGCCCGACCATGCGCAGCGCCGCCACCTTCCAGCTACTCAGCGTGTCCGCCTTGGCGGAGACGCCGGCATCGTCCAGCCAGCGCGCCAGCTGCCTGTCCATCTTGGTGGCCGCCAGCAAGACACGCTGGACCGCCCGAACGCGCTGCTTTTGTGCGTCAAGTATGGCGGATTCGCGGGCGCTTGTTTCACCGTCGAGCAGAGCGTCCTTGAGGCGCAGTTCCTGCTGCGCGACGGTTTCCTGTTCGCTGGCTTCGAGCTCGCGCAGGAGTAGACGCTTGCTCTCCAGGTCGGTCTTCATGCGCTTCATCTGGGCGATGGCGGATTCCCGCGCTGCCGCATCTGCGCTGCCAAGTACGGCGAGGCGGTGGCCCCAACTGTCGATGCTGTAACGTACGATGCTCTGCAACCAGCGCAGTGCAATCATTTCCATGCGGCCGGTTTCGAGTGTTTCGTCCAGCAATTTCAGCTGCCGGTCACCTTCGCTGTTTTTCCCACTGGCAGCGAGCGAAGCGGCCACCCGCTCGCGTTCGGCCAGGCGCCGGGAGTTGGCGGCGGCCCGGCGGTCGATCTCCGCCCCCAGACTGTCCAATGCGTCGCGCAGCTTCGCCTGCGCCTTCTCGACGTCTTCCTTGCTCAGTGTTTGCTCCGCCATGACACGCGTGACCAGGCGCTGGGTCTCGGTGGTCGATAGTTCCAGGGCCTGGATCTCGTCTTCCACGCTCTGAACGGCAACGTCGATATTGGTCAGTTGAGCCCCGCTCAATTGCAGGCGCAATGCTGAGAGCTCGCGGTTCGCGCGTTCGCTCTCGAGACCCGGCTTGCCTTTTGCCCGTGCCAAGCGGTCGTCGGCCAGACGCAGCGCTTCGCTGGCGCGGCGCTGTGCTGCGATCAACTCCTGTTTCTGGCTCTCGAGCACATGCTTGCTTGATTCACGGTGCTTCAGCCGCTCGCGTATCAGGTCGAACTCGTCGCGCAAGGCATCGATACGAGGAGTCGGGTAGGGGGGCGGGCCGGAGAACTCGGCATACTGGGCCTGCTTGCCCTGAATGTCGGACAGCGATTTCACGCGGGCGACGGCTTCGTCGATCAGGTGTACCCGTTCGCCGTAGGTGAGGGCCAGCTGGTCAAGAAGGCGCTGGCGTTCCGTTACCGGCAGGTCACCGGCATCCGTCGCATTGCCGTCTTCCAGTCGCGCCGCTTCCTGCTGGCGGCGGGTCTCGGCCAGCAACGCCTCGGCCTCGGCTCGCCGGTCGGCCGGTGCCAGCACCTCCGCTGGCTTGACTGCCTCGCTCTTGGGTATTGCGGGAAACAGGCTGGGAATCTGCGCCTGCGCCGTACCGACCAGGCAGATCAGCGCTACGGTAGTTAGCAGGTGTTGCCGGGCAAGCCGTAGGCGCCGAAAGTTGAGAGCGACTCGTTCAGGCGGCATGGTCGAAGTGTGTGGGACGCCCCGTGTCGGCGCTCTCATTCACAGCGAATGATGAATCAGCGGGCACTGGCTGACTGAGCCATTTTTTCGGCCTCGATGACCCAGCCCCCCCCCATCGCCAGGTAGAGATTGACCATCGCCTGCAACTGCACCTGATGTGTCTGCGTATATTGCAACTGGACGTTGAACAGGCTGCGCTCGGCATCGAGAACTTCGATGAAGCTCGTGTAGCCGTTGTCGTAGCGCAGGCGGGCCGTCGAGGCATACTGTTGCAAGGCTTCGACCTGGCGCCGCTGCGCCAGCAACTGTTCGCGGGTCCGGTCCTGGTTGACGAGCGCATCGTTGACCTCGCGGAAAGCATTCTGGATCGCCTTCTGGTAGCCGAACAACGCCTGTTGCTGCACCGCTTCGGCCGCCTGCACCTGGCCGGCGATCGCGCCGGCGGTGAAGATCGGCATGGTGATCGGCGCGCCGTACTGCCACACCTTCGACGGGCCATCGAACAGGCTGCTCAGGCTGGGGCTCGCGTAGCCGAACAATCCGGTCAGCGAGATGGTCGGAAAATACGCCGCCTTGGCGGCACCGATCAGGGCATTGGCGGCGATCAGGTCCTGTTCGGCACGCCGAATGTCGGGCCGGCGTTCGAGCAGATCCGAAGGCAGGCCGGCTGGGATGGCCGGCAGCATCAATTGATCGATGTCCTTGCCGCGGGCGATCGGGCCGGGGTTGCGGCCCAGCAACACGCTCAGGCCGTTCTCCTGCTGGGCAATCGCCTTTTCCAGCGGCGGGATGCTGGCCAGCGCCTCTTCGTACTGGGACTTGT
The DNA here is from genome assembly GCA_963741765.1 of uncultured beta proteobacterium. GTDB lineage: Bacteria > Pseudomonadota > Gammaproteobacteria > Burkholderiales > Rhodocyclaceae > Azonexus. The sequence continues at coordinate 50,887 of CAVUJN010000016.1, forward strand.
TCTGGCTCAGCTCGAGCAGCGAGATGACGCCACCTTCGAAACGGAGTTTGAAGAGCTCATACGACTCGCCACGGCTCTTTGCCGTCGCCCTGGCGATCTCCAGTTGGCGGTCGAGATTGCGCAGGTTGATGTAGGCGCCCGCCACACTGCCGAGCAGCGACAGGACGACGGCATTCCTTCCCTCCTCGCTGGCCAGCAGTTGCGCATTCGCCGCCTCGGTCTGGCGACGGATGCGACCCCAGATGTCGATTTCCCAACCAGCGTTCAAAACTGCGCTGTAACTGTTGTAGGTCACGGGGTCGACCGTACCCGGAACTGCGCTGTTCCGCTGGCGGCTTACCTCGTAGCCCGCCCCCACCTGAGGAAAGAGCCCGGCGCGGACGAAGCCGTATTTGCCGGCAAACTCGTCGATGCGCGCCGTAGCGATCATCAAGTCCTTGTTCTCGCGCAAGGCCGTGGCGACGAGATCGTTGAGCACCGGGTCGCCGAACTGCTCCCACCAGGCGGTATTGGCCAGATCCTTGACTTCCTGCTCGCTGAGACGCCAGGCGGCCGGTGCGTCGACCGGCGGCCGCACGTAGTCGGGGCCGACCATGCAGCCGCTGGCCAGCAGTGCGAGCAAGGCGGTGGCGATTGGCTTAAGCATGGTCGTCTCCCCCCTTCGCGGCAACTGCTGGCTTGGCTGTTGCTCCGGTGGTCGCCGAATCGCTGATGCCGGTCTTGCCCTTCCGGCTCATCTTTTCGACGACGTAGAAGGTCACCGGAATGATGAAGATGGCGATGCAGGTGGCTGCCAGCATGCCGCCGATCACCGCGCTGCCCATGACCTGGCGTGACAGGGCGCCGGCGCCGCTGGCGATGGCGAGTGGCACACAGCCGAGGATGAACGCGAACGAGGTCATCAGGATCGGCCGCAGGCGCAATTGCGCGCCCTTGAGCGTCGCCTCGATGAGTGACAGCTCGCCCTTTTCGTGCTCCATCTTGGCGAATTCGACGATCAGGATGGCATTCTTTGCCGCCAGACCGATCAGCATGACCAGGCCGATCTGCGCATAGACGTTGAGCTCCTGGCCACGCCACAGCAGGGCGAAGAAGGCGCCGGCAATCGCGATCGGCGTGCCGAGCAGCACCGAGAACGGAAGCGACCAGCTCTCGTACTGCGCCGCAAGAATCAGGAAGACGCAGAGCAGCGAGAAACCGAAGATGACTGCCGGCGAAACTCCCTGCTGCGCCTTTTGCTCCTGGAACGACATACCCATGTACTCGTAGCCCATTTCATTGGGCATCGTCTCGGCGAAGACCTCCTCCAGCGCCCGCATGACCTGCGTCGAACTGAAGCCCGGTGCTGCCGAGGCATTGATCTGCGCGCTGCGGTAGAGGTTGTAGCGCATCGTGAATTCCGGGCCGGAGACGTTACGCACCGACGTCAGTGCCGACATCGGAACCGCTTCGCCCTTGCTGTTGCGCACGTAGAACTGGCCGACGTTTTCGATGTTGGTCCGGTAATCGCCCTCGGCCTGGACGTAGACCTGCCACTGGCGCCCGAAGCGGTTGAAGTAGTTGATGAAGCCGCTACCGAGGAAGCTCTGCAGCGTCTTGTAAACATCGCTCAAGGCGACACCCTGTTTCAGAACCTTGTCCTGGTCCACTTCGAGGAACAACTGCGGCACGTTTGGCCGGAAGGTCGTCGAAACACTGGCGAGTTCGGGGCGTTTTCTCGCGGCTTCGATGAACTTTGTAGTGTTCTCGGCGAGGAAGGCCACTTCCTTGCCGGCACGGTCCTGAAGAATGAATGTCGCACCGCCGGAGGTGCCGACACCCTGGATGGCCGGCGGCGGAAAGGCAAATGCGACGGCGCTGCTGATGCCGCCGAGCTTTTTGTTCAACTCGGCCTTGATCACCGTGTATTGCTCCTCGGGCTTCTTGCGCTCGGCCCAATCCTCGAGCGTGATGAAGAAGAAGGCGCTGGAGGTGCTCGTCACCTGGCTCAACAAACTGAAGCCGACGATGGTGGTCACGTACTTGACGCCCGGCGTCAACATGATCATCTCTTCGGCCTGGCGGGCAACCTCAGAGGTGCGCTGCAGCGAAGAGGCATCGGGAAGCTGGACCGCGGCAAAGAGGTAACCCTGGTCTTCATCGGGCAGGAAGCCCGAGGGAACGGCCTTGCCGAAAAATCCGATGCTCACGGCCACGGCCGCCAGGAAGACAAGGCTGACCAGACTCCGGCGAATCGCGATCCGGCAGATACCAACATAACCGCCGGTCACCTTGGCAAACATCCTGTTGAAGCCGTCGTAGAACTTCTGCAGCGGTCCGCTGCCCTTGACCTTCGGCTTCAGCAGCATGGCGCAGAGCGCCGGGCTCAGGGTCAGCGCGTTGAATGCCGAGATGATCACCGAGATGGCGATGGTTACTGCGAACTGCTGGTAGAGTTGGCCGGTGATCCCGGGGATGAAGGCGGTCGGTACGAAGACAGCGGCGAGAATGACGGCGATGGCGATGACCGGCCCGGTCACTTCTTCCATGGCCCTGAGCGTCGCGTCCTTTGGCGTCATGCCGTTTTCGATGTGGTGCTCGACCGCTTCGACGACGACGATGGCGTCATCGACGACCAGGCCGATGGCCAGCACCAGGCCGAACAGCGACAAGGTGTTGATCGAGAAGCCGAACATCGGGAATAGCATGAAGGTGCCGACCAGCGATACCGGCACTGCCAGCAGCGGGATCAGCGTCGCCCGCCAGCCCTGCAGGAAGATGAAGACGACGATGATCACCAGCACCAGCGCTTCGATCAGCGTGTGCTGGATCTCCTTGATCCCTTCGCTCACCGACAGCGTGGTGTCGAGGGCGACGACATAGTCCAGGTCAGGCGGGAAGCTCTGCTTCAGCTTCTCCATCAGCTTCTTGGCGCCGTCTGCTGAATCGAGGGCATTGGCGCCCGGCATCAGGTAGAGCGCGACCAAGGCAGCCGGCTTGCCGTTGAGGCGCCCCTGCAGGCTGTAGGTCTGGGCGCCGAGCTCGATACGGGCGACATCGCTGACGCGCACGATCGAGCCGTCGGTATTGGCACGCAGCACGATCTTGCCAAAATCCTCGACACTCTCCAGCCGCCCCTGGGCGCGCACCGCATACGTGAATTCCTGGCCCGGCGGCACCGGCTCGGCACCGATCGTGCCCGCCGGATTCACGGTGTTTTGGGCGTTGACCGCGTTGATGATCTCCGGGATCGTGATGTTGAGCTTGGCCAGTTGGTCTGGCCTGACCCACAGCCGCATCGCGTACTGGCCGGCACCGAACACGGTAATGCTGGCGATTCCCTTGACCCGGGTCATCTGGTCGTTGATGTTGATGTAGGCGTAGTTGGCAAGGAAGACGTTGTCGTAGGTACCGTTCGGCGAGTAGAGCCCGAACATGAGCAGCGGCGACGAGGTTGCCTTGGCCGTGGTGATGCCGTAGTTGCGCACATCCGCCGGCAGTTGCGATTCGGCCTGGCCCTGGCGCATCTGGGCGAGCAACTGGTCGGTATTGGCGTTGGTGCCGAGGGCGAAGTTGACGTTAAGGGTCATCTCGCCGTTGTTGGCGTTGACCGAGTACATGTAGTCCATGTTGTTGACGCCGGACATCTGCTGCTCGATCGGCGTGGCCACCGCCTTTTCGACGGTCAGTGCGTCGGCGCCGGTGTAGGTGGTCTTGACAGTGATCTGTGGCGGAACGATGTCTGGAAACTGGGCGGTCGGCAGCCCGGACATGGCGACCAGGCCAACGATGGTCATCAGGATCGAGATGACCATGGCCACGATCGGCCGGTTGATGAAAAACTTCGACATGGCTGCTTACCCCTTGGCTGCTGGTGCAGACGTGGCAGGTTTCTCGGCTGGCGCTTCGGCAGTAAACGGTTTCGGCGTCACGGTCACACCCGGACGCACCTTCTGCGTTCCCTCGGCGATCACCTGCTCGCCCGGCTGCAGCCCCTTCGTGATGACCCATTCGGTGCCGACCCGTTCGCCGACCGTTACCGGGCGGATGTCAACCTTGTTGTCGGCGCCGACGACCGCCACCAGGTATTTGCCCTGGATCTCGGTGACTGCGCGTTGCGGCACCAGCAGCGCGCCTTTGTTGACCGACATCGTTGCCCGTATCTTGCCGTACTGGCCAGGCCGCAGCAGGTTGTCGGGATTGGGGAACAGTACGGCGACCTTGAAAGTGCCGGTGGTCGTATCGACCTGTCGATTGAGCACAGCCGAATTGCCGGCATGCGGATAGAGCGAACCATCGATGAGGAACAGCTCCAGCGGAACATGCTCCGGCTTTCTGCCCGCCGCCGCTGCCGCGTTGGCGAACTTGAGATACTCGCGTTCGCTGATGTTGAAATAGACCTTGATCGGGTCGACCGCCGACACGGTGGTCAGTTCGGTTGGCATGCTCGGACTCAGGAGGTCGCCAATCTGGGCCTTGGCGATGCCGGCGATGCCGGTGACCGGCGAAGTGATCCTGGTGAAGCCGAGGTTCAGCTTCGCCGTCTTGAGCGAGGCCTCGGCAGCTTCGAGCTGGGCCTTGGCGGAAAGATTGGAGCCGGTGGCATCGTCGAGATCCTTCTGGCTAACCGCGTTGACCGCAGCCAGCGGCTTGATGCGGGCGAGGTTGGCCTTGGTCGTTTCGAAGCGGGCAACCTGCTGGGCACGCAGCCCCTTGGCTTCTTCAACGGCTGACTCGAAAGTACGCGGGTCGATTTCGAACAGCGGCTGCCCCTGCTTCACCAGATCGCCTTCGCGGTAATTCTGTTTCACCAGGTAACCGGTAACCTGCGGGCGGATAACGGCATTGACGTTGCCGTCGAGCGAGCCGATCCATTCCATGTAGATCGGCACGTCGCGTTGCGCGACACTGACAACTTGGACAACCGGCGGTCCCGGCGGCGCTGCCTTTTCCTTGTCACAGGCTGCGGTTACCAGCAGGGTGAGGCCGGCCAGTCCGGCAACTGCCCACTTCAAGGGACGTCCGGCGGATGAAAGGGGGAATGGTTTGATGATCATGGCTGCTTCCGCTCTGGGTGGGTCGTAATGGCTTGTCGCTTCGGTGTTCACAGGCTTTCCAAGCGAAGATCGGGTGGTTGTTGCATCATGCTCCCGCCGTACGCAATTTTGATTTTACTTCGTATCGTTCTGGATCTGCAGTTTGCGTGCTACGTGCCAAGAAAAAGTGACATGAGACGGCGATCATGAGTCCGATCAGCACGACTACGAGTCTGGCGAGCACTGGCCAGACGAAGCGAGGACTGCGTAATGGTTCCCGGTAAAGCTCTCGTCGAAGAGGTGTGCAGTTGGCTTCATCCTGCCATTCGGCTCAGGGGTGTTTCGGCATCGAATCGGCAAGGCAATCAATCATGCCTTCTTCGCCTTGCGCTTGGTCTCGGCGCGTCGGAAATGCGCCATAACTGCGGTCAGCTCGGCGTCGCCCAAGGCGGTTAACAGCGCAATACCGGCGCGCATCAGTTCGCTCCGCTTGACCTCGCCACCGAGTGATGCCATGCGCTCTTTGAGGACGCCAATCTGGGCGTATTCCACTTCCGGCATCGTGACCTTGTGACGAACCAGCTTGGGTTTCTTTGCTTTTCCCGGCTTGCTGGCCTTTAGCTTGGTTTCTGGCGGCATATAGGGCGAATGCACGATCTTCACCGCCTGTGCCTTGACCAAGGCATCGGCGAGCGCCTTCTTGTTCTTCGCTTTTGTTTCCTCCAGTTTGCTGGGCTTGGTGGCTATCGGCTTGCCGGCGGCAGGCATGGTTGCCGCTGTTTTCGTGGCGACCACTTCATTGACTTCGGCAACGCCGTCGGTCTTGGCAACTCTCATTGTGCTTCACCTTTTACGAATCGCTGCAACGTCACCTGACGCTCAGCTGGCGGTTAAATAAAGCCATATTGACGAAGTTCAGTCCAGTTCAGGCGCCAGCAGTGGCATTGGTCCGGCGCGCCTGGGCGACCAGGGCGGCGATGGCGCAGGATGCCAGCCGAGTCATGACCGAATCGGCACGGCTGGTCAGGATGATCGGTACCCGGGCGCCGAGGACGATGCCGGCAGAATCGGCATCGGCCATGAAGGACAGGCTCTTGGCCAGCATGTTGCCGGCCTCGAGGTCGGGGGCGACAAGAATGTCGGCCATGCCCGCCACCGGCGAGTCGATCTTCTTGATCTTCGCTGCATTGAGATCAATGGCGTTGTCGAGGGCCAGCGGGCCGTCGAGGATGCCGCCGGTGATCTGCTTGCGGTCGGCCATCTTGCAAAGCGCACCTGCTTCCACCGTTGACGGCACATCCGGATTTACCGTCTCCATCGCGGACAGGATGGCGACCTTGGGTTGTGTCATGCCGAGGTCTAGCGCGAGGTCGATAGCGTTCTGGATGATGTGCTTCTTGTCTTCCAGGGTCGGGAAGATGTTGATCGCGGCGTCGGTGACGATGAGCGGCCGGTCAAGGCTTGGCACATCCATGATGAAGGCGTGACTGATCCGCCGTCCGGTACGCAGGCCGGTGGCACTGCGTACCACGGCACCCATCAACTCGTCGGTATGCAGGCTGCCTTTCATCAACATCTCGGCCTTGCCCTCGCGCACCAGTTGCACCGCGGTGGCGGCGGCGGCAACGCTGTGTTCGGCATCAACCAGTTCAAAGGGCGAAATATCCAGATTGAACTGTTTCGCCACCGCCTCGATCTTGTTTCGAGGGCCAACCAGGATTGGTTGCAGAATGCCTATTTCGGCTGCCTCCAGAGCGCCCCTCAGTGAGCTTTCGTCGCAGGGGTGGGCGACGGCCGTGGGAATCGGTGCAATGCCCTTGCAGCGGGCAATCAGTCGTTCGTATTTCTCGTGCTTGCGTTCCATGAGCTTGTCCTTATATCGAAACCGGGTCAGCCAGTAATGCGGGAAGTCCGGCGTGCAAGCGGCTTTGGTGCGGCACCGAAGAGTTTTTCGATTTCTGCCAGCCGTTTTGCTCGCTCGCCCTCAACTTTTCCGACTGCATTGACCGTGCGCTGAATGGCTTCCAGAATCTTTGCTCGGGTCGCCTGGTCGGCCGGCAACATTTTAGGGATGGCGGCCAGCGCGGCATCGCGGTCGAGCAAGAGGCTGAAATACTGCTCGCGCAGGATTCGCTTGAATTCGTCGAGAGCCATGCCGCCATGCTCGGCGCGAATCTGCAGAAGTTCGTTGAAAGCCCGTTCGTCCACACCCGGGCCGGCCATGCCGATATGGAGAAGGCAGCGAATGGCCGCTTCGCGGGGACCGCCATCGCCAATCCTGTCCTTGAGTTCGGCAATGCGCTTTTCGATGAAAGCGGTTCGTTCGGGTTCGTCGCCTGGATGACGGCGCGGGCTTTCATCCGAAGCACGCAGCCCAACCATGGCCTGGAGTATGGGCGAGCTGTAGGTGGCCAGAAAAATCTGTTCGAGCGTGGCGTCACGCAGATCACGGTAGCCGTCGAGTGCCGCGACAATGCCTTCGGAGAACTTGGCCTGCCACTGTACCAGCGGGTTGTCGGCTGCGGCGGGACGACGTTGCTGGCGGACTTGTTCAGCCAGTTGGGCAACTTGCCGCATCATCGGGTTGCGCTCGGAGAAAATTTCGAATGGCAGCTCCGACGGATTGAGTTTTTCCATCCACTCGGCCGACTGTTCATTGACGCTAGCCTTGATGAATGGCTGCAGGAAGGTTCGATAGAGGCCGAGGTTCATTTCCGAGACGCGCTGCACCGTGGCAAAGCGACGCTCGTTTTCAAGGCTGGGCTGGACGATGTTTTTTATGTCGCCGATCGTGCGCGGCTCGAAACGTACGATCCAGTCACCGCTGACCAGTTCCGGATTGGCCACGTCTTTGTCCTTCGGTGTCATCACCGCTTCGTACAGGCCAGGTGGCAAGACGTCGATCAGATCAATATTGGAGGCGAACTCCTGGTGCTCCTTCTTGGCAATGCCGCCCGAGACGAAGATCCCGAGGTGGCCGACGCTTTCATGTATGGCATAGATGATGGTCTGGCCACAGGCCCGGATGTCGTCGACAGCAGTGTAGAGGTCGGCGATCCAGCCCAGTGCCTGTTGCGGCGGCGTGATGTTGTCGCCCTTGGAGCAGAAGCAGATGACCGGCGAGCGAATATTGCGCAGGTCGATCCGTTCGCCGCCTTTGGTGACGATCTCGGCAGTCGCCAGACGGTTGCCCACGAACAGGTTGTCGACAATCCACTGGATTTCCTCGCCGTTGAGATTGACATGGCCGCCCCACCACTTCTCGAATTCCAGGAAGCGATCCGCCCCCGTGTCGATCGTTGCCCAGATGTCGTAATCCTTGCTCCAGAGCGTATTGGCCGGATTGAGATTCTCGAAGTTCTTGACCAGATGGCCGCCGTTGAATTTTCCGTTAGCCAGGTCGCTGGTCATTTGCGTCAACCAGCTGCCGCCGGCCAGGCCACCGGTGTAGCGCATCGGATTCTCGCCTTCGATGCCAGCCCAGTAAGAAAGCGGCGAACCAGGAACAATAACCGGGCCGCACAGTTCGGGCCGGGTCGCGGCGAGCATCATCACCGCCCAGCCGGCCTGGCAGTTGCCGATGATGCAGGGCTTGCCCTCGGCCTCGGGGTGCAGTGCGATGACCTTTTCGAGGAACTGCCCCTCGACGTGCATGATGTCTTCGATGGTCTGCCCCGGCACCGGCTCAGGGGTGAAGCCGACAAAGTAGCAGGGATGCCCGGCGCGCATCGCGACACCCAGTTCACTGTCGGCCTTGAAGCCACCGATGCCCGGCCCATGCCCGGCGCGCGGATCGACAACAACGAATGGGCGCTTCTTCTGGTCGATCTCGACCCCGGCCGGTGGGTTGATCCGAACCAGCAGGTAGTTGGCCGGACGTTCAAAGGTTCGGCCATCAAGAATCAGCTCGGCCTCGAAGTTGAGGACGTGGGGGACTGCTTTCGCCTTTTGCGCGTAATACTGCTCACTACGCTGACGCATCAGGTCCCAGAACAGGATCGTGCGCTGCATGGTGTCAACCATGTATTCGCCGGATGGGCCCCACCAGTTCACGAGAGGCGTACCCATGCCATGCTGGTCGTTTGTCGATTTGCCACGATTGTTGCTGGCTTCTTTGGTCATACTGATTTTCCTTGACTACGGTTCCATTTGGAGCCACGGTTTGGAGCGAGGTTACATGAGCCACATGAGTCAACGGCTCAAAGATAGCGCATCGCTTCGTGGTAATTCATCGATTGCGCTGGCGGCAGTTCGGTTCGCGCGAGGCGTGCGATGACAAAGGCTCTGTGCCGCGGTATTGCCCCCTTCAGCTCGATGACGGAAAAGTCGATTTCTGCTCCCGATTCGGTGCTCGTCTCGTCGAGAACGACATTCATTGAGCTGACGCGCAAGCGCTTCGGTTCGATCGACAGGTAATTCTGCGGGTTGTCGAGTACGCCTTTCAGGGTTTCGAGTTCGCCTTCCAGTATCGCCTCTCCGCCGCCCATCGTTTCCAGTTGCCGCTCGTTGTCGAGCAATTCCGCCTCAAGTCGTGCCTGTTGACTGGCTTCCGCCGGCGCTTCTCCCAACATCGACCCCAAGCCCGGTCCGTGTTGCTGCAGCAAGCGAAGGCGTGCCCGGATCAGTGCGCGGCTTGCCTGGAGTTCCTGGCGCTCGCTGCGTTCAGCGCCAATCTCCGACAAGGCCCGTGAAATGAGGTATTCAAAAATCTCGACACCGATGACGCGGCGTAAGGCCGTTTCGTCGGGTCCGCAGAGTCGTGTTTTGTGGTCGGAAAAATTTACCGTCATCTGCGCCACATCACGCTGGATCATGTCTCCTTGCAGCCCCAAACCGAACACACGCTGCTTGGTGAACGCCATGCCGAGAACCAGAAAAGCTTCATCGAGCTCGGGATGTTTCTCGAACAGGGCGCGCAGGTTGTCCGCGTGGGCGAGCACGCCCTTCAGGTCGGTCGGCGAAACAAAAAAGGCCCGTAACGCCGGGTCGGCAGACCAGGCTTCTGCCGACATGTGCCGGACGGCCGGAAGCAGCTTGACCAATCCCTGCAGAAACCTGATCGTTGCCTCAACCGATGGCGCCAGGCGCTTGTGGTAGTTCGGCAGTAGTTTCAGTTGCGGGTTGGTCAGCGCAACGGCTTTCCCGACGGCCCATTGAACCATCTCGTCGGATACCCGATCGGTATCGAATTGGCCTGCCCGGTTCTTGAACCAGTCGAGAATCCCCATGTCTTGCTGTTCCGCTCAGAATAGTGCCGGCACATATTTGTACGGATAATCCGGCTCCTTGTACTTGCCAGGCGCTTGACGCTTCGGAAGCACGATCTTCGGCCGCTTGATCTCCTCATAGGGTATCTTGCTCAGCAAGTGGGTGATGATGTTGAGGCGCACCCGCTTCTTGTCATTGGACTGCGCCACATACCATGGCGCCCACGGCGTGTCGGTCTTCTCGAACATGTCGTCGCGCGCCCGCGAGTAGTCGTACCAGCGGCTGTAGGACTTGAGGTCCATCGGCGACAGTTTCCAGACCTTGCGCCCGTCGTCGATGCGCTGGGCCAGTCGCCGGGTCTGTTCTTCCGGGCTGACTTCGAGCCAGTATTTGAGCACGATGATTCCCGACTCGATCATCAGCTTCTCGAACATGGGCGCCACCTCCAGGAAACGCTCGACATGATGTTTGTCGGTGAAGCCCATGACCCGCTCGACACCTGCGCGGTTGTACCAACTCCGGTCAAAGATGACGACCTCGCCCGCTGCTGGGAAATGCGGGATGAAGCGCTGTACGTACATTTGTGTTTGTTGGCGCTCGGTTGGTGTCGGCAGGGCAATGACCCGGAAGACGCGCGGACTGACCCGTTCGGTAATTGCCTTGATGGTGCCGCCCTTGCCGGCGCCATCGCGCCCCTCGAACACCACGCACACCTTCAAACCCTTGGCGACCACCCATTCCTGCAGCTTTACCAGTTCGACGTGCAACTTCTCAAGTTCCTTTTCGTAGGCCTTTTTCCCGAGTTTTTCACCAGTGGGAACAGCTTGTTTTTTTACCGATTTTTTCTTGCTCATCTCACTCTCCTTGTCCGGGACAACAGTACCCAAGCGATGGTTTCATCATAGACTGTGCTCTAAAATGAGGCAATTCAAACCCGACATGTTGTCTCCAAATGACGATATGGTCCACCCGGACCCACTTGGCTTCCTCATCTGACGATTCTAACCCTTGGGCCGCGTTTGATATACACATTTAAAGACAATTGTTACACGTTTTTCGACATTGCGATATATTTCGGACATGACGCCCACAGCCTCCTTCCATGTGTTTTCACCAACGCCAAGCGGGATGGTTCGTATCGGACCGTTTATTCATCTGCCGGGCTTGCTGCGTGAACTCGGCGTAGAACCGGAACGGGTTCTCGAGCGGTTCGGGTTTGCCGAAAGCGCCTTTGCCGACCCGGAGAACCGGATAGCTGCCGAGATAAGGGGGCCGATCCTGGCAGCTTGTGTGCGCGAAAGCGGTTGTCACCATTTCGGCCTTCTGCTGGGACAGCGCAACGATGCTTCGGCGCTTGGCGTCATCGGGTTCCTGATGCGCAATGCGCCGGACGTGCAAACGGCGCTCAGTGACCTCGTTGATAATTTGCATTTGCACAATCGCGTGGCGGCACCCTATCTGGAAATCGCCGGCCGTCAGGCTATTTTCGGTTACCAAACGCTTAATCCATATGCGGAAGGCTGGGAGCAGATTGACGACGGTGCGATGGCGCTTCTGTGGAATATCATGCGAAGCCTGTGCGGTTCCGGATGGTTGCCGAGCGAAGTACGCTTTCGCCGCAACAAGCCTGGCAACGTTAACTTGTATCGTGGATTATTCGGGGCGCCTTTACTGTTTGGCATCGAGCAGACCGGGCTGGTCTTCAGCGCATCGTGGCTTTCCGAGAAGGTGCAACTTGCCGATTCGGGCCTGAGAACCTATTTCGAGCGGCAAGTCGGGGTCATGAGGGGTGTCGGCAGTGACGATTTCGCCGCTCAGGCCAAGTACCAACTGGTTCGCCTGCTCGGTACCGGGTGCTGTACGCTTTCGGATCTAGCCAAGCATTTGGGCGTTCATCCAAGGACACTCAATCGGCGACTCAAGGAAGCAGGAACCAGTTTTCGCGAAATGCACCAGGTCGCGAGGCACCAATTGGCCTGCCAGTTGCTACGTGACACAACGAGCAGTATTTCCGCGATTGCTACATTGCTTGGCTATTCGGGAAGTAACGCATTCGTCAGGGCGTTTGCGCAATGGGAATCCGTCCCGCCCGCCACCTGGCGCAAGCAGGTGGGTGGCGTCGCGCCGATCGGTCGCCACGCGGCCCTCAAGCCTGCATAACGTTCGGGACGCTTCGTTGCCCGGAGTTTGGCGCATGATTGCCAACCATGGCGCCGCCAAGTAAAGTAAGTGGTCGCTTATATATTGGATTTCATCATGCCCAGCAAATCTTACGTCACCATCACTTCGGATCTGACCAAGGCTATCGGCAAGCTGCGCAAGGAGGTTCCCGACACCATGCAGGGCTTCAGCGCCCTGCACAATGGCGCGATGAAAGCGGGAGTCCTCAGCGAACTGGACAAGGAACTGCTTGCGCTGGCGATCGGTGTGGCGCAACACTGCGACGGCTGCATCGGCTTTCACGTCAAGGCGTTGATTCGCCTCGGCGTCACCCGCGAGCAGCTGATGGAAACCCTGGGTGTCTGTGTCTATATGGGCGGCGGCCCGAGCCTCATGTATGCCGCCGAAGCGGTGCGCGCCTTCGAGGAATTTACCGCGGCCAAATAAAAACCCGCCAGCGGCGGGTTCTTGCTTTCCGGGCGTGACGCTCAGACGTGCGCAATGCCTTCCAGCAACTTCTGCAACTCTCCGGCCTGGTACATCTCCTTCATGATGTCGCTGCCGCCGACGAATTCGCCCTTGATGTAAAGCTGGGGGATGGTCGGCCAGTTGGCGTAGTCCTTGATGGCGCCGCGAATTTCGGCATCGGCCAGCACGTTGACCGTAACGAAGTCGTCGACCCCGCAGGCCTTGAGGATCTGCACGGCCAGCGAGGAAAAGCCGCACTGGGGAAAACGGGCGTCGCCCTTCATGTAGAGGACGACGGGATTGCCGGTAACGGTAGCGTGGATGCGTTGTTGAACGTCGGACATGATTACTCCTGATTAAAAATAAGCACTACTGACCCGGTCGCTGCCGGCCAGGTCGGGAAAGGTTGTCGCCGCTTTGAACGCGGCGGCAGTCAATAAGTTCCGGCTCGTCTCACCCTGGTCGTGGCCATGCTCGAACAGCAGCCAGCCGCCGGGCTTGAGATGCGCCGGGGCATTGGCGACGATGCGGCGGATGCAGGTGAGGCCGTCCGCGCCATCGGTCAGCGCGATCCGTGGCTCGAAGGGCAGCCCATCGCGCAACAAGTGCGGATCGCCATCCGCCACATAGGGCGGATTTGCGACCACCAGATCGAAACGCTCACCGGCCACCGGGGCAAACCAGTCGCCCTGGCGAAAATCGACCCTGGCGCCCAGTCGTCCGGCGTTGTTGCGTGCCACGGAAATTGCGGGTTTTGACAGGTCGACCGCAACGACCGTGGCCAAAGGACATTCAAGGGCCAGCGAAATGGCGACGATGCCGGAACCGGTACCGAGATCGAGCACTTTTGGTGCATCCAGCCCGCGCAGCCGTTCCAGCGCCAATTCGATCAACAGTTCGGTTTCCGGGCGCGGGATCAGCACATCCGGCGACACCTGAAAAACCCGGCTGCGGAACTCGGCCTCGCCAACCAGATAAGCCAGCGGTTCGCCAGCCGCGCGCCGTACAACCCAGTCGGCGAAGCGTTCGTATGCCGGCACGCTGACCGGCGTTTCGGGCCGGGCCAGCAGGTCGGCGTGGGTGCAGCCAGTGGCGTATTGCAGCAGCAGGCGGGCGTCGAGGCGGTCGATCTGCTGTTTTGCCGCGGTCAACGCCGAAATTAGCGTGATTTTCAATTTTGCTCGGCCAGCTCCGCCAGCAAATCGGCCTGATGCTCCGCGGCCAGCGCGCCGAGCAGATCGTCCATGTCGCCATCCATGATTGCTGCGATCTTGTACAGGGTCAGGTTGATGCGGTGGTCGGTGACGCGACCCTGCGGGAAGTTGTAAGTGCGGATGCGCTCGGAACGATCGCCGGAGCCGATCAGGCTCTTGCGTGTACTGGCAATGGCGCTTTGCTGGGCGCGCACCTGCACGTCCTTGATGCGGGCCGCCAGTACGCGCATGGCCGAGGCCTTGTTGGCGTGCTGCGAGCGGCCGTCCTGGCATTCGGCGACGATCCCGGTCGGCAGGTGGGTGATGCGTACCGCCGAGTCGGTCTTGTTGATGTGCTGGCCGCCGGCGCCGGAGGCGCGGAAGGTGTCGATGCGCAAGTCGACCGGATTGAGGTTGACATCCTCGACTTCGTCGGCCTCCGGCATGATCGCCACGGTACATGCCGAGGTGTGGATGCGGCCCTGGGTTTCAGTTTCAGGAACGCGCTGGACGCGGTGGCCGCCCGACTCGAACTTGAGCTGCGAATAGGCGCCGTTGCCGGCGATGCGGCAGATGATTTCGCGATAGCCGCCGAGCTCGGATTCGCTGGCCGACATGATCTCGACCAGCCAGCGCTGGCGCTCGGCGAAGCGCGAATACATGCGAAAGAGATCGCCGGCGAACAGCGCCGATTCGTCACCGCCGGTGCCGGCGCGGATTTCGAGGATGACGCTCTTTTCATCATTGGGGTCGCGCGGCAGCAAGAGTCGCTGCAGCTCGATTTCGAGTTCGGGCAGGCGCGCCTTGGCGGCAGCAATTTCCTCCTCGGCAAAGTCGCGCATTTCGGGGTCGGTGCGCATCGTCTCGGCTTCGGCGAGGTCGTCTTCAGCCTGGCGGAAGGCGTGGAACTGGACGATGACCGGCTCCAGTTCGGCGCGCTCGCGCGACAGCTTGCGGAACTGGTCCATGTTGCCGGCAGTGCCCGGGTCGGACAGCATGCGGTCGATTTCATCGAGACGATCGACCAGCAGGTCGAGTTTCTGGCGGATGGAAGATTTCATGTTCACTGCTCGCGCGGGCGCCCGGAGGGGGTGCTACTCGCCGGAATGGAGGTGGAAGAGGCGCGCGGCGGCAAGCTGCAACTCGGCGCGTTCGGAACCTTCGGCGAGGTTGAGCGCCTGCGTCGGCGCGTGCAGGATCTTGTTGGTCAGCCGGTGCGACAGGTGTTCTAGTACCTTTTCGGCCGGTTCGCCCTTGGCCAGCAGCTTCATGGCGTGTTCGATTTCATGGCGCCGCACGCGCTCGGCCGAATCGCGCAGCGAGCGGATGACCGGCACCGTGTCGCGCGCCTGCAACCAGGCGAGAAAATCCTGAACGCGGGCGGTAATGATCATTTCGGCATCGATCACCGCAGCCTGCCGTGATTCGAGGCCGTTTTCGACGACCTGGGCGAGGTCGTCTACGGTGTAGAGGAAAACGTCGTCGAGTTCGCCGACCTCTTCCTCGATATCGCGCGGCACGGCGAGGTCGACCATGAACATCGGCCGGTGGCGGCGTGCCTTGACCGCCCGTTCAGCCATGCCGAGGCCGATGATGGGCAGCGGGCTGGCGGTGCACGAGACGACGATATCGTGCTGCGCCATGTGTTCGCCCAGTTCGTCGAGGCGGATGGCAGTTCCGTTGTAGCGTTCGGCCAGCATCCGTCCGCGTTCGACGGTACGGTTGGCAACAGTGACCAGCCGAGGTTGGCGGGCGCAAAAATGGGCGGCGCACAATTCGATCATTTCGCCGGCGCCGATGAACAGGATGCGCTGCGTTTCGAGCGACTCGAAGATGCGCTCGGCGAGATGCACGCCGGCCGCCGCCATCGAGACGATGTTGGCGCCGATTGCCGTCGTGCTGCGCACTTCCTTGGCGACCGAGAACGAGCGCTGGAACAGCTTGTGCAGTTGCGTGCCGAGGGTACCGTTTTCTTCGGCGATGCGCACCGCATCCTTCATCTGGCCGAGAATCTGCGGCTCGCCGATGACCATCGAATCCAGACCGCTGGCGACCCGAAAGGCATGGCGGATCGCTTCCGGCTGGTCGTGGGTATAGACATAGGGGGCGATTTCGTGGCGCTCGACCTGGTGGTATTGGGCCAGCCAGTCGATCACCATGTCCGGCGACTCGGCGGCACAGTAGATTTCGGTGCGGTTGCACGTTAACAGGATGGCGACCTCTGAAACCGGCCGGGCGCGCGTCAGGTCGACCAGCGCATGCGGCAGCTTGTCGGCGCCAAACGCCACGCGCTCGCGGATGGCGAGCGGCGCGGAATGATGGTTGATGCCGAGGGTAAAGATCACCGGATTGGGCTGGGGTGCACGGAGCGGGCGCCGATTATAGCATCCGGCCCAGGTCAGCTCCGGCGGGGGCAACGCAGGATCGGGTAAAAGTTGACAAGGTTACTAAGGTTTAATAAAGTCGATCCATCCCAAGGGGGAGTAGCTCCCAACCGGCGTGTCGTCACCACGAAGCCTCGGCTTCCGGCATCCGGGCAGCAACCGCGCTGCGAGCAAGACCTTTGCCGAGATGGCGAGGCTCCTCCGGCATTCTACGGCTCTCGTCCATTGCGGCGCGGGCCGTTTGCTTTTTGGAATGCGCGAAAGGAAATTTGCATGGAAACCGTAGGCAGTTTGGGTTTGTGGGCCGGCTTTGCCGCCATTGTTCTCGTGATGCTGGCAATCGACCTCTTTGTGGTCGGTGGCGGCAAGGAACACCGGGTCAGCTTCAGGGAGGCCGCCACATGGTCGGTGGTGTGGATCGCCATCACGCTGGCCTTTGCCGGTGGCCTCTGGTGGTACCTCGACGGTACGCTCGGAAGCGAGATCGCCAATACCAAGGCACTCGAATTCATCACCGGCTACCTGATCGAGAAAGCGCTGGCGGTCGATAACGTATTCATCTGGCTGATGCTGTTCAGCTACTTTGCCGTCCCGCTGGAATTGCAGAAACGTGTGCTGCTCTACGGCGTACTCGGCGCCATCATCATGCGTACGATCATGATTTTCGCCGGCGCCTGGCTGATTACCCAGTTCCACTGGATTCTCTATATTTTCGGCGCCTTCCTGCTGATCACCGGCATCAAGATGTACTGGTTCGCCGACGAGCAACCGGACCTCGATAACAACCGGCTGGTGAAATGGCTGCGCGGCCACATGAGCATCACGACGGAGTTCCATGGTCAGCAGTTCTTCATCTGGAAAAATGGTGTGCGCTACGCAACGCCGCTGTTCCTGGCGCTGGTGCTGGTCGAAGCCTCCGACCTGATTTTCGCCGTTGACTCGATTCCGGCCATTTTCGCGATCACCACCGACCCGTTTATCGTGCTGACCTCGAACATCTTCGCCATCCTTGGCCTGCGCGCCATGTACTTCCTGCTTGCCGGCGTCGCTGACCGTTTCTCGTTGCTCAAGTACGGACTGGCCATCGTTTTGATGTTCATCGGCGTCAAGATGCTGCTGATCGACCTTTACAAGATCCCGGTCGGCTTCTCGCTGGCTGTGGTCGCGGTCATCATCGGCGCCTCGGTATGGGCCTCCCTGCGCAAGGAGGTACGCGCCAGCAAGGGCTGATCAGCGGTTTCCGAAGCAGACGGAATCAAGCACGGCGGCCTCACGGAGCGCCGTGCGCCGCCACTCGGCGTGCAACGCGTCGCTGGTGGGTCAGGGGCGCGGGTCGGTACGGCGCACAACGGCATCGACGAAATCTGGATTGGTGCCCCGCGTCAGCTCCGTATAACTGGTCAGCTTGAACTGGCAGGGCCAGTCGTGACAGGCATGGCAGGGATTCGAGTTTGAATCGGCTACAAGTGCAGGGAACGGGGTATGCGTTGGCACGGCGTCGCCGACTGCGTGTGCAAACCTGCTAATATTTCCCCTCTCGCTGCATTGCACCAAAGGCGTTTTCCCGATGTCCATTCCTGTTGCTGACCGCATGAGCCCGGAAGAGCGCCGTGCCGGTGCCTCTCTTGCCTCTATCTTCGCCCTGCGCATGCTGGGATTGTTCCTGATCCTGCCGGTCTTCTCGGTCTATGCCAAGACGCTGCCTGGTGGCGACAACCTTGCGCTGGTTGGCTTCGCACTCGGTGCCTACGGTCTGACGCAGGCCTTTTTCCAGATTCCCTACGGCATCGCATCCGATATCTGGGGTCGCAAGTTGGTCATCGTCATCGGCCTGCTGGTTTTTGCGCTGGGCAGCTTCGTTGCCGCTGCCGCGCCGGATATGCACTGGATCATCGTTGGGCGTGTGCTGCAGGGCGCGGGGGCGATCTCGGCGGCGGTCACCGCGCTGGCAGCCGATTTGACGCGCGAGGAGCACCGGACCAAGGTGATGGCGATGATCGGTTCGTCGATCGGCCTGGTCTTCGCATTGTCGCTGGTCGGGGCGCCGCTGCTGTACGGACTGATCGGTATGGGCGGCTTGTTCGCGCTGACCGGCATTCTGGCACTGCTCGCCATCGTCCTGCTGCTCAAGGCCGTGCCGCCGGCGCCTGCGCCGCAAGGGCACGCCAAGCTGCCATTGCGGCAGGTGCTCGTCAATGGCGATCTGATTCGTCTCAACCTCGGCATTTTCGTGCTGCACATGATGCAGATGGCGATGTTCGTCGTTCTGCCGCATGCGCTGGTCGACCATGGCGGACTGGCGGCGTCCGAGCACTGGAAGGTCTATCTGCCTGCTGTGCTGGTTTCCTTTGCGATCATGGTGCCGGCAATCATTGCTGCCGAGCGCAAGGACAAGATGGCGGCGATCTTTCGCGGGGCCGTCGCGCTGCTGATTGCCGTCCAGATCGGACTGTTCTTTTTTGGACAGGGCTTGTGGACGCTGGGATTCTGGCTGATGCTCTTCTTCGTCGCCTTCAACATCCTGGAGGCGTCGTTGCCTTCGCTGGTCTCGCGGACCGCGCCACCATCGGCCAAGGGCGCTGCGCTGGGTGTCTACAACACGACGCAGGCGATCGGCCTGTTCATCGGCGGTGCTGCCGGCGGCTATATCGCACAGAATTTCGGTGATAATGCGGTATTCGCTGCCTGTGCCGGGATGGCTTTGCTCTGGCTGGCAGTGGCTGGCTCAATGAATTTTCCGCAACGGCGCGCGGTTGCCGTGGCGACTCAATCGACCTAGGAGAGACGCGGCATGGCATCAGTCAACAAGGCAATCATCGTCGGCAATCTGGGCAAGGACCCGGAAGTTCGCTACACCGCAAGCGGTGACGCAATGTGCAACATCACCGTCGCGACCAGCGAAAACTGGAAAGACAAGGCAACCGGCGAAAAAAAGGAACTCACCGAGTGGCATCGAATTTCTTTCTTCGGGAAATTGGCGGAGATTGCCGGCCAGTACCTGAAAAAAGGCTCGCAGGTTTACGTCGAGGGAAGTATCCGCACCCGCAAGTGGACCGACAAGGAAGGGCAGGAGCGCTACACTACGGAGATTCGCGGCGATGAAATGAAGATGCTTGGATCGCGTCAGGGAATGGGCGCGCCAGCGTCATCGGGCGGCGGATACGACAGCGAACCAGCAGATTACGCGCCGGCACCGGCCAAGAACAAGCCAAAGCCCTCATTCGACGATCTGGGAGACGATATTCCATTCTAGGGCCGGATAAGCAACAAATAGTAAACAATATAAGCGGAGCCATTGAATTGGCTCCGCTTTTTATTTGTGGTGCCGGATTTTTGCCGTTAGATGATGCTGCAGACTTCCGCGAAACTTGGACGGGGGCTGCGGGGAAAAAGCTGGGCGGCATCGCCGTAGCCGAGGGTGCAGATGAAGTTGGTCTTGATTTGCGTGTTGGCGAAGAATTCGGCGTCGACTTTGGCGGCATCGAAGCCTGACATCGGGCCGCAATCGAGGCCGAGAGCGCGGGCGGCGAGCATGAAGTAGGCGCCTTGCAGGCTGCTGTTACGGAAAGCTGTGGCGCTGATCAGCGCGTCGTTGCCGACGAACCACGATTTTGCGTCGGCATGAGGAAACAGGCGCGGAAGCTGGTCGTAAAAGGCCATGTCCATGCCGAGCAGCGCGGTGACCGGAGCGGCAGCGGTCTTGGCGCGGTTGCCTTCCATCAGTAGCGGCACCAGCCGCGCCTTGGCTTCCGGCGACTTGACGAAGACCGTTCGCAACGGCCAGCAGTTGGCGCTGGTTGGCCCCCATTTCATCAGGTCGTGCAGTTCCTCCAGCAGGCTGTCGGAGACTGGCTTTTCCTGCCACGCATTATGGGTGCGGGCATTCGTGAAGAGTTGCTCAAGGGCGGTAGCGTCAAGTTTCATTTGGGTTTCCTTTGTTGAATTGTCTTTGCCAGTTATTCCCGTGCAGGTTCGGTTTCGGGCAGGCCAATGTTCTGTGAACGAGTTTTCATGTGCAGGGCATCGCCCTCACCCGTGGCGCCCCCTGTATGCCGAAGCTGCCGCGTGCACCACGTCCGAGTATGGAATATCCTCGGTCTCGCCCCACTGGCGCAGGGCGCGGGTCAGTAAATCGTCAACGTTCTCGACTTCAGTGTCGCCATTCAGTGTTTGCTGCAAGCCTTTCAGGCCGCCACACTGGACGCGCATCTCCTGCCCATGGGGCAGGGGAGTGTCAACTCGTGGAACACCCAAGGCAAAAGTGAAGCTGCGCCGCAGGTGTCCGTATAGTGCCACGCATCGCGCATGGCTGCCCTCCGTCTGGCACCTTACCGCTTCCCGCTCGGCAATCTGCAGCCTCTCGGCACACTGGCAAGCTGCGCAGCTACGGAGGATGGCGCGCTCGAAGGGGCACGGCCGGACTACTGCCCCCGAAAGAATTTCCCGGAAGGCAAGCTCATCCATTCCGTGCAGGTGCCGTCTGGAATGCTTTAATCGTCACCCAGTTCCGGGGCTGGCTCACGAACTTGATTGAGCAGGTCTTCGGCATGCAATTCCGACTCGGCGTGAATCATCCGGACAATCTTGGTCGAGCCTTCGGGAAGTTCCGCGCGGAGCTGCTTGACTCTGGCTGAAGCAGCGCCATATTTTTCGTGCTGCTCCAGTTTTTCCAGCTGCCTGATCGGTCGCTCGGTGATCTGGTAAATGAAATAGTGCATTCTTGTCTCGTCAGGGGTTATATCCAGGCGCTGGGCTCAGGATGTGGGACGCTTCAGGAAGGTGATGACGTTGGAGTCTGGAGCGTTCTTCGTGCTGCAGCTCCCTTCGCCTACGCCGGCGAGTTGCTCGGCTTCATGCAGCAGGTTGATGACATCCACGTAATGTTTCTGCTTCACCATCATCAGGGCCGTGTAGCCCCCTTCATTGCGCGCCAGGATATCGGCGCCGGCGTTCAACAATACCTCGACAACGGCGGTCTCGCCATAACCAGCCGCCAGCATCAGCGGGCGAACCCCATAGCCGATGGTCGCTTCGATATTCGCGCCGGCGTCGATCAGCGCCTGGGCCACATCGGCGAACCCGCACTTCAGGTCGGCGTTGTACACAGAGTGGCTTAGGGCCGTCCAGCCGCGCAGATCGCTCGCATTGACGTCGGCGCCTGCCGCGAGCAAGGCCTTGGCCATTGCGAGGTTGCCGGCGTTTGAAGCCACCATCAGGGGGGTCGCACCCGCTTCATCGCGAGTATTTGCATCAGACCCGCCTTCAATCATGCGTTGTGCTGCAGCAACGTCCCCAGCTTTAACAGCTTCAATTAGATCTTTGGGCATTCAGCACGTCTCCTGACTATTTTTCAACGGTCTTCTTCAGTACGAGGCGAACCGCTTCCGGGGTTTCCATGATATTCATGAAGCTGTTCTGCCCCATCATGCTGAGGTCCGGGAAGTTGATTGCGATACGGTAACGCGCGTACAAGGCATAAACCTTGTTATCGGAAACCAATACCTCATAAGGCAGATGCGCAGTTGATTTGGGGTCGCGGGAATCGATCTCGGACATGACGAAGCGGTCGTCCATATATTTGTTGTCGCCGCTACCTTTCATCGCTACCCCGAACACGCTCTCCTTCTTGCCCGGAACGTCTACTCGGTAGACCTTGGATACACCATTTTTGTTGCTTGCCAGCTTCGCATCGACAGCCTTTACTGCTTCTTCATAACTGTCATACTCGGCAAGCAGGCTGGGCTCGTCGAAATACTCCATGCCGACCATGTAGTGGTATTTCCGGACCTGGGCGGCCGTCATACCATTGGCGCCGAACTCTTCGGACTTGCCCAGCGCCTTTTCCATGGCGGAAGCGGTACCCTTCAGGTCACCTTTCATGCGGTAGGCGTTCGCCATGTAGATCGGATTGGTGTAACTCACTTGCACGTCATTGTTTACCTTGGTGACGGCTACCCGTTGAATTGCGCCGAAGCCGCCATGCTCAGAGGCAGCAGCATTTTTTTTCAGTTCGTCGCTGGTGACGATCAGAATCTGCGCATCGGCGTAAGGCGAATATTTTCCGACCACGCTGAATCCGGCGCCGGTCAACGCGGTTTTGGCCTGCTCAGTCTTCTCGGCAACCGTGCCAGGACCCTTCGAGCCAAGAATGAAGGGTTTGAGTAACTCATCTGCCGCCTGTGCGTTCAGGGCGACCAGCAGCGGCAATGCGGACAGCAGTGTTTTGATCAATTTCATTTTTTATGTCTCCTTGTAGTTCGTTTTGGTGCAGGTAGAAATCTAAGACGTTTGTGGATGGAACCACTGCAGTTGTTCGTGCAATGTCACCACGCCACCAACGATGATGAGGGTTGGTGCTTGTGGTTTCTCGCGTTCCGCAATGGATGGCAGGGTGGACAGCGTTCCGGTAATTACGCGCTGGTTTTGCGTGGTGCCCTGTTGCACGATGGCTATGGGTGTGGTGTCCGGCATGCCGTGCTTGATGAGCTCGCTGCACAATATGTTCAACCCGTACAAGCCCATGTAGACAACGACGGTTTGCCGCGGCCTGGCCAGCGCCTCCCAGTCGAGATTCATCGTGCCGTCTTTGAGGTGGCCGGTGACGAACAGGCAGGCCTGGGCGTAATCACGATGCGTCAAGGGAATGCCGGCATAGGAGGCGACACCGGAGGCTGCGGTGATTCCAGGTACGACCTGGAATGGAATGCCCTCCGCTGCCAGTGTTTCTATTTCTTCGCCACCACGTCCGAAAATGAAGGGGTCGCCGCCCTTGAGTCGCAACACGCGCTTGCCTTCCTTGGCCAGGCGGACCAGTAATTTGTTGATTTCTTCCTGGCGCATGGTGTGATCGTCGCGCTTCTTGCCGACGAATATTCTGTGCGCGTCGCGCCGTGTCATGTCGACGATGGTTTTTGACACCAAATTGTCGTAGACCACAACGTCTGCCTGCTGCATCAGGCGCAGCGCGCGGAAGGTCAGCAAATCGGGATCTCCCGGACCGGCGCCCACCAGATAGACTTCGCCATGCAGGATGTTGTCTTCATTTTCAAGCATTTCGCGCAGTAACACTTCCGCGCTCGCCTCGTCACCGGCCAGCACTTTTTCGGCGACGATACCATCCAGTGCGCTTTCCCAAAAAATGCGGCGCTTCGGCGGGTTGGTCACGCGTTCCTTGACCAGTTCACGAAAGCGAACTGCGAATGCGGCAAGGCGGCTGTAGTTCTGGGGAATGACCGTTTCCAGCTTGCCACGCATCATGCGGGTCAGGACAGGCGAACCCCCGCCACTGGAAAACGCAACCATCAGCGGCGAACGGTCAAGAATGGCTGGCATGATGAAGCTGCACAGTTCCGGGTCGTCAACCACGTTGACCGGAAGATTGCGCGATTGCGCCAATGCTGAAACCTGCCGATTTACCTCGCGGTCGTTGGTGGCCGCTATGACCAGCACGGCGCCATCCAGATGCTGCGGCGCGAAGCGGTCAATGACGCTCTCGACGCCGGCGTGGGTTGTCAGTTCTGGCGAAATCATGGGCGCCACCACGCGTACGTTGGCACCGGCTTCGAGCAACACGCCCGCCTTGCGCGTGGCGACGTCGCCGCCGCCGACCACAAGGCACAATCTGCCTTTTACGTTGTGAAATGCGGGCAAGTAGTCCATCAGCTCTGAACCGCTTTCATGATTAGCGGTGCCAATGCGTCAGGCAGCTTGATCCCGCCGCTCAAGACAAAGTCATGGGCTCGCGGTGACATCTTTTGCCAGGTCTTCTTGATGATCTGTATCCATTTTCCTTCTTCGTATTCGGGATGCTTGGTCGCAAAATCCATCATGTAATGTTCGATGAACACCAGGTCAGCGACGTCTTCCATCAACTGGGTTTCCGGATTGACCTTGAGCCCCTTCTTGCTGACGATGGCCATGACACGTTCGACCATTTCGTCCCCATAGCCTACCTCCTGCATGAGCCGGGCGGCGGTTTTGGCGTGAAACTTGTAAAGTTTGACACGCCACTGCAGATAGCCGTCGCGATCCATCAAAAAATCTTTGCGGGGAATTTTCCAGCGCTGGATGTGCTGAGCGCGCACAGCGAGCTTTACCGCTTCCGAGGCTTCCGGAGCATAGCGTTCCTGCATGTCGGCCATGCGATTCGAGTAAAGCAATTCCTTGGGATACTCGGCGCCTTCGAAAGCTTCCTTGTTGGGGTCTTCAGCGTTGGCCGTGTCGAAAGCAGCGATGGTAGATAGATAAAGATCCTGGGTCATTGTCTTCTCGAATCAATTGGGTCTGGTACGACCTGCTGGGTGTGATTTAGTTTCTGCTTATGTTCCAGGTAGGCACGGATAAAAGTGACGAAACGGCTCGTCCAACTGCAATCGCCTATGCTCCGCAGGTGAGTGTACGAGGCCAGCAGGTTATTCGAAATCAAGCCATCGCACTGACCGGTAATGCCGTGGCCACGTTCGACCTGATAAGCAAAGCGCGAGTTCGGTGGAAGATTCTCGAGGCTGGAATAGTGAAATTCATGCGCCCTGATCTGTTTGGCAGGTGCGGTTCGGCGTGGCCACGGATGATCGGCATTTTCCCGCAAATGGACATAGCCGCGACCAACCGGCTTGGCATGCATTATCACATCTCCAGGAATTGCTCCGACCATCTCATAGGTGCGCCCTTCGTATGAAATGCCGCGCGCGAGATACATCATGCCGCCGCATTCGGCATAGACAGGCATTCCCCCATCGATTGCCCGCTTGATCTCGCCGCGTAACTTGGCATTGGCTTCCAACTCGGCAGCGCACGCCTCCGGGAAGCCGCCGCCGATATACAGGGCATCGACGTCCGGCAAATGAGCATCGTTAAGCGAATCGAAAGGCAGCAGAGTCGCTCCGGCCATCTCCAGGGCATCCAGGTCATCGGCATAGTAGAAGCCGAAAGCGCGATCACGGGCGACACCGATTCGCACTTCATTGCCTGGGGAAGGTGGGTTTGTGCAGGCCGGGGCTGGCTGAGGAAGTCGCTCTTTCCGCGATAGCGCGAGCAGTTTGTCCAGATCGACCTGCTCGGCAATTGCATCGCCGATCAGTTTGACCTTGGCCGATGCGACGGTCGACTCGTTGCTTGGCATCAGTCCGAGGTGGCGTTCGACGATACTCAGACGCTCGTCGAATTGAATCGCACCAATTACTGGCACGTCGGTGTAGTGCTCGATGACTTGTCGCAGTTTCGATTCGTGACGAGAGCCGCCGAGTTTGTTGAGAATTACGCCGGCGATCTGGATGTCGGTGTCGAAAGCCTGGTAGCCGAGGATCAGCGGTGCGATTCCGCGCGTCATGCCGCGTGCGTCGATGACCAGAAAGACCGGTAAATCAAGCAGTTTCGCGAGTGCGGCATTGCTGTTGCTGCCATCGAGAGATAGTCCGTCGTACAGCCCCTTGTTGCCCTCGACCAGATTTACTTCAGAGGCATGGCGGACGAACGTATCGCTAACGTCGGCGCGCTCCATCAGATAGAGGTCAAGATTCCGGCAGGAATGCCCGGCGGCCAGTGAAAGCCACATCGGATCGATGTAGTCAGGGCCTTTCTTGAATGGTTGAACAGCATGACCACGCGCGCTGAGTGCAGCACAAAGTCCGATGCTGACCATGGTCTTGCCGGACGACTTATGGGCTGCCGAAATCAGCATGCGGTTCATTGCAGCCTTTCAGGGTAGTTATTCGGCGATGTGACTCTTGTCCTGCGGCATGAAGTTAAGCACACGAACACCCACCGTGGTGAGGATGAAAGCGACCGCCAAGCCACCGAAACCAAGCAGAAATTCGTAGATTGACGGGCTGTAGTGGGCTATCTGGCCATCGCCGAAGCTGCTGCTTGAGACGTACCCTGGAAAAATCTCAAGGGGATAAGCTTGGCCACCGATAATGAAAACATAGAGCAATGAGAATGCGCCGAGTATGACCAAGATGGAGGCAGCCATACAGTTGCTCGTCCGGCCGGGCCAATAAATCAAGGCCAGCGGCAAGATATTTCCGAGCAGAATATAGCCCCACCAGAAAAGTGCCGGATAAATGCCGCCGTCTAGAAGGATGAAACGCTCGAAGCTGATTTGCTGGGCAAAATACAGATTGGTCAGATGGTAAACGGCCATCAGATACAGTGAGCCGATAACGAAGATGCCCAGCAGGTGTTTCGTGCGCTCCATGATCGAGGGATCAAGAGTTTTCTCGTTCCATGCATAGGTGACGCTTTGCACCACATGGAACACCGCCAAACCCCATGCAAACGACAGCACGATGAATATCGGCGGGATCAAGGCTGAGCCATAAGCCTGACGAGCAGTCAGGAAGGCGAATATCAGGCCGGTTCCGGTGGTGAGCATGAAGCGCCACGCGAATACGGCGATTCCGGCAGGTTTGTTCCAAGGGTTCATGCGCCGTTCCATCATCGTCCACAGGTAGATGACGATCAACGAGAACATGCCGGAATATAGGACCACGTTCCAGGCAAACACCGAGGTGAGATTGATATTGGTAGCTGCCACAATGATGCGATCGGGACGTCCAAGATCCAGCATCAGTACGGTGAGACCGCCTGCCAGCATGGCAATGGAAAGCAAGCTGGCCATTGGAGCGCGCGCCTTGTACATGGCCTTTCCGAATACCGAGCCAATCGAGGCGACATTGAGGACACCTGACGCAGCGACGATCAGAAAAATGGCGAAGACATGCGGCAGACCCCAAACGACCTGATTGTTCATGCCGGTGATGACATGGCCATGATGTTCCATCAGGTACACCGCATACATGCCGGCCAGCGCGACCAGACCAGCCGCCGCAAGCAGTACGTAATACAGACGATTCTTAAAATACATCGGAGAATGGGCGCTCATTTATATCCCCTGGTAACGGACGCCGGTGTTCAGCCGCAGATTCGCACGTACCTCGACGCTTGCTACTGCATGTATTTTCTTGGCGATCTCGCTGTTCGGATCGTTCAGGTCGCCAAACAGGATAGCCTTGTTCGAGCACGATTCGACACATGCAGGCTGCTGGCCCTTGTCAATGCGGTGCACACACAAAGTACAACTTTCGACGGTCCCCTTGCCGCGCGGCACATCGGGATTTTGATCATGAAGCGGTTCATGCACGAACGAGCGTGCCTTGTACGGGCAGGCCATCATGCAGTAGCGGCAACCAATACAGCGGTGGCGGTCGACAAGGACGATACCGTCGTCGCGTTTGAACGATGCGTTGGTCGGACAAACGTCGACACAGGGTGGATGCTCGCAATGCTGGCACATCATCGGCAACGAGACTTTGCGCCCAGTGCTGATGCTCTTGATTTCAACCTTGCGGATCCATTGCGAATCGGTTGCGCTGGTGCCACCCGACAGGCCATTTTCATTATTGCAGGCGGTGACACAATCGTTGCAGCCATCCTGACATTGTGCGGTGTCGATCAACATTCCCCAGCGAACCTTGCCACTGACAGGTTGTGACTTGCCATGGGCCATATCGAACAGCAGGATACCGGGGGCAATCGCAATGGCTGCGGCGCCGATGGAGGTTTTGAAGAAATTTCTGCGAGGCAGATCGATGTCGCTCATTTCGCGTTCCTCTGCAACCATGCGCTCTGGCGCTTGTCGGAGTGACACTCGAAGCAATCAACCTTGACCGCTTCGTAACTGTGGCAACCTACGCAGAAGCTGTCCTTGCGCGCAGTTACGCTATTGTCCTGCGTGCTGGCGTGGCACTCGATGCAACCCTTCAGGCTGTGCTTGGTTTCACGCACCCCCTGCCGTACTGTTTCATCCCGCTGATGGTTGAGTACGTGCGGGTGATTCTTTCGCATCCACTGCGTGTCTTCCACGCATTGCCCACCCTTGCCGATATCGAGCTTGGGCCCGGTAGCTTCACCAGCAAAGGCGGCAGAGGCGCATAGGCAGAGCAACAGGGATGCGAACCGGTTCATCACTCACCCAATCCCATCTGGATGTATCCAGTCGGACATACATCTGCGCAGATATGGCAGCCGATGCACTTGTTGTAATCGGTGGCAACATAACGCCCGGTAGTCGACTCACCCTTCTTGACGCGGTAAACCGCAGTTTGAGGACAATAAACCACACAGTTGTCGCACTCGAAGCACATGCCGCAGCTCATGCAGCGCTTGGCCTCTGCAACTGCCAATTTCTCATCGAGTACGCCGAGGCGATCCTGGAAATTGTCAAGAGCGCTATCCTTGTCAAGCGTGGTGACGTCTCGCATGTTGCGGGCGACATAGGAAAAATGCCCGAGGAAGAGCTTGTCGTGCGGAATGATGTAGCGGTCCGAACGGTCATCAAAGTTGTGTACCGCAACATTTGAACTGGCTGTACCACGCAAGGGCTCGTGAGATTCCTTGGGTTCGAGACCTTTTTCGGCCATCTTGCGAATCAGATCAAACTGGTGCGCGTCGATCTTCGGGCGCTTCTCAAGGTCGCGGCCCAGCAAATAATTGTGGATGCCATCGGCTGCAATGGATCCATGACCGATCGCA
The DNA here is from genome assembly GCA_963741765.1 of uncultured beta proteobacterium. Classification (GTDB taxonomy): domain Bacteria; phylum Pseudomonadota; class Gammaproteobacteria; order Burkholderiales; family Rhodocyclaceae; genus Azonexus. The sequence goes on from CAVUJN010000016.1 coordinate 79,846, forward strand.
GTTGTCAGCAGGTGCGGTCGAATGACGTCGCCACCAGCGAAAACGCCTTGCTGCCCTGCCACGATATAGTTGCGGTCGGTGGTGACAGCACCTTTCCCATTGTTGAACTCTTCCAAGCCGGTGAAATCGACGGCCTGGCCGATCGCGGAAACGATCAGGTCGGCTTCGATATCGTGTTCGCTGCCCTCGATCGCCTTAAGATCCAGTTTTCCGCCGGCAATCTTGGCTTCGCACTTCTGAACACGCAATGCGGTGGCGCGGCCATTGGCGTCGCGAACGACGCCGATCGGCATCAGGCTGCCGTGAATATGGATGCCCTCAGCCAAAGCCTGTTCGATTTCATGCTTGTTGGCCTGCATTTTATCGATGTTGAATACCGAAGTGAGCGTTACCTCAGCGCCCTCCTTGGCGGAAATCGTTGCAACATCATGCGCCAGATGCCCGGCGATTGCCGCTTCGGCATCGGTTGGCTTGGAGTGCTTGATATGACCAAGTCGTCGAGCCACCGTGGCCACGTCAATGGAGGTGTCGCCGCCGCCGACTACAACCACGCGCTTGCCGACATGCTGCAGGCGACCGTCGTTGAACGCCTTCAGGAAGGCGGTCGCAGTGACGACGTTCGGAGCATCACTGTCAGCAATGGGCAGTGCGCGGCCAGCCTGGGCGCCCATGCCGAGGAAGACGGCATCGAATTCCTTGCGAATTTGCTCAAGCGAGATATCCGTTCCGACGCGGGTCTTCATGCGTGTCTTGACACCCACGTCCAGAATTCGCTGGATTTCTGCATCCAGAACATCACGTGGCGTGCGGAATCCCGGGATGCCGTAGCGCATCATGCCACCAAGGAATTCATGTTCGTCGAAGATTGTTACGTCGTGCCCTTTCAGTGCCAACTGATAAGCGCAGGAGAGACCTGCGGGACCAGCGCCGAGAATGGCAACCGATTTCCCGGAAGGCGCGACCGGCGGCTTGATGAATTTCAGGTTGTTGGCAATGGCATATTCGCCAAGGAAGTGCTCTACCGAGTTGATTCCGACATGATCTTCGACTTCGTTGCGGTTACAGCCAGACTCGCAGGGTGCCGGACACACGCGACCCATCACCGAGGGAAACGGGTTGGCCTCCGTAAGCCGGCGCCAGGCATATTCTTGCCAAGGCATGATCGGTTTGCCGTCGGCACCAACCGGCGGTTTCTCGGTGCCACGCACGATCGCCAAATAACCACGGATGTCCTCACCGGCTGGACAACTGCCTTGGCATGGCGGCGTTGATTGAATGTAAGTAGGGCACTTGTAAGTCTTTGAAGCCTGAAAGATTTTCTCATTCAGGCGACGAACATGGGTGTCCCCGTCTTTGTAGCGCCGGAAGGTGATATTTTTGGAAGTCTCAGTTGTTGCTGACATCGCTTGTCTCCGAATAAGTTATTACTTGTCACCCAGGATGATCGCGTTGCTGACCAGTTGGTGCACGCCACCAACCATTCTGCGATCGAACCCGTAGATGGGCAGGACTTTGGTGAACTGTGCCTTGCAGATGGCACAGATGGTCGCCATGAAATTGACGCCGTGTTCGTCCACTACTTGTTGCAATACTTCCATGCGTGGTAGCGCACCCTTGACACGAACATCCATAAGGTCGTCGGTCAGAACACCGCCGCCACCTCCGCAACAGAAGGTTTGCTCCCCAATGGTGTCAGACGCCATTTCGAAATAGTTGTTGGCCACTGTTTTGATGATATTGCGCGGAATGTCGAACTGGCCGCCGGAAAAATCTCCCATACGTGATCCGCGGGCGACGTTGCATGAGTCATGGAAGGTAATGATGTGCTTGTCGTTGGCTTCTTTGTTGAACGACAGGGCACCACGTCCGATCATGTCCCAAGTAAATTCGCAGATATGCGATGGCTGCTTATAGCGATGATCGAGTTGCTTTTGCAACATTTGGGCAAAACGGTCGTTTTCATCCGCGCCGCCACCGACACCTGAGAGCGTATTCCAGAAGCTGTAAGCGACGCGCCAGGCGTGGCCACATTCACCGACTACGATGCGCTTTACACCTAGCTCCAGCGCTACTTCGCGGATGCGCAACGCAATTTTGCGCAATTGATCATAGTTGCCGATGAACATGCCGAAATTGGCTGCTTCGGACGCCATCGAGGAGAGGGTCCAACTGGTGCCTGTGGCATGAAATACCTTGGCGTAACCGATCAGGCTGTCGATATGAGGTTCCGCAAAGAAATCGGCCGAGGGGGTAATCAACAGGACTTCCGCACCCTTCACGTCCATCGGGAAGCGCACATCAATTCCGGTCGCGTCTTTGACATCCTCTTCCAGCCCTTCAAGCGTGTCGAGTAGGGCTGGTTTTGGAAGGCCAAGGTTGTTGCCGATGCGATGAACCTTACCAATAATTTCGTTAGAATATTTTTGTCCGTAACCGACGGATGCAAGAATTTCCCGTGCCGCCATGGTGACTTCCGCAGTATCGATCCCATAGGGACAAAATACTGAACAGCGGCGACATTCCGAGCACTGGTGGAAATAGGAGTACCACTCGTCCAGAACGTCGGTGGTCAGGTCTCGTGCCCCAACCAGTTTGGGAAAAAGCTTTCCGGGCAAGGTGAAATAGCGACGGTAGATGCTGCGCATCAGATCCTGACGCGCTACCGGCATATTCTTCGGGTCTTGCGTGCCGATGAAATAATGGCATTTGTCAGAGCAGGCGCCACAGTGTACGCACGCATCCATGTAGACTTTGAGCGAACGGTAGTTCGTCAGAAGCTCGCCCATTTTGGCAATAGCCTTGTCATGCCAGTCTTCAACCAGAGAACCAGGAAAACCGAGAGGCTCGTTGATTTTATCGTTGGCGACAAAGGGCTTGACCCCCTCCATCGAGCCTGGCTTAAGGGCGGGGATGATGGGTATTTTGCGATAGGGTGGTGCGGCAACATCAGCCATTTATTTCTCCAGCTTCGACGCCCAGGGCGCTATGTGGCGCGCCTCGCGCGGGTTGTCGACCTGATTTCGGGAAGGCGAGAAAAAGACCCCTGGTGCGTGGAGGAGTTTGCTGATCGGAAAGATTGCCAATAGCAGGGCAACCGAAAGCAGGTGAATATAGAGGTTTATGTCCGCTGGCAGGGTCAGGATATTGAACTGCATCCAGCCGAGGAAGAAATTCTTGACTGCGATCACGTCCGTGTGTGCCAGGAACGTCATGGACAGTCCCGAGGCTGCAATGCCGATGAGCAATAGCAACATCAAGTGGTCGGACGGCGTGGAGATATAGCGAATGCGCTCAACGAACAGGCGACGCACCCACAAGCCAATCAAGCCAATCAGCATCGTAAGTCCGGCATACATGCCGAAGGGTTGAATTAATGCGACCCAGCCCCAGACCGGTTCCGTGAAATAGCGCAAATGACGCATCAATACCAGCGCCAAACTGGCATGAAACAGCCAGCCCATGCTCCATATCCAGAGATTTGCCTTGAACAGGCTCTCGAAGAAAACAACTTCCCGTGCCATGCGCAAGACGACGCCACTTTGCGTGGTCGGCGCCGGGGTGGTTGGGATTTTAAGGGGCGCTGGTGTGCGAGCATAAGTGTTGATCCGGTAGAACAACCCCACGACGAACACCAGCGTCGCAAAGTAAAACAGAGTCGCAATAAGGATACTGGCCATGTCCATGTTCTACCGGTGAGTTTGCTTAGATACAGCCAGTCGGCTTCGGCAGACCGGCGATCTTGCACGCTTGCTTGCCCGGGCCATAGGGATACAGGCCATACAGATACTCGCTGGTGCCCTTTTCTGCCCCCAACTTCTTGCCAATTGCCTTGGTCAATACGCGCACTGCCGGGGCAATTTGGTATTCCTCGAAATATTCGCGCAGGAAATTAACCACCTCCCAATGCTGATCGGTCATGGTGATGCTCTCGGTCCCGGCAATATAGTTTGCTACATCGGCATCCCAGTCGCTCAGGTTGACGAGGTAGCCCTCTTCGTCTGTTTCATAAGATTTGCCGTTAACTTCGATATTGGCCATGCAAGTTCTCCTTTTATAAGTAGGTATTAATGGGTGTTACAGCCAGGATTGGCAGGAATTGTTGTTGATCGTGAGGTCAACGAAGCCACCGTAATCCACTGCAGTGACGCCTGCAAGGAGCTTGTCGCCCATGCCGCGGGCATCGAGATCGGGTTGCAACACGTAAACTTTAAAGTTACCCAAGGCTTCTCGCAACCGTGCCTCGAACGCACTGCCGGCTGTGGCCGCATAAACTGCGTCTTCAATGAGCAATATTTCCCCCCCAGAGGCGACATTCAAGCAGGTCTCCAATGCGCTGTTCATCAGGGGTGATTTGTTGACAATATGTAGCACTGTGATCTCCTCAGAAACTCAAGACGACGTCTTGCTGGTCCATCAGTGCGCCCATCTCGGCCTGGCTCAGCACCTTGACGGGTACCACGAGATCATCTTCCACAAGACCGCGCGCATCCAGGGACTCTTTCATGACATAGAGCTTTTCAACGTCATAATCCTCCAGCGCACGATAAGTCGGCGAGAAGTTCTTGGTTTCGATGCCTTTGGTCTGTTGTCCCTTCTTCAACTGATACACGCCATCGTCGAGGAATGCCAAAGAGACATCTTGGTCGAACGCAGCAGTGATCAAGACAACCTCCAGTGACTCCAGCGCATAGATCGTTCCGTATGGCGCCTTGCGGTTGACGAACATGAATTTCTTGATATCGCTCATTTCGTCCTCCTTTAATCGCCGAAGGTGACCAGGCGATCACATTTGATACCCGCCTCGGTGAGTTGCCCCAAGCCGGAAATGCGGAAGCCCTGGGCCAGATTTTCATCCTTGATGCCACGACGCAGCGCGGCAGCAACGCACACGACGAGATCCACTTTGTGCTCCTCGGCAAGCTTGGTCCAGCGGTTCACAATGTGACGGTCATCCTGCGGCGGCTCGGTCAGCTTGGATGAATTGTTGACGCCATCGTGATAGAAGAAGACGCGCCACACTTCGTGCCCCTTGGCGATGGCGGCCTTGGCAAACAGGTAGGCGGTGTCGCTTGCCTGATGCTGGTAAGGCCCCTCGTTAACTACGATACCGAACTTCATTCCGTTACCCTCTTGTTTAGAATCGGATGTGCGTCGAGGCATTCAGATTGTTGCGCGAACCGGTCCAGTCGTCGATCAGGTACTTGGTGAACGGTAGCCCGGTCTTCTCGAAGAAACGCGGCCAGCCGATACGGTCAATCCAGTCGGCCAGGCGCTCCCACGGGCGAGCATCTTCCTTGTAGACGGTCAGGATGTTCTTGACAGCTGCGTTCACTTCCGGCCAGCGCGGTGCGTTGTTGGGCAGACCCGAGGCAACCATCTTCATGAAGGTCGGCTTGCCGCGAGCGTTCGAGTTCTTGCCGCCGACCCAGATTGCCAGTTTCGAGTTTTCGGGGTCGTTGATCTGCATCGGCGGGCACGGGGGGTAGCAGGCGCCACAACACATACATTTGCTTTCGTCGATTTCCAGCGAAGGCTTGCCGTTCACCATCGCCGGACGGATCGCAGCAACCGGGCAGCGTGCGACTACTGTTGGACGTTCGCATACGTTGGCAACCAGGTCATGGTTGATGACCGGGGGCTTGGTATGCTGGACGATGATTGCGATGTCAGCCTGGCCACCACAGTTGATTTCGCAACACGAAGTGGAAAGGTGTACGCGGTTGGGCATTTCCTCGCGCCTGAATTCGTCATACAACTCATCCATAAGCGCCTTGACGACGCCTGAAGCGTCGGTGCCGGGAATGTCGCAGTGCAACCAGCCCTGGGTATGGGCGATCATCGTCACCGAATTTCCAGTACCACCCACCGGGAAGCCGTTGCGCTCCAGTTCGGCAATCAGCGGTGCAACCTTGCTTTCGTCAGCCACCATGAACTCGATGTTGGAGCGGATGGTAAAACGCACGCGGCCATCCGCGAAGTTGTCGCCGATCGCGCACAGTTTACGAATGGTATGCACATCCATCTGGCGGGCAGTGCCGGCACGTACAGTCCAAATCTCGTCACCGCTGTGCGAAACATGGTGCAACACACCCGGACGCGGACGGTCGTGGTATTTCCAGTTGCCGTAATTCTTCAGCAGCGTCGGATGCAAGTACTTTGTGTTTTCAGGTACACCGGTCTCTTTCGGGCGGCGCATCTGTGCGGGTGCGGGTGCATTCATATCCTATCTCCTCAGGCAGCTTGTTTTTTTGCGTTGATCTTGGCGACTTCATCGTCCCAGCCGTCAGTACGAACGTAGGGGTTCATGCGCGGGGAACTGATCATCGCCGGGTCGACATCGATCTCCATTGCCTCAAGGAATGTGGCAAGGCCGATTCGCTCGATCATTTCGCCAGTACGCTCATGTTCCAGCGCGTTTTCAGCGAAGAAATCGATGGTGCGCTGAGCGAAATCGACAAGCTTTTCGCGATCTTCCTCGGTTTCAAGCTTCATAAACGGAATGATCACGGTACCCATCAGGCCGCCAATCTTGAGATGGCTCTTGCCACCGATCAGGACCGTTGCCCCCTTGTCCTTGCCGGGAGCCAGCGCGCCAGTCATGACGTTGATGCAGTGCATGCAACGGACGCAATCCTTGTTGTCGATTTCCAGCGCCTGCGTGTCGTTGAGCGCGACCGCGGAAATATGGCCATCCTTGCGGACATCCTTGACTTCCTTGATCTGGATTGCCTTGGTCGGGCAACGGGCGACGACGTCATTGACCAGTTCGTTCATGCCGTGCTTGGCAAACCATTTTTTGCCGAGTTCGTCATCGGTGCGCATGTTGTCACGCCAGGTGCCGATCACACCCATATCAGAACGCTGAATGGAGTTCATGCAGTCATTCGGACAGCCCGAAAACTTGAACTTGAACTTATAGGGCAGCGAAGGGCGGTGGAGGTCGTCGAGGAAAGTATTCAACACTGCGCGATGCGCCTGGGCTTCGTCGTAGCAGGACTGCTCGCAACGCGCAGCGCCCACGCAGGACATCGACGTACGGACAGCCGGCCCGGCGCCGCCGAGGTCGAAGCCCATTTCGTTGATTTCATCGAATGCGGGTTGTACATTTTCAGTCGATGCACCTTGGAACATGATGTCACCAGACTGGCCGTGGAAAGCAATCAGACCAGATCCGTGTTTTTCCCAAATGTCACAGAACTTGCGCAGGGTATCGGTGTCGTAGTGCATGCCCGGAGGGGGCATGACACGCAGGGTGTGAAACTCGGCGGCATCCTTATAGACCGGCTCACCTTTAGCATCCTTCAATTCGGTGAAGCGCGGGATAACACCACCACCATAACCGTAAACGCCGACGGTGCCGCCTTTCCAGTAACCTTTTTTGGTCTGGTAGGAGGTTTCCAGTTGGCCCAGAAGGTCAACCGCCATGTCATTGTTTTTTGCCAGATCTTTCAGGCCGGTTACGAAGCTAGGCCACGGACCTTTTTCGAGTTCGTCAAGGTTCGGAGTGTCGTGCATCTTCTTTGCCATAATTTTTCCTTTCAGTGGATGGTGGGACATCACACCCATGTCTCGTTTGTTTTCCCCGGCTCGCGACCGGGGCGCTTGCAGCAATGGGACTGATGCGTCTGGGCTCTGCAGAGAATCTCTCCCAGCGCGCCCAATTTCTTAATAGGTTATGTTACGGGTCAAGCCACCAGCAAACCATCACCCTTAGCGGGTATTTTCTATAACCCTTATGGGTGGGGTCATGATTTCCGCCAGTGGTATTTCATTATTTCATAGATTAGCCATAGACTCATAATATTGCAATAATGGCTGCCCGGATTGAGGATCAATATGGCGCAAATCAAGGAACTGGCAAAAATCGAGGTGCCGCTGGGTGGGCAACATATCGAACTGCAGCAGATAGATCATGTCGAAGGCGGCATGAGCCTTCTCCGCCTGCGCATTCGGGAAGGCAAGCGGTTTACCATCTTTGACATCGATCCCGAGACGGCGCGGCAATGGGCTGGTGTCATGACAGATTGGGCTGCGACACAGAACATGTTATCCAAATGAGATCGGCAGCACCCGAAATGATCGACGCGGTTTTTGACGTCAGCGGGGAGAGTGTGCCCGTGAATTATCCCTTTGCCCTCTGGGATGAATTGGTTCGTCACATTCCTGAAATGGAGGCAGATCACTCCATCGGTATCTTGCCCTTACGTACCACTGGAAGCGAAGCTGGCATGTTGTTGCCCAAGCGTGCGAAGTTGGTGGTGCGGCTTCCGTCATCGCTTGCTTCATGTATATTGGCGCTTTCCGGCCAGGAACTGGATATCCTCGGCAGCCGACTCAGGGTCGGCAATGTCAAGCTGCGCGAGATTCAGCCTTATGCCACGATACATGCGCACATGGTAGTTGGCGCAGAGGATGAGGTGGCGTTTGTCAATAATGTGTCAGCACAGCTTGCGGAGCTCGGGATTGCGGCCAGTCTTATTTGTGGCCGGCAAAACAGCTTGCTTGATGGTGAACACAGTATCCATGGTTACAGTCTGGTAATTCACGACCTCAAACCCGAAGATTCGCTCCGTTTGCAATGCATGGGTTTGCGTAGCGATCGCCGTTTCGGTTGTGGTGTTTTTGTGCCCTACAAAGTCATTTCGGATTTGAATTGACTGCGTAGGGAATCGATTTCGTTCATGAGGAGAAAGAGATGGGATATGTTGTAGCTGGCAATGAACTTGAAGCCGACGCTGATGGCTATCTTCTGGAGCCGGATTACAGCGAAGAAGTGGTCAATGTGATTGCTGCCGCTGAGAATATCGAACTGAACCCGAAGCATTGGGAGGTCATCAATTACCTGCGCGAACAGTATCGCGAACACGGTCACACGCCCAATTTCCGCAACATGCTGAAAGGCGTAAACGAATTCTGGCCTGAAGCTGACAGCAAGGCGTTGTACGATCTATTCCCGATCGGCCCGGCCAAGCAGGGGGCGAAGATCGCCGGTTTGCCGCAGCCATATGGCAAGGGCGGCTACTAAGGAGACGAGAAAAATGGACAACGCCAACGTAGTACTAGACATGAAGGGGCTTTCTTGCCCCAAGCCATTGATTGGCGCCAAGCGCATGGTGGACGAACTTGCTCCCGGACAGATCCTGCTGCTGGTATCGAATTGCCCCGGCACGCTGGACGACCTGTTCGCATGGGCAAAGCAGGCGGGTAATCGGATTCTGAAGCACGAAAACATGCCCGATGGTGGCGTTGGCTACTATATACAGAAGGGACAGGCGACGAAGGAGTTTCCCGTTTCCAATGTTTCCCTTGATATCTGTGGTGCGACTTGCCCGGGGCCGATTGTCGAGGCGAAAAAACTGCTGAACGGGATGCAGTCCGGCGAGGTGCTCAAGTTGACCAGCGACTGCCCGGGAGTACTAACTGACATCGGTGGCTGGGCCTCGGCTACGGGCATGACCCTACTTGATAGTGCTGAGGTGTCGCCCGGTGTCCATGAGTTCTATATTCGCAAAGGCTAGGGCTTTGCCAGGTCTGTCGGCGGGAGATGCTCTGTAATGCGGATCAAGAGCCAGTGGTTCAAGGAAGGGCGCAAACACTCGCCGCAGGAACTCGCGGGTGCGGTGTCGTTTGTCGCGTGGAAAATTGGTGACGATGCGCTCAAGAAGACACGCAATGCAGACTACAGCATTGCGGTCGGTCCTCAATATTTTGCCTTTTTCAATGAGTTTTTGATCTTTTTGGTGCAGGTGGCCGACCGCATTGCGTATCGTCGGCTTTCTGCCGAGGAACGGGCAGAATTTACCGGCATGCTGGCGAATCGCGTGGCGGATACTCAGGCTGAAAACCAGGCTCGCCTGCTGGGAGGTAGCCCGGCCAGTTTCAAACAAGCTTTTATCGACCAGTTGAACCAGCGCGCTGGCGGGTACGCTGAATTTGACTACGGTGAAGACGGACCTTCGTTCAGATTCACCCGCTACCTCGCCTTCTGTCTGAGCGGAATCATGGATGAAAAGGATAGCGCCTGGATCATCGATCAGATCATGGCGATTCAGGCACCGGAAGCGGTTGAAATGATTGAAAAGACCATGCGCAACCTGCTTGAAGAGGCGCCGCGTCCGGTGCGTCGTCGGGCCTCCGAAGGCGGCGATTGATGGCCGGTAGCCCGTTCGACCTCGACGACAAAGCGGCATATCAGCGCTGGCGCGACCGCAAACTCGCCGAGGCACCGACAAGCGTTGATGAACTCATCGTCGAGGTACGCGACCCGCGTGCGCTGTCGGAGGCAGAGCATGCGGCGTTGATGGCGCGTATCAGGCGTTGCAATATGGCGATCTATGCGGGCGCCATGCTTGACGAGGATACCGATATCCCGCGCCGGCTCGGCGAGCAGTTCGGTCTTTGCCGCCTCGACGCAAACTGGCTGGCGGGTGAGGACGGCATTTCCGAGATTCGCGTATTCGACGACGGAACGCAGAAACACTACATCCCCTACACGGACCGTCCGATCAAGTGGCACACGGATGGCTATTACAACTCACCAGAGTGGCAGATTCGCGGCATGGTGCTGCATTGTGTGCGCAAGGCAGCAAGCGGCGGCGAGAATCGTCTGATGGATCACGAGATGGCTTATCTGCTGCTTCGTGAAGAATCGCCGGAACATATCCACGCATTGATGCAGGCTGACGCGATGGTCATTCCGGAACGGGTCGATGAAAAGGACGGTGTGCGCCCCGCGCAATCCGGCCCGGTCTTCTCGCTGGATGAGGGTGGGAACCTGCACATGCGCTACACGGCGCGCACCCGCAGCATCGCCTGGAAACAGGATGCGGCGACACAGGCTGCCGTTGCCGCGCTGGAACAATTGTTGAATCAGGAAAGCACACCGCACGTCTTCCAGGCGCAACTCGAGCCGGGCATGGGCTTGCTCTGCAACAACGTTCTGCACGACCGCGCCGCCTTCAGTGACGACCCTGTACGGCCGCGCCTGCTCTACCGGGCGCGCTATCTGGATCGGATTACCTGAAATCCTGACTGTTGCGGTCGACCGCACATTTTAGGCAAAAAATAAAGCCCGCTCCTTGCAGAGCGGGCTTTTCAATGCTCAGGGTTAGCTGATCAGCTTAGAACTTCCAGCCGTAGGCCACGCCGAAGCTGTTCTGGTACATCGTGAGATTGGCTTCGCCACCGCCAAAAGCCGTCGGGATCGAGCCGGAGCCATCGACCGTGTTCTCGAAGGCATGAATGTAGTTGAAGCTCAGTTCCCCGGTCTTGCTGGTGGCCCAGGTGGCGCCCAGCGACAGGTGGTTCTGGACGACGCCCGGTGCCAAAATATTCAGGAAGGTCTGGCTTTGCGGAATCGGCTGGGTTACATAGGTGTAGCCACCACGCAAGGTCCAGGCACCGATCTCGTAAGCAGCGCCCAGTTTGTACACATTGACATCATCCCAACCGAAACCGGGGCCGTTCGAAGAACCGAATGGATTGTTGAATCCAAGTTGAGTAATGGGGAACAGATTGTCAATCGGATTGGCGATCGATTTCACGCCACTGTACTGGATGCGCTGATAGTCGAAGGCCAGGGTCAGTGCGGGAATTGCCTTCCAGGCCACACCAAGGCCCCAGTTGGCAGGAATGTCGAAACTGCCCTGCTCGGCGAACAGACCCTGGTATTTGTCGAAGCTTCCCATATAGGTCTTGGTGGCATACGTCGCACCGATAGTCAGTTCAGGCGTGATCTTCCCGGTGTAGCCGATACGGCCACCCCAACCCCAAGAGGAGTCGTAGCCGTTATCGGTCATGTTGGTCCGCGATTCCGAAAAGAAGGGGTTGCCAAACGCAGCGGGAAGGCCATAGGCCTTGAAGCGCTGGTAGGCGATATTCACTGCGAGACCGATCGAATGGTCCGGAGTGATCTTGTAGGCCACCGACGGCGAAATGAATAGTTGCGACAGGTCCACCCCGGCATTGCCGATGCCGCCCCAAGGCGCGATACGGGTTGGTGCCGTAATCGGTATTCATGCCGCCATTGCCGTAAATTGCTACGCCGCCGGACAGTTGCGGAGAAAACTGCTTGACGTAGCCAAGCTCGGGAATGAAGAAATTCCGCTTGTCGTTGCCGCCGTAGTCGCCGTTGGCCAACGGGGCCATGCTCCCGGTGATTTCCGCGCTGCGGTTCGGCATGAACCAGGTCAGGCCAAGATCGACGCGGTCACCGACAAAGGCTGTGCCGGCCGGATTGGTCGCGGCAGCCAGGCCGTCTTGCGGCAGAGCGATGCCGACACCGCCCATGCCTGCTGATTTGACGCCGTAGCCGGTTGCGAAGTAACCACTGGTTGCCAGCGCCAGGCCCGGCAAAAATACCAAGGGCAGGACTGCTGCTTGTACAAATGGACGAATTTTCATGATTTTCCCCTCCGAAATTATGTGAAAACCGCCAAATTAATGGCGGTTATTGTTACGTACTTACAGAACTACGATCAAAATTACACGAAAAGACAGATGTCCGTCTCTCCGGCAAAGCCAAAAAACATCGCTGCACCACCATATTCAACATTTTCAATGAATTCGCTCTTGTCGAACTCGAACAGATCGACGGTCATCTGGCAAGCGATGAACTTGACGTCGGCCTCCAGGCATAGATCGCGCAACTCTTCCAGCGAGGCGACACCATGTTTCTTGAGTTTTTGCTTCATCATCATGGTGGCCATGCTTTCCATGCCAGGCAGCATTTGCACCATGACCGGCATAGGGATCGGCATCGGCATTGCCGGGTTGGCCAGCGGGCTGATCATCACATCGGAGAGATCCTTGCGCAACAATTGCAGGCCATAGAAGGTGAAGAAAATCTGGACATCATAGCCAAGAGCAGCTGCGGTCGAGGCCAGGATGAACGGCGGATAAGCCATGTCGAGCGTACCTTTGGTGGCGATGATCGCCAATTTTTTGGTAGTCATGTGTTTTCCTTTGGTGTGGTGTTCGGGAACTGCTTATTTCTTCTGCATGAAGAAGATGTATTCGCCATTTTCCTCGGTGTTCGACAACAGGGTATTGCCGGTTTGGTCGGCAAATGCCTGCATGTCCTTGACGGCACCGCAATCGGTGGCGACCACCCTTAGCACTTGGCCGGAAGTCATGTCAGCCAGAGACTTCTTGGTCTTCACGATAGGCAAGGGGCAAGACAGGCCGCGTGCGTTGAGTTCTTTGTCAAAATTCATTATTCCATCTCCCACTGGTTAGCAAAAAGTTGCTTTGACAAGCGTGTTGTCAAAATATAAAAAGCCTAATCTGTGATTAGGAACGTATCACTATTTCGAGTCCATACCCACGTTGGGTGTAGTGAATAGCCCGATAGTGTTATTTTTAGCGAATGCTAATATACATTTCGTGAATTGCGAAAAATCACGTCGGAAGTGCGAGATTGCTGACGTCACTGTCTCATGTGTCGATTGCCAATGCCAATACCATGACGGCGAGCAGGAAAGTAACAGCCCCGAAACCCCGGATGCAGTTGCCCCGGTACTCGGCAGTTTGGTTCCGCCGGCGCGTTCAACCTGCCGCATTGAGGCCTGTTTGTGCTGATTCACCGGCCAGCAGTACGGGCACCTCGGCACTGCGGATTACGGTGTCCCCGACGCTGCCCAGCAGTTTTCGGCTCAGGCCGCCACGCGTATGGCGGTAGAGCACGATGATGTCGGCGCCGGTATCGCGCGTCGCTTTGAGAATGCCTTCGGCAATGTCCCCGCTGCCTACCATCAGTTCGCCGGTCAGACCGTCGAGTTTCAGCTCGGCAATCGCCAGTCGAGCGGCATCCTCGATTTTGGACGGTAACTGCCCTGAACGGTCGGTGACGGAGAAGAGGGTAATTGGAAGTTGGCCCGGCTTTGCCAGCTGGGTAGCCAGTTCTGTAGCGCTACGCGCTGCATCGCTGCCGTCGAAGGCAACCAGCACGCGCCGCGACCAGAGTTTGTTGTCCGGTGCAACGACAAGTACGGGGCATGGCGAGGCTGCGATGATCTGCTGCGCCACCGGTCCGATTTCGTTCGCCCCCGGTGTCAGACGTCGCCCAATGACCAGTAGCGAGGTGTTTGCGGCGAGGACGGCAGCGCTGATTTCTGCAGCAAGGTTGCTGCCCTGGCGAATCTTTGGTTCGCAGGTAACTTCCGAGGCGGCCGCTTCCGTCTGCACCAGCTTCAATCGTTCCGCGACTTCTACTTCGGCGCCGACCGCAACGATATCGAGACGAACACCAAGTTCGCGAGCCAGCGCGATAGCGACGCCGCGCGTGGAGGGGGCCATCTCGCTGGTGTCTGCGGCAAGCATCAAGCGTAGCCGGCGATCACCATCGGGCAGGCGCCCGCTGTTGCAATTGGCGAAGATGCGTACCTTGCAGTTGCGGCAAACGTTCGGATCAAGCGTCCAATAGACCGCGTCGGTCGGGTTGGACTTGACCGGGAAGAAGGCGCCTTCGCCAATCTCATGCACGTAGTTGCCCTGCTTCAGAAGGTCGTAGGCGGTATCCTTCATGCGATAGAAATAGAGGCCGCCACCCAGGCGCCGACGCCGTCTGGCCTCCTGGGCGAACATTTCCGCGCCGGCGACGTCGATGAAGTTCATGCTCAGGGATACGACCAACACCGACTTCTGGCGCGGGTTGTCAACGTCGATTTGCTGCAAAGCGTTCTGGATGTGATCGACAGCCCCGAAGTAGGCGGATCCGTTGATGCGTACGATGCGCAGTTGAGGGCATTCCGGCTTACCCCGGGCATCGACGAAATGATAGCCTCTGGCATCGACTACCGGGACCAGCGGCTCGATCGAGGGGCGAGAGGTGCGGTAGAGGTAGAGCAGCAAAGAAAGCAATACCCCGCTGACAATGCCTGCTTCGAGGTTCATCAGCGTGCCGAGGATGGTGACCCAGAGAATCGCCGATTCCGACTTGCTGGTTTTCCAGATCGAGCCGATATGGTGAAAATCGATCAGGCCCCAGGCCACCAGAAAAAGAATCCCTGCCATCGCCGCGTTCGGCAGGTAAGCGGCGAGCGGCGCCACCACGAGCAGAATGATGAGCAGAAAGATCGATGCAAATACAGTTGCCAGCGGCGTCCGTGCGCCGGCCTCGTAATTCACACCCGAGCGGTTGAATGAGCCTGACGAAGCGTAGCCGGAAAAAAAGGAGCCGACGATGTTGGACAAGCCCTGGCCGATGAACTCCTGGTTACCATTGATGCGCTGTTCCGAACGTACGGCAATGGCGCGTGCGATCGACACCGCTTCGGTCAGCGCCAGCATGGTGATGACCAGTGCCGGGCCGAAGGTCTTCTTCAGGGCGTCAAATGAAAAATCGGGCATCGAAATCGGCGGCAGGCCGGCGGGTAGCGCACCGACCGTCTTGATGCCGGTTTCGTTCTGCCCGATCAGCGTGTTGAGAACGTAGGCCACGATGCCGCCGACCAGCATTGCGGCGATCATGTAGGGAAATTTTTTCCAGTAGCGTTTGGTCAGCATGCCTGCTGCCAGCGTTGCCACTCCGACTCCGGCAACCCAGGGATTGATGCGATCGAGCTGGACGAAAAGCTGGTGAATGATCTCGTAGAACGGCACGCCGCGTGGAATGTCGATGCCGAAGAAGCTGCGGATCTGGCTCGCCGCGATCAACACGGCTGCCCCGCTGGTGAATCCGATGACAACCGTGTGCGAAATGAAATTCACCACCGCACCCAGGCGCGCCAAGCCGAGCGCCAGCTGGAAAATGCCGACTTGCAGGGTGAGCGTAAGAGCCAGGCCGACATATTCCGGCGTGCCTGGTTCGGCCAGATTATGGATTGCGGCGAAGAGTGCAATTGATATCGCAGTGGTCGGGCCGGATACGAGGTGCCATGATGAGCCAAAGAGAGCGGCGACAATGGCCGGTACCATTGCGGCATACAGGCCGTATTGCGGCGGCAGGCCGGCAATGGTGGCAAAGGCCACGCCCTGGGGCAGAACGATCAGGGCGCCGGTAAAACCGGCCAGCAGGTCGTCGCGGAGGGTGTCTCGCTTGACCAGCGGCCACCAGGCAAGAAAAGGAAGCAGTCGGCGAATGACCAACGCGATATTTCGAGATGTCGGCATATTAGCTTTTGATTATCGCACCAATGCCATCCCGAGTCTTGGTAACGCCAGAATTATTCCAGAAATCTGAGTGATTTATGCCTCATTTGCCACAATTTCCGGCGTGGTTATTCCTGGTCGGAGATTGGCGTATGGTCTTTTCCAAATAATCAAACTAGTATCCCTGTGGAACAAGTTTCAGGGGTCGCGCTTCTGCCGGATGCGCAGATAGCGTTGCAATGGGCATGCAAAAATATTAATGGAAACACTATCTCTGCTTTCTCGTGAGCCCGTTCAATGGGCTTGGTGGGTCGTGCTGTTCTGGTTGGCCCTTGGGTTCGTGATTCAGTTGCCGCCGGCGTCACGAAACTTGCGAAGCAGCTTGGTCTTCTCGATTGGCGCGCTTGGCGCGCTCGCGGTCGCCGGCATCGGTGTGGCAGGCTTGATCTTGCCCCCTTCGGTGATGATCCTGCCCATCGGCCTCCCGGGTCTGCTCTTCCATCTGCGACTGGATGCACTATCTGCATTTTTCATGGTATTGCTGGGCAGTGCGGCGTTTGGTGTCACGGTATACGCTTCTGGCTATTTCAGGAACTTGACGGCGGGCCCGCTGGCCCTTCTGGCCATGTGGTATCACCTGTTCCTGGCGAGCATGGTCATGGTCATGCTCGCTGACGATGCCTACACCTTCATGGTTTCCTGGGAAGCGATGGCGCTGTCGTCGTATTTTCTGGTTACCACCGACCACGAGGTTACTGAAATCCGTCGAGCAGGGTTTCTTTATCTCCTGATTGCCCATGTCGGCGCCATTGCCTTGTTACTCGCTTTCGGCTTGTTGCAGGGCGGACACGGGGATTACACCTTCAATGCCATGCGTCTGGTCGAGATCACCCCATATTGGGCCTCAATGGTGTACTTGCTGGCACTCTTCGGCTTCGGCGCGAAGGCGGGGTTGGTGCCGTTGCACGTATGGCTGCCTGAAGCGCATCCCGCTGCCCCGTCGCCAGTTTCGGCGCTGATGTCCGGGATCATGCTGAAGACTGCGATCTACGGACTGTTGCGGTTGACCTTTGATCTGCTCAGTTTTCGGATCGCCTGGTGGGGAACGCTGGCGCTGGCACTGGGGCTGGTTACCGCACTTTACGGCGTGATTTTTGCAGCCGTACAGTCGGATATGAAGCGATTGCTGGCCTGGTCGTCGATCGAGAATATCGGCGTTATTCTGGCGGCCTTTGGTCTTACGCTGATTTTCTACACCGACGGCAAGGGCGCGCTGGCAGCGCTGACGCTGACCGCACTGCTGTATCACGCCCTCAACCATGCATTCTTCAAGGGGCTCCTGTTCGTTGGTACGGGTTCGGTGCTGCATGCCACCGGAGTGCGCAACATGGGCTACCTTGGCGGGTTGATCCGCTTCATGCCGTGGACGGCATGGCTGACTTTGATCGGCGCGCTGGCCATCGCCGGCCTGCCGCCACTGAATGGCTTTGTGTCGGAATGGCTGCTGCTTCAGGCATTCTTGCTTACCCCGAGCCTCTCCAAACCCTACCTCAACATGATCATTCCTGTTGCTGCGGCTACGGTGGCTCTGGCTGCGGCATTGGCTGCCTATGTCATGGTGAAATTCTATGGTGTGGTATTTCTTGGGCAGCCACGCGATCCAAATCTGCAGCACGCACATGACGCAGGTTGGGCCGAGCGGCTGGGCATGGTGTGGCTGGCAGTCGGCTGCGTGCTACTGGGTTTGTTGCCAACCCAGGTCATTCTCTGGATCGAGCCGGCAGTCAGGATGTTGGTGTGGGATGCTTTGCCGAGCGGCGGCCACTGGTTGTTTCTTACCCCGGTCTCGAGCGAGCGCGCAAGCTATGCGCCGCTGATTTTCTTCGCTGTGGTGGTTGGGGTATTGCTGCTCACGTTCTTCTGGGTTCGGCGCGTTTATCACGGCCGTGTTCGGCACAGCGATCCGTGGGATTGTGGATACCCCGAACAGGATGCGCGCATGCAGGACAGTGCCGAGGGTTTCGGACAGCCAATTCGGCAAATTTTTGAAGTGTTCATGCAAGCAGAGCGAGACACCCCGGACCCCTTCGAACGCAAGCCACGTTATCGTGGCGCCTCCGTGGATAAGCTCTGGTTCATTTTTTATGCGCCGATCGCGCGCGTGGTGAACTGGTTGTCGGATCAGGCCGGGCGGATGCAGCACGGGCGCATCCAGTGGTATCTGATTTACAGCTTCGCGACCCTGATTGTCCTGCTGGTATTTACGCAATGAGCACGGGAATCGTTCTGCAATTTACCCAGACCCTGCTGGCCGTCCTGCTGGCACCGCTACTGATGGGCTGGGTGAATCAATGTCGCGCCTGGCTGCAGGGGCGTCGCGCGCCGCCGATAACCCAGCCGTATCGCACGCTTCGCAAGTTGTTTCACAAAGACGCGGTCATCGCCCACAACGCATCGCCACTCTTCCGTTTTGCACCGTACATGATCTTCGCCTGCATGGCACTGGCTGCGGGCATCGTGCCAACAATTGCCAATGACCTGCCCTTCTCGCCAGCGGCTGACGTCATCGCCCTAGTCGGGATTTTTGCGTTGGCCAGGGTTTTTCTGGCGCTGGCGGCGATGGATATCGGCACCTCGTTCGGCTCGCTTGGCGCGCGCCGCGAAATGCTGGTTGCCTTCCTCGCCGAGCCGGCGCTGCTGATGGTCTTCTTCACTGCCAGCCTGATATCCCAATCCACCGAGTTGCCGGTGATCGTGGCGGCCCTGGCGCATCGCGATTTCGCCATCTATCCAAGCCTGGCATTTGCAGGGGTCGCGTTCTGGATGATTTCGGTGGCCGAGAATGCGCGCATTCCGGTGGATAACCCCACGACTCACCTCGAACTGACGATGATCCACGAAGCCATGATTCTCGAATATTCGGCCCGGCACCTGGCACTGATCGAGTGGGCGGTGGCCTTGAAGCTATTTACCTATTCGGCGCTCGGGATTGCGTTGTTCATGCCCTGGGGAATCGCCGTACAGGGAGGCTACGCTGTATTACCACTGGCCTTGCTGGCGATGCTTGTTAAGCTGTTGTTGGGCGGGGCGCTGCTGGCGTTCATCGAGGCGATATCGGCCAAGGTGCGTCTGTTTCGTGTTCCGGAGTTCCTCGGCACTGCCTTTCTGCTGGCGGTGCTGGGGATGCTGATTCATTTTTTGCTCGAAGTTTGACATGGCGCTTTCCTACCACCTTCAGGTCGTCAATCTGCTAGCTGCCATGCTCCTGCTGATTTCCTTCGCCATGCTGTCGCAACGGCGCATTACCGGGCTGATCACGCTGTTCGCCTGGCAGGGTGCGGCACTGGCGGCATCGGCGGCCCTGGTCGCCTGGGCTACCGGTCAGCACCATCTCTATTACTCGGCCGCGCTGACACTGGTACTCAAGGTGATTGCAATGCCCTGGTTTTTCTACCGCACGGTAAAAAAACTCGACGTTCGCCGCGATGTGGAGCCGATGATCAATATTCCCACAACCATGCTGATCGGCATCGTGCTGGTGATTTTCGCCTTCAATCTGGCGCTGCCGATCTCCGAGTTTTCAGGCACTGTCATGCGGTCAACCTTGGGCATTGCCCTGGCCTGCGTATTGCTGGGCTTCCTCATGATGATCACGCGCCGGAAGGCGATTCCCCAGGTCATCGGTTTCCTGTCGATCGAAAACAGCCTGTTCTTCGCGGCGACCAGCGCCACCTATGGCATGCCGCTGGTGGTGGAGCTTGGCGTGGCACTCGATGTGATGGTTGGCGTGATCGTATTGGGCATATTTTTCTTCCAGATTCGCGAAGCTTTCGACTCGCTGGATCTGAAGCACATGGAAAAGCTGAAAGAGCGCTGAAATGGAAATCTACTGGCTACTCGGTATTCCGTTGATCGGCGGCACCTTTCTGGGTTTGTGGGGCTCGCGTAATCATGCTCCGGAGATCAATGCATTTTTCAGCTTTCTGACCTTGCTCGTAGCTGCCCTGCTGACCTACCGGATCATCGAACAGGGTCCGATGGTGGTTGCGGATGGCTGGTTTTTCATTGACCCGTTCAATGTCTTTCTGGTCGCGCTGACGGCATTTGTCGCCTTCACGACAACGCTCTTCTCGCGGCCCTACATGCGCATCGAGAAGGAACGTGGCAAGCTCAACGACAAGCGGTTGCGCCTGTATCACAGCAGCTATCAGATATTCGTCGGCGCCATGTTCCTGGCGCTGACCACAAACAACATGGGCGTCCTGTGGGTGGCGATGGAGGCGGCTACGCTCGCCACGGTGTTGCTGGTTTCGCTCTATCGCACTCCGGCTTCGCTCGAGGCGGCCTGGAAGTACTTTATCTTGTGTGGCGTGGGTATAGCGCTGGCGCTGTTCGGCACCATCCTGCTCTATTTTGCCGCGGAGAAGGTATTGGGTGCCGGTGGCACTGCGTTGCAGTGGACACATCTCAATGGTGTAAAGCAGCAACTGGAACCCACGGTATTGTCGCTGGCATTCGTTTTCCTGATCGTCGGCTATGGCACCAAGGTAGGACTGGCTCCGTTGCACAGCTGGCTTCCGGATGCTCATGCCGAAGGGCCGACTCCTGTCTCGGCGGTGCTTTCCGGCTTGCTGCTCAATGTTGCTCTGTATGCCGTGATGCGTTCCAAAGTGCTGGTTGACGGTGCACTGGGGAACGATATGGCAGGCAACCTGATGATGGGTTTCGGCCTCTTCTCCGTGGTGCTGGCGGCTTTTATGCTCAAGCGCCAGACGGATGCCAAGCGGTTGTTCGCCTACTCCTCGATCGAGCATATGGGCCTCATAACCTTTGCCTTTGGCATGGGCGGTCCGGTGGCAAACTTTGCGGGATTGCTCCATATGACCATGCATTCGCTTACGAAGTCCGCCATATTCTTCGCTGTCGGCCATGCGGCGCAAAAGGCCGGTACTCAGGCGATGGCGGATATCCGTGGATTGATCAAAACCAATCCCACTATCGGCTGGTGCTTGATGCTGGGTACCATCGCCATTCTCGGCGTACCACCTTTCGGTGTGTTCGCCAGCGAGTTCCTCATTATCACTACTGCCATGCACAAGCACCCGTGGGCGACCCCATTCCTTCTGATGGCTCTCGGCGTGGCGTTTGCATCCATCTTTGGCAAGGTCCAGCCCATGGTGTTCGGTGAAACCGAACTGCCTAAACTGCCTTACCAACCGGCGCTGACCCCGGTCTTTCTGCATCTCGCTCTGGTGCTGATGATGGGCTTGTTCATTCCGCCGTTCCTTGCTACATGGTACAAGCAGGCAGCACAAATTCTCGGAGGCTGAGGTGAAGATTGGCGACCATGACTGGCATCTTGAGCCGTTTGGCAAGCATATCTGGCGTGGCCGAATGGAGGCAGGGCAACTGCTCGCACTGGCGCGCACAGTCAAGGGTGAAGGTGGACAACTCACTGCGCTATGGGGATCTGATGACCGCCAGTTAGGCGCCGGGTTTGGAATTCATTTGGCGTTTGGTACCAGTATCGGGCTCGTCTGGGCGAGTTGCAGCCTGCCATCGGATGTTCCGGTCTACCCGGATTTTGAGCCCATTTTTCCGCAAGCCGGCCGCATGCAGCGCGCGACTTTCGATCTCTTGGGAATCCGCGCTGAAAACGCTATGGATGAGCGCAAATGGCTGCGTCATGGTGCCTGGCCGGCGGATACGTTTCCGTTGCGCAAGGATTTCGATGGCGGACGGCCTCCCGCGCATGATGTTGACGCCTATCCTTTTGTTCGCGTTGAGGGCGAGGGGGTGCATGAGATACCGGTTGGCCCGATCCATGCCGGTACGATCGAGCCGGGACATTTCCGTTTTTCGATAATCGGCGAACGGGTTCTCCGGCTCGAACAGCGTCTGGGCTATACCCACAAAGGTGTTGAAAAGCGCTTCGAGGGTATGGACCTTGCCACTGGCGCCAAACTGGCCGGGCGTGTTTCCGGTGATTCCCACAGCGCTTATTCCTGGGCCTATTGCATGGCAGTGGAAAACGCGATGGTCAGCGAGGTTCCGTTGCGTGCGCTTTGGCTCCGTGCGCTATTTCTGGAAATCGAGCGCGTTGCCAACCATTTGGGTGATCTCGGCTATCTCGGCAACGACGTTGCGTTGTCCTTCGGCTTCATGCAGTTCTGGCGCCTCAAGGAGGATTGGCTGCGGTTGACTGCCAGACAGTTCGGCCATCGCTACTTGTTCGACTGCATCGTGCCGGGCGGAACGGCAAAAGATATCAGCGACAGTGGAGCGTCTGAGATCATGTCTGAATGCGCGCGCATCGAGGCGGAAGTAGGTGAACTCAAAGTCATCTACGATGAGCAGTCAACCTTGCAGGATCGCTTCGCCAACACTGGGATTTGTTCGCCCGAACTGGCTGCACGACTAGGTCTGACCGGGCTGCCCGGACGAGCCAGCGGACAGGCGCGGGACGCACGGGTCCAGTTTCCGCAAGCGCCTTATGACCGGTGCAAGGTCACCATGGCTACGGATGGCCGTGGTGACGTGCTGGCGCGCGCCGAAGTTCGTTTCGCCGAGTTGTTTGAATCGCTGCGCTTGATTCGTGACCTCATCAAAAACCTGCCGGACGGCGAGATTTGCGCGCCTGTCAATCTGGCTCGAGCGGTGTGCGAAGGCCTCGGCTGGGTCGAGGGGTGGCGTGGTGAGGTACTGGTGGCGGTGAGGATTGCCGCCGATGGCAAACTCGACCGCGTACATCCACATGATCCTTCGTGGCAAAACTGGCCATTGCTGGAGGTGGGCATGCTAGGCAACATCGTTCCTGACTTCCCGCTGATCAACAAATCGTTCAATCTGAGCTACAGCGGACCGGACTTATAGCATGGCGACCCACCTTATCCTGCGCAAGATTCTGAAGACAGGCTTTGTGTCCGAGCCTCAGCCACAAGCAGACCCTGCCTTGTGCAGCCGTGAGCAAGAATTGCGCGGAGAAATCGTCAAGGTGTTTGGTCAGGCAGTGGCCATCCGTCATGTCGATGCCGGTTCCTGTAATGGCTGTGAACTGGAAATCCATGCCCTTAACGGACCCTATTACAACATTGAAGGTCTTGGTGCAAAGTTTGTCGCCAGCCCCAGGCATGCCGATCTCCTGCTGGTTACAGGACCCGTTTCGCGCAATCTCGAAGTTGCACTAAAGCGCACCTACGATGCGACGCCAGAACCCAAGTGGGTTGTGGCGGTCGGTGATTGTGGTTGCCACGGGGGGATGTTTGGCGAAAGCTATGCGTCGTGCGGAAAAGTTTCAAACGTGATCCCGGTCAACGTCGAAGTGCCTGGCTGCCCGCCGACACCTCTTGCTTTGTTGCAGGGAATTCTTGCCGCTGTCAGCAAAGAACGCAAATAGGTAGCCTTGGTGTCCCGGCGCGCTGCCGTGATGCGAAAATCTAGCCTATGGTCTGATAGTAAAGATTCTGCGGATGGTTGGCTTGGGCAAAGAAAAACCAGCGCTCAGCCAACAGGCCGACGTATTGCAGCATGAACACGATCCCCAGCATGACGGGATTGGAGCTAAATGAAGCCAACAATAGAAGTGGTAACACGAAGGCCAGGATCAGGAATGCCGGCTTGATCGTTCGCATGAAAGACTCGCTCTTGCCATGGAAGAACTCACGCGTGTTAAACGTACCGCCCATCGACCCCATCGACCGTTGAACGATGTGCGGGTGCTTGATGCCAATGGCAGTTTGCATCGTCGATTTGGGCTTGAGGCGTGCGTTGCGCGCCAGCGATGCGCTGCGCCCGGCGAAGGCCAGAAAGGTGATGATGACTGCCCAGCTTACAAAAAAATTGGCTTGGGAAGGAGCGGCCAACGCGGAGTAGAACGCTGCCAGAGTGAATCCGGATGCCCCGCCCATCAGGATGTAGTTGATTACCGTCAACGGCGAATGCCATTCGCGCAAAAAGCGCAGGCAGGCGTAAATCATTGCCGTGCAGACGAACAACGCAAACGCCAATATCGTACCGACCACGCCAAGAACAACAGACAGGTCGACACCAAGCCCACTCGGCAATGTCACGATCTCTGGCCGGTATCCGGTCAGATGTGATATCCCGAACAGGAATACGACCGACATGAAGGCTGGCAAGACAATCACTTCGCGCGACAACCAAGAAGTGCGCCATTGTGTGGCCGAACGCCAGGCACGTTCAGGACGCCCCAAGTGAAAGAATGACGCGCTCAGGCCGCAGACGAGTAACAACAAGGCCAGCGCGCTACCGTAACCGTAAAAGTCATCCGACTGTAACGGCAACAGTCCGAACAGTGAATAAGACTGATGGGTAAACAGGGCAAGAAACAAACCTTGGCCGGCGCCAAGCAAGGTGGTCAGAAAGATGACGGAAAAAGCTGGTTTCATAATGCAATGTTCTTAATAAATTTATTCACTACCATGCCGAGACATCCTCCATCGAGGAATCGCCCTTGCTTGGCTTGGGTAATTGGCCATCCACTTTGAGCGGGTTGTCGGCACGTTCCAGTTCGTCATTGTGGATCTTGAGCTTGGTCTTGCGGCGCGGCAGATAATGGTTCGCGGGGTGTGTTCCCCACTCGGGCATCAGCGCGTAGCCACCTTCTTCACGTATCGCCAGTGACACCTCGGATTCCGGGTCGTGGATGTCGCCAAACAGACGCGCGCTGGTCGGGCATGCTTTGACGCATGAAGGTTTGCGGTCGGCTTCGGCCAGTGACTGGTCGTAGATTCGATCCACGCACAGGGTGCATTTTTTCATCACCTTCTGCTTCTCGTCGAGTTCCCGCGCGCCGTATGGGCATGCCCACGAGCAGTATTTGCAGCCAATGCATTTGTCGTAATCGACCAGTACGATGCCGTCTTCCTTGCGCTTGTACGAAGCACCTGTCGGACAGACAGGCACGCAGGGCGGGTCCTCGCAATGCAGGCAGGATTTCGGGAAGTGCAGTGTCTCGCTGTTGGGATACGTCCCCATTTCGAAGGTTTGCACGCGGTTGAAGAAAGTTCCGGTCGGATCGGCACCGTAGGGGCGCTCGTCGAATAGCGGACCTGCCGAACCCGACGTATTCCATTCCTTGCAACTGGTAACGCAGGCGTGACAACCGACGCATACGTTGAGATCGATAACCAGGGCGAGCTGAGTCATCGTGAGCCTTTCAATTTGAGGTACCCGGTTCTGGTCATTTCACGCCGCCGTTTTTCCTGCTACCACCCAAATACGTAAGCCAGCTTGGGCGTTTGCTCATGCCGGGATATTTTTTCAGGGGTTCAAATTGCGGGGAGGTCTGCTCTGGCTCACCCTCGCTAGCCTTGTAGATGCGCACACGTACGTCGTACCAGGCGGCTTGTCCGGTAATTGGATCGGAGTTGGAGTAGCGCTTGCCATCGGCTTGCGGTGGTAGTTCCTCCGAGATCACATGGTTCAGCAGGAAGCCTCGCTGCGACTCGTTTGCCTCCGGTGACAGATTCCAGGCGCCAGCAGCCTTGCCGATCGCGTTCCAGGTCCACACCGTGCCGGGTTCCACTGATTCACTGAAACGCGCCATGCAGCGCACCTTGCCCCACTGCGATTCGACCCAGATCCAGTCGCCATCGGCGATGCCAGCAGTCTTGGCAGTGCGGGTGTTGACGTATAGATAGTTGTGCGCGTGGATCTGGCGCAGCCATGCATTTTGCGAATCCCACGAGTGATACATTGCCATCGGGCGTTGCGTCAGTGCTGACAGTGGATATTTTTGCTTGTCGCAAGTTTGCGTTTCCAGCGGCTCATAGTAAAACGGCAGTGGATCAAAATAGGTTTCGACGCGTTTTGCCAGAGATGCCGGGGGCTGGCGCGAAATGCTCTTGCCTTGTGCGGCGAGGCGGAATTTCTGCAGCACCTCGGAATAGAGGTGGATCAGTATCGGTTCGGCGTAGCGCGTTATGCCGCTACGTTGTGACCATTCAAGATAGCCCTTGTTCCAATTGCGCATGAATTGGTACGAGCGCGGCAATTCGTAGTGATAGACGCAGTCGTTCTTGGCGTACATCTCCCACTGGTTCGGATTCGGTTCGCCACGGATCGATTTCTCGCCGCCCTTGCCGCGCCAACCCGAAAGGAAGCCGATGCCGGAACCCGGTGCGGTTTCCCAGTTAACGATGAAGTCTGGGTAGTCGCGATACTTGCGTTGCCCATTTTGGTCGACGAAGGCGGGAAGCTTCAATCGTGTTCCGAGTTCGATCAGCACCTCCTGGAATGGCTTGCACTCTCCAGTCGGTGGCACCACCGGGATGCGCACCGAGTCGACAGGGCCATCGAATTCCGAAATCGGCCGGTCAAGCATCGACATCACGTCGTGACGTTCGAGATAGGTCGTGTCCGGCAGAATCAAGTCGGCGAAGCCGGTAGTCTCGGAATGGAACGCATCGCAGACCACGATGAACGGAATTTTGTATTCACCGCTTTCTTCCTTGTCGACGAGCATGTTGCGAACTTCGCTGGTGTTCATGCTCGAATTCCAGGCCATGTTGGCCATGAACAGCAACAGCGTGTCTATTTTGTAGGGGTCGCCGCGCCACGCGTTGGTGATGACGTTGTGCATCAAACCATGTACCGACAGCGGATATTCCCACGAGAAGGCTTTGTCGATGCGGACCGGACTGCCATCCGCATTGACGAACAGGTCATCCGGGTCTGAAGGCCAACCCAGCGCCATTCCGTCCAGCGGCGAGTTTGGTTGCACAGCACGCGGATCATTTGGCGTACGAGCGCAGGGCGGGATCGGGCGCGGGAACGGCGGCTTGTGGCGGAAACCACCGGGTCGGTCAATGGTGCCCAGGAGTGTCATCAGGATGGACAGGGCGCGTATGGTCTGGAAGCCATTCGAGTGCGCCGCCAATCCGCGCATTGCGTGGAACGAAACCGGATTGCCGACCACCGAGTCATGCTCTTTGCCCCATGAGTCGGTCCAGGCGATTGGCAATTCGATTTTCTGGTCCCGTGCGGTGATTCCCATCTCATGTGCAAGCCGGCGGATGGTTTCGGCTGAAATTCCGGTAATTTGCTCTGCCCATTCCGGCGTGTAATCCTTGACGCGTTCCTGTAGCAACTGGAACGCAGGCTTGACCACGGTGCCGTCCGAAAGGGCGAATTCGCCAAGCAGGTAGGGATCGGCGCCCTCGCTATGCGTGACCACAGCCTGATTGGTATTGCGATCCCACCACAATTTATTCTGCGGGTCGTAGCAGCCTTCCTCTTTTGCGACTTCGGTACGCACGAACATGCCGAACTCGTCATGCTTTTCGTCGAGATTTACCAGTTGACCGGAGTTGGTGTAACGGACCAGGAATTCGCGGTCGTACAAACCGAGCGAGATGATTTCGTGGATCAGCGCCAGCATCAACGCGCCATCAGTGCCGGGGCGGATCGGTACCCATTCATCAGCGATGGCAGAATAGCCGGTACGTACCGGGTTGATTGAAATGA
Source organism: uncultured beta proteobacterium (assembly GCA_963741765.1). Taxonomy (GTDB): domain Bacteria; phylum Pseudomonadota; class Gammaproteobacteria; order Burkholderiales; family Rhodocyclaceae; genus Azonexus. The sequence continues at coordinate 107,422 of CAVUJN010000016.1, forward strand.
AACGTCCGCCCTCTCGCTTGAACTTGGACAACGCGATCTTCATCGGATTGGAGTGGTGATCTTCAGCAGTTCCAATCATGATGAACAGTTTGGAGCGCTCCAGGTCGGGGCCCCCGAATTCCCAGAACGACCCGCCGATCGTATAGATCATGCCTGCCGCTAGATTGACCGAGCAAAATCCACCGTGTGCCGCATAGTTGGGCGTGCCGAACTGGCGCGCAAACAAGCCTGTCAGCGCCTGCATCTGGTCGCGTCCGGTGAACAGCGCAAATTTTTTCGGGTCGGTAGCGCGCAACTTGCCTAGGCGCTCGGCGAGTATGGAAAAGGTCTCTTCCCAGCTGATTTCCTCAAACTCACCGGCGCCGCGTTCAGCTCCTTCTTTGCGGCGCAGGGGCTTTGTCAGTCGAGCGGGGGAATACTGCTTCATGATGCCGGACGAACCCTTGGCGCAAATGACGCCGTTATTCAGCGGGTGGTCCGGATTACCGTCGATATAACGTACCTCACCGTTGCGGAGATGTACGCGAATGCCACAGCGACAAGCGCACATGTAACAGGTAGTTGTCTTGACCTCAATTTCCGCGTCGGGTAGTGGCGATTTGAAAGGATCGTGTAGCGGAGTGGGCATATTTGTATTCTGGGTTGGTGTTGCGACAATGAATCGCAAGACAGCTGGCGCACAGGCAACCATTCGCGAGCCAACTATTAAACTAAATCCAATTTGGAGGTGTCTATAGCCTTGTTGGGCAGGCATGGGTATAACCCCAATGGGCGTAAGTATTCTCATATATTGGTTAGGTTGTTGATATTTCTATGGATTTAACTTAACCTCAGAATCCTTTTTTGCGAAGAGTGGCGATGTTAAAGCCCGCAATAACGACTTCTAAAGCCGGGGCTGGCTCCAGTAAATTTTCCTGGGTGCGCGATCCCGAGTTTATTCCCTTGAGTAATGATGGTGGTGTTGCCGAGTGCCTGATGCACGAATCGGCTGCCCCGCGTGCAGGGGCGCTAAAGGGTCTGCTGAGCAATTTCCTTGAGACGATCATTGGTAAAGCTCACGCCACTGCAGGTGTGGTGCGCCTGCTCTCCCCGGATGGGCATACCTTGCAGACCATCAGTTCAGCGGGCTTGTCCAAGGAGTTGCAGGAGGAGGCAGAGAGCTTAATTGAACTGGATTGCGAGAACAGCGATATTGCAGCGCTTGGCAGGGTCGCCTATGTCTCGGATCTCAGGGCTTGCGAAATGCGACTGAACTGCCGGTATTCCAGTTGCCGTTTTCAGTCATTGGTTTCGGCAACGCTCGAGTCCAGCAATCAACCCGGCGCGCCGCTTGGGATGGTGACCCTGTTTTTCGACGGGACGCGTGAAGTAGCAGGCCGTGCTCTGGATGCGGTCACTGCATTCGCCGAAATGATGGGTGCGGTCATCGAGTACACGCGCATCAATCGGGCCGCACACCGCACGGAACTGCTGGCAGAGCGCCGGGTGATTGCCAATGATATCCACGATTCGCTCGCACAGACGCTGACATTCGCCCGTATGCGAATCAGCCTGTTGCAGGAGGCAATACGCACGGGCAATGAGTCGGCGTCGGTTAAATATGCGGGAGATATTGACGAGGCGCTGGAAATCACTCAGAAAAGTGCACGCCAGTTGATCGCCGATTTTCGATCCAAATTGAACCCTGGAGGCTTGCTGGCCTCGCTCGATGAACTTGTTGTCCAGTTTCGTGAGCGTAATAGCATCATGTTGGAATACCATAATCGATTGGTTGATCTGGCGTTGCCGGTCGAACACGAGATCCAGGTGTATAGCATTGTGCGCGAGGCGCTGAACAATATTGGCCGTCATTCCGGTGCGACGCATGCGCGCCTCTTTGTCGATGCCAATTTTGGTTACTATGTTTTTACCGTCGAAGATAACGGAGTGGGGGCACATACATTTGCGCCGGTGGAGGGGCATTTCGGCATGATGATTATGCGTGAGCGGGCCCAGCGTATTGGAGGCAAAATAACCGTGGAAAGTGCTATAGGACTCGGAACGAAAGTGCAATTATCCTTTCCTGAACCTTCATCTGACTGGAGATCTGCAAGTGAGTGACAAGCTGAGGGTGATCTTGGTCGATGACCAGTGCCTGTGTCGTCGAGGGCTGAGTGAACTGCTGGCCAACTCTTATGACTTTGACGTGCTCGGAGCCACCGGTAGCATCGATGAATTGCGAACCATGTGTCTGGACAAGCCCGATCTGTTGATCGTCGATCTGCGCATGAAGCCGATGGACGGTATTTCCCTGGTGACGCAACTGCGCAGCGAAGAGTGCCACATTCCCGTGGTCATGTTGACAATGAGTGATTCCGAAACCGATCTGGCTGATGCCATCCGTGCCGGGGTACGTGGGTATCTGCTCAAAGATATGTCGCCGGAAGACGTGGTGGATTCAATTCGTCGGGTGGCAGCGGGGGAGCTGGTCGTTGCTCCGGCCATGACAGTAAAAATGATCGATCTGCTGCGTGGCGATCAATCCGACCAGGAGCCGAGAAATTCACTTAAATTGCTGACCGAGCGGGAGCGCGAAATTATTCAGTTGCTGGCTCGTGGCGACAGCAACAAGGCGATCGCCCAGAGCCTGTCGATTAGCTACGATACCGTGAAGCAGCATGTGCGACACATCCTCACCAAGCTCAATTTGTCGTCACGGGTCAAGGCAGCGGTTTTGTTCGCCAAGGAAGGCGGGGTTACTAGCGACGATCTGTTAACGCGCTCCTGAGGCGCATGGTCAAGGCGGCTGGCATAGTCAGTCTGATGTCAGCAGCGCTTTAGCTTGGCCTGCTGCTATGGTCGTTGACACTCGTGGGAGCGATTGTGTTAAATGACTAGACTCGTTGAAGCGCGCAAGGCGGCATGTCGTATTGCCCCTACGAGAGGATGTTATCCAATAAACTGAAGAGGAGGAAACATGGCACACATCGTAATCATGGGGGCGGGGATCGGCGGAATGCCGGCGGCTTATGAAATGCGGGACATGCTGGACAAGAAGCACAAGGTAACCGTCGTCTCGGACAGCGAAAACTTCCAATTTACACCTTCAAATCCTTGGGTTGCCGTGAAATGGCGTGAGCGTGCCCAAGTCGAGTTGCCGGTGCGCACCTATCTCGAGCGTAAAGGTATCGAATTCATTTCGACCGGCGTGAAACGCGTCCATCCCGACCAGAATCAGCTTGAACTCAATGACGGAAAAACAGTCGCATACGATTACCTGGTTATCGCTACCGGCCCAAAACTCGCCTTTGACGAGATTGAAGGGCTTGGCCCGCACGGAGGTCACACGCATTCGGTTTGTAGCGTCAACCACGCGATGAAATCACATGGCGAGTGGGATCAGTTCTGTGCCAATCCGGGGCCTATCGTCGTCGGTGCTGTACAGGGGGCCTCTTGCTTTGGTCCGGCTTACGAATATGCGTTCATTATGGAAACAGACTTGCGCAAGCGCAAGATTCGTAGCAAGGTGCCGATGACGTTTGTCACATCCGAGCCGTACATTGGCCACCTCGGTCTGGGTGGCGTCGGTGACTCCAAAGGCATTCTTGAATCAGGGATGCGCGACAAGCATATCAAGTGGATTTGTAACGCCAAGGTTACCAAGGTCGAAGCTGGGAAAATGTACGTTACCGAGCACGACGACATGGGAGTCGAAAAAAAGCAGCACGAACTGCCGTTCAGCTACAGCATGATGTTACCGGCCTTTAAGGGTATAGATGCCGTATTTGGTATCGAAGGCCTGACCAATCCGCGTGGTTTCATTATCGTAGACAAGCACCAGCGTAACCCCAAGTACAAGAACATCTTTTCTGTTGGCGTTTGTGTTGCGATTCCGCCGGTTGAAGCAACGCCGATTCCGGTTGGAACACCAAAGACTGGTTACATGATCGAATCCATGGTTACTGCCACGGTGCACAATATTCATGCCGATCTTACGGGTGTCACTGCAGATCGCGAGGCAACCTGGAATGCCGTTTGTCTGGCTGACTTTGGTGATGGTGGTGTTGCTTTTGTTGCGATACCGCAGATTCCGCCGCGCAACGTAAACTGGTTTGCTCAAGGCAAGTGGGTGCATTTAGCCAAGATTGGATTCGAGAAATACTTCATTCGCAAGATGAAGAAAGGTACCTCGGAGCCTTTCTACGAAGGTAGCGTGATGAAAATGCTCGGGCTCGACAAATTGAAATAGCGTCGAGTTTTCGAGAGAGAGTCTCCCTGTCATCAAAAAGCTCTGGCGAGGGTATCCTCACCAGAGCTTTTGTTTTCCCGATTAAAAATGTGGCCTGGTCAGGAACTGCCATGCCAATCAGACCAACCCAAGCTGAAAGGCTGGCAGTGCCTAAACGGCCTGGCTGACTTTCTAGCTGACGTTAACTTGTACCAACTCTTGTCCGTCCGGATCGGAAACGTGAACCGCGCAAGCGATGCATGGATCGAAGGAGTGAATGGTTCGCAATATCTCGATGGGTTGCTTCGGGTCGGCGAGAACATGATTGTCCTGCAGTGCAGCTTCATACGCTCCGGGCTGTCCTTGCGGATCGCGCGGGCCGGCATTCCAGGTACTTGGAACTACAGCCTGATAGTTGCTGATTCGCCCATTGTCGATAACGATCCAGTGCGATAAGCCACCGCGCGGTGCTTCCATGAGGCCGACTCCATGCATGGAACTTGGCCACGTAGACGGATCCCAGTACTGGTCATTGAAAGTGCGGACGTCACCTGCCTTGATATTGGCGATGAGGCTATCAAACATACCCTGCATCGAATCAGCCAAAATCTTTGACTCCAGGGCGCGAGCAGCAGTTCGTCCAAGTGTCGAGAACAGTGCGTCAACGGGCACGTCCAAAGTCTTGAGTGTCGTGCCCACCAATTCCTTGGTCTGCTCGTGACCCTTTGCATACATCATCAATACCCGGGCAAGAGGCCCGACCTCCATCGGCTTTCCTTTCCAGCGCGGCGACTTCATCCAAGAGTACTTCTTCTCGACGTCAAGGTGCTCATAGGGTGGTTTCGGGCCAGTGTATTCAAGTTCGGTTTCGCCTTTGAAGGGATGCAAGCCCTGATCGTCACCTTTGCTGTACTTGTACCAGGAGTGTCCAACGAATTCCTGAATCTCGTCTTCCGCATCAAGGTCAATCGGGTGGATAGTCGATAAATCCCGATTGAGAATGACGCCGCGAGGAATAAGATGGCTATCGGTATCCCAGAACCCTTTCGATGGCAGATCCCCGAACGACATGAAATTGCCCAGCCCTTCTCCCCGTGCTCCCCAGTCCTTGTAAAAGCCTGCAATGGCAAGGACGTCGGGAACGTAAACCTGATCGACAAATTCACGCATCTGAGTGATGGCATTCTGGACTGTCTGCAATCCCACCATGTTTACGGCAGTCGCATCCTGGCTTCCGCGATTCTGGCCTTGACTGCCTGTGGTATGTACCGAAATCGCAGACGGTACGCCACCGACCACAAAGTTCGGATGCGGGTTCTTGCCGCCAAATATGGCATGAAGTTTGACAACATCACGCTGCCACGCCAACGCTTCAAGATAGTGTGCTACGGCCATCAGATTGGCTTCAGGCGGGAGCTTGTACGCTGAGTGCCCCCAATAAGCACTACCAAAGATGCCCAGTTGCCCCTGGTCCACAAAAGCCTTTATGCGTTTCTGTACGTCCGAAAAATAGCCCGGAGAAGACTTTGGATAGCTCGAGATACTTTGAGCAAGTGCCGAGGTCGCCTTGGGGTCAGCCTTCAGGGCCGAAACGACATCTACCCAGTCCAATGCATGCAGGTGATAGAAATGCATTACATGGTCATGTACGTACTGTGCCGCAATCATCAGGTTGCGAATCAGTTCGGCGTTGCGTGGAATGCTGTACGTCGGGATGGCCCGGTGTAAAGCGTCTTCAACCGAGCGAACCGAAGCCATGCCGTGGACCAGCGTGCAAACACCGCAGATGCGTTGAGCAAAAGCCCATGCATCCCTTGGGTCGCGCCCGCGCAGTATGATTTCAATCCCGCGCACCATGGTGCCGGCGGAATAGGCTTTTGCAATCTTTCCGCTGGCATCTGTTTCCGCTTCGATGCGCAAGTGACCTTCGATGCGTGTGATGGGATCAACGACGATGCGTTGTGAAGTACTCATGGCCTTTATCCTTGCTTGCTCAGGAAGTCATCGAGGATGGCATATTGCGCCTCAGCTTCCTTGTGATTGGTGACATCGCCTGATGCGGCTTCACATGTGCGTGCGACGCGTACCTGCATGGCGGCTTCCCACGCCAGACTTTTGCCTTCTGCCGCCGGGCCGATGCAACTGACCGCAGCCTTGGCAACGAAGAGTCCTGCCTGCGTATTCCAGTCGGTGTCTTTGCCGCATTGGGCGTAACTTTCCACCTTTGCCGCATTGGCAGCTTGTGACACTACGGCCAGTTCGGCCTCGGAGATTTCGGCGCGCATCGCCACATCCAAGGCTGCCCTGATCCGTACATCATTGGAAAGTGCAAACACCCGCTGTACGAATATTGCAGCTACCTGACGTTGCTGGCCGGTGCTCAATGCCTCCAGCTTGGCCTTGAATTCCTTGTCGTTTGTGGTGGCCATGGCATCAATTCCCTTCTGGCTTTGCGGCGACGGGGTTGGGAATATGGTCGGCGATCATTTCGGTCAAGCCAACGACCGGGAGATCCATCTTGTAGTGTTCGAGACCTTCTTCCATGACGATCCGGCAATTGGCGCAAGCCGTTACAACCCGATCCGGTTTAACGGTATCGAATTGCGATTTTTTCTTCTTGAAGGCTTCCATGCGCAATTCTTCACCTTCCTCGATGGCGGAGGCACCACCACCGCCACCGCAACACCAGTTCATGAAACCGGCGTCCGGCATTTCGACAAAGTTCTTGGCAACCATATTCATCAGGTTGCGCTGCTGCTTGATTACGCCGCCGCGGCGAGCCAGCTGGCATGGATCGTGGAAAGTCAGCCGGTCAGTCTCGAAACCTTCGGTTTTGAGCAGGCCCTGCTCCTGGAACTCGCCAAGAACCTCGATGATGTGCCTCACCTTGAAGTCGAACGGGCGGCCCATCAGATTGGCACCTTCCCAGCGCAATGCGGTGTAGGCATGCCCGCATTCCGGACTGATGACCGTCTTGACCTTAAGTTTCTCGGCGCCTTCGACAATACGCGAAACGATGACGCGGGCAAGGTCGGAATTGCCAATTTGCATGCCGGCATTGGTTGCCTCGAAAGCTGTGGAGCAGAGGGTCCAGGTCTTGCCTGCCTGATGCATGATCTTGGCAATGGCCCCGAGGTATTCTGGGAAATTCATGATTTCCATGGATGAGAGCATCACCAGATACTCCGCACCTTCCGCATCCATCGGGATCGGCAATCCGTAATCCTCTTCGACATGCCGCATTTGCGCCTTCACTGCAGGCAGCTTGACGCCCATTGGGCTACCGATCGTAATGGTTCGGTTGGCCGCGCCCTTGATGCCGATTGGCGCATTGCCGGAGGCAGACATGCCTTCACGGAATTTGCGAATCATGTAGACGATGTCGTTTCCGACCGGGCAGACCACCGAACAGCGGCCGCACAAGGTGCAGCTGTTGTAAACCAGCTCCTGCCATTCGGCCAGCTCGGCATCAGTCACTGCCTTCGACAGTCCGATGAGCTTCTTCAGGCGGCCGATTACCGTATATTCCTGTTCATAAAGCCGACGCATGGGTTCGAGCTTGTGGATCGGCGTGTATTTCGGATCGCGAGTTTCCGTGTAAAAAAGGCAGGCCTCTGCGCATAGTCCGCAGTGGACGCAACTGCTGAAATAACTGGCGATCGGGGCATCGATGACTTCCTTAAGTACCCGAACCCCTTTTTCGAGTGAGGCGCTCATACTGCAACTCCTTTATGACCGTTGACCGTACCGCTGTACCAGCGCGATCCGAACACCGTGAAGGCGTGGAACAGTTTGGTAAATGGCAGGAAGATCAGCAACAATTCCGCCGTCAGGATGTGCAACGCCAGCATGGTGGTATAGGGCAGGAACAAGTGTTGCACCGCCATCCAGCCGGTGAGCACCGGCAAAAATGTCAGTGTCCAAGTGAACCAGTCCTGGAACGTGCTGAGATAGCGCTTGACCGGCTTGGTGATGCGATCGAACAAAAGGACAAGCATTGCGATGATCGTCAGTACCGCGGCAAAATCCACAATTTGCGATGGAAGCCCAAGCCAGGAGAAGCCAAGCAGACCCTCAAACAGCTTGATGTGCGGGGCAAAGAAAAAAACAATGATGGCCAGGCCGACGTGGAAGACATAGCCCGCGACATAGGTCACAGGCGAGTTTTTCAGCATGCCGGCTGGCGGGATCGAACGGCGCAAGACCGTGCTCATTCCAGAAGCTCCAGCTACCGTTCTCGGCTCCGCCAGATCCTTCTTGCGACCCAGGCTATATATTTCGAAAAGCCGCCAAAGCACGCCCATCAGGAAAATGCTGATTGCCAGATCAAGGCCAGGTCCGCGTACCCAAGTCAAAAGCTGTAATTCACTCATGATCACTTCTCCAGATCAGGCAAGGTGGTTGTCTCATGTCCTGCCTTGGCTGCACCCTTCTTGGCGCGGTTGGCAAAGCTGACTGCGGCTCCCAGGGCAGCACCTGCAACAGCCGCACCTGCGGCCATCTTGAGCGGGCTGGCTGGCATGGACAAGGCCTTGTAGAAGCTTCCCGCATCCCAGAAATCGGGCTCGGAGCATCCCAGGCAGCCATGACCGGACTCCACTGGCCATGACGTGCCGCCATTCCATTTGGTGGTTGCGCAGGCGTTGTAGGTTACCGGCCCCTTGCAGCCCAGTTCAAACAGGCACCAGCCATTCCGGGCGCCCTCGTCGTCAAAGGTTTTGGCAAACTTGCCCTGGTCATAAAATGCGCGGCGGTAACAGCGATCATGAATGGTCTCGCCATAAAATGCTTTTGGACGGCCCAGTTTGTCCAGTTCAGGAAGGCTACCGAAAGTCAGGAAGTGCGCCAGTACGCCAGTCATGACTACAGGTATAGGCGGGCAGCCTGGAATATTTACGATTGGCTTGTCCTTGATGATGTCGGATACCGAAACTGCGCCAGTCGGATTTGGATTGGCTTTCGGAATCCCGCCGTACGCCGCACAGGTGCCCATCGCGACGATCGCGGCAGCGCCTTTTGCCACTTCCTTCAAGGTCTCGAGATTGGACTTTCCGGCAATGCAGGAGTATGCGCCGTCGATTCCCAGCGGAATTGATCCGTCGACGATCAGAAGGTACTTGCCAAAATTGTCCTTGATTGCATTGTGCAGCGCCTCTTCCGCTTGATGCCCGGCAGCTGCCATCAAGGTTTCCTGATAATCGAGCGAAATTACATTGAAGATAAGGCTCTCGATCGTCGGCGCATGAGATCTTGTAATCGATTCGGTGCACCCTGTGCACTCCTGGAATGGTAGCCAGATGACCGAAGGCCTGCGCGCGGCAGCCATTGCCTCTGCCATTGCAAGGCCCGCTGCCGGAGGAAGGGCCATTGCCGATGCCAAGGTGGTGCAGAACTTCAGGAAAGACCGTCGGGAGACGCCGTGTTCCGCCAGTCCGGCTAACAGTACACCTTCTTTTTCTCGCATGATGCCAGTACCCCCTTTTTGCGAACTTTACGCGGGTGCCAAAAACTTCACTGAATGCCGCTTCAATTGTCGTTGGCCAAATAACCAAGATTCACGGCTGCGCGCCGTATGTCATCGGAGTGTGCAGAAACCAGTTCAGGCACACGGTTTACTTCGATATATTCGCCGGTCAGGACGCCTTTCTCGTTATGGTGGACAAGCCACCACACGCCGTGAAAGGCGGTTTCGCGTATTTGGCTTGGACCGCCGATGTCGAGGGATATCTCGATTTCGCCGCGCCCCAGCTTTTCGGACAGCCACAACTTGTCCGCATTGCTCATCGGCAAGCCGCCAAGGTCGACGATGCCGGGTTCGTCATGCTCCGCAAGCGCGGCGAGCATTGTCGCCACCTCGTTCAATACGGCGTTCGCGTTGCCTGTCAGTTGGTCGCCACCGGAACTGGCGACTACGGTGATGTCTTCAAGTCCCATTTTGCCAGCCATCGATCAGTAAATTGACTTCCTCGCAAACCTTAGGAATGGCGGCTGCCACGGCGGTGGTCGGGTAGTCGCCCCAGTCGAGCTTCTGTGGCTGTATTGCGATCATTGCGCGCCGTTCAGGCCAGTGGCCGGCAAGAATGGCGATGGCTCTCAAGTCGGCCAGGCCAACTTCATGCACACTCGATCTTCTGTTCGAATTCAGAAAACGATCCATTTCTTCGCCCAGGAAAACTTGAATTGTTCCAGGCGCGGCGTTTAGCTGCGCCGCATCAACCACGACAAGTGCCTCAGCAGACTGAATGGGAACGGCCAAGGTGAACGACAAAGTACCGCCATCCACATATTCGACGCCCTCGCGTGGATGACTCGTTGGACTCAATAAGGCTTGCACAACGTGGACGCCGACCCCCTCATCGGAGAGCAACGTATTGCCTATCCCCATAACCAATATGCTCATAAGGGAACGCTACTCTTGCCACTGTCGGTCGTCAACGTCGCCAGTCAACAATTGTGTTGAAAATTTGCGCCGCCTGCAAAACTGGCATTCGGGCAGGCATTGCGGCTGTTCTGTTTTGAGAGGCATTTCGGTGTCGACCGTGACATTCAGCTTTCCGGCCACCGCAAATGGGGCAACACAAAAAAGATATGCGTCGCCACGTTGCGAGCACAGTCTGCTGCCGACAGGAAAGGTTCAATTTTTTTGTTTCTTATTGCGTTTCGGTCTTGAAACCGGCGGGGAATATTGTTAGCCTCGTACATTCAAATATTAACTATTTCTTAAGGAGGAGCGGCATGGCATTGGTCAATCCGCATGGCGGCGGCAATCTGCGACCCTTGTTGCTTGAGGGGCAGGCCCAGAAGGAAGAAGTGGCGAGAGCCCAGTCTTTGCCAAAGGTCAAACTCAGTTCACGTGAAAACGGCGATGTCATCATGATGGGTATTGGCGGCTTCACGCCGCTTACCGGGTTCATGACCCATTCCGACTGGCAGGGCGTCTGCGACGGGATGAAAATGGCCAATGGCTTGTTCTGGCCAATCCCCGTCACACTTTCAACAGATGACGAAAGTGTCGTCGCTGGGAGCGATATCGCCCTGGTAGACGGCGAATCCGGCGAAATTATGGCGACCATGAAGGTGACCGAAAAATACGGCATCGACAAGGCGCACGAGTGCATGCAGGTTTACAAGACGACTGATCTGGAGCACCCCGGAGTCAAGATGGTCATGGCTCAGGGAAAATTCAATCTGGCAGGCGCGGTCAAAGTGCTTTCCACCGGCGGCTTCAAGGAGAAGTACGGCGAGCAGTTCATGACGCCGCTCGAAACCCGTGCGCTGTTCGATAAACTCGGCTGGAAGCGCATTGCAGCCTTCCAGACGCGCAACCCGATGCACCGTTCGCACGAGTACTTGGCCAAGATTGCCATCGAAACCATGGATGGCGTCCTGGTGCACTCCTTGCTAGGGGCGCTCAAGCCGGGTGATATCCCTGCCGAGGTGCGTTCTGAAGCGATCAGCGTGCTGGTTGAAAACTACTTCGCACCCAATACGGTGATCCAGGCTGGCTATCCGCTTGACATGCGCTACGCAGGCCCGCGCGAAGCGCTGCTGCATGCCCTGTTCCGCCAAAATTACGGTTGTTCGCATCTGATTGTCGGTCGTGACCACGCTGGCGTAGGCGACTATTACGGCCCGTTTGATGCGCAGAAAATTTTCGACGAAATTCCCGCCGGTTCGCTTGAAACCCAGAACATGAACATCGACTGGACTTTCTGGTGCAACAAGTGCGGCGGCATGGCTTCGCAGCGCACTTGCCCGCACACCAAGGATGATCGTATCCTGCTGTCGGGTACCAAGGTTCGGTCAATGCTGTCCGAAGGTCAGGACCTGCCGGTGGAGTTTAGTCGCCCGGAAGTGGCCAAGGTCTTGCAGAAATACTATGCTGGCCTGAGCGACGAAGAGAACGTCAAGGTGGAATTGAAGGGCCATTCCGCCAAGTAATGTTTCCAAAGGAGTAGTTGGGTTGCTCGTTACCCCGTTTAGGGTGTAACTGGTTCCCCAAAGTTTTTTTTGAAGTGAATCGTAACCAAGGAGATAGAAAACTATGCCAACCTTTGTTCGTACCGAGAAGTGCGATGGCTGCAAGGGGCAGGACAAAACTGCCTGCATGTACATCTGCCCGCACAACCTGATGAAGCTTGACAAGGACGGTTCAGAAACCGGCCATGCCATGAAAGCCTTCAATCAAGAGCCGGAGCAGTGCTGGGAGTGTTATTCCTGCGTCAAGATCTGTCCGCAGGGCGCCATCGAATGCCGTCACTATGCTGACATCGTGCCGCTGGGCGGTTCCGTTCAGCCTCTGCGTGGTTCCGATTCAATCATGTGGACCATCAAGTTCCGTAACGGCACCCTGAAGCGTTTCAAGTTCCCGATCCGTACCACCGCAGAAGGCTCCATCGACCCGTACGGTGGCAAGCCGATGCCAAAAATCTCCGAACTTTCCGCGCCTGGTGTCTATACCCGCGCAGTGATGGGTGGCTTTCGTGCAGGCAACCCTGCCGAACTGATCCGTAAATAAACCGACAATAAGAGGAACCGAAAAATGGCTGGAACATTTGAAGCACCTGAAGTTGTTCAGGAAGAACTGGACATCCTAATGATCGGTGGTGGCATGGCCTGTTGTGGCGCAGCATATGAAATGATGCGCTGGGCTGAAGCCCTCAAGGCCGAGACCGGCACCGAACTGAAGATCAAGATGGTCAACAAGGCTGCGGTGGATCGCTCTGGCGCTGTCGCGCAGGGCCTGTCCGCAATCAATACCTACATTGGTTCGGAGCAAGACCCGGCCGACTACACGCGCATGGTCTCCAATGACCTGATGGGTATCACCCGCGATGACCTGGCCTATGACGTCGGCCGGAACGTTGATGATTCCGTGCACCTGTTCGAGGAATGGGGCCTGCCGATCTGGAAGACTGACGCTGACGGTGTGCGTCACGATGGCGCAGAGTCTCTGAAGGAAGGCTTGCCCACGCTCAAGGACGGTGGAAAGCCGGTTCGTTCGGGCAAATGGCAGATCATGATCAATGGTGAATCCTACAAGTGGATTGTCGCCGAGGCAGCGAAGAAAGCATTGGGCCTTGATCGCATCCAGGAACGCGTATTTATTGTCAAGCTGGTCAATGACAAGAACGACCCGTCGCGGGTTGCTGGCGCGGTTGGCTTTTCGGTGCGCGAGAACAAGCTTTACGTCTACAAGGCCAAGGCAGTCCTGCTGGCCGCGGGTGGCTGTGTGAACATTTTCCGTCCGCGCTCAGTGGGCGAGGGTTCTGGCCGTGCCTGGTATCCCGTTTGGAATGCCGGTTCGACCTATGCCATGGCTGCCGAAGCTGGCGCAGAAATGACCATGATGGAAAATCGTTTCGTGCCGGCTCGCTTCAAGGATGGTTACGGCCCGGTCGGTGCATGGTTCCTGTTGTTCAAGGCCAAGGCCGTCAACGCCTATGGCGAAGAGTACATGACCAAGAACAAGGAAATGCTCAACGACTACCCGCCGTATGGCCAGGCTGCCGTTCCTGCATCTTGCCTGCGTAATCACCTGATGCTGAAGGAAATGAAGGAAGGCCGTGGCCCGATTTACATGGACACTGTCACCGCCCTCGCAGCTCTGGCCGAAACGCTGACGCCGAAAGAAGTCAAACACCTCGAAGCCGAAGCATGGGAAGACTTCCTCGACATGTGTATTGGCCAGTGCGGTATCTGGGTCGGCGAAAACGTTGACCCGCGCGAGAAGAACTCCGAATTGATGCCGACCGAGCCGTACCTGCTTGGTTCGCACTCCGGTTGTTGCGGCATCTGGGTGTCAGGCCCGACCGACGTCGGTGCGCCGACCACGGAAGAGTACGATGGCGTTCCCGCGCATCTGCCGAAGGGTTGGAACTGGGGTTACCGCTCCATGACCACCGTCAAGGGCTTGTTCACCGCAGGCGATGGCGTTGGCGCTTCCGGCCACAAGTTCTCGTCCGGTTCGCACACCGAGGGCCGTCTGGCTTCCAAGGCGATGATTCAGTACGCACTTGACAACAAGGACTGGAAGGTCGAACTGGATACTTCGGTCGAGCAGCTTGTTGCCGACATTTATCAACCGGTGCGCACTTTCCTCGAGTTCAAGGATTACACCACGGCTATTGATGTCAACCCGAACTACATTACCCCCAAGATGTTGCAGATGCGTCTGCAAAAGATCATGGACGAGTATGTTGCGGGTGTTGGCACCTACTACAACACCAACGACAAGATGTTGGCGGTTGCAGAAGAGAAGCTCGAGATGCTTAAGGAAGACTCGAAGAAGCTCCGCGCCAAGGACCTTCATGAGTTGCTGCGTGCCTGGGAAAACTACCATCGCATTCTGACTGCCGAAGCTCACATGAAGCACATCCAGTTCCGTGAGGAAAGCCGTTATCCCGGCTTCTACTATCGTACCGACAAGAACTTTGTCGACGAAGAGAACTGGCACTGCTTCGTGAACTCCGTGTATGACAAGGAGTCGAAGAAGTGGACCTGCTTCAAGCGCAAGCACGTTGATCTGGTCGACAAGTCCAAGCTGTTCAAGGCTGCTGCGCCGCACTAATCTGACGCATAGCCTTTAACCATTCAGGTCGGATGCCGCGAGGCTTCCGGCCTGTTTTATTTATGCCACCCAGCAAAACAAAGTGCCGGGAGCGGTGTCTCAGTTATATACAAGATCGTTACCCCAAAGTCGCCAAGAGGTATTTATGTCCCAGCCCGATATTCCATTTCCCGACAGTCCTGTCATTCCCAACATGGTAGACGGAACGCATGTCATCGAGTTTTCATGTCACAAAGGAATCAGCTGTTGGAATGCATGCTGTTCCAACATCGATATTTCACTGACACCCTATGATGTGCTTCGCATGAAAAGACATCTTGGCATCAGTTCCACGGAGTTCCTCAAAGACTACACAGTTCCCTACGAGATGGAAAAGGATGGCATTGCCGGCGTCAAGTTTCGACCTGTCGAAGACGGAACCGCCTGTCGTTTCATGAAGCCTGAAGGTTGCGATATATACGAGAGTCGCCCGACCGCATGCCGCTATTACCCCGTAGCGTTGCTGTCTATGCGCAAGCAGGATGAGTATATCGATCGCGATTCGTATGCAATCGTCAAGGAGGACCATTGCAAGGGCCATGAGGTCAAGCGCAGTATTACGATCGCTGACTATCGCAAGGAGCAGGGGCTCGAAGAATATGACGATTTGGCGCGTGGTTGGCGTCAATTGGTATTGAAGAAAAAGTCGTCCGGCCCGACGATTGGAAAACCAACGCTACGCAGTCGGCAGCTTTTCTTCATGGCTTGTTACGATATCGATCGTTTTCGCGAGTTTGTCAGCTCTGATTCGTTTGCCAAGCTATTCGATTTGCCGGAAGCCGAAAGGGATGCGCTCGCATCCGATGAGGCGCTGATGCAGTTTGCCTTCCGCTTCCTGCGTCAGGTGATGTTCGGCGAAGAGAGCATTGCGCTCAATTCAGAAGCGGCGCAGGAACGCTTGGCAAAGGTACAGGAAAAACGCCTGATCGAAGAAAGAGAAGCTGCCAAACGTCGCGCACGTGAGGCGGAAGAAGACTTCATCGACGATAGCGAGTAAAGGGCAGCGCTAAATGAAATGAACCCCGTAGCATTGCCACCGGGTTCATTTTCCACGCTGGTGCGCTGATAGCAGCGACAGGTTGCTACTTACTTGCTGGCAATTTTCTCGAGCTTTTCGGCCTTGATCAATTGACCGTGGAGGCCGGCTTCCTTGGCAGAACCACCGTAGGCGACAGTCATCAACTGTGAATAGTAAACGACGGGCATATTGAGCTTGGTGCCCTTCTTCTTGTTGATTTCCGACTGGTAGATTTCAACATTGGCCTGACACAGCTGACAGGGGGTTACGATCAATTCTGCACCGCCATCGTAGGCTGCTTCGACGATATCCTTGATCAGCTTCTGACTCTTGTCCGGTTCGGAAAAAGCCAGTGCGCCACCGCAACAGGTCACTTTCTGGTCGAATGCGACGGCTTCTGCGCCAACCGACTCGATCATCTTGTCGAGATACATCGGGTTTTCGAAAGACTCGCCGGCGATGCCGAAGGGGCGGTTGGTCTGGCAACCGACATACCCGGCAATTTTCATCTCTTGCAGCGGTTTTACGACTGGCGCTTTCAGACCCTCAAAACCGATATCCTCGACCAGTACCTCAACCATATGGCGAGCCTTGACGGTCCCCTTGAAATTCAGGCCGGCTTCCTTGAGCGCTTCATTGGTGTCGGCCATCAGGTGTTCGGTATTGTGCAGACGCTCGGCGGCCTCCCGTGTCGATAGCCAGCAGGCCGGGCAACCGGAAACCAGATCCTGGCCGGGTAGATTAGTTTCGGCCAGGGCCAGATTGCGGGCGTTGAGCACCAGTCGCTGGAGTTCGCTACCCTCGCCATAGCCGATGGAGGCACCGCAACAGTTCCAGTCGGGAATTTCGTTAAGCTGGATGTCCAACTTGTCGTTCATCAGCTGGATCGATGTCGCAAAATTCGCTGCCGATGCGCCCTTCTGGGAAGAGCAGCCGGGATAAAACGCGTATTGTTTTTTTGCCATTCTGTTCTCCTGTCAGCTTGCAGCGTGACGTCGATCTTCGATCTCGCGCGCCTTGGCAATCATTTTCTGGATGGCGCCGCTGTCCTTGCATTTGTGGCCGCCGAAAAGTTCCATTGGGTTTAGACGCCCGGCCTTGACCAGACCCAGACCTATGCTCTGCATGGCCAAGGCATTCTTGATGCCTTGAACAAACCCGTCCTTGAAATACATGGACAGTGAAAACTTGAGTTCGTTCACGCGGCCAGTTTTCACCAGATTATTCCAGAATATCTTGGCGATTTCCTGGGTTGGCTGACCTTTCGGAACCATGCCGAGGCGATTCGAATAGTGCGCCAGGCCGTGCATGATATGGGTAATCGGCAACTGGCGCGGACAACGGACGATGCAGTTGTAGCAAGAAGTACACATCCACATCGAATCAGATGTCAGAACTTCTTCCCGCTTGCCAGCCCGGATCATCATGAAAATCTTCTGTGGCGAGTGCTCCCAAGCATTGCCAAGCGGGCAGGAGCCGGCACAGACGCCACACTGCATACACATCTTTACCCAGTGGCCGTCTTCGACGCGGTCCTCAACTTCCTTGAGGAAATTGTTCTGATAGCGCGCCACGGCTTGCGAATTCGCGTTACTCATTGTCGTCTGCTCCGTATCCTAGTTGAAGCCCTTCATGGGCGACATGCCGAGCTCGGTGATCTGGGCTACGTAGTCGTTGATCAGGGTGACCACGCGCTGGCTGTCGGTAATGGCGACTTCCTGCGAGACCACACGTTCCGGTTCCAGCCCGAGTTGAGTCAGCGTATCGCCGATCTTGCTCATGCGGTAGTAGGCGAGTTCCGATCCCTTGACGAAATGGCACTGGTAGTCGTCGCCCCTCTTGCACCCCATCATCATCACACCGTCGTAGCCTGAATTCAGAGCATCGGTTATCCAGATGGTGTTGACCGAACCGAGGCAACGCACCGGAATAATGCGGACGAAGGCCGAATAAACCGTACGCGACAATCCGGCCATATCAAGGGCAGGGTAGGCGTCGTTTTCGCAGGCAAGGATCAAGATGCGCGGTTTTTCCGAGAATTCGTCCGGCATGTCGATGGACTTGATCTGGCTGCCCACCGTGTCAACTGAATAGTTCTCGAAAGAGATAACACGCACCGGGCAGGCACCCATGCAGGTGCCGCAGCGGCGGCAGCGTTGTTCATTAAAGACCGGGAAGCGCTTCTCGTCCTCGTCGATGGCGCCGAAGGGGCATTCGACGGTGCAACGCTTGCACTGCGTACAGCCTTCAAGCCTAACGATCGGGTAGGACAGGTCGCCGGCGCGCGGGTGGGCAGCACGACCGGCGCTGGCATTTTCGACCGCCTGGATCGCCTTCATTGCTGCGCCTGTAGCGTCTTCGGTGGCTTGTGCCATGTCCATCGGACGCCGTATCGGACCGGCGGCATAGATGCCGGTGCGGCGGGTTTCGTAGGGGAAGCAGATAAAGTGGGAGTCGGCAAACCCGTACTTGAACTGCGGCACGTCAGGCCCTTGACGATAAGTCATGTTGAGCACTGAAGTTTTCTTTATTTCTGCCAGTTGCTGCTTGGCATCTTCGGAGCCGTTATCGGCTTCGGTTGAAACTTTGACCCAAGCATCGAGTTCGACCCCGGCATTCGGAACCTGACCAGTGGCCAGTACGACCAGATCGGCATTAAGCGAGGTGTCCTCATCGAGAATAAGGTCACGGAAGTTGACTTTGCAAGTATCGCCGCTGCTCTCGACCCCACTCGCCTTGCCCTTGGTGAAGGTGACACCCTTTTCCTGGGCGCTGCGATAGAAGTCCTCGCCCATGCCGGGCACGCGCAGATCCTGATATATGACCACGGTGTCGACATCTGGATTGGCGTTCTTGAAGTACATCGCCTGCTTGATGCTGGTCGCGCAGCAATGTCCTGAGCAGTAGGGCAGATGCTTGCCCGAATCGTCGCGCTGGCCTGCACACTGCAGGAAGACGACCGATTTAACCTCCTTGCCGTCGGCACGCTTGATCGCCTTGCCGTCGGCGGCGCGCGCCATGACTTCGAGGCCGGCCTGGTCGACGACGTTGGCTTGCCCGCCGCCCAGTTCCGGCAGCTTGGCGATATCGTATGTGGTGAAGCCGGTAGCTTGGACGATGGCGCCGACCATTTCATCGCTCACGGCGCCGCTTTCCTGGGCGATCTTGACCGTGAACCGACCGGGGGCGCCCGCGGTTTCGGCGATAGTCGAGTTCAGGTGCACCGTGATCAGCGGATGTGCGGTGACACGCGCGGCCAATGCCTCCAGTCCGGTATCCTGCGGTTCGGCATAGGGTGCCTTGAACGGTGTGCGCTGCCAAAGATTGGCGGCCCAGCCGCCGAGTTGCGGCTGCTTCTCGACGAGGACGGTTTCGTAGCCGGTTTCGGCCGCTTCGATCGCCGCTGTCATGCCGGACATCCCGCCGCCGACAACGAGGATACGCTTGTTCTCGGTCGTGTTCGGGTTGCCGGCCGGCAGTTTCATTTTCTTGACTTCGGCGCAGCCCATGCGCACGTAGTCGGCAGCCATTTCTTGGCGAACTTCATCGTGTGCCTCGCCTTGGGAGACGACCCACAGTACGCCTTCGCGCAGATTGGCGCGCGACATGGCAACGGTCGGAAAATTGAAGGCTTCGGTTTTCGCGCGGCGCGAACAGGCAGCGATGCAGATGTGCGTGACGGCTTCGTTCGCGATGTCGTCGTTGATCATCTGCACGCCCTCGGCGTTGCAAAGGAAAGGATGGCTCTTGACGATCGCCATCTTGCCTTCCTTCTTGGCGATGTTCTCGAGCTGCGTCACCTTCATGGCGTCGCCGATTCCGCAACCGGAGCAGACGTATGCTGCAAATTTGTTTTCGGCCATGATTAAGAGGCCTCCGTTGAAGCAGTTTTATGAATGACCTGGATCGCCCGCAAGGATGCTGCCGTAGCGCTCTGCACGGAACGATTCACGTCGAGCGGACTGGATGCGGCACCGGCGCCGAACATTCCCATATCTTTCGATCCCTCGATGAAATTGGACGAGTCGAGAATCACGTCGTCGGGCAGTTTGACGCCGGTGATTTCCGGCTCCATGCCGACTGCCAGGACTACCAGGTCATGCTCGGTGGCATAGCGGTTGTAGCCTTCAGTGTCCACCCCATGCAGGATCGGATTGCCGTTTTCACTGTTCTCGGCAATGCGTGCGACCTTGCTCTTGACGAAGCTGACCGTCGTGTCCTTCTGCACCATCTGGTAGAAGTCCTCGAAGCGGTCGATGGCGCGGATATCGATGTAATAGATCGTCGATTTGCCCTGCTCGCCAAAGGCTTCGCGGACATATTGCGTCTGCTTCAGCGAGGCCATGCAGCAGATACGCGAACAGTGGCGCAGGTGGTTCTCGTCACGCGAACCGGCGCACTGGATGAAGGCGACGTTCTTGGCTTCCTTGCCGTCACCTGGACGTAGTATCTTGCCCCCTGTGGGCCCATGCGGGTCAGCCATGCGCTCGAATTCGAGGCTGGTGACGACATTCGGGAAACGGTCATAACCGTAGGGCTGGATCTTGGCGGCGTCGTATGGGCGCCAGCCGGTGGCCCAGACCAGGGCACCTACCTGCAGTGTCACGATTTCTTCCTGCATTTCCAGGTTGACTGCACCGACCGGGCAGGCGGCCTTGGCCTTTTCGCCTTCGGGTGTGCCGACTATCGATGGGTCGATCACATAGCGCTGCGGATAGGCCATGCCATGCGGCAGGTAAGCGGCCTTGAGATTGTCCAGCCCGTAGTTCCATGGGTTCGGCACTTCTGCGCTGACCGCTTCGCCGCATTTGCCGCAGGCGGTACAGTCTTCCGTAACGAAACGCGGTGCCACCTTAAGCGTCACCGTATAGTCGCCACGACTACCGGAAACCGCGGTGACTTCCGTCATCGTCATCAAGCGCACATTACGGTTGCTTTTCAGGCGCCGCAAGTTGATTTCCAGGCCGCAGGTCGGATGGCACATTTTGGGAAAGTAGCGGTAAAGACGCGCGGTGCGCCCGCCAAGGACGGGGGTCTTTTCCACCAGAATCACCTGCTTGCCGCATTCGGCTGCTTCAAGCGCTGCCGTCATGCCGCTGATGCCACCGCCTACGACCAAAATGGTTTGGGCTGTTGCCACTGTTGAAGCCGTCACATCGATCTCCCTGAAAAATGTTCTAGCGTGTCGCGATTATTATAAGTGACCCGCGCTGAGTGTGCGCAAGTCTCCGGAATGCTGATCGGAAAGCTGAATGCATGCTGTGTGCGGGACTGAAATTTCAAGATTCATACTGATCAACTGACGACTGTGCCAGCTGGCTTGAGCACCCTGATTTCGAAGGTCAGCGTTTCCAGGTCGCCGAATACCCAGGTGGCGGCCGGTGCCCCGAGTCCGGCTACAGTACCCGGGTTGACCAGCCAGGTATGGCCGCCGCGAACGGTGGCCTGTTGCCGGATTTCGGTCTCGTGGCTGTGGCCGCAACAGACCAGGTCGTAATCGCCGCTGCAAGCCATGCCGTGGCCAAGATGCGGATAGTGGGTCAAAAAAATGCGTCGCCCGCCAAGTTCGAGGCTGGCATCGTGGCCGTGGTAATGCAGAAGGCCGTTCGAATTGCAGGCCATGCGCGAGATCGAAACCGGGTCACCGAGATTGTTCCCGTGCACCGCGTGAATCGGCAGCCCGAGCGCGAGCGATGCGCGCAGCGTGTTGCCGCCGATAATGTCGCCGCAGTGAATGACTGCTTCCGCACCTTCGCTGATGGCCGCGGTGACGGCAGTTGCCATTAGCGGGCCGCGGTCATGGCTGTCGGAAAGAATGCAGACTTTCATGATGTCTGGCGTGGCTTCATATGATGAGTGGCCCGTGATAGTCATCGTCCTGGGCCGGTGCCTTGTTGCCGATCGTTTCGGTCAACGAAGAAGCGCGCGTGAGGTGATGGTCCGCCTGCACATGCAGCAAGGTGACTACGCAATCGCCGAGACTGTCATAGACTTCCTGGCCAGTTCCGAACTGTTCGTTTTCGGAATAGAAAAACTGGCAGCGGAAACGATTGTCTGCCACCTTGGTGACGATGAACTCGGCGCCCAACGCTTTCCAGTAGAGTGCCGGGCAGGTCGTCAATTGCTCGCTCCCGGGGTCGAGCTGCATTTCGACATCGACCGACTGTAACAGCGTCACACGACCATAGCGCTCGAGCAAAATCTGGCTGACAAGTTGTGTATCGCTGCTGGTGAAATCAGGGACAGGCATCAAATCATTACTCACTATGAAACGGTTTGTATTTTGCGTAAATTAGCATTCACTGTCGGACTCTACAGTTAAAGGCTCGGAAGTTCAATGATCTGTCTCAAGCTTGGTTCGCTTATTTACGCCTTCGGCCAGTGGGCGGTGGCGATGCCTTCGCCAAGGTCGGCTTCGACCAATCGGCGCCGGACTTCCAGCAGGCGTTCGATCAAGCGGGGTTCGTGCTTGCCGTAGGCATCGGCGTCGGCAACCCGGTTGACGACGACGCCGAGTAGTTCGGTAATCGCGTTGCCGATCGAATTCTGGCTGATGGTGACGATCAGCTTGCCTGCATCGTTGCGATAGATGAGCTGTTTGAACGCCGGTTGCCAGCGAATAGCGTTGGCATATTTTGCGTTCACGATGCAGTTGTCGCGAACCTTCTTTGCCGTCTTCAGGAAATCGTTGTTGAACAGCAAGGTGCTTTCCACGGCGTCCGGGTAATAGGCATCCTTGTGCAGCGGCGCATTGCGGGTGGACACTTGCGCGAAGAAGGTGCGGTAGAAATCGATGAAGCCCTTCAATATCTCGTCGTACTCTTTCCAGAAACGCACGTCCTTCAGCGCAGCGGCTCCACCCCGGACCTCCCAACTCGGCAGACCGTGCGGGTAACCGGTGAGCGCGATGCGCGCATCGTCCTCGCTTGCGGGCTTGAGTATTTCGAGGTCGAGCGCGCGCGCGAAGAATTCGCGATAGACATCGTGCATGTAGGCCTGGAACAGGCTGTGCTGGCCGCCGTCAGTCAGATTCGGATTATTCTCGTCGGTCACTTTTGCGGAACGCAGTTCCTCCTTGGGAAAGACGATGAAGTGGTTGTGCAGCATGCGAATGCTCGGAACGCCAGGTGAAGTAAGCGGCCAGGTCGCGTCGAGACTGGCTTCGCCGGCAAGGACCAGCGCTTCGTCCGGGTCGGGATAAAGTTCCAGCATGTAATCGAAAATGATCTGGTTCATCCGGTTCCAGACGTGCTTGACGTCGTCCGGGACCTGGGTTCGCCGCACCGGGCGGCCGAGCGGGTTGAGCACGCATTGCGAGGTGTTGTAGATGATCGACGTGTCGAAGGCCGTGCTGTGCCCAAGTGCCTTGCGGTAGAGCAGCAGATTTTCCGGGTTCATCAACAGGCCGTTGTTGTGAATCAGGTCGTTGAGGTTTTCCGTGCTGTTGAAGAACTCGTTCGGCTTCATCCCTTCCGGTATGTCCAGTGGAATTGGCCGGTAAGGGGTGGTGATTTCACGAGGACCGTAGCGCGTCATGGTGCATTACCGAAAGTTGATATAGGTCCGGCTTTGTACCACAAGTATTTTCCCTCGGGTCGTCAATGGCCGGATCAGTGCTTGAGCGAACGATATTGCGCCGCCATGCGATGGGTCGCGCCAGGGGCAAGGCTGATGACATCGTCGGCGGCATTCGCGGTTTCGACGCAGACCATTGCGAGATGACCATCCGGCCCGAAGTCGCCCATTTTTTCAGCCTTTTCAGACCACGGGTTCCAAACCACGGTCAACTGGCTGCCGGTACTGGTGATGATGATCGAACGTGCCAGCGACGGATCGCGAATTTCACAGTAGCCGTGTGAGCCGAGATAGATGCGTTCGGTCTCCTGGGTAAAGGAGATGGCGCCGTCCTGCACCTTGCGCTTGCTGCCGTCGAACTTGTCGATGTACTCACATTGTTCGAGGCCCAGCAATGTGGCACGGCGAATGTCGCCGACCTCGAAATAGGTATGCAGCGCCTGACCGAGTTCGAATGCCGCGCTGCCGAGGTTGGTGGTGGCCAGTTCTACTTCGAGTTCGGGGCCGACGGTAATGATGTTCCTGACGGTCGAAAGCGCGGACCACTGGACGCGCGTCGCGTCGGATTGGATGAGTTCGAATTCAAGCCGCACGCGCTGGTCGGGAAGCAGGTTGGCATCGACAAGCGCCCACGGCACGGTGCGCGCGAAGCCGTGACCGGGAAACTGGGAGTTCTGGGCGTGCGGCCCGAACCATGGCCAGCATACCGGCACGCCGCCGCGAATCGATTTGCCCGGCGCGAACTTGGCAAACTTGCTGAGCCAGATCACCGGTGCATGACCGGTGGGCTGATAAGTCATGACGTGGGCGCCCTGCAGCGCGATGCTGGCCGTCGCGTGGCGTGTGACGATCTTGGCGACGACGAAACCGTCGGCGATTTCTTCGAAGTTCAGACAGTCGGCGATGGCAAAACGCCGGTTGAGGTCGGCAACCTGAATGCTGGTATTCATTGCGCTGCTCCTTCTGCGGATTGGAGATTCCTGTCGCTGGCGAGCCGCATTTGAAAGCACATCGGTGGCCCGGAGGCTAGTGTCTCCGGCGCGGGCCGCTGACGTCAATCAGGTTTGTCTGATGCTCGGTTCCTGGCGTTCATGAATAACTGTTGGCGTCCGGTGCGGTCGACGCCCGAAAATGCCTGATTTCGGCCAAGCAGGCGGCGCGATTGAAGGAGAGATTTGTGGCGAACCGGCAGCGATCCGGCAGGTTCATGGCTTAGAATTCGGGCTGCCGGGTAATCATGGGTAGTGCATGACCAGCTTCAATATCATTCTCGAGTTTTTGTTGGCGAGCCGATCGCAGCAGGTTTGCCGGGATTTTCTGCGGCCGCCTCGGTCGTGACGGTGAGTCGAATCATGTCTGCCAACTTTCATGACTGGCGATCATTTCCCGAACGCGTGGGTTCCATCGGCTGGCTGATCCTCGGATTCGTGCTATTGCGGCTGCTGCTAGCGGCCGTCGTGCCGCTATTGCCGCAAGAAGCCTATTACTGGACCTGGAGCCGCTATCCCGACTGGTCGTATTTCGACCACCCGCCGCTCGCCAGCTACAGCATCGCACTCACCACGGCACTGCTCGGGCAGACAGCGTTTGGTATCAAATCGGCTGCTGTATTGTGGTCGCTGGGCTGGAACATCCTGTGGGCACGCCTGGTTCTCGACATGTACGGTGACCGCAAGCTTGCTTTCTGGTCGCTGCTCGCACTGAATCTTACGGTCGTCTACGAGGTTCTCGGATTCGGCCCGACGCCGGATGCGCCGCTGCTGTTTGCCTGGGTTGGCACCATCTGGGCGGTATGGCGGCTCAGTGCCACGGGTGACGGGCGCTGGTGGTTCGTGGCCGGGGCCTTCATGGGGCTTGCCTGGCTGGGCAAGTATTCCGGCGCGCTGCTCGGGCCGATCGTGCTGCTCTACCTGCTGACTACGCCGCGCCTGCGTATCTGGCTGGCCAAGCCACATCCCTATCTGGCTTTTATTCTGTCGATCGTGGTCTTCGCGCCGGTACTGATCTGGAATTCGCAGCATGAGTGGGTTTCGCTCGCCTTCCAGAGCAGCCGTCGAATGGGCGAAATGGGTGGCTTCAAGCCGCAGTATTTTCTGATGCTGGCGGCGCAGCAATTCCTGATCGTCACGCCCTATCTGTTCGTGCTCTCGATTGCGGCGCTGGTGCGCGAGTCTCGGACATGGTTCTCGCGCGGGCTGGATGATCCAACCCGGCTGCTGTTGATTAGCGCCGCCGTTCCCTTGCTGCTGTTCACCGCTTTCAGTTTTCGCTCTATCGTCAAGATCAACTGGCTGGCGCCGGCTTTCTG
The DNA here is from genome assembly GCA_963741765.1 of uncultured beta proteobacterium. GTDB lineage: Bacteria > Pseudomonadota > Gammaproteobacteria > Burkholderiales > Rhodocyclaceae > Azonexus. The sequence continues at coordinate 133,139 of CAVUJN010000016.1, forward strand.
GCCGTTGATCATACTCGGCATTCGTCACCTTCTCGCCCAGGGTGGCCGGGAACGCGGCATGGTCCGCGGACTGGCATCTTCCGCCGCCTTGCTGGCGATCGGCGCCGCCATTGCCGTCATTCCCAACCTCCCGATTCCGGGCGACCTCAACAGCTGGAGCGGTTACAAGGCGGCGGCGGCACATGTTGACCGGGTGGAGTCTTCGTTGAAGGCAGAGGGCAAGAAGAGTTTCGTCTTCTCTCCGCATTACAAATCGAGCTCGCTGGTCTGGTTCTACCGTGCCGGACAGGAAAGAACCTACGCTCAGGATATCTATGGCGAAAAGGCGCTCGAGTACGATTATTTTCCAGATGATCGCGACCTGAAAGGGGCAACCGGCATCTTGGTCGTTTCGGACCAGAAACAGTCGAGTCTCGATCTCGATCGCCTCAAACCCTACTTCGACAGTATCGACCTGGTCGATGTCGTCGAGACCGCTTCGTCCGGGAAGGTCGTTCGGCGCATCGAGATCTACCAGGGAACGAATTACAAGGGCCGGCCCGGGCGGGCACCGGTAGCAGCAAATTAAGGCTGCCGGGCAGCAGCCCGGGATTCAACAGAAGGATTTTTCATGCCGCAGTTGTCCATTGTTGTGCCGACCTTCAACGAGGCCGGGAACGTTGCTGAACTTCGCGACCGGGTTGCCGCCGCGCTGCCCGATATCGACTGGGAAATGATCTACGTCGATGACGACTCGCCGGACGGTACTTCGGCAACGGTGCGCGAACTGGCTCAACGCGACAGCCGGGTGCGCTGCATTCAGCGCATCGGCCGGCGCGGGCTTTCATCGGCCTGCATCGAAGGCATGTTGGCTTCCTCGGCACCGTTTGTGGCGGTCATCGACGCCGATCTGCAACACGATGAACGGCTGCTGCCCGCCATGTTCGATGCGCTGAAAGGCGACGATCTCGATGTCGTCGTCGGCAGCCGCTACACCGAGGGTGGGAGCATGGAAGGCTGGGACCGCACGCGCGCGGCGACCAGCCGCTTCGCGACCAAGCTCAGCCGACTGGTGCTCAAGGCCGACCTGCAGGACACCATGAGCGGTTTCTTCATGATCCGGCGCGAAGTGGTGGAGCACTGCGCAAAGGCGGGCATGTCCGGCGTCGGCTTCAAGGTTCTGCTCGATCTGTTCGCGACATCGCCTGAACCGCTGCGTTGCCGGGAACTGCCGTATGAATTCCGCAACCGGTTTTCCGGGGAGAGCAAGCTCGACACGATGGTTGCGTGGGAATATTTCATCATGCTGCTCGACCACTATCTGGGTCGTGTCGTACCGATTCGCTTCATCGCATTTTCCCTGGTCGGGTTGCTCGGCCTGGTGGTTCACCTGATTGTGCTGAGCCTGCTTTTCCGCGGCGGCGGCATGTCGTTCCTCGCAGCACAGGCCTCGGCGACGATGATCGCGATGACCTTCAACTTCGTCATCAACAATGTCCTGACCTACCGCGACATGCAGTTGCGTGGCTGGAAACTGCTGCGTGGCTGGCTGTCTTTTACGCTGGCCTGCAGCGTGGGAGCCTTGGCCAACGTCGGGATCGCAACCTATCTTTTCGATCAGCGTGGCTACTGGTTGGCCTCGGCCGTGGCAGGTGTTCTGGTCGGTGCGGTATGGAATTATGCGGTGACCGCGGTCTACACCTGGCGCAAGCCAAGCGCCTCGTAACCGCACATCGCCAACATTGTTTCGCGCGACAGGGAATTTTCGCCAGCGGGTCGAATCAGAGCTGACGATGCTCAATAGTGATTTTTCCGAACGCGTCGTCGTCGATACCCCGGCGCTTCCGTGGCAGGACTCGCCCTCCGGTGGCGTCCGGCGGCGCATGATCGAGCGTGACGGCGGCGAGGTGGCGCGGGCGACCTCCATCGTTCATTACGACACCGGCGCCCGTTTCCCGCCCCACCGGCATGATCTCGGCGAAGAGATCATCGTTCTCGATGGCGTGTTTTCCGACGAGGACGGCGATTATGGGCCCGGCACCTACATCAAGAACCCTCCCGGCTCGCTGCATTCGCCATTTTCCGAACAAGGGTGCACCCTGTTCGTCAAGGTGCGCCATCTCGATCCGGCAGATCAGGGGCGGGTGGTCATCGATACGCGCGGTAACAGCTGGTTTGCCGGAATGGTTCCCGGGCTATCCGTCCTGCCGCTTGCCGAGTTCGCGACGCAACACACGGCGTTGGTGCGCTGGGCCCCCGAAACCTTCTTCAATCCGCACCGGCATTTCGGCGGCGAGGAAATCTTCGTGCTGGAAGGCGTGTTCGCCGACGAGCATGGCGAATATCCGACAGGAACCTGGCTGCGCAGTCCGCACCTGAGCATGCACAAGCCGTTCAGTCACGAGGGATGCCTAATTTTCGTCAAGACTGGCCATTTGCCCGTTTGACACGCGATCAAGCGCGGGCGGCTCGGTGCCGCCGCGGTTCCGCCAGGCGGAACACAGCGCTTTCCCGGGTGCTGCGGTCAACGCCAAAAGGCTTGCAATTTTTGTTGATCCGGCAAAATAATGACCAAGCGATTGCTTGCTTATAAAATAATCACTTTCCCCGGAGAATTGTCCATGGCCAACCCAGCTACGCCGTACCCGAACCTCCTTGCCCCGCTCGATCTCGGCTTCACGACGCTGCGCAATCGCACCCTGATGGGGTCGATGCACACGGGGCTCGAAGAAGAAAAGAACGGCTTCGAGCGCATGGCTGCGTTTTATGCGGAGCGCGCCCGGGGCGGTGTCGGCCTGATCGTCACCGGCGGCTTCGCGCCCAACCTGGCCGGCCGGGTGTACCACTTTGGCTCGCAGCTCAGCTTCTTCTGGCAGGTCGGCAAGCATCGCCTGATCACTAATGCCGTGCACGCCGCGGGCGGCAAGATTGCCCTGCAAATATTGCATACCGGGCGCTACGGCTACCACCCGCTGAATGTCGCGCCGTCGAAGTTGCGGGCGCCGATCAACCGCTTTACGCCGCGCGCGCTGACCCGCTGGGGCATCCGCAAGACCATCGGCGACTACGCGCGCTGCGCGCAACTGGCGCAGAAGGCGGGCTACGATGGTGTCGAGATCATGGGTTCCGAGGGCTACCTGATCAACCAGTTCATCGCGCCGCAGACCAACAAACGGACCGACGAGTGGGGCGGGAGTTTCGAGAACCGTATCCGTTTCGCCGTCAACACGGTACGCGCGACGCGCGCCAAGGTCGGGCCGAATTTCATCATCATCTTCCGCCTGTCGATGCTCGACCTGGTCGAGGGCGGCAGCACCTGGGACGAAGTGGTCGCGCTCGCCAGGGCCATCGAAGTTGCTGGGGCGACGATCATCAATACCGGCATTGGCTGGCACGAAGCGCGTATTCCGACCATCGCGACGATGGTGCCGCGTGCCGCCTTCGCCTGGGTCACCAAACGGCTCAAGGGCGCCGTCAAGATTCCGTTGGTCACCACCAACCGCATCAATACGCCGGAGGTCGCCGAGGAAGTTCTCGCCTCGGGTTGCGCCGACATGGTTTCGATGGCCCGCCCGTTCCTTGCCGATGCTGATTTCGTGAACAAGGCCGCAGCCAATCGGGCGGACGAGATCAATACCTGCATCGCCTGCAACCAGGCCTGTCTCGATCACATCTTCAACGGCAAGTTGACGTCCTGCCTGGTCAATCCGCGCGCCTGCCATGAAACCGAGCTGGTCATCGAGAAAACTTCGGCCCCGAAGAAAATCGCCGTCGTCGGTGCCGGCCCCGCCGGCATGGCCTGCGCCACGACGGCTGCCGAGCGTGGCCACCAGGTCACGCTGTTCGACGCCGCCGAGCGCATCGGGGGCCAGTTCAACATCGCCAAGCAGATTCCGGGCAAGGAAGACTTCAACGAAACGCTGCGCTATTTCGCGCGGCGAATCGAAACCAGCGGCGTGACGCTGCGGCTGAATCAGCGTGTCGATGCCGACATGCTCAAGGCCGGAAATTTCGATCACGTCGTGCTGGCGACCGGCATCGTGCCGCGCAAACCGCCGATCCCAGGCATCGAAAGCGACAAGGTGGCGAACTACCTCGACATCATCGAGGGGCGGAAGGCGGCCGGCAGTACGGTGGCGATCATTGGCGCAGGAGGCATCGGCTTCGATGTCGGCGAGTTCCTGACCCACGCCCACGACGACAAGAGCGAGGCCGAGCGCTTCAACGACGAGTGGGGCATCGATCCAGCTTACGCCAACCGGGGGGGGCTCAAGGCGCCGGTCAGCGAAAAGGCGCCGCGGCGCGTATTTCTATTGCAGCGCAAGTCGTCCAAGGTCGGTGACGGCCTGGCCAAGACCACCGGCTGGATCCGCCGCACCCTGCTCAAGAAGCGCGGGGTCCACATGATCGCCGGGGTGAATTACGAGCGCATCGACGACGCGGGGCTGCACATTACCGTCAATGGCCAGGCGCAGACCCTGGAGGTCGATACCATCGTCATCTGCGCCGGCCAGGAGCCGCGCCGCGAACTGCAGGCGCCGCTCGAAGCCGCAGGCATTCCATTCACGCTGATCGGCGGGGCGGATGTCGCGGCGGAACTCGATGCCAAGCGTGCCATCGATCAGGGTACCCGCCTTGCGGCGAGCCTGTAGCCATGCCGCGGCGCAAAGTAGAAAATGGAATCGAGCCCAACCGCCGTGCCGAACTGCTGCGCGCGGCGGCGCGCCTTTTTGTCGACAAGGGTTTTGCTGCAACGACGACGCGCGACATCGCCGAAGCGGTCGGCATGCGTTCGGGCAGCCCGTTCTATCATTTCCGCAGCAAGCAGGAGTTGCTCAAGGAGGCGATGATCGACGGCCTCGAGGCCGGACGTGCCCGCCTGATCGCTGCCATCGACGGAATCACCGATCCTGAGCAGCGCCTGCGGGTTCTCGTCCGCACCCATCTTGCGACCTTGCTCGAAGCGGATTGCGCCGCGCCAATGCTGCTCAATGAAACACGCTCACTGGATGTCGATGAACGCGCCGAGATCGCCACTGCGTTCGACCGCTACCAGCTACCGTGGCAGGAGACGCTGGACGAACTGGCTCAACAGGGAAAAATCCATTCCGCAGGGCCACCGGTTCGCCTGCTGCTGTTCGGGATGCTCAACTGGTCCGGTCACTGGTTTCGCCCGGATGGCCAGCTGACAGTTGACCAACTGGCCGACAGCGCAGTCGCGATGTTGCTCGGTGCCCCCGGGAAAAGCTGAAAACTCGGGCTTCAGCCGGCCTCGTATGAGGACAGCGTAATTCCGGCGTGCGTGAGCACCTCGCGTAGCTGCTTGATATCGGTCTTGCTGCAGGTATTGCTGTTGTGCGGATGGTGCAGGAAGGCCTCGACCTTGTTCAGGGTTACCTTGAAGCGCGCGCCGTGGGCGGACTCGACCTCGGCACCGAGGTGATGCAGCAGCGATTCGATTTCGCGCCAGTGGATGTTGGCGCTCGGCGGGTCCTGAAAGATGCTGCGCATCAGGTGTGCATGCTTGTGGCTCATGGTGATGCTCCCCAAATTCGTACCGCCATTTTATGCCAGTTGTCGGCCAAGGGCATCGCCCGGGTGTTGCGGTCGACCGTCAGGAAAGGATGAATTTAATGAGCGCCAAGCAGAGCAGGGTATACCCGGCGGCAACGAGATCATCGGCCATGACGCCGAAACCGTTCTTGACGTGCTCGTCGAAATAGCGGGCGGGTTGCGGCTTGGTGATGTCGAAAAAGCGGAACAGTCCGAAAGCGGTGGCCTGCCAGAGCATGCTCTCCGGCGTCATGAGCAGGACCAGCCAGAAGGGTACGATTTCGTCCCAGACAATGCTGCCGTGGTCGGGGTCGCCCAGCGCCCGGCCCGCGATGTCGATGGCCCAGATGCCGAATACGTAAGCCGCGGCAAACAGCCCGAGCAGCGCGAATTCCGTGAAGTAGGGGCGGAACAGGTTGAAACTCAGCCACGCGAACAGCGTGCCGAAGGTGCCGGGTGCCCAGGGTGCCAGGCCGCTACCACAGCCGCAGGCGAAAAAGTGTGCCGGATGGGCGAAGAGGAATTTTAGGCTGGGCGCGCGTTTCGAAGATTCAGCCAAAGTGGTCGTAGCCTCGCCGGGGAAAGTTGACCGGGTTCCGGTCCGGGTCGAAGACCGTCACTGCGCCGGCCTGGCCTTCGGCCATGCTGCCGATGCACCACAACGGGAGTTCCAGAGTGGCGGCAATTCCGGCAACAACTTGGGCCTGCGCGGGGGGCGTCGTGAAGCAGAGTTCGTAGTCGTCGCCACCGGTCAGTTGGCACTCAAGGGCGATGCGGCGCAGGTCGGCGTCGTAGCTTTCACCCTTCGGCAGATGCGGGAGTTGCACCAGTTGCACGGCCGCAGCCAGACCAGAGCGTTCGCAGATGTGGCGGAGGTCGCCAAGCAGACCGTCGGAGACGTCAATGGCTGACGAGGCGACGCCGATCAATGCCTGGCCGAGCGCGACGCGCGGGCGTGGCCTTTCCAGCGCGGCGATGCACAGGCGGCGCCATGCTTGTGGCAGATTGATCCGGTCCTGCAGTTGCGCAAGCCCGAGGCTGGCCAGGCCGGGGCGCCCGGAAATCCAGATCAGGTCGCCGGCCTGCGCACCGTCACGACGCAGGGCGGTGCCCGGTTCGCATTCGCCGAGCGCGGTGATGCAGAGATTGAGCGGTCCGCGTGTGGTGTCGCCGCCGACCACATCGACGCCATATTCGGCGGCGCAGGCGAAGAAACCGTCGGCGAACTCGGCGATCCATGGCTCGTCGACCGCCGGCAGGCTGCCCGCGAGGAGAGCCCAGCGCGGCGTGGCGCCCATCGCGGCGAGGTCGGAAAGGTTGACCGCCAGCGCCTTCCAGCCGAGATTCTTGGGGTCGGTGTCAGGCAGGAAATGCGTGCCGGCCACCAGCATGTCGGTGGTGATCGCCAGTTGCTTGCCCGGCGTCGGTTGCAGCAGGGCGCAGTCGTCGCCGGGGCCGAGGATGGCCGAAGGCGTCGGGCGCGCGAAATACTTGTCGATGAGGGCGAACTCGCCAGGCATCAACGGCCCTTTTTCTTGGCTTTCACTTCGGCCGGGCGTACGTCGGCCGCCACCTTGTCGAGTACGCCATTGACGTACTTGTGGCCGTCTGTACCACCGAAAGCCTTGGTCAGCTCGATTGCCTCGTTGATGATTACGCGGTAAGGCGTTTCCGGGTTCTGTACCAGCTCGCAGGCACCCATCAGCAGGACGCAGGCCTCAATCGGCGAAAGCTCCTTGAACGGACGGTCGATGTGGGTGGCGATCAGCGCGGCGAGCTTGTCCTGCTGACTGATGACGCCACGCAGCGTGGCGACGAAGAAGTCGTTGTCTGCCTTGGCGAAGTAATCCATCTCGGGGATTTGGGCCTCGATCGCGGCTTCGTCGGCGCCGCCGACCCGCCACTGATAAAGGCCCTGCAGAACAAATTCGCGGGCACGGCGCCGGGCCGACCTGGGCGGCGCCTTGGGTTCCTCGGCTTGCCCGGCGTCGCTGTCAAAGTCGGTCATTGGGCCAGCGCACCGTGCAGATTGGCCATCTCGACCGCCGCCTGGGCGCAGTCGCGGCCCTTTTCCAGCATGCGGACTTCAGCCTGATCGTCGGTTTCGCACGTCAGGATGCCATTGGCGATCGGGATGCCGGTATCGAGTTGCACGTCCATGATGGCACGGCAGGAATCGTTCGAGACCACTTCGAAGTGATAGGTCTCGCCGCGGATCACGGCGCCAAGGGCAACCAGCGCGTTGTAGCGGCCACTTTGCGCCATGCTCTGCAGCACGAGCGGGATTTCCAGCGCACCCGGGACGTTGGCGATCGCCATGTCGTCGTCGGCGACGCCGAGGCGCTTCAGTTCGGCAACGCAGGCGGAAAGCAGGCCCTCGCAGACCGGCAGGTTGAATCGGCTCATGACGATGCCGACCTTGAGGCCGGCGCCGCTCAGATTGTTGTCGTATTCGAAAATATTGTCGAAACGGGACATGATTCAGAGCTCCGCAGGAGAGGTGACGAAACCGGTGACTTCGAGCTCGAAGCCGGTCATGGAGGGCATGCGGCGCGGGCTGGCGAGCAGGCGCATCTTGCTGACGCCCAGGTCGCGCAGGATCTGAGCCCCGATGCCGTAGGTGCGTGGGTCCCATTTGGTCCGGATGCGTGGCGTGTTGCCGGTCAGGCGGGTGAGCAGCGCTTCGCCGTCTTCCGGGCGATGCATCAGGACGATAACCCCGTGACCATGTTTTGCGAGTGCCGCCTGTGCCTCGTCGATCGAGAATGATTGCTGCTTGCTCCCCGGGTCGAGAAAGTCGAGAACCGAGAGCGGTTCGTGGACGCGAACCAGGGTCTCGGCGTTCGCCGGAATCTCGCCCCTGACCAGCGCCAGGTGCGTGGCGCCGCTGGCGCGGTCGACGTAGGCATGGAGCATGAATTCGCCGTGGACCGTCGAAACGGGTTTGCTGGTGACGCGCTCGACCAGTGTCTCGGAGCCGGCGCGGTAGTGAATGAGGTCGGCGATGGTGCCGATCTTGAGGCCGTGATTGTGTGCAAAATCGATCAGTTCGGGAAGGCGGGCCATCGTACCGTCGTCGTTCATGATTTCGCAGATCACCGAGGACGGTTCGAGACCGGCCATGCCCGCCAGGTCGCAACCGGCTTCGGTGTGCCCGGCGCGGACGAGAACACCGCCGGGACGGGCGGTGATCGGGAAGACGTGGCCGGGCTGGACGATATCGTCGGCGGTGGATGCCTTGGCGACGGCGACCTGGATCGTGCGCGCGCGGTCGGCGGCGGAAATGCCGGTGGTGACCCCCTCGGCGGCCTCGATCGAAACGGTGAACGCCGTGCCGTACTGGGTTCTGTTGTTGCGCGCCATCTGTGCCAGGCCGAGCTTGCGGCAACGCGCTTCGGTCAGGGTCAGGCAAATCAGGCCGCGCCCATGCTTGGCCATGAAGTTGATCGCTTCTGGTGTGATGTGCTCGGCGGCCATGACGAGGTCGCCCTCGTTCTCGCGATCTTCCTCGTCGACGAGAATGACCATGCGGCCGGCTTTCAGTTCGGCGACTATTTCAGTGGTGGAGGCGATGGCTGGGTGAGGAGACATGTGATTCCGGAAACGACGAAAACGGGAAAGTATTTTCGCAGAAACAGCTCGGCAACACATGACTTTAGCGAAAGTGGCGCCGTCAGGCCCGATCGGCCGTGAGCCGATGCGCGCATCGAGGTGCAGACGATGCCGAAACGGGCGGTTTCAGGTTAGCATCCTCGCCCATGCGGCACGCCCTCCTTTTTTCCGTATTCGTCATCGCTTCCTGCGGGCTGGCCTACGAACTGATCGCCGGCGCGCTGTCGTCCTACCTGCTCGGCGATTCGGTGATGCAGTTCTCGACGGTGATTGGCACCTACCTGTTCGCCATGGGGGTCGGTTCATGGCTGTCGAAATACATCACGCGCGACCTGATCGGGCGTTTCATCCAGATCGAGCTGATGGTCGGGCTACTCGGCGGCTTTTCGGCGATCGCGCTGTTCGTCGTGTTCACCTGGCTGGCGGGGCCGTTCAAGCTGGTGCTCTACCTGATGGTGTTTGGTGTCGGCGTCCTCGTTGGCCTCGAAATCCCGCTGGTGATGCGCATCCTGAAACGCGAACTGGCGTTCAAGGATCTGGTGTCGCAAGTGCTTACTTTCGATTATCTCGGTGCGCTGGCGGTGTCCATCCTCTTTCCGCTGGTTCTCGCGCCGCATCTCGGCATGGTGCGCACCGGCTTGCTGTTCGGCGTGCTCAACGTGGCGGTGGCGCTGTGGGCGCTGCACCTGTTTCGCGAGCAATTGCCGGCCCGGCGCGCGCTGGCCGTGCAAAGCTGGGCGGTGTTCGTGATGCTGGTCGCCGGTTTCGCCGGGGCAGGCCAGCTGACGACCTTCGCCGAGAGCCACCTTTACGCCGACGATATCGTCCATGCCGAAACGACGCCCTATCAGCGCATCGTCGTCACACGCTGGCGCGACGATCTACGCCTGTTCCTGAACAACAACTTGCAATTTTCGTCGCACGACGAATACCGCTATCACGAGGCGCTGGTCCATCCCGGCCTCGCCAGCCTGCCGGGGGCGAGGCGCGTGCTGGTGCTTGGCGGTGGCGATGGAATGGCGGTGCGCGAAGTCCTCAAGTATCCGAATGTCGAAACGGTGACGCTGGTCGATCTCGATCCGGCGATGACCGAACTGTTCGCGACGGCACCGCAACTGGTGGCCCTCAACGGCGGCGCGCTCAAGTCGCAGCGCGTCACTGTGATCAATGCCGATGCGTTGCAATGGCTGGAGGGGAGCAAGGAATACTTCGATTTCATCGTTGTCGATTTTCCTGATCCGGCCAATTTCGCGCTGGGCAAGCTCTATACTTCGGCCTTTTACCGCTTGCTGGAAAAGCGGCTGTCCGCGCGCGGCCTGATCGTCGTCCAGTCCACCTCGCCGCTTTATGCTCGCCAGTCGTTCTGGTGTGTCGTGACGACGCTCGAGGAAGTTGGCTTCAGGACGGCGCCATACCACGCCCTTGTCCCGTCCTTCGGCGAATGGGGCTTCATCATCGCCGGCCGCCAGGAATTCGTGCCCGTTGCCCCCCAAGGGGACTTCCTTCGGGGCGCGGTCAACCGGGAAAAAACGCGATTTTTGACGCCCGAAATCGTTCCCGACCTGTTCCGCTTCCCGGCCGACATGGCACGCGTGCCGGCCGAGGTCAATCGCCTGAACAATCAGGTGCTGGTCCGCTATTTCGAGCAGGAGTGGCGCAAGGTCATCCGCTAGCGCGCGGCCCGTGGCGAGCGTGTTACGATCACCCATTGTCCGCATTTCGGCTCGCATATTTCAAGGTTGCCTGCAATGAAGTACCTGTTGATCATCGCCATTGCCGTCGTGGTATGGCTGGCCTGGAAGAAGCGTTCGCGGCCGTCCGGGAAGGCGTCGATTCCGGCACCCCGTGAACCCGAACAGATGGTTGTCTGCGCCCACTGCGGCGTGCACCTGCCGGAGAGCGACAGCGTCAGCGAGCAGGGTCGCCATTTCTGCTCGGAAGCCCATCGCCTGGCCGCCAAATCCCCGGCGGGCCATGACTGACTGGTTGTCCGCAACCTGGGAGGCCAGCTGGCGTCCCTTCCAGTATTTCAACCTCTACCGCCTGATCCTCGCCGGTCTGGTGTTGCTGGCCACCCTGTTGCCCGAGGGCTGGGTCGCTCCGCTACATCTGAGTTACTCGCTGCCTTTCATCGTGGCGGCGCTGATTTACCTGGCAGTGGTCGCTGTCGGTTTTCTGGCATCGATCTTTTGGCAGGCACGCTTCAACTTCCAGCTGTCGCTCCAGGTGATGACCGATGTGCTGGCGATCGGGGCAGGGATGCTGATCACCGGCGGTGTCGGTGGCGGTATCGGCACCCTGATGCTGGTTTCACTGGCCACCGCCAGCCTCGTCGGGCGTGGGCGGCTGGTGCTCTTCTATGCCGCGCTGGCAACCCTGGCAACGCTGGGCGGCCAGGTTTTCGGCGTGTTCTTCCGCGACTTCGAGCCGGCCTCGATCGTTCAGGCCGGCATCCTGTCGGCCGGCTTCTTTGCAACGGCGATCCTGGCGCGCCTGCTGGGCCAGCGCCTGATGGTCAACGAGGAACTGGCACGGCAGCGCGGCATCAGCCTGGAAAACCAGAGCCGGATCAGCCAGCGGGTCATCGAGCGCATGCAGGACGGCGTTCTCGTGGTGGATAGTGCCGGGCGGGTCCAGCGCCATAACCCGATGGCTGCGGAAATGCTCGGTGGTGCCCCCGAACCGGACGCTCAGCTGGCAGATTACTGTACGCCGCTGGCCGTCGCGATGACGAACTGGCAGGGTTCTGCAGTGGCCAGTGCGGAGTTTGTCCCGAAAACGGGCGGCGAATTGCGCGCCCGCTTCGAGCAGACGACCAGCAGCGCGGGCGAGGTGCTGGTCTTTCTCGAAGATCTCGGGCGCGTCCAGGAACGCGCACAGCAATTGAAACTGGCGGCGCTTGGCCGGTTGACCGCGAGCATCGCCCACGAAATCCGCAATCCGCTGTCGGCCATCGGCCACGCCGGCGAACTGTTGCGTGAGGAGCGGCGCGGCGCCATGCAGGAGCGCCTGCTGAAGATTCTGGCGGACAACGTGGCGCGCCTGAACCGCATCGTCGCCGATATCGTCGAACTGGGCCGGCGCGACCGGATGCAGACAGAGTATCTGTCTTTGCAAGAGTATTGCGAACAGTTTGTCAACAGCTTTGCGAGTTTCCAGAACGTGGCGCCTGAGGTCATCGTCATCGAGGCGGGTGGCGAAACGGGTATCTGTTTCGATCGCACCCACCTGCACCAGATTTTGTGGAATCTGCTGGATAATGCCTGCCGTCATGGCAAGAAACTTCCCGGCAGCGTGCGCCTGCGCGCTTGTCCCGGCACGGCGGAAGGTCTGGTCGAACTGCATGTCCGTGACGATGGCGGCGGCGTGCCCGAGGCCGAACGCGAACAGATATTCGAGCCATTCTTCACCACGCATCATCTTGGTACCGGGCTCGGCCTGTTCATCGCCCGCGAGCTGTGCGAAGCCAACGGCGCCAGCCTCGATCTCGAGACCGAGGCGGAGGGCGGCCATTTCATTCTTGTTGGGAGAAGCGATACATGTCAGAAACCCGAAGCGACCGGCGCCCACGCGGCGCGTTGAGCCGCGTGCTGGTCGTCGATGACGAGCCGGATATCCGTGAACTGATCGACCTGACGCTCTCGCGCATGGGGCTGGCGGCCGCCTGCGTCGGCAGCGTTGCCGAGGCGCGGACATGCCTTGCAGATGAAGACGGTTTCCAGTTGTGCCTGACCGATATGCGCCTGCCGGATGGCGACGGGCTCGAAATTGTCCGCCACATTTCCGAAAAATACCCGCAGATGCCCGTCGCGGTGATCACTGCCTACGGCAGTACCGAAAATGCGGTGGCGGCGCTGAAAGCAGGGGCTTTCGACTATCTGGCCAAGCCGGTTGGCCTCGACCAGTTGCGCGCCTTGGTCAAATCGGCGTTGCGCGTTCCCGATGGCGCGAACCGGGACGACCCGCTACAGGCGCTGATCGGCGAATCGGCGGCAATGGAGCAGGTGCGAACGCTGATCGACAAACTGGCGCGCAGCCAGGCGCCGATCTACATCTCCGGCGAGTCCGGCAGCGGCAAGGAACTTGCTGCGCGCCTGGTGCATGCGCGCAGCGCCCGCGCCGCGGCGCCATTCGTTCCGGTCAACTGCGGCGCCATCCCGGAAAATCTGATGGAGAGCGAATTTTTCGGCCATCGCAAGGGCGCGTTTACCGGCGCCGAGAGCGATCATGAAGGATTTTTCCAGGCGGCCGGCGGCGGTACGCTCTTCCTTGACGAGGTCGCAGACCTGCCCCTTGCCATGCAGGTCAAGCTGCTGCGCGCGATCCAGGAAAAACGGGTACGCAAGGTTGGCGTCGCGACCGAAGAGCCGGTAGATGTCCGGATCATCTGCGCCACCCATCGGAACTTGCGGGAGTGCGTCGAGAAAGGCAGTTTTCGCCAGGACCTCTATTACCGCCTGAATGTGATCGAACTCCACATGCCTTCGCTGCGCGAGCGGATGGAGGATATTCCGGCGCTCGTTGCGGCCTTGCTGCAGAAGCTTTCCGGCGAAGCCGCGCCGCAGGTTTCGCCGGCGGCGATGCTGGCGCTGGCCGGTTATCCCTTCCCGGGCAATGTGCGCGAGCTGGAAAATATCCTGGAGCGGGCGACCGCGCTTTATTCCGGGTCGGCGATTGAACCCGAAGACCTGCATCTGGCGCCTGATGAAATGGGCGGCGAAAATCCAGGGCGGGGCAGTGAAACCCTGGATGACTACCTGAACCGGCTCGAGCGACAGTCGATTCTCGAAGCGCTGCAAAAGACCGAGGGCAACCGGACGGCAGCGGCGCGCCTGCTCGGCGTGACGTTCCGCTCGCTGCGCTACCGCCTGGAACGCCTGGGCATCGACTGATGCGCTGGCGCGGAGACGGCTGGCTCAAGGGCACGCGCTGGGTGCTTTCGCCCAACCAGGGCGCACGGCCGGCGGGCTGCATGGTCTCGCTGATCGTGCTGCACAGCATCAGCCTGCCGCCGGACGATTTTTCGGGCAGCTGGATTGAGCGCTTTTTCCTGAACCGGCTCGCTCCGGAGAAGCACCCTTATTTTGCGACCATCGCCGATCTGCGGGTTTCGGCCCATTTCCTGATTCGCCGCGACGGGCAGGTGATCCAGTTCGTCGGTTGCGACCGCCGCGCCTGGCATGCTGGCCAATCGGCCTGGCGGGGCCGGGAAAACTGCAATGACTATTCGGTTGGCATCGAACTCGAGGGCAGCGACCTGCAGCCCTACGATGCGCTGCAATATGCCGCACTCTGGAAGTTGATCGACGCGCTACGGGGGCGCTATCCGGTCACCGCGATTGCCGGCCATTGCCATATCGCGCCGGGACGCAAAACTGATCCTGGGCCGTTCTTCGACTGGCTGGCGTTAGGCAGTCGCTATCCGGCCCTAAGCCCGGCTGGCAAAGTAGCCGCCTAGGCGTTCCACCGCTTCCGCCAGGCGCTCGACGTTCGTCGTGTAGGCGAAACGGATGTGTTTTTCCGGTGCGTTGGCGCCGAAATCAAGGCCTGGCGTTACCGCGACACCGACCTTTTCCAGCAGGTCGCGGGCCAGCGTGAAGCTGTCGTCGGCCAGCGCCGAACAATCACAATACAGATAGAAAGCGCCTTCCGGCCGGGCGGTGACGCGAAAGCCGATGGCTTCCAGGGCCGGGGCCAAGAAATCGCGACGGCGGCGGAATTCGCCGCGCCGGCTTTCGAGGATGGCGATCGTTTCTGGCCGGAATGCGGCGAGCGCGCCATGCTGGGCCGGGGTGGACGGGCAGAGCGTCAGATTCTGCGCCAGTTTTTCGATATCGCGTACGTAGGCTTCGGGGACGACCATCCAGCCGAGGCGCCAGCCGGTCATCTGGAAGTATTTCGAGAAGCTGTTGATGACCCAGATATCGTCGCCGGTGGCGCAGGCCGATGGCGCATCGATCTCATACGTCAGCCCGTGGTAAATCTCGTCGACCAGAAAATGGCCGTTTCTTTCGCGGCAGAACCCGGCGAGTGCGCCTATCTCGGGCTGGTTCAGCAGGGTGCCCGTCGGATTGGCCGGCGAGGCGACGAGCAGGCCGGAGGTTCTCGCGTTCCAGTGCTTGTGCAGTAGCTCAGGCGTCGGTTGAAAGTTGGTTTCAGCCCCGACCGGGATGGGTCGCGGTCGACCGCCAAATGTGCGCAAAATATGCCGGTTGCACGGGTAACCGGGGTCGGCCAGCAGCCACTCGCTGTCCGCTTCGGCGAGGCAGGCGAAGGCCAGGTTCAGCGCGCCGGACGCGCCGCTGGTGACGGCGATGCGCCTGGCCGGGACATCGGCGCCGTACCGCTCGCGGTAGAAGGCGCTGATCGCCGCCCGCAGTTCGGGCAGGCCGAGCGCCTGCGTGTAGTGCGTTTTCCCCGCCTTTATCGCGTCGACCGCAGCATTCGCGATCGGCGCCGGCGTCGGAAAATCCGGTTCGCCGACTTCCATGTGGATGATGTCGCGTCCTTCGGCTTCGAACTGGCGGGCGCGCGTCAGCAGTTCGACGACGTGGAAGGGCGCGATCTCGGCAAGGCGGCTGGCGGGGCGGTACATGCGATTCTCCAAACAAAACGGCCACCCGCAGGTGGCCGTTTATCATACCCGGTGAAGGATCAGGCGGCGTCCTTGAAAATGCCCATTTCGAACAGTTCGCGCTTGAGCACGAGTTCGCGCGGCATCTTCTCGCCCATCTTGTCGAACCACTCCTTGTGGCCGGCCAGTTCAGCCTTCCAGGCGTCGGCGTCGATGGAGGTCAGGGCCTCGAAATCGGCCTTGTCGATGTCGAGGCCGGTCCAGTCGATGTCCTCGAACTTCGGCATCCAGCCGAGCACGGTTTCCTTGGCGGCGACGGTGCCCTTGCAACGCTGGACGATCCATTTCAGGACGCGCATGTTGTCGCCGAAGCCCGGCCACATGAATTCGCCCTTTTCGTTGAGGCGGAACCAGTTGACGCAGAAGATCTTCGGCGTTGCATCGACCGTCTTGCCCATCCTCAGCCAGTGGTTGAAGTAGTCGCCCATGTGGTAGCCGCAGAACGGCAGCATGGCGAACGGGTCGCGGCGCACGACGCCCTGCTGGCCGAAGGCGGCAGCCGTGGTTTCGGAGCCGAGGGTGGCGGCCATGTAGACGCCGTAGTTCCAGTTGAAGGCCTGATAGACCAGCGGCACGGTGGTGGCACGGCGACCGCCGAAGATGAAGGCGGAAATCGGCACGCCGGCGGGATCTTCCCAGGCCGGATCGACCGACGGGCACTGGCTGGCCGGGGCGGTGAAGCGGGAGTTGGCATGAGCGGCCTTCTTGCCGGCCTTGCCGTCTTCCGGCGTCCAGTCGTTGCCCTGCCAGTCGATCAGGTGCGCCGGCGCCTCCTTGGTCAGGCCTTCCCACCAGACATCACCATCGTCGGTCAGCGCGACGTTGGTAAAGATGACATTTTCCTTCAGCGAGGCCAGCGCGTTGAAGTTGGTTTTCTCGGAAGTACCCGGGGCGACGCCGAAAAAGCCGGCTTCCGGGTTGATGGCGTAGAAACGCTTCGTGCCGTCCTTGTCGACGCGCGGCTTGATCCAGGCGATGTCGTCGCCGATGGTGGTGATCTTCCAGCCGTCGAGCGACTTGGGCGGAATCAGCATGGCGAAATTGGTCTTGCCGCAGGCGGACGGGAAAGCGGCGGCGACGTAGCTCTTGTCACCTTCCGGCGATTCGACGCCGAGGATGAGCATGTGTTCGGCCAGCCAGCCCTGGTCGCGCGCCATGTTGGAGGCGATGCGCAGCGCCAGGCACTTCTTGCCGAGCAGCGCGTTGCCGCCGTAGCCGGAACCGTAGGACCAGATTTCGCGGGTTTCCGGGTAATGCACGATGTACTTGACGGTCGGGTTGCATGGCCAGGCAACGTCCTTCTGGCCCGGCTCGAGCGGTGCGCCGACGCTGTGGATGCAGGGGACGAATTCGCCATCGCTGCCGAGCACGTCGAAGACGGCCTTGCCCATGCGGGTCATCGTGCGCATGTTGGTAACGACGTAGGCGGAGTCGGTAATTTCAAATCCGATATGGGCGATCGGCGAACCGAGCGGGCCCATGGAGAAAGGGATCACATACATCGTGCGCCCCTTCATGCAACCCTTGAACAGGCCGCTCAGCTTTTCGCGCATGACAGCAGGCTCTTCCCAGTTGTTGGTCGGGCCGGCATCTTCCTTCTTTTCTGAACAGATATAGGTGCGGTCTTCGACGCGCGCCACGTCGGATGGGTCGGAAAAGGCCAGGAAAGAGTTCGGGCGCTTGGCTTCGTTGAGCTTGATGAAGGTGCCGGCTTGTACCATTTCCGCGCACAAGCGGTCATACTCTTCCTGCGAGCCGTCGGCCCAGTAAATACTGTCGGGCTGGGTCAGTTCGGCGATTTCGGCGACCCATTTCTTGAGGCCTTCGTGTTTGACGTAGTCAGGGGCGTTGAGCTGTACGGTCATGGCGATTCTCTCTCTCTAAGTGGCTGAAATTGCAAGTTATCACGCCAGTCGCCGGGAGGTGTCACCAAGGCTTAAGCCACCAAGACTTAAAGCGGCGAGAGGCCGTCGGCTGGGAAGCAGATAATTATGCCTTAACTCAGGGTAAACTTCTATTTAACTAATGCCGTCTAAGTGTTTTCCGTGGGTGGCAATCCGGTGTGATTGCGCTATTATTTTCCGTAATTTAAAACCGGTTTTCACGATACGAGACGGAGGCAGTGATGGATCCCAGGCAACTTCGCGAGGCAGCCCTTTATTACCATCGCCATCCCAAGCCCGGGAAGATCGCGGTCACGCCGATCAAGCAGCTGACCAACCAGTACGACCTGTCGATGGCCTACTCGCCCGGGGTTGCCTATGCCTGCGAAGAAATCGTCGCCGATCCGCGAGAGGCAGGAACCCTGACGTCCCGCGGCAACCTGGTCGGGGTCGTCACCAACGGTACCGCGGTGCTCGGTCTGGGGGCTATCGGCCCGCTCGCGGCCAAGCCGGTGATGGAAGGCAAGGGCGTGCTGTTCAAGAAGTTCGCCAACATCGACGTCTTCGATCTCGAAATCGAGGAGCGCGACCCGGACAAGCTGATCGACATCATCGCTTCGCTGGAACCGACCTTCGGCGGGATCAACCTCGAAGACATCAAGGCGCCGGAGTGCTTCTACATCGAAAAGAAGCTGCGCGAGCGGATGAAGATTCCGGTCTTTCACGACGACCAGCACGGCACGGCCATCGTCGTCGGTGCGGCAATCCTGAATGGCCTGCATTTGATCGGGAAAGACCTGGCGACCGTGAAGCTCGTCACCTCGGGGGCGGGGGCCGCGGCGCTGGCCTGCCTCGATTTGCTCGTCCTGCTCGGCGTGCCGGTCGCCAACATCTGGGTGACCGATATCAAGGGCGTGGTGTACGAAGGTCGTGTCGAGGACATGGACGAGATCAAGGCGCGCTATGCCAAGCAGACCGATGCCCGGACCCTCGCCGAAGTGATCGCCGACGCCGATGTCTTCCTCGGCCTGTCGGCGGGCGGAGTGCTAAAGCCGGAAATGGTCGCCAAGATGGCGCCACGACCGGTGATCATGGCGCTGGCCAATCCGACCCCGGAGATTTCCCCGGAACTGGTCAAGGGCGTCCGTGACGACGCCATCATCTGCACCGGGCGTTCGGATTATCCGAATCAGGTCAATAATGTCCTTTGTTTTCCCTTCATTTTCCGTGGCGCGCTCGATGTCGGCGCGACGACGATCACCGAGGAAATGAAGATGGCGGCCGTGCTGGCGATTGCCGAACTGGCGCGCGCCGAGCAGTCGGATATCGTCGCCTCGGCCTATGGCGAAAAAGTCTCCGGCTTCGGCCCTGAATACCTGATTCCCAAGCCCTTCGATCCGCGCCTCATCGTCAAGATTGCGCCCGCTGTTGCGCGGGCCGGCATGGATTCAGGCGTTGCCACACGCCCGATCAAGGATTGGGATGCCTACCTGCAAGGCCTCAACGAATTCGTCTATCACTCCGGCCTGATCATGAAGCCGGTGTTCTCGCAGGCCCGCCTGGCACCCAAGCGCATCGTCTTCGCCGAAGGGGAAGACGAACGCGTGTTGCGGGCAGTGCAGGTCATTCGCGACGAAGGCATCGCCATGCCGGTGCTGATCGGCCGGCCGGCGGAAATCGAAAAACGGATCGAGGTGGCCGGCCTGCGCATTCGTGAGGGTGTCGACTATGAGGTGGTCTACGCTGATGACTGCCATTTCTTCGAAGAGCATTTCGAGGAGTTCTGGACGGCCTATCACCAGCTCATGGAGCGCAAGGGCGTTTCGCCGGATTTCGCGCGCCGCGAGGTGCGTCGCCGCGCTACGCTGTACGGCTCCTTGATGGTCCGTCTGGGTTATGCGGATGGTCTGATCTGCGGGACTTTCGGGCGCCATGGTGCGCATCGCCAGTATGTGCAGGACGTGATCGGCACCCGTGGCGGGCTTGATCGCTACTACACGATGAACCTGCTGATGCTTCCTGAGCGTACCGTCTTCATCGCCGATACCTATATCAATTATGACCCGAGCGCCGAGCAACTGGCCGACATGACCCTGATGGCAGCCGAGGAGATCCGCAACTTCGGCATGCAACCCAAGGTCGCGCTGTTGTCGCATTCGACCTTCGGTACCGGCAGCACGCCGACGGCGCTCAAGATGCGCGAAGTCCTGGCCATGCTCAATGAGCGGGATCCCGAGCTCGAAGTCGAAGGCGAAATGCACGGCGACGCTGCGCTGGACGAGGAAATCCGTCTGGCGACCTTCCCCAATTCGCGGCTCAAAGGGCAGGCCAACCTGCTTGTCATGCCGACGCTAGATGCCGCCAATATCTCGTTCAACCTGCTCAAGGTGGCAGCCGGCGACAATCTGACCATCGGTCCGATCCTGCTCGGCGTGGCGCGGCCCGTGAATATCCTGACACCGACCGCGACGGTACGCCGCATTGTCAACATGACGGCGCTGACTGTCGTTGATGCCAGTTGAGTTGATTTATTAAGTTAATTGCCTATCTATCTATATTTATTGATTTTTGTCGCTCAGCTGCTAAACTAGTTCGGAATTGGATTGGTATTGGCAGGGGAGTGGCAAATGAAACAAGGACTTAGGACAGCGTTGCTTTTTGGGGCTTTGCTCGGCTTTGGTTTCGGCAACCTGAGCAATGCTGCGACCGACACGAAAAAAACGCAGCAGGTCGAAAAGAAAAAGCCTGACGCTAAGCGGACAGCCTCCAAAAAGACGAGCAGCAAAACGGCTGCGAAAACTGAAAAGTCGAGCGCCGGCAAGTCCACCAAGTACGCCGCCAAAAAGACATCCAAGAAATCGGGCGCAAGCGCTGCGCAGTCAGTGAAGTCCGTGCGCAAGCTCAGCTTGGCTGACGTCAACCCGGCACACCTTGCGCTCTACTCGGCATCCGCACTGGTCATCGACCAGGAGACCGGCAAAGCTTTGCTGGATAAGCAGTCCAGCGAAGTCGTGCCGATTGCCTCGATTTCCAAGTTGATGACAGCGATGGTCGTTCTCGATGCCAAACCCGACATGAACGAGGTGATCGAGATTGGCGACGAAGATGTCGACCGCCACAAGGGAACCCGCTCCAGGTTGCCGGTAGGCGCCACGATGACGCGTGAGACGGCGATGTTGCTGGCCCTGATGTCGTCGGAAAACCGGGCGGCGAATTCGCTGGGCCGTCACTATCCGGGCGGCATGCCGGCCTTCGTCAAGGCCATGAATGCCAAGGCGCACGCCCTAGGCATGAATAATTCCAGCTTCGAAGAACCGACCGGATTGTCGAGCAACAATGTGTCGACCGCGCGTGACCTGGCGCGCATGGTGGCAGCGGCAGCACGCTACCCGGAGATTCGCCAGTTCTCGACCACCGAGGAAGCGAAAGTCGATCTGAACGGCCACATCCGCGAATTCCGCAACACCAATGCGCTGGTTCGTAGCGACAACTGGGAAATCGGCGTTTCGAAAACCGGCTACATTGCCGAGGCGGGACGCTGTCTGGTCATGCAGGCGCGCCTGGCCGACAAGCCGGTCGTCATCGTGCTGCTCGATTCCACGGGGAAAATGACGCGCGTCGGCGATGCCAACCGGATCAAGCGCTGGATGGAAAGCGCCAGCCTGGCGGCCGATCGTCACCCGGTCTGACCGGCGGCCGCGCAACGCAAGCGGTATTTCCGGCTAGAGGGAATCGAGTCGCTTGAGTATCTGCACCACGTCGGGGCCAAAGTGGTCGTGGAAACGATACAGTCCGCTGCACAGATAATTCAGTCCCGGCTCGCCGTTGTGCTCGACGGCCGGGTTGAACTGGATGCGCCAGGCGCCAAGCTGTTCGGCCAGAAAGCGGTAGACCTTGCGCGGATGGCTGGCATTGGCGCGGTTGACCACGCACAGCGCGGAAAAAGATACGCCGGCGTCGCACAACAGCTTGGCTGAGGCGCCTTATTTTTTCGTTCCGGTGTAACCCAGGGCGCGCGAGACGGCATCGGCGGCTTTTTTGACCTGCGCCGCCCAATCCGGATCGTGGCGGTCGGCCGGGGCGGAGACCGAGAGCGCTGCGACGATGTGGCCCTCTTCGTCGTGAATTGGGGCGGCAACGCATTTGAGGCCGCTTTCCGCCTCTTCGTCGTCGTAGGCGATGCCGTGGCGCCGAACCTTGTCCAGTTCCTTTTCCAGCGCCGCCAGCGTCGTCAGCGAGCGCGCTGTCTTGCCGGGCAGACCGGTGCGCCGCGCGTAGTCGCGCACCTGTTGCGTTGTGTCGGCGGCCAGGAACAGCTTGCCGAGCGAAGTCAGATGCAGCGGCGCGCGGCCGCCGACCAGATAGACGACACGCACCAGCGCGCGTCCCGACGAGGTGCGTTCGATGTAGACGATTTCGTCGTCGTGGCGGGCGCCGAGGTTGATCGCTTCGCCGATGGTTTCATGCAGCATCTGCATGAAGGGCAGGGCGACTTCGCGCACGTTGATCCGCGATTTGACGATATTGCCGAGTTCGAGCAGGCGGATGCCGAGCCGGTAGGTGCCGGCGTCCTGGCGCTCGACGAAGCGTGCTGCAGTCATCGCCGCGAGAATGCGGTGGGCGGTTGACGGGTGCAGTTCGGTGACGCTGGCCAGATACTTGAGGCTGGCCGCATCCGGTGATTTGGCAAGGGCATCGAGGAGCGTCATCATGCGCTCGATGACCTGGATCGAGCCGGGGATTTTGGCGGGCACACGGGCGGCTTCAGACAACTGGATTCCTTTATTGGCGTGGTTTGAGTAGCATTAGCCACTTTCTCTCTTGTGCGCCGCAATATTAGCATGCGCTTGGCCTTGTTCGTCACCTGCCTGGTTGATCTGATGCGTCCGGAAATCGGCTTCGCCAGCCTGCGTCTGCTCGAAGGTGCCGGTTGCGACGTGGTCGTGCCGCCGGGGCAGACCTGTTGCGGTCAACCGGCATGGAGCGCCGGAAATCGCCCGCTGGCAGCGGACCTCGCGCGGCAGGCGATTGCCCAGCTCGAAGGCTACGATCACGTGGTGATTCCCTCGGGTTCGTGTTCCGACCAGATCCGCAATGTCTATCCGCAGCTATTGGCCGATGACCCGGCCTGGTCGGGACGGGCGCAGGCGCTGGCTGCGCGCAGCTACGAATTGAGCTGCTTTCTGCATGAGGTGCTGAAGCTGGACCGGGTTCCCGGCGAATTTCCCGGCAGCGTGACCTATCACGATTCGTGCAAGGGCCTGCGCGGTCTGGGTATCAAGGCGCAACCCCGCGACCTGCTGGCCAGGGTGAGCGGTCTGGCGCTGAGCGAGATGCCGGATTGCGAGGAATGTTGTGGCTTCGGTGGTGCTTTCGCCGTGCGCTTCGGTGACGTGTCGACTGCCATCGTCGATCGCAAGTGCGAGTCGATTGCGGCGGCCGGTGCCGATGCCGTGGTCGGCGGCGACCTGGGCTGCCTGCTCAACATCGAGGGGCGGTTGCGCCGGCGCGGCGATCTGCGCACGCGCGTACTGCATCTGGCCGAAGTGCTTGCAGGAGAAGCGCCGAAGTGAGCGCGGCCGGCCCTTCGCAGGCGATGTTCTTCCAGGCACGGGCCGCGGTGCAGGTGCGCAACAAGGGGCTGCAGAAGGCGCTGGAAAAGGCCAAACCGCTGTTCGTCGGCAAGCGCGCCAAGGGGATCGCCGGCCTGGCCGACGATGGACTCGACTTCGCCGAATTGCGCACGGCCTGCGAAGGGATTCGCCGGCGGGTCGTCGACGACCTCGATGTCTGGCTGGAGATTTTCGAGGAACGGGCGCGTGCCAGCGGCGCCGAGGTCTTGTGGGCGAGCGACGGTGCCGAAATCTGCAGTCATGTGATCGACATCGCCAGGCGCCACGGTGTCAGCAAGGCAGTCAAGTCGAAGTCGATGCTCTCCGAGGAGGCGCAACTCAACGAAGCGCTAAGCGCCGCAGGCATTGAGCCGGTCGAGACCGATCTCGGCGAATATATCGTGCAGCTGGCGGGTGAGACACCGTCGCATATCATCGCCCCGGCGGTACACAAGACGCTGGCCGAGGTCGAGGCACTGTTCGCCGAGCGCCACGGGCGGCCGCTGCAGGAACGCACGGCGGCCGACATTCCGTTGCTGGCAGCCGAGGCGCGAGCCGTGCTGCGCCAGCATTTCCTGTCCGCCGAAATGGGCATTTCCGGCGCCAACTTCCTGATCGCCGAAAGCGGCTCGGCGGCCCTTGTCACCAACGAAGGCAACGGGCGCATGGTGACGACGCTGCCGAAGGTGCATGTGGTGATTACCGGCATCGAGAAGATCGTCCCGACTCTGGAAGATTTCGCGACGCTGATGCGCTTGCTGCCGCGTTCGGCGACCGGGCAGAGCATTTCCAACTACGTTTCGCTGTTGACCGGAACGCGCCGGACGAACGAGTCGGAAGGTCCGGAAAAGACGGTCTTCATCCTGGTCGACAACGGGCGGGCGGCGCTCGCCGGGTCCGACTTCGCAGACATGCTGCGCTGCATTCGTTGCGGCGCCTGCATGAATCATTGCCCGGTCTACTTTTCGCTTGGCGGACATGCCTACGGCTGGGTTTACCCGGGCCCGATGGGCTCGGTGCTGACACCGCTGTACACCGGCATCGAAAACGCACTCGACCTGCCGCACGCGTCGACCGGCTGCAACCAGTGCGGCGCGGTGTGTCCGGTCAACATTCCGTTGCCGGCGCTGATGCATCGCCTGCGCGAGATCCAGGACGAACGTGCGTTGCGACCGCTTTCCGAACGTCTGGCCCTGCGGGCCTGGGGCTGGCTGGCGCAGCATCCCGCACTGTACCGCTGGCTGACCCGGCATGCCGCGCGCTACCTGCGCTGGTTGGCCGACGACAGCGGACGCATCCGCGTCCTCGGCCTGGCGCCGGGATGGACTGCGGGGCGTGACCTGCCGGCGCCGCCGGGCAAGACTTTTCACGAACTTTATGCAGCAAGAAAGAGAGACTGAACATGGAATTTGCACCTGAAGGCCCCAAGGCCATCCCTCTGTGGATCAATGGCCATGCCTTTCTGACCGTTACCGGGTCGTTTTTCGACGTCGTCAATCCGCTGACCGGCGAGGCCGTGCACCGGGTGCCGTTGTGCGGCCAGCAGGAAGCTGACGAAGCGGTCGCGGCGGCGCGCAATGCGCAGGCGGCGTGGGCAGCAGCGACGCCGGCCACGCGCCAGGCATTTCTGGATGCGCTGGCCGTGGCGTTGGACAGCTATAGCGGCCATTTCGCCAAATTGCTGAGCGCGGAAGCCGGATTGGGCGAGGCCGAGGCGCTGGCCGAGGTGGCTGATGCCGAAGAAGCACTATGCAGCACTGTTGTTGGCCAGCCCGGGGTCGTCGCCATCGTCGTCGATGCCACGCGGCCGCTCGCCGGCTTCGTTGCCGCCGCGGCCCCGGCCTTGCGGGCAGGGGCAACGGTGATCGTCAAGCCCAGCCCGAAGGCACCGGCGGCGGCATTCGCACTGTGCGAACTGTCGGCGCGCGTCGACTGGCCGGGCGGCGTGCTCAACCTGATGCAGGGCGACAGCGCGGCGATCAGCGGCCTGTGCGCCGCCGCCATCGATCGTCTGGAATACGTTGGCGCAGCGGCACTCGGCGCCCAGGTCGGCGCCATCGCCGAGGCCACCGGAAAGCCTTGGGCCATGGTGAAGGCATGATGCAGCGCATCGTCTACCTTGAACGCGAGTCGATCATTGCCGATGTCCGAAGGCCGGCCTTCGCGCACGACTGGGTCGAATACGCGAAGACGACGCCCGGACTGGTCGGCGAGCGATTGGCAGGGGCGACGATCGCCATCGTCAACAAGGCGCCGTTGCCCGCCGCTGCGGTTGACGCGCTGCCGGACCTGAAAATGGTCGCCGTGGCGGCTACCGGCACCAATATCGTCGACCTCGACGCCTGTCGCCGGCGAGGCATCGTCGTCTCCAATATCCGCGGTTACGCCGAACATACGGTGCCCGAACACGTATTTTCCCTGTTGCTGGCGCTGTCGCGCAACCTGATGGCCTGGCGCGAATCGGTTCTGGCCGGGCGCTGGCAGCAATCCGACCAGTTCTGCCTGTTCGATCATCCGATCCGCGACCTGCACGGCGCCACCCTCGGCCTGGTCGGCAGCGGCAGCCTGGGTAATGGCGTCGCCCGCCTGGCCGAGGCTTTCGGCATGCGCGTGCTGCGCGCCGAACACAAGGACGCCGCCGTCGTGCGTCCCGGCTACACGGCATTTTCCGAGGTCTTGCGCGAGGCCGACGCAATCACCCTGCATTGCCCGCTGACCCCGCAGACGCAGGGGCTGATCGGCGAAGCTGAACTGCAATCGATGAAGCCGACGGCGCTGCTGATCAACACGGCGCGCGGCGGCCTGGTCGACGAGGCGGCATTGATCCGCGCCCTGCGCGAAGGCTGGATCGGTGGCGCGGGTTTCGATGTCATCACCGCCGAACCGCCGCCAGAAGGGCATCCGATGGTCGATCCCGAGTTGCTGGCGCTGCCCAATTTCCTGCTCACCCCGCATGTTGCCTGGGCCAGCCGCCCGGCCATGCAGGCACTCGCCGACCAGTTGATCGACAACATCGAAGCCTTCGTCGCCGGTAATCCGCGCAATCGCGTGGCATGAGCGCGCGCGCCGAAATCCTGCAACGGGTGCGTGTCGGCCTCGGCAAGGGCGACGCGGCGGCGCGCCGGGCGACTGCCGAGGCCGTCATGCAGTCCCGGGCACGCGGGCCACAGCCCTGCTTCGCTGACGATCCGGCCGAACGTTTTTCACGCAAGGCGCGTGCCCTGGCCAGCAGCGTCGAGCAGGTCGGCAGCATGGCGGAGGTGCCGGCCGCTGTCGCGCGCTATCTGGCAGAACACGGCCTGCTGCGCGCGACGGTAGCGACCGGCGATGTCGCCGGCCTCGACTGGGCCGGCGCTGATATCGAAATCGCCGCGCGCGTTGCGGTTGACGCCGATAAAGTGGGTATTTCCGGCTGTTTTTGCGCCATTGCAGAAACCGGCACGCTGCTGTTGCTTTCCGGGCCGCAAACGCCGGCCAGCATCAGCCTGCTGCCGGAAACACACATTGCAATTGTTCCGGTTGGCCGCATCGTCGCCACCATGGAAGACGCTTTCGCGCTGCTGCGTAACGAACAGGGTGGCCTGCCGCGCGCCGTCAATTTCATCTCCGGGCCGTCGCGCACCGGCGATATCGAGCAAACCATCGTTCTCGGTGCCCACGGGCCGTGCCGGGTCCATCTGATCCTGACTGGAGAAGCCTCATGAGCATCACCCTGGCCGTTCGCGGCGAATTCATCCAGCTCGATCAACTGCTCAAGGCGACCGGCCTCTGCGAATCAGGCGGCGCCGCCCATGCGGCGATCGCCGAGGGGCGGGTCAGGGTGGATGGTGCGGTCGACACCCGAAAACGGGCAAAATTGCGACCTGGGCAAAGTGTGGTTTTTGCCGGAGAAACGGTGCTGCTGGTCGCTCCCTGAGCGCGATCGGCCGCTCAGGAAATCTTGACGACGATATCGTGCAGCGTATTGGCTGCCGCTACGACGCGGTCGGCGGCATTGGACAGGTGGCGGTAGATTTCGCGGCGCTTGAACATGTTGATGTAGTCGTCGCCCTGGAACAGGTCGGCGATGGCGCGCCGGTATACTTTCTCGACCTTGCGTTCGGCCTTGCGCGCGGCATCGGCACTGGCGGCAACGCTCGGCGCGTCCTTGGCCAGGCGCGAAAAACCGATTGCCAGCGCGTCGGTGCCCATCTTGATGTGCATGGCCATTTCGAGGCAATACTTGTCGGGTAAAACGCCAAGTACATTCATCTCGATGACCGTCGTCTTGCAGTAATTGACGATCTCGTCGAGCTGCATGATGGCGCGCCGCAAGTCCTCACGGTCGATCGGCGTCGAAAAGGCCTCGTTCAGCGTATGCAGGTTGGCAGACTTGATGCGGTCGGCCTCGTGCTCGTCCTGACGAATCCGATCGCCGACCGCCACATTGCCTTCTTCCATGAACTCGACGAGCAGGCCGGTAGTTTGGGCGACCTGCTGGCATTGGTTGCTGAGCGCGCCAAAAAAATCCGACATTTTCGGGAATACGCGTTCGAAGAGTTTGCGGAAAACGGAGGGTGTCGAGGACGGAACATTGGCTTCCGATGGAGCATTTGCTTCCGATTGATCGTTCATGGCTTGCTTCCGAGGTAAAGATTGAGCATGGCGTAGGCCTGGATGGCGACGAGGGCAGCGCCCGGAATGGTGACGACCCAGGTGACGGCGATATCCTTGGCTTTTTTCCAGCGTACCGCGCGGGGGTTGTCGGCGGCGCCGATCCCCATGATCGAGGTGGCGACGATATGTGTCGTCAACACAGGGGCGCCGATCAGCGAGGCGCTAAAGATGACTGTCGCCGAAGTCAGTTGCGAACTGAGTGCATGGATCGGGCGTACCCGGAAAATCGCGAATCCCAGTGTGCGCACGATGCGCCAGCCGCCCGACAGGATGCCCAGCGTGATGGCCGTCGCGCACGACAGCATGACCCAGAACGGTACTTCGAAAGTCGGGATGAAGCCGCCGAGCAGCAGCACCAGCGTCAGAATGCCCATGCTCTTTTGAGCGTCATTGGCGCCGTGGGCAAAGGCCAGGCCGGCAGCGGTGAAGAACTGGGCGCCGCGCAGGTGCCGGTTGATCGCCGGCGTCGCCCCGTGAAGCAGCGCTGAGAGAATGCGTTTGATCAGGAATCCAGCCCAGAATCCGATTACGGGGGACAGCAGCAAGGCGGCCAACACCTTGACGATACCGGTGATGCGTCCGCTGAACAGTTCGCTGAAGCCCCAGACCACGTGGTCGGTACCCACGGAAACGACGACCGCCCCGGCGAGGCCACCGACGAGCGCGTGCGAGGACGAGGAGGGTATCCCGAAATACCAGGTGGCCAGATTCCAGACGATGGCGCCGAACAGGCCGCAGATCAGGATTGACAGCGAAAGCACGGGCAGAACCCCGTCGAGGGTAATGAACGAGCCGATGGTGTTGGCCACCGCCGTGCCGCCGAGCAAGGGGCCGAGAAACTCGAACACGCCGACGATGACCACAGCTTGCGCCGGCGTCATGGCACGCGAGGCGATCACCGTGGCGACGATGTTGGCGGCGTCGTGAAAACCGTTGGTGTAGTCGAACAGCAGGACGATGACGACCGCGATCATGGCGAGAATGAAAACGGAATCAATCATCGCAGCGCCTCGGGGCATGCAACAGGGTGGCGCGATAAGAATGTTGCATGTCGGCATTCTCGTTCAATATTTCATCAATGTTACACCAGCTTGGCGGCAGTGGTTTGCCCGGGTTTGGCAGGTGGTATGGATTGTCGCGGTCAACGCGGTAAAATAAGAAAAATCTTATTTATGGAGAATCCGCCATGGCCTACCCCTCTTTTTCCGATATCGCCCGCAGTTTTGCGCCAGGCTGGTTCGCCGCGGTCATGGGGACTGGCGTCTTCGCCCTGACGACCCATTCGCTGGCTCAACACTTGCCGGCGCTGGCACTGCCGGCAATGGCATTGCACTGGTTCAACAGCATTCTGTTCGTCGTGCTTGCCATTCCCTGGCTGACGCGCTGGTTGCGCTTTCGCAGCGTTGCCCTGCAGACGCTGCAGCATCCGGTGCAGACCAATTTTTATCCGACCTTTTCCATTGCGCTGATGGTCATGGCGCTGCAATGGCTGGTCTTCACGCCCTGGGTCGGCGTCGCGCTGGTGCTCTGGTGGCTGGGTGTCGTACTCACCTTTGCTTTCAGCTTCGCCGTGCTGTTTTTCATGTTTCGCGGCGAACAGTCGGTGATCGAGCACGTGACGCCGGCCCACTTCATTCCGGCGGTCGGCCTCGTCGTCATGCCGCTGGCCGGTGGCCCGCTGCTGCCGCACATGCCCGATGCGCTGAGGGAAGTCGCGCTGACCGTCAATGCCATCGGCCTCGGCGCCGGCAGCATGATGTATGTTGGCCTGCTCGGCATGACGCTGTTCCGCAAATACCTCTACAAGCCGGCGCAGGGCATCCTGACGCCGACGGTGTGGATCCATCTGGCGCCGATCGGCGTCATTCCGGTCAGCCTGATGAATCTTTTGGAATACCTGCCGTTCCCTGCCGCGCGCGAAGTCGGCACGGTGCTGATGCTGCTCTTCTGGGGGTTCGGTGTCTGGTGGCTGGTCATGGCCAGCCTGTTGACGCTGGCGGCACGCGCGGCGGGTCAAATGCCGTTCGCCCTTTCCTGGTGGGGCTTCACCTTCCCGCTCGGCGCTTTCGTTGCCGAGAGCCTGCGTCTGACCAGGCTTCTTGGCTGGGGAACGACCTTTGCTGTCGGGGTCGCCGCCTGGTTGCTGCTCTGCGTCCTGTGGGCGATCACGGCGTACAGGACGGCGCGTGGCGTAGCCAGCGGCGCGGTCTTTCAGCCGCATCCCTGATGGCCTGGTGGTGGCTGGCCGCGCTAGTCGGGGCGGGCTGGCTGGCGCTGAATTTTGCCATCCGGCGCGGGTTGACCGCGGTACGCGTTCCTGAAACCGCCGATCCCGGCGCATTGCCGTGGCGCGCGGTGGATATACCCGCGGCTAACGAAAAGCGCTTGTTCGGCTGGTTCATTCCGGCCGCACCCGGGGCGCCGGCGCTGGTCGTCATGCACGGCTGGGGCGGCAATGCCGAGATGATGTTGCCGCTGGCGGCGCCGCTGCATGCGGCCGGCTATGCGCTGCTGCTGGTCGATGCCCGTTGCCACGGGCGCAGCGACAGCGACTCCTTCGCTTCGCTGCCGAGATTCGCCGAGGATATCGAAGCCGCATTGACCTGGTTGCGCCTGCAACCCGGAGTCGATCCGGTGTCGCTCGGAGTGATCGGCCATTCGGTCGGCGCCGGCGCGGCGCTGCTGGTCGCCGCGCGGCAGCCCGAACTGTGCGCGGCGGTGGTCAGTCTGGCCGCCTTTGCCCATCCGGCGGCAATGATGCGGCGCTGGGTAGCGGCGCTGCACATTCCGTACTGGCCGGTGGGTGCCTACATTCTGGCCTATGTCCAGCAGGTGATCGGCTTTCGCTTCGCGGATATCGCGCCAAGAAACACCATCACCCGGGTTGGCTGTCCGGTGTTGATCGTCCATGGTCTGGAAGATGACACGGTGCCGGTTGCCGAGGCCCGGGAGATCCACGCTGCGCGCACCAGCGATGCGGTCGAGCTGTTGCTGATTCCGGGCAGCCACGACGACTATGGCGATGCCGATCGTCAGATGCCGGCGCTGTTGCAGTTTCTTGATCGCGCGTTTGCCAAAGCGCCAGCCTCGGCTGACTGATCGCGTTTCGCTGCCTGTTCACGCAGGCAAAAAAAGGGCGGGATCGCAATCCCGCCCCAAGGAGGTTTGCCCTGATTGGCGTCAGGGCAGGAGGAAAGAGGCTTTTTCGCGGACCTTGATGTCGGGGTTGTCGAGGGCCGTGATTTCAAGATGGATCTGGTTGGCGCCCGGCTTGCCGGCATCGGGCGGCACGCTGATGACCGTGTTGAACGATTGCAGCGTGGCTGACGGCACATCGACTTCGTCGGCGCCGGCAATTTTCAGGTCGGGCAGGCCGTCGACCGTAACCTTGTAGCGGTGCGGCTGTTCTTCGGTATTCATGATCTGCAGCATGAAGACGTTTTCGATCCGGCCATCGTCGGCCTCGCGGGTCAGCGTCGAGCGGTCGCGGATGATATCTACCTTGAGTGGGATGCGGTGCGCGAGGAACCACACCGAGAGGCCGGTGATCAGCAGCAGGATGGCGGTGTAGAGCAGGATGCGCGGACGGATGATATGGCTGAAAATTTCCTTCTTGCCGAGATGCTGCGCCATCGCGTTCTCGGTCGAATAGCGGATCAGCCCGCGCGGCAGGCCGACCTTGTCCATGACCTGATCGCAGACATCGATGCAGGCTGCGCAACCGATGCATTCGTACTGCAGCCCGTTGCGGATGTCGATGCCGGTTGGGCAGACGACGACGCATTGCCCGCAGTCGATGCAGTCGCCTAGTCCGGCGGCTTTGGCGTCGACGCCTTTCTTGCGTGCGCCGCGACTTTCGCCACGCGCCGGATCGTAGGTAATGATCAGCGTGTCGGGGTCGAACATCACGCTCTGGAATCGCGCGTAGGGGCACATGTACTTGCACACCTGCTCACGCATGAAGCCGGCGAACAGGTAGGTGAAGCCGCCGTAAAAGAATATCCAGAAGATTTCCCAGGCGCCGAGGTTGCCGGTGCGCACGGATTGGATCAGTTCGCTGACCGGCGTGAAGTAGGCGACCAGCGTGAACCCGGTCCACAGCGAAAACAGGCCCCAGAGCAGGTGCTTGGTGCCCTTGATGCGCAGCTTGCGGGCGTCGAGCGGCGCCTTGTCGAGTTTCATGCGGGCGTTGCGGTCGCCTTCGATCCAGTTTTCAATCCACATGAAAATCTGGGTGTAGACCGTCTGTGGGCAGGCGTAGCCGCAAAAGAGGCGGCCCGCGACGGCGGTCACCAGGAATAGTGCATAGGCCGAAACGATCAGCAGTGCGGCCAGATAGATGACATCCTGCGGCCAGAAAACCAGTCCGAAGATGTAGAACTTGCGCTCGACCAGGTGCAGCAGGATCGCCTGGCGATCGTTCCAGACCAGCCAGGGGCTGACGTAGAACAGCAGTTGGGTGAAGATCACCAGCGCGATCCGCCAGTTGTCGAAAAACCCGCGGATGCCTTTGGCGTAGATCTTCTTGCGCTTCTCGTAGAACGAAACGGGTGCCGGTGAGCCGGGCTGGGCGTTGGTGGCGGGCTGACTCATCAGGTTCCTGGACAGTTTGGGGAAAGGGTTGGAAACCGGTGCGGCTGGCAATGAACCTTGCCGAGCACACCAAGCAAGCCTGCGAGGCGAACCAAGGGGGAAGTGCGACTCGGCTGCATTCCGTTGCCTACGGCCATCCACGGGTCAAGGAGGAGAGTGACATGGACGGGCGTTATCACCGGTTTCCGGAGTTGTTATTAGCGATATCCGTGCCAGCTTATGTCGAAAGATAAATATCGAATTTAGTCAATGGCTTAGTGGGTTATTGTCGTTTCAGGGTTGCCATTTTTCGCCTCGCTGTGTCAGTATTGGCAATATGCTTTGGCAAGAGTGACAAAATTGACATGACTTCGCATTTTCTCAGTGAACTGATTTCCTTCCTCGATGGCTTGCCCGAGCCGCGCATCGTGATGGACGCGGACTACCGCATCATCGCGGCAAATGCCGCCTACGTCGCTGAATTTGGCGCCGGGCAGGCGATTGCCGGGCGCTTCTGCTATGAGGTTTCGCATCATTTCGATGTTCCCTGCGATCAGGCCGGCGAGTCGTGCCCGCTCAAGCAGAGTCTCGAAGCCGGGGCGCCGCAACGCGTCCTGCATCTGCACCATACGCCGCGTGGTGAGGAGCATGTCGATGTCGAAACGACGCCGATCCGCGATGATCAGGGACAGATCGTCTATTTCGTCGAAACCATGCGTGTCGTTCGCCAGGCGAGCAGCAGGGCGGCGGCGCAGGGGCTGGTAGGGCGCTCGCCGGCATTCGTCGCGATGCTGGAAAAGGTGTTGCGCGTCGCGCCTTCCGATGCCTCCGTATTGCTGCTCGGCGAGACGGGGACCGGCAAGGAACTGGTCGCCCATGCCATCCATGAAGCGAGCGTTCGCGTGGATGGGCCGTTCGTTGCGGTCGACTGCGCCGGAATGACCGAAACTTTGTTCGAAAGCGAACTTTTCGGCTACGAGAAGGGCGCATTTACGGGTGCCACCCATCGCAAGCAGGGGCTGGTCGAGGCAGCTAGTGGCGGCACACTGTTTCTGGACGAAATCGGGGAGTTGCCGCTTGCGCTGCAGGTCAAACTGCTGCGCCTGCTCGAAACCGGCACCTATCGTCGGGTCGGCGGGCTGGACTGGCTGCCGGCCGATTTCCGGCTGATAACGGCGACCCACCGCGACCTGCGCGCCATGGTGCAGGACGAAATATTTCGCCGCGACCTCTACTTCAGGATCAATACGTTCCCGGTCCGCACGCCGGCTCTGCACGAACGTGCCGACGACATTCCTCTGCTCGCCACTTCGCTCCTTGAGCGAGTGGATCGCAAGGCCGACCGTAAATTTACAGTGTCAGCGCTCGAGTGGCTTGGCGGGCGTCGCTACAGCGGCAATATCCGTGAATTGCGCAACCTGATCGAACGCGCCTCGCTGCTCGCCGATGGCGACAGTATCGACCGCGCTCATCTGACTGAAATGGCGGAGGATGTCCCGCCGGCGATGCACGTTGCCGATGACGCATTTCTGGTGGGCGAGGTGGTCGCTCTTGCCACCCTGGAATCGCGCTACCTTGACTGGGCAAAAGCCCACGCAGACGGCGATCTGGCAGCACTGGCCGGGCAACTGGGGGTCAGCCAGCGCACCTTGTACCGCAAGTTGCAAGTGAAGCCCTGATCGGATCGACTCGGCGACTTCACGCAGGGTTCAGGGCACGTCGATGTGATGGGCGCTCAGCCAGTCGCGGTCGATTTCCCAGCGGATCTGTTTGACGCCGGGTTGGGCCTGAACGATGGTGCCGGCTTCCGATTGGACTTCGGCAAGCAGCTTTTGTGCGGCAATGAACTCCGGATTGTCGGGGTTTTTGGTGTTCAGATCTGGATAGAGCACCGCCAGCGCCTTGAAGGCGGGCACGGCGAAGCTGCGCGGTGAGCTGACATAGGCCGTGCCGTCCTTGAACTTCAAAACCCGGAACTTGTACGGATAGCTTTTCAGCTTCTCGCTGCCCTCGGCCTCGATTGCGCTGGTCAACTGGCGCGAGGTCGCATCGGGCGCGCGGATGTACCAGTCCAGGCCGACCAGAAAGATCAGTATCGCGATGATCCAGTATTTCTTTTTCATTGGCTGTTTTCCGCTTGGGGTTTTGGGTGCTCGCTAGAGCGGCTTTCCCTCGCCTGCTTCCTCGTAGGTTCGACCGTCACGAATATGATAGATGCGCTTGAAGGTCGGGATGATCTTTTCGTCGTGGGTCACCACGATGATGGCGGTCTGAAATTGCTGCGCCATCTGGTTGAGGATGCGCATGACGCTCAAGGCGCGTACGCTGTCGAGCGGCGCTGTGGGTTCATC
This sequence comes from uncultured beta proteobacterium, assembly GCA_963741765.1. Classification (GTDB taxonomy): domain Bacteria; phylum Pseudomonadota; class Gammaproteobacteria; order Burkholderiales; family Rhodocyclaceae; genus Azonexus. The sequence continues at coordinate 167,991 of CAVUJN010000016.1, forward strand.
AGCCAGGATTACGGGCGGCTGGTTGGCAAGGGCGCGGGCAATGGCGACCCGCTGCTGCTCGCCGCCCGACAACGCCGAGGGCTGGGCCTTCGCACGGTGCGCCACATCGAGCGCTTCCAGCAGTTCGAGCGCCCGGCGGCGCGCTGCACCATTCTGCTGCCCGGCCAGCATCGGCAGCAGCGCGACATTGTCGGTGACGTCAAGGAATGGAATCAGGTACGGGGCCTGAAAGACAAAGCCGATCTTGTCGCGCCTTAGCGCCCTGAGGTCAGGAATCTTCCAGTCGTCGTCGAAGATTACTTCTTCGCCAAGCGTCATGCGCCCGGCAGTCGGTTCGATGACCGCGCCCAGGCACTTGAGCAACGTGCTCTTGCCCGATCCGGATGGGCCGATGAGCCCGACCACCTCGCCTGGCGCAACGGTCATATTGACCTCTTTCAACGCGTCGACTGCGGTATCTCCGCTGCCGTAACGTTTGCTCAGGCCTTCAATTTTGATGCCGAATGTCTGCATCTCAGCCGCCTATCGCCGTTGCCGGGTCGACGCGCAGGGCGGCGCGAATAGCCAGGGTGCTGGCCAGGGCGCAGATGAGCATGACGGCGACGAAACCACGCGCGGCGTCACCGGATTCGAGCAGCACATATTTTGGAAAGACCGGCGCCCAGAAGGTGGCGGCAGTCTTCCCGACGATGAAGCCGATCAGCCCGAGGCCCAGCGCCTGCTGCAGGATCATGCCGGCGATCGTGCTGCTGCGGGTGCCGATCAGCTTGAGCACGGCGATTTCACGAATCTTGCCGAGCGTCATGGTGTAGATGATGAAAGCAACGATGGCGGCGCTGACGATGGCGAGAATGATCAGAAACATGGCGATCTGCCTGGCCGAGGTGGCAATCAGCTTGGCCACCAGAATTTCTTCCATCTGCGCCAGGGTGTAGGCCTGCTGGTGCTTCCAGCGCCGGATTTCGGCGGCTACCTGATCCGCCGCATGCCCGTCCCGGACGCGGACCAGCACGGCATTGACGTTGCGGTTGCTGGCTTGCGAGGCCTGGATCGCTTCCAGCAGGCCGGGTACGCCGGGGCGGTTGAGGGCAGGATTGGTTGCCGTCCGCGCCCGTTCATTGAGGATCGCATCGTTGTCCTTGAGGAATTGCGCTTCCTGAGCGTCCTTCAAGGGAATGAAAACCATCGGATCGCCGCCAGAGGAAACCATGCGCCGGGTCAGACCAACTACCGTGTAGTCATGGCGGCGTATTTTTATGCGCTCACCCAGTTGAAAACCGGTTTTGACATCGGCGATCGCTTCGTAATGGCTGCGAGTGATTTGCCGGCCAGCGGTGAGATAGCCGGGTTCGCCCGGCTGGCCTGGCTCGAAGCCGACGACCATGGCCCGCACGTCGGATTCACCCTGGCGCACCTGCATGGTCAGGTAAGTGACATTGGCTGCCTGCGCTACGCCCGGCATGCCGAGAATGCTGCGGTAAACGTCGTCATGCAGGCTGGAAGGCTCGGCATAGGGGCCGAGGGTGTCCTTCTGCACCACCCAGAGATCGGCGCCGCTGTTGTTGAGCAGCACCTTGGCATCATCGACCATGCCGCGATAGATGCCGGCCATGCTCAGCGTGACGCCGATGAGCAGACCGAGGCCGAGCCCGGTAAAGGCAAACTGGCCCCAGGAATGCAGGATGTCGCGCCCGGCGAGGTTGATCATTTGCCCGCTCCGGCTAGCGAATCGACCACTTTGAGGCTGCTGTCGGCGGTGATTTCCTTTTCGCTATGAGTGATTACCTGTTCGCCATCGCTCAAGCCTTCGAGAATTTCGACCTGTCCGTCAAGGCTTGTCTTGCCAGGTTTGACGGCAACGAATTCTGCCTTGCCGGAACGATGAACCCATACTCCCGACTGCTCGCCCTGGCGCTTGAGACTGGCATTGGGTATCAGGATACGGGCCGGACTTGCCGGAAGCCTGAGGGTGACCTCGGCCAGTTCTCCAAGCGCGATACCATCCGGCAAGGTGTCGAACGCGATCTGGGCGATGCGTTCTTCCGTTACGCTGTCGCTGACCGGATCGACCCTGGCGACCTTGCCCGGTAATAATCGAGAGGGGTTCGAGCGCAAGGCGATTTCCGCAGCCAGGTCCTTTGCCAGGCCGGCCGAACGACCCTGGTCGAAGCGGGTTTTAACCCACAGACTGGCGGGTTCGATCAGCTTAAGCACTGCCTGGCCGGCAACAACGGTTGAACCGGGTTCGGCGTCACGCGCCGTGACCACGCCGTCGCGTGGCGCCAGCAGGCGAACATTGTCGCGTTGCTGGCGCAGGCCATTACGTTCGGCGGCGAGACGAAGGGTGTCCTGTCTTGCCGCAGCCAGGTTGGCGTCGGCGGCATTGAAGCCGGCCCGCGCCGAGATATCTTCCTGCAACTTGGCTTCGACGGCGCTGCTGCTGACGAACTTCTTGTCGCCAAGATCCTTGTAGCGGCGAGCATTCATCGCTGCCAACTGATTACGCGCCTCGGCATCCCGCCGTTGCGCCCCGCTGGCCGTGACAGCATTGTTGGCGCGGGCCATGGAAGCATCAAGCGCGGCAATCCGCTCGTCGAGATCGACGGGGTCCATCTCGGCCAGCAGCTGGCCGGCCTTTACCGTGTCGCCCACGTCGACCAGCACCCTCAGAACACGGCCGGCGGCGGTTGGGCCGATGAGGTAGGCGCGTTGCGCTTCGACGGTTCCAATACCAAAGAGGGCGGGTGCGATCTGGCCTTCGCCGACCTTGGTGACCGTGACCCGGGTTGGCGCCAAAGGCCCGGAACGGGCCACGACGAAGGCGAAAGCGAGCAGCACGACCACGGCGGCCAGAATCAGGCCGAAGCCGCGCGAACGTAACAGGGAAAGCTTCATGATCCACTCCGCAGCGCGTTGCGATAAAGGAGAAACACCCGTGCAGCATCCGAATTCATGCGCTCGCTGCTTCCGCTCAGCATCGACTGCATGACCAGTCCCTGAACGGTGCCGATGAACAGCATCGCGGCGCCGGCCTTGTCGATGGACGGGTCAATCTGGCCGCACTTTCCGGCGGCGCCGAGTTGCTGCATCAACAACTGCTGATAGCGTTCGAGAATACCGCGCACGCGGATCTTCAGCGGTGTCTCGTCGGGCAGCTGGAGCTCGCTGAAAATGATGCGTGGCACGCCGGGGTGCTTCATGACGAATCCGACATGTGCCATGAAGATCGCCTGCATTCCTGCCAGGGGGTCGGGCGCCGTTTGTGCAGCAGACTCGAGGGAACTTAGCAAATTGCTTTCCACCCATTCCATAACCGCGAGCCAGATTGCATCCTTGCTCGGGAAATGGCGGAAGACGGCACCTTGTGTCAGCGCGACAGCGCTGGCGATGTCACCCGTCGTGATCAGGGCCGGGCTACGCTTGGCGGAAAGCTGAAGGACGGCAGCGATGATTTCGGCTTGACGGGTCTCGGTCGAGAGACGAACACGAGTGGTTTGTGGCATGGCACCCTTAAAGGTATGTAATTAATTACTAACTATTGTAGCCGATAAATTCGTCGTTGCCCATTTTGTTTTTATATCTGCGAAATGCCGGCAGTTCTGGCGTTGCGCCGAGATAGCGGTCGCCTAATGGCGTGCGGCGACAAGCCAATTCATTCGCTAAAGTTCTCAGGCATCTGCACGGCGATGACTTCGCCGCGCGCCGTGGCGACGCCGTCGGCGTACACGGTAGCTGCGACGACGACCTTGCGCCCCTTGATTTCCTTGACCGTGCCGCGAATTTCCAGCAACGGGCCGAGCGGCGTCGGTTTCAGGTAGCTGACCTGCAGCGAACCGGTGACGAAACGGAAGGCCGGCAGGCTGTCCATGGGACGCGTTTCAGCACGATACATCGCCGCTGCCGCGGTGCCTGTGCCGTGGCAGTCGATCAGCGAGGCCAGCAGGCCGCCATAGACGAAGCCGGGGATCGCCGTGTGTTCAGGCCCGGGTTGAAAACGGGTAACGCTCTCATCGCCTTCCCAGAAGGTTCTGATCTGGTATCCGTCGGCATTGAGCCGCCCACAGCCGTAACAATGGGCGACGCTCTCCGGGTAGTAGTCCTGAAATGCTTTGTCGTGCTCGCCCATTTGATGGCCGCCGGACTCAGACGCCGCAGGAACCGCCGTTGCTGCGCTTGAAGCCCATCTTGGTCAGCAGTTTTTCCGGCGGGCAGAAGCCGGTGAAGCCGCTCTGGAAAAGGTTGAAGCCGACAAAGGCTGTGAAGGCGAGGAACCACTTCGAGACGAAGATGGGGCTGCCATCGAAGCCGAGCGCGAGGGAAAGCAGGATGAAAAATCCGGCCATGATGCGGATGATGCTGTCGATAGTCATGATTGATGCTCCTTGCGGAATGCAGAGTAATAGAGGACGGGAATCACCACCAGCGTGAGCAGGGTTGAAACCAGTATGCCAAATATCAGGCTGATTGCCAGCCCGTTGAAGATCGGGTCGTCGAGAATGAACAACGCCCCGAGCATTGCTGCCAGCGCGGTCAGCGCGATCGGCTTGGCGCGCACGGCGGCCGACTGGATGACGGCATCGCGGAAAGGCATGCCTTCGGCTACCTGTTGCCGGATGAAATCGACGAGCAGGATCGAGTTGCGGACGATGATGCCGGCCAGCGCGATCATGCCGATCATCGAGGTCGCCGTGAATTGGGCGCCGAGCAGCGCGTGCCCGGGCATGACGCCGATGATGGTCAGCGGGATCGGCGCCATGATGACCAACGGCACCAGATAGCTGCCAAAGTGCGCGACGACCAGCAGGTAGATCAGGATCAGGCCGACCGCGTAGGCCAGTCCCATGTCGCGGAAGGTTTCGTAGGTCACTTTCCACTCGCCGTCCCACTTGACGGAGTAGCTCGCATAGGGGTCGGGCGGCTGGCGCAGGAACCATTCGTCGAGCGTGCCGCCTTCCTTGAGCGGCATATCCTTTATCTTCGAACGGATGTCGAACATGCCGTAAAGCGGCGAGTCGATCTTGCCACCCATGTCGCCGACGACGTAAACAACCGGCACCAGATCCTTGTGATAGATCGCCTTTTCACGAGGCTCCTCGCGGACCTCGACCAGTTCCGAAATCGGCACCAGGTTGCCTTCGCGCGAGCGCACGCGCAGCTTGAGCAGGGCATCGAAATTGCCCTTCTTTTCTGCGGGTAGCACGATGCGGACCGGTATCTCGAATTTGGATTCGGTGTTGCGGGCCGGCGTGACGTCTTGCCCGGCAAGGCCCATGCTGACCGCCTCGACGATATCGCTTTGCGCGACGCCGAGCAGGGCCGCCTTGCTTTGCGATACGTGGAGCACGAACTTGCGCGAATCGGCGTCGATATAGTCGTCGACCGCAACGATGTCGGCGGTTTCCTCGAAAGCCTTGCGCACGGCCTTGCCAACCTTCATCTGCCCCTTGTAATCCGGACCGTAGACCTCGGCGACGATCGGCGACATGACCGGCGGCCCCGGCGGTACTTCGACGACCTTGGCGACGCCGCCATTCCGTTTGCCGATGGCTTCGACGCGGTCGCGAATCGAAACGGCGATGTCATGGCTCTTCAGATTGCGCTGGTGTTTGTCGATCAGATTGACCTGGATGTCGCCCCTCTCCGGAGCCGCACGCAGGTAGTACTGACGAACCAGGCCGTTGAAATTGATCGGGCTGGCGGTTCCGGCATAGGCCTGGAAGTCAGTCACCTCGGCCAGCGGCGTCAGTTCATTTCCAATTTCCTGCAGCACGCGCGCCGTTTCCTCGATCGGCGTGCCGACCGGCATGTCGAGAATGATCTGGAATTCGCTCTTGTTGTCCGAGGGCAGCATTTTCAGGACGACCAGCTGAAAATAGGCCAGTGACAATGAAGCGAGAATCAGCAGGATGACGATGGTCCCGAGCTTGAGGCGTGCCGCGCCGCCTTTCTGCGGATCGAGAAAAGGCGTCAGCAGCTTGCGGAAGGTGCTGTCGAGACGAACGTCGAGCTTCGACGGCTGGTGATCGTGGCCGGGGCTGGAGGGGCGCATGAATTTCAGGGCCAGCCAGGGCGTTACGACGAAAGCGACGGCCAGCGAGATGGCCATGCCCATCGACGAGTTGATCGGGATCGGACTCATGTACGGGCCCATCAGGCCGGTGACGAAAGCCATCGGCAGAAGCGCCGCGATGACCGTCATGGTGGCCAGGATGGTTGGGCCGCCGACTTCGTCGACGGCTGGCGGGATGATTTCGAACAGGCTCTTTTCGGGGTGCAGCGCCTGCCAGCGGTGGATGTTCTCGACGACGACGATCGCGTCGTCGACCAGAATGCCGATCGAGAAGATCAGCGCGAACAGCGACACGCGGTTCAACGTGAAGCCCCAGGCCCACGAGGCGAACAGCGTCGCGGCGAGGGTTAGCGTGACGGCAACGCCGACGATCAGCGCCTCGCGCCAGCCGAGCGCAAAGAAGACGAGGAGGACGACGAACGAGGTCGCGAAGATCAGCTTGCCGATCAGCTTCTGCGCCTTCTCGGTGGCGCTGGCCCCGTAGTTGCGTGTCACGGTGACTTCGACGCCTTCCGGAATGACGGTATTTTTCAGGCTTTCGATACGCTGGATCGACGAACTGGCGATGTCGGCGGCGTTGACGCCCGGCTGCTTCGACATCTGCAGCGTCACCGACGGAAACTCACCTTCCTTGGTGCCATGCCAGGAATAGGCCTTGGGCTGGTCGGGGCCATCCTCGACGGTTGCCACATCACTCATGAATACCGGCTTGCGCGCACCGGCCTCGCCGCGTACGGCGACGACCAGTTGCCGCACGTCGGCCGCCGATTCGAGATAGGTGCCGGTCTGCACCAGCAGGTCGTGGTTGTCTGCGGTAATTTCCCCTGACGACTGCAGTGCGTTCGATACCTTCAGCGCGGCGGCAATCTCCTGCGGCGTCACGCCGAAGGCATTCATCCGCTCGGCGTCCATCAGCACGCGAATGGCGTGGTTGGGGCCGCCGATGGTCAACACGTCACGCGTGCCCTTGATCCGCTTCAGTTCGATCTCGACGGCGCGCGCCACCTGCTGTAACTCGAACGCCGAGCGGTTCGGATCGCTGGTCCAAAAGGTGAAGGACATAATGGGCACGTCGTCGATGCCGCGTGGCTTGACCACCGGTTCCATGACGCCGAGATTGGGTGACAGCCAGTCCTTGTGCGACTGGACGGTGTCGTGGAGACGGACGACGGCGTCGAGATATTTGAGGCCGACGTCGAATTGCACCGAGATCACCGCCATGCCGGGGCGCGATACCGAATAGACATGGTCAACGCCGTGCATGCGCGACAGGACCTGCTCCGCCGGGCGGGAAATCAGGTTCTCGACATCCTCCGCCGAGGCGCCCGGGAAGGACACCAGAACATCGGCCATGGTCACGTCGATCTGCGGTTCTTCCTCGCGCGGCGTGACGAGCACGGCGAAAAGACCGAGCAGGAAAGCGATCAGCGCAAGCAGCGGCGTGATCTGCGAGGCTTGGAAGGCGGCGGCAATCCGCCCGGAGATGCCCAGATTCTGATCGGGCGCTACGTCTTCGCGGCGCATCGCCTATTTCCCTGCCTTGATCTGAATGCCGGCGCGAACCGGATCGGTCACCACCTTGTCGCCGGCGGCGAGGCCCGCCAGCACTTCGACCTCGCCTTGCCCGACGGCTTCTCCCAAGCGAATCTGGCGCAGGCTCAGGCGCCCGTCGGCGTTCTGCACGTATACGGCAGCCACTTCGCCGCGGCGCAGCACGGCAGCAGCCGGCACGGTCAGTTTTTCGTCCTGGCCAAAGGCGAAATGGACGCGGGCGAACATGCCGGGCGTCGCTTCGGCCGTCGGCGGCAGGGTAACGCGGACCTGCGAGACGTGGGTCGAGGCATCGGCGGTCGGCAGCAGGTTGACCGCGGTCGCATCGATCCATTTGTCCGTTTCAGGGAATTCGACACGCGCCGACTTGACCTTCCGCATCTGCTGCATGCGGTATTGCGGCACGCTGGCCGTGACGCGTAGTTCGCCGGGCTTGTAGATGATGAACAGCGGCTTCCCCGGCGTCGCCATGTCGCCCATTTCGGCCAGACGGCGGGCGACGATGCCGGTCATCGGCGCGATGACGGTGCCGTGGCTCTGACCGGCGCTGGCGGCGGCACGATTGGCGGCAGCGGCATCGTAATCGCTTTTTGCCTTGTCGACAGCGGCCTGGCTGACGAATTTCTGGTCCTTGAGGCTCTTGTTGCGTTCGTAATTGAGTTTGGCGTTGGCGTACTGCGCTTCGGCGGCGCGCGCGGCCTCCTCGGCCTCGCGCACGTCGATGCGCATCAGCACGTCACCCTTGTTGACCCGCTGCCCGGCATCGAACTTGACTTCGAGAATGCGGCCGGAAACCTGGGCGCCAACCGTGGCTTGCTGGACGGCCTCGACCAGCGATTCAGCCGGGAAAGAGAGGTTGACATTGTGCGGCTGGATGACGACCGTTGGCAGGCCTTCAGCCTGGGCTGTTGCGGTCAACGCGCAAAACAGGGCAAAAATCAGTTTCGTTTTCATAATATAAGTATACGCTAATGTATGATTTCTGCGCAAGCCCACCGATGCTTTGGATTTCCCCGGTCCAGCACCGGATTATCCGTTTGCGCGCGTATTGTGCAACGATTATCGGCGGTATCGGTCGAAGCGCTGACAGGAGCTATCAATTGACCGCACTCGCCACTGAAACTGTTCTTTCCGTCCGCCACTGGAACGACACGCTGTTTTCGTTCCGTACTACGCGCGACCGGGGTTTGCGCTTTACCAACGGCCAGTTCCTGATGGTCGGGCTTGAAGTCAATGAGCGTCCGCTGACCCGTGCCTACAGCATCGCCAGCGCCAACCACGAAGAGTACCTGGAATTTTTCAGCATCAAGGTCGCCGATGGCCCGTTGACCTCGCGCCTGCAACACCTGCAGCCCGGCGATCAGGTCCTGGTCGGCAGAAAGCCGACGGGGACGCTGGTTCTGCGCGACCTGCGGCCCGGGGAGCGGCTCTTCATGTTCGCGACCGGCACCGGGCTGGCGCCATTCATGAGCCTGATCCACGATCCGGAAATCTACGAGCGCTTTGCAAAGGTCATTCTGGTGCACGGCGTGCGGTGGACCAGCGAGCTTGCCTATCGCGACTATATTGAGCATGAAATCACCCGGCATGAGTTCTTCGGTGAGTGGGCACGTGAAAAACTGGTCTACTACCCGACCGTAACGCGCGAAGCCTTCGAGAACGAGGGCCGCCTCACCGACCTCGTCGAGTCCGGCAAGCTGTTTGCCGACATCGGCGAAAAACCGCTCGATGTGGCCAGTGACCGCGCCATGATCTGCGGCGGTCCGGCGATGCTGGCCGACACGGCTGCCTTGCTTGATGCGCGGGGCTTCAAGGTGGCGCGCCATTACACCGGTGAACTTGGCGACTACGTGATCGAACGCGCTTTCGTCGAGAAGTAATTCCGGGGCGGGGTCAGGCCGGCTTCCAGATGTTGCGGCAACGGGTTTCGCGTATCCACCAGGTCGCCATGGCGCCCATCAGCGCGCACAGCGCAACGATCAGTACGCCGTTGCGCCAAGCGGCGAGATCGTAAAAACGGCTGCCGTTGAGCAGTTCACCATGCCAGCCGCGATCCATGGTCCAGCCGACCAGTGGTTGCAGCAAGGCACCGGCGAGAAAGCCCCCCATGTTGGCGACGCTGGTCGACATACCGGACAGCATGGGCGGGTTGACTTCCTTCGCGCAGGCCCAGGATAGGGTGAAACCGGCGGTGACCAGGCCCATCAGGGCGAACAGCGTATATGACAGCCACAGCGGCATGGTCAGGCCGGACAACCAGAGCAGCCAGATTGCGGCGTAGAGATGCGACGCAACGATCAGGACCGGTTTGCGTCGCCCGATGCGGTCGGACAGCGTGCCGATGAAGAAGCAGCCGATTGCAAAGCCACCGAACCATAGCGAGAGATGGTTGGCGGCGATCGGCCGTTCCATGCCATGCACCTGCATCAGGTAAGGTGTCGCCCACAATCCGGCGAAGGTGAAGAAGGCCCCGGACATGCCGGTGTTCGCGAGAATGGCAGGCCAGGTCGCCCGGTTCTTGAGTACCGAAAGCAATGCCGAAAGGACGACGGTCCGGCTGAATCCTGGCCGGTGCGCGGCGCTGTCTGCATCGGGGCGGTCGCGCACGATCAGCCAGGCGGCAAGGGCAAGCAGCAGCGAGACGATGCCGACGCCGATGAAGACGCCGCGCCATCCGGCTGCCTGTGAGAGCCCTGAAAGCGGTGCGCCAGCAAGCACCGAGCCCAGGTTGCCGACCAGCATGAAGATGCCGACGATGGTTGCGAAGCGGTTTTCCTCGAACCAGACGGCAATCAGCTTGAGCGTAGCGATGAAGACTACCGAGACGCCGAGGCCGATCAGCGTGCGCCCGGCCAGCGCCCAGTCGAGGGTGGGGGCGAAGCCGAACATGAAGCTGCCAAGCCCGCCGATGACGCCGCCGAGGGCCAGTATCTTTCGCGGACCGAGCGTGTCGGAGAGAATGCCGGTGGGAATCTGCATCACCGTATAAACATAGAAATAGGTCGCCGCCAGAACCCCCAGCGAAGCTGCCGAGGTCGAGAAGGCAGCGGCCAGATCCTGCGCGATGCCGGCCGGCGCGAAACGCTGGAAGAAGGACAGCACGTAGGCGGCGGAGACGACGCCAAGCGCCAGCCAGCGCTGGCGCTTCTGCTCTGCAGTCAGGGACAGCACCAACGGCGTTGCTTAATTCACGGCTTGTTGCCGGCGCAGCAACATGGTCAGTATCGGCGGCGTCAGCAGCGTGGTCAGGATGACCATGATGACGATTACCGAGAACATCTCCTCGCTCATGACACCGAGTTTCTTGCCGACCATCGCGAAAATCAAGCCGACCTCACCGCGCGGCACCATGCCCCAGCCGACCAGCCACGGGTTCATGCCCTTGCCGGCAGCAAAGCCGGCCACCAGTTTGCCGGCAACCGCCGCTGCCGTGACGCCGAGGGCCACGACAACGACCATCGGGTCGGCGAGCACGCTCAGGTCAACCTGCATGCCGGTCAGCACGAAAAATACCGGCACGAAGAAATAGCCGATCGGCTCCAGCATGTGCTCGTGCTGGTGACTGGTATTGCGCTCCAGAATCGTCCGGATTCTATGTTGCTGCGCCGGGCTGTAGCCTTCCGGCAGCACCCTCTCGATTTCCTGGACCACCTTGGGTGTTTCGAACTCTTGCAGGAAGACGGGTTCGAACAGCAGGCCGGCGGCGAAAGCGCCGATGATCGGTGCCAGTCCGATGGCATGTGCCAGCCAGGCCATGAACAGGCCGACGACCAGAACCATGGAAAAGAGCATCGAATGGCTGCTGTCGAGGCGTGAAATCCAGCGCAGCAAATGCGGCGCCATGGCGCGTCCGATAGCGATCGAGCCGCCGAGGAAGAGCACCGCTTCAGCGATGATCATCATGACTTCGCTGATGCTCACCGAGCCGGCTTCGACGAGGCTGGTGACGACTGCCAGGATGACCAGGCCAAGCACATCGTCGATGACCGCAGCACCGAGGACGATCTGGGCTTCCGGCATTTTCAGGCGGCCAAGGTCGCGGAATACGCGGCCGGTGATGCCGACCGAAGTCGCGGCAAGCGTCGCGCCGAGGAACAGGTAGGCATTGGCTTCGAGGCCCGGCAGCAAGAGCGGGCCGACGACGAAGGCGCCGAGCGCAAAGGGGATGACGATGCCGACCGAACCGACCATCGAAGCGCGTGCACCGACCCTGACCAGGTCGCCAAGTCGGGTTTCGAGACCGATCTGGAGGAGCAGGATGATGACCCCGAGTTCGGCCATGAACATGATGATCGGGTCTCTGGCGATGGTCCCGAAATACTGAATGCCGAACAGGCCGAGATTGCCGAGCACGACGCCGAGCAGCAATTCGCCGAGCACCGGCGGGAAACCGATGCGCTCGGCCAATGGCGAAAACAGTCGGGCGCTCATCAGGATGATTGCCAGCCACAGCAGGTTTTCGCCGATCACATCGCTGCCCGCCGCGAGGGCAGGGAGCGGGAGGAACATCAGTCCGAGCAGGGCGAAACGCATCAGTGCTGACCGCTGCTGGATATTGCGGCCGGGCCGCCAGCGGTTAACGCCGGGACGGTAGAAACGTACGGCGACTCGGGGCCGCGCTTTTTCTGTTCTTCTGGATGCCAACCCAGCACGGTCAGCATGACGAAGAAGCCGATCACGTAACCGACAGGGATCATCCAGCCGTGGCGCAGCCATTGACCCACCGATTTGGCTTCGGGGAACAGGTTTGATACCGCCACGCCGGCCGACGAGCCGAACCACAGCATCGAGCCGCCGAAACCGACGGCGTAGGCCAGGAAACCCCAGTCGTAGCCGCCCTGCTTGAGCGCCAGGGCGGTCAGCGGAATGTTGTCGAAGGCGGCGGAGATGAAGCCGAGGGCGAGCGTCCCGTACCATGAGGCGGGCGGCAATTTTTCCACCGGCATCATCGAGGCGCAGGTGACCAGCGCCAGCAGGAAGATCGCCCCCTTGATGGCGTCCGGCATCAGGCGCCATTCCGGCTTGCGCAGCGGGATGGCAAGCAACAGGGCAACCCAGACCGCGACGCCGAGGAAGGGGAAACCGTCAGCCAGCGCAGTGAACTTGAGATTGACCGTGACATTGGTGGCCACTGCCGCAACGAGTATGAAAAGCACGATGGCGACGCGCGCCCAGTCGATGTGATGCGCGGACTGCAGGTTGCGGGTGATCGGTTTGTGCTTGTGCTGCATCAGCGCCGCCGGAATGCCGAAGACGATGGTTGCCACTACGGCAGGAAGATAGGCTTCGAGGACATCGAGCGGGCTGACGCCATCGATCCACATCATCGTCGTCGTCGTGTCACCGACCACCGAGCCGGCGCCGCCGGCGTTCGATGCGGCGACAATGGCGGCAAGGTAGCCGATATGCACCTTGCGCTTGAAGACGCTGGCGGCGACGGTGGCGCCGATCAGCGCAGCGGCGATGTTGTCGAGGAAGCCCGAGAGCAGGAAGATGATGATCAGCAGTACAAACGGGCCCAGCCAGCTCTCGGGGAGCAGTTTCGGCAGCACTTCTGGCACGCCGCTGTCCTCGAAGTGTCTGGCCAGCAGCGCGAAACCGACGAGCAGGCAAAGTAGATTGACGAGCAGCACCCATTCATGCGCCATGTGCAGGCCGAAACCGGCGATTCCGGCACCGGCCTTGAAGCCGGTGAACAGTATCTTGTAGGTGGCAATGGTGGTGACGCCAATCAGGGCGACCTGCAGGACGTAATGATGGAACAGCGCGACGCTGATCAGCGTCGCGGCGAACAGAATGAAATCGACCGGAATGCCGGCAACGTTTGGCCACTCGGCGCCCGAATCGGCGAGCGCCAGCGGTGCGGCGAACAACGTCATTAGCCCGACGACAGCACGTAGCCGTTGTCCGTCATGCAGTGCTTCCATACCATTTCCCCCAAGCCGGTTTGGGCTAAATTCTAGCATCGTTGATGCCACCCCGCTGCGCATGGAGTTGGATTCGGCTAAACTCGCTCCATCCATATTCCAACATGCCCAAGGTAAACGTCATGAAAGTCCTGATTCCTGTCGATGGCTCCAATCATTCCGACCGTGCCGTTCAGCATCTCATCTCCACGGTGGACGGTTGTACCGGGCGTCAGATTTTCCTGATTAACGTTCAGGCGCCGATCGACGCACCCGAGTTGTTGAGCCATATGCCGGCCAGCGAGATCGAAGCAATGCAGGAGACGCGGGGCGGCGATGCGCTGGAGTCGGCGCGCGCGCTGCTCGATAAGGCGGGCATTGCCTATACGGCGGATGTTCTGGTGGGGCCGGTGGCGGAAACGATTGCCCGTTACGCCAGCGAGAAAGCCTGCGACAAGATCATCATCGGTCGGCGCGGTCTGGGTGCCTTCGGCAGCGCCTTGATGGGATCGGTGAGCACGCGCCTTATGCACCTGACCGACCTGCCGGTGACGCTGGTGAAGTAACTCGCCGACCGGGCGGGCGCTGGCGATGTTCAGCGGAGCATGGCGATCAGCAATCTCTCGATTTTCTGACGCCCGGTAATTTCCCCGGGGTGCCCGCACAAGCGCTTTTTCAATTGCCTGTCGCTGGCTTACTGCTGACCGTAGCCGGCGAATTCTTCGCGCACCGCGCGCATCTCTTCGGATGTCAGCAATATCGGCTGGCCAAGTTGGCAGGCGCGCCAATATTGTTCGCACAGTTCCTCGAGTTCGATAGCCAGCGCCAGCGCCTCGGAGAGGTCGCGCCCGGCGACCAGCAGGCCGTGGTTGGCGAGCAGGCAGCCCTGGCGTCCGGACATCGCCTGCAACGCTGCGGTCGACAGCGCCTGCGACCCGAAAATGGCGTAGTCGGCGCAGCGGATGGTGTCACCGCCGAAGCGCGCGATCATGTAGTGGAAAGGCGGAATGTCGCGGCGCAGGCAGGCGAGGCTGACGGCGAACGGCGAATGCGCGTGCAGTACCGCACCGGCTTCCGGGCGCGCGGCGTAGAGGTCGCGATGGAAGCGCCATTCGGAGGAGGGTTTGCGCCGTCCTTGATGGGTGCCGTCGAGCGCCAGCAGCGGGATGTCGTCGGCCATCAATGTTTCATAGGGCATGCCGGTTGGCGTGACGTAAAAGCCTTCGCCGGCGCGCACGCTGACGTTGCCTGCGGTGCCGCGATTAAGGCCGTTGGCACCCATGGCGCGGGCGGTGGCGATCAGTTCGTCGCGCGGATCACTCATGTCTGGACTCCGGGTAAAGTGTCGCCAGCCCCTCGGCGCTCGCCGGGCAGATGCCGCGTTCGCTGATGATCGCCTTGACCAGCCAGCCGGGGGTGACGTCAAAGGCCGGGTTGGCGACATCCTCACCGTCTGGCAGCTGGCGCAGCGCCGAAGGTTGGCCGTGGCCGTCGAGACCGTGCACGAAGCGGAGTTCGTCCGCCGACCGTTCCTCGATGGGAATGTCGGCGCCTTCCGGGCAGGCGAAATCAATGGTCGAGCTTGGCGCGGCGACGTAGAAGGGGATGCCGTTGTCGGCGCAGGCCAGCGCCTTGAGGTAGGTGCCGATCTTGTTGGCGACGTCGCCGTTGGCGGCGATGCGGTCGGCACCGACGATGACCGCATCGACCTTGCCCACGCGCATCAGCAGGCCGGCCGCGTTATCGGCAATCAGCGTGTGCGGCACGCCGTGGTGCTCCAGTTCCCAGGCGGTCAGCAGTCCCTGGTTGCGTGGCCGGGTTTCGGAAACCCATACGTGCACCGGTACGCCGGCGTCGTGCGCGGCGTAGATCGGCGCCAGCGCTGTGCCCCGATCGACCGTCGCCAGCCAGCCGGCGTTGCAGTGGGTCATGATATTCAGTGTATTGCCGTCGCCGACGATGACTTCGTTCAACAGCCTGAGGCCATGGCGGCCGATCGCGGTGTTCTGTGCGACATCCTCCTCGGCGATGGCGGCGGCTTCCTGCCAGGCGGCGGCGCAGCGTTGCTCCGGCGGGAGCGCGCCGAGGGCGGCTTCCATGCGTGCCAGCGCCCAGTGCAGATTGACGGCCGTCGGGCGCGTCAACCGCAACAGGGCGCAAGCAGCCTGCAGGCTTGTATTGGAAGCGTTGTCGCCGAGGGCGATTGCCAGTCCGTAGCCTGCTGTCACCCCGATCAGCGGCGCCCCGCGCACCTGCATGGCGCGGATCGCGTGCGCCGCAGCCTCCAGCGTGCTGACGCGCAACCAGTACAGCGCGTGCGGCAGGCGCGTCTGGTCGATGATGTCGATGGCGCGCCGTTCAGCGTGGGCGCGCAGGGTGCGGGTGGGGATGCCGTCGATATTCATGGAGCCGCATTGTGGCATAGTGCCGCTGTCGAAAACACTACGCACAATCATGGAAACTGCGATCCGCATCGACTCCCGTTTCCCGCGCATGGGGACCACCATCTTCACCGTAATGTCGCGCCTGGCGAGCGAGTGCGGGGCGATCAACCTGTCGCAGGGCTTTCCCGATTTCCAGGCCGAGCCGGCGCTGTTCGATGCGATGGATCGCCACATGCGTGCCGGGCGCAACCAGTACGCGCCGATGGCCGGCATGCCGGAACTGCGCCAGGCCATTGTCGACAAGGTGGCGACGCTCTACGGCACGCGTTTCGATGTCGAGCGCGAGGTGACGGTCACCGCCGGAGCGACGCAGGCGATCTTTACGGCAATCGCCGCCTTCGTCCGGCCGGGCGACGAAGTGATGGTCTTCGAGCCGGCTTACGATTCCTATGTGCCAGCCATCGAAACGGTTGGCGGCAAGGCTGTTTTCGCGCAGCTCAAATTTCCGGACTACGCACCGGACTGGGCGCAGGTGGCGCGACTGATCTCGCCGAAGACGCGGATGGTTATCGTCAACTCGCCGAACAACCCGACCGGCAGCCTGCTGACCGCATCCGACCTGGAAAAACTCGCCGAATTGCTGCGTGGTACCGATATCGTCGTGCTCTCCGACGAGGTTTACGAACACATCGTTTTCGACGGACAAAAACACGCGAGCCTGTGTGGTCATCAGGAATTGGCAGCGCGCAGCATCGTCGTTTCGAGCTTCGGCAAGACCTACCACATCACTGGCTGGAAAATCGGCTATGTAGTTGGTCCGGCGGCGTTGATGGCTGAGTTCCGCAAGGTGCACCAGTTCAATGTCTTCACCGTCCATACGCCTTCGCAGCTGGCGCTTGCCGACTACATGCAGGATGCCTCGCGCCACCTCGGGCTGGCCGCCTTCTACCAGGAAAAGCGCGATTTCTTCCGCCACCTGCTGGGCGCGACGCGGTTCGAGATGCTGCCCTGTCGCGGCACCTACTTTCAGTTGGCGCGCTACACCGGAATTTCCGATATTCCCGATCGCGCCTTTGCCGAGTGGATGACGCGCGAGGCAGGAGTCGCGGTGATACCGGTGTCGGCATTCAACGCCGATGGCCGTGACGACCGCGTCGTCCGCTTCTGCTTCGCCAAGCGGGAAGAAACCCTGGTTGCGGCCGGCGAGCATCTGCGTCGCCTTTAACTGTGCGTTGACGTGCCGCGACGGGCGACCAATAATCCGAACACCATAAAATCATCGGGAAGAAAGGAAGGCGGCATGAGCATACTTCAGGAATTTCGCGAATTCGCAGTCAAGGGCAACGCCATGGATCTGGCGGTCGGCGTCATCATCGGCGGCGCCTTCGGCAAGATCGTCGAGTCGATCGTCGGCGATCTCATCATGCCGCTGGTCTCGCGCATCACCGGGCGTCTGGATTTTTCCAACCTGTATTTCATTCTCGGCGATAACCCGAAGAATCTTACCGCGCTGAGCGACCTCAAGGCGGCTGGCATCCCCGTCTTTGCCTACGGTAGCTTTTTTACCATCGTGGTCAATTTCGCCATACTCGCCTTCGTTATTTTCATGATGGTCAAACAGCTCAACCGCCTGCGGGCGAGCGCGCCACCGGCCCCCGAGCCCGAGGCTCCGGCGACGCCGGAAGACGTCCTGCTGCTGCGCGAGATCCGCGATTCGCTGGCGAAGTAGCGCTCAGCCAAGGAAAACGTCAGCGGAAAATCTGCTTGGCGTAACGGCAAAGAAAAAGCCCCGGCTCGTGACCGGGGCTTTTCTCTGAATCCACTGGTGGTGATGGGCAGAATTGAACTGCCGACCTGTGGGTTATGAATCCACCGCTCTAACCAACTGAGCTACATCACCATGCCTTCAAGGGCGCGGATTATAGTTTGCCCGGCCGTCTACGGTCAAGGTGTTTTCCGGTCGGTTATAATGCACGGCTGATCGAGATTTACCCGAGTTCAGCCCGTCCCGTGCCCCTGATTCCGCAAAGTAGTTTATCCATGCCAAAAAAATTGTTCATCCGTACCTTCGGGTGCCAGATGAATGAGTACGACTCGGACAAGATGGCCGACGTGCTCAATGCCGCCGAAGGTGTCGTTAAAACCGACAATCCTGAAGAGGCCGACATCATCCTGTTCAACACCTGCTCGGTGCGCGAAAAGGCGCAGGAAAAGGTTTTTCACGATCTCGGGCGGGTGCGTCATCTGAAGAAGCTCAATCCCGATCTGGTGATCGGCGTCGGCGGTTGCGTGGCGAGCCAGGAGGGCGATGCGATCGTTGCCCGCGCGCCCTATGTCGATATCGTGTTCGGCCCGCAGACCTTGCACCGCTTGCCGCAGCTGATCGCCGAACGCAAGCGCGAGGGCAGGGCGGCGGTGGATATTTCTTTTCCGGAGATCGAGAAATTCGATGCGCTGCCGCCAGCCGAAGTCAAGGGTGCGACGGCCTTCGTGTCGATCATGGAGGGTTGTTCCAAGTTCTGCACCTTCTGCATAGTTCCCTACACGCGCGGCGGCGAGGTTTCACGGCCGTTCGAGGATGTCTTGACCGAAGTGGCGGGGCTGGCCGCCAATGGTGTCAGCGAGGTGACCCTGCTCGGCCAGAACGTCAATGCCTATCGCGGCGACATGGCGGGCAGCGAAGAGAAGGCCGACCTGGCTTTATTGATCGAATACATCGCCGAGGTTCCCGGTATCGAGCGCATCCGCTACACCACCTCGCACCCCCGCGAAATGTCGCAGCGCCTGATCGACACCTACGCCACGGTGCCGAAGCTGGTGTCGCAACTGCACCTGCCGGTCCAGTCCGGCTCGGACCGCGTGCTGGCGGCGATGAAGCGCGGCTACACGGCGCTCGAGTACAAGTCGCTGATTCGCAAGCTGCGCGCTGCGCGGCCCGAGATTTCGCTGTCGTCGGATTTCATCGTCGGTTTTCCCGGCGAGACCGACGAGGATTTCGAGAAGACGATGAAGCTGATCGATGAAGTCGGTTTCGACAACTCGTTTTCGTTTCTATACAGCCCGCGTCCCGGCACGCCGGCCGTGGAAATGGAAGATTCGACACCGGTCGCCGTCAAGTCGGCGCGCCTGAAACGCTTGCAGAAGCGTATCGAGGAGCAGGCGCAAGTTATCAGCCAGGCCATGGTCGGCAGCTTCCAGCGCGTGCTGGTCGAAGGTACCTCCAAGAAGGATGCGCACGAACTGGCAGGACGTACCGACAACAATCGCATCGTGAATTTTGCTGGCAATCCGCGGTTGATAAACGGCTACGTCAATCTCCGAATTACCGACGCGTTGCCGCATAGTCTGAGGGGCGAAATTGTCATCCGAGAAGCGTAAGCCGGCGCCCAAGGGCAAGCTGGTGGAAGTCGCCCTGGCGCCGATTGATAATGTTCTTCTGGCCAATCTGTGTGGCCCGCTCGACGAGAATATCCGCCAGATCGAAACCGGTTTTGATGTCATCATCAAGCGGCGCAACGAGCGCCTCTCCATTTTTGGCGAAAAGGCGGCGTTGACCGCGGATGCCATTCGTCATTTCTACGGAATGGCGCGCGTGCCGCTGTCGGTAGACGAAATCCAGCTCGGCCTGATCGAACTGCTCAGCGCACCGGTGCGCCGATTGTCGCGCGGCACCGGGAGCCCGGTCGACGGCCCGCAACTGGTAACCCGCAAGTCGGATCTGCATGGCCGCACACCGCGCCAGGTCGCCTACCTGAAAGCGATTCAGGAACACGACATCACCTTCGGCATCGGGCCGGCGGGCACCGGCAAGACCTACCTTGCCGTGGCCAGCGCCGTCAACGCACTCGAACGGGATCTGGTCGAGCGCATCATCCTGACCCGCCCGGCGGTCGAGGCCGGCGAGCGGCTTGGCTTCCTGCCCGGCGACCTGACGCAAAAAATTGACCCCTACCTGCGCCCGCTCTACGACGCGCTCTACGATCTGATGGGTCATGACCGGGTCAGCAAACTGTACGAGAAGAACACCATCGAAATCGCGCCGCTCGCCTTCATGCGCGGACGCACGCTGAACCACGCCTTCATCATTCTCGACGAGGCGCAGAACACGACGCCAGAGCAGATGAAAATGTTCCTGACCCGCATCGGCATCGGTGCCAAGGCGGTGGTCACCGGCGACCTGACCCAGGTCAACCTGCCCAAGGGACAAAAGAGCGGCCTGCGCGAAGCGCGCGACATCCTCAAGGACGTGCGTGGCCTGGCCTTTACCGAATTTCTCAAGGAAGACGTGGTGCGTCATCCGCTGGTCGCCCGCATTGTTGCCGCCTATGAATCGAACACCAAGCAGACGCCTTAACCTCTCGGTGCAATATGCCTGTAACCGTGAGGTACTACCATTGCGGGCGGATTTCGTGCGCTGGGCGCGCGCGGCGCTGGTTGGCGGTGGCGAGGTGACGATCCGCCTCGTCAATCCCGACGAGGGGCGAACGCTCAACAACGAGTACCGCGGCAAGGATTATGCGACCAACGTGCTGTCATTTCCGTACGGCAACAAGCCGGTGGTTACGGGTGACCTCGTCATCTGCCCGGCGGTGGTGGCAAACGAGGCTGCCGAGCAGAACAAGCCTCTGGACGCCCATTACGCGCACCTGACGGTGCATGGTATGCTGCATTTGCAAGGCTGGGATCATGACAATGACGCAGATGCCGAAGCCATGGAAAACGAAGAAAAGGAAATACTCTCCGCGCTGGGCTACCCCGACCCGTATGCGGTTTGAACATCATGGACTCTGACAGTAAACCGAGCTTGATCGAACGCCTGACTTCCCTGCTGCTGCGCGAGCCGGAAGACCGTGCGCAATTGCTAGAAATCTTGCGTTCGGCATACGAGCGCAACCTGATGGATGCCGATGCGCTGACCATCATCGAAGGGGCGCTGGCCGTTTCCGACACCCGTGTCACCGATGTCATGATCCCGCGCGGCCAGATGGACGTCATCGATGTCGACGACCCGATGGCCGAGATCATCCCGGTTGTCATCGAGGCTGCCCATTCGCGTTTTCCGGTGGTCGACGGCGACCGCGACAAGGTGCTCGGCATACTGCTGGCCAAGGATTTGCTGCGCATCCATACCGAAGCCAGTTTCGACCTCCGCGACTGGTTGCGCCCGGCCGTCTTCATTCCCGAGTCGAAGCGCCTCAATGTGCTGTTGCGCGAATTCCGCGTTTCGCGCAACCACATGGCGATCGTCGTCAACGAGTACGGCGGTGTCGCCGGCCTGGTCACCATCGAGGACGTGCTGGAACAGATCGTCGGCGACATCGAGGACGAATACGATTTCGACGAGGCGCATGACAACATCCGCCTCGACTCGACCGGCCGTTACCGGGTCAAGGCGCGCACCGAGATCGACGATTTCAACACCGCGTTCGGCAGTGAATTTTCGGATGCGGATTTCGACACCGTTGGTGGCCTGATCCTGCGCCATCTGGGCAGGGTTCCCAAGCGCAACGAGATCGTCGATATCGACGGAGTACGCTTCCAGGTTCTGCGTGCCGACAGTCGCCGCTTGTACACGCTGCTGGTCAATACGTTGCCCAAACCGCAACCCGGTGCCGACGACAAGGCTGCCTGAGCGGTCAATACACCGCTACGGCCTGAGCGCGCTGGCTGGCGCCGCCGGGGTTCTCTGCTTCGCCCCGTTTGGCCTGTTCTGGCTGGCGCCCCTTGTCTGGTTCTCCCTGTTCGCCCTGCTGCTGCGCGCAGGATCGCCGCGCGAGGCAGCGTTGAGCGGATTTTGCTTTGGCCTTGGTTTCTTCCTCTCGGGTGTTTCCTGGGTTTATGTCAGTCTTTCGGTCTTTGGCGGCATGCCATGGTGGCTGGCCGGGGTCGCTGCCTTCCTGTTCTGCGCCGTGATGGCGATCTTTCCGGCGCTGGCCGGCTGGATTTTCAAGTGCTGGCAGCCGGTCGCGTGGTGGCGGCAGGCGCTGTTGTTCGCCGCATTGATCGCTGCGGTCGACTGGCTAAGAAGCTGGATTTTTACCGGCTTCCCATGGCTTGCCGTCGGTTACACGCAAGCGCCGCCGAGTCCGCTGGCCGGGTTCGCGCCGCTGCTTGGCGTGCATGGCCTGTCATTGATCGTTGCCATTTCCGGCGCGTTGTTGCTGCGCTGGCGCATCGGGATTCCAGCACTCTGCATCCTCGCCGCGAGCGGCCTTGGCCTGCGCCAGATCCAATGGACACAGCCGGTCGGCGCCCCGGTCAGCGTCGCGCTGATCCAGGGCAACATCCCGCAGGAAATGAAATTCCGGCCGGAGGCCTTCCTGCATACGCTGAGCCTCTACCAGAAACTGGTCGATGAAAATCCCGCGCAACTGACGCTGCTTCCCGAAACGGCGGTTCCCGCCTTCTTCGACCAGTTGCCTGCTGACTATGTCCAGTCGCTCAAGGAGGCCGCCCGCAAGCACGGCGGCGACATCGTTTTCGGCACCATCACCGGTGAGGGCGAGCACTACTGGAACAGCGCGATCAGCCTCGGCAATTCGCCGACGCAGGGCTACAGCAAGACGCATCTGGTGCCGTTCGGCGAATTCATTCCGCCCGGCTTTTCGTGGTTCATGCAACTGGCCAGCATCCCGATGTCGTCGTTCTCGCGCGGGCCGGAAAGGCAGGCGCCACTGGCCGTTGCCGGTCAGCAACTGGCGGTCAACATCTGTTACGAAGATGTTTTCGGCGAGGAGATCATCCGCGCCCTGCCGCAGGCCGGCATTCTTGCCAACCTGTCGAACACGGCATGGTTCGGCCGCTCGCTGGCGCAACCGCAGCACTTGCAGATTGCCCGCATGCGCGCGGTCGAAACCGGGCGCCCGATGCTGCGCGCGACGAATACCGGCATGACCGCCGTGATTGCCGCCGACGGCTCGCTGCAGGCGGTTTTGCCGCCCTTCACGCAGGGCGTGCTGAAAGCGGAGGTGCGCGGCTACCAAGGCATGACGCCCTACGCCAATTACGGCAATTTCGCATTCCTGCTGCTCACTGGCTTATTCCTGCTGTTCAGCCAGTTGCCGCGCCGCCGCTAGAAACTCCGGCTCAGGTCCGCTGGCGCTGCTGCGCCGCCTTGTCGAGGCGCTGCTTTTCGGCAAGCACCTTGGTCGCATAGCGGCGATCCGGGTCGTTGAGGGCGCCGGCGAACTGCTGCAGGCCGTTCTCGATGCCGCCGAAACGACGGATCGATTCATGCAGCACCTTGGTGCCGACCTGGACATTGGTCACCGGATCAAGGAAGGCGGAGTCGTCGGCTTCGTCGGGCAGCTTGTCCATGTGGAAGTTCGGCATCACCTGCATCAGGCCCTTGGCGCCGACCACGCTCTGCGAGAACGGGTTGAAGCCGGACTCGATTCCGATGATCGCGATGATCAGCAGCGGGTCGATTTTCAGTTCCTTGCCGGTCGACTGCGCCGTGGCGAAAATCGGCTCAAGCGCGTCGGTCAACACATGGTAGCGCTTGGAAACATAATCGAGCGCTGCCTGCATCTTCGGGTTGAGCGCCGGTGCCTCCGGTGTGGCTTGTTTCGCCGGGGGCATCGGCTCGCTGGCCAATTCCGGCACGTCCACTTCAACCGACTCGGCGCCGGGCATCATGGCCGTCAGCCGTTCGATCAGGCTGGGGTGGCCGCTTTGCAGGCCGAAAAGGGCGACCATGAAAACCAGGCCGGCGGCCATCAGGAACTTCTGGAGTACTGCATAAACTGCAAATGAAGCCCGCAGAAAAGCGGGTGAAATAACGGTCGTAGCGAACATGCGACCTCCTTGACTGTTGCCACTGTCGCAAAAAAACCGACAGCGAACGGTTACAGGGGGAACGACATCGGTCAGGCATCGGGACAAATTGCTCGAATCCCGCGTGGCGCCGGGTTTGGCGCCTCCAGACAACCGATGTTGCACCGCAACACAATGCGCACGATATTGATTATATGGATATTTGTCAATCACCCATGTGGGTAACGCCGTCTGGAGTGTTGCATTGCAGTGTAGTATGGATATTGTTTTTGGTAATCGGAGAGCGTGGCTTTCCACGCCGTCGCCGGCTGTCGGGTTGCGCGCTGGCGGCCGGGGCGCAACCTGCCAGATGCCGGGAAAAGCCTGTAAAATTCAAGGTCTTCCGTCTTACCGAGTGCGTCCGATGGCCACCAGCAACAAACCTGCGTTTCAAGAAATCATCCTGCGCCTGCAGCAATATTGGAGCGACAAGGGCTGCGCCCTGCTCCAGCCCTACGACATGGAGGTCGGCGCCGGCACCAGCCACACCGCCACCTTCCTGCGCGCCATCGGCCCCGAGCCGTGGAAAGCTGCCTACGTCCAGCCTTCGCGCCGGCCCAAGGACGGCCGCTACGGCGAGAACCCGAACCGTATGCAGCATTACTACCAGTACCAGGTGGTGTTGAAGCCGGCGCCGGACAACATTCTGGAGTTGTACCTCGGTTCGCTGGAAGCCCTCGGTTTCGACCTGAAGAAGAACGACGTGCGTTTCGTCGAGGACGACTGGGAGAACCCGACGCTGGGTGCCTGGGGCCTCGGCTGGGAAGTCTGGATGAACGGCATGGAAGTTACGCAATTCACCTACTTCCAGCAGGTCGGCGGCATTGATTGCAAGCCGATCACCGGCGAAATCACCTACGGTATCGAACGTCTGGCCATGTACCTGCAGGGTGTCGAAAACGTCTATGACCTGACCTGGACGGAAGGCGGGGGTACCAAACTAAGCTACGGCGACGTCTACCACCAGAACGAAGTCGAGCAATCGACCTACAACTTCGAGCATTCCGACGTGGAGTTCTTGTTCCACGCCTTCGGCGCCCACGAAAAGCAGGCGCAGCACCTGATGGGCAACCAATTGGCCCTGCCAGCCTACGAGCAGGTTCTGAAAGCCGCACACACCTTCAACCTGCTCGACGCCCGCGGCGCCATTTCGGTCACCGAGCGTGCCGCCTACATTGGCCGCATCCGCAACCTGGCACGCGCCGTCGCCCAGGCCTATCTCGACAGCCGCGCCCGCCTCGGCTTCCCGATGGCGCCAAAGGAATGGGCCGCGGAAGTCCTCGCCCAGATTGAAAAGAAAGCTGCCTGATATGTCGTCGAATAACCTTCTAGTGGAACTGTTCGTTGAAGAACTGCCGCCCAAGGCGCTGAAGAAGCTGGGCGAAGTGTTTGCCCAGACCCTCGGGCACTCATTGAAAAATGCCGGTCTAGCGGCGTCAACCGCAACAGTTACCGCTTACGCCTCGCCGCGTCGCCTCGCTGCCCACATCACCGACGTTGCCGCCGTCGCTGCCGACAAGCCGGTCGTCCAGAAGCTGATGCCGGTCGCGGTTGGTCTCGACGCCAATGGCAACGCAACGCCAGCCCTGCTCAAGAAACTCGCCGCGCTCGGCGCCGATGCTTCCGCCGTGGCCAGCCTGCGCCGCGAAAACGACGGCAAGGCCGACATCCTGTTCTATGACAGCATGGCCAAGGGCGCGACGCTGGCCGAAGGTTTGCAGAAGGCGATCGAAGCCGCGCTGGCCGGGCTGCCGATTCCCAAGGTCATGACTTACCAGTTGCAGGATGGCTGGAGCAGCGTCAATTTCGTCCGCCCGGCGCATGGTCTGGTGGCCCTGCATGGCAGCGACGTCGTTCCGGTTTCGGTGCTTGGCCTGGGTTCAGGCAATGCGACCAAGGGCCATCGTTTTGAAGCGGCCGTCGATCCGGTGGTCATCGCCGACGCTGACGGCTACGCCGCCACGATGCTCAAGGATGGCTCGGTCATCGCTTCCTTCGCCGAACGCCGCGCCGAAATCACCCGCCAGCTCGAAGCTGCCGCCGCGCTGGCCGGTGCAAATGGCACCGCTCCGCTACGGCCGATCGACGACGATGCGCTGCTCGACGAAGTCACTGCGCTGGTCGAACGCCCGAACGTGCTGATCGGCCAGTTCGAAGAAGAATTCCTGGCCGTTCCGCAGGAATGTCTGATCCTGACCATGAAGGCCAACCAGAAGTACTTTCCGCTGCTGGACGCGGCCGGCAAGTTGACCAACAAGTTTCTCGTCGTCAGCAACATCAGCCCGGAAGATGCCTCGGCGGTGATCGGCGGCAACGAGCGCGTCGTGCGCCCGCGGCTGGCCGATGCCAAGTTCTTCTACGACCAGGATCGCAAGAAATCGCTGGACAGCCGCGTCGCCGGTCTGGCCAAGGTCGTCTATCACAACAAGCTGGGCACCCAGGGCGAGCGCATGCAGCGCGTCGCGGCGATTGCCCGCGCCATCGGTCAGTCGCTGGGCGGCGAGGCGCTGGCGCTGCAGGCCGAACAGGCCGCCGTGCTGGCCAAGGCTGACCTGCTGACCGACATGGTCGGAGAATTCCCCGAACTGCAAGGCATCATGGGCCGTTATTACGCGCTGCACGACG
Organism: uncultured beta proteobacterium; assembly: GCA_963741765.1. GTDB lineage: Bacteria > Pseudomonadota > Gammaproteobacteria > Burkholderiales > Rhodocyclaceae > Azonexus. Next base: position 194,342 of record CAVUJN010000016.1, read on the forward strand.
GCCTGTCGGCCGATATTGCCGATGCGGTCGAAGATCACTACAAGCCGCGCTTCGCCGGCGACAGCTTGCCGCGCGGCATGGTCGGCACGGTCGTCGCACTGGCCGACAAGCTGGAAACGTTGGTCGGCATGTTTGGGATCGGTCAGATTCCGACCGGCGACCGCGACCCGTTCGCGCTGCGTCGCCATGCGCTCGGCGTCATTCGCATGCTGGCCGAAGGTGATCTGGATTTGCCGGTAAATTCGCTGTTGACCGCAGCAACCGAAATCTTTGCCGCGGTCGACGGCTTCAAACCGGCAGAATCCGCACTCGCCGACTTCATCTACGACCGTCTGGCCGGCAGCCTGCGCGAGCAGGGCTACACGGCGCAGGAAGTCGATGCCGTGGTCTCGCAACGGCCACAGCGCCTCGGCGATATCCCCAAGCGTCTCGCCGCCGTGCGCGCCTTCGCCGCCTTGCCGGAATCCGCCGCGCTGGCCGCCGCCAACAAACGGGTAGGCAATATCCTGAAAAAGGTCGAGGACAGCATTGACGCCTGGGTCGATACCGCGTTGCTCACGGAGCCGGCTGAAGTCGCACTGCACGCGGCGCTGGTCGAGGTCGTGCCGCAGGCCGATGCCGCCTTCGTCACCGGCGACTACAGCGAATCATTGCAGGCACTGGCCGCGTTGCGCGCGCCGGTCGACGCCTTCTTCGACAGTGTCATGGTCAATGCTGACGATCCGGCCCTGCGCGCCAACCGGCTCGGCCTGCTCGCCAAGCTCTATGCGGCAATGAACCAGGTTGCCGACCTTTCGAAGCTGTCCGCCTAAGCCCGGGGAGGCCGCCATGCCCAACAAGCTCGTCATCCTCGACCGCGACGGCGTCATCAACTTCGATTCCGCCCAGTTCATCAAGAGCCCTGCGGAATGGAAGCCGATCCCGGGTAGCCTGGAGGCGATTGCCCGGCTCAACCAGAATGGCTACAAGGTGGTCGTGGCGACCAACCAGTCTGGCATCGGGCGCGGTTTCCTCGACATGGATACCCTGAACGCCATCCATGAAAAGATGCACAAGGCGCTGTTTGCAGCCGGCGGGCGGGTCGAGGCCATTTTTTTCTGTCCGCACACTGCCGACGCGAAATGCAACTGCCGCAAGCCGAAGCCGGGCATGTTCAGGCGTATCTCAGAAACGCTCAATGTCGATCTGGAAGGCGTGCCGGCGATCGGCGATTCGCTGCGCGACCTGCAGGCTGGCGCAGCTGTTGGCTGTCGTCCGATGCTGGTCCGTACCGGCAAGGGTGAAAAGACACTGGAGGGCGGCGAACTGCCCGAGGGAACGCTGGTGTTTGCCGATCTGTCCGATGCGGTCGACCACCTGCTGGGGGTGAAGAAAAAATGAACGTTGTGCGTTCCGTTCTCTTTTCCGTCTGGGGGGCGCTGTGGACGCTGCTGGTAGCCCCGCTGGTGGTCGTTGGCGCGATCGTGCTGCGTGGCCTCTGGGGCTACCATCTCGGGAAGTTGTGGCGGCTTGGCATCCAGTGGGGCGTCGAGAACCTGCTCGGCATCCGGCCGCGGGTCGTCGGTCTCGAGAACATGCCGGCGGAACCCTGCGTCATCCTGTCCAAGCACCAGTCGGCCTGGGAAACGATGACCATCCAGGATTACGTTCCTCAGGGCGCCTATTGCGTTTTCGTGCTCAAGAAGGAGTTGCTGCGCGTGCCGCTGATCGGCTGGGGCCTGGGCGCGATGAAGATGATTTCGATCGACCGTGCGGCCGGCAAGCAGGCGCTCGATCAGGTCGTCGAGCAGGGGCGCGAACGGCTGAAAAGGGGTTTTTACGTCATCATCTTTCCGGAAGGTACGCGCGTGGCGCCCGGCCAGAAGAAGCGCTACAAGGCCGGTGGCGCCTATCTGGCGACCCAGGTCGGCTGCAAGGTCGTGCCGATCGCCCATAATTCCGGCGAACTCTGGCCGCGCCAGGCCTTCATCAAGAAGCCGGGCATCGTCACCATCAGCATCGGCCCGGCCTTCGACGCCAGCGGACTCTCGGAAGCCGAAGTCAATCAGCGCGTCGAAGACTGGATCGAGGGCGAGATGCACCGCATTTCGCCGCACCGCTACCCGGATGGCAGGACCAGCGCTGCCTGAAGCCGAACGCCGCATCACCATTGCCGGCCAGGCAGTCGACTACCGGTTGCGGCGCAGCCGGCGGCGCACCATCGGCTTGGCCATCGACCAGCGCGGCCTGCGCGTCGGTGCGCCGCTGCAGGCGCCGATCGGCGACATCGAAACACTGATCCGCCAGCATGGCCAGTGGGTGCTCGACAAACTTGCCGACTGGCGCAATCGTCCACCGCCGGAAAAACTGACGATTGGTGACGGCTCGGTGATTTTTGCCCTCGAATCGCCGTTGACCGTAACGATTACCCCAGCCAGCCGTCAGCGCTGGCGGTTCAGCGAGCCGAAACTGCATCTGTTCGTTCCGGCGGCAGTCGAGGCGCGTGTCGTGCTCGAAAAGGCGCTGCGCGAGAAGGCGCGGGACATCTTCACCGAACGCCTCGCCCATTACGCGCCGCAGCTCGGCGTCGCAGTGCCGCCACTGCGCATTTCGGCGGCGCGCACGCGCTGGGGCAGTTGCAGCCATCACGGCGGCATTGCGCTCAACTGGCGACTGATCCTGATGCCGCTGGCGGTTGTCGATTACGTTGTCTGCCACGAACTGGCACACCTCAAGGAAATGAACCACAGTCCGCGTTTCTGGTCTGTGGTGGAGCAACTCTGCCCCGACTGGCGGGTACGGCGACTCGAACTACGCCATGTCGCCCGCCAGATTCCGCAACTGTGAACCCCAAGGAAAACACCATGCGCATCCTGCATACGATGATCCGCGTCGGCGATCTTGATCGCTCGATTGCCTTCTATACCGAGATTCTCGGCATGAAACTGCTGCGCCGTACCGATTACCCGGAAGGGCGCTTCACGCTGGCCTTCGTCGGCTACGGTCCGGAAAGCGAAGGTGCCGTGCTTGAACTGACCCACAACTGGGATACGGCAGCCTATGATCTCGGCAATGGCTACGGCCACATCGCACTCGCCGTGCCGGACGCAGCTGTGGCCTGTGCGGCGATCCGCAAGCAAGGAGGCAAGGTGGTGCGCGAAGCGGGGCCGATGAAGCATGGCACGACGATCATCGCCTTCGTCGAAGACCCCGATGGTTATAAAGTCGAACTGATCGAACGAAACGATTAGAATCGGCCAATGGACTTCCTGGCTGGCGGGGAGTGGAAATGAGCGAGGGTCGTGCATTGGCAATCTCCGGAATTCCCGATGCCGAACTGATCGAAGTGATTCGCCGGTCGCGTCTGTTTCGCGACATCGCCATCGACGAGGTTGGGCCCCTGCTGGCTGACTGCGAACGCGGAATGCTTGTTGCCGGTCAGAAGCTGCTTTCGCGTAACGCGCCAAACGACACCATTTACCTCCTCTTGGCCGGGTCCCTGCGCGTGCACCTGATGGATCCAGCCGACGAACCGGCTTCCCGCATCGAGGTCGGTGAATGTGCCGGCGAGATGTCGGTGATCGACGGCGATACAGTGTCGGCAGATGTCGTTGCAGACAGTGCTTCCGAAGTGTTGCGGATTCCCCGGACTGTCCTGTGGGCGATGGTCGATATCTCCCATACGATCGCGCGCAACCTCCTCTACATCCTGTCAACCCGCATGCGTTATGGCAACGAGTTGATCATTCGCAACATGCGTACCCAGCGCGTCCTGAAAATCGCGGCGACCATCGATGCGCTGACCGGCCTGCATAACCGCGGCTGGATGGACAGCAGCTTTCCGCGGGCGATGGCGCGTTGCGCCGAGAAGGGCAAAGCCTTTTGTGTGCTGATGGTCAACATCGACCACTTCAAGTTGCTGAACGACACCTGGCGGCATGTCTGCGGCGATCAGGCGCTGGTTGCGGTCGCTGAATCGCTGCTCAATAACGTGCGCCCGGAAGACATGTTGGCACGATATGGCGGCGAGGAGTTCGTGATCGGCCTGCCGAACACCGACGTCAACGATGCCTTGGCCATCGGCGAACGTCTGCGTTGGGCGATTGAACTTCTGCCCCTGAGTTTCCGGAGCCGGGAAAAGCTGCCGCATGTCACGGTATCGATCGGGGTCGGGCATATGCAACCGGGCCAGGCCTTGACCGAACTCGTCGCCGTTGCCGACGAAGCCCTCTATCGTGCCAAGGATGCCGGCCGCAACCAAGTCAGCCTTTAGAAGAGCCGAGGGATCAATGGCCTTCCCGGAATTCTTTGCCCGCATTCCCGCAATCACGCTGCGCGACCCGCTGTCCGAACTGCTTGGCGCCGCGCAGGGTGGGCTAATCGAATATCGCTATGCCGATGCCGTCAAACTGGCCGGCCATTCCTGCCCGACTGTCGCCGGCGCCTGGCTGATGACGGTACGGGCGTTACGGGCGCTTTACGGCGACGAAATCCCCGAGCGCGGAAACATCATCGTTTCACTGCACGAGAATATCGAGGTTGGCGTTGCCGGTGTCATTGCCAGTGTCGCCGGGCTGCTCACAGGCGCCGCTGGAGTTGGCGGCTTCAAGGGGCTGGGCGGTCGCTACAGCCGGCGCAACCTGCTGCAATTCGGCGTGGCCGGCAGCAGTGGCATGCGTTTCACGCGGTGTGACACGAATGTTGCGGTCGACTGCGAATTGCACCTTGAATTCGTTCCCGCCGATCCGCGCCTCGGTGGCCTGCTCAACACCATTCTGGGCGGCACGAAAGATAACGCGGCGCGCCGCTTGTTCGGCGAACTCTGGCAGGATCGCGTGCGCCGCATCCTGATCGATCATGGCGACGATCCGGATCTGGTGCGCTTGACGCCGCTCGACGCCTGATCCGGCCGCGTTGCCCGGGTTGCCCGGGTTGCCGGTTGGCCTGGCTAGGCGCCGAAAACGGACTTGCGCAGCGTTTCGACAGCGGCAATGTGCTTTTCGACGCTCTCCCGTTCGGTATGCCACTTCGGGTCGGCACTCAGGCGCTGGGCGTGTTGAAGGCGGCGGTACTCGCGATAAGCGTCGCCAGCGGCTTGCGCTTCGGCGGCCGGTATCAGTCCGAGTTCGGCAGCGATCCTGAGCAGCGCGATGTTGCCGAGGTTGCCGGTCAGACGGTGGTGCTGGTGGGCATGGCCGAGGATCAGGTACTGGACGATGAACTCGACATCGATGATGCCGCCGGAATCCTGCTTCAGGTCGAACATGGTCTGGCTTTTCGAGGCGTGGGCGTCAGACATCTTCTTGCGCATGGCAATGACTTCTTCCTTCAGCTTCTCCAGTTCGCGCTGCTGACAGAGGATTTCGCAGCGAATCTCCTCGAAGCGGGCGCCGACTGCAGGGTCGCCAGCGCAGAAACGGGCGCGGGTCAGCGCCTGATGCTCCCAGACCCAGGCCTTGTCGAGCTGGTAGTCTCGGAACGAGTTGACCGATACGGCCAGCAGGCCGGAATCCCCGTTGGGGCGCAGGCGCAGGTCGGTCTCGAACAAGGTGCCGGCAGAGGTCTGGCTCGATAGCCAGGTATTCAGGCGCTGGCCGAGGCGGGCGTAGTTTTCTTCGGCATCGGGGTCCGGGTCATCGTAGAGGTAAACCAGGTCGAGGTCCGAGACATACCCGAGTTCCTTGCCGCCCAGCTTGCCGTAGCCGATGACCGCGAATTTCGGTTCGGCGCAGTGACGCGTCCTGATCGTTCCCCAGCACAGTGGCAGCGTTTCCTGAACGATGATGTCGGCCAGTTCGGTCAGGTTGTCGGAGAGCGTCTCGATGGTCTGCAATCCGGACATGTCCTGCGCCAGCAGGCGAAAGATCTGCGCATGGTGCATCTCGCGCAAGATGTCCATTTCGCGCTCGGTATCGCCGGCATGGTCAGCCAGGCTGCGCCGGAGTTCGGCGCGGAAACTGGCCAGGTCGGTGGCGATGTCGTAGAGGCGCGGGTCGAGCAGTTCGTCGAGCAGCAGCGGGTGACGGCTGAGGTAGTCGGAGGCCCACGACGAGACGCCGACCATGTCGGCGACCCGGCGCAAGGCCATCGGGTACTGCTGTAGCAGCGCCAGGTAGGCGCCGCGGCGGCTGATGCTTTCGATGAAATTCAGGCAGCGTGCCAGCGTGGTGTCCGGATTGGCCGTGGCGCCTGCGGCCTCGATCACGCGGGGGCCGATGGCATCGAGGCGCGAACGGTTGCTGGTCGGCAGTTGCAGGTAGCGGCTCGATCCCCGCAACTCAACGAGGCGGGCGATGGCATCCTTGGGTTGGCGGAAGCCGAGTTCGCCAAAGGCTTCGATGGCCGCGTCGGCGTCGAGCTGGTTCATCCACAGGCCGGTCAGCGGATGTTCGCCGGCCTCGGGGTCGGAGAAAATCTGCTCGAAATGGCGGCTGACCTTCTCGCGATGCCCGTTGAGCGCTGCAAACATTGCCGCCCAGTCGGCGAAGCCCATGCTGCGGGCGGTGCTGGCCTGGTCGCCAGGGGTGACGGGCAACATGTGCGTCTGCTTGTCCTCGATATACTGCAGGCGGTGTTCGAGGCGCCGCAGGAAGACATAGGCTTCGCGCAACTCCGCTTCCGTTTCGGCGGGAATCAGCCGGCGCTCGGCAAGCAACCCGAGGACCGAAAGCGTCGGACGAATCTGCAGCGCCGTGTCGCGCCCGCCACGAATGAGCTGGAAGACCTGGGCGATGAACTCGATTTCGCGGATGCCGCCGGGGCCGAGCTTGACATGATCGGCCATGTCCTTGCGCGCCACTTCGCGGCGAATCTGCGCATGCAGGTCGCGCATGGCGTTGATCGCGCCGAAATCCAGGTATTTGCGGAAGACGAACGGACGGGCAATTCTTTGCATTGCCGTCACCCACCCGGGCTGGAGGTTCTCGCCGTCGTTCATGGTGCGGCCCTTGATCCAGGCGTAGCGTTCCCACTCGCGACCCTGGGCGATAAAGTAGTTTTCCAGGGCGTCGAGCGAGCAGACCAGCGGGCCGGAATCGCCGTTTGGGCGCAAGCGCATGTCGACGCGGAAGACCTGACCGTCGGCGGTCAGTTCGCCGAGGGCGGAGATCACGCGCTTGCCGAGACGAGTGAAGAAATCGTAGTTCTCGATGCACTTCGGCCCCGCCGTGTCGCCTTCTTCGGGATAGACGAAAATGTAATCGACGTCGGACGAAACATTCAGTTCGCGCCCGCCCAGCTTGCCCATGCCGATGATCAGCAGGCGCTGCGGCTGGCCTTTCCGGTCAAGGGGTTCGCCATGGGTTGCCGCGAGCTGGCGATGGTAGTAATCCAGCGCAAAATTGGTCGTGAAGTCAGCAAGCAGCGTCATGCTTTCGACCACCTCGGCGAGCGGCGCCAGACCGCACAGGTCGCGCAGTGCGATATGTGCCATCGTCCGCTGGCGCAGTCGGCGCAGTTGCGACTTGAGGGCCTCGTCATCGGCAGCCAGCGGCGCCATTGCGGAACTCAGCATCTCGGGCGACAGCGGCGTTGTCCAGGCGGCCGCCAGTTCCGGGATGAGCGGCGGGTGCGCGGCCAGAAGGTTGGCCAGGTAGCGGCTGTGCTGTAAGGCTTCCTGCCAGCGCGGGTCGGGTAGATTGTTCATGAGTGCTCGGTCGGCAACACGGCCGGAAAGGATAGAATGCGATTTTCTCGCGGGTTGTTGATTGTAGTGATCTATCCCTTGTCTTGCCAAAGCTGTTAGCGCCGTGACTAACGCAGAAACCAGCCGCGTGCAGCGTCAGGGGGTTTATCGACGCCTGAGCTGGCTGTGGCCGCTCCTCTATTCGCCGGGATTGCGCACGGTGCTGGGCGTGGCCTGGCGGGTCGTGCTGGTCGCCTGGCTCGTTTTCGCCCTGCTTGTCCTTGGATTGCGCTTTCTCGTACTGCCCAATACCGGGGTCTATCACGAGGAGATCGAACAGGCAGTCAGCCAGGCCATCGGGCAACCGGTAGCGATTGGTAATATCACGGCGCGCTGGCAGGGACTCAACCCTGATCTGGTGCTCGACAATGTCGTGATTGCCGATCGCCAGGGCGCCCCGGCATTTTCACTTGAGCAGGTGGAGGCCGTGCTTTCCTGGAGCAGCCTGTGGCATGGCCAGGTGATGCTTGCCGTGCTCGCCTTTGAGCGGCCGGTCCTGCATGTGCGCCGCGAGGCCGACGGCCGCATCACGGTAGCCGGCATCGAGGCAGAGGGTGACAGTGATCCGGCATTCGCCAGCTGGGTGCTCGGTCAGCAGCAAATCCGGATCCGCAATGCGACGGTCCTTTGGGAAGATCGGCTGCGCGCTGCGCCACCACTGGCGCTCGAAGACCTGCAGTTCGGCCTCGACAACACCGGGCGCAAGCATCGCTTCGGGCTCTCGGCGGCACCGCCGCCCGAACTGGCGGCCCGTATCGACATTCGCGGCGAAATAGACGGCGCGCTTGGCGAGGCACTCGAAAAGCTTGCCGGGCGAATCTTCGTCCAGCTCGATTATGCCGATCTCGCTGGCTGGCATTCCTGGGTCGACTACCCTGTCGCTCTTGCGCAGGGGCGCGGGGCGCTCCGCCTGTGGGGCGACCTGGCTGGCGGCCAGGGCAAGCTGACCACCGACGTCGCCCTCGAGAACCTGCAAGTCCGCCTCGGGAACGACGTGCCGGAATTGGCGCTGGAGAGTTTGCGCGGGCGCCTTGAAGGGCGCTACAAGGAGAACGACTGGGAGCTATCCGGACGCAAGGTGGAACTGCTGGCGGTCGATGGCGCCCGGGTGGCACCGACGGATTTTCAGGTGGCTTGGCGTCAGGACGGGCCGGACGGCCGGGTCAACGGTTCGGCTCGGGCCAGTTTTCTCGACCTTGCAGCACTTGGCAGGCTGTCCTCCTATATCCCGCTCGATCTGCAAAGCCGCAGCATTCTCGCCCGTCATCAGCCGGAGGGGCGGATTTCCGAATTGCGCGTCAGTTGGGGCGGGACCGGCGACAATCTCGAACACTACGCGCTCAGGGGCAGTTTCAGTGATCTCGGCTTGCTGCCTGGCGACACTTTTCCGGGGGCGACGGGCCTTGCAGGGACAGTTGATTTGAGCGAAAAGGGCGGGTCGCTTTCACTGGATGCTTCCAAATCGGGCATATCGCTGCCGGCAGTCTTTCCGGAACCTGACCTGTCCTTTGATGTATTGCGTGGCCGGGTCAACTGGAAGGTTGCTGGCAAGGTGGTCGAGGTCAAACTGGAAAGCCTGAAGTTCGAAGGGGCAGATGCCGCAGGAGCGGCAAGCGGCAACTATCGCTACACCGGTGAAGGACCGGGCGTGATCGACCTCGCGGCAACCATCTCGCGCGCCGATGGCAGAGCGGTATGGCGCTATCTTCCGCTCGCCGTGGGGGCTTCGGCACGTGACTGGGTGCGCGAAGGCATCGTTGCCGGGCGCGCCCATGACGGCAAGCTGGTACTCAAGGGGAACCTGGCGGATTTTCCGTTTCGTGACCCGAGCAAGGGAAAGTTTCTGGTCACTGCCAAGGCGAGCGGTGCGAAGGTCGATTATGTTTCCGGGTGGCCGGTCATCGAAAAGATCGATGCCGACATGAGTTTTGGCGCCGGCATGCGCATCACTTCGAACAAGGCGAGTCTCCTCGGCGCCAGGCTATCGAACGTCGTGGTCGAAATCCCCGATTTCGAAGCGGCTGAAGAAATGCTGCTGGTGCGGGGTGACGCCGGCGGGCCGACCGGCGAATTCCTGCGCTTCATCGAGGAGAGTCCGGTCAGCGCGATGATCGATAATTTCACGACGGGCATCAAGGCCAGCGGCAACGGCCAGCTCGATCTGGCACTCGATATCCCGCTTCAGCGTCCGCTGGAAACCCGGATGCGCGGCGACTATCAATTCAAGAATAACCAGATACAGCTGTTTGACGGGATGCCGCCGCTATCCAGTGTCAATGGCAAGCTGACACTGAGTGAAGCGAGTATTTCAGCATCGAATGTTAACGGCCGGGCGTTTGGCGGGCCGTTCAAGGTCAACATCCGGAGCGGCGATGGCCGGGTTGCGGTTGCGGCGAGCGGGACGGCGAACGTGGCTGAACTGGGCAAGCAATTCAACTTGCCGGTAAGTGACCGCCTGGAGGGCGGCGCGGCATGGAAGTCCGACATCAATATCCACGAGCGCAACGCCGATGTCGTCATTGAATCGAACCTGGTCGGCATCAGTTCGCGCCTGCCTGCGCCGCTGGCAAAGGATGCGCCATCGCCACTGCCGTTGAGGGTCGAGCGAACCGCTACCGAAGGTGGTCGCCAGCAAATCCGGGTGAGCTTGGGCAGCGTTGCCCAGGGCTTGATGATCAAGCGCGATGGAACCATGGAACGGGCCATGATTGCACTTGGCGAGGGGGCTACGCGCCTGCCGGAAAAGGGGGTCGCCGTGCGTATCGCCTTGCCGCAATTCGACGCCGATGCGTGGCGGGAAATATTGGCGGGAAGCGGCGCCGGTGGACAAGGAGGTGCCATGCCGCCGGTCAGCCTGGTATCGATCAAGACGCCGGAGCTGCGCCTTCTCGGTCGTGATTTCACGCAGGTGGATACTGAGGTTCGGCCGCGCGACGATGGCTGGCAAATCACCATCGCTACTGAGGAAGCGGCCGGTGACCTGTTCTGGCGCAATGCCGGTGACGGCTCGCTGGATGGTCGCCTGAAGCGGCTGGTTGTGAGGCAGGCCAGGGATGTTCCACAGAACAGCCGTGTCCTGGTGAACAGCTTGCCGGCCCTGAATATTACTGTGGACGACTTTCGTGTCGGGGAGAAGCAGCTAGGCCAGTTGGCGGTCAAGGCGCGCAACGAGAATGGGGCGTGGAATCTGGACAGCCTGGACATCCGCAATCCAGATGGCTCACTGAGCGGCAAGGCGGTATGGATCAACACGGCAGGGCGCAATCAAACAGGCCTGGATTTCGAGATCAAGGCCAGCGACGTTGGCAAGCTGCTGACGCGCCTGGGTTATGTCGATGCAGTCCGGCGCGGGACGGCAACGCTGACCGGCGATCTGCGCTGGGACGGGGGGCTTACCATCATTGACCATCCGTCACTGAACGGAAAGATGGCAGTGAATGCCCAAAACGGCCAGTTCAACAAGCTGGAGCCGGGGGTTGGCAGGTTGATCGGGTTGATTTCCCTGCAATCGCTGCCGCGTCGCCTGACGCTCGATTTCCGCGATATTTTCAGCGACGGACTGGCTTTCGACCGGATTGCCGGCAAGATGGTCGTCACCTCGGGCGTGATGCGAACCGTTGAGCCGCTGCGAATCGACAGCCCGGCGGCGCTGATCGAGATTCGCGGCGAGGCGGATTTGAAGAATGAAACTCAGGATTTGCAGGTGATGGTGCAGCCCTTCGTCGGCGGCGTCGCGGCTGCCGGCGCAGCGGCCCTGGTCAACCCGGTGCTTGGTGCGGCAGCACTGGTTGCCGGTGCCATCCTGCAGAATCCGATCGGCCGCCTGTTCAGCTACAGCTATCATGTGACCGGTGGCTGGGACGATCCCAGGGTCGAAAGGGTCGGCGCGGAGGTGCAGCAGCCGGCACCCGAAGCAGCGGAGGGGGTCAAGCAATGAACAAGCAGAATTGCCGGATGGCGGCGATCCAGATGGTTTCCGGGCCGCGCGTTGCGGAAAATCTGGTCACGGCCGGCCGGCTGATCGAGGCAGCGGTGGCGCAGGGCGCCCAACTGGTTGCACTGCCCGAGTATTTTCCGATCATCGGCGCAGCCGATGCCGACCGCGTGCGGGCGCGCGAGGATTTTGGCAGCGGACCGGTCCAGGAATGGCTGGCGACGACCGCGCAAAAACATGGCGTCTGGATTTTTGCCGGTTCCATCCCGTTGACCGCAACGGTTGCCGACAAGATGCGCAATAGCAGCCTGGTCTTCAATCCGGCCGGTGAATGCATCAAGCGCTACGACAAGGTTCATCTGTTCGGCTTTCGCAAGGGCGACGAGTCCTATGATGAAGCGGCCTTTATCGAAGCGGGCAAGGAGTTGGCTGCCGTTGACACGCCATTCGGGCGGGTTGCGCTGTCGATCTGTTACGATCTGCGCTTTCCCGAGTTGTATCGGGCGCTGGCACCGGTCGATCTGATCCTGATGCCGGCGGCCTTCACCGATACGACCGGCCGGGCGCACTGGGAAATCCTGCTGCGCGCCCGCGCCATCGAGAACCAATGTTACCTGTTGGCGGTCGGACAGGGTGGACGCCATGAAAATGGACGGATGACGCACGGCAACAGCATGATCGTCAACCCCTGGGGCGACATCCTCGACCGGAAAATGAAGGGTCCGGGCATCGTCATTGCGGACCTCGACCACGCCCGGATTGCCGAAATTCGCGAAAGCCTGCCGGCGCTCGCCCACCGTATTCTCTGACGGAGCTTCAATGAACAATCAAAGCGCCCTGGCGCAAGCCGAATCGCTGCTGCTGACGCCTTTTTCGCTGAATGAAGGCGATCTTTCGCGGACCTTCGGCCAGATCCTCAACCATCAAGTTGATTATGCCGACCTGTATTTCCAGTATTCGCGCTCCGAGGCATGGAGCCTCGACGAAGGCATCGTCAAGTCGGGTAGTTTCAACATCGACCAGGGCGTCGGCGTGCGGGCGATTTCGGGCGAAAAGACCGCATTTGCCTACTCCGACGACATCAGTTCGCGCGCCCTGAGCGATGCCGCGAGCGCCGTGCGTGCCATTGCGGCAGCCGGTCAGAACGGAGTTTTGCCGGCTTTTTCGGCGTCGACCGCAACAAACGCACTTTATGTGCCGAACGATCCGATCGCCTCGCTGCCGGCTGAAGCCAAGGTTCGCTTGCTCGAGCGTCTCGAAGGTTTTGCGCGGGCGCTCGACCCACGCGTGATTCAGGTCATGGCATCGCTGGCCGGCGAGTATGAGGTGATTATGGTGGCCGGTTCGGATGGACGCCTGGCCGCAGACATCCGGCCGCTGGTGCGTTGTTCGGTGTCGGTCATCGTCGAGGAAAACGGCAGGCGCGAGCAGGGCAGCGCCGGCGGCGGCGGACGTTTCGACTTCGGCTATTTCGATGACGAAATCCTGCAACGCTACGCCAAGGAGGCCGTCCATCAGGCGACCATCAATCTCAATGCCGAAGCCGCCCCGGCCGGGCAGATGACCGTCGTGCTCGGTTCCGGCTGGCCGGGCATCCTGCTGCATGAGGCGGTCGGCCACGGCCTCGAAGGGGATTTCAACCGCAAGGGCAGTTCGACCTTCAGCGGGCGCATCGGTCAGCGCGTGGCGTCGAAGGGCGTCACCGTCATTGACGATGGCACCATCGCCGATCGCCGTGGTTCGCTCAACATCGATGACGAGGGCAACCCGTCGCAGCGCAATGTGCTGATCGAGGATGGCATCCTCAAGGGCTATATGCAGGACAGCCTCAATGCCCGCTTGATGGGTGTCGCGCCAACCGGCAACGGGCGCCGCGAATCCTTCGCCCACCTGCCGCTGCCGCGCATGACCAACACCATGATGCTGGCTGGCGAGCACGATGCGCAGGAAATTATCGCCTCGGTCAAGAAGGGCATCTATGCCGCCAACTTCGGCGGCGGCCAGGTCAACATCACCAGTGGCAAGTTCGTCTTCTCGATGAGCGAAGCCTACCTGATCGAGGACGGCAAGGTGACGCGGCCGATCAAGGGCGCGACGCTGATCGGCAACGGGCCGGAAGCAATGAATCGGGTCTCGATGATCGGCAACGACCTGCAACTCGATCCCGGTGTCGGCACCTGCGGCAAGGACGGGCAGAGCGTGCCGGTCGGTGTCGGCCAGCCGACCCTGCGCATCGATGGACTAACGGTAGGGGGTACTGCATAATGACTAGTCATTTTGGTGGGGGTTATTATGCGGGGATGGGTTTTTGCAATGGGCTTGCTGGCGGCCTGCGGTGCCGCTTCGGCACAAACTGCGGCGACGGATCGACTGAAAGCCATCCAGGCTGACCCGGTCGCGCTCAAGGCGGCGATCGAGGCGGGCCGCAAGGCGACCTTCTTCTGCCTCAATTGTCACGGCGACAACGGCATCAGCAAGATACCCGAAGTGCCCAACCTTGCTGGCCAGAACCCCGATTACCTGCTCGAGCAAATCCGCAAGTTCGGCAGTGGCGAGCGCAAGGATCAATTCATGCAGGGACTGATCAAGGTGATCAAGGAAGAGGAGCGGGTACAGATTGCGCTCTTCTACGGCAGTGAAGGCGTCAAGCCATCGGCTGCTGATCCGGCCCTGGTGCCGCGCGGCAAAGATTTCTTTACCCGGCTGTGCGTTCGCTGTCATGGCGAGGCAGCGCATGGCGATGCAACCATTCCGCGTCTCGCCGGGCAACAGGTACCCTACCTGCAGTCGTCGATCACCCGCTACCGCGACAAGACCGGTGCGCGCAACAACCAGTTGATGTCGATCGCGACCTCGACGCTGAAAAACGATGACATCAAGGTCATCGCCAATTACCTGACCCAGTTGCCCTGATGCGGCATTAGATTTATTGCCTGCGGTCGGCAAAATTGACCGATGTCATGGTTCCGCCGGGTCACCCCGGTTAGCTTCTGGTCTGGGGAAAATACCGGAGGAACCATGAAAGCAATTTTCGGATTACTGCTCGCGTTCGCCTTGAGCGTCGCGGGTGGTGACGCGCTGGCGCAGATTTCCGATGTCAATTCGGCGATCAACAAGGCGGGCCGTCAGCGCATGCTTTCGCAGCGCATGGCCAAGGCCTATTTCCAGATTGGCCAGCAGGTCGAGGTTGCGCGCAGCAAGAAAATACTCGACAGCTCGGTTTCCACGTTCGACCGGCAACTGGTCGAGTTGAAGAATTTCGCGCCGACGCCCGAGATCAAGGAAAACTACCTCAAGCTCGAAAAGTCGTGGCTGGCCTACAAGGATCTTCTGGTCGGCGCCGAGCCGTCGCAGGAAAACGGGCGCAAGGTGCTGGAAATATCGGAGCAGGTGCTGGCACTGGCGCACCAGGGGACGCTCCAGTTCGAGAAATTGTCGACTGGCGCTTCAGGACGCCTGGTCAATATTTCGGGGCGCCAGCGCATGCTGTCGCAGCGCATGGCCAAGTTCTACCAGGCGATTGCCTGGGGCGTGGGCAACGACAAGAGCCCCGGCGAACTTGAAAAGGCGCGCAAGGAATTCGCGGCAGCTCATCAGGAGCTGGCGGCGGCACCCTCGAATACGCAGCAGATCAAGGAAAGCCTCGATCTGGTCAACCAGCAATGGCTCTTCTTTGAAAATGCCCTGAACCAGAAGGCTGGCCCCGACAAGCGTCCGCAAGCTGCCGTGGCGACTACTAGCGAACGCATCCTCGAAGAAATGGAAATCGTCGTCGGGCTTTACGAGAAGCTCAAGTAGTCAGAACAGACTCAGCTGCCGCTCGCTGGCCGGAACCGGCGGTGGCGGTGGCCTGAAGCTGGCGGTGTCGAGCGCCGGGAACTCGCGGCTCAGGCCGTGGCGGCGGCAGGCAAGTTCGAAGCGCTGGCGGATGAGGTCGGCGAAGTGGCCGAGCCCCGTCATCCGGCTGCCGAAATGGGCGTCGTTGGCGCGGCCACCGCGCAAGTCATAGAGCACCGACATGATGCGTGACGCTTTCTCCGGGGCATGCCACGCCAGCCAATCGCGAAACAGTCCGGCTACCTCGTGCGGCAGGCGCAGTAAGGTGTAGGTGGCGCTCATCGTGCCATGTGCCCGTGCCGTTTGCAGCAGGGTTTCCAGCTCGTGGTCGTTGAGGCCGGGAATCAGCGGTGCCACAAATACCGAAACCGGAATGCCGGCGTCGCTCAATTCCCGCATCGCCGCCAGCCTGGCCTGGGGTGCGCTGGCTCGCGGTTCGAGCTGGCGGGCGAGCGGTCCGTCGAACGTGGTCAGCGAGATGCCGACATGAGCGAGGTTCCGCTTGGCCAGTTCGGTCCAGAGGTTGATGTCGCGCAGGATCAGCGACGACTTGGTCACCACCGATACCGGGTGATTGGTTTCAAGCGCAATTTCGAGCAGCTCACGGGTCAGCCGCTGTTTGCGTTCGAAAGGCTGGTAGGCATCGGTAGCGGAACCGAGGACAATGGTCGAGCAGGCGTAATCCGGGTGGCTCAGTTCTTCGCGCAGCAGGCGCGGCGCATCCGGCTTGTGGAAAATCTGGGTCTCGAAATCGAGCCCGGGCGACAGGCCGAGGTAAGCGTGTGTCGGGCGTGCGTAGCAGTAAATGCAGCCATGTTCGCAGCCACGGTAGGGGTTGAGCGACTGCGTGAAGCCAATGTCGGGCGAATCGTTGCGGCTGATGATCGACTTGGCGCTATCGACCAGCAGGCGCGTTTGCGGCAGTGGCGGCAGAGCGGGCTCCCAGCCGTCGTCCGTGGCCTGGCGGGTCTCGACGCTGAAGCGAGGGGCGACATTGCCCACCGCGCCGCGCCCCTTGACGGGCCGGTCGGGAATCTCCGGAGAGGGTTGCAAGTCGAAATCTTCCATACGCATCCGGTAGAATGCCGGGTTTTCAGCAATTTTAGAATGGGGCTGGCCATGACGCCGCAAAGTAAACCCAATACAGACGACCTGCGTATCAAGGAAATCAAGGAACTGGTGCCGCCGGCCCACGTCTTCCGTGAATATCCGGTATCCAGTCGCGCCGCCCAGACTACCTACACGGCCCGCCAGACCATTCACCGCATTTTGCACGGTGCCGACGACCGTCTGCTGGTCATTATCGGACCCTGTTCAATACATGACTACGAAGCAGCGATGGAATATGCCCGGCGTCTCGCCGGCGAAGCTAGGAAATATGCCGAGGATCTGGTCATCCTGATGCGCGTCTATTTCGAGAAGCCGCGCACCACGGTGGGCTGGAAAGGGCTGATCAACGACCCGCGCCTCGACAACACCTTCCGCATCAACGAAGGCATTCGTCTGGCACGCAAAATCCTGCTCGAAGTCAATGAACTCGACCTGCCCTGCGCGACCGAGTTTCTCGACACCATAACCCCGCAATACACCGCCGACCTGATCGCCTGGGGTGCCATCGGCGCGCGCACCACCGAGTCGCAGGTGCACCGCGAACTGGCTTCCGGCCTGTCATGCCCGGTCGGCTTCAAGAACGGCACCGACGGCAACATGCGGATCGCGGTCGATGCCATTCGCTCGGCCAATTCGCCGCACCACTTCCTGTCGGTCACCAAGTCCGGCCACACCGCCATCGTATCGACGGTGGGCAACGAGGATTGTCACGTCATCCTGCGTGGCGGCAAGGATCCCAACTTTGATGCGAGCAGTGTCGATGCCGCCTGCGCGGAAATCGCCAAGGCCGGTCTCGCCGCCCGCCTGATGGTCGATTTTTCGCACGGCAACAGCCGCAAGCAGTACAAGCTGCAAATGGAAGTCTGCGACAGCGTCGCCGCGCAGATGGCTGCCGGCGAGGAGCGCATCGTCGGTGTCATGGTCGAATCCCATCTCGTCGAAGGGCGCCAGGATCTGTCGCCCGACAAGGCGCTGACCTATGGCCAGAGCGTCACCGATGCCTGCCTGGGCTGGGACGACAGCATGGTCGTTCTGGAAAAACTGTCCGCCGCAGTGCGCGCGCGACGCGTGGCGGAAGCGGCGGAGTAGGCTGCGATCGCTTTTCCGGGGCGAAGGCGGTGAGATTGGCATGATGGCGATCTCGCCTCCCGAGGACTATCGGTTCCAGTGGTCGTTCAGGCTGGCGCTGCTGGTGTCGCTGCTGGTTCACGGTGCCATCCTGTTGATTCCGGTGCGTCAGCCTCCGGTCGAGGCGCGCGCCGCAAGGCGCCTCGAAGCGACTTTTGTGCAAGCGGTAGCAACCCCGCCGGCGCCGCCGGTTCCGGTCGTCGTGCCGGCACCGCCCGCAGTGGCGAAGCCCGTGAAGCCGCCGCCGAAGAAAAGGGTGCTGGCAATAGACAAGCAGCGGAACCGGACGACAGCGCCGGCGACGCCCAAGTGGACGGTGGCGCAGAAGGAGGAGATGAACGCCTTCCTTCGCGAACTCGAAGGCCAGGCACGCCAGGTCCCCAGTCTGGCGCAGCGCTCGCTGGCCATGGCTCGTGACATCGGACGCCAGCAGGCGCAGCAGGAACGTGAAGGCAGCGAAGTGATCGAGCGCCTGCCCAACAGTCCACCGGTCGATCCGTTCAGCCTCGAAATGTATCTCGACGCCCTGGTCAGGAAGCTGAACAAGAGCGCTGCGTACGTCGGGAACGACCCGCGCAGCAAGGGGATCAAGGCTGCTTCGGTGGAAGTTCGTCTAAATCCTGACGGATCGCTCAAGAGCTTTCGCATTCTTAATGCGGGTGATCAGCAGGATGAGATCGCCTTCGTCAAATCGGTCGTCCAACAGGCTGTTCCCTTTGCGCCTTTCCCGCCCGATATCGGCAGATCGGCACGTTCGCTGGCGATGATCATCTGCATCATGCCCGCGCGTTTCGGCGCCGGCGGCTTTGGATTTACCCGCAACCCGGAAGGGCGCGGCTGCTGATCAGGCTTGCCGGACATGCCCAGCATGCCGGAGAATGGTGTCGTCGACTTCCGGAGGTGAAGAAATGCTGATCAAATCCGACCAGTCCATGCTGCTGCTGATCGATCTGCAGGAGCGCCTGGCGCCTGCCATTGAGGATATTCAATCGGTATTGGGCCATAACCTGTGGTTGCTCGAAATCGCGCAACGCCTTGAAATCCCGGTTGGTGCGACGGTGCAGTATCCGGCAGGACTGGGGCCGACGGTGGCGGAACTGGGCGCGCGTCTGGAGCCGGAGTGCATCGTCGAAAAAATTCATTTCTCTGCGGTTGCCGATGGGTGCCTTGAGCAACTGCCCGGCTTTGCGCGCCGCCAGGTTGTGCTGACCGGCACCGAGGCGCATGTATGCGTTCTGCAGACGGCGCTCGGTCTGCGCGCGCTGGGCAAGGAGGTTTTCGTCGTTGCCGAGGCGGTAGGTTCGCGGCGTGTTGACGACAAGGCACTGGCGCTGGGTCGGATGCGCCAGGAAGGTTGCCGTATCGTGTCGCGCGAGATGGTTGCTTTCGAATGGCTGCACCAGGCCGGGACGGAATTGTTCCGCCAGATCAGCCGGGAATTTTTGCGCTGATACCTGAACGGTTTCGTTCGAGTCGTGACGCGCTAAACATCAAATACCTTCTGCGCGTCAAGCTCGGCGAGGCCGAAGCCTCCCTGACGAAAGCCGGGGGTGGCTAGACAGCGGCGATCCGCTGGTTGGAAAGTGCCAGCCGGGTCGCCAGCACGTCGAGGAAGGCCTGGTAGAAATGCATCCGGCAGGAATCGGAAGCTTGTTCCAGGGCTTCGCCGCGTACCGTGATGATGTTCGCCGTGCTGTCGGCCATGACGTCAGCACTGCGCCTGTGGCCATGCCGGCTGATGATGGCCATTTCGCCGAAGCATTCACCGCTGGTCAGCGTGCTGAGCCGGATGCCGTTCTTGCGCACTGCGAGTTCGCCGTCGGCGACAAAACAGAAGAAATTGCCAGGCTCGCCGTCCGACATGATCGTCGTGCCCGGAACGACACGTTTCCAGTCCGCGAAACGCACCGCTTCCCAGATTTCGACATCGCTGAAGTCACTGAAGAAGGGGAGCGAGCGCAAGGTGGCGAACTTCTCGGAATCGGCAAATTCGGTGCGTGCCGTTTTCAATTGCCCGCTGCGCACGGCCTGCGCGAGATCGTGGGCGAACGCTGCCCAGGTCGGGTAGCGCGCATCAAGTGACTTGGCCATCGCCCGGCCGACGATCTGGTCAAGTACCGGCGGCAGGTCGCGCCTTTGCGCCGACGGAACGGCGGCGATGCCATTGACGATCTGATAGACCATGCTGTATTGATTGTTTGCCGTGAACGGCAATGCGCCGGTCAGCAACTGATACATGACCACGCCCAGCGAATAGATGTCGGTGCGGTGGTCGAGAGGCTGTTCCTGCACCTGCTGCGGCGACATGTAGGCCGGCGAGCCGATGCCGCTGATCTGGGTGCGCTTGTTGCTGGCATTGTTGATGATGGCGGCACCGAAATCGGAAATCTTGATGTCCGAGGTTCCGACGAGCAAAATGTTGGCCGGCTTGATGTCGCGGTGGGTGATGCCGAGGCGGTACGCATAGTCGAGCGCCCGCGTACATTTGAAAATCAGCTCGACGACGCGTTCGATCGGCAGCAGATGACTGGGCTCGGCGTAGGTTTCCAGCGTGCCGCCGGATACATATTCCATGACGATGTAACAGAGGTTCTCGGCGACCACGGCATCGAAGATCTGGACGATGTGCGGGTGGCTGAGCTTGCCGATCAGCGAGGCCTCGTTGAGGAAGAGGCTGCTGTAGAGCTTACCCTTTTCTGGGTCGTGCAGAATGTCCGGGGTGGCGACCTTGATTGCAACGGAGCGCTGGGCAAACGGATCGCGGCCGAGATAGACGGTGCTGGTCGCGCCCGCGCCGAGTTTTCTGATCAGTTCATACTTGCCGAGTTTTTTCATGTAGTCGGGATCATCATGGCAGATGCTCGCCCAGGAGCCGGCTGCGGGCGCGCCGGATTGCCGCACGCACCTGTTCTGGCGCGGTGCCGCCGACGTGGTTGCGACTGGCCAGAGAGCCTTCCACGGTCAACACCGAAAATACGTCGTTTTCTACCTGCGGACAGAAGGCCTTGAGTTCGTCCAGCGTCAGTTGCGGCAGATCGACACCCTTGGCTTCGGCCGCTTTGACGGCGTGGCCGACCGCTTCGTGCGCATCGCGGAAAGGCAGCCCCTTCTTGGTCAGGTAGTCGGCGAGGTCGGTGGCGGTGGCGAAGCCCTGGGTTAGCGCAGCCTTCATGTTTTCGGCGCGCACCGTGATGCCGCCGGCCATGTCGGCGAAGATGCGCAGCGTGTCGGTGACGGTGTCCACAGCGTCGAACAGCGGCTCCTTGTCTTCCTGGTTGTCCTTATTGTAGGCGAGCGGCTGCGACTTCATCAGCGTCAACAGGCTGATCAGCTGGCCGTAGACGCGGCCGGTCTTGCCGCGCGCCAGTTCCGGCACGTCCGGGTTTTTCTTCTGCGGCATGATCGAAGAGCCGGTGCAGAAACGGTCGGCGATCTGAATGAAGCCGACGCGCGGACTCATCCACATCACCAGTTCTTCCGACAGGCGGCTGATGTGCATCATCAGCAGCGCGCAGGCGGCGGTGAATTCGATGGCGAAGTCGCGATCCGATACGGCGTCGAGCGAATTTTCGCAGACGCCTTCGAAGCCGAGTTCGGCAGCGACGAACTCACGGTCGATCGGGTAGGTCGTGCCGGCCAGCGCGGCGGCGCCAAGCGGCAACAGGTTGGTGCGCTTGCGGGCATCGGCGAAACGGTCGGCATCGCGCCCGAACATTTCAAAATAGGCCAGCATGTGGTGGCCGAAAGTGACCGGTTGCGCAACCTGCAGGTGGGTGAAGCCGGGCATTGGCGTTGCCGCTTCCTTCTCGGCGAGATCGACAAGTGCCGAGCGGAAGGCTTTGAGCAGCACCTGGGTGTCGTCGATCGCATCGCGCAGGTAGAGACGGATATCGGTGGCCACCTGGTCGTTGCGTGACCGGCCGGTATGCAGTCGCTTGCCGGCATCGCCGACCAGCGCGGTCAGGCGCTTTTCGATGTTGAGATGCACGTCTTCGAGATCGAGTGACCATTCGAATTTGCCGGACTCGATTTCTTCCGCGACGATGGCCATGCCGCGCTCGATGTCGGCGAGGTCGGCAGTTGCGATGATGCCCTGCCGGGCCAGCATGCGGGCGTGGGCCAGAGAACCACGAATGTCCTGGCGCCACATGCGCTGGTCGAACTCGACCGAAGCGGTGTAACGTTTGACCAGATCGGAAACCGGCTCGGAGAATCGGCCGGCCCAAGTGTATTGTGTGGTGCTGGATGTCATAAAATGGGGCTGTCAAAGCGATAAAGCATCAAGAATGGCAAGTATAAGGTACTTTCCGGCAACGCATCCCTTACCCGACTGGCGCAATTTCGGGGTCATGCTGCGCGTGCTGCTCGGGGTCAACGTCATGGCGCTTGCCGCCGCACTTCTCCAGTCTCCCGGGCTGCTCGAGTGGGGCGCGCGTTATGTCGAAATGGCGGCGCTGGTTCAGCCCTTGCTGCTGCTTGTGCTGGGCCTGCTGGCCGGCTTGCGCAATCCCTTGCGCGCCTTGCCACTGCGTCTTGGCCAGTTCTGCGTCGTCGCGCTGGTCGGCGGCCTGGCTTATGCCCAGCAACTCTTCTGGCAATCGTTGGGGTTCGGCGACGTGGTCAACCCCTGGCGTCCGGTCATTCTGGCAATTGCCGCCAGCATCGTGCTGCTCGGCTATTTCGAGTTGCGCGCCCGGGCTTTTTCGCCAGCCCAGACCGAAGCCCGGCTGGCTGCGCTCAATGCGCGCATCCGCCCGCATTTCCTGTTCAATTCGCTGAACGCGGTGTTGTCGCTGATTCGCGCCCGGCCGCAACAGGCCGAAGCGGCACTTGAATCGCTGTCCGATCTGTTTCGTGCTGCGATGCGCGACCCGGGTGAACTGGTCAGTCTCGCCGACGAAATCGCGCTCGGCAAACAATACCTTGAATTGGAAAAACTGCGTCTGGGCGAACGTCTTGCGGTCGACTGGAAAATTGCAGCGAATTTCGCGAACCTGCCCATTCCGCCGCTGATGCTGCAGCCTTTGCTCGAAAATGCCGTCTATCACGGCGTCGAGCCGTCGCCAGACGGCGGCCTTGTGCGTGTCGTGATCGAGCAGCGCGGCGACGAACTGCGCATTGCCGTCGCCAATCCGGCCTGCGGACAGGTCCAGCATGCCGCCGGTAACCAGATGGCCGTCGCCAATATCCGCGAGCGCCTGGCCTTGTATTACGATCTGGAGGCACGGCTGGAAATCTCGGCCGGGGAAAACACCTACGAGGTCCGTATCATCCTGCCATGCCGCACGCCGAACCACTGAAAATCCTCATCGTCGACGACGAGCCGCTGGCCCGCGCGCGTTTGCGCGAACTGCTGGGCGACATCGCCATCCAGTTTGCCACCGAGGTCGCTGGCGAGGCCGGCAATGGCATCGCGGCGCTGGCGTTACTGAGCGACCATCCGGTCGATGTCGTGCTCGCCGACATTCGCATGCCGGGCATGGACGGGATCGAACTGGCCGGTCATTTCGGCGCCATGGAGAGGCCGCCGGCCGTCATCTTCACGACGGCTTACGACAACTACGCGGTACAGGCCTTCGACCTCAATGCGGTCGATTACCTGCTCAAGCCGGTGCGCGCCCAGCGCCTGCTGACCGCGCTGCAGAAAGCGGCGACAACGGCGCATCCCGATTACGCGCTGCTCGCCGGCATCGGTCAACAGATTCGCGGTGCCGGGCGAACGCATCTTTCCTGCCACGAGCGCGGCCGCCTGTTGCTGGTGCCGGTGGCCGAGGTGCTGTATTTCAAGGCCGATCTGAAATATGTGACTGCCCGCACGGTCAACCGCGAGTATCTGCTCGACGAGGCGCTGACCCATCTTGAAATCGAATATGCCGACCGCTTCATGCGTCTGCACCGCGCCGTGCTGGTCGCCAGGTCGGCACTGGCCGGCTTCGAGAAGGCGGCGGGCGACGATGTCGAGGCCTACGGTTGGGCGCTACTGCGTGGCGTGCCGGACAAACTGCCGGTCAGCCGCCGGCAATGGGCGCCGGCCAAGGCGGCGATGGTCGCCACCCCGGGTACCTGATCGGAATCAGGCGGCTGCTGCTTCGGGGCCGCTTGGCACCAGTTTGACGTGCGGGAACGGGATTTCGATGCCTTCGCGGTCGAAAGCCTGCTTGGCGCGGCGCAGGTATTCACGGCGGATGCCCCATTGTTCGAGGGGGGGCACGCGGAAGCGGCAGCGGATGACGACCGACGAATCGGCCCACTGGTCGACACCTGCGACTTCCATGTCATCGAGAATCTTGCTCGCGAATTCAGGGTCGCGGCGCATATCTTCGCCGGTCTTGCGCATGATCTCGATAACCCGGTCGGTGTCCTCGCCATAGGCGACGCCGAGGTCGATCACCGCGTAGGCGTAGCCGACGCTCATGTTGGTGACGACAGTGATCTGGCCGTTCGGCACGTAATGCACGTTGCCGGAATAGTCGCGCAGGCGCAGGTAGCGCAGCGTGATTTCCTCGACCAGGCCCGACTTGCCGCCAGCATCGATCACGTCGCCGATGCGGATCTGGTTTTCCAGCAGCAGGAAGAAGCCGGTGAAGTAATCCTTGACCAGGCTTTGTGCGCCAAAACCGATGGCGAGGCCGGCAACCCCGGCCGCACCGAGCAGCGGCGCAACCGAAACGCCGAATTCGCCGAGCACGAGCATGGACGCCACAACGGCAATGATGACGGTGAGCACGTAGCGCAGGACCCGGGACAGGGTGCGGACACGTTGAATTCCTTCCGTCGAGTCCTGTTGCGCGGCAAGGGCTTCGCGAAATCGGGGCAGGAAACGCTTGACCAGATACTGCGCCAGAAAGGCCAGGCTCAGGATCAGCGCAACGCGCAACGGGGTGGCAAAGTGGGTGCCCAGTTGGGCGATGGTTTCTCCGGTCCAGGCGTTCATGCTTCACCTGCCCGATGGCGGGGAATTTCGGTCGAAGGGGTGTGGCTGAGCGAATTTTGAGCTTCTTTTATGTGACAGATCAATTCTATTAATCTCCTAGTATTCAAAAAAACATAATTAAAACATTGGGATGAATTATACGTGAAATGAAATTGCCCTTCAAATCAATTGAATAACAATGTAGTTACGGGGCGCCCTGAAAGGCTTCCAGAAGGCTCAGGAAAGGGCGCGGGTAACTATTTCCAGCACGTCACGCGACAGGCCATCGTGGTTGCGGATGCGTTCCAGCGCGTTGCGCGCGTATGCCTGGCGGCTGGCGTCGAATTTCTTCCAGCGGTCGAAGCAGCGGGCCAGACGCGAGGCGACCTGCGGATTGCGGTCGTGCAGATCGAGAACGCGGTCGGCGATGAAGGCGTAGCCGCTGCCATCCGCCGCGTTGAAGCGCACGAGGTTGGCGCCAAAGGCGCGAATCAGCGCGTAAATCTTGTTCGGGTTGCCGATGTCGAAAGCCGGGTGGGCGGTCAGCGCCTTGACGGTAGCCAGCGTGTCCGGCCGCCGGCTGGTCGATTGCACGGCCAGCCATTTGTTGACGACGAGGGCCTCGTGTTGCCAGCGGGCGTAGAAATCAGCCAGCGCCGCTTCGCGTTCCGGACAGTCCGCGCCATTGACGTTGGCCAGCGCGGCCAGTGCGGCGAACTGGTCGGTCATGTTGTCGGCAGTCTGGAACTGCTGCAGTGCCAATTGGCGAATGGCCGGCGTGTCGAGTTCCAGCAGGTAGGCGAGGCAGATGTTGCGCAGCGCGCGGCGGCCGGCCTGCTCACTGTCCGGGGCATAGGGGGCGTCCGGCGCCAGCGCTGCGTAAAGGTTGGCGAATTCGCCTTCGAGCTGCTCGGCGAGGTGCCGGCGTAGGGCGTTGCGGGCGGCGTGCAGGGCATCGGGATCGACCACGTCAAGCGCTTCGGCCAGCGTCGTTTCGCCGGGCAGGGTCAGCGCTTCGGCGACGAAGGCGGCGCCACGTTGCGCCTGGGTTTGCAGCAAGCGGCGGGCGGCCTCGACGAAGCTGGCCGGCCACACCGGCGCCTGGCCGGTGGCGATGCTTGCCGTGGCGTCGAGAATCAGTGTCGAGGCGAGGCGCTGGCCTGCTTCCCAGGCGTTGAACGGGTCGCTTTCATGCGCCAGCAGCAGGGCCAGTTGTTCCGGCGTGTAGTCGAAGTCGAGCACGACGGGGGCCGAGAAGTTGCGCAGCAGCGAAGGTACGGGCTCGGCAGCAATCTCGTTGAAGACGAAGGATTGCGTCGTTGCCGTCAGTTGCAGCGTGCGTTCGCTGCCGGCGAGCAGCTCGCCTTGTTCAGTGAATAGCGCAGCACGGATCGGAATCAGGTAGGGCACTTCATCGCTGGCGCGCGGGTTGGCTTGCGTGCAGGTCAGCGTGTAGGTATTGGTTTCGGCATCAAAATGGCCGTCGACCGCAACGTGCGGCGTGCCGGGCTGGTTGTACCAGCGCATGAATTGCGTGAAGTCGAAACCGCTGGCAGCCGCCATGGCGACGACGAAATCTTCGCAGGTGACAGCCTGTCCGTCGTGGCGGCGGAAGTATTCGTCCATGCCCTTGCGGAAGCCTTCGCGGCCGATCAGGGTCTGGATCATGCGGATGACTTCGGCGCCCTTTTCATAGACGGTCGCCGTGTAGAAATTGTTGATTTCGACAAACGATGAAGGGCGGATCGGGTGCGCCATCGGGCCGGCATCTTCCGGAAACTGCCCGGCGCGCAGGCCGCGCACTTCGCGGATGCGGGCGGTCGTGCGGTTGTGCAGGTCGGCGCCGAATTCCTGATCGCGGAAGACGGTCAGGCCTTCTTTCAGTGAGAGCTGGAACCAGTCGCGGCAGGTGACGCGGTTGCCGGTCCAGTTATGGAAATATTCATGAGCGACGACGCGGTCGATATTCTCGAAATCGACATCTGTAGCGACATCGCTGCGCGCCAGCACGTACTTGGTGTTGAAGATGTTGAGGCCCTTGTTCTCCATCGCGCCCATGTTGAAGTCGCCGACGGCGACGATCATGTAATGGTCGAGGTCGCATTCGAGACCGAAGCGTTCCTCGTCCCACTTCATGGATTTTTTCAGGGCTTCCATCGCGTGCGGGCACTGGTCGAGCTTGCCCGGTTCGACGTAGATGGCGAGCTGTACGCTACGGCCGGAGGCGGTGGTGAAACTGTCCTTGAGTACGTCCAGCCTGCCGGCGACGATTGCGAACAGGTAGGCCGGTTTCTTGAACGGGTCGGCCCAGCGTGCCCAGTGTTTGCCATCGGCTTCGTCGCCTGCGGCGACCGGGTTGCCGTTGGCCAGCAGTACTGGCAGCGTTTCCTTGTCGGCATGCAGCGTGACGGTATAGGTTGACATCACGTCGGGACGGTCGAGGAACCAGGTAATGCGGCGGAACCCCTGCGCCTCGCACTGCGTGAAATAGCCATCCTTGGAACGATAGAGGCCGGAGAGGCGGGTGTTCTTGTCCGGGTCGATGCGGACGATGGTTTGCAGCGTGAAAGCGTCCGGAACGTCGGCGATGGTCAGCGTATTTGGCGTCACGGAAAATGGCACATTTTGGCCGTCGACCGCAACACTCAAGGTTTCCAGCCCATCGCCGTCGAGAATCAGCGGTTGTGCGGCAACCGCCGGGTTGCGGCGCATCGCCAGTGTGGCGGTGACCGTGGTGCCAACGCTCTCGATCACGAAATCGAGGTCGGCGGTATCGACCATGAAAGCGGGCGGGGTGTAATCCTTGAGGTAGATCGTCTGGGGGGTATCGGTTTTCATTATTGGACGTGGTATCTGGGTTGGGGCTTTCGATGATACGGCAAAGCCTGAAGCGGTAACTCTACGACCAGTATCACGAAAAAGCTGCTGGCATGAAATCCACCCAATGGACGACAAAAGACCAGGGGTCAGTTTTTCGATAACCTGCCAATGCGCACAACAGAGACAAGTTGCAACCGAGAAAGTGGGGAACGCCGAGTCCTGTCCGGTGCGGGTAACGGGAAACCAGGCCGCGCAGGCGTAGTAACCGGGAAGGCGTGATGCCCAGAAACGAAGCAGTTCGTCGCCATAAGGAACGCGCTTGACGGAGCGTTACATGCCGTTACAAATCGCTACAGTCGGCTCGTCATCGCAAGCAACAACCGGAGCGTTATGTAGGCATTGCAACCAAAAACTCACGGAAGTGCCATGATCCGCAACCCCAACATTGAATCCACGCAATTTATTCAGTCGCTCAAAACAGCAGGCGTTGCGATCAACAATGAGCACGAAGTCATCGAGCGTCTCGAAGAGGCGCGTGTATGGCAGTACGCATTCACGACGCTCGTGAAACAAGGGCAACGGATAGGCATCAGTTTCCTCGCCAAACCCGGAATGCAATTGGCTGAGCTAAAACGCCTGTTTTCTCGGTTCAGATTTGCGGACCACGCCGAAGCCGCTTTTGAAGCCAGCCTGCTCCGCTAGGCGCCACCGCCAGGGCGAGAATCAAACTTGGCTGGTCGATCGTCCAGTGCAATGCAAAAGCCAAGCACTGAAGAGGTTGTAAAATGCAGCCAGGGAATAAAATAATTCAAAGCAGTGACAACGAAAATCAGTCTGAAGCGTTATCCAATGCATGATGTCAGCAATTTGTAGGTATATAGGTGCGTAAATTTATAGTCGTCTTGGCTTCCTTGGCTGCAATGGGCGTGCATGCTTGGGAGTCGACAGCCGCGGATGTACAGCAGGACGCTGCTTTGGCACAATCTTCCCCAGCCGAACTGGTGGTCACGATTGCGCCGGTTCCCGTGCCGGCCACAGTTACAGAATTTTCCCTCGATTCGCCCAAAAGTAACCGGATCAAGCAATCCAAAAAGGCCAAAGCGGCAAAGGTGGCACGGGCGAAGTCGATGCTCTCGCGGTCGGCACGCGAACAAATTGCGATCGCAAAATCAAGCGCCACGACCGATGGTCGGGTGCAACTCACTGCGTCGAATGAGGAGGACGCAGACAACAGTGAAGACCACCTGGACTTGCACCGGTCCTTTAGCCAGCCCAGAGTCGCCAAGGCAACCGACCAGGCAGACGATGACGAGGGTGTCATCGATGTCCCGGATCATGTCAAGCTTCGGCTATTGATGGCGCGGACGAAGGCCGTCGAAGCCCACATCCTGAACCAGGTAGGCAACACAGCGGATTCTGCGGATGACGGACTCTCTGCTGAAGTAAAACTTCGGCTGTACATCGCGAGAGTCAGGGCGGTGAACGCGTACCGCGAAAAATACGGGACGACTTAAAAGCGCCAGGATTCGCGCAAGGGCTGGAAAGCACCGAAATCGGGTCGCCGGCCGCTGGGTGGCAGTCGGCACCTTGCCGGCATCCCGGTGCGTGATGCCCTCACCGAAGCGTTTGCACCAGAAGGCAGGATGATCAGGGCGCTGGTCGTTGGCTTTGATCTGGGTGGGGGAAGGCGCCGAATGGCTCATGCTAAGATTGCCGCCTTTGAAACCCCTGCTGCGTGCCGATTCATGTTCGCTCCTTCCAAGATTGTCATCGCCTCCCGCGAATCCCGCCTTGCCATGTGGCAGGCCGTCCATGTCCAGGGCCGTCTGGCCAGCCTGAATCCAGAGGCTGATGTCGTCATTCTGGGCATGACGACCAAGGGTGACCAGATTCTCGACCGCCCGCTGTCCGAAATCGGTGGCAAGGGCCTGTTCATCAAGGAACTCGAAGTGGCAATGCAGGAAGGCCGCGCCCACCTCGCCGTGCATTCGATGAAGGATGTGCCGATGGTGATGCCCGAAGGCTTCGTTCTGGCGGCCATCTCGGCTCGCGAAAATCCACGCGATGCCTTCGTCTCGAACAAATACCTCTGCCTCGACGACCTGCCGGCGGGTGCCGTTGTCGGCACCTCCAGCCTGCGCCGCGAGTCCGTGCTGCGTGCCGGATACCCGCATCTGGTCATCAAGAGCCTGCGCGGGAACCTCGATACCCGCCTGCGCAAGCTCGATGCCGGCGAATACGACGCGATCATCCTCGCCGCCGCCGGCCTGATCCGCCTCGGCCTGGAAAACCGTATCAAATCCGTGTTGACCGCGGAACAGTCGCTGCCGGCGCCCGGTCAGGGCGCGCTAGGCATCGAACTGATCGCCGGTGCCGGCGCCATGGCCGAGGTCGTCGCGCCGCTCAACGATCCCGAGACGGCCCATTGCGTCAAGGCTGAGCGCGCCTTCTCGCGGGCGCTGGGCGGCAGTTGCCAGGTGCCGCTGGGTGGCTACGCAATCATCGACAATGGCCAGCTCTGGCTGCGCGGCTTCGTCGCGACGGCCGACGGCAAGGAAATGGTCGCCGGCGAACTACGCGGCGATCCGGACGACGACGAGGTGCTCGGCCGCCAGCTTGCCGAACAGCTAAGGGCGCGTGGCGCCAATGCCATTCTGGAGAAGCTCGCGCATTGCCAGTGAATTCGAGCGGCGCGCTGGCTGGCAAGACCATCGTCGTCACCCGGCCACAGGCGCAAGCGGCACCTTTGGCTGAGGCCATCGCGGCGGCAGGCGGGGTGCCGCTGCTCTTTCCGCTGCTTGAAATCCTGCCGCCCCGCGATCCTGGCGCGCTGGTCGCCAGCGCAGCGGACCTGCCCGGCTGTGCGTTGGCCATCTTCATCAGCCCCAATGCGGTGGATCATGCGCTGCCGGCGATTCTGGCCAGTGGCCCGTGGCCAGCAGGCGTGATTCCGGCGGCAGTCGGTCCGGGGACAGTCAAGGCTTTGGCAGCGCAGGGCGTGACCGGCTGCATCGCACCGCGCGAGCGCTTCGATTCCGAAGCGCTGCTTGCCTTGCCGCAGTTGGCGAGCAGCCAGATCAGCGGCAGGCGCATCGTCATTTTCCGTGGCGATGGCGGCCGCGAATTGCTTGCCGATACGCTGCGTGCACGTGGCGCCACGGTCGATTGTGTCACCTGCTACCGGCGCGCCGGACCCGTGCGCGGCGTAGAGACACTGCTGACGGCATGGCGCGCCGGTCAGCTCGATGCGCTGACCGTATCGAGCAGCGAAGGCCTGCGTTATCTGGTTACCCTGCTCGATGCCGAAGGCCTTGCCTGGCTGCGGAAAACGCCGGTTTTTGTCCCGCATGCCCGGATCGGCGAAAATGCCCGGGCAATGGGTTTAAGCAAAATTATCCTTACCGAAGCAGCGGATGCCGGCATTCTGGCCGGCTTGCGTGCTTATAATTGGACAGCATGACACCTGACAACACACCTGACACCTTGACTACCTCTGAACCGCCGGAGCAGCCGAAGCCACAAAAGCCGGCGCCGCGCGCGACGCGTTTCAGCCCCTGGCTCCTGGTCGCCGTGGCTGCCCTCGGGCTGGCCGGCTGGCAATGGTATGAGACCCGCCACAAGCTCACCGACATGCAGGAGCAGGTCGCCCGTCGCCTGGCCGACATCGATACCGGCAGCAAGGAGGATCGCGGCCTCCTCAGACAGATGCGCGAGCAGGTCGAAGGCTTGCAGGGTAAGCTGGGAGCGGCCGATGCCAGACTGGCCGAATTGGCGACCCAGTCCGAGGCGTTGCAGGCGCTCT
Organism: uncultured beta proteobacterium; assembly: GCA_963741765.1. Classification (GTDB taxonomy): domain Bacteria; phylum Pseudomonadota; class Gammaproteobacteria; order Burkholderiales; family Rhodocyclaceae; genus Azonexus. Next base: position 225,549 of record CAVUJN010000016.1, read on the forward strand.
ACAACGAACTGGCGCGCGGCCGCGACGATTCGGGAGTGCTCGAAGCCGAACAGGCCATCGTGCTGGCCGGGCAGCAACTGCAACTGGCGGGTAACGTGCCGGCAGCCATTCTCGCCTTGCGCACTGCGGAAGCGCGCCTCGCGAGCGTCGAACTGCCGCAGGCCTTGCCGCTGCGCCAGGCTCTGGCGCGCGATCTGGAGCGCCTGACGGCGTTGCCTGCTGTCGATCTGGCCGGGGCGAGCATCCGTATCGAGCAAGTGCTGAGCGTCATTGACAAGCTTCCGCTGGCGATGGAGAGCCGGCCGCAGGAGCTTATTGAAAAGCCGGAGGAGGCGCAGCAGGTCCCGTGGTGGCAGCGCACCGGGCGCGAGATCTGGCAGGAGCTGAAAAGCCTCGTCCGCATCCAGCGCTTTGATCGCGAGGAGGCGGTATTGCTGGCGCCCGGACAGGTATTGTTCCTGCGCGAGAACCTGAAGCTGCGCCTGCTGAACGCTCGCCTGGCGCTGCTCTCGCGTGACCAGGGCACCTTCCGCGGTGAACTCAAGGCGGCTGGCGACGGCCTCGCGCGGCATTTCGACGGCGGCGACAAGGGTGTTCAGGCCGCGCAGGAGATGCTGCGCGAACTGGCGACAACCGAGGTCGTCGTCGAGATTCCCCAGCTTACGGAGATCCAGGCCGCATTGAATAGCCTGTACGGCGGCAAGGACAGGAAATGAAGGGTTTGTTCTGGGTTCTTGCCCTGTTCGGACTGGCCGTTGCGGTCGCGCTCGGGGCGCATGAAAACGACGGTTATGTCCTGCTCGTTTTCCCGCCTTACCGGGCCGAAATCAGCCTGAACCTGTTCATTTTGGCGCTGGTCGCGGTAGTGCTCGTCCTTTATGCCGCGGTACGGATGCTGGCGGTAACCGTCGGCCTGCCGAAGCGGGTCGGTGAATATCGCGTGCGGCGGCGGCGCGAGAAGGCGGCCGGCAACTTCCAGGATGCCGTGCGCCTGCTGTTTGAGGGGCGCTTCGGGCAGGCGCTGAAAAAGGCTGGCGAGTCCTACGAAACCGGTTCAGCGCCGGGACTGTCAGCCCTGGTCGCGGCGCGCGCCGCGCAGCGCATGCGCGAGCCGGAAAAACAGCAGGAATGGATGCAGCGCGCGATGTCCGACGATGTGCGCAACGAGGCGGCGACGCTGATGCTGGAAGCCGAGATGATGAACGAGTCGCGGCGCTTCGACGAGGCGCTGGCGGCGCTCGGCAAGCTCCAGGGCAAGCAGGGGCGCCACATCGCGGCGCTGCGCCTGGAACTGCGGGCACGCCAGGGCGCCGGCGACTGGGACGGGGTGCTGAAGCTGGCACGCCAGCTCGAAAAGCGCGATGCCCTGCCGCCGGAGGTTGCCCGCGAGATCAAGATCGTCGCCCATCTCGAAAATATTGCACGCCGGCGCGCCGATGTCGGGCAGTTGCGCGAGTACCTGCGCGCGGTGCCGGCGGCCGAGTACGGTCGTCGCCTGGTGCTGGCCAGCGCCCGTGCGCTGGTCGAACTGGACGAACAGGATGTTGCGCAAAAGCTGATCGAGAAAGCGCTCGACAGCGGTTCGGAAGCCGCCTGGCAACCGGAACTGCTCACCTTGTACGGCGACCTGAACGGCCCCGGACTGACGGCGCGCATCGCCAAGGCCGAGAAATGGCTGCAACAATATCCGGGCGAGGCCGTGCTGTTGCTTGCCCTTGGGCGCATGTGCATGAAGCAGGAACTGTGGGGCAAGGCGCAGAGCTATCTCGAGGCGTCGCTGGCGACCGAAGAAACGCGCGACGCGCATCTGGCGCTGGCCGATCTTTGCGACCAACTCGAGCGCAGCGAGGAAGCCAACCGTCACTTCCGGGCCAGCGTGCGCCTCGATCCGAAGTGAGCCGCCCGGCGTGGCGTTCGCTGCGTGAGCGTCAGGCCCAGTCCTGGGGCTTGAGGAACACCTCGTAAAGCTCGGCTTCCGGCGTGCCGGCTTCTGGCTGCCAGTCGTAGCGCCATTTGACGATCGGCGGTAGCGACATCAGGATCGATTCGGTGCGCCCGCCTGATTGCAGCCCGAACAGCGTGCCGCGATCCCAGACCAGATTGAATTCGACGTAACGCCCTCGGCGATACGCCTGGAAGTCGCGCTCGCGCTCGCCGTAGGGCATGTCGCGGCGTTTGGCCAGAACGGGCAGGTAGGCTTTCGTGAAGGCATTGCCGACAGCCTGGGTAAGGTCGAAGCAGCGTTCGAAACTGCCTTCGTTGAGATCGTCGAAAAACACGCCGCCGACGCCGCGTGGCTCGTTGCGGTGCTTCAGGAAGAAATATTCGTCGCACCACTTCTTGTATTTCGGGTAGACCTCTTCGCCGAAAGGCGCCAGCGCATCCTTGCAGGTCTGGTGGAAGTGCACCACATCATCGCGTTGGCCGTAGTAGGGCGTCATGTCCATGCCGCCGCCGAACCACCAGGCATCGGGCTCGCCTTCCTTGCTGGCGACGAAGCAGCGCACGTTCATGTGGGCCGTCGGGCAATAGGGGCTGCGCGGATGGAGGACCAGCGAAACGCCCATCGCCTCCCAGGAGCGGCCGGCCAGTTGCGGACGGACGGCGGTGGCGGAAGCCGGCAGCGATTTGCCGGTGACGTGCGAAAAATTGACGCCGCCGCGCTCGAAAAAACCGCCTTCCTCGATCAGCCGCGAAATGCCGCCGCCGCCTTCCGGGCGATCCCAGCTGTCGGTGCGGAAAGGCTGCCCGTCGAAGGCTTCGAGTTCGCTGACGATGGCGCCTTGCAGGCCGGTGAAAAAGTCCTTGAGGCGAGCGGTGTCCATGGCGTCTCCGGGGAAAAAACGGGCGGCTCATTGACGAAAATGAGCCGCCCGTATTGTTGAATGCTAGTGCGATTTAACGGCTGATCGCGCGGTAGCCGATATCCTTGCGGAACTGCATGCCATCGAACTGGATTTGCACGGCAGCCTCGTAAGCGCGTTTCTGGGCCAGCTTGACGTTTTCGCCAAGCGCTGTGACGCAGAGCACACGGCCGCCGCTGGTGACCACCTTGCTGTCCTGATTGGCCGTGCCGGCATGGAAGACGTGGCAATCTTCGCCAAAGCTGTTGCTCGGCGGCAGGCCATGGATGACATCGCCCTTCTTCGGCGTGTCCGGATAGTTGGCGGCAGCAAGCACAACGCCCATGGCGATGCGACGGTCCCATGCGGCCTCGACCTGATCGAGCGTGCCGTCGATGCCGTGTTCGAGCAGCTTCACGAAATCGGATTTCAGGCGCATCAGGATCGGCTGGGTTTCCGGGTCGCCCATGCGGCAGTTGAATTCCAGCGTCTTGACCGAGCCATCCTTGCCGATCATCAGGCCGGCGTAGAGGAAGCCGGTGAAGGGAATGCCGTCGGCTGCCATGCCACGCACGGTCGGCAGGATGATCTCGCGCATTGCCTTGGCGTGCACTTCCGGTGTCACACAGTGGGCAGGCGAATAGGCGCCCATGCCGCCGGTGTTGGGGCCGGTATCGCCGTCGCCGATGCGCTTGTGGTCCTGGCTGGAGGCCAGGGCGAGCACGTTCTTGCCGTTGACCATGACGATGAAGCTGGCTTCTTCGCCATCGAGGAATTCCTCGATCACGACGCGGGCGCCGGCATCGCCGAGTTTGTTGCCGGACAGCATGTCGTCGATGGCGCCGTGGGCTTCTTCGCGGGTCATCGCAACGACGACGCCCTTGCCGGCGGCCAGGCCATCGGCCTTGATGACGATCGGCGCGCCTTTTTGGTCGATATAGGCGTGTGCTGCGGCCGACTCGGAAAAAGTGGCAAATTCTGCCGTCGGGATATTGTGGCGGGCCATGAAGCGCTTGGCGAAATCCTTGGAGGATTCAAGCTGCGCCGCTTCCCTGGTCGGCCCGAAAATCTTCAGGCCGCGCGCGCGGAACACATTGACCACGCCGGCGGCGAGCGGCGCTTCCGGGCCGACGACGGTGAGGTGGACCTTGTTCTGCTCGGCGAAATCAGCCAGCGCTTCCGGATCGGTGATGTTGATGTTTTCCAGTTCGTGCTCGCGCGCCGTGCCGGCATTGCCGGGGGCGACATAGACGGTCTGCATGCCCGGCGTCTTGGCGAGGCGCCAGGCCATCGCGTGCTCGCGGCCGCCGGAACCGATTACCAGTAGTTTCATGGCTGATCTCTGAGTGGGTGCTGGAAATTAGTGACGGAAGTGGCGGGCGCCGGTGAACACCATCGCCAGGCCATGCTCGTCGGCCGCCGCGATGACTTCCTCGTCGCGCATCGATCCGCCCGGCTGGATGACGGCCTTGGCGCCGGCGGCAGCCAGCACGTCGACACCATCGCGGAACGGGAAGAAGGCATCCGAGGCGACGACCGAACCTGCCAGTTCGAGGCCGGCCTGTTGTGCCTTGATGCTGGCGATCTTGGTCGAATCGACACGGCTCATCTGGCCGGCGCCGACACCGAGTGTCATGCCGTTGCCGCAGAAGACGATGGCGTTGGACTTGACGAACTTGGCGACGCGCTCGGCGAAGAGCAGGTCTGTGATCTGCTGGGCGGTCGGCTGCACTTTGGTGACCACCTTGAGGTCTTTGGCCTGGGCGGTGAAGTCGTCCGGGGTTTGGACCAGCAGACCACCGCCGACGCGCTTGAATTCCAGCGTGTTGAGGACGCGGGAGATCGGCAAAACGAGCACGCGCAGGTTCTGCTTGGCGGCCAGCGCTGCCTTGGCTTCGGTGGTGAAGGCCGGGGCGATCAGCACTTCGACGAAGTGCTTGCGCTCGTTCATGGCATTGACCACGTCGATGCCGACTTCGCCGTTGAAGGCGATGATGCCGCCGAAGGCCGAAGTCGAGTCGGTCTTGAAGGCTTTTTCGTAGGCAGAAAGCAGGGTGCCGTCGATGGCGACACCGCACGGGTTGGCGTGCTTGATGATGACGCAGGCCGGAGTGTCGAAGGACTTGACGCATTCCCAGGCAGCGTCGGAGTCGGCAATGTTGTTGTAGGAGAGTTCCTTGCCCTGCAATTGGGTGTAGGCGGCGATGCTGCCGGCGACCGGGTTGATGTCGCGATAGAAGGCGGCGCTCTGGTGCGAGTTCTCGCCGTAGCGCAGGATTTCGGTGCGGTCGAAGGCGGTCTGGAAGGCGGTCGGGAAGGGCGAAAGTTTCGGCGCTTCCTCGGCGCTGGATTCGAGCGCGGTCAGCCAGTTGGCAATTGCCGAGTCGTAGCGCGCAGTGTGGACGAAGGCCTTCTTGGCCAGGCCGAAGCGGGTTTCCAGCTTGATGGCGCCGCCGTTGGCCCGCATTTCGTCGAGCAGCGGCTGATAGTCGGCCGGATCGGTGACGATAGCGACGGCGGCGTAGTTCTTGGCCGAGGAGCGGACCATCGCCGGGCCGCCGATATCGATGTTCTCGATCGCGTCTTCGAGCGTAACGCCCGGTTTGGCGACGGTTTCGCGGAACGGGTAGAGATTGACGCAAACGAGGTCGATGGCCGGAATGCCATGTTCGGCGATGGTCGCCAGATGTTCGGGCAGGTCGCGGCGGGCCAGGATGCCGCCGTGCACCTTCGGGTGCAGCGTCTTGACGCGGCCGTCGAGCATTTCCGGGAAGCCGGTGTAGTCGCCGATCTCCGTTACGGTCAACCCGGCTTCGCGCAGCATTTTTGCCGTGCCGCCCGTGGAAAGAAGATTGACGCCCTGGGCGGCAAGACCCTGCGCGAATTCGAGAACGCCCCGTTTGTCGGAGACGGAAATCAGTGCTTGCTTGATGGTCATGGCGGTTACAGTAGTTGGTGTTCGGTGAGTTTTTTGCGCAAGGTATTGCGGTTGATGCCGAGCATCTCTGCCGCCAGCGTCTGGTTGCTGCCCGCTTTGGCGAGCACCACCTCGAGCATCGGCTTTTCGATACTTTTCAAGACCATGTCATATATGGCGGCGGGTTTCTCGCCATCCAGGTCACGGAAATACTGTTCCAGCGAATCCGTGACGCATTTCCCCAAGTCATGTTGGCTCATGCTGCCAACGCCTCCTCATTGTCGTATTTTAGATAGTCGTTTTCTTCCGCCTGACGGATGAAGAAATCGTTTACTGCCTGCATCTGTTGGTCGATGCTGGGCAGCGTGTTCATTTCCTTGCGGAAGGCCGCCGACCCGACCAGCCCCTTGGTGTACCAGGAGATGTGCTTGCGGGCGACCTTGAACCCCGTTTCCGGGCCGTAGAAAGCGTAAAGGTCTTCGAGATGGGCCAGCAGGATGCTGTGGATCTCCATGACCTCGGCCGGCGGCAGTTTCTCGCCGGTTTTCAGATAGTGCTCGATCTCGCGGAATAGCCAGGGGCGGCCCTGCGCGGCACGACCGATCATGATGCCGTCGGCGCCGGTCGTGTCGAGCACGTGTTTGGCTTTCTCGGGCGTCGTGATGTCGCCGTTGGCGATGACCGGAATCCTGATCAGCGTCTTTACATACGCGATGGTGTCGTATTCGGCTTCGCCGGTGTATTGCTGGCAGCGGGTGCGGCCGTGGATGGCGACGGCGCGGATGCCGGCGGATTCGGCAATGCGCGCGATGGTCGGGGCGTTGCGGTTGGCCAGGTTCCAGCCAGTGCGGAATTTGAGCGTGACCGGGGTATCCGGTACGGCGCCGACGACGGCATCGAGAATCTTGCCGACCAGTTCTTCATCCTGCATCAGGGCCGAACCGGCCATCACGTTGCAGATTTTCTTGGCCGGGCAGCCCATGTTGATGTCGATGATCTGGGCGCCGTTGTCCACATTGTGGCGGGCAGCCTCGGCCATCATCCGCGGGTCGGCGCCGGCGATCTGCACCGAAATCGGCGCCACTTCGCCTTCGTGGTTGGCGCGCCGTAGCGTTTTCTTGCTGCCGTAGAGCAGTGAATTGCTGGTGACCATTTCGGACACGGCCAGTCCGGCGCCCATCTTCTTGCACAACTGGCGGAAAGGACGATCCGTCACGCCGGCCATGGGGGCGACGAAAAGGTTGTTACGCAGGTTGAAGCCGACAAATTCCATGGGTGCGCAGAAAAAAGTGAGCTGGACGATGCAAGGGAAGGGGCAGATTGTACCGCAGCAGTCGCTCAATAAATAGTCAATCCGGCGCTGGAACAGGATTCGCCTGATAAGGCTTTGCCGACTGAACCCGCGCGGTGGCCGCTCGCCCGGATCAGTGACCTTTCAGCGCATGAATGCCGGGGGCGTTGCGCCAGTAGCCCTTGTAGTCCATGCCGCTGCCGAAGAGAAAACGGTCGGCGATGTCGAGCCCGGTGAAGTCCGCGCGCATGCCGGGGCGGGCCTTGCGCGGATGGTCCTTGTGTACCAGCACGGCGCTGAGGACGCGTTTGGCGCCCAGGTCGGCAAGGTGTTGGCAGATTGCCTGCAGCGTATAACCTTCGTCGAGGATGTCGTCGATGACGAGGACGGTGCGCCCGCGCGGATCCTGCGATGGGGGCATGCGCCAGTCGAGCCGCATGTCGCCATGAAGCTGGTGGCCGTAGCGGGTGGCGTGCAGGTAGGCGAGTTCGAGCGGGAAGTTCAGGCGTGGCAGCAAGCGGCCGGCGATCACCAGGCCGCCGTTCATGACGCTGTAGAGCAGCGGATTCTGTCCGTCCAGTGCGCTGGTGATCGCCGCCGCCATGCGCGTCAGCGCGGCGTCAACCTGTTCCGGAGTGGCCAGGCAGTCGGCCTCCGCCAGTGCGCGACGGATTTCTGCAAGATCGGTGTCCATCTATTCATCCTCCGAAAAATCACAAACGGTAAAGACATCCACGCCGAACGCCCTGAGCAGAGTCGAGCCACCCAGTTCGGGCAGGTCGACAATAGCCGCCGCTTCGACGACGGTGACGTCGAGCCGCTGGAGCAGCCGGGCGGCCGCCAGCATTGTGCCGCCGGTGGCAATCAAATCGTCGATCAACAGTACGCGCTGGCCAGCGGTGGCAGCGTCGGTATGGATTTCGACCGTGGCATTGCCGTATTCGAGTTCGTACTCCTCGGCAAATGTCGTGAAGGGCAGCTTGCCCTTCTTGCGTACCGGAATGAAACCCCGGTTCAATTGGTGTGCGACGACGCTGCCGAGAATGAAGCCGCGCGCGTCAATGCCAGCCACGAGGTCGATTTCGGCATTCATGTAACGCAGCACGAAGGCTTCAACGAGCAGGCGGAAGGCGCGTGGATCGAGGAGCAGCGGCGTGATGTCGCGAAACCTGATGCCGGGGGCAGGCCAGTCGACAACTGTGCGGATGCGCTGGCGCAGGAAGGCGGTATCGAATAGCGGGTCGGCGATCATGGTGGCTGGGCTCATAGGGGGTTGTCGGTTTGCAGGCTGAAGGCCAGCGCTAGCAGTAGCGCAAAGATCAGTTGCAGTCCGGCGGTGGCAGCGAGAATCTGGTTGAACACCGGACCCGGAGTCGCGCGGCGAAAGCGTTGGACCAGGCTGAGCGCGAGGGGCAGAGAAAGTAGCGGCATGGCGGCCGGCCAGCCGAGCGTGGGCACGAGCAGCAGGAGCAGAAAATACGGGGCAAGTATTTCGGCCATAAAGATGCTTTGTGTGGCCGGGCGGCCGATCAGCACTGCCATGGTGTTCTTGCCGTTGCGGGCATCGCCATCGAGGTCGCGGTAATTGTTGACGGTGATCACGGCCGCCGCTTGAATGCCGACCAGCGCCGCCGCGACCATGGCGATGGGTGTCAGGGTCAGCGTTTGCAGGTAATAGCTGCCGCCGACGGCGACCAGCCCGAAAAAGAGAAAAACGAAGATTTCGCCGAGTGGACCGTAGGCGATCGGCCTCGGGCCGCCGGTATAGGCCCAGCCGGCGGCCAGCGAAGCGAGGCCGATGGCGACGATGGGCCAGCCGCCATGCCAAACGAGATAGATGCCGCACAGGAATGCCAGCGCAAAACTCAGCCATGCACCGGACTTTACGCTGGCGGGCGTCAGCCAGCCCTCAGCCGTGGCGCGCCTGGGGCCGAGACGATCCGGCGTATCCGTGCCACGCAGAAAATCGCCGACGTCGTTGAACAGGTTGGTGCCGATCTGTATGAGGGACGCGCCGAGCGCCGCAGTGAGCAGTGGTAGCCAGAGAAGCGCGCCGTTGTCGTGCCAGGCGATGGCGGTGCCGACGAGTACCGGCGACAGCGAGACCGTCAGCGTCTTCGGGCGGCAGGCGAGGAACCAGGCGGTGGCTTTGTTCATGGGCTTGGTGCAACGGGGCGAAGTGGCGACTCTAACGTGGCCGCCGGGCTTTCCCTATGGTGTAGATCAAGGCCAGGCGCGGGCGCCCCAGATCATGCGCTTGGCGACGAAATGGCGGGCTGGCGGGAAGATGTCGAGGGCGAGCAGGCCGAGGCCGCGGGCCAGCTTGAGTGGACCGAAGTCGTTGGAGAAGGCGCGGACGATCTGATCGGTGAAAAAGGCACTGCCGCGGCGGTCCAGGCGGCGACTGGCAGCGTATTCGGCCAGGCTGTCGCGGTCGACGCCGTTTTCGAGCAAAATTTCGGAAAGCTGCCAGGCATCGCGGATGCCGAGGTTGAACCCCTGTCCGGAGACCGGATGCAGGGTCTGGGCGCTGTTGCCGATCCACACTTCACTACCCTTGACCAGCGTTTCGCGCAGGCGCAGGGCGAGCGGGAAGCGGCTGCGCTGGCCCGGTCTGGCAAAGCGCATGCGGCTGCCAAACTGGGTTTGCAGGGCGGCGATGAAGGCGTCGTCGTCCATCGCCATCACGGCGTCGGCCCTGGCTGGCGGGAGCGTGAAGACGATGGAATATTCGTCGCCGAGCGGCAGCAGGGCGAGCGGGCCGTCCGGCGTGAAGCGTTCCCAGGCGCGCCTGTTGTGGCCGGGCGTTGGTGTGACTTCGCAGATCACCGCGTGCTGAGCGTACTCGCTGACCGAAACGGCCGGGTCATCACTCGGGGTGCCTTCGGCATGAACCAGCAGTTTGGCTTGTATCTTGCGCAATCTGTCGGCGTGGCGCAGCGTGACCGTGACCGAGTTGTCACCAGGCAGGATGTTAACGATTTCGGCCCCGGCGAGGAGCGCGTCATCGGCAAGCTTGGCAGCCAGCGTGCCCGTGAGATCGCGGTAGCGGACGACATAGCCGAGTGCGGGCAGATCGTAGTCGCTGCGGTCGATAACGGTGCGACCGAAGCCGTCCTTCTGCGAGATGTGGATGGTTTCAATCGGCGTCGCAGCGCGCGTCGGCCAGCTATCGATCTGTTCGAGCAGTTCGCGGGCGCCATGCGACAGGGCCAGTGCCCGTGGGTCGGCTTGCAGGGCTTCCCGCGGCCGGCGGTCGAGAAGCAGCGATTTCTGGCCGCCGGCGGCCAGCGCCAGATGCAGCGTCAAGCCGACCGGGCCGGCGCCGACGATCAGGATATCGGCGTGTTCGATCGGTGTTTCAGTCATGGCGCATCACTTCCTCGATTTCGGCGACGGTCTTGGGCGCCGTGGTGTAAACGTTGCAGCCGCGAGGGTCGTCAAACTCGGTGACGCGCACGTCGTCCTCGATGCGGATGCCGATGCCGGCCAGTGCCGGCGGAATATCGGCGCCGGGTCGGATGTAGAGGCCGGGTTCGACCGTCAGCGTCATGCCCGGTTGCAGTGTGGCCCAGGCGTTGCCGACCTTGTATTCGCCGGCGTCGTGCACGTCGAGGCCGAGCCAGTGGCCGGTGCGGTGCATGTAGAAGCGCTTGTAGTCGCCCTTGTCGATCAGGTTGTCGACTTCGCCTTGCAGGAGTTTGAGATCGACCAGCCCCTGGGTGAGAACGCGGACGGCGGCGTCGTGCCCTTCCATGAAATGGCGGCCGGGGGTGGTGGCGGCGAAGGCCGCCTCCTGCGCGGCGAGGACGATTTCGTAGACGTCCTTCTGCGCCGCATTGAAGCGCCCGTTGACCGGAAACGTCCGCGTGATGTCGGCGGCGTAGCCGGCGACTTCGCAGCCGGCGTCGATCAGGACCAGCGTGTTGTCGTTGAGCAGCTTGTCGTTGGCGACGTAGTGCAGTACGCAGGCATTGGCGCCGCCGGCGACGATGGGCGTGTAGGCGTGCGCATCGGCGCCGCGTTTGCGGAATTCGTAGGTCAGTTCGGCTTCGAGTTCGTATTCGGCCATGCCGGGGCGGCAGGCGCGCATGGCGCGGGCGTGGCCGGCGCTGGCGATGTCGGCCGAACGTTGCTGGATGTCGGCTTCGGCGGCATCTTTCACCAGGCGCATGGCGTCGAGTTCGCTGCGCAGGTCGTGGATGGCACGCGGGGCGCGCTTGCCGGCCCGGGTCTGGGCGCGGACTTCGTTCAGGGCCCTGGCGATGCGGGCATCCCATTCGGCATCGTGGCCGATGGCGTGCCACAGCGTGTCGCGGTCGACGAGGAATTCCGGCAATTTCTTGTCGAGTTGCTTTATGGAATAGGCGGCATCGAAGCCGAAAGCCGCCTTGGCCGCCTTGGGGCCGTAGCGGTAGCCATCCCAGACTTCGCGCTCTTCGTGCTTTTCGCGACAGAAGAGGATGGATTTCGGCCGTTTTCCGCCGACCAGCACGACCACTGCATCCGGCTCGGGAAAGCCGGCCAGATACCAGAAATAGCTGTCGAATCGATAGGGGTGGTGGGCGTCGCGGTTGCGGATGACCTCCGGCGCGGTCGGCACGATGGCAACGCCCTCACCGATGGTTTTCAAGAGGCGCTTGCGGCGGGCGATGAAGTGGGCGTGGCTCATGCGTTCCTTAGTCCGGCATCCCGAAGTTCTTTGTCCAGTTCCGCCAGACGTTGCGGTGTTCCTACATCGACCCAGCGGCCGGCGAAGCGTTCCCCGGTCAGCGCACCGGCGGCGATGGCGGCGTCGAGCAGGGGGCGCAGTTTCATCACCGATCCCGGCTTGACGTTGGCGAAGAAATCTGGCGAGAAGACGCCTAAGCCAGCGTAGGTGAGCGTTTGCTCACCGCTGGCGTAAATGACTCGCTCGCCGTCCAGGCTGAAGTCGCCTCCGGCATGGTGGGCCGGATTGGCGACCATGACCAGGTGTGCTGTCGGCTGCCAGCCTGTCACGGTCAACCAGGAAAAACGGCCAAAATCGCAATCGCAATAAATGTCGCCATTGACTACCAGGAAGGGGTGCTCGCCGAGCAACGGCAGGGCGGCGGCGATGCCGCCGGCGGTTTCCAGCGCGCCGGGTGGCTCCGGCGAATACTGGATATGCAGGCCCCATCGCGAGCCGTCGCCCAGCGTCTTTTCGATGAGCGAACCGAGGTGGGCGTGGTTGATGACGATCTCGCGAAAGCCTGCTGCCGCAAGCCGTTCCAGATGCCAGACGATGAGCGGCTTGCCGCCGGCCAGCAGCAGCGGCTTGGGCGTGTGGTCGGTCAGTGGCCGCATGCGTTCGCCGCGGCCGGCGGCGAGGATCATCGCCTTCATCTATTTGTATCGGTAGCCGATCTGCTCGGTGTTGCCTTCGAGGCGGTCGAACAGGTTCTGCAGGGGTTTCAGCTGGATATAGCGGCTGGCCGTCTTGCGCGCGTAGTTGATGAAGCGTGGCAGGTCTTCGGCATATTTTTCCTTGCCGTCGCGGTACTTGAGGCGGCAGAAAATGCCGAGCACCTTGAGGTGGCGCTGCAGGCCCATCAGTTCGTATTCACGCCAGAAGTCGCCGAAGTCTTCGCGCACCGGCAGTCCGGCGGCGCGGGCCTTTTCCCAGTAGCGGACGACCCAGTCGATTTCTTGTTCCTCGTCCCAGGAAATGAAGGCGTCGCGGAAGAGGGAAACCACGTCGTAGGTGATCGGGCCGTAGACCGCATCCTGGAAGTCGATGATGCCCGGCGTCAGGCGCTCGGCGCTCTCGACGACCATCAGGTTGCGCGGCATGAAGTCGCGATGCACGAAGACTTTCGGCTGGTTCAGCGCCGAGTTGATCAGGAACTTGAAGCTGCGGTCGAGCATGATCCGGTCTTCGTCGGCCAGTTCGATGCCGAGGTGACGGCCGATGAACCATTCCGGAAAGAGGTCGAGTTCGCGGCGCAGCAGCGTCGCATCGTAGGGTGGCAGCGTCGCGGCTGTGGAGGAGAGTTGCCACTGGATCAGCGCGTCGAGTACCGGGCGGATCAGCATATCGGCAAGGCTCAAGTCGGCGTTCAGGGCGTCGAGGTAGCCGATGCGGCCGAGGTCGGTGAGCACGAGAAAGCCGTTGTCGAGGTCCCGGTCGAGAATGCGCGGCGCAGCGAGTTCAGCCTTGGCGAGCAGGCCGGCGACGTGGATGAAGGGCGTGCAGTCCTCCTTTTCCGGCGGCGCGTCCATCAGGATGCGCGTCGTGCCGTCCGGCCAGGTCAGCCGGAAGTAGCGGCGGAAGCTGGCATCGGCCGAGGCCGGCGTGATCGCGACAGACTGGTCGGGAAAGCGACTGGCGACCCAGTCGGTAACAAGTTCATCGCGTGTCGAGGCTTGCATAAGCGGGCTAGGGTCGGTTCGTTGTAAAATGGTCGGATTTTAACACTCGGGCATCGGCCGTTCCGGTCTCGGCCCCTTCCAGATTGCCTTGATGACCGGTTTTGCCCGTCGCCCGCTGACCCTTTTCGTTTGTTGCATGCTTGCCGCAGTGCCGGCCGCCCATGCCGCCGAGGGTGCGGATGGCCATCTGCAGGCCGCATCCGGGCTGCAAACTGCGCGCCCGGTTTCTGCTGCGAGCCGCGCGCCTGGCGCCAGTGTGATGGATGAGGATGCGCCATTGCAATTGCGCAGCGAGCGTCGCTTCAATGTGCTGGGGCGCAAGAAAGGGCCGCTTGTTGCCGAAATCGGGATTCCCTATCCGGTGGTTCTGAAAAAGGGCGATGCTTATCCGCTGTTTATCGTCGCCGGGCAGGCCGAAGGAAGGGCCGACGACATCGCCGTGGCGACTGGCGACGTCGAATTGCGCAAGCTCGATGCTCATCTATTCGGCGAGAAGCTGACATACTGGCCGCTTGACGACGAGATCGATGCCACTGGAAATGTGCGCCTGCTGCAGGATGGCATGGAGGTCAATGCGCCGCGCGTGCGCATGAAGATGTCCGAGCAGGTCGGTTTCGCCGAACAGCCCGATTATGTTTTCGTCAAGGAAGTGAGCAGCAAGTTTTACCGTCCGACGACGATCACCGCTACCGCGTCGACCTCGAATGTAACGACTGCCGGCGCGCCGATGATGATGAACGTGCCTAACAGCTTTGGATTGCCGACGACCGCGCCACCCACCAGGCCTTCGGTGGCGAGCGGAACGGCGGAACGGGCCGAGTTCGAGGGCGAGAATCAGGTCACCCTGTTCGATACCACCTACTCGACCTGCAAGCCGGGTGACAAGGACTGGTACTTGCGTGCGGCGGAAATGCATCTCGACTACGATCGTTCGGTTGGTGAGGCGCAGGATGCCACGCTGTGGTTCAAGGGCGTTCCGATCTTCTATTCGCCCACCGGCACCTTTCCGCTGAACAGCAAGCCGAAATCGGGCTTCATGCATCCGTTTTTTGCGACCTCGACGCGCGACGGCGTGGACCTGACCACGCCGTATTACTGGAATATCGCCCCGAACTACGACGCGACCCTCTACCCGCGTTACATGAGTAAGCGCGGCCTGCAACTGGGGGCAGAGGCGCGCTACCTGGATTTCAACTTTTCCGGCATCTCCCAGGCCGAGTACATTCCCTACGACAAGTTGGCGGATCGCGAGCGCTATGCCTACATGGTTCAGCACCAGCAGAATCTTGGGCAGGGGTTTTCGGCGGTGGTTAACTACAATCGCGTCTCGGACGATCTGTATTGGCAGGACACGTCTTCACGCCTGTTGCAGACATCGCAGGTACAGTTGCAGCAGCAGCTACTATTGAACTACACGCCCCTGCCCTGGATGCAGACCAACATGCAGGTCCTGCGCTATCAGACCCTGCAGACCGATCCGCAGAATCCTGTGGTGGTTCCGTATTTTCTAGAGCCACAAATCAATCTCGTGGCAGTCAAGTCGGATGTGGCATCCACCGACCTGACCGTCGTCGGTCAGTATTCACACTTCAGTTCGGCGACCCGGGTCCAGGGTGACCGTGTGGTCGTCTATCCGCAGGTGTCCCTGCCGATCGTGCATCCGGCCTATTTCGTGATTCCGAAAGTCGGCCTCAGCGCGACCCAGTATGGTTTGACGGACCAGGTCAATCCGGCGCAGCCCTCCAATATTTCACGGGTTCTGCCGACCTTTACCGTCGACTCCAGCCTGATCTTCGAACGCGATACCAGCCTGCTCGGCAAGGCTTTCATCCAGACCCTAGAGCCGCGCCTGTACTACGTCAATATTCCGTACAAGGATCAGAGCAATATCCCGCTCTTCGATACGGCCCAGGCCGATTTCAACTTTGCCCAGATCTTTTCCGAGAATCGTTTCAGCGGCTACGATCGCATCAACGATGCCAATGACCTGACCGCAGCCTTGACCACGCGTATGCTCGACGGGACGACGGGTACCGAGCTGTTCAAGGCCATGATTGGCCAGCGCTACTATTTCACCACGAGCCGGGTCAGTCTCAACTACACACCGGCCGGCGCGGCCGTTGCGCCGGTAGGCAACCAGGATCAGGGCTATTCGAACTTGCTGGCGGCCTTCAGTGGCTTGGTCATGCCCAAGACCTATGCCGATGTCGCCTGGGACTACAACTACCGTAACGGCTACAGCGACCGGATCGCCGCCGGCCTCCGTTACCAGCCTGAACTGGCCAAGGTACTCAGCGCCGGCTATCGCTACACGCGCGACCCGAATTACGATGTCGCCCAGGTCAATCAGATCGACATTACCGGCCAATGGCCGCTGACCAGCCGCCTCTATGCCGTCGGACGCTACAACTGGTCTTTCCTCGGCAAGCAGACCGTGAGCGATCCATCGCCCGGTGGCCAGCTGCTCGAAGCGATCGCCGGCTTCGAATACAATGCCGGTTGCTGGGCGGCCAGGCTTGTCGGGCAGCGCCTGGCGGCGCTCTCG
The DNA here is from genome assembly GCA_963741765.1 of uncultured beta proteobacterium. Taxonomy (GTDB): domain Bacteria; phylum Pseudomonadota; class Gammaproteobacteria; order Burkholderiales; family Rhodocyclaceae; genus Azonexus. The sequence continues at coordinate 241,538 of CAVUJN010000016.1, forward strand.
GGGTCGCCGAATACCACGATATTCTTTCAGCTCGAACTGACCGATTTCGGCAGCGTCGGGTCGAACCCGATCAACCTCCTGCGCCGCTCCATACCCGGTTACGGAAAAACCAACGAGTTGAATACCTCTGGCAGCTTGTTTACGACACAATGACCACCATGCACTCATATCCTCGCAGCCTTTTCATCATCGTCCTTTTTCTGGCTGGTCTATGCACCCAGCCAGCCAGCGCGGCGCCTGCCGATCCGGTCGAGGCGGATCGCATTGTCGCCGTCGTCGGTGACGAGGTCATCACGCAATACGACATGCGGCAACGCCTGGCGATCGCGCTTAAGCAACTGGAGAAGCAGAAAATCAGTTTGCCGCCGCAGGATGTGCTTGAGCGCCAGTTGCTCGAGCGGATGGTCATGGATCGCGTTCAGATGCAGTTTGCCCGCGAGACCGGTCTCAAAATCGATGATGCTCAGCTCGACCAGGCGATCAATCGGGTCGCCGCCAACAACAAGTTGACGCCACAACAGTTCAAAGCGGCGCTGGAGAAGGACGGTGTCAATTACCCCGCCTTCCGTGAAGAAATACGCGGTGAGTTGACGATGCAGAGGCTGCGCGAACGCGAGGTGGAAAGCAAGATCGTCATCTCGGAAAGCGAAATTGACCTGTACCTGGCCAACCAGACGGCCATCGGTAGCGGCGAGGAGTATGAAGTGGCGCATATCCTTTTGCGCGCGCCGGAATCGGCAAGCCCGGAAGCTTTGCAGAAGCTGCGCCTGCGCGGCGAGGAGGCGCTCAAACGTGCAAAGGACGGCACCAGTTTCGCCGAACTGGCAGCCAGCTACTCCGATGCGCCTGATGCCTTGCAGGGCGGCAGTCTTGGCTGGCGACCGCAGGATCGCCTGCCGCAACTGTACGCGGAAACCGTGGCGCGCATGCAGCCGGGCGAGATCAGCGATCTGCTGCGTTCATCGGCGGGTTTCCATATCCTGAAGCTTGTCGGCAAGCGCGGCGGCAGCGCCCCGGTTTCGGTGCAGCAGACGCATGCCAGGCACATCCTGATCCGCGTGAACGAGGTAGTCTCCGAAGCAGAGGCGCGGCACAAAATGGAAACGCTGCGCGAGCGTCTGGCCAATGGGGATGATTTCGCCGAACTGGCGCGCCTCTATTCGCAGGATGGTTCGGCCGGCAAGGGGGGCGATCTGGGGTGGGTCAGTGCCGGCGATACCGTTCCAGAATTCGAACGGGCGATGAACGCCCTGAAGGCCAACGAAACCAGCCCGGTCGTCAAGACATCGTTCGGCATGCATCTGATTCAGGTTACCGATCGACGCACACGCGATGTTTCGGAAGAGCGCAAACGGGCGGCGGCACGCCAAGCCCTGCGTGAGCGCAAGATCGAAGAGAATTATCAGGACTGGCTGCGCCAGTTGCGTGATCGCGCCTACGTCGAAATCCGCATCGACGAGAAATGATGCCGTCCCGCCTTGCCGTTACCAGCGGCGAACCCGCCGGTATCGGCCCGGAGCTCTGCCTGCGTCTCGCAGGCCGTTCCGATGCGGCGCAACCGGTCATTCTTGGCGACCGGAATCTGCTTGAGGAGCGCGCCGGTGCGCTCGGGATTGCAATCAAGTTCCGTGATTTTCGTAAAGAAAACGTGGTTGACCGCAGCGCTCTGGATGTTCTCCACATTCCGCTGGCCGCCAAGGCCAAAGCAGGTGAGCTCGATCCGGCAAACGCCCGCTACGTCTTGGCCCTGCTCGACCGTGCGCTGGCCGGCTGCCGTTCCGGCGCGTTCGCCGCGATGGTCACGGCCCCGGTGCATAAAGGTGTGATCAACGCGGCGGGTATTCCGTTTACCGGTCACACTGAATACCTCGCCGAAAAAACCGCTACACCACTGGTCGTCATGATGCTCGCCGGCAACACCGGGCGCGGCCCGTTGCGCGTCGCCCTGGCGACCACGCATCTGCCGCTCAAGGACGTGCCGGCAGCGATCACTGCGGACTTGCTGGAGCGGACGCTGCGTATCCTGCACGCGGACCTGCGGGTGAAATACGGACTGCCTGATCCGCGCATTCTGGTCGCCGGCCTCAACCCGCACGCCGGCGAGGGCGGCTATCTCGGACGCGAGGAAATCGAGATCATTATTCCGTTGCTGGAAAAGCTGCGCGCCGAGGGCATGCGACTTTCCGGACCCTATCCCGCCGACACGATGTTCACGCCGCCGGTACTGGCGCAGGGCGACGCCGTGCTCGCCATGTACCACGATCAGGGGCTGGCGCCGCTCAAGTACGCCACCTTCGGCCACGGCATCAACGTGACGCTCGGCCTGCCAATCATCCGTACTTCGGTCAACCACGGTACGGCACTCGAACTGGCGGGAACCGGACGCGCCGACCCGGGCAGCCTGTTCGAGGCGCTGGCCGAAGCCGAACGGATGGCAGGGCGACAATGAAAGGCCACGTCGCGCGCAAGCGGTTTGGCCAGAATTTCCTGGTCAACCGCGGCATCATCAGTGCCATCGTTTCGACCATCGATCCGCAGCGCAGCGATAGCGTCGTCGAAATTGGCCCCGGCCTGGGGGCGATTACCAGGCCGCTGCTGGATCGACTCGAACGCCTGCATGTCGTCGAGATCGATCGCGACCTGATCGCCCGCCTGCGCAAGGAATATCCGCCGGAACGCATGACCATCCACGAAGGCGATGCGCTGGCCTTCGATTTCGCCAGTATTGGCACGGATTTGCGCTTGGTCGGCAATCTGCCGTACAACATCTCGACACCGCTGCTCTTCCATCTGGCCGAATACGTCGGCATCGTGCGCGACATGCACTTCATGCTGCAGAAGGAAGTCGTCGAGCGAATGGTCGCGATTCCCGGCGAAAGCGACTTCAGCCGCATTTCGGTCATGCTGCAATACCGCTTCCACCTCGAATGGCTGATCGACGTGCCACCGGAAAGCTTCGACCCGCCGCCCAAGGTGCAATCGGCGGTGGTACGGCTGATACCCAGGAAAGTGTCCGAACTGAAGGCGACGAGCCAGGAAAAACTGTCGCAGGTGGTGCAGACTGCATTTTCGCAACGGCGCAAGATGCTGCGCAATACGCTCAAGGGCACCTTGAGCGATGCCGGCTTTGCTGAACTCGGCATCGATCCGACGCGTCGCGCCGAAGATATTCCAGTCGATGATTACGTCCGGATCGCCAATTACCTGACATGACCGCAAGGCGAGACATCACTGGTCCCGCCGTCAACGAAAAAACCCGCCGAAGCGGGTTTTTATTTTGGGCGATGATGCCTATTTCTTCATCGGGCAGGTATTCATGCCGAGCAGGGTGTAGGCCGGGCACCAGTTGAACAGGCCAGTGACCAGCGGCACGACACCGATCCAGGCCCAGATCGGCCCGCCGCCCACGAGGGCCCAGGCGACGAGTCCAAGGCCGACGACGATGCGCAGGATTTTGTCGATTCCGCCAACATTGCTTTTCATGATCCGTTCTCCATCAGGTTGTAGTTTGATTTTTCATTGTAGTCACGCAGCGGGCGTGCGTATGTAACCTGTGTCACATAGCGGCAAATTTTTGCAGACCGTCGCGGTCGATGATATTTACGTGCTCACGGCCGAGGGCAACCAGCCCTTGCGCGGCAAATCCCTTGAGCAGGCGGCTGACGATTTCACGGACACTGCCCAGTTCGTCGGCCAGTTGCTGATGGGTTACGTTGAGGACCGGCTTGTCGTGTGCCAGGATCAGCCGCGCCAGGCGCTGGTCGAGGCGGGTGAAGGCAACCTCTTCGACCAGTTGCATCAGTTCGCCGATGCGCTCGGCAAAAAGATGAAATACGAAATCGCGGAACGGCGCATGTTCCAGCATCAGTTGCCCGAATGCCGGCGCCGGCAGGATCAGCAGATGCAACGGCGTTTCGGCGATGCCGAGCGCGTTGTAGTCGCTGTGGCCGAGCAGGCAACTCGAAGTGATGATGCAGGAGGTACCCGGTGTGACGCGATAGAGCATCAGTTCGCGCCCGTTGGCCGCCTGCTTGACGACCTTGATGCTGCCTTCGAGCAGGAGCGGAAACCCTTGGCAGGGCTGGTGTTCGGCGAAGACCCGAGTGCCTGCGGGAAGGGCCATCGCCGCAGCAGGCTGCAGCAACGCGTCGAGTTTCTCCGCTGTCAGGCCGGTCAGCGCCGGGTACAAATTCAGGACGTTTTCGCGGTTGACCGTAGCAGTCATCGCTTCAGTCGATTTGTGCCCAGACCGGCGCGTGATCGGAGGGGCGCTCGCGCTTGCGCGGTGCGCGATCGATGCCGGCGGCACTGCATTTGGCAGCCAGCGGCGGTGACAGCAGCACATGGTCGATGCGCAGGCCGCGGTTCTTCTGGAAGCCCAGCATGCGATAGTCCCACCATGAGAAGGTCATTTCGGGCTGCGTGAAGAGCCGGAAACTGTCCGCGAGGCCAAGTTTGAGCAGGCGCTGGAAGGCGCGACGCTCGGGTTCGGAACAGAGGATCTGCCCGGCCCAGGCTTGCGGGTCATGCACGTCGCGGTCGTCGGGGGCGATGTTGTAGTCGCCGCATAGGGCCAGATTTGGATGGCTTGCCATTTCGTCACCCAGCCATCCGGCCAGCGCGTCGAGCCAGCGCAGCTTGTAGTCGTATTTGTCGCTGCCGACCGCCTGGCCGTTCGGCATGTAGGCGCAGATGACGCGGGTGTTGCCGATGGTGCCGGCGATCAGCCGTTTCTGCTCGTCCGCGAAACGCGGGTTGCCGCAGATGACGTCGGTGATCGGCTGGCGGGCGAGCAGGGCGACGCCGTTGTAGGTCTTCTGCCCGGAAAAGGCAACCTGATAACCCGCCGCCACGATCTCTGCATGCGGAAAATTGTGGTCCTCAAGCTTTGTTTCCTGCAGGCAAAGGGCGTCGGGTTGCTGTTCGGCCAGCCAGTCCAGCAGGTGCGGCAGGCGCACCTTGAGCGAATTGACGTTCCAGCTCGCGATCTTCACTGGGCCAGGCCGCCGGACGGCTTGCTGCCATAGGGCGCGGTTTTCGGATAACCGGCGAGATCGAGCAGATTGTCGTAGGCAGTAGGCTCGTAACCGCGAAAGGTCTGCTTGCCGACCTTGAGCGATGGCACGAAGACATCACCGACGAGTTTCTTCAACTCTTCGATGTCTTCCTGCTTTTGCAGCATCTTCTCGCTGAACGGCACGCCGCGCTTGTTGAGGAAATCCCGGGCCTGCTTGCATTCGCTGACGCAGTCTGCGGACGTGTACAGCGTGACCGGATAGTTTTCGGCGGCCCGACGTACCGCGTAGGGCAGGCCATCGGTGTTCTGGCCGGCGCTTCCGGAGCGGCTGACGTCATGGGCGCGGCCCGGAGGCGGTGTGTCGGAGAATACGGTGCGGCCCTGCGGGTCGACCCAACGGTAGGTTTCGCCGGAGGCAAGGGTGCTGGCCAACGTCAGGCACAGGATCAGCAGATAGCGCATCTTCATTCTCCCTGATGGTTTGCTTACGCCACAATCATACCGCTATGGCGCAGCAATGCATCAACGCTCGGTTCGCGACCGCGGAATGCCTTGAATGACGCGATGGCCGGGCGCGAACCGCCGACTGCCAGGATTTCGTCGAGGAAGCGTTTGCCGACCGTGGCATCGAACGGGTCGCCGGCTTCCTCGAAGGCGGCGTAGGCATCGGCTGAAAGCACTTCGGCCCATTTGTAACTGAAATACCCGGCCGCGTAGCCGCCGCCGAAAATGTGCGAAAAGCTGTTCGGAAAACGGTGCCAGTCGGGCGGGAACAGCACGGCGACTTCCTGGCGCACGGTGTTGAGCAGGTCCATCGCGGTCGACCCGGATTTCGGGTCGAATTCAGAATGCAGCAACATGTCGAACAGCGAGAATTCGATCTGGCGCACGGCCATCATGCCGCTCTGAAAATTCTTCGCCGCCAGCATCTTGTCGAACAGTTCGCGCGGCAAGGTGGCACCAGTTTCAACATGGGCCGTCATGCCCTGCAGCACATCCCATTCCCAGCAGTAGTTCTCCATGAACTGCGATGGCAGTTCGACGGCATCCCACTCGACGCCATGGATGCCGGAAACACCGAGTTCCTCGCCGCGGGTCAGCAGGTGGTGCAGGCCGTGGCCGGTTTCGTGGAACAGCGTGGTGACCTCGTCGTGGGTGAAGGTGGCTGGCTTGTTGCCGACCGGGCGCGAGAAGTTGCAGTTCAGGTAGGCAATCGGTTTCTGGATGCCACTGGCGGTCCGCCGGCGCGAACGCGCTTCGTCCATCCAGGCGCCGCCACGCTTGGTTTCGCGGGCATAGAGGTCGAGGTAGAACTGGCCAACCAGCTCGCCGCCGGGCGTTTCCAGCCGGAAGAACTTGACGTCCTCATGCCAGACCGGCGCCGTATCCGGCTCGACCTTGACGTTGAACAGGCGTTCGATGACCTGGAACAGGCCGCCGAGTACCTTGGGTTCAGTGAAGTACTGCTTAACGTCCTGTTCGGAAAAAGCATAGCGGGCCTGCAGCAACTTTTCCGAGACGTAGGACGCATCCCAAGGCTGGAAGTCGGAAATGCCCAGTTCGTCCTTGGCGAAAGCCTGCAGCTCGGCGACGTCCTTTTCGGCAAACGGCTTGGCCTTGGCCGCCAGTTCGCGCAGGAATGTCAGCACCTGGGCCGGCGTGTCGGCCATCTTGGGGGCCAGCGAGACTTCGGCGTAATTGTTGAACCCGAGCATCGTCGCATCTTCCTGGCGCAGTTCGAGCATGCGCTGGATGATGGGCGTGTTGTCCCATTGCGGCTTGCTTGACCCCTCAGGGGCTTCGGCAGCGCGGGTGGCGTAGGCGCGATACATGCGAGCACGCAGTTCGCGGTTCTCGGCGTACTGCATGACCGGACCATAGGAAGGCGCCTGCAGGGTCAGCTTCCAGCCGGGCAGGCCGGCTTTTTCGGCGTTGCTGCGGGCGGCGGCCTTGGCATCTTCCGGCAGGCCGGCGAGGATCGCCTCGTCGGTAATGTGCTCGCTGAAGGCGTTGGTGGCGTCGAGCAGGTTTTCCGAGAACTTGGCGGACAATTGCGACAGTTCTTCCATGATCGCCTGGAAGCGCGGTTTCTGGTCTTCCGGCAATTCGGCACCGGAAAGGCGGAAGTCGCGGACCTCGTTATCGACGATCTTCCGTTGTTCCACGGTCAACGAGGAAAATTGCCCGCTTTCTCGCAGCGCCTTGTATTTTTCGAAAAGCTTCAGGTTCTGGCCGAGTTCGGCGTAGAAGCGTGATACCCCGGGCAACATTTCATTGTAGGCCTCGCGCCACGCCGGGACATCGTTGACTGAATGCAGGTGGCCGACGATGCCCCAGGCCCGGCTGAAGGGCTCCAGGCCATCGAACAGCGCACCGGCGAAATCGGTCCAGGTGGCCGGTGTGGTTTCGGCAGTCAGGCGTTCGATCAGCGCCCGGCCGTCGGACAGCAGCGATTCGATCGCCGGTCTGACGTGTTCGGGCTGGATCAGGTCGAAGCGGGGCAGGTCGGTCAGATCGAGGAGGGGATTGGTGTTGGTCATGATTCAACGGAAGAAAAAACGGGCGGCTTGGCTGCCCGATGGGTGAATGGGCTGGGTTCATTCCACCAGGTCGCGATAGGCGTGCCACGAGGCATGTCCGAGAATCGGCATGATGACGACCAGGCCGAAAAGCAGCGTCGCGAATCCGAACAGCGTCAGTGCGACGATAATCACCGCCCATAGCAGCAGCGTCAGAGTGTTGGAGAAAAATGCCTTGAGGCTCGCTTGCATCGCAGTGACGAAGCCGGCGTCACGGTCGACCATCAAGGGAACCGAAATCACGCTGAGCGCATAGGTGACGAGGGCCAGCAGGCCCCCAAGAACAAACCAGAGAATCAGGAAAATGTTGTTGTCGCTGTTGGCGACGGCTTGGGTAATGAACTGCTTGGTGTTGGTGCCTGCGATGCCGCCGAGCAATCCGAAGCCGATTGCCGAGGCGCGTTCCCAGGCGAGTGCCAGGACCCCGAGAAAGAGGCCGAACAGCGCGATTGCCTGCCCGTTGCCGTGATAGGCACGCAGGGAATCTATGAACGTCGGCTTGGCTCCTGCCGCATGCTGACGGCTCAGTTCATAAAGGCCGACCGCCAGTAGCGGGGCGAGCAGGAAAAATCCCGAGAGAGCGGCCGTGAACAGGTGCGGCTGACCAAGGCTGGCGAGCAGAATCAGGTCGCCGCCAATGCCGAACAGGAGCCCGTAGGCAAGGCTGGGAATCGGGTTGGCCACAATATCGCGCCAGCCGGCATTGAGCCAGAACGCGATGCGGCCCGGCGCAACCCGGCGGATGCGCGGCACTGTGGCGGGCTGGCTGGCACGGTCAAACGAGGCATTCATGGAATGCGTCCTCCCAAACTGTTATTTGTGTTCGACCACGCCGGGCCGGCGGGGTTCGTGGGTGCCGTTACAAAGTCTGGCCGGTCAGGCGCTCGCAGGCTTCGATGTACTTGGCGCTGGTCCGCGCAATGACGTCAGACGGAAGTTTCGGGCCGGGGGCGACCTTTCCCCAGTCTAGTGTCTCTAGGTAATCACGAACGTATTGCTTGTCGTAGGAGGGCGGATTGCTGCCTTCCCGGTACTGGGCGGCCGGCCAGAAGCGCGAAGAATCCGGCGTCAGTGCCTCGTCGATCAGGTGCAGTGTGCCGGTGCCGTCGATGCCGAATTCGAACTTGGTATCGGCGATGATGATGCCGCGCGTGGCGGCATAGGCAGCGGCTTCTTCGTACAGGCGGAGAGCGGTGGTGCGGGCTTCGGCGCAAAGTTCGGCGCCGGTCTTGCCGGTTCCCGCGAGGGCGTCGGCGAGCGCGGCGTTACAGTTGGCTGCAGCCAGTTCGAAGGAGACGTTCTCGTCGTGATCGCCGGCTTCGGCCTTGGTCGCCGGGGTGAAGATCGGACTGGGCAGCTTCTGGGCCATTTTCAGGCCGGGCGGCAGGGCGATGCCGCAGATGGCGCCCGTCTGCTGGTAGTCCTTCCAGCCCGAGCCAATGACGTACCCGCGAACGACAGCTTCGATCGGCAACGGTTTCAGGCGCTTGACGACGATGGCACGGCCCCGCACCTGATCGCGCTCGTTCTCGGCGACGACGCTGTCCGGGTCGATGCCGGTCAGCTGATTCGGAACGATGTGGGCGAGCTTCTGGAACCAGAAGTTGGCGACCGCCTGCAGGACTTCGCCCTTGCGCGGAATGGGGTCGGGCAGGATGACGTCGAAGGCCGACAGGCGATCGCTGGTGATAATCAGCAGCTTGTCGGCGTCGACCGCGTAAATGTCGCGGACCTTGCCCCTGGAAAGCAGTGGCAGGCTGGTGATGGACGACTGGAAGAGAGGTGCGGTCACGGCGATGTTCCCGGGAAGCAAAGTGGCGATTATAAATTAATGCGTGGCTTCGCCTTCCTCGGCGCTCAGCTTTCTCCGCATCCGGTGCGTGGCCCAGGCCACGATCACGGCGATCACCGGGATCGAGATCGCCGTGATGACGTCGGTGTTCAGGTGGTGCAGCTCCTTGGTGCCCTTGGCAAGATACTGGACCAGTTGCGAGCCGTAGTAGGTCAGGACGACGACCGACAGGCCCTCGACAGTTTCCTGCAGGCGCAACTGGAGGCGTGCGCGCCTGTTCATCTGTGACAGTTGCTCCTGGTTCTGGCGTTCAAGTTCGACATCGACGCGGGTACGCAGCAACTGGCTGTTGCGCGCGACGCGGCCCGAGAGGTCCTCGAGGCGGCGACTCATCGCCATACAAGTACTCATGGCCGGCTGCAGGCGGCGTTGCATGAATTCCTCGAAGGTCGGCAAGCCGCGAATGCGGGTTTCCCGGAGCTCCTCGATGCGCTGCATGACCAGACGGTGATAGGCATTCGACGCACCGAAGCGGAAGGTGCTGCGCGCCACTCCGTGTTCGACTTCCGCGGCCAGTTTGGTCAGGTTGGCGAGGACGCTGCGCTCGTCTTCCGGGGAATTTGCCTGCCCGATGTGGTCCATCATGTCGGCCAGGCGCTTTTCCGCCGCGTGCAGCCCGCGCCCAACTTCCTTTGCCACGGGCAGGCCGAGCAAGGCCATGATCCGGTAGGTCTCGATCTCGACCAGGCGTTGAATCGTCCGCCCCGCCTGGCGCCGGGTCAGTGCCGCATCGATGACGAGAAAGCGGGAGAAGCCGTTGTCGATCTTGAAATCGGTGAATATCCAGGCGCCACCGTCGGCTACCTGCGAAGCCACCATCTGGCGACCGCTCGGTGACAGGTCGGTGAGCACGGATTCAGGCTTCATTTCACTGGCCGAACGCAATTCGACGTGGGTGGCAACCATCAGCTTGCCGGGAATGGCGGCCAGCAACTCGGGATGCACGGCGTCAAATGCCGTGCTGTCCGGATCCAGCGGTTCGCCGGCGACCAGCGACCGGAAAAAGGTGTAGCTCGAGAATTCGGTATGCAGTTCCCAGCGCAAGCGGAAAGTGCCGGCATCAACCGTCAGGTGTGCATCGGAGCGCTCGATGGAGTTGCAGGCCTGACCCTGGCAGAGGCGGGTCAGGTTTTCGCGCTCCGCCTCGGCGGTCGATTCGGACTTCTTGAAAACAAGGTGCGTAACAAGCATCGGCCCGGAGATTGGCAGTGGCGGACGCGCGTGGAATTCGTTGTTGAGTTGCTGGCGTAGCGGATGTTCTTCGAGTTCGGAGAACTGAAATCGCGGATTCATCGATGACCTTGGACGGGTTGGCGGCGACGCTACGGGTTGTCAACCAATGGCTGAGTCTTGGCGTTCCCGCCATTCTGGCCGGCAGCGTCGCGGTGAGTGAATTCCCGATAGTCGCGCAACAGGCTCGGGGCTGTATGTTCCATCAGAAACTGGCGGAATTGGCGGCCGGCCGGCAGCAGTCGCTTGCTCGTCATGTGCACCACGTACCAAGTGCGTTCGATGGGCGTGCCGATGACGTCGAGAACGCAAACGCCGCCGGTCTTCAGTTCGAGCGGCAGGGTGTGCATCGAGAGCAGGCTGATGCCCATGCCCGCCATGACGGCCTGCTTGATTGTTTCATTGCTGCCGAGCGTGATTGAGCGGGCGGGCTGGAACAGGTGCTTCTCGAACATTTCTTCTGCCACGCGCCGCGAACCCGAGCCCTCCTCGCGCAACAGGAAGGTTTCCTTGCGCAATTCCTGCAGGTCGAAACGCCGGGCATCGCGCAGCGGGTGTTCGGCCGGGGCGATCAACACGTAGGGATGGCTGGCCAGTGGTTCGGTGTGGGCATCGATTTCGACCGGCGTGCGTCCCATGATCGCCAGGTCGATGGTGTTGTCCTGCAGTTTTTGCAGCAGCACTTCGCGGTTGCCGACGGAGAATTCGACCTCGACTTTTGGATTTGCCTTTGAAAACTGGGCCAGCAGCTTGGGCATGAAATATTTGGCGGTGCTGACCAGGCCGACCGAAATATGGCCGATCTCGGCGCCGAGCAGGGCTTGCAGGTTGCTCTCGGCATCCTTGATCTCCCCCAGGATGCGCAGCGCGTGATGCTTCAGCATGTCTCCGGCATCGGTCAAGGTTACGCCGCGACCGATACGCTCAAAGAGGGGGAGGCCGATGTTGTCCTCCAGTTGGCGCAGCTGCATCGAAACGGCTGGCGGACTCAGATGCAGTTCCTCGGCAGCGCGGGCATAGCTCAGATTGCGCGCCGCGACGACGAAGATTTGCAGCTGGCGCAGGGTGAGGGTCCGGACAAAGTTCACGATTAGTGATCGCCTAACCGACGTCGTTGTGAGTTAATGATGAGCTTAACTTTAGTGCGTGGCCAAGGGGCTGTCAATGTCGGTGTTCGCCATCGAGCATGGGGCGGGAGGCTTCAGCGGGTCAGGCCAAGATAGAGCAGGGGAAGTTGCTCCGGCAGGCGCTCGATGCGGTCCAGTACCTGCCAGCGGCTGCCGAAAATGTCGCTGACGTATTCGTCTGCATTCGGGTCGAGGCTCAGGCAGAACACCGTTACGCCCTCGGCCGCCAGTTCACCTACCGCCTTCTTCGCGTCATTGCGCAGGTAATCGACATCGGTGACGTCGATGTCGGACGGTTCGCCGTCGGTTAGCAGAAGCAGTATCTTCTTGTCGGCCTTGCGGTGCGACAGGTAGTGGCCGGCATGGCGCAGGGCGGCACCCATGCGCGTTGACCAGCCAGCCTCCATGGCGGCAAGCCGAGCCTTGACCGTTTCGTCCCAGCGCTCGCTGAAACCTTTTATATGATGGTAACGCACCTCGTGACGGGTGTCGGACTGAAAGCCGGCGATGGCGAACGGGTCACCGAGGGCTTCGATCGCCCAGGCCAGCAGCGAGACCGCCTCCTGACTGAGTTCGAGGATGGTTTGCCGGCCGCCGGCGACCTTCTCGTTGAGCGACTGAGAGAGATCGAGGAGCACCATGACCGTGATGTCGCGACCGTCAGTACGGTGGCTCATGTTGATCCGCGGATCGGGGGTGGCGCCGCCCTTGAAGTCGATCAGCGAGCGTAGGGCCACGTCGAGATCGAGTTCGCTGCCTTCTTCCTGGTAACGGATACGAACCTTGTCCTGCGGCTTGAGCAGATCGAGCAGGCGCTTCAGGCGTTTGGCGAGAGCGGCATGCTTGGCCAGCAACCGGTCGATGACCGCGGGGTCGCCGCTCGGATGCAAGGCTTCGTAGAGGCTGACCCAGTCTGGCCGGTAAGTTTGTGTCTGGTAGTCCCACTCGGGATAGTGGCGTGGCGGCAGGCCCTTGGCTTCGTCCGTGTGCTCCAGTTTGCGCTCCTCGTCGAAAGCCTCCTCCTCGTCGCCCTCTTCGATGAACTGCCACATCTGGCGATTGTCGTCGCGATAGTCGATGACCGTGTCGTCGAAATGCACCTTGGCCAACTGGTCGCTTTGGCGCCGCGTCCGGGTGACGTAAGAGAGCGCCAAGCCGGCGATTTCGCTGGTGTCGGATTCGCCCGCCGCCAGCAGGTCATGGAAGCGTCCGACATAATCGAGCAGGTCCTTGTCGGCGTAGCCGTGATCCGGGTCGAGCAGCGCCCGCGACAGCATGGTCAACCTGTGGCGCAGGCAGGAGGTGGTTTCCGGGTCGCAGGCATCTTCAAGCGGCTTGGGATGGAGTGCCAGAAATATCCGCCGCAGGCCGGGATACTCACGGATCAACAGGGTTTCGACGCGGCAATCCTCGAAAAACTCGACCGCCATGCGCTGGAAAGGACTCCAGTTGTCGGCGATCTGCGGCTTGCTCCAGCGCCGGTGGCCGATCATGTGGGCGAGCACGGCGCGGTAGCGGTCGAGGCCGGTGACGCCGTTAGCATCGTCGAACACGTCCGGGACCCGCATGCCGAGCTTGTCGTAATACGGTATGGGCTTGCGCAATTCGTCGAATGCGGTGGAGTAAGGCACCAGCAAATCGCTGTCGCGCCAGAGGGCGCGCAGGTAGAGATCAAGTTGTCGCTCGACGTCGGCGAATAGCGTGCCGTGACGTTCGCGTTGGAGCACGGCGCGGCTGTCGGGCGCCTGCAGCTTGAAGTAATCGATCTGTCTTTCGGGATGGTTGCCGTAGTTGCGAATGCCGTATTCGACCCAGTTTTTGAGTCCGGCCATAGACAGCAGGTTGGTCAGGAAAGGTGCCTGGTCAAAGAACTCCGGCAAGCCGGGGCTGGGGAAGGTCGTATGGTGGCCATGGATGGAGCCGCTGGTGCGGAGCATCAGGTCGCGTGCGATGTCGAGATAGAACTGCAGTTGCTCCTGTGACTGCAGGCGCCGGGCCACCGCGGCCAGCGTTTGCAGGAAGGGGGCAATGGCTTTGCCGTTCGGCGACTTTTGCAACCAGCCGACGAGGTCCATCACCGGCGCCAGGACGTCACTACCGAGTGCGGCGACGACGCTTGGCCATTCCTCGAGAAAAGCCAGCATCGGGTCCGGGCCGCGGCCCAGTTTGCCGAGAACACGAGCCGCTTCCAGATATGCCTCAATCTGGGCTTTCGAAAAACTCGTCAGCGCTTCGTTCAGGCAATCCTCGAAGACATCAGCCACCTGGGGGAAGCCGCAGTCGACCTCCATCCAGTAGGCCTGCATCTGCGGGTGCAACATGGCTTGCTTGCGGGCATCCTTGACCGGAGCGCTGGTCATCGCTGGCTCGCCATGTCTCTGATGGTGCAGGATTGCGGAAGTTCTGTTGCGCAGCTTCGCATGGCTCTGCTTAGGCGAAGGTGGCGTCGATCGCGTGATCCAGTGTCGCGCGGATGTCGGCGTCGTCGGTGATCGGGCGCGCCATAGCCATGCGGCAGGCATCCAGCGGGTCGACGCCTCCTTTGATCAGCGTTGCGGCATAGACGATCAATCTGGTTGAGATACCCTCGTCGAGGCCGTGGCCCTTGAGATTGCGGGCTGTCTGGCCGATCTTGACCAGTTTGGCGGCGATGGCTTCGTCGAGTCCGGTCTCCGTGGCGACGATCCTGGCCTCCAGAGCGGCTTCCGGGTAATCGAAATCGAAGGCGGTAAAGCGTTGCTTGGTCGACTGTTTCAGATCCTTCATCAGACTCTGGTAGCCGGGATTGTAGGAAATTACCAGCTGAAAGTCGGGATGCGCCTCGATCAACTCGCCTTTCTTGTCCAGTGGCAGTGTGCGGCGATGGTCGGTCAGCGGGTGGATCACCACGGTCGTGTCCTGGCGCGCTTCGACGATCTCGTCGAGATAGCAGATGGCACCGATGCGGGCAGCGGTGGTCAGCGGGCCGTCAAGCCAGCGCGTGCCGTTGGCTTCGAGCAGGTAGCGACCGACCAGATCGCTGGCCGTCATGTCTTCGTTGCAGGCCACGGTGATCATCGGCTTGTCCAACTTCCACGCCATGTATTCGATGAAGCGTGATTTGCCACAGCCGGTCGGGCCTTTCACCATCACTGGCAGGCGCGCTGCATATGCCGCCGTGTACAGTTCGACTTCCTTGCCCTGGGCCTGGTAGAAGGGTTCCTTGTGAACCTTGTATTGATCTTTGTCGGTTGTCATGGCTTTTTCCGATGAAAACGGTCAGGCAGGGTCAGTCAAAAAACCCCGCCGTGGCGGGGTTTTATTGTCGTTCAGCTTACTTATGGACACCAAGCTTTTCACGCCAGCCCGGGAACAGCTTGTCGGCATCGCCCGGGAAGGACTCGAAGGCACGGGCGAACTCCTTGTGTTCCTTGGCCCATTCGATCGGGTCGGCACCGGCTTTCCAGCACTCGTAGGATTGACGCAGGGAGATCGCGCCGGCCGCCGGGCTGTCGATGTGGCCGTAGGAGCCGCCGCCCGAGGTGTTGATCACGTTGCCGTGGCCGAGGTTCTCGAAGAAGCCGGGCAGTCGCAGCGCGTTCATTCCGCCGGAAATGATCGGCGTGGTCGGCTTCATGCCATACCACTTCTGGTAGTAGACCGGGCCTTGGCACTCGTCGCGCTCGATCATGTAGGCGATGTTCTTGTCGCTGTTTTCGCCTTCCATCTTGCCGTAACCCATCGTTCCGACGTGGATACCCGAGGCACCCTGCAGACGGGAAATCTTGGCCAGAACGAATGCCGTGTATCCGCGCTTCGCAGATGGCGAAGTGATCATGCCGTGGCCGGCACGATGGTAGTGCAGATACTGGTTCGGATACTGGCGACGGGCGGTGGTGATCATGCCGGGGCCACCGACGAAACCGTCAACCAGGAAAGCGACTTTGTCGGCATCCGGTCCGAAGGTCTCCAGAATGAAATCAGCGCGGGCGCACATTTCATAGTGGTCGTCGGCCGTGATGTTGGCGGAGAACAGCTTGGCCTGGCCGGTTTCGTCCTGGGCGCGCTTCATCGCGTCATAGACCAGCGGGTAAACCTTCTTGGCCGGACAGAAAACCTGATTGCCTTGCGGTTCGTCGTTCTTGATAAAGTCACCGCCCAGCCAGAACTGATAGGCCGCCTTGGCAAAAGGCTCGGGACGCAGGCCCAGCTTGGGTTTGATGATGGTGCCGGCGATGTAGCCGCCATCCTTGACCGGACGGCCGAGGATGCGCCACATGTCGGAAATGTCCTTGGAGGGGCCATCGAACAGCTGGATGCAGCGCTCGGGGAAGTAGATATCGTGGATCTTGGCGTGCTCGATGTCGCCCATGCCCTGATTGTTGCCGATGATCAAAGTCAGGAAAGACACCATCATCATGCGCCCGTCGGTGATGTTGCGGTCGAAGAGGTCGATCGGATAGGCGATCCGCATGTCCTCTGTTGCTTCGTCGATGTAATAGACCAGCGCATCCACACCCTTGGTGAAATCGTCGGTCGTCGAGACTTCAACGTTGGTGCCGGTGGAAGACTCGGCCGCAAAGTGGGCGGCGGCTTCCAGATAACCGTACCCGGTTTTCGGCTTCATCTTGTAGGCGACGAGGCAGTGCTTGCCCCCCTTGATCAGGTCTTCTTCCTTGAGGCTCAGGTCGGCGTAGCGGTTCGATTGATCCATGTTTCCTTCTCCCTTATTGAGTTGTCGTTTGGTTCTGTAGCACTGACTAGAATATTAGAACAGTGCATACGTAAATGAAAGTCACGATATTTTATTTATTTGTTAAATCATTGTTTATGTATTTCAGGATGTCGCCCAGGCTGACCTTGCTGAGGTCAGGTAGTACGGCGAGGGCGCCGGAGAAGTTCTGGCCGCGGGTATAGGCATTTTCCGTAATCACTGTCGGGATGCCGGCCCCCAGGCTGGCGGCAAGCCCATTTTCTGAATCTTCAAGGGCCAGACATTCGTCGGGCGCCAGGTCAAGTCGCTCGAGTACCCAGTCGTAGATGTCGGGCGCGGGTTTCTTGGCAGGCACCACGTCGCCGGCACCGATGACCTCGAACCAGTACATCGCATCCGGCGCGATGGCTGCACGCAACAGCGCCGCAACGTTTTCAGGGGTCGTAGTGGTGGCGATCGCCAATCGCAGGCCGCTGGCCCGGGCCTCATTGATAAGGCGGGCGACGCCTGGGCGCAATGGAAGTTGGCCGCTATCTACGAGCCGGACGTAGTGCTCCGTTTTCGTGGCGTGCAGGGCAGCGACCAGTGCCGGAAAATTGGGCCGGGTGACGAAGTCAGGGGCGTAACGCTCGGCAAAGTAACGGATGCGTTCCTTGCCGCCGGTGACGGTCAGCAGTTCGCCATAGAGAGGTTCATCCCAGTTCCAGTCCAGCCCGTGCTCGGCAAAGGCAAGGTTGAAGGCGACCCGGTGGCCGTCGCGTTCGGTATCGGCCAGCGTGCCGTCCACATCGAAGATCAGTGCGTGTAGTTTTTTCATGGTTGCAAAAGATACCCGTGCCCTGACGCAAGCCAAAGTCAGGATTGCTGAAGGTGGCGATAAGTAGGGCTGATTTGAATTTTATTAAGTGAAGTATTACTATGATATTAAGAATAAGTTACTTTGGCTTAATTCAGAATAGGCTTATTGTGATGGCCATCGTAGTAGTGTAATTAATGGGAGACACCATGCAGCTCGGACGCACCACCCTCTCCAAGTTCGTCATCGAACAACTGCGCAGCATGCCTGACCAGAACGATCTGGGGGCGTTGCTGATCGACGTCGCCGCGGCCGTCAAGACTATCTCCGCGATGGTTGCCAAGGGTTCCTTGGGTGGCTATCTTGGTGCGCTGGACTCGACCAATGTGCAGGGCGAAGTGCAGAAAAAGCTCGATGTATTGACCAACGAGGCCATGTTGCACCATTGCGAATGGGGCGGCCAGCTCGCTGGCATGGCTTCCGAGGAAATGGACGAGCCGTGGCCGATTCCCGACAACTATCCGCGTGGTCGCTATCTGCTCATTTTCGATCCGCTCGATGGTTCGTCCAATAGCGATATCAATGTTTCGGTCGGCACGATTTTCTCGGTATTGATGCGGTCGACCGCAGGAGATGCCGAAATGGCCGATTTCCTGCGCCCGGGCAATGAACAGGTGGCTGCCGGTTACGCAATTTACGGTCCGTCGACGATGATGGTGCTGACCATGGGGCGTGGCACCTATGGCTTCACGCTCGACCGTGAAAGCGGCAATTTCATCCTGACCCACCCGGATATCCGCGTTCCCGAAGATACCCGCGAATACGCCATTAATACCTCCAACGAGCGTTTCTGGGAGCCGCCAATCCAGCGCTATGTCGCCGAGTGCAAGGCCGGGAAGAGTGGTGTGCGAGGTGCCGATTTCAACATGCGCTGGATTGCTTCGATGGTTGCGGAGGTGCATCGCATCCTGTTGCGCGGCGGCATTTTCATGTACCCCAAGGACAGCAAGGAGCCGGGCAAGGCCGGGCGTTTGCGCCTGATGTACGAAGCGAACCCGATGGGCATGCTGGTCGAGCAGGCGGGGGGCGCCGCTAGTACCGGCCGTAGCTGCATTCTCGATGTGTTGCCCGAGGATCTGCACCAGCGTGTGCCGGTCATTCTCGGTTCGCGAAACGAGGTCGAGCGGGTCGAGCGTTACTACAAGGAATACGAGACGGGTGCTGACCGTCCGTTCGCGTCGCCACTGTTCAGCGACCGCAACCTGTTCAACAACTAGCCGCGCACCTGAAACCAACTTGCAAGGGAGATAAGCATGTCCGTCAAACACCCCATCATTGCTGTCACGGGTTCTTCCGGGGCCGGCACCAGCACTGTCCTGCAGAGTTTCAAGCATATTTTTCGGCGCGAAAAGCTGACCGCCCAGATCATCGAGGGCGATTCCTTCCATCGCTACGATCGCCTTGCCATGCGCGCCATGATGAAGGAGCAGGAGGCGCTCGGTAACCGGCACTTCAGCCATTTTGGTCCCGATGCCAACATGCTTGAGGAACTGCAGCAACTCTTCGTCAGCTATGGTGAAACGGGAACCGGTCGTTCGCGCAAGTACCTCCATGATGCTGGTGAAGCGCAGCCCTACGGTCAGGATCCGGGCACCTTCACCTCGTGGACTGATCTCGAGGGCCGCTCCGACATGCTTTTCTACGAAGGCCTGCACGGTGCCTACGCCGACGACAAGATCAACGTCGCCGCCCAAGTGGACCTGCTGATCGGCGTCGTGCCCATCATCAACCTGGAGTGGATCCAGAAGCTGCACCGCGATCAGAAAATGCGCGGCTATTCCCAGGAAGCAGTAGTCGACACCATGCTGCGCCGGATGCCGGATTACATCAACCACCTCTGTCCGCAGTTCTCCCGCACGCACATCAATTTCCAGCGCGTGCCGACAGTTGATACATCGAACCCGTTTATCGCCGGTGATATCCCGACGGCCGATGAGAGCATGGTAGTGATTCGTTTTGCCGATCCGCGGGGCATCGATTTCCCCTATCTGCTTTCCGTGCTTCATGACGCGATCATGACGCGCCCGAACAGCATCGTCGTGCCCGGAGGCAAAATGGGCTTGGCCATGCAGATGATCCTGACGCCGATGATTCTGCGCATGATGGACGCCAAGCGCCGCGCCTGATACACCGCGCACATAACAAGATCCAGGGAGACAAAATGAATAACAAAATACAGGCGGACCAACTCGCCAATGCCTTGCGCTTTCTCGCCATCGACGCCGTGGAAAAGGCAAAATCCGGCCACCCTGGGGCACCCATGGGCATGGCCGACATGGCTCAGGTTCTGTGGCGGAGCCATCTGAAGCACAATCCGGCCAATCCGGCGTGGGCTGACCGCGACCGTTTCGTGCTTTCCAATGGTCACGCCTCGATGTTGCTCTATGGCTTGCTGCATCTGACCGGTTACCCCCTCAGCCTGGATGACCTGAAGAGCTTCCGCCAGATGGGTAGCCGCACCCCGGGGCACCCGGAAGCCGGCATGACTGAAGGTGTCGAAACGACTACCGGCCCGCTCGGCCAGGGCCTGACCAACGCGGTTGGCATGGCGCTGGCGGAAAAACTGATGGCCAGCCGTTTCAATCGTCCCGGCTTCCCGGTCGTCGATCACCGGACCTGGGTATTCGTTGGTGACGGTTGCCTGATGGAAGGCATCAGCCACGAAGCCTGTTCGCTGGCCGGGGTCTGGGGGCTGGACAAGCTGGTCTGCCTCTATGACGACAACGGCATTTCGATCGATGGGCACGTCGAAGGCTGGTTCCGCGACGACACGGCGGCGCGTTTCCGCGCCTATGGCTGGAACGTCATCGGGCCGGTCAACGGCCACGATGCGGCGGCGCTCGATGCGGCAATCGTTTCGAGCAAGGCCAGTAGCGGCAAGCCGACCCTGATCATCTGCCGTACCACCATTGGCTGGGGCTCACCCAACAAGGCCGGTACCCACGACGTTCATGGCGCGCCGCTGGGCAGCGACGAAACTGCGGCAACCCGTGCCGCGCTTGGCTGGCAGTATGGCCCGTTTGAAATTCCCGAGGTGATCCGTCAGGCCTGGGATGGCCGTGCCGTCGGTGGTGCTGCCGAAGCCGACTGGAACGCCCTGTTCACCCGCTATCGTGCCGACTTCCCCGATCTGGCTGCTGAACTAGAGCGCCGCATGCAAGGAAATCTGCCCGCTGACTGGGCCGATATCCGGGCGCAATTGCTGGCTCAGGCCGGCGCCCGTCAGGGCCAGGTAGCGACGCGCAAGTCCTCGCAAAATTGTCTCGATTTGCTGGTCGACCGCACCCCTGAGCTGCTCGGCGGCTCGGCCGACCTGACCGGCTCCAACCTGACCGCCGGCAAGACCAGCATCGCGCTGCACGATGCCAGCGGCGAGCAGGTGGCGAACTACGTTTCCTATGGCGTCCGCGAATTCGGCATGGCGGCGATCATGAACGGCGTTGCCGTGCATGGCGGCCTGATTCCCTACGGCGGCACCTTCGCCGTGTTCTCCGATTATTCGCGCAACGCAATCCGAATGAGCGCGCTGATGAAACAGCGCGTCGTCCATGTCCTGACCCACGATTCGATCGGTCTCGGCGAAGACGGTCCGACCCACCAGCCCGTCGAACACGCCAGCAGCCTGCGCGTCATTCCCGGCCTCGATCTCTGGCGGCCGTGCGATGAACTGGAAACTGCGGTTGCCTGGGCGCTCGCCCTCGAACGCAAGGACGGCCCGTCGGCCCTGATGCTGTCGCGGCAGAATCTGCCCCAGTTCAGCGCTGCCGCCGGCAAGGCCGATGACGTCGCGCGGGGCGGCTATGTCCTGGCAGAAGGCGCTGGCCGGTTGCTGGCGGTCATTATCGCGACCGGCTCGGAAGTCGCGCTGGCCATGCAGGCGCAAGCTGCGCTCAAGGACAAGGGGGTTTCGGTTCGCGTCGTCTCGATGCCCTGTACCCGGCAGTTCGATCGCCAGTCCGCCGACTGGAAAAAGCAGGTGTTGCCGGCAGGTGTTTGCCGCGTGGCGATCGAAGCCGGGCATACCGATTTCTGGCGCAAGTATGTCGGTCTCGACGGCCAGGTTTTGGGTCTTGACGAGTTCGGCGAATCGGCGCCGGCACCCGCCCTTTTTGAACATTTTGGCCTGACAGTCGAGCATCTGGTGCAAACTGTCGAACGCACGATTGCCGGTTTCGCTGGCAATTAAGGCGAACTTTTAACCTTTTCTTATTGATTGCAAGGAGATAGTTATGGCTCTTCGAATTGGCATTAACGGATTTGGACGTATCGGACGGATGGTTTTCCGTGCCGTTGCCAAGGAAGCTGAATTCTCGGATATCGAGATTGTCGGTATCAACGATCTGCTCGATCCGGATTATCTGGCCTACATGCTCAAGTACGACTCGGTGCATGGCAATTTCCCGGGCGAGGTGTCCGTCGACGCCGGCAGCCTGGTTGTCAATGGTCGCAAGATTCGTCTCAGCGCCGTCAGGGATCCGGCCGAACTGAAGTGGAATGAAGTGGGTGCTGATGTGGTCATCGACTGCACGGGGCTGTTCCTGACCAAGGAAAGCTGCGCCAAGCACATCGCCGCCGGGGCCAAAAAGGTCGTTCAGTCTGCGCCGTCCAAGGACGATACGCCGATGTTCGTCTATGGCGTCAATCACCAGAAATATGCCGGTGAGACCATCGTTTCGGCAGCTTCCTGCACCACCAATTGCCTGGCGCCAGTCGCCAAGGTTCTGCAAGACAATTTTGGCATCAAGCGTGGCCTGATGACGACAGTGCATGCAGCAACAGCTACCCAGAAAACGGTGGACGGCCCTTCGACCAAGGACTGGCGCGGTGGACGCGGAATTCTCGAAAATATCATTCCTTCGTCAACCGGCGCCGCCAAGGCCGTTGGTGTGGTGATGCCCGAGTTGAACAAGAAGCTGACGGGCATGGCCTTCCGTGTCCCGACTTCCGATGTTTCCGTGGTCAACCTGACCGTCGAACTCGACAAGGGCGCTTCCTATGAGGAGATCTGCAACGCGATGAAGGCGGCCTCGACCTCGGGTCCGCTCAAGGGTGTGCTTGGCTATACCAGTGAAAAAGTGGTGTCAACCGATTTCCGCGGCTGTGCAATGCCGTCGATCTTCGATGCCGATGCCGGTATCGCCCTCGACGCGACCTTCGTCAAGGTGGTTTCCTGGTACGACAACGAGTATGGCTACACCTGCAACATGATGCGCTTCGTCCAGCACGTCGCCAAGTAAGCAACCGGGAGGAAGACTCGATGGCAAACTTCGTTCGCATGTCTGATCTCGACCTGAAGGGAAAGCGTGTTTTCATTCGCGCCGACCTCAATGTGCCCGTGGGCGCTGACGGCGAGATCACCGACGAGACGCGGATCACTGCCTCTCTGGGTGCGATTCGCCAGGCGCTGGAAGCCGGTGCGGCGGTGATGGTGACCTCGCATTTCGGGCGCCCGAAAGAAGGAGACCTGCAAGCCAAGGACTCCTTGCAGAAGGTTGCCGATCGGCTCTCCTCCCATCTGAAATGCCCCGTACCCCTGGTCAAGAACTGGGTGGATGGCGGGTGGAACGTGGTGCCTGGCGAAGTCGTGCTGCTTGAGAACTGCCGTGGCAATGTTGGCGAAAAAGCCAATGACCCGGCGCTGTCCAAGCGCATGGCGGCACTTTGCGATGTCTATGTGAACGATGCCTTCGGTACGGCTCACCGCGCCGAAGCGACCACCCACGGCATTGCTGCCGAGGCCAAGGCCGCCTGTGCCGGGCCGCTGCTGGCAGCCGAACTCGATGCGCTGGGGCGCGTCTTCGGCGATCCGAAGCGTCCGCTGGTCGCCATCGTCGGCGGCTCCAAGGTGTCCACCAAGCTCTCGATCCTGCGCTCGCTGGCTGGCCGCGTCGATCGCCTGATCGTCGGTGGCGGCATTGCCAATACTTTCATGCTGGCTTCCGGCCTGCCGATCGGCAAGTCGCTGGCCGAGCCCGATCTGGTCGACGAGGCGCGCGCCATCATGAAAATGATGGCCGAACGTGGCGCTTCGGTGCCGATTCCTAGCGATGTCGTGGTGGCCACGGAGTTTTCGCCGGAGGCCGCTGCGACGCCGCGTGCCGCCGATCAGGTTCAGCCTGATGAAATGATCTTCGACGTCGGTCCGCAGACGGCGAAAGTGATCGCCGAGATCGTCGAGTCGGCCGGCACCATTGTCTGGAACGGACCGCTCGGCGTTTTCGAGTTTCCGGCTTTCGCCGCAGGAACAGAAGCATTGTCGCTGGCCATTGCCCGTTCGCCGGGGTTCTCGGTGGCCGGTGGTGGCGATACGCTGGCGGCGATCGCTCAATTCAAGGTCAGTGACGACATTGGCTATATCTCCACCGGTGGTGGCGCCTTCCTGGAATTCCTCGAAGGTCGCGAGCTGCCTGCAGTTGCTGCGCTGGTTGCGCGCGCTGCCGCAAAATAACCCTGAAAGGATTTGTCATGGCACTGATTTCCCTCCGCCAGTTGCTCGATCATGCAGCCGAGCACAGCTACGGTCTACCCGCTTTCAACGTCAATAATATGGAGCAGATCCAGGCCATCATGCAGGCTGCCGAAGCCTGTGACAGCCCGGTCATCCTGCAGGCCTCCGCGGGCGCCCGCAAGTATGCCGGCGAGCCTTTCCTGCGCAAGCTGGTCGAGGCGGCCATTGAGCAATACCCGGAGATCCCGGTCTGCATGCATCAGGATCACGGCACGTCGCCGGCCGTTTGCCAGGCATCGATGCGCAGCGGTTTCTCCAGCGTCATGATGGACGGTTCGCTCGGCGAGGATGGCAAGACGCCGACCAGCTACGAGTACAACGTTGCCGTGACTGCCAAGGTAGTCGAAATGGCGCATGCCATCGGCGTTTCGGTCGAAGGAGAACTGGGCTGCCTGGGTTCGCTGGAAACCGGCGAAGCCGGTGAGGAAGATGGCATCGGCGCGGCCGGCAAGCTCGACCACTCGCAAATGCTGACCGATCCCGACGAGGCTGCCGATTTCGTCGCCAAGACCAACGTCGATGCGCTGGCCATCGCCATCGGCACCAGCCACGGCGCTTACAAGTTCAGCCGTCCGCCAACCGGTGACATCCTTGCCATCGACCGCATCAAGGCGATTCATGCCCGTATCCCGAATACCCATCTGGTCATGCACGGCTCTTCCAGCGTCCCCCAGGAATGGCTGGCGATCGTTCGCCAGTATGGCGGCCAGATCAAGGAAACCTACGGCGTGCCGGTCGAGGAAATTGTCGAAGGCATCAAGAACGGCGTGCGCAAGGTCAATATCGATACCGACATCCGCCTGGCAATGACCGGCGCGATGCGGCAGGCGATGGCCAAGAAGCCGGAGGAGTTCGATCCGCGCTTCTTCCTCAAGGCAGCAACGGCGGCCGCCAAGGAAATCTGCGTCCTGCGTTTTCAGGCCTTCGGTTCGGCCGGTCAGGCGTCCCGTATCAAGCCGGTTTCACTGGAGAAAATCGCGGCCGCGTACCGTCGTTGATTCCACAAGCCTATACCCGATCACTCTGCGACGATTCGTCGTCTTTGGCCCCGTTCTCGGGGCCTTTTTTTCTTTCCAAAGGAGTTCAAAATGTCCGCTAACGATTTCATCATCGCCCCGAGCATCCTTTCAGCCAACTTTGCTAAGCTGGGCGAAGAAGTGGCCAACGTCATCGCCTCCGGTGCCGACTGGATCCACTTCGACGTGATGGACAATCATTATGTTCCCAACCTGACCATCGGACCGCTGGTGTGCGAGGCGATCCGGCCGTGTACCACGGCGCCGATCGATGTCCACCTGATGGTCAAGCCGGTCGATCGCATCATTCCCGACTTCGCCAAGGCCGGCGCCAATATCATTACCTTTCATCCGGAAGCTTCGGAGCACGTCGACCGCAGCCTGTCGTTGATTCGTGAAGCCGGTTGCAAGTCGGGCCTCGTCTTCAATCCGGCGACACCGCTCGACTATATGGACTACGTGCTCGACAAGATCGACGTCATCTTGCTGATGAGCGTCAACCCCGGCTTCGGCGGCCAGAAATTCATTCCCGGTACACTGGCCAAGGCCAAAGTGGCGCGTGCCAAGCTCGACGCCTACGAGCAACAGAGCGGCCGCCGCATCCGTCTCGAAATCGATGGTGGCGTCAATACCGGAAATATCGCCGAAATCGCCCGTGCCGGCGTCAACGCCTTCGTTGCCGGTTCCGCGGTCTATGGTGCCGGCAAGGACAGCGATCCGCAACGCTACAACTCGATCATTGGTGCTCTACGTGCCGAACTGAAGGCTGTGTGATGCGCTTCGACTCTGTTACCTTCGACCTTGACGGTACCATGCTCGATACCGTGGCCGATCTTGCCGAAGCCTGCCGTCTGATGCTCGAGGAGGTCGGGGCACCACCGCGCTCCCTGTCTGAAATTCACAGCTTCGTCGGCAAGGGAATGGCTGTGCTCGTCGAACGCTGCCTGACGCACGAGCATCCGCCGACTGCCGAACAACTGCATGCGGCGATTGAATCCTTCAAGCACCACTACACGGCCTCCAACGGCCGTTTTGCCCAAGTCTATCCGGGTGTGCTCGAAGGTCTCAAGGCCTGGAAGGCGAGCGGTGTCAAGATGGGTGTCGTCACCAACAAGCCGGGCATGTTTACCGAAGCGTTGCTCGATCGCATGGATATGAGCGATTTCTTCGACGTCATCGTTTCCGGCGACACCACCGCCCACAAGAAGCCGCACCCCGAGCCAATCCTGCACGCATGCGAAATTTTCGGTGTGCGTCCGGACCGCAACCTGCATATCGGCGACTCCAAGCACGACATACATGCTGCCCATGCAGCCGGTTGCCAGGCCTACTGCGTGCCCTATGGGTACAACGAAGGGCAACCGGTCAGTGCCGCGGATTGCGATGCACTGGTGCCTGATCTGCTGGCGGCGTTCGACCTGGTGAGGGCCGGCTGAACAAGTGTCAGCCATGATCAATTCGGATGACCTGCTGATGCCCTCGAATCGTGCACCGGGGCGAGGAATTCGTGAAACTATGGGCGGTGCCTGCGGGGGCTGAATTGCGGATTGACTGGCGTTGGCGGACTCTGGGATACTTCCCCCCGATGTGTCGCTAAATTTCTTATCCCTTAACGAATGCCTGTGCTTTTGGAACAGAGGACGAACTAAATGGAACGAGCAGTCTACAACCCGCTACCGACTACCCGCCTGAGTCCTGGCGCGGTTTGCCGCCAACTCAGTAATTTCACCACCGTTACGCTGGCGAGCCCGGCGATCTGCGTCATGACCGACTTCCGGCGGGTGACGCCGGCCACGGTTCGTCCCGATGCCTCGTTGAGCGAGGCGACCAAGATCATGATCTCGCGCGGCGTGCGCTTGCTGTTCGTTGCCGAGCTCGATGATGTCGTCATCGGTGTCATCACGGCGCGCGACACCATGGGCGAGCGGCCGATCAAGATGGTTCAGGAGCGCGGCTGCAAGCACAGTGATCTGGCTGTTTCCGATGTCATGACGCCGCGCGGGATGATGGATACGCTGGCGATGGGCGACGTGTTGCACGCCGAAGTCGGGCACATCCTGCGCACGCTGGAAAATTTTGGTCGCCAGCATGCGGTCGTCGTCGAACACGATCCAGTCTTGCAACGCGATGCAATACGCGGCATGTTTTCCGCGACGGCAATCGGACGCCACCTCGGGGTGCCGATCCAGACCTTCGAGGTCGCCAAGACCTTCGCCGAGATCGAGGCCGCGCTGGTAGCGACCTGATCCAAAATCATCGCACCGAATTCCGCCCGCCGGGCGGTCGTCGGTGCGATGAACCGGGGCTTACTTGACGATCTGGTTCAGTTCGCCCTTGGCGTAACGCTCGGCCATTTTGTCCAGCGGAATGACCTTGATCTGGCTGGCACGGCCAGCGCACCCGAAGGCCTCGAAACGGGCCAGACAGATTTTCTTGGCCGCTTCGCGGGCAGGTTTCAGGTAATCGCGCGGGTCGAACTTTCCGGGATTCTCGGCCATGTAGCGGCGAACGGCGCCGGTCATCGCCAAGCGGATGTCGGTGTCGATATTGACCTTGCGCACGCCGTGCGCGATGCCCTTGACGATTTCCTCGACCGGCACGCCGTAGGTTTCCTTCATGTCGCCACCGAACTGGCGGATTTCTTCGAGCAGTTCCTGCGGCACGCTGGATGAGCCGTGCATCACCAGATGGGTATTCGGGATGCGGGCGTGGATTTCCTTGATGCGGTCGATGGCGAGAATGTCACCGGTCGGCTTCTTGGTGAATTTATAGGCGCCGTGGCTGGTGCCGATGGCGATCGCCAGTGCGTCGCAGTTGGTCTGCTTGACGAAATCGGCGGCCTGGTCGGGGTCGGTCAGCAACTGCTCGCGGGTCATGTGGCCTTCGGCGCCGTGGCCGTCCTCCTTGTCGCCCTTCATGGTCTCGAGCGAACCGAGGACGCCGAGTTCGGCTTCGACCGAAACGCCAATGGCGTGCGAGAACTTGACCACTTCGCGCGACACGTCGACGTTGTATTCGTAAGATGAAGTGGTCTTGCCGTCGGCTTCGAGCGAGCCGTCCATCATCACCGAGGTGAAGCCGGAGCGGATGGCGGACATGCAAACGGCGGGGCTTTGTCCGTGATCCTGATGCATGACGATCGGCAGGTGCGGATAGGCTTCGAGGGCAGCAAGGATCTGGTGGCGCAGGAAGGGCTCGCCGGCGTATTTGCGGGCACCGGCCGAGGCCTGCATGATGACCGGGGCATCGGCCTGGCTGGCGGCTTCGCAGATGGCCCAGACCTGTTCCATATTATTGACGTTGAAAGCGGGCAGACCGTAGCCATTTTCGGCGGCATGGTCGAGCAGTTGGCGCATGGAAACGAGTGGCATGGAAACTCCTTTTCTGGACAATGTTGATGACGTCTTTATTCTACTCCTACTCGGTCAGCTGGCTTGATCCTCGCCGACCCGAACAATTTTCAGGGTGTTCGTCCCCCCCGTGCAACCGACTGGCTCTCCGGCGGTCAGGACGATCAGGTCACCACTTGCGACCACCTCGCGGTCAAGCAGCAATTGCTCGGCTTCGGCCAGCAACAGGTCGCGGTCGTCATTCTTCTGGGTCATGAGCAGGGGGCAGACGCCACGATAAAGCGCCATGCGGCCAACCGATACGGCATCCGGAGTCAAAGCATAAATTGGCACGCCGCAGTTCAGGCGACTCATCCACAGCGCGGTCGAGCCGGATTGTGTGAGCGCGGCGATAGCCTTGACATTGAGGTGATGCGAAGTCCAGATCGCCGCCAGGGCAATCGACTGATCGATCCGGGTGAACACGCGGTCGAGGAATTCGCGCTCGAGGGTGCACTCGGAAGAGCGCTCGGCCTCGACGCAGATGCGGGCCATCGACTCGACGGTTTCCACCGGATATCTCCCGGCAGCGGTTTCCGCTGACAGCATCACGGCATCGGTACCGTCAAGCACGGCATTGGCGACATCGGAAACCTCGGCGCGGGTCGGTATCGGCGAAAGGATCATCGATTCCATCATCTGCGTGGCGATGATGGACAATTTGTTGCGGTCGCGCGCCATGCGGATCATGCGTTTTTGCAGGGCCGGCACCGCGGCATCCCCGATTTCGACGGCGAGGTCGCCGCGTGCGACCATGACGCCATCCGATGCGTCGAGAATTTCCTCGAGATGGGTGACGGCTTCGAC
The DNA here is from genome assembly GCA_963741765.1 of uncultured beta proteobacterium. GTDB lineage: Bacteria > Pseudomonadota > Gammaproteobacteria > Burkholderiales > Rhodocyclaceae > Azonexus. The sequence continues at coordinate 270,612 of CAVUJN010000016.1, forward strand.
CCTTTCGACCTTGGCGATCAGCACTGCATTGCTGCCGGCGGCGCGCAACAGCTGGCGCGCCATGTACATGTCGGAGGCGCTCTTGGGAAACGATACGGCAACAAAATCGACGCCGATCAGGGCGGCCGTCTTGATGTCCTCCATGTCCTTGGCAGTCAGAGCGGGTGCGGTCAGGCCGCCGCCCTGACGGTTGATGCCCTTGTTGTTGGACAGGACGCCGCCGACCAGCACCCGGGTATGAATTTCGGCGCCGTGCACGCCAGTGACCAACAGTTTGAGGCGGCCATCGTCGAGTAGCAGCACATCATCGGATTTGACGTCGCTCGGCAACTCCTTGTAATCGAGGCCGACGCGCTCCTGGCTGCCGAGAGCGCACTGTGCATCGAGAATGAAGTTTTCACCGGAGACCAGCATGATCTTGTCGCCCGCGAACTTGCCGACGCGAATTTTCGGGCCCTGAAGGTCGCCCAGAATTCCGATCGTCCGGCCATATTTGGCGGCGGCCGCGCGAATGCCGGCGGCGCGCGCCAGATGGTCCTCGGCGCTGCCGTGCGAGAAATTCATGCGCACGACGTTCAACGCCTGCCTCGACCAGGCGTTCGAGAATTTCCTGCGTTGATGAGGCGGGGCCTAATGTGGCGACGATTTTGGTGTGACGTAACATGGGGGTCCTTTGGATTTCGGATATGTTTTTTTGTGCTTTTACACGTCGACCGTGACAGTTTGCGGTCGACGCGATGACAGGCTTTATTTTGCGGCGCGCGTTTCGAGGATGGCGATCGCCGGCAAGGCCTTGCCTTCGAGGAATTCGAGGAAGGCGCCGCCGCCGGTCGAGATATAGCCGACCTGGTCGTGGATTTCGAATTTGGCGATGGCGGCCAGCGTGTCGCCACCACCGGCGATCGAGAAGGCCTCGGAATGGGCGATGGCTGCTGCCAGCATCTTGGTGCCGCCGGCGAATTGCGGAATTTCGAAGACGCCGACCGGGCCGTTCCAGACAATGGTACCGGCGTTGACGATGATGTCGCAGAGGCGGGCGGCGGTCTTCGGGCCGACGTCGAGAATGCGGTCCGCGTTGCCTACCGCATCGACGCTGATGGTGCGGGCGACGGCGGTTGACGAAAATTCTTCGGAGACCACGACGTCACTGGGTAGCGGCACTTCCGCACCACGCGCCTTCATCATGTCGATGATGGCGCGCGCCTCGTTGACCAGGTCGGCTTCAGCCAGCGAATTGCCGATCGGCTTGCCGGCGGCGAGCAGGAAAGTGTTGGCGATGCCGCCGCCGACGATCAGTTGATCGACCTTGTCGGCCAGCGTCTTGAGAATGGTCAGCTTGGACGACACCTTGGAGCCGCCGACGATGGCGACCAGCGGGCGCTTCGGGCTATGCAGCGCCTTGCCCAGCGCGTCGATCTCGGCGCCCATCAGCATGCCGGCGCAGGCGACCGGCGCGAATTGCGCGATGCCATGGGTCGTGGCTTCGGCACGGTGGGCGGTACCGAAGGCGTCATTGACGTAGATGTCGCACAGCTTGGCCATTTTCTGCGCCAGTTCCTCATTGTTCTTCTTTTCGCCCTTGTTGACCCGGCAGTTTTCAAGCAGTACGAGTTCGCCAGCCTTGACCTCGAAGCTACCATCGACCCAGTTCTGGATCAGGCGCACCGTACATCCGAGCAATTCGCCGAGGCGATTAGCGACCGGCTGCAGGCTGTCCGCCGGCTTGAACTCGCCTTCGGTCGGCCGGCCGAGATGGGAAGTGACCATGACCGCAGCGCCCTTGTCGAGGCAGTAGCGGATCGACGCCAGCGAGGCGCGGATGCGGGTGTCTTCGGTAATATTGCCGCTATCGTCCTGCGGGACGTTGAGGTCGGCACGGATGAAAACGCGCTTGCCGGATACATCGAGGTCGGTGAGTTTGATGACGTTCATGGTGATCTCCTGAGTAATGTTAATGATATGGATTGGCCTGACGGCGCGACGCAATGCGCCAGCGGGCGGTAATCGAGGCGGGTGTGCCGCACGCAAAGCAAAAGGGGCCTTGCGGCCCCCTGGAACAACGACTCAATTGGCGTCAATTTCCCGCAGATCAGGACAGCAACCCCTTGGCCGTGCTCACGACGTTGGCGACCGTGAAGCCGAACAGTTCGAACAACTTGTCGGCGGGAGCGGATTCGCCGAAGCGGTTGATGCCGATTACCGCGCCATCCGTACCGACATACTTGTGCCAGAAGTCGGGATGGGTCGCCTCGATCGCCACGCACGGGGCCTGCCCGATCACCGCCTTCCTGTAGGCGGCATCCTGACGGTCGAAGACATTGGTGCAGGGCATCGAAACGACGCGCGAGGCGATGCCTTCGCCCGCCAGCGCGGCCTGGGCATCGAGTGCCAGTTTGATTTCGGAGCCGGTGGCGATGAAGGTGATCTTCGCCTCGCCGGCGCAATCGGAGAGTACATAGCCGCCCTTGGCGATATCCGCGTCGCCGGCATTGGCGGTTACGGTCGGCAGATTCTGCCGTGATAGTGCCAGCATGCTCGGTCCGTCGGCGCGTTCGATGGCGGCCGTCCAGGCGATTGCCGTTTCGGTGGCGTCGGCCGGACGCCAGACATCGAGATTCGGAATGATGCGCAGGCTGGGAATGTGTTCAATCGGCTGGTGCGTCGGACCGTCTTCGCCCAGGCCGATGGAGTCATGCGTATACACCATGATCTGGCGCTGTTTCATCAGCGCCGCCATGCGGATGCCGTTGCGGGCGTAGTCGGAGAAAACCAGGAAGGTTGCGGTGTACGGCAACAGGCCGCCGTGCAGCGCGATACCGTTGGCGATGGCGGTCATGCCGAATTCGCGGACACCGTAGTAGCAGTAGTTGCCGCCCTCAGTGCGGGTGACGCCCTTGCTGCCCTTGACGAACGTCAGGTTGGAGCCAGCCAGGTCAGCCGAACCGCCGAAGATTTCCGGCACGGCCGGAACCAGCGTGGCAAGGGCGTTTTGCGAGGCCTTGCGGGTGGCGATGTTTTCGGCTTTTTCGCGGCATGAGGCAATGTAGGCCGACTTGGTCGCCATCCAGTTGGCCGGCAGTTCGCGCTTCATGACGCGGCGCTCGAACTCGGCGGCTTCAGCCGGGAAGGCGGCACGGTAGGCAGCAAAACGGGTGTTCCAGTTTTCTTCGAAAGTGGCGCCACGCGCCTTGCCGTCCCAGGCGGAATAAACGTCCGAAGGGATCTCGAACGGCGCGTGCGGCCAGCCGATGCATTCGCGAGTCGCGGCAATTTCGTCCTTGCCGAGCGGTGCACCGTGACAGTCGTGGCTGCCCTGCTTGTTGGGCGAGCCCATGCCGATCGTCGTCCGGCAGCAGATCAGGCTCGGCTTGTCGGTGACTGCGCGGGCGGCAAGCAGCGCTTTTTCGATGGCGTCGGCATTGTGGCCATCGACATCGGGAATGACGTGCCAGCCGTAGGATTCAAAGCGGCCTGGCGTGTGATCGGTGAACCAGCCTTCGACGTGTCCGTCGATCGAGATGCGGTTGTCGTCCCAGAAGGCGATCAGTTTGCCGAGCCCCAGGGTGCCGGCCAGCGAGCAGGCTTCATGCGAAACACCTTCCATCAGGCAGCCGTCGCCCATGAAGACGTAGGTGTGGTGATTGACGATTTCGTGGCCGGGTTTGTTGAATTCGGCAGCCAGCACCTTTTCGGCCAATGCGAAGCCAACGGCATTGGTGACCCCCTGGCCGAGCGGCCCGGTCGTCGTTTCGACGCCGACGGTGATGCCAAATTCAGGGTGGCCGGCGGTCTTCGAATGCAGTTGGCGGAAACTCTTCAGGTCGTCGATCGAAAGGTCATAGCCGGTCAGGTGGAGGAGGGCGTAGACCAACATCGAGCCGTGGCCGTTGGACATCACGAAGCGGTCGCGGTCGGGCCAGTTGGGGTTCACCGGATTGTGGCGAAGATGGCGGCGCCAGAGCACTTCGGCGATTTCGGCCATGCCCATCGGGGCGCCTGGGTGACCGGAGTTGGCCTGCTGTACGGCATCCATCGCCAGGGCACGAATGGCGCCGGTAATGGGGTTGAAGACGGATGATTGCTGTTGCGTATTTGAACTCATGTCGATTGTCCCTTATGGCTGTTCGCAGGTTGGAGAGGGCGCCTGGAAAGAATATTGATTATCGCCAGATTATCGCCAAAAAAGCTATATTTGGATACCCTAAAGTTCGATTCGGTTGTATTTGATGGCCCACTCCGCGCCCGGCGGGCAGATGAATTTGGCAGCGCTCCCTATTCATGCAGTGGTTTCCGGCGTAGGCTCGGAATGTTATGAACTGCCTCCGGACGGAAATTCAGCGTGGCCGACAAGATAAGCGATTCCGTTTCACAGCCTGCCTGGGGCGACACGGCGGCCAGTTTCCTCAACGGCTGTATCGGCGATTACCTGAGCGATCGGGACAACGGGTTGGCGATCGACATGGCTTTCTACCGGAACAATCTTCCCCTGTCATTGACTCCGGCGGCGCTGACGGCCGCATGCCCCTCACCAACGGGCAAGTTGTGCGTGTTGCTTCACGGCTTGTGTTGCCATGAAGGTGTCTGGGGTTTCCCCGGCGATCCTTCACGCAATTACGGTAGCGCATTGCAGCGCGATCTCGGCTATACGCCGTTTTTGCTGCGCTACAACACCGGCTTGCCGATTGCCTACAACGGCCAGGTTCTTGACACGCTGCTTGAACGCTTGCTGGCGGCCTACCCCGTGCCGGTGGACGATCTGGTCCTGATCGGCCACAGCATGGGCGGGCTGGTAGTGCGCGCTGCCTGCCATTACGGCGCCCGCCGCGAGGCGGGATGGGTTAGCCTGGTCAGCCGGGCCTTCTACCTGGGGACGCCGCACGAAGGCGCAGCCCTCGAACGGATGGGGCATCTGGTGACAAAAATACTGCATGCGGTGCCGCATCCGGTGGCTGCGCTGGTCGGCGACATCGCCAACCAGCGCAGCCAGGGAATCAAGGATCTGCGTCACGGCGCGGTGTTCGATGGTGTCGACTTCAGCGACAGCGTGCCGTGGCTGGCCAGCGCCAGGCACTACCTGATCGCCGGTACGGTGACGGATGATCCCGAACACCTGGCCTCGCAGCTTTTTGGCGACGGGCTTGTACAACCGCCGCAGGCTGGCGAACATGTAAAGCTGTTCCCCGGGGTGGCGCACATGCAGTTGGCACACGATGAAGCGGTATATGTCCAGATCAAGCAATGGTGCGCGAGCGCCTGAAAGGATTTCTCATGGAACCCAAGACCCTGCGCCAGATTCGCGGTGCCAAGGACCTCGCTGAAGAAACGGTAGATGCGGCAGCCTTGGCCATCAATGAGGTGCAGCGCGCGATGACGCGCCTGCCCTATGGGCTACTGGCCCGAATCAGGCCGATTTCAGCGCCGGTCAAGGCGGTGGAGCAAGCGCACCTGAAAATCGCCGACAGTGTCTACTTCTCGATTCGCGTCGGCAATCGCCTTGTCGGCAACGTGACCGGGTTCGTGCTGGACCAACTCGACGCCCATGTGCAACGAAAAGGACGCTCTTAGCAACGGGAGTGCCGCTTTAGTCTGTCCGCCATTTGATCGAACAACCAATCGACGCCGTCTGATCCCTTGGTCCTTGTCCGCTTTCGGCGATCTGGCGCATGGCAGTGAACAGCTCGCGCGGTGCATCAGCCGGACCCGGGTTGCGCCCGGAAGCGTCGAGGCGGCCGCGATACTGTAGCTCCAGCTTGCCGTTGTAGCCGAAGAAGTCGGGCGTGCACACCGCGCCGTACGCACGCGCCACGGCCTGCGATTCGTCGTAAAGATAGGGGAAGGGAAAGTCGAGATCCTTCGCCAGTTGGGTCATGTGCTCGAGCGAGTCTTCCGGGTAGGTCGCCACGTCGTTGCTCATGATCGCCACGCTGCCGATGCCGAGGCGGGCGAGTTCGCGCGTGTCGCGCACGATGCGGTCGATGACGGCCTTGACGTAGGGGCAGTGATTGCAGATGAACATCACCAGGAGGCCGTTCTCTCCGCGGCAGCTGGCCAGCGTATGGCGCTGCCCGTCGTTGCCGGGCAGGTCGAAGTCGGCGGCCGGCAAACCGAAGTCGCAGACTGGCGGGTTCAATGACACCATGGTTTTCCCCTGAGCTTTGATTTCGCCCATAATAGCACCGATGAATCAGCCGCGTTTTTACTGCCGGGAGGTGCTTGCGCCGGGCGCCCATATCGACCTGCCCGAGCCGGTGGCTCGCCATGCGGTGCGTGTGTTGCGTTTGCCGCCAGGCGCCGGAATCGTGTTGTTCGACGGACGTGGCGGCGAATATGAAGCGCGTATCGAGCGTATCGAGAAGGATCGGGTCGTCGCTGCGCTGGGGGCATGGCACGATGTCGAGCGCGAGTCCGGATTGAACGTAACGCTGGTGCAGGCGGTTCAGGCTGGCGAGAAAATGGATTACACGGTGCAGAAGGCAGTCGAGCTGGGCGTTTCGCAGATCGTTCCGGTCGACAGCCGGCGCAGCGTCATTCGCCTGTCCGGCGAGCGAGCCGCGCGGCGGGTGGCGCACTGGCAGGGGGTTGCGGCGGCGGCTTGCGAGCAGTGCGGACGCAACCAGGTGCCGCAACTTGCGCCGCTGGAGAAGCTGGAGAGCTGGCTGGCGCGGCCCGCAGACGGTGCGTTGCGGCTGATTCTGGCACCCGATGCCGAGCAGGCGCTGGTCGATCTGGCGCCCGCGCAAAGCCTGCAGATATTGATTGGCGCCGAGGGCGGACTCGACCCGCAGGAGATCATCGCCGCCAGGCAGGTCGGCTTCAAGGCAGTCAGGATGGGGCCGCGGATTTTGCGGACGGAAACGGCAGGGCTTGCGGCATTGGCTGTGGCGCAGGCCTTGTGGGGCGATTTCAGGGGGGGGTGACGTATGTTTGAGTCGGCTGAACTGGGTCATGCCATCGACAAGGCAACCTTCAAGAAGGAGGTTCCGAAGCTGCGCGCTGCGCTGCTGGATGCGCAGTACGACATGCTGCAGAAAAAGGAATTCCAGGTCGTCATCCTGATCAGTGGGGTCAACGGCAGCGGCAAGGGCGAAACCATCAATCTGCTGTATTCATGGATGGATCCCCGGCATATCTCGACCCTGGCGTTCTCCGATGCAAGCGACGAGGAGCGCGCGCGCCCTTTCATGTGGCGTTACTGGCGGGCCTTGCCTCCACAAGGCAAAGTCGGCGTCTTCGCCGGTTCTTGGTACTCGCAGCCGATCGCCGACCGCATCGCCGGCACCATGCGGCGGACGGCGCTGGATGACCGCCTCGACGACATCAATCGTTTCGAGGCGATGCTGGTCAACGAGGGTGCGCTCGTCCTGAAATTCTGGTTCCACCTGTCCAAGGATGGGCAGAAAAATCGCCTGAAAATGCTGGAAAAGGATCCGCGCACCGCCTGGCGGGTGACGCCGGCAAGTTACGAGCGCCTCAAGACCTACGACAAGCTGCAGGAGGTCGCCGGCCATGTCCTGCGCGTGACCAATACCGCGAAGGCGCCGTGGATCATCGTCGAGGGTACCGATGACGCGTATCGCTCGCTGACGGTCGGGCGGATCGTCCTCGATGCCATCCAGCACCGACTGCAGCAGGGGCGTCAGCAGGTGCCCGTCGCGCCGCCGGTGATTCCGACCATCGACTGCAGGACCGTGCTCAGCGAACTGGACCTGACCCAAAAGCTGGCCAAAAAGGAATACGAGCACGAACTCGCCAAGTATCAGGGGCGGCTTTCCGAACTGGTGCGCGATCCGCGTTTTCGCGAAAAGCGCTCGCTGGTGCTGGTTTTCGAAGGCTCCGACGCGGCCGGAAAAGGCGGCAGCATCCGCCGGGTGACCGGTGCGATGGATGCCCGCCAATATCAGATCATCCCGATTGGCGTACCCACCGACGAGGAGCGGATGCAGCCCTATTTGTGGCGCTTCTGGCGGCATGTCCCGCATAACGGCCGGGTGGCGATATTCGATCGTTCCTGGTATGGCCGGGTGCTGGTCGAACGGGTCGAGGGATTTTGTTCCGAGGCTGACTGGTTGCGCGCTTACGCTGAAATCAACGATTTCGAGCACCAGCTTGCGCAGGCCGGGGGGGTGGTGATCAAGTTCTGGCTGCAGATCAGCGCCGACGAACAGTTGCGCCGCTTCAAGGCGCGCGAGGATACCGACTTCAAGCGCTTCAAGATCACCGAGGAGGACTGGCGCAATCGCGAGCGCTGGGATGATTATGCTTCGGCCGCCTGCGACATGATCGACCGCACCTCGACCGGTCTGGCGCCATGGACACTGGTGGAAGCCAACAACAAGAATTTCGCCCGGGCGAAAGTACTGAGAACCATTTGTCAGCGTCTTGAAGAAGCGCTGGCCACCGATCACGAAAAAAACAAATCCAAATGAGCGACGCTTCTTACGACGAACATTTCGTCTCCTGGTTCCGGGCGGTCACGCCCTATATCAACGCCTTTCGCGGCAAGACCTTCGTCATCGCCTTCGGCGGCAAGGCGGTGGCCAGCGAATTCGCCAAGACGCTGGCCTACGATGTCAATCTGCTGGTCAGTCTCGGCATCCGCCTCGTGCTGGTGCATGGCGCACGGCCGCAGATCGAGGAAGAGCTGCGTGAAAAGAACCTGGAGTCGCAGTACCACCGAGGCTACCGGGTAACCGATGCGGAAACGCTGGATTGCGTGCTCGATGCGGTCGGCAGCGTCTATCTCGAGATCGAGGCGATGCTCTCGCAGGGCCTGCCCAATACGCCGATGGCCAACAGCCGGATCCGCGTGATTGGCGGCAATTTCATCACCGGCCAGCCGATCGGCGTCCTTGACGGGATCGACATGCATTACGCCGGCAAGGTGCGCAAGGTCGATGCCGAGGGCATCAAGGCGCAACTCGGCCTCGGCAACATCGTCCTGCTCAACTGCGAAGGACCGTCGCCGACCGGCGAAATATTCAACCTGCAGATGGAAGAGGCGGCCGAAGCGGTGGCGGTGGCGATTCGTGCCGACAAACTGGTCTATCTGACCGATAGCCAGGGAGTGACCAATCCGGCTGGCGATTTGCTCGACGAGATGACCGCCGACGAAGTCGCCGAAATCATGAAATCCGGGGAGTGGCTGTCGTCGGACATGCGCCGCTACCTGCCGTGCGTCGTGCGGGCCAGCCGTTCCGGCGTCGGACGGGTGCACTTGATCGGCTTCGAGCATGACGGTGCGTTGCTGCGCGAGCTATTTACGCATGACGGAGTCGGTACGGTTGTCACGCGCGAATCGTTGGAAAATATCCGCGAGGCGAAGCCTGATGACATTGCAGCGCTGATTGCGCTGATCGAACCGATGGAAGCCGAGGGAATCCTGGTCCACCGGCCGCGCGAACTGCTCGAACGCGAGGTCGAGTATTTCTCGATCATGGAGCATGATGCCATCATCGTCGGCTGTGCCGCGCTATACCAGCATTCGGAGGACGAAGCCGAACTTGCCTGTCTGGCAGTGAGCACGGAGCATCGCGAATGTGGCTATGGCGAACAATTGATGAAACGTATCGAGCGGCGGGCCAGAAAGGCTGGCGTAAAGCGCTTGTTCGTATTGACCACGCGCACCGAGCACTGGTTTGTCGAGCGCGGTTTCAAACAGGTTTCAGTCGATGACCTGCCGGCCAAAAAGCGCGATATGTACAATTATCAGCGACGTTCCAAGGTTCTCGCCAAGGCTTTATAATCGGCCACATCAACACTACGGAGTTTTACATGGCACGAACCGTCAATTGCGTCAAACTCGGCCGCGATGCCGAAGGTCTGGATTTTCCGCCTTATCCGGGGGCGCTCGGCCAGCGGATTTTCGAAAATGTATCGAAAGAGGCATGGCAGCAGTGGATCAAGTTGCAAACGATGATCATCAACGAAAACCGGCTCAATCTGGTCGATGCCAAGCATCGCAAGTACCTCATGGAGCAGGTCGAAAAGCACTTCTTTGGCGAAGGTGCCGATCAGATCCAGGGCTACCGGCCTCCGCCACCGGCCTGAGGCGCGTCCGTTCCTTGCGAGACCCTGCTGCGGCGGGGTCTTTTTTTGCGTCAGGCGGACACTGGGTTGCCGTCTGCTCGTGTAATCGCAATGGTCGCCGAGCGCGGGCGGCCTCCGGCCGCTTGCGGAAACTGATTGGCCGGCCATGCTGAAATGGCTGTCGGTTTGGCCGGGTCGGAGCGCTCGCTGGCTGGTTCGCCCGGGTGCTGGATATTGACGAATAGCGTCTTGCCGTCCGGGGTCGTGGTGATGCCGGTCAGTTCGCAGCCTTTCGGGCCGGTCAGGAAGCGGCGGGTTGCGCCGTCCCGTACATCGGCGACGAGCATCTGGTTGTTGCCCAGATTGGCGTATTCGCCCTGGTTGAGGAGGCTGGTCGACACGTCGGTCTGGATCCACAACCGGCAGCTTGGGTCGAACCACAAGCCATCCGGGCTGCCATAGGGGTCGCCGTTGATGTTGCCCTGCTTGGCGGGGTCCGGATTCTGCGGGTCGCCGGCCAGCGCGAAAATGTCCCACTCAAACGCGGTCGCCGCTGCGTTGCCGCCCTTTTCGCGCCAGCGGACGATGTGTCCGAAGCTGTTTTCCGGTCGTGGGTTGGCGCTGTCCGTGCCGGGTGCCCCGGATGTCCCGCGCTTGCTGTTGTTGGTCAGCGTCACGTAAACCTCGCCGTCCTTCGGGTTTACCGCGATCCACTCGGGGCGGTCCATTTTTGTTGCGCCAGCGAGGTCCGCGGCCTGGCGACAACGGATGGCTACGGCGCCGTGGCTGGTGAAGCCGTTTGCTGCGGTCAACCCGCCCTTTGGGTAATTTTCGCCATGGCGTAGCGGCAGCCAGCGTCCGCTGCCGTCGTCTTCGAAGCGCGCGACGTAGAGGGTGCCGTCGTCGAGCAGATTGACGTTGTTGGGGCTGCCGGGGCGGTAGCGGTCGCGCGTCACGAACTTGTAGATGTACTCGAAACGCTCGTCGTCCCCCATGTAAACCACGGCCCGCCCATCCGGAGCCAGCGTGACGGTGGCGCCTTCGTGTTTAAAGCGGCCGAGGGCGGTACGCTTGACCGGCGCCTTGTCGGGATACCATGGGTCGATTTCGACTACCCAGCCGAAGCGGTTGACTTCGTTGGGGTGGCGCGTCGCGTCGAAGCGTTCGTCGTGCTCGTGCCAGCGGAAGCCGAAACCCTTCTCGGTCAGGCCGTAACGCTTCTGGTCGGCATCGGGCGTCGGCGGACCCTTGAAGTAGCCGTTGAAATTTTCTTCGCAGGTCAGGTAGGTTCCCCACGGCGTGAAGCCCATGGCGCAGTTGTTGATTGTGCCGAGGATGACTTCGCCGCGCGGGTCGGTCGCCGTCATCATCGCCGGATGATTGCGCGCCGGGCCGCTGATCCGGCACGGGGTATCGGCACAGATACGGCGAGCCAGCCGGGAAGGGCGGACAAGCTGCCAGCCATCCTTTTCACGCCGTATCTCGATCACCGAAACGCCGTGCGCGGCCTTCGACTTCGCAACCTTCCCGGCGCTCCAGTCGTGCATGCCGTTGCTGTGCAACAGGCCATCGTCGGTGTATTCGTGGTTGATGCAGAGCAGGCCGTGGGTTCGACGACTGCCTGCCGTTCTCAACGAAGGGGAAGAAATGCATGCCATCATGATGCATGCCGGCCTGCTGCATCTGGGCCGCGGCATCGTCGCCGGCATCGGCGCGGGCGCGCGGGCCGTCGGAAATCGGGTCGCCCCACGCGTAGAGCAGATTGACAACATGGCCTTCGGGTACCAGGACTTCATCGGCGGTGGATGCCGGAATGCCGATGAAGCCATGGATCGCCCCGGCGGCGCGACCGGCACTGACCGCCAGGCTGGGGAGCGGGATGCCGGCGGCGGCGAGTACTCCGCCAGTCACGCCCAGTGCTGCGAGAGAGAGCAGGCGGCGGCGGAACGGGTCGGCCAACGTTTCGAATATGGCATCATGTGTGCACTCGGTGGCGCTGGGGTCGAAGCACGAATTGCTCATGGCTGTTCCTGATCAAATGATTTTTTCGACTATCGCCATTTCACGTTTCAGGGGCGTGACACGTGTCATTTTCCGATTCCTGGCGAGCGCTAAAAGCGGCAGAGCATAAGGTGCCGGTCCCCGATCTCGCTGTCGGGGATCTCGACGAAACCGCATTCCCGGAATCGTTTCGCCCGTGCAGTCGAGACCAGGATTCTTCCCGAGTCGAACTTTCGCTTGATCCATTCCAGGCGTGCATCGAGCAGTGCGCGGCCGATGCCTTTTCCACGCATTTCGGGCGCCACTGCAGAGAGGTAGAGCAGGTGTGTCTTGAGCGCCCAATCGGCAGCCTTTACACCGGCGACGCCGACGATCTGCCTGCCTCTCGTCGCGATGAAAAATTGACGGTAGAACGCCGTGTTTTCCGCCAGCATTTCCCACACGATACGTTCGCGTCCATAGCGGTCGGGGTCGGCAAAGGCGTTCTCGACAAGGTCAATACTGGCTTCGAGCTGTAGCAGGTCATGAATGTCGAGTGCCCTGATCTGCAGCTTGCTCACGGTCGGCGTGACTCAAGATGGAGCGCGGCCACCCGTTCGGCCATCCTGATCGCTGCTATCTGGTTCTGCTCGGATTGCTGGCGCCCGAAAGCATCACGCTCGCTCGCTTCGCGCGCCGCCGCATGGATACTGCGCAAGCAGCGCCAGCGCGCGCCGGTTCGCGTGACATGGCGGCGCATCTGTGCCTTGGGGTGATGGACTCTGCAGCAGTAGCAAAACAAGGTGTTGGTCATCGCGATCTCCGGCCAGTGATGAATGTTCGCGAGAATGAGCTGGTCACGTTACAGGATGATGAAGAAGGCGGCTTTGTGTGGTGGGAGTGTTTCAGAGAACGGCCGTGAATTCGGCCGTTCCGGGCGGTTGACCGCAACAGTTTTGCAGCGCGCAAAAAAAACCCGGCATCGCCGGGCAAATGGAGAGAGACGCGCGTTCCCCCGTGCGGGATGTCAGTTATCTAGCTGTTTTTCTGCCCCGCCTGTTTGGCCTTGTTGTCGGACTGCTCTCCGTCAGGCTCTCGGAAATCTGGCTTACTTCGCTTTGCAGCGTTTCGAGGGTTTCCAAGGCCGGCTGGCTTGGATTTTGCAACGTATGCTTGGCGGAATCCGGCATGCTCCGTTCGCCCATAACCCCGGCTAGGGCTTCCCGCGGGCTGCCATTCGCGATCTGGTTAATGCTTGCACTGACGATTTCGTCGAAAACGCGAACTTGTGCTTCCGCAGAGTGGATCAGCGATTGCTGCGCTTCACCGAGGATTTCATAGGTTGCATCGATCAGCCGGGTGTTGCGGATGCTGCTTTCAAGCCACAGACTTGTGGGGAAATTGCTGAGTGCATCGAGTTGGCAGTGACCGAATTGTGTCAGTTGCTTGCTGCCAAAATACAGTGTGTCGCGTCCGAACGCGGCGAGCAGATCGGTAAGGCGCTGGCTGGCACCAAGCCAGGCCGACGACATCCCGAGCAGATTGTTCAGGGTTTGTTCCCGGGGCTGGGAGAATTCGTTTGCTGTCGGATTCACTGGGGCGCTCCCGATGGCGATCAATGGCGCCAGACTAGCGCCCCCATGTGACAGGAAAATGAATCAGGAAACGGTCTTGACGCCCTCGGCGGTCCCGAGCAGCAGAATGTTGGCCGGACGGATGGCGAACAGGCCGTTGGTGACGACGCCGGTAATGTGGTTGATCTGCGCCTCGAGTCCCTTCGGATCGACGATGGCAAGACCCTTGACGTCGAGGATTACATTGCCGTTATCGGTCACGAAGCCCTCTCGCAGGACAGGGGTGCCGCCGAGTATCGCCAGTTCTCGCGCCACGTGGGCGCGGGCCATCGGAATGACCTCGACCGGCAGCGGAAAACGGCCCATTGTCTCGACGACCTTGGAACTGTCGGCGATGCAGATGAATTTCCCGGCGACGGCGGCGACGATCTTTTCGCGCGTCAGCGCGCCGCCGCCACCCTTGATCATGTTCATTCCACCATCGATTTCGTCGGCGCCGTCCACATAGAAAGGAAGTTCGTCAACATCGTTGAGATCGAACACCGTGAAGCCGTGGCCTTCGAGGCGCTTGCGCGTCGCTTCCGAACTGGCGACGGCGCCCTTGAACCGGTCGCGCAACGGCGCCAGTGCGTCGATGAAGAAGTTGGCCGTCGAACCGGTGCCGACGCCGATGATGCTCCCCTGTGGAGCATTTTCGGCCACGTAATCGGCCGCCGCCTGGGCGACGGCCTGTTTGAGTTCATCCTGTGTCATGTTTACCTCCTTGGTTTGATCGCGGGCATTCTACTGTCAAAAAAGTTTCATCATTCATTTTGTGTTAATCGCTAAACTGTGCGTCTTGTTTCAATGGAGAGAGTCATGCCCGAAAATAAAACCGAGCCGTCGGTTGCCCTGAACGAGGCCGCTGTGCCGGCAACAAAAAAGCCGGTTGCCAGGAAGGTGGCGGCAGCGAAAGCGCCGCCAGCCGAGCCGGTCGCGGTTTCTAAGCCGGCGGCAGCGAAACCGGCGGTAACGAAACCGGCGGTAACGAAACCGGCGGTAACGAAACCGGCGGTAACGAAACCGAGCCGGCTTGACGAAACCAAGGCGAAGAACAAAAAGGCGCTTGCCGATGCCTTGGCAAAGGCTCAGGCGGTCAATCTCGCGCAGCCGCCAAGCCCGCCGCCTGTCGTCAAGGGCAAGGGCAAGGGCAAGAAGCCGAAACTGGTTCGCCATTCCTTCTCGATGCCGGAAATCGAGTATGCGCAGATTCCGGCGCTCAAGAAGCGTATCGCTTCGCTTGGCGGTTCAGTCAAGCGCAGCGAACTGGTGCGCGCCGGACTCGCGTTGCTGTCCGTTCTGAACAATGTTCAACTGACTACGGTGATGGCGCGCATCGAGCGCATCAAGACCGGGCGCCCGGCAAAGACAGGTTGAATCGTCCACGCTGCGCTTTGTTGCGGCCTGTCATCCGGCTGTAACAATGCACCGGTAACCTGCACATCGTCGTTCAACCAATCATGTGCAGGAGTTACCTTATGTTCAAGCAATCCAGGATCGTCTCGACGTTGGCAGTAGCGGGTATCGCGCTGTTCGGTGCCCAGGCAGCGCAGGCCCAGATCGTCAAGATTGACGGTTCTTCGACGGTATATCCGATCACCGAAGCCGTTGCCGAGGAATTCCAGAAAGCCAAGAAAAACGCCATCAAGGTGACGGTCGGCATCTCCGGCACCGGTGGCGGGTTCAAGAAATTCTGCCGTAACGAAACCGACCTTTCCAACGCCTCGCGCCCGATTACCGCCAAGGAAATGGAAGACTGCAAGGCCGCCGGCGTCGAGTACATCGAAATGCCGGTTGCCTATGATGCGCTGACCGTCGTCATCAATCCCAAGAACACTTTCCTCAAGCAGGCGACCGTCGACGAACTCAAGAAGATGTGGGAGCCGGCTTCCCAGGGCAAGGTCATGAAGTGGAGCGACGTCAACCCGGCCTGGCCTGACGCGCCGATGAAGTTGTTCGGTGCCGGCGCCGATTCCGGCACCTTCGAGTACTTCACCGAGGCGGTCGTCGGCAAAGCCAAGTCGTCGCGCGGCGACTTCACCGCCTCCGAGGACGACAACGTGCTGGTCCAGGGCGTTTCCCGTGACGTCAATGCGCTCGGTTACTTCGGCTATGCTTACTATGCTGAAAACATGGCACGCCTGAAGGGTCTGCCCATCGTCAATCCGAAGACCGGCAAGGCGGTCGAGCCTTCCGGCGCCAACGTCGAGAACGCGAGCTATCAGCCGCTCTCGCGCCCGATTTTCGTCTATGTGAAGAAGTCGTCGCTGGACAAGCCGGAAGTCCGCGAATTCGTCGATTTCTACATGAAGAATGCCGAGAAACTGGTGCGCGAGGTCAAGTACGTGCCGCTGCCGCAGTCTGCCTATGATGGCAACCTGAAGCATGCCAAGGACAACAAGATCGGTACCGTTTTCGGAGGCAAGAACGAAGTCGGCATCACCATCGAGGATCTTATGAAGCGCGAAGCCAAGATGTAAACTGTGCGCGGACGCTACGGCGTCCTTCGCCGGAAGTTCGGCCCCTTAGGGGCCGAATTTTCATCCGGGAGAAACTCTCAAGTGAATCACGCCATGTCCGCCAACAACCCATCAGACCTGCATCGGGTCAGCGACCGCCTCTCCAGAAAATTCACGCGCAACATCAGCGAACGCCTCATCGAGGCCGTGCTGTTCGCCGCCGCCGCGGTATCGGTGCTGACCACGGTCGGCATCGTTTATGTGCTCGTTTCCGAGTCGTTCCATTTTTTCCAGCAAGTCAGCATCGTAGACTTCCTGACCGATAACCAATGGACGCCGCTGTTCGACGACGCACACTACGGCATCATGGTGCTCGTTTCCGGCACCGTGGTGTCATCCGGCGTGGCGCTGCTGGTGGCCATCCCGATGGGGACGGTCATCGCCATCTACCTGTCCGAGTTCGCCAACCCGAAGGTACGCGAAGTGGCCAAGCCGGTTCTTGAACTGTTGGGCGGCATCCCGACCATCGTCTTCGGCTACTTCGCGCTGTTGATCGTCACCCCGCTGCTGCAGCGGATATTTCCGGAACTGCCCGGCTTCTCGCTGCTCTCCGCCGGCCTGGTGATGGGCGTCATGATCGTGCCTTACGTTTCATCACTCTCGGAAGACGCCATGCGCGCGGTGCCGATGAGCATGCGCGAGGGCTCGTACGCCATGGGGGGGACCAAGCTGTACACGGCGCTCCATGTCGTGGTGCCGGCCGCCGTCTCCGGCCTGGCCGCGTCCTACATCCTCGGCATCTCGCGCGCTGTCGGCGAAACGATGATTCTCGCCGTGGCCGCCGGCATGCAGCCCAATCTGACCTGGAACCCGATGGAACCGGCGGCGACCATCACGTCCTTCATCGTTCAGGTCGCACTGGGTGACTTGCCGCATGGCTCGATCGGTTATCAGACCATTTTTGCGGCAGGTTTGACCCTGCTGCTGATCACGCTGGCCTTCAACATCATCGGCCAGTGGTTGCGCAGCCGCTTCCGGGAGGCATACTGAAATGCAGGCATTGACGACAGAACAGATCCGCGTCCTGATTGCGCGCGGCAAAATGAAGGACACGATCTTTCAGGCAGTGGGCATCATCTGTCTGGCCATTGGCCTGCTGGTGATATTCCTGCTGGTCGGCGACATGCTGCAGCGTGGCATGGAGCGACTGAACCTCGACTTTTTCACCAACTTTGCCTCGCGCAAGGCGGCGCAATCCGGCATCCTCTCGGCCTGGGTCGGCACCATCCTGGTCATGTTCGTGACTGCGCTGGCGGCGGTGCCGCTTGGCGTGGCGGCGGGTATCTACCTTGAGGAATATGCCAAGCGCAACTGGATTACCCACATCATCGAGATCAACATCACCAATCTGGCGGCGGTGCCCTCCATCGTCTATGGTCTGCTGGCGCTGGGAATTTTCGTCTATGCCTTCGGCTTGGGCCAGAGCATCCTGTCTGCCGGCCTGACGCTGGCCCTGCTGATCCTGCCCATCGTCATCGTGGCGACCCGCGAGGCGATCCGCGCCATCCCGGCGATGATCCGCGAAGGTTCGATGGCAGTCGGCGCAACCCGCTGGCAGACCTGCCGCTATCACATCATTCCTTACGCCATGCCCGGCATCCTGACTGGTGTCATCATCGGCCTCGCCCGCGCCATCGGCGAAACGGCGCCGATCATCACCATCGGCGCACTGACCTTCATCGCCTTCCTGCCACCGGTACCGTTCACCGGCGAGCCGCCGGCCGGCTTGTTCGACTGGATAATGTCGCCTTTCACCGTGATGCCGATCCAGATCTTCAACTGGACCTCGCGTCCCGACCCGGCCTTCGAGATCAACGCCGCCGCCGCCGGTTTCGTGCTGATGGTCATGGTGCTGTCGATGAACGCCATCGCCATCTGGCTGCGCTACAAGATGCGCAAGAACATCAAGTGGTGATTTCATTCACCGGAACGACCGTGCCGTTGCTGGCTTCGCCTTCGCTTCACGGTCGTTCCGGCGCATGAAATGGATTGCTGCGGTCAACGCGCAAAACTAGCCAAAAATGAACATCAAAATGGAGTCGCAAATGCAGATTCACGATAAACCGGCGCTCAAGGCCGAAGCCCGCAACCTTAATTTCTATTACGGCGAAGCCCAGGCGCTGAAGAATATCAACATGCCCGTCTACGACAAGAAGGTCACCGCGCTGATCGGTCCTTCAGGTTGTGGCAAATCGACCTACCTGCGCAGCTTCAACCGGATGCACGACCTCTACCCGGGCAACCGCTACGAAGGCGAAATCCGTTTTTTCCCGGACAATACCAATCTGCTCTCCTCGGATGTCGATCCGATCGAAGTCCGGATGCGCGTCGGCATGGTTTTCCAGAAGCCGAACCCTTTCCCCAAGACTATTTACGAGAATGTTGCCTATGGCTTGCGCGTGCGCGGCGAAACGAAAAAACGCGTGCTCGACGACAAGGTCGAACAGGCGCTGCGTGGCGGCGCCATCTGGGACGAAGTCAAGGATCGCCTGCAGGAACTGGCGCCCAATCTCTCGGGCGGCCAGCAGCAGCGCCTGTGCATCGCCCGCGCCCTGGCCACCGACCCCGAGTTGCTGCTTTTTGACGAGCCGACCTCGGCGCTCGATCCGATCGCCACGGGCGCCATCGAGGAACTGGTGCACGAATTGAAGAAGCGCGTCACGATCCTGATCGTCACTCACAACATGCAGCAGGCCGCCCGGGTTTCGGACTACACCGCTTACATGTATCTTGGCGAGATGATCGAATTCGGCAAGACCGACGAAATATTCATCAAGCCGCAAGACAAGCGGACCGAAGACTACATCACTGGCCGCATGGGCTGACGAGGACAGAAAAATGAACGAATCCCAGCATCTCTCCAGCCAGTACGACGAGGATCTCGGCGGTCTGCGCACCCATGTGCTGCAGATGGGTGGCCTGGTCGAAACCCAGATCTCGGCAGCCATCGAGGCCTACAGCAGCGGCGAAGTGGGCCGCGTCAAGCACATCGTCGAAACCGACAGCAAGGTCAATGAACTCGAAATAGCCATCGACGACGACTGCGCCCACCTGATCGCCAAACGCCAGCCGGCCGCGTCGGACCTGCGCCTGGTCTTCGGTATCACCAAGATCGTCACCGACCTTGAACGGGCCGGCGACGAGGCCAAGAAAATCGCCAAGGGCGTGCGTCGTATCTACGAAGCCGGCCAGATGACTTCACAATACGGCATTGGCGTCCGCCACATTGCCGAGGCCGCGCTCAGAATGCTGCATCAGGCGCTCGATGCTTTCGCCCGGCTCGATTCTCGACTGGCCGAGCCGATCATCCGCGCCGATGCCGATCTCGATGTCGAGTTCAAGTCCATCATTCGCCAGCTGATCACGCACATGATGGAAGATCCGCGCACCATCACCACCTCGATCGACATCATCTCGATCGCCCGCGCCATCGAGCGCATCGGCGACCACGCGAAAAACATCGCCGAGCATGTCGTTTTCATTGTCGAGGGGCGGGATATCCGTCATCCGCCGAAGGAGAAAAAGGCGTGACACCGACGATTCTGGTCGTCGAGGATGAACCGGCCATTCAGGAACTCGTGGTCATCAACCTCAAGCACGCGGGTTTCCTGGTGGTGCGGGCTGGAAGTGCCGAGGAGGCCGATTCGGCGATCCGCACCGCTTTGCCCGATCTCGTCGTGCTCGACTGGATGCTGCCCGGGCAGTCGGGAATTGCCCTGGCCAAGAAGTTGCGTGGCGACGAACGTACTCGCGAGATCCCCGTCATCATGTTGACCGCACGCGCCCATGAAGAGGACAAGGTCCAGGGGCTTGAGGCCGGTGCCGACGATTACGTGACAAAGCCATTCTCGCCCAAGGAGCTGGTGGCCCGTGTCCGTGCGGTTCTGCGCCGGCGGGCGCCACATCTTTCCGGCGAGGCGATCGAGATTGGTGATCTCAAGCTGAATCCGGCGAACCATCGTGTCCAGGCCGGGAGTCAGACAATTGATCTTGGCCCGACCGAGTTCCGCCTGCTGTTTTTTTTCATGACGCATGCCGAGCGCGTTTATACGCGCGGCCAGCTGCTTGACGAAGTCTGGGGCGACCACGTATTCATCGAGGAGCGCACGGTAGACGTGCATATTCGGCGCCTGCGCGCGGCACTCGAAACTTCCGGGCATCATGAGCGGGTCGAAACGGTGCGTGGTACGGGCTATCGCTTCCGGGGAGCGTGAGGCGCTTGCCCGCCTATGTGACCCGCTCGCTTTTGCTGATTGCGCTGGCGGCCGGCGTGTCGGTACCGCTGTCCTATCTTGTCGCGCCATGGGTCGGCTGGGCCGTTTTTTGTTCGAGTCTGGTGCTGCAATTGGCGTTCCAGCTCCGGAACTTTGCCCGTCTCGACCGCTGGTCGCGGGCACCTTTCGCCGATCCCAGCCTTGAGGCACCAGGCCTCTGGGGCGATATTTTTGGACGTATTTATCGGCACGAAAAAGATCTGCGCGCTCAGATTGGCCAGGGGCTGGTACAGGTTGACATGCTGATCGCGGCCGGTCAGGCGTTGAACGACGGCGTCGTGCTGCTCGACCGGCGGGATGCCATAGAATTTTGCAATACTACGGCCGAGATGCAACTCGGCTTGACGATCATTGCCGACCGTGGACAACCCATCGTCAATCTCGTGCGCCAGCCGGAGTTCGTCGCCTATCTCAAGAGCGGTGATTTCTCGCGCCCCCTGAGCCTGCGTTCGGAACGCGCCGACGCCCGGGTTCTCTCTATCCATGTGATTCCCTATGCCGATCAGCGGCGTCTTTTGCAGATCAAGGATGTGACGCAGGCCGACCGTCTCGACCGCATGCGTAGCGATTTCGTCGCCAACGTTTCGCACGAGTTGCGCACGCCGCTGACCGTGCTGGCCGGCTTTCTCGAAACCTTGCAGGAAATCGAGGTCGACCGTGACGAACGCGAGCGCTACCTGGCGCTGATGGCAGAGCAATCCCGGCGCATGCAGGCCATTGTTCAGGACCTGCTGACGTTGTCCTCGATCGAGTCGGCGCCGCCGCCGGTCAGCGAGCCGGTCAACATGGCCAGCCTGATCGACAAGCTGCGCCGCGATGGCGAGGCCCTGTCGGCCGGCAAGCACAATATCGTCGTCGACAGCGACGGGCGTGGCGACCTGCGCGGTGCCGAAGCCGAGCTGACCAGCGCTTTCGGAAATCTGGTCGCCAATGCCGTGCGCTACACGCCGGCGGGCGGCACGGTGCGCCTGATATGGAAAGCGACGGCGCAGGGCGCCGAGTTCGCGGTCGAGGATAGCGGTATCGGCATCGATGCCAAGCACATTCCTCGACTGACCGAGCGCTTCTACCGCGTCGACCGTGGCCGATCGCGCGATGCCGGCGGAACCGGGCTCGGGCTGGCTATCGTCAAGCATTCGCTGAACCGGCATCAGGCACAACTCGACATCACCAGCACGCCAGGCGTGGGTAGCCGCTTCGCAGCCCGTTTCCCGGCTGCGCGCGTGATCGGGATCTAAAGGGCAGGGTTAGCGGCGAGCGTTCGCCGACATGACTGCCAGCAGCGCGGAACGTATGGCGCGGGCATCGACTAGGGCGTGGTGCTGGCGATTGTCACTGGCGAAGTGCTGCAGCACCTCCTGCTCGAAGATTTCCAGCGCCTTGTCCGACATTGGGGCCAGTGTCAGCAGCATTACCTCCAGTGGTCCATCGGGGCCGGGAAGCGTCAGCAGGCCCGGACGCCGGTTTCGCACGCCGCTCGCTGCATGGCGCACGACTAGAATGTCCCAGTCGCTGTCGGCGAGCAGCAGCGGGTTGTCGAACTGGCTGAGCCATGCCGCCAGCCGTTGGCCGAAGCGCTCGCGCGGGCAAAGCGCATCGCCACCCTCGAACAGGGGTAATACGAATTCACGGACAAAGCCAGAACAACGATCGACTGCCAGCGGAGCCAGTTCGCAATAGAATTCGCGTCCATCTTCGCTGACCGCGCCGAAGGAAATCAATTCCGCCTCGGGGGACAGCGTGGTGAACTCGGTGTCGATGAAAATCTGCATTGCCTGTCTCGCCTGTCGGGCTTGAATTCATCAGGCTAGCGTGAAAGGCAGTTCTTGTCGCTTCTTGTGTTTGAGTCCGAGCAACGCGGCAGCCAGCGCTTTCGGGCGTGGCGGATAGTTGGCGTAGCCGACGGCCAGTTGTTCGCCGCCGGCACGAAAATGGTCAACGGGTTTCAGGTGCTTCTGGAAGAACTCGGATTGTTCCTGCGGCGACAGGCGCAGGTTGAATGCGATGCCGGTCGATGACTCGCCATCCATGATTTCGACGACACGGATGTCCGAAATGTTCGTCCAGGGAACGAACAGCCACTTGCCGTGGCCCGGGAAAAAGATGCCTTGTTCGTCGGCGACAAAATGCGTGTGCGGATCGAGAATTCGTCGGTTGATCGCGACGATGCCGAATCCGGCAGCGAGGAATGCGCAAAGCACCCTGACCGGCAAGGGCATGGCGCTCCAGTGCTGCGCGGCGAGAAAGACCGTTGCGCTGCCGGCGATCCCGGAACCGACTCGTAGGAGTTGCACGAGCCATGCGGGCAGGCGATAGACGAAGTACTCGCCGTCAGGGCTTGGCGCCTCCAGATGAATGCGATTCATCATGTCGTCCGATTTGTATTGCAGATCATTGCATCGTCATTTCTGTCGGCGGATGATCGTCATTGCCCGCCAGGCTCCATGCCTTCAGGGCGCGCAGGAGCGGGCGTTTCTTGGCTTGATGCGCCTGCATGCGGCGCAGGATATCGTCGAGCGTTCGCATGGCCTCGGTGATATGCGGTCCCTTGTTGAGCATCACGCACTCGGCGCGCTCGCCCATCGCCGCATCGGTGATCTCGGCGCGTGACGGGAGGCCTGTCTTGGCCAGCGTTTCGAGTACCTGGGTGGCCCAGATTACGGGCATGTGGGCCGCTTCGGCAGCCCACAGAATTTCTTCCTGAACTTCCGCGAGGCGCTCGTAACCGCATTCGACGGCAAGATCGCCGCGCGCGATCATGATTCCCGCCGCCTTGCCCGCCATCGCAGAGAACAACAGTTCCGGCAGGTTCTCGAAGGCGCGACGGGTCTCGATCTTGAGGACGATGCCGAGGTCCGGCCTGCCAAGTTCGCGCAGCAGGGAGCGCAGCGTGTCGATGTCGTGTGCGTGCTGCACGAAGGATAGCCCGACCATGTCCGCCGTTTCAGCGACCACGGCGAGGTCCCTGATGTCCTTGTCGGTCAGCGCGGGAAGGTTGAGGCGGCTGTCCGGCAGGTTGATGCCCTTGTCGCCGGCCAGCTTTTCGCCACTGTCCCGGGCATGCGTGATTTCGATGTCCAGCCACTCGGGTTGGATGCCACGAATGATGCCGCCGATGCGTCCATCGTCGAACCAGATGCGTTCGCCCACGGCGACCTGCTCGAATATTTCCGGCAGGGTACAGGACACGGTGGGGATCGGCTGCTTCCGTGTTCCACGCCGCTTGAAATCCGCGGGTCTTGCTTCGGATCGGGTCAGGCGCATTTTGCTGCCACGGGCCAGGTGCAGCGTTCCTTCTTGCTCGGGCAGGTCGGACAGCTGGCTGACGCTCGATTTGTCGTTCTTGAGCACTCGCCTGAGCGTGGTTTCAGGGGTCAGATAGGTCGTATTCCTGCTCTCGGCAACGACGCCGCCGGCCGTTCGGGCGATAACCGTCAGATGGCGCTCGGCACCCCGCGCATCGGTCAGTTCCAGCCGGTCGCCGACAGTCAGTTGTGGCAGCCACTCTGCATCGACACCAACGTGCGCGTCGGCGCCTGGTAACGGCAGGCTTGTTCCGGCATTGCGCAGACCCAGATTGACTGGCCTGACGACCCTGCCCAACTCGTCCCGCAACGGCCGTAATTTTAGAACGCTCAGTCCCGGTGCGATCCGCCCGGTACGTAACTTCGGTCCCCCAAGATCCATCAGGATGCGCACCGGCCGCCGTGCGGCCAGTGCCGCGCTGCGTACGTAGGTGGCCATCGTCCGCCATTCGTCCGGCCCGTCGTGTGCACAGTTGATCCGGGCAATATCCATTCCCGACCGGGTAAGTTGCCGAATCAGTTCCGGGTCACTGGCAGCCTCAGAAGGCAGCGTGACCATGATGCGGACTGCGCGCTCCGCGGGCTGAACGCCTAGCAGTTCGCTGGTATGCCGCTCGAGCAGGCGCTGGCTGCTGTGGATGCCGACTGGCTCGTCGGTGGCATGCGCCTGCCAGGGCTGACCGGTCAGGCGGTGCAGGATACCGATTACCTTGTCCAGGTTGGCCAGGACATTGGATTCAGAACGGCCAAGTGACGACAGGCCAAGCTCGGCCAGCCGTTCCTGGAGCGGGCGACGATCGCTCTCGCGTAACTTGAGGTAATGCGCGAAGTTTCGGGCGCTCGCGCGATAGCTGGGATCAACATGTTCCAGCCTGATGGCAAGACTGGCCTCGCACTGCAGCATCTTTTCGCGCAAAGCCCACAGCTGCCCGATGATTGCCTTGCAGGCCAGTTGATCCCAGGTCTCGGCAGGTTGTGGGCGCGTAGCAATGGCTGTGGCGGGAGGTGCGGAAGTTGTCATGGCGAGAATTGTCATCTCAGTGAATGTCGAGCGCCGGGAGGCGACTTTTCGGCTGCTACTATAGGGTTCGCATGTGACAGGGATGTGTCACATTGGCGGCTACATGCGCTGATCGCCCGAGCGCAGGAAAAAGGTAAACTCGGCTTCGCCCTCATTTTCGGAATTGCCTGATGACCAGCGCCAGCTTGTCGCATCCACAGACGAACGATGTCGAGACGATCGCCGTGGTCGGTTTCGTTCACGGGGTATCGCATTTCTTCCATCTGCTGCTCCCGCCGCTGTTTCCGTGGCTGATGAAGGATTTCGATCTGAGTTTCACCGGGATCGGCGCGACGATGACCGTGTTCTTCGTCATCTCCGGGATTGGCCAGGCGGTTTCCGGGTTCCTGGTTGACCGGCTGGGTGCGGCGCGCGTGCTGGGCGCCGGGATCGGCTGTTTTCTGGGCGCCGCGCTACTGCTTTCGCTGGCTGACGGCTATGCCATGCTGATGCTGGTCGCCGCGCTGGCCGGGTTGGGCAACAGCGTCTTTCATCCGGCCGATTTCACGGTGCTGAATCGCCATGTCTCTCAACCCCGGCTGGGTCACGCCTTTGCCATGCACGGCCTTTCGGGCAATCTTGGCTGGGCGCTGGCGCCGGTTTTCCTGACGTCGATTGCCGCAAGTGCGGGCTGGCGCGTCGCCGCCCTGAGTGCAGCAACGGTGGCCGCTGTCGCGCTAGCCCTGCTGTTCTGGCGGCGCAAGGCGCTGAGCGATCCGCCGGCCGTCACCGATGCCACGCCGCCGGGTGCAGCGTCCTCGACCTTCGCCTTTCTCGGTTCGCGTGCGGTGTGGCTGTGTTTTACCTTCTTCTTCCTGATTACCGCGGCCTTTGGCGCGATCCAGAACTTCGCTTCGCCGATCCTGCAAAATCTCTTCGGACTGACACTGGCCGCCGGCGCCGGCGCCTTGTCGGCCTATCTGCTGGGCGGGGCGGCCGGCATCGTCAGCGGCGGCTTTCTCGCCCGCAAGGGCGAGCAGCATGAACGGCTGATCGCACTGGCGCTCGGCGCGGCGGCGCTGCTGGCCATGGCTTTGGCGCTGTTGCCGCTGCCCGCCTGGAGCATATTGCCGTTGATGGCCGGCATCGGCTATTGCACCGGCGTGGCCGGCCCGTCGCGTGACCTGCTGGTGCGCCGCGTCGCCACCTCGCGTTTCGGGCAGGCGGCTTATGGGCGCGTCTATGGTTTCGTCTATTCCGGTCTCGATGCCGGCCTGGCGCTGGCGCCGCTGATGTTTGGCCGTTTGATGGACGGTGGAAACTTCTCCGGGGTGCTGATCGGCTTCGCGATCCTGCAGACGCTGGCGATCTTTACCGCGCTGCGGGCTGGCGGTCGGTAGCAAAATTCGGGCGAAAAAGCCGGTTGACCGCAACGCCGCCCGAACGGGCTCAGGCCTTGACCGGCCGGACCAAGCCGGCGGCCAGCTTGGCGCGTGCGCGGGCTTCAGCGATATCCACCCCGTTGGCCACCGCGACACCCATGCGCCGCTTGGTGAACGATTCCGGCTTGCCGAACAGGCGCAGGTCGCTGTGCGGCACGGCCAGCGCCGCTTCCAGACCGGCGAACGAAATGCCGGATTCGTCCATGCCGCCGTAGATGACGGCCGAGGCGCCGGGTTCGCGCAGCGCGGTATCGACCGGCAGGCCGAGGATGGCGCGGGCGTGCAGCTCGAATTCCGAGAAACGTTGCGAACAGAGCGTGACCAGCCCGGTATCGTGCGGCCGCGGGCTGACTTCCGAGAACCACACCGTGTCGTCCTTGACGAACAGTTCGACGCCAAACAGTCCGCGCCCGCCGAGGTTGCCGGTCACCGCGGCAGCGATTTCCTTTGCCCTGGCCAGCGCGGCTGAGCTCATCGGCTGCGGTTGCCAGGATTCGACGTAGTCGCCGGCGACCTGCACGTGGCCGATCGGCTCGCAGAAATAGGTTTGCACGACGCCGTTCGCATCGCAGGCCCGTACCGTGAGCAGCGTGATTTCGTAATCGAAGTCGATGAAGCCTTCGACGATGACGCGCCCCTGATTGACCCGGCCGCCGCTCGCTGCGTAATCCCAGGCCTTCTGCACGTCGTCCGGGATGCGCAGCAGGGATTGCCCCTTGCCGGATGACGACATGACCGGCTTGACGATGCACGGGTAGCCGATGCCACTGTCAATGGCGGCTTGCAGCTCGGCCAGCGAGTCGGCAAAGCGGTACGGCGAGGTCGCCAGGCCGAGCTCTTCGGCGGCCAGCCGGCGGATGCCTTCGCGGTTCATGGTCAGCCGTGCGGCGCGCGCGGTCGGAATCACTTCGGCCAGCCCGGCAGCTTCGATGTCGACCAGCATGTCAGTGGCGATGGCCTCGATTTCCGGCACGATCAGCTGCGGTTTTTCCAGTTCGACCAGTCAACGCAGGGCAGCACCGTCGGTCATCGAGATAACGTGGGCGCGGTGGGCGACCTGGTGGCCGGGGGCATTTTCGTAGCGGTCGACGGCGATGACCTCGACGCCCAGCCGCTGCAGGGCAATGATTACTTCCTTGCCGAGCTCACCGGCGCCAAGCAGCATGACGCGTGTCGCGCCTGGGGAAAGCGGGGTGCCGATTTGCATGGCGGGCTCCGGTGTGTGGGGTTTGGATTTGGGCCGAATTTAGGCGTTGACCGCAACGGAGTCAAGACCAGGCTGTCACTGATTTGTCATCCCGGTGTCACAGGCGTTTCACGATGGTTGGCTAAGGTGGCGGCATGCCTCAGGTCAGATCCGTTTTCCTGTCCGACATTCACCTCGGCACGCGGGCGTGCCAGGCCGATCGTCTCATCGATTTCCTGCGCGAATACCCGGCCGAACAGACCTACCTGATCGGTGACATCATCGATTTTTGGTCGATGAAGCGCAGCATCCACTGGACCAAGGCGCAGAACACCGTCGTCCAGAAGCTGCTGCGCCGGGCGCGCCAGGGTGAGCGCGTGGTCTTCATCCCCGGCAATCACGACGAGGCGTTGCGCGACTATTGCGGGATCGTATTCGGCGACATCGAGGTGGTTGACGAACTCGTCCATGAAACCGCCGACGGCCGCCGTTTCCTGCTGATCCATGGTGACGTCTTTGACCAGGTGACGCGCCACCACCGCTGGGTTGCCGTACTTGGCGACAAAGCCTACGACCTGCTGGTCCGCCTCAATCACTGGCTGTCTTGGGTGCGCCGGCGCTTTGGCCTCGCCGGCTACTGGTCGCTCGCCGGCTACGCCAAGCGCAAGGTCAAGACGGCGCTCAACTTCATTTTCGACTTTGAGGATTCGGCCATCCATCATGCCCGCGAGCGCGGACTCGACGGCGTGATCTGCGGCCATATCCACTGGGCGACGATCCGCGAGATCGGCGACCAGACCTACATCAACTGTGGCGATTGGGTCGATTCCTGCACCGCCATCGTCGAGCATTTTGACGGACGACTCGAACTGGTTGCCTGGGGCATGCGCAGCACGATTCCTGCGTTGGCGCGTCCGGCTGCTCATCCTGTGGAGGCCTGAATGCGGGTCCTGATGGTTTCCGATGTCTTTTTTCCGCGGGTCAATGGGGTGTCGACCTCGATCGAAACCTTCCGGCGTAGCCTGTCCAGCCTTGGTGTCGAGGTTCGCCTGGTGGTGCCGCGTTACGCCGACGAAGCTGATGAGCAGGGCATCGTCCGGGTTCCCGGGCGGCCGGTGCCCGGCGATCCGGAAGACCGGCTGGTTGGCTGGAGGGCCATGCATCGCGCCGTGCTGGAGGCGGCCCGCGACTGCGAACTGATCCATATCCAGACCCCGTTCGTCGCCCACTACGCTGGACTCAACGCGGCCCGCACGCTCGGGATACCGCTGCTCGCGACCTATCACACTTTGTTCGAGGAATACCTGCAGCACTACGCGGCATTCCTGCCGGCCGGCTGGCTCAAGCGCCAGGCGCGGGCTTTTTCGCGACGCCAGTGCAATGCGCTCGGTGCGGTCATCGTGCCGTCTCTGGCATTGCGCGAGCGCCTAGTTTCCTACGGCGTTTCGGTGCCATTGCATGTGTTGCCGACCGGCATCCCTTCCGCCCAGTTCGGCGCCGGAGACGGCACCGCCTTTCGCCAGCGTTACGGCATTCCGGCGGAGCGGCCGGTGGCATTGTTTGTCGGGCGCGTGGCGCACGAGAAGAATATCGGCTTCCTGCTTGAAGCGCTGGTTGTTGCCCGGCGCGCCTGTCCGGAACTGTTGCTGGTAATTGCCGGTGAAGGGCCGGCGATGGGCGACTTGCAGAAAAAGGCCGCCCGCCTCGGGCTCGCTTCCGCGATCCGCTTCATCGGCTATCTTGACCGCGGCAAAGCCTTGCCCGACTGCTATGCGGCGGCGGATGTCTTCGTCTTTGCCTCGCGCACCGAAACCCAGGGGCTGGTATTGCTCGAAGCGATGGCGGCCGGCCTGCCGGTGGTCGCGTTGTCCGAAATGGGAACGCAAGACATTCTGGAACCGGGGCGCGGCGCTATCTCGCCGTCTGCCGAGCCCGAAGCGTTCGGTGAAACGCTGGCCCACATCCTCAATCACCCCAAGGCTTGGGCCCATCTGGGCAGCGATGCGGCGCTTTTCGCCCGCGAGTGGTCGGACCAAGCAATGGCACAGCGTCTGGCGACCCTTTATCGCCAGATGGCGAACGCGAAATTTTCTGCGAATCAGCTGTCGGCCGCGAGTGCCTGACCGAGGTTGCCCGCTCAGTGGCCTGGATTCCCCACCATTTGATTGACGGCGCGCAGACGTTCGGCCATGACACGCATGACCTGGGTGGCGAAGAACGGGGTCTGCTGGACAAGAAACTGGAAGCGTTTTTCGTCGACCGCGACGAACTCGCAATCGCTGCTGGCAACGACGGTCGCCGAACGCGGGCCGGGGGAAACGATGCCCATTTCGCCGACAATGTTGCCGTGCTCGAGAGTTTCGACGACCTGGTCATTGACCATGACCTGTGCCGTGCCTTTGGACAGGACGAACATCAGGTGTCCCTCCTCGCCGACGGAAAACAGCGCCTGCCCGGCGGGAACCTTGACGATGGTCGGGTTGTGGGAGAAAAGCTCGAAAAAGACCATGAATTCCGCTTCCGGTAGTAAAACTCAACTGTTTAGCACGATGCTCGCGGGATTTGGTTACGGATCTGTGACAAACGTCATTTCCTTGACCTGGCTCAAGCGCTGTCATCAGGCTGTCGCATTGCATGTTTAGCTTTTAGCCCTTTACGGAGATGCCATGCCTGATCCCCAGCCGCACGATACCGGCCTCGACCCGGCAAACGAATCGCCATTCAAGGGCAATACCGGCCTGCGCCGGATCGTGAATGCCTTCGGCTACTCGTGGGCCGGGCTGCGGGCCGCCTATCGCTGCGAGGACGCGTTTCGCCAGGAAGTATGGCTGGCCGCGCTGCTGATTCCCCTTGCGCTGCTGTTGCCGGTACCGTGGCTCGGGCGCGGACTGATGATCGGCAGCGTACTGCTGGTGCTGGTCGTCGAGCTGCTCAATTCGGCGATCGAGGCGGTGGTCGACCGCGTCAGCCTGGAAAACCATCGCCTTGCCAAGCGGGCAAAGGATATCGGCAGTGCTGCGGTGCTCGTGGCCTTGCTCAATACCTTTGTGGTCTGGGTATGCGTCGGGATGGCGGCGGCTTGAACCGGCTCGATATCGCCTTTGTCAGCGAAACTTATCCCCCCGAGGTCAATGGTGTGGCGATGACGGTTGGGCGCCTGGTCGGCGGCTTGCGCGAACGCGGACATCGAGTCAGTGTCATCCGGCCGCGTCAGGGGCAGGGCGATACTGGTGAAGACTACGATCTGGCACTACCGGGCCTGCCGCTGCCCGGCTATCCGGGCCTGCGTTTCGGTCTTCCTGCCGGTCGCCGTCTGGCTTGGCAATGGCGGCAGCGGCGGCCGGATATCGTGCATGTCGTCACAGAAGGCCCGCTCGGCTGGTCGGCGGTCAGTGTTGCACGCCGCCTGGGTATTCCGGTCACCTCGGGGTTCCATACCAATTTCGACCGCTACAGCGAACATTACGGTGTTGGCTGGCTGCGTCCGGTCGTGGCCGCCTATTTGCGCGCCCTGCATCGCCGCACGCTGGCGACGATGGTGCCGACTACGGCGCTGGCCGCCGAGCTGGCCGGTTCGGGGATTGGCGGCGTGCGCGTGGTCGGGCGCGGCGTCGATACCGCGCTCTACGATCCGGCCCGGCGTTCCCCGGCCTTGCGCGAACAATGGCGCGCGGCGGAGGGCTCGCCGGTCTGTCTTTACGTCGGCCGCCTGGCACCAGAGAAAAATCTGGCGCTGGTGCGCAAGACCTTCGCAGCGATTCAGGCCAGCCACCCGGCCGCACGCATGGTCTGGGTCGGCGACGGACCATCGGCCAGGCTACTGGCGCGCGAACATCCTGAGCACCACTTTGCCGGAACGCAGCTTGGCGCGGACCTCGCCAGCCACTATGCGAGCGCCGACCTGTTTCTGTTTCCCAGCTTGACCGAAACCTATGGCAACGTGGTGGCCGAGGCAATGGCCAGTGGCCTGCCGGTAGTGGCCTACCGCAGCGCGGCTGCCGCCGAATTGATCAAGGATGGCCTCGATGGACTTGCAGTGGCGCCTGGCGATGAACGTTCGTATGTGGCGGCGGTGCTCGAACTGCTGGCAATGCCGGCGTCCCTCACGGCAATGGGGCAGGCCGCGCGCCAGTGCATGCTGCCCCGCGACTGGAGTGGGGTTGTCGCCTCTTTTGAGGCGGTAGTCCAGGAGGTTCTGGTGGGCTGAACCCCGGCTGTCGGCCGAACAGGCCGCCGCTACTTCCAGAGTTCCGGCGTCTCGCCCTGACCCTTCATGTGCTCGGCCTTGTTCTGCAGGAAGCGCTGGAACTCAGGTTCCTTGCGGTACGCACCACTGCCGACATATTCGAACGACGAGGCGAAATGGAAGGGGCGCACATAGGCTTCGAGGCGGAAAACCTCCTTGCCGGCATTGTCGAAAAACACCACGCTCGGGGTGTAGCTGATCTTCAGAGACTTCGCCCATTCCTTGGCAGTACCTGGTTTGCCCTCTGGGGTCACGATGGCCTCGTTGCTCGATAGCGCGAAACGCGCAACGTCGAATTTTTTCACGGCGGCCAGCGTGGTGTCGCGCATGAAACCCTCGTCGTGCAACTCGTCGCAGGGGGCGCAGTGCGTGGTTTCGAACAGCACGGCCAGGGGCTTGCCGCCGGGCTTGCGGCGCAAATCGAGGGGCTTGCCGGCGGCCACCTTGAGAAAGAACGGCTCGTCGGTCAATGTCGTTCTTGCGCCGGTCGCCGGTACGGTTTTCATGTGTTCGGCAAAGCCGATCTTGCCTTCGAGTTTTTGCGCCGAGTAGTCGAGCGCTGCGGAAAAGCGGTGGGGCGGGTAGTAACCATTGATCCGCGCGATGATTGCGCCTTTTTCGTCGAGCAGCAGGATGGTGGGCGTGAACTGCACCTTGAGATGTTTGGCGAGGTCCTTTTCCGGGCGCGCCACGCCGTCGAACCAGACGGTTTCGCGGTCGCCCCAGATGTTGAGGCCGATGGCGACGAATTTTGCCTTGGTCTTGTCGACAATCGCCTTCTGCGTGAAATTGGTTTCCAGCAAGGTCTTGCAGTAGGGGCAGCCTTCCTGGCCGAAATACAGCAACAGTCGCTTGCCGGCCGCCTTGGCGCTGGCCACGTCCTCGGGGAAGTTGAGAAAGGTTTCGACGAAAAATGGTGGCAACTCGACCGCGTCGGGGGCTCCCGCTGCCTGGGCATGGGCCGCCGTTGGCAGCAGCGCGACCAGCGACAACAGGGCAACGGCCAGCGCGGTAAAGAGGCGATTCTTCATCATGCGAACTCCTGCGGTTGGGTCTTGATCGTCTGCCCGGCATCGTGGCCTGGCGAATCTTTCAGAGCTGGATGATACACAGCTCATAGCAAACCGTGTGCGCCAACTGATTCGGTTATGGTGTGCACAATAGTCGCGGGATGCAGCAGCGGTGGCGCGGGTATTTTTTTGGCATTCGCATTGTTACAATGGCACCGAAAGCATTGTTTCAGCGTCGGCCAAGTGCCTTGGAGGTGATTGGCCGTTTCCTTTGTTCCCATATTCGAGATCACGATGCAACCCACGACCAAGCCCAAGAATCCAAATTTCTCCTCCGGCCCCTGCAGCAAGCGTCCGGGCTACAACGTCGCGACCCTGCAACTCGACACCCTGGGGCGTTCGCACCGCTCGGCACTGGGCAAGAAGGCGCTGGGCCTTGCCTGTAGCGAAACTGCACGGATTCTGGGGTTGCCGGAGGGCTACCGGGTGGCCGTGGTGCCGGCTTCCGATACCGGTGCCGTTGAGATGGCGCTGTGGTCGCTGCTTGGGGCGCGCGGTGTCGATGTCCTGGCCTGGGAGTCCTTCGGTTCCGGCTGGGCCAATGACATCGTCAAGCAACTCAAGCTGCCCAATGTCAACAAGCTCGACGCAGCTTATGGCGAGATTTCCGACCTCTCGCGCGTCGATTTCAACAACGATGTGGTATTCACCTGGAACGGCACCACCTCGGGTGTCAAGGTTCCCAATGGCGACTGGATTGCGGCCGACCGCGCCGGCCTGACCATCTGCGATGCGACCTCGGCCGTGTTCGCGATGGAACTGCCGTGGGACAAACTCGACGTGGTGACCTATTCGTGGCAAAAGGTGCTGGGTGGCGAAGGTGCCCACGGCATGCTGATCCTGGGCCCGCGCGCGGTGGCGCGGCTGGAGAGCTATTCGCCGCCGTGGCCGATGCCCAAGATTTTCCGCATGACCTCGGGCGGCAAGCTCTCTGAGGGCTTGTTCCGGGGCGAAACCATCAACACGCCGTCGATGTTGTGCGTTGCCGATTATCTGGATGCCCTGGCCTGGGTCGATAGCATCGGCGGCGTGCAGGCGACCATCGCCCGCAGCGAGGCCAACCTGAAAGTGATCACCGACTTCGTCGCCGCCAACGACTGGATTTCCTTCCTTGCCAAGGATCCGGCGATGCGCTCCAACACCAGCGTCTGCCTGACCCTTGATGTCAGCGAAGAGCAGGTCAAGAAACTGGTCAAACTGCTTGGGGAGCATGGTGCGGCATACGACATCGGTGCATACAAGGACGCCCCGGCCGGCATTCGCATCTGGTGCGGTGCCACCGTGCAGAGCGAGGACGTGCTGGCATTGCTGCCGTGGCTTAGCTGGGCCTACAACGAGGTCAGGGGCTGATCCCAAACAACACAGCTTCAGCACTACTGCTGAAAATAACAAGGGAGACACAGATCATGTTCAAAGTCCGTACCTACAACAAAATTTCAGTCAAGGGGCTGGAACGGTTTTCACGCCAGAATTATGAAGTGGGCAGTGATATCGCCCACCCGGACGCCTTCCTGCTGCGTAGCCAGAAACTGCAAGGTGTGGAAATCCCAGAAACGTTGCTGGCGGTGGCCCGGGCCGGCGCCGGGGTTAACAATGTTCCGGTCGGCGACTACAGCAAGCAAGGGATAGTCGTATTCAACACGCCGGGCGCCAACGCCAATGCGGTCAAGGAACTGGTGATGGCCGGCATGTTGCTGGCCACGCGCGGCATTTTGCCCGGGTTGTCGTATGTTCAGTCGCTCACCAGCATGACCGATGCAGTCGAAATGGCGCAGTTGCTGGAGAAGGAAAAATCCCGTTTCGCCGGTGGCGAGATCAAAGGCAAGACCTTGGGCATCGTCGGCCTGGGGGCGATCGGTTCGATGGTGGCGGACATGGCGCTGGCCATGGGCATGAAGGTCATCGGTTTCGATCCGGCATTGTCGATCGATGCCGCCTGGCGCCTGTCCAACGCGGTTGGCCGGATGGAGAACCTGTCCACCCTGCTGTCCCGGTCGGATTATGTCTCGCTGCATGTGCCGGCGCTGGAAGCGACGCGCCACATGATCAATGAGGACGCATTGGGGTCGGTCAAGAAAGGCGCGGTCCTGCTCAATTTTGCCCGCGAAACCATCGTCGACCCTGCCGCAGTCCTGCACAGTCTCGATCAGGGCAAGCTGGGGGTCTATGTTTGCGATTTTCCCGAACCGGCGATGCTCGGGCGCAAGGATGTCGTTGCCCTGCCGCACATCGGCGCCAGTACCGAGGAATCAGAGGAAAACTGCGCCGTGATGGCGGCCAACCAGATCATGGACTACCTGGAAAACGGCAACATCGCCAATTCGGTGAATTTCCCGGCGGTGTACATGGCACGCTCGGCCGGTACGGCGCGCATCACCTTTGCCAACGAAAACGTGTCAGGCGTACTCGGTCACGTCCTGTCGATCCT
The DNA here is from genome assembly GCA_963741765.1 of uncultured beta proteobacterium. Classification (GTDB taxonomy): domain Bacteria; phylum Pseudomonadota; class Gammaproteobacteria; order Burkholderiales; family Rhodocyclaceae; genus Azonexus. The sequence continues at coordinate 305,701 of CAVUJN010000016.1, forward strand.
GGCCGAACACAAGGTCAATGTCATCGACATGATGAACAAGAGTCGTGCTGAACTGGCCTTCAATATCATCGATGTGGAAAACAGCCCGAGCGCAGCGGTGATCTCGGCTATCGAGGCGACGCCGCATGTGATTCGCGTACGGGTTCTCGACGCTTGACCAGGCAAGGGGGTCTCTAGGCGGCGACCGTCAGGGCCGGCTTGGCATCGTCTTGCGCCAGACGGGACAATTCCGCTGACAGGGCAGCCTGCTGGCCGGCAGTGATCATGCGTAATCCTGCACGCCATTCGAACTTGATCGTGTTGCTTCTGACACCGGCGCAGAATAGCGCGTAAGCCATTTTGTTCAGGTCGGAATGCTTGATGCGGCGGCCATCACCCAGGGTGGCGACGAATACATTCTTGACGAGAGTTATGCTTGCATGACTTGTCATGGCAGAGGCTCCTGATTGGTTGCAGGTTACTGCCGGAACTTGCCAGTAACTTGCAACCATGATGCCAATTCATGCCAGGAACATCCGTGAATGAATTCACGGATTCAACGAAATAGATCGTGTGGGGGATTTCCCCGGGTGGTCTGTGTGCTTTATTGAAAACCGACCGGACGGATACAGCTAAAGCCAGATGGTATGTCCCTGAGTGTTGGGCAAGTGATACCAGGATATCTCACTGCCGGGCAACAGCGCGCCCAGCGCCAGGCTCAGGATGGAAATCAGGATGCTGGCAAAAAAGGCAGTCCAGAATCCCGAAATCGAAAAACCCCGAACCAGTGCCGAAACCAGCAAGAGCATGGCTGCGTTGATCACCAGAAGAAACAGGCCGAGCGTGAGGACGGTCAGCGGTAGCGTGAGGACGATAAGAATCGGCCTGATGACAGCATTGACGAAGCCGAGAAGCAGCGCTGAAACGATCAGCGACGAGCTACCGGCAAAGCGAACGCCGCTGAAAACATGGCTGGCCACCCATAGTGAGAGGGCAGAGATAGCCCATAGCAGGAGGAAATAGATCAAATTGTCGAGCATGTCTTCACCGATTTGGCCAGGTTGTTCGAGCGGCTTGGAGCAAGGCTGGATATGTTAGCTTGATCGCCGTGAGGGTGTTGGCGGAAAATGTTCGCTGTGGCAGATATAAAAAGACGAAAGCCCCGTACCGGGGGGAGTACGGGGCTTTCAAGACGGCTTGTTTACAAGGGGAGTTGGGGTGCCGTCTAGGCTGGTGTCTGGTCAGCTCATATATGCAGGATATCGGGCTGATGCCTGCAGTTCAAGTAACCGATTGCAACGGCGTGTGTCGAGTTGTAAATGACAAAACACGTTCTTCCGATTGCGCCGTACCGAACCGATCTTGGAAGGATCATGTGACATGAACGAACGTCGCAGAAACATACGCATTCGTGCTCGCATTCAGTGCAACCTGATGATTTCGGCAACCGGCAAGCGCTTTTCCGGAATCACCAAGAATATATCCATGGGCGGCGCTGAATTTGAGGCTTCGGAGTCGATGACGCGACCGGGCAATGTGGTGACTGTCGGCACCCCGGCCATGCTCACCTTCATGCTGCGCCGGGGAGGGGCTTTTCAGGAACTCAAGTTGCAATGTCGTGTGCGCTTCGTTTCGGCCAATGTTGCCGGCCTTGAATACACCGCAGCCATGCCGACTCTTGAGCAACGGACTGCCTTGAATATAATGCTAGAGACCCGTTCGGATCGCCTCGATTGAAATTCCCCTGGTAATTCAGTTGGTTACTTCAAGGTCGGCGGCTTGACCCCGGGCTTGCGTCCCGGTGCCGGGCGCGGGATAAAACCGGCGATCCTGCACTGGAAGCCCTCGACGGGCTTGCCGTTGGTGTAGCTGGTCACGCTGCAGCGGGAGATGTCTCCCTGGGCCGACAGTTGAGAAAGGGATGTCCTGACATCGGCCAGGGGAATTCCGGTGGCTGCCGCAATCTCCAGGTCGAGCAGTTGGCCATGTTTCTTCAGGTATTCATAAACCTCGGAAGTGTGCATTTGGAATCCTTTTCTGAAAATGTCGGCTGAGGTGCCGGTGCTGCAGGTGCTGCGGTAAATCGATAAATCAGTAAAGCAAAGCGCCACCCCGAGGGGTGGTTTGTTGCGTTTATTGCTGGTGGGCCCGCAGGGACTTGAACCCTGGACCAAAGGATTATGAGTCCTCTGCTCTGACCAACTGAGCTACAGGCCCGAAATCGTCAGGTGCCGCTCGTGTCCAGGAAACTACGCAACTTGTCGGAACGGCTCGGATGGCGCAGCTTGCGCAGGGCCTTGGCTTCGATCTGGCGGATGCGCTCGCGGGTGACATCGAACTGCTTGCCGACTTCTTCCAGCGTGTGGTCGGTGTTCATTTCAATGCCGAAGCGCATGCGCAGGACCTTGGCTTCGCGCGTCGTCAATGTATCCAGGATGTCCTTCGTCACACCGCGCAGGCTGGAGAACATCGCTGCGTCGGCCGGGGCCAGGGTGTGCTGGTCTTCGATGAAGTCGCCGAGGTGGGAGTCGTCATCGTCACCGATCGGGGTTTCCATGGAGATCGGTTCCTTGGAGATTTTCATGATCTTGCGGATCTTCTCCTCGGGCATGTCCATTTTCTTGGCCAGGGTTGCGGGATCGGGCTCGGCGCCGGTTTCCTGCAGGATCTGCCGGCTGATCCGGTTCATCTTGTTGATCGTTTCGATCATGTGTACCGGAATGCGGATGGTGCGGGCCTGATCGGCGATCGAGCGGGTGATCGCCTGGCGAATCCACCATGTGGCGTAGGTCGAGAACTTGTAGCCGCGACGGTATTCGAACTTGTCCACCGCCTTCATCAGGCCGATATTGCCTTCCTGGATCAGGTCGAGGAACTGCAGGCCGCGGTTGGTATATTTCTTGGCGATCGAGATGACCAGGCGCAGGTTGGCTTCGGTCATTTCGCGCTTGGCGCGGCGGGCCTTGGCTTCGCCGGTGGACATCTGCTTGTTGATGTCCTTCAGGTCCTTGAGGGGAATGCCGATATGGTCCTGGATGGCGAGCAATTTCTTCTGCTCTTCCTTGATCGCCGGTGCATTGCGGGTCAGGATCGCGACATAGGTCTTGGGTGCGGCGGCAATTTCGGCGTCGACCCAGTCGAGATTGACTTCGTTGCCCGGAAAAGCCTGGATGAAGTGCGGACGCGGCATCCTGACCTTGTCGACGCTGATCTGCTGGATCTTGCGTTCGGACTTGCGAACCAGTTCGACCATGCCGCGCACGCTGTCGCACAGCCGTTCGATCGAGCGCGAGGTGAAGCGGATGTTCATCAGCTCGTCGGAAATCTGCTGGCGGATCTTGAGGTAGGTCTTGTCCTGCGAACCCTTGCTGGCCAGCGATTTCTGCAGCTTGACGTGGAGCGCCCGGATGACCGCAAAGCGTTCCAGGGCGTCGGTCTTGAGCTGCAGCAGCGATGCCGAAACCGCGCCGGCGCCGCCGTCGTCTTCGTCATCGTCGCCGTCATCGCTGTCGCTGTCGTTATCGCTGTCGTCGCTGATCTTGTCGTCCGGTGTGTCGGCGGCAGGCGCCGCTTCGACTTCGTTCGGGTCGATCAGGCCGTCGACCAGTTCGTCGATACGCATCTCGTCGGATTCGATCTTGGTCGCCATTTCGACGATGTCGGCGATGGTCGTCGGGCAGGCCGAAATTGCCTGCACCATGTGCTTGAGGCCATCCTCGATGCGCTTGGCGATCTCGATTTCGCCTTCGCGGGTGAGCAGTTCGACCGAGCCCATTTCCCGCATGTACATGCGGACCGGGTCGGTGGTGCGACCGAATTCGGAGTTGAACAGTAGACAATGCCTGTTCAGCCTGCTCCTCGACCTCTTCGTCATCGGAAGAGCCGGCAGAAGCGTCCGACATCAGCAGATCTTCGGCAGCCGGGGCTTCGTCGAAGACCTGGATGCTCATGTCGCTGAAGGTGGAAATGATGGTCTCGATGCTCTCGGCATCGACGACATCGTCCGGCAGGTGGTCGTTGATTTCGGCGTACGTGAGATAGCCGCGTTCCTTGCCGAGCTTGATCAGGTTCTTGAGGCGCGTCTTGCGCGCCTCGGCATCCAGCGGTGCCGGGGCTTCTGTCAGGGCGCCCGCGAGCAGCGCCTTTTCGGCTGCTTTCTCCTTGGCTTTGCTGGTACGAGCCTTCGGGGCTTCCTTAGCGGTGTCTTTTGCCTTGACCATGAACACAATCCATTTGATTGGAGAAACCGTAAATTATACCACAACTTAGCTTCGTTTTTCCCGGTTGGAAAGGCGAATGTAATCCTGCTTTTCCTCGGGGGTCAGTCCGGCGACGCCGAGCTTCTGTACCCGAATTTGCAATTCGGCGAATGCACGCTTCTGATCCCCTTCATGCAGTTTTTCCAGGGTTGCGCGGAATTCCGCCTCTGCCTCGCCTTCGTCAAACGGATTGCCGAGAAGTTCCGCAGCGAAACTTTCGAACAGCGCTTCTTCCGGCAGGCCGCGGATTTTTTCGCGCAGGCTGGCATAGCCTGAGGCGTCGGGGTTGGCGCTGACCAGTTTGTGGAGCAGCAACAGCGCCGGACGCTCGACGGTATCGGGCAGCAGCGTGACGGGCAAATCCCCGGCCAGTTGCGGCTTCTGCAGTACGATGCGCAGCAGGTTGCGGGTCAGCGACGGTGCAGTCCGGCTGGCCCTGGGGGGCGCTGCCGGCGTGTAGGAGCGCAGTTCGCACAGGCGCTCGACTTCGCTCTGGGCAAAGCCGCTGGCTTCAGCGAGGCGCTTGACCAGTTGCAGGCGCAGCAGGGGTGTCGGCAGCTTGAGCAGCAGCGGCTTGGCTTCGTAAATCAGCTGGGCTTTGCCTTCCGAGCTGGTCAGGTCGCAGCGCTGGGCGAGTTCGCGCAGCAGAAAGTCGGAGAGCGGCATCGCCTGCTTGACCAGGCGGTCGAACTCATCCTTGCCGTTGGCGCGGATATAGCTGTCGGGGTCGTCCTCCTGCGGCAGAAAGACGAAGGCGAGGCGTTTGTTGTCGGCCAGTGCCTCGAGTGCGTTTTCCAGTGCTCGCCAGGCCGCCTTGCGCCCGGCATTGTCGCCGTCGAAACAGAAAACGACGCGGTCGACCTGGCGCAGGAGCTTGGTTACGTGGGTGGCGGTAGTCGCCGTGCCGAGGGTAGCGACGGCATTGCCGACGCCATTCTGGGCCAGCGCGATGACGTCCATGTAGCCCTCGGTGACGATCGCCGTGTTGGTTTCGCGCAGCGCCTGGCGTGCCTGCGGCAGGCCGAACAGTTCACGGCCTTTCTCGAACAGCGGGGTTTCCGGCGAGTTCAGGTATTTCGGCTCGCCCTGCTCGATGATGCGGCCGCCAAAGGCGATGATGTCGCCCTTCTGATTGATGATCGGGATCATCAGCCGGTCGCGGAAGCGGTCGTAGCGTCGTCCGGCATCATTTTCGATGACCAGGCCAGCCAGTTTCAGTTCCGCGGCGTTGTAATCTGGGAATACCGCCTGCAGATTCTGCCAGCCATCCGGCGCGTAACCCATGCCGAAGCGGGCGGCGACTTCCCCGGTCAACCCGCGCTTCTTGCAATATTCGATGGCGTGCGGCGAGGCCTTGAGCTGATCCTTGTAATACTGCGCGGCACGGGCCATGACCTCGATCAGCGTCCGCGTCTGCCCCGGTTTCTCGTCATTGAAGCTGCGCCCTTCGCTTTCCGGCACCTGCATGCCGGCCCGTGTCGCCAGTTCCTTGACGGCATCGACGAAACCCAGCCCCTGGTATTCCATGACGAAGCTGATCGCCGTGCCGTGTGCTCCGCAGCCAAAGCAGTGGTAGAACTGCTTGGTCGGGCTGACCGTGAAAGACGGCGATTTCTCGTTGTGGAAAGGGCAGCAGGCGGCGTAATTGGCCCCAGCCTTCTTGAGTGGCACGTAGCCATCGACCAGGTTGACGATGTTGACCCGGGCCAGCAAATCCTGGATGAACGAATCCGGGATCATGCGCGACTAGCCGGCAAGTGCCGCCTTGACCAGCCTGGAAACTTCCGCCATGTCGGCCTTGCCGGCCAGGCGCGGCTTCAGGATGGCCATCAGCTTGCCCATGTCGGCCGGGCCTTTGGCGTCAGTTTCGGCGATTGCCGCAGCGACGGCGGCCGCCGTGTCGGCGGCGCTCATTTTCTCCGGCAGGTAGGCGGCGAGAACAGTGATCTCGAACTTTTCGGCATCGGCAAGTTCCTGGCGACCGGCGGCTTCGTACTGGGAGACGCTGTCCTTGCGCTGCTTGGTCAGTTTTTCGATGATGGCGAGGACGGCGGTGTCGTCGAGTTCGCTGCGCTCATCGACCTCCTTCTGCTTGATGGCGGCAAGTAGCAGGCGAATGGCATTCAGTCGTGCCGTTTCCCTGGCCTTCATGGCCGTTTTCATGTCTTCGGAAATGCGTGTTTTGAGGCTCATGGTGCGAATTCTCGGAAAGGTCGCGGGAAAAATGACAAAGCCGCCGGCTTTTGAGGGCGGGCGGCTCTTGATTTCGACGAAATGTACGAATCAGTACATTTTCGGCGGCAGGGTCAGGCTACGGAGGCGCTTGTGCTGGCGTTTGACAGCAGCGGCAGCCTTACGCTTGCGCTCGGTCGTGGGCTTTTCGTAAAACTCACGGGCGCGCAGCTCGGTCAGGAGGCCCGTCTTCTCGACAGTACGCTTGAAGCGGCGAATCGCCACCTCGAACGGCTCGTTTTCCTTGACACGAATGTTCGGCATATAAATCACCCCCTTCCGTCAGGCGCCTGCCAGGTCAAGTAAACGGCAGTGCGCGCAAATTTGTGTCCGCATGATTGCGGAAAGCCGAACAGTATATGGCAAAAATCCGCTTTGCTCCAAGTGTTAAAATGCGTGCCGATGTTGATCCTGGGTATCGAATCTTCCTGCGACGAGACCGGTATTGCGCTTTACGACAGCGCGGCCGGTCTGTTGTCGCACGCGCTTTATTCGCAGGTGGCGATGCACGCAGAGTACGGTGGCGTGGTGCCGGAGCTGGCGTCGCGCGACCACATCCGCCGGGTCGTGCCGCTGTTGCGGTCAACGCTGGAAAGTGCCGGAAAATCGCTGGCCGAGGTCGATGCCGTGGCCTACACCCGCGGCCCGGGGCTGGCCGGCGCCCTGCTGGTCGGTTGCGCCTTTGCCGAGGCGTTGGCGGTTGCGCTGGACAAGCCGACCATCCCGGTGCACCACCTCGAAGGACATCTGTTGTCGCCGTTGTTATCCGCCGATCCGCCGACATTTCCCTTCGTCGCGCTGCTGGTTTCCGGTGGGCACACGCAATTGATGAAGGTGACAGGCGTCGGCGAGTACGAACTGCTCGGCGAGACTTTGGACGATGCGGCCGGCGAGGCTTTCGACAAGAGCGCCAAGCTGCTCGGCCTGCCTTATCCGGGCGGCGCCCTGCTGTCGAAGCTGGCCGAGCAGGGCACGCCGGGCGTCTATGGGTTGCCGCGGCCGATGCTGCACTCCGGCGACCTGAATTTCAGTTTTTCGGGTTTGAAGACGGCGGTGCTGACGCTGGTGCGCGAGCAGGGTGAGGTGCTGAGTGACGAATTCAGGGCCGATGCTGCAAGGGCGTTTCAGGAGGCCATCGTCGAGGTGCTGGTGAAAAAGTCGTTGAAGGCGCTGAAGCAGGCCGGCCTCGGGCAGCTGGTCGTGGCCGGCGGCGTCGGTGCCAACAAACAGTTGCGGTCTACGCTCAATCAGGAGGCAAAACGCAAGCGTTTCCGCGTTTATTACCCGGAGCTCGAATTCTGTACCGACAACGGCGCGATGATCGCGCTGGCCGGTTGCCTGCGCTTGCAGGCGGGCACGCCGGCGAAGGCGGCCGGCGATTTCGTGGTGCAGCCGCGCTGGCCCTTGATGGAAATGTCGGCCAGCGGGTCGAAGTAGAAAATCGGCTTTTTTTGCGGTCGACCGCAGCACTTACGTCCCTTGGTCGTCTTTCCGTCCGCCCTGTTTCGCTGGGAAGAGCCGCTCAGCCACGCCCTTGTTCCGGTAAAACCCGGTGTCAGGTCGCGGCCGAGCGTCGTGAAACCTTCCTTCAACTATCAGGCAAGGTCGTAGCGATCGAGGTTCATCACCTTGTTCCAGGCGGCCACGAAGTCACGCACGAAGGCCTGTTGCGCATCTTCGCTCGCATAGACTTCGGCAATGGCCCGGAGCTGTGAGTTCGAGCCGAAGACGAGATCGACGACGGTCCCTGTCCATTTCAGTTCGCCCGTCGCCCGGTCGCGTCCTTCCAGCACGCCTTCGGCGTCGGCCGATTTCTGCCACTGCGTTCCCATGTCGAGCAAGTTGACGAAGAAGTCATTGGTCAGCGTTCCGGGACGCTCGGTGAATACCCCGTGTGCGGAATGATCGAAGTTCGCGTTCAGGGCGCGCAGGCCGCCGACCAGCACCGTCATCTCGGGGGCGGTCAGCGTCAGCAGTTGCGCCTTGTCGACCAGTAGTTCGGCCGCGACGCCTGCGAATCCATTGCGGGCGTAGTTGCGGAAGCCGTCGGCATTCGGCTCCAGTACGGCGAACGATTCCGCGTCGGTCTGCGCCTGCGAAGCATCCGTGCGTCCCGGCGCGAAAGGCACCGTGACATCGTGCCCGGCCTTCTTCGCGGCGGCCTCGACCGCAGCGCAGCCGCCCAGCACGATCAGGTCAGCCAGCGAAACTTTTTTGCCGCCGGATTGCGCGGCGTTGAAATCCCTCTGGATCGCTTCAAGCGCCTGCAAAACCCTGGCCAGTTCGGTCGGCTGGTTGACTGCCCAATCCTTCTGCGGTGCCAGGCGAATGCGCGCGCCGTTGGCGCCGCCGCGCTTGTCGCTGCCGCGGAAGGTCGCGGCGGAAGCCCAGGCGGTGGTCACCAGTTGCGGGATGGTGAGACCGGCGGCCAGGATATTGCCTTTCAGGGCGGCAATGTCCGGTTCGTCGACCAGTTTGTGATCGACGGCGGGGACGGGGTCTTGCCAGATCAGTTCTTCCTTGGGCACCAGCGTGCCCAGGTAGCGGGCGCGCGGACCCATGTCGCGGTGCGTCAGCTTGAACCAGGCGCGGGCGAAGGCGTCGGCCAGTTCATCCGGGTGTGCGTGGAAATGGCGGGCAATCGGTTCGTAGATCGGGTCATAGCGCATCGCCATGTCGGCGGTGGTCATGATGATCTGGACCCGCTTCGAGGCGTCGGCGGCGGCCGGCGCCTGGTTGCTGTCGGTTGCATGCTTCGGCGTCCATTGCCAGGCGCCCGCCGGGCTTTTCTCGACGACCCACTCGTTGCCGAACAGCATGTCCAGATAGCTGTTGTCCCATTGCGTCGGCGTCGGCGTCCATGAACCCTCCAAGCCGCTGCTGATCGTGTCGCCGCCCTTGCCGCTGCCAAAGCTGCTCTTCCAGCCCAGGCCCTGCTCCTCGATGGCGGCGGCTTCCGGCTCGGGGCCCACATGCGTTGCCGGGCCGGCGCCATGGCATTTGCCGAAGGTGTGGCCACCGACGGTGAGTGCCACGGTCTCGTAGTCGTTCATCGCCATGCGCGCGAAAGTCTCGCGAACGTCCCGGCCCGACGCGACCGGATCCGGATTGCCGTTCGGGCCTTCCGGATTGACGTAGATCAGGCCCATCTGCACGGCAGCGAGCGGATTTTCGAGGTCACGCTCGCCGGAGTAGCGTTTGTCGTCCAGCCACTTGGCCTCGCTGCCCCAGTAGACGTCCTCTTCCGGTTCCCAGATGTCGGCACGGCCGCCGCCGAAACCGAAGGTCTTGAGGCCCATCGATTCGAGCGCGACGTTGCCGGCGAGGATCATCAGGTCGGCCCAGGAAAGCTTGCGGCCGTACTTCTGCTTGACCGGCCACAGCAACCGGCGCGCCTTGTCGAGGTTGACGTTGTCCGGCCAGCTGTTGAGCGGCGCAAAGCGCTGGTTGCCGCTCCCGGCACCGCCGCGCCCGTCGGAAATGCGGTAGGTGCCGGCGCTGTGCCAGGCCATGCGAATGAACAGCGGTCCGTAGTGACCGTAGTCGGCGGGCCACCAGTCCTGCGAGTCGGTCATCACGGCATGAAGATCCCTGATGACGGCGTCCAGGTCGAGGCTCTTGAACGCTTCGGCGTAGTCGAACGCCGCGTCCATGGGATCGGATTTCGACGAATGTTGGTGCAGGATGTTCAGCTTCAGCTGATTGGGCCACCAGTCGGCGTTCGACGGGGCGCTAGCCACCGTATTCTTGCCGGCGGCAGCGGAGAACGGGCACTTTGCTTCGTTGGTCATGGTTATCTCCTTAACTTGTTGGTCGTTTGCGACGCGTTTGAATCAATGGACGAGCGTTTCCAGCAGTCAGGCATCCTGCAGCAGGGTTCAGTAGTTTTCGGGAAGCGTGGCGAGAATTTCGATGTAATTCTCCCAAGCCAGTTCCTCGAGAACGAGGTGCAGTACGAGTCGGGAATACACGATGCCCTCCTTGCGCAGAGCAGGCCGAGGTCAACCTGATGTATTCATTGTAGGAGTCAGCAGGGGATTGGTCCAATCGATAAATGGTATTTGGTCGATTGGGTTTGGCTATGAGCAGGCGAAAGGGTATTCAGCCTTTTTTCTTGCTGCCGATCTTCGCTTCCTGGCCGGCCAGCAGGCGCTGAAGGTTCTGCCAGTGCTTGATGATCAGGGCCACGGCCAGAATGCCGATGACGATGCCCTGCGAGCTGGCGCCGTGGAACAGCAGCGAATAGACCGGGGCGAGGGCCGCGGCGAGAATGGCGGCCAGCGACGAATAGCGAAAGGCATAGGCGGACAACAGCCAGGTGCCGGCGACCGCCAGGCCAAGCAGCGGGTCGAGGGCGAACAGCACGCCGGCAGCGGTGGCGACGCCCTTGCCGCCCTTGAACTTGAGGAAGACCGGAAACAGGTGACCGAAGAAGACGGCCAGTGCGACAAGGCCGATCGCGGCGTCGGAAAGCCCGGCTTGCTGGGCGACGAACACCGCCAGCCAGCCTTTCAGGGCATCGCCGAGCAGCGTGAACAGGGCCGCCTTCTTGTTGCCGCTGCGCAGCACGTTGGTCGCACCGGGATTGCCTGAACCGTAGCTGCGCGGGTCGGCCAGACCGAAGAACTTCGCCGAGATCATGGCAAAGGAAACGGAACCGAGCAAATAGGCGGCGAGGACGGCGAGGACGGTTTGCATGAGGCGCTGAGGTCACTAGGGTACAATCGCGGCGGATTTTACACCCCGGACCACGGTCGACTCCCAAATGGACATCATTTTCATCGACGAACTGCGCGTTGCGACGTGGATAGGCATCTATCCGCGCGAAAAGGCGATGGCGCAGACGGTCGAGATTTCGCTGCAGATCGGCGTGTCAACCGCATCGGCCGGCGCGACCGACGACATCCGCGATACGGTTGACTACTCGGTGGTCGTCGAGCGTCTGCGGGCTGACCTGACGGCCAGCCATTTCAACCTGCTGGAAAAGCTGGCCGAGCACATCGCCACCCTGCTGCTCGAAAATTTTGCCGCCCAGTGGGTGCGCGTTTCGGTCGCCAAGCTGGGCATGATGCCGGGTGTCAAGCGCGTCGGCGTCATCATCGAACGCTCTATTTGAGCAGTTTCGCTTCGACGATTTTCGGCTGCAGCACGTGCACGATATCGTGCGGATGTACCCCGACCAGGAATCCGCGCCGCCCGCCGTTGATGTAGACCAGCGGCAGGTCGAGAATGGATTTTTCGAGGTAGATCGGCAGCGTTTTTTTGGTCCCGAAGGGGCTGGTGCCGCCGACCAGATAACCGGTGTGGCGGTTGGCGACTTCCGGCAGGCACGGCTCGACCTTCTTGCAGCCGATCTGGCGCGCCAGTTCCTTGGCCGATACCTTGCAGTCGCCGTGCATCAGCACGATCATCGGTTTGGCGTTTTCATCCTCGAAAACCAGCGTCTTGACCACCGCATGCTCGGCGACATTCAGTTCGCGCGCGGAAACCTTTGTGCCGCCATGCTCTTCATAGGTGTAGAGGTGGCTGGAGAAGGGAATTTTGTGCGACCTGAGGAACTTGGTGGCCAGGGTCTCGGGGACGTGTGAATTCGTTTGCATATTGGTATTCTAGCCCCGCGGATGATGCGTTGCATGCAAAGACTTGAGGCGCTCGCGGGCGACGTGGGTATAGATCTGCGTCGTTGAAATGTCGGCATGGCCGAGCAGCAACTGGACGACGCGCAGGTCGGCGCCATGGTTGAGCAGATGGGTGGCGAAGGCGTGGCGCAGCACATGCGGCGACAGTTTTTCGGGGGCGATGCCGGCAATCAGGGCATAGCGCTTGATCAGTTGCCAGAATGCCTGGCGGGTCATCGCGCCGCCGCGCGCGGTGACGAACAGCGCATCGCTCTGCCGGCCCTTGAGGATTTCCTGGCGCGCTTCCTTGAGGTAGCGCCCCAGCCAGTCGATGGCGAGTTCGCCGAGCGGCACCAGGCGTTCCTTGTTGCCTTTGCCGAGCGCGCGTAGCACGCCTTCGTTGAAGCCGATTTCGTGCAGTTTCAGGTTGACCAGTTCGGAAACGCGCAGGCCGGTGGCGTAGAGCGTTTCCAGCATGGCACGGTCGCGCAGGCCGAGCGGGGTGTCGAGGTCGGGCGCCGCAAGCAGGCTCTCGACCTGCTTCTCGGACATCACCTTGGGCAGGCGCGACGGGCGCGTCGGGTTGGCGAGCTTGAGGGTCGGATCATTGACGATGCGACCGCGCGCCAGTTGCCAGCGATAGAAGCGGCGCAGCGTCAACAGGTAGCGCGACTGCGAACTGGCGCGGGTCTGTCGCGAAAGGTGGGCGACGAAGGCGCTCAGCGTCGTTGCGCGAAGGTCGAGCAGGGCCTCGCCGGAATTGTCAGCGAGCCATGACGACAGCCGCCCGAGGTCGGAACGGTAGCTGTCTAGGGTCGCCTTGGCGAGGCCGTCTTCCAGCCACAGCGCATCGCAGAAAGCGTCGATCTCGGCGAGATCAGCCGCGCTGGTCGGCAAGTTCGCTGCCTTCATGCTTCAGCAGCCAGCGCTTGACGTCGAGCAGGAAGCCGCCGTCCTGGCGGTTGAAGCCGCCAAGACCGCCGCCGCTGGCGACGACGCGATGGCAGGGAACGACCAGCGGATAAGGGTTGGCGCCGCAGGCTTGGCCGACGGCGCGCGGCGCATTTTTGAGGCTTTTTGCCAGTTGACCGTAACAGCGCGTCTCGCCGTGCGGAATGGCGGCAATTTCGGCCCAGACGCGGCGCTGGAAGGGGGTGCCGGCGGGGCGTAGCGGCAGGCCGAAGTCAAAGGCCGGGTCGCCGAGATAGGCGTGCAGTTGGCGAGCGGCCTCGGCGGCCAGCGGGCTGGTCGCAGCAACCTCCGGCTGTGCTTCGAGAAATTCGATGGCGGTGATTTCCTCGTCGCTGCAGCACACCCCGAGGGCAAATCCGGGGGCGGCGACGATGGCCGCGTAGCCGTCAACCGCGGACATGGCCATCGCCCAGCACGATCCATTTCTGGCTGGTCAGCCCTTCCAGTCCGACCGGGCCGCGGGCGTGGATCTTGTCGGTCGAGATGCCGATTTCGGCACCGAGCCCATACTCGAAGCCGTCGGCGAAACGGGTCGAGGCGTTGATCATGACCGACGCCGAATCGACTTCGCGCAAAAAGCGCATGGCCTTCGGATGATTGTCGGTGACGATCGATTCGGTATGGTGTGACGAGTACTGGTTGATGTGGGCGATCGCCTCGTCGATGCCGGAAACGACCTTGACCGAAATGATCGGCGCGAGGAATTCGGTGTAGTAGTCCTCGTCAGTGGCTGGCCTGGCTTCCTTGACGATGGCGCAGGTTTCGGCGCAGCCACGGATTTCGACGCCCTTGGCGGTCAGCATGTGGGCGATCGGCGGCAGCAGCATGGCGGCGACGGAACGGTCGACGAGCAGCGACTCGGCGGTGTTGCAGGTGCCATAGCGCTGGGTCTTGGCGTTCTCGACGATCTTCAGCGCCTTGTTCGGGTCGGCTTCCGCTTCCAGATAAACGTGGCAGTTGCCGTCGAGGTGCTGGATCATCGGCACGCGCGATTCGGCGAGCAGGCGGGCGATCAGGCCCTTGCCGCCGCGCGGCACGATGACGTCCACGAATTCGCGCATGGTGATCAGTTCACCGACGGCGGCGCGGTCGGTGGTGTTGATGACCTGCACGGCATCGGCCGGCAGTCCGGCGGCCTGCAGGCCTTCCTGGACCAGCGCGGCGATGGCGCGGTTGGAGCGGATGGCTTCCGAGCCACCGCGCAGGATGGCAGCGTTGCCGGACTTCAGGCATAGCGCCGCGGCATCGGCCGTGACGTTCGGGCGGGCTTCGTAGATGATGCCGATGACGCCGAGCGGCACGCGCATCTTGCCGACCTGGATCCCGGAGGGCTGAAACTTGAATTCGCCCATTTCGCCGATCGGATCGGCCAGCTTGGCGACCTGTTCGACACCTTCGGCCATGCTGTCTACACCCTTTTCAGACAAGGTAAGACGGTCGAGCATGGCGCTTTCGAGTCCGGCGGCGCGGGCGGCGGCCAGATCTTCCTGGTTGGCGGCGACCAGCGCGGCCTTGTCGCGACGGATGGCGGCGGCGATGGCGAGCAGCGCGGCATTCTTCTCGGCGGTCGAAGCCGTGGCGAGTCGGCGCGAGGCAACCCGGGCCTGACGGCCGACGGTCTGCATGTAGTCCTTGATGTCCATGATGTTCCGGATTCTGCTTAAAGAATCATTATAGCCAGACAAATAAGCGGGAACTTCCGGAAGCGGGTAAACTCTTATCCGCAACGATAACGTGGGTTTCCATCGGGGAAATGATGGCTGAAAAATTGATTCTGCCGGCCGAGGTCAAGGTTTGTGCAACATGCAGCTACTGGGATGGCGAGCGCCAGATCGATTCAGAAATGAAGCTGGTCGTGGTGTCTGAACACTGTCAGGGCGAATGCTTGGTGCAGGCAGCCCAGAAGCCCGGCATCAACGATGTGCGCAATGAATGCGATTGCATGTGGGAAGACCTCGGGCCTGACGACGAAACGCCGGCCAAATAGTCATTTTTGTGCGTTCAGGCGCAAGCCGAGACGCAGGAATTCTTCCCAGATGTTGCCCTGACCGATGCCCTTGGCGAGCCGGTCGATCTTCCCCGCATGATGCAGCGCTGCCTCGAGCGTTGCGGTCGATAGCCGTTGTACGGCTTTTTTCAGCGGGTTGGCGCGTGGCCCCCAGACCTTCGCTTCCTTGAGCAACATGTCGAGCGGCTTGCCGCGATCGAGGCCGTCGCGGATCAGCGTCAGTGTGCGGATTTCCTCACTCATCGCCCAGAGCACCAGGGGCGGCGGTTCGCCCTCGTGCTTCAGGCCGTCGAGCGTACGGGTCAGGCGCGCGACATCGCCGGCCAGCAGCGCCTCGCGCAGGCCGTCGATATCATAGCGGGCAACATTGAGCACCGCCTCGCGAATCTGCTCGAGCGATAGCGCGCCGGCCGGGTAGAGCAGCCCAAGCTTCTGGATTTCCTGGTGCGCGGCGAGCAAGTTGCCTTCGACGCGCTCGGCGATGAACTTCAGGCTTTCGAATTCGGCGCTCTGCTGCTGACGGCGCAGGCGGCCGGCGAGCCAGCCCGGCAGTTCGGCCAGCGGCGGCGCCATCAGCTTGATTGCGACCCCGGCATTGACCAGGGTCGTAAACCAGACTGCCTTTTCCTCGCGCCAGTCGAGTTCGGGCAGCGTGACCAGCAGCAGGTTGTCGGGCGACAGGTTGCGGCACCAGTCCTGCAGCGCCGCACTGCCTTCCTTGCCCGGCTTGCCGGTCGGAATGCGCAGGTCGATCAGTTTCCGGTCGCCGAACAGCGAAAGGTTGCCGCCGGCGGCGAGCAACTGGTTCCAGTCGAAATGCGGCAGCACCGTGAGCGTCTCGCGCTCGCTGTAGCCCGCCTGGCGCGCCCTGGCGCGGATGGCATCGGCCGCTTCGATAACCAGCAGCGGCTCGTCGCCGTAGACGACATAGAGCGGGCGCAATTCGCGTTCAAGGTGTGCGGCGAGCTGTTCGCCCTTGAGCAGCATCAGTCGTCTTCTTCGAGATCGGGGTTTTTCGGCTTGATGATCGACAGGCGGCGAATGATCTGATTGACCAGATCATTGTTCATGTCGCGCCACAGCAGCCCCTCTTCCAGATCCTTGGCCAGCACCGTCGAAT
Organism: uncultured beta proteobacterium; assembly: GCA_963741765.1. Classification (GTDB taxonomy): domain Bacteria; phylum Pseudomonadota; class Gammaproteobacteria; order Burkholderiales; family Rhodocyclaceae; genus Azonexus. The sequence continues at coordinate 321,889 of CAVUJN010000016.1, forward strand.
CGTCGTAGGTGATGTCGCGCGACAGGTTGATCTCGTTCGGTCCGACCAGTTCCTGCCCCTTGCCATTGACCAGGCGGAACCGGTAATCGAGTTGCAGGCGGTATTCACGAACGCGGCCCTGGGCGTTGACGCTGAGAATGGTCTTGATCCGGCTGTCCTGCAATTGCTGGAAGATTGCTTCGGCCTCCTTGGCGCTGTCAACAATTTTCGTCTGGCCGGAAGCGCCGATGTAGCGCTGCATCCAGATGCGGACGTCGGCGGTTTCCGGCAGCGCGATATACATCGTCTTGTAGGGCAGGTTGCCGCTGCTGGTTCCGCGCAACTGGAAGCCGCAGCCGGCGACGACGACAGCCAGCATCAGGGCAAGGAGTGTGCGGAACAATGGGCGCATGGCGACTTTCCTCAAACGACGATATTGACCAGGCGGCCGGGCACCACAACCACCTTCCTGGCCGGCTTGCCTTCCATGAACTTGACGGCGCCTTCCGAGGCCAGTGCGGCGGCTTCGATGCTCGTCTTGTCGGCTTCGGCAGAAACGCGGATGGAGCCGCGCAGCTTGCCGTTGACCTGCACCATCAGCTCGATCTCATCCTGCTTCAGCGCGGCCGGATCGGCTTTCGGGAAGGCTTGGACGCCAGCATCCTGGCCCGGCCTCAGTTCGGAAAAAAGCGCCTGGCCGATGTGCGGGACGATGGGGAAGAGCATCAGCGCGATGCTTTCCAGCGTTTCCTGGGCGAGTTGGCGGCCAGTGGCGTCGGCGAGATCGCTCTTGTCGTAGGCATTGAGCAGTTCCATGACGGCGGCGATGGCCGTGTTGAATTGCTTGCGGCGGCCGTAGTCGTCGGCGACCTTGCCCATCGTCTGGTGCAGCTTGCGGCGCAGATCGGCCTGTGCGGTCGACAGCGAATCTTGCTCAAATTTCGTGTCGACCGTACCGATCTGTACATGATCGTAAGTCGTCTTCCACAGGCGACGCAGGAAGCGGTAGGCGCCCTCGACGCCGGCATCAGACCATTCCAGCGACTGATCCGGGGGCGAGGCGAACATGATGAACAGGCGTGCGGTATCGGCGCCGTACTGGTCGATCAGCGCTTGCGGGTCGACGCCGTTGTTCTTCGACTTCGCCATCTTCTCGGTGCCGCCGATGACCACCGGCAGACCGTCGGCCTTCAGCGTGGCGCCGGTTGGTCGGCCCTTTTCGTCGGTGACGACATCGACATCGGCCGGGTTGATCCACTGCTTCTTGCCGCCGTCGAGATCGCGGTAGAAGGTCGGGGCGACGACCATGCCTTGCGTCAGCAGGTTGGCGAAGGGCTCGCCGAGGTCGCCGATCAGGCCGACATCGCGCATCAGCTTGGTGAAGAAGCGCGAGTACAGGAGATGCAGGATGGCGTGCTCGATGCCGCCGATGTACTGGTCGATGCCGCCCTTGCACCAGTAGGCGACGCGCTCGTCGACCATGGCCGTAGTGTTGTCGGGGCAGGCGTAGCGCAGGAAGTACCAGGACGATTCGAAGAAGGTGTCCATGGTATCGGTTTCGCGCCGGGCGTCGCCGCCGCACTTCGGACACTGGCACGCGTAGAACTCGGGCATCTTGGCCAGCGGTGAGCCGGCGCCGGTGATCTCGACGTTCTCGGGCAGCACGACGGGCAGTTGGTCGTCCGGCACCGGCACGTCGCCACAGGTCGGGCAGTGGATGATCGGGATCGGGCAGCCCCAGTAGCGCTGGCGGGAAATGCCCCAGTCGCGCAGGCGGAACTGGACTTTCTTGTCGCCGAGATTCTTGGCGGCGAGGTCGGCGGCAATGGCATCGACGGCGGCTTCGTAACCGAGGCCGTCGTACTTGCCGGAATTGGCCAGCACGCCGCGCTGCTTGTCGGCGTACGACTCGGCCCAGGCTTCGTGGCTGAACGAGTTTCACCGTCAACGGCGACGACCTGCTTGATCGGCAGTTGTATTTCAGGGCAAAGGCGAAATCGCGCTCGTCGTGGGCCGGCACGGCCATCACGGCGCCATCGCCGTAGCTCATCAGCACGTAGTTGCCGACCCAGACTTCGACCTGTTCGCCGGTCAGCGGATGGCTGACGAAGATGCCGGTCGGCATGCCCTTTTTTTCCATCGTTGCGATGTCGGCCTCGGCGACGCCGCCCTGCTTGCACTCCTCGATGAATTGGCCAGTTCCGGGTTGTTGACCGCAGCACGCGTGGCCAGCGGGTGTTCGGCGGCGACGGCGACGAAGGTGACGCCCATGATGGTGTCGGCGCGGGTTGTAAAAACCCACAACTTTTCCGGTTGGCCCTGGGGCCAGCCTTTGTTTTCATGGTCGTCGAGTTCATACGGGAATGCGAAGCGCACGCCGGTGCTCTTGCCGATCCAGTTTTTCTGCATCAGGCGGACCTGTTCCGGCCAGCCCGGCAGGTTATCCAGTTCACTCAGCAGTTCTTCGGCGTAGGCGGTGATCTTCATGTAATACATGGGGATCTCGCGCTTTTCGATCAGCGCGCCGGAGCGCCAGCCCTTGCCGTCGATGACCTGCTCGTTGGCCAGAACGGTGTGGTCGACCGGGTCCCAGTTCACGGTGCCCAGCTTCTTGTACACCAGGCCCTTTTCATAGAGGCGGGTGAACAACCACTGTTCCCAGCGGTAATACTCGGGGGTGCAGGTGGCGAATTCGCGTTCCCAGTCGATGGCGAAGCCGAGCGACTGCAACTGCTTGCGCATGTAGTCGATGTTGGAATAGGTCCAGCCGGCCGGCGGCACGTTATTTTGCAGTGCAGCATTTTCGGCTGGCATGCCGAAGGCGTCCCAGCCCATCGGCTGCATGACGTTGAAGCCCTGCATCTTGTGGAAACGCGAGAGCACGTCGCCGATCGTGTAGTTGCGGACGTGGCCCATGTGCAGCTTGCCCGACGGATAGGGGAACATCGACAGGCAGTAGTACTTCGGTTTCGTCGTGTCTTCGACGGCGCGGGCGGCGCCGGTCAGGTTCCAGTGGGCCTGGGCGGCGCGTTCGATATCGGCGGGGGTGTATTTGTCCTGCATGAGCGGCAATCGGCGGGAAATCTGGAAACCCCGGATTATACGCGCGTTTGCACCCCCGCCCGGGGCGCTGCGGGGCTTCCGGCTCAGCCTTTCGGGTCGGCCACAAAGCCGCCGGGGAACGGGTTGGGATGGCCGTAGCCCGGTGCGCCGGGAATGATGCCGCGGGCCATCAGATTGGCGCGGCTGTCATAGTAAAGGGTGATGACTTCGTCCGGCTGGATGCCCCGGCGCTGGAAGTCGGTGTGCCCGGCGCGGTCGGCGATGCGTTCGCCATGGCCGGTTCCCAGCCTGGCTTCGGCAGCGGGGGCCGGCGCGGCCTTGGCGGCGGAACGGGCAGCGCCTCCGGTGGCGTTGTCGGCGGCGGCATCCATTTTCTCCTGGGCGCCGATCTGCGCTGGCGGCGGGGGCGGCAGGTATTCGTTGAAGATCGCAACGCCGATCACCCCGACGTTTTCCGGTCGCTCGGTGCGGGCGGCGTAGCTGTCGCTGAGGCGGGTGAAGTAGAAGGCGGCGACTTCGTCCATGCTCTTGCGCCAGCCGGCGATTTCGGCCGCCTGGCCGGGGGCGAGCACGTAGCCGGACTGGCCGGCGTTGGCCGTGGCGCCGGTGATGGCGTTGACGCCATCGACCGAGATGACGGTGAGGATGCGCCCGCCGCTCCGGTTGCGCAGGCTGACCGCGTAGCGGTTGCCCGGCGTCCCGGCGACATAGAGGCGGCCGCGGTGGCGCCAGGTTTCGAGGGTTTGGCCGGTCGTCCGGTCGATGATCTGAACGTCGGCGAGGGTAGCGGCACCGGCCCCGGGAAGGCAGCCGGTAATGAGAAGAAGTGTGGCAAGCAGCGCTTTCATGATGATCTCCGTGGTTGAGTGTGATCATGTAAACGCCGGCCGGGGAGGAACGGGGTCAAACGCTAGCGCAAATCTTCCGGCAAGCGGTAGTCGGGATAGGCGGCGCGGAATTCGCGCAGGCCGCGTTTTGCTTCGGGGAACTTGCCCTGCCGGCGCAGGCTGCGGATTTCTTCGAGCCAGGCCTCGGGAGCCTTCAGCGCCACTGGGTCAGCGTCTTCGCGGCTCGCCTGTGTTGCGGGGGGCGTAGCTGGTGCAGCGAGCGACCTGCGGCGCTCGTCGCCGGCCACGCTCCCGTTCGCTGCGTCGGCAGCCGGACCCGCCAGGCTCTTGGCTGCGCTTGCTTCTGGCGCACCGCTGGCAGCGGCAGGGGAATGTGCGGGTGCAAGGTTCCCCCGTGCGCCGGCCGGACTCTCCCGCTTTGCCTCGGCCGGGCGCTCTTTCCCCGGCGCGGCCGCCGGTGATTCGAATTCGGCGGGCGGGTTGCGGTCGATGCTCAGCGTCAGGGCGATGGCGAACAGGGCCGTGGCGGCGAGCGCCAGCGGCGCCTGCAGCCGGCGCCACCAGGGGCGGCGCGGCGGATGTTGCGGGGTCGTGGCGGCGCGCGCGGCCGCAAGGATGGCGGCATCCAGCGCCGGCGGTGGTTCGGGCCGGCTGGACTGTCCGTAGAGGCGGGACAGCGCCGGGTCACGGGGAGTGTCGTGGGCGTCGTTCATAGCAGATCCTGCAGTGCGTGGCGCAGCTTGCCGACGGCGTAACGCAGCCGGCTCTTGACCGTCTCCCGCCCGCAGGCGGTGGCAGCGGCGATTTCTTCGAGGCTCAGCCCGCCTTCCTCGGCCATCAGGAAGGCTTCGCGCTGCGGCGCCGGCAGGTCCGCCAGCGCCAGGGTCAGGCGCCGGGCGAGATCGCCGCGTTCGAAGCGGGCGGCCGGGCCGGCGCTCTCGGCCGCCGGCAGTTCATCCGGATCGGCGCTGCCATCGAACAGGTCGGCGACCTTGCGCGCGTGCTGCCGGTAGTGGTCGATCAAGCGGTGGTGGGCGATGCGGTAGAGCCAGGTGGCGAATTTCGCCAGCGGCTCGTATTCGGCGCGGGCATTGATGACCTTGAGCCAGATGTCCTGGTACAACTCCTCGGCCAGGTGCGGGTCGCCGCACTGGTGTACCAGGTGGCGGTACAGCCGGCTGCGGTAACGGCTGTAGAGCGCCTCGAATGCCGCCGCATCGCCGTCGCGATAGGCGAGCATCAGGCGTTCGTCGCTGAGGTCGTCGTGCATGGCGGGCAGTTTAGCAGCCCCATGCACCACTGATGCCGGCCGACGGGCAGGCATGCCCGTTTCCGGCATTTTTTTGACGTCGACCGTAACGGGCGCCGCTACCCTTCAACGGCTGTCGCGCCGACTTGTTACCCGTTGCGGACTGGCTTCAGCGTCGTCCGCTCAGGCCGCTTTTTTTGGCGTGTACATGTTCCCCCAGGTTGTCTGCCAGAAGCGGTAGGCATTCTGGGCGGCGAGGACCGAGAGTAACGACATGCGCGACTGCGAGCGCCACATCCAGGAGATTTTCGGGGCCGGCGTCAGGCTGTATTGCGGCGTTTCGCCGACTTCGTCGGCGACGATGTCGAGGAAGCGCTCGACGGCCAGACCCCAGTACTCGGAGCCTTCCGCTTTGCCGGTCAGGTATTCCGCTTCGGAGATCGCGCGACGCCACAATTTCAGCGCGAGTTCGTCGCTGATGCCGGCTTTCCTGGCGATCCAGGGGAGGATTTTCGGTGCTTTCATCATGCTGATACTCCTTTCAGTATGTGGCGATAACCACTTGCTGAGTTGACTGCCTTGTGAGCAAAAAGTTTTGTGCACTGCAACATATTGAGATCAGTATACAGTTCCATTCTTGATTGCGTGTAGGTTAACGCTACTAATTAGAATGCTGCGTTGTACTGTCACAACAACTTGGCCAGGCCAGGTTCGTGACAAGACAATGAATGAGCACCGAAAATTTCCCGAAGAAAATCAATCACATGTCTGATCTCCTTGCCCACCTGAACCCGCCGCAACTGCAGGCGGTGACGCTGCCGCCGGTACATGCGCTGATCCTCGCCGGCGCCGGCAGCGGCAAGACGCGAGTGTTGACGACGCGCATCGCCTGGTTGATGTCGACCAATCAGGTCGGGCCGCACGGCGTGCTGGCGGTGACCTTCACCAACAAGGCGGCGAAGGAGATGACGGCGCGGCTGTCGGCGCTGGTGCCGATCAACCCGCGCGGCATGTGGATCGGCACCTTCCACGGACTGTGCAACCGCCTGCTGCGTGCCCATTACCGCGAGGCCGGGCTGCCGCAGACCTTCCAGATTCTCGATTCGGCCGACCAGTTGGCGATGGTCAAGCGCCTGCTGAAGAACCTCAATGTCGATGACGAAAAGTATCCGCCGCGCGAACTGGTGCATTTCATCAACGCGCACAAGGAGCAGGGCGTGCGCGCCGCCCAGGCCGAGGCCTACGACAACTACACCCAGCGCCGGGTCGAACTGTATGCGGAGTATGAAAACCAGTGCAACCGCGAGGGCGTCGTCGATTTCGCCGAACTGCTGCTCCGCTGCTACGAGCTGCTGCAGCGCAACGAACCGCTGCGCCGGCATTATCAGGAGCGCTTCCGCTACATCCTGGTCAACGAGTTCCAGGACACCAACAAGCTGCAGTACGCCTGGCTGAAGCTGCTGGCGGGGGGCGGGGCCAAGGTTTTCGCGGTCGGCGACGACGACCAGAGCATCTATGCCTTCCGTGGCGCCGAAGTCGGCAACATGCGCGATTTCGAGCGCGAATATTGCAAAACCAGCACCGGCGACAATGTCATCCGGCTGGAGCAGAATTACCGTTCGCACGGCAACATCCTGGCGGCCGCCAATGCCCTGATCAAGAATAATCGCGAGCGCCTTGGCAAGAATCTGTGGACCGACGCCGGTGAAGGCGAGCCGATCCGGGCTTTCGAAGGCTGGTCCGACCTCGACGAAGCGCGTTTCGTGATCGACGAGATTCGCGAATTGGTGCGCGACGGCCTGTCGCCGACCCAGTGCGCCATTCTTTACCGCTCCAACGCCCAGTCGCGGGTGCTCGAACATGAGTTGTTCGCCAAGGGCGTGCCGTACAAGGTTTACGGCGGCCTGCGCTTCTTCGAGCGCCAGGAAATCAAGCACGCGCTGGCCTACTTGCGCCTGCTTGGCAATCCGGACGACGACACGGCCTTCCTGCGCGTCGTCAATTTCCCGACGCGAGGCATCGGCGCCCGCTCGCTCGAAAACCTGCAGGCCGTTGCGCACCAGATCAATTCCAGCCTGTACAACGCGGCGGCGTCGCTGACCGGCAAGGCCGGGCAGACAGTCGGCGCCTTCATCCGGCTGATCGAGAGCCTGCGTCAGGAAACGCAGAACCTGCCGCTGCCCGAGATGGTCGAGCACATCATCGAGAAATCAGGCCTGGCGCAGCATTACCGGACCGAAAAGGAAGGCCAGGAGCGGCTGGAAAACCTCGACGAACTGATCAACGCCGCAGCCACCTTCGTCGACGACGAGGGCGCCATCGGTGAAGGCGGCGCGCTGGCCTCCTTCCTTGCGCACGCCTCGCTGGAGGCCGGCGAACATCAGGCCGGCGAAGGTCAGGAAGCGGTGCAGTTGATGTCGGTGCATGCGGCCAAGGGGCTGGAATTCGATGCGGTGTTCATTACCGGGCTCGAACAAGGCCTCTTTCCGCATGAAAACTCGGTCAGTCAGGGGCGCGAGGGGCTGGAGGAGGAGCGGCGCCTGATGTACGTCGCGGTGACGCGGGCGCGCCAGCGCCTCTACGTGTCCTGTGCGCAAACCCGCATGCTGCACGGCCAGACGCGCTACTGCGTGCCATCGGCCTTCCTTGATGAAATCCCGGAAAACCTGCTGCTCAAGCTCAACAAGAAGGTGGAGACTGCAGCGGCGCCGGCTTACGGTTCGTTCGGTGGCGGCTACGCGGAGCCGGCGTCGAGCGGCTTGCGCATCGGGCAGACAGTCGAGCATGCCAAGTTCGGCACTGGTGTCATCGTCGCCACCGAAGGGCGCGGCGGTGATGCGCGGGTGCAGGTCAATTTTGGCGGCAGCGGGATGAAATGGCTGGCGCTCGAATACGCCAAACTGACGCCGGTCTGAGCCGATGTCGATCGCCTGGTCTTTCAAGGAAATTCTGGTCGCGCTGTTGCTGCCGCCCGGCAACGGCCTGTTCCTGATCGTCGTCGCCGCGCTCTTTCGCCGTCGCCGCTGGGCCTTCGGCCTCGCCGCGCTGGGTACGGTGCTGCTCGTCCTGCAGTCGCTGCCGCCGGTTTCCGCTGCGCTGATGGCGTCGCTTGAGTCACGGGCAGGGCAGGTGTTGCAGCTTGCGGATGGCGCCCAGGCCATTGTCGTGCTGGGCGGTGGGTTGGACCGGGAAGCGCCGGAATATGGCGGCGATACCGCCGGCGAACGAACCCTGCTGCGCCTCCGTTACGGCGCCGTGCTCGCCCATCGCTTCGGGTTGCCGGTGTTGGTGAGCGGCGGCCGTCCGGACAATGCGACACGCACGGAGGCGGCAGTGATGGCTGATATTCTCGAGGGGGAATTCGCCGTCGCGGTCCGCTGGCAGGAAACGCAATCGCGGACCACTGCCGAGAATGCGACGCTGTCGGCAAAAATACTGCGCGATGCCGGCGTCCACCGCATCATTCTGGTCACCCAGGCGTTTCACATGCCGCGCGCCGTCCGCCTGTTCCGTGCCGCCGGCCTCGAGGTCATACCGGCGCCGACCCAGTTCGAGAGCGCAGACCGCTCGCCGTTCACCCCGCTTGACCTGCTGCCGCGGATCAGGGCACTGCACAATTCCTATTACGCGCTGCACGAGTGGCTGGGAATCGCCTGGTTGGCGTTGACGGTGGAATGAAGTCCGGCGCGGTGATAACCTCACTGTCTTGTAAAAATGATAATGAGGAGACCCCCATGACCAACGCCATTCGTATCCACCAGACCGGCGGCCCGGAAGTGCTGTGCTGGGAACAGGTCGATGTTCCGGCGCCCGCTGCCGGCGAGGCGACAGTTCGCCACCATGCCGTCGGGCTCAATTTCATCGACACCTACCACCGCACCGGGCTCTATCCGCTGTCCTTGCCATCTGGGCTCGGTCTCGAAGGTGCCGGCGTGGTCGAGGCGGTCGGTGCGGGGGTGAGCGAGGTCAAGGTCGGCGACCGCGTCGCCTATGCCGGGGGGCCGGTCGGCGCCTATGCCGAGTTGCGCAATATCCCGGCGCATCGCCTGCTCAGGCTGCCGGATGCCATCACCTTCAATACCGCTGCCGCGATGATGCTGCAGGGGCTGACCGCCGCCTACCTGTTGCGCAAGACCTACCGCGTGCAAGCGGGCGATACCGTGCTGATCCATGCTGCCGCCGGCGGGGTTGGCCTGATCGCTTGCCAGTGGGCCAAGGCGCTGGGGGCGACGGTGATCGGCACCGTCGGCTCGGCGGCCAAGGGCGAACTGGCCAAGGCGCACGGCTGCGACCACGTGATCAATTACAGCAGCGAGAACTTCACCCAGCGCGTGCGCGAAATTACCGGCGGGGAGGGCGTGCCGGTCGTCTATGACGGTGTGGGCAAGGACACTTTCATGGGCTCGCTCGACAGCCTGCGGCCGCTCGGCATGATGGTCAGCTACGGCAACGCTTCCGGCCCGGTGCCGCCGTTCGAGCTGCTCCTGCTGTCGCAGAAGGGCTCACTGTTCGTGACCCGGCCGACGCTGGCGAACTACACCAGCAAACGCGGGGATCTCGAAGCGCTCGGTGGCGAATTGTTCGAAATGGTCGTTTCGGGCAAGGTCCGCATCGAGGTCAACCAGACCTATTCCCTGCGTGATGCCGCCCAGGCGCATCGTGACCTTGAGGCGCGCAAGACCACCGGCTCGACCATCCTGCTTCCGTGATGACAGGATTCAAGGCCAGGCTCCTTTCGCTGCGCGACCTGTTCGCCACCGCCTGGTGGATCATCCTGATCGTTGGAATTGGGTTTGTCGTTGCTTTCCAGTTCGTCGAGCCGGCACCGCCGCGGACGATCGTCATTTCGACCGGCGGCGAGAGTGGTGCCTACTATCAGTTTGCCCAGCGTTATGCGGGGATTCTTGCGCGCAACGGGATTACGCTCGAGATCAGGACGTCGGCCGGCTCGCTGGAGAATCTTGCACGCCTGAAAGACGGCGAAGCCCAGGTCGCCTTCGTCCAGGGGGGTGTCGTCGAGTCGCCTGACGATCCGGATGCCGAAGACGATTCCGGCCTGCTGTCGCTGGGCAGCGTTTTCTATGAGCCGGTCTGGGTCTTTTATCGTGGCGAAAAAGAGCTGAACCGTCTGAGTGACCTGCGCGGCAAGCGCATCGCCATCGGCCAGGAAGGTTCCGGCGTGCGCCAGCTGGCACAGACGCTGCTGGCGGCCAACGAGATCGAGCCTGGCGATCACCTGATCCCGCTGTCCGGTCTCAAGGCTGCCGAGGAACTGCAGCAGCGGCGCATCGATGCCGCCTTCATCATCGCAGCCGAAAAAGCCCCGGTAGTGCAGGTTCTGCTGCGTTCGCCGGGCATCAAAGTAATGAGCTTCGCGCAGGCTGACGCCTATCAGCGGCGCTTTCCCTTCCTGAGCAAGCTGACGCTGCCGCAAGGCGTCGCTGATCTGGTGCGCGATTATCCGCCGCACGACGTCACGGTGCTGGCGCCGACTGCCAACCTGATCGTTCGCGACGACCTGCATCCGGCGCTGCAAAGCCTGCTGCTACAGGCGGCCAGCGAAGTGCATGGCAAGTCGGGATTTTTCCAGCGCGCCGGGGAGTTTCCTGCCTACAAGGACCGCCTGGTGCCGCTGTCGCCCGAGGCCGCGCGCTATTTCAAGTCCGGCCCGCCCTTCCTGCAGCGTTACCTGCCGTTCTGGCTGGCCGTCATGGCAGATCGCCTGTTCGTACTGCTGCTGCCGATCATTGCCCTGCTCATTCCGCTGTTGAAGATCGCGCCGGCCGTCTACACGTGGCGGGTACGTTCCAAGGTGTTCCGTTGCTACGGCGAGCTGAAGTTTCTCGAGGAAGACCTGCGCCAGCGCTTCGACCATGCGAAACTGCCGGAATACCGCAACCGGCTCGAAGTCCTGGACGAGGAAGCGAGAGAGTTGCATGTTCCGCTCGCCTTTACCGATCTGGTCTATACGTTGCGCGAACACGTCAATCTGGTGCGCCGGGTCCTGATCAAACTGGAGAACCGGACATGAAGGCATTTCTCGTTGCCAACCCTAAGGGCGGCTCAGGCAAGAGCACGTTGGCCACCAATCTTGCCGGCTACTTCGCCAGCCAGAACCATGATGTCATGCTCGGTGACATCGACCGTCAGCAGTCGGCGCGCGAATGGCTGGCCATCCGGCCCTTCGAGTTGCCAACCATCGAAACCTGGGATATCGGCCCCGACAAGATCGCCAGGCCGCCCAAGGGGACCAGCCATGTCGTCCTCGATACCCCTGCCGGACTGTACGGCAAGGCGCTGGACAAGGTGCTCAAGCTGTCGACGCGGGTCATCGTCCCGGTGCAGCCGTCGCTGTTCGACATGCTGGCAACCCGCCATTTCCTTGATGCCCTGCTTTCCGAAAAAGTTGTGCGCAAGGGCAAGGCCGATGTTGCGGTGATCGGCATGCGGGTCGACGCCCGGACGCGGGCAGCCGGCGAGCTGGAACGCTTCTTCGCCACTTTCGACCTGCCGGTGCTGACCTACCTGCGCGACACGCAGGTCTACGTTCAGGCCGCCGCCGCCGGCATGACCATCTTCGACCTGCCACCCTCGCGCGCCGGGCGCGATCTCGAGCAGTGGCAGCCGATCATCGACTGGGTCACTGCCGGGAACGGTGCCGACGGCTGATTTATTGGTCCGTTGCGGTTGACCACCGGAAAAAACCGATTTCCGGGACGCCATTTCCGCCTGTGTCAGAAAGCGGGAATCCCGGTTTGCGCGCGGCCGAGGATCAGTGCATGGACGTCGTGCGTGCCCTCGTAGGTGTTGACCACTTCCAGGTTGACGAGGTGGCGGATGACGCCGAATTCGTCGGAAATTCCGTTGCCGCCGAGCATGTCGCGCGCCGTGCGGGCGATATCGAGCGCCTTGCCGCAGGAATTGCGCTTCATGATCGAGGTGATTTCGACTGCCGCCGTGCCGTCGTCCTTCATCCGGCCGAGACGCAGGCAACCCTGGAGGCCGAGGGTGATTTCGGTCTGCATGTCGGCCAGCTTCTTCTGGATCAACTGGTTGGCGGCCAGTGGGCGGCCGAACTGCTTGCGGTCGAGCGTGTATTGGCGCGCCGTGTGCCAGCAGAACTCGGCGGCGCCCAGCGCGCCCCAGGCAATGCCGTAGCGCGCCGAGTCGAGGCAGGTGAACGGCCCCTTGAGGCCGCGTACGTCGGGGAACTCGTTTTCAGACGGCACAAAGACTTCGTCCATGACGATCTCGCCGGTGATCGACGTGCGCAGCCCAACCTTGCCGTGGATGGCCGGCGCGGACAGGCCGGGCATGCCCTTCTCGAGCACGAAGCCGCGAATCATTCCGGCGTCGTTCCTGGCCCAGACGACGAACACATCGGCGATCGGCGAATTGGTGATCCACATCTTGCTGCCCGAAAGCTTGTAGCCGCCGGACACCGTTCGCGCCCGGGTTTCCATGCTGCCGGGGTCGGAGCCGTGGTTAGGTTCGGTCAGTCCAAAGCAGCCGATCCACTCGCCGCTCGCCAGTTTCGGCAGATATTTCTCTTTCTGCGCCGTGCTGCCAAATTCGAAGATCGGCAGCATGACCAGCGACGACTGCACGCTCATCATCGAACGAAAGCCGGAATCGATGCGCTCGACCTCGCGCGCGATCAGCCCGTAGCTGACATAGTTGAGCCCGGCGCCGCCATATTCGGGCGGCAGCGTCGGCCCGAGCAGGCCCATCGCGCCCATTTCGCGGAAAATCTCCGGGTCGGTCTTTTCGTGGCGAAAGGATTCCTGCACCCGCGGCAGCAACTTGCCTTGGCAGTAGTCGCGCGTCGCATCGCGGATCATCCGCTCCTCCTCGGTCAACTGCGCGTCGAGCAGTAGCGGGTCTTCCCAGCAGAATTGCGCCTTGGCCATGCCTGGTTTCCTTCGGTCGATTGACTTGCGGATTGTAATCAAGTTGGGCGCTGCGGGCGTCACGGTCGACCGGCAAAAATGGCCAAAAACCGGAGGCCGCTGGAGATCGCGCGGCGCGCGTCGTATCATCACGGTGTTCGCAGCCTCTGCAGAATCGACTGAAAGGGGAAAGACAATGCGTCGTCATTTCCGCAGCGTGACACATACTTCACTGCTTCTCGCGGCATTGTTGTCGGGCCATGCACTGGGCTTCCAGGTTGACGGGTTCTGGACCGGCATGAGCACGCAGCAACTGGTCGCCGTCGCCACGGCGTATGGCTTGGTGGTGCGACAGGGTGCGGAGGGCTACTGGTACGTCGGCACGGCGTCGCCGCCGCGCCCGCTGGCCAAGTTCGGCTTCTGCGGAAACTATCTGGTGTCCTATACCCGCAACATCCATTCCGATGCCGACTATGCCAATACCCTGGCGGCGATCTTCGCCACCTACGGCCCGCCGCGCAAAATGAGTTTCAGCGGCGACGTGGCGGGCAGTTCGGCGGACGGTGCCTTTCGCGCCAGCGGAGAAACCTGGTGGGGACGCGGTGATGATCGCGTCCGGATGGAATCGCATTTCGACTGGCGGCTCTACCACGGCCAGTTGCTGCGCGAACAGCCCGCCAGCGTCAGGTACGAAACGCGCAATCCCTGCGGCGGTTTCTGATCGCCATGGCCGGACCAAGTCGAGCCGACTGGTAGGGGAAGTCTGGCTTTCTGCGCCATAGACCCTTGCGCCTCCGGGCGCGCCCAGAGGGTCCTTGAGCCACAGGCCCCATCACCTTCTGGTTGCGGTCAACCCCGGAAAATGGCCGGTTTTCAAACGCCGTTGCTGGCCGCCGGCCCTGCGCCGGGTTGTCCGGCTGCCGGAGTGCTGGCGCCGTATTGCCGCTCGAAGGCCTCGGTGGCCTTCTTGACCGACACGAAGAAATCCTGGCTGCCGATTTCCTCGGAGAGCCCCACCTTGGCAAGTTCTTCCAGGAAGGGCCGCGGTGAGTCGGCGATCTTGACGTCAACACCGGCATCGGCAAGTTCCTGGTGCAGTTCGGCGAGGCGCTGTGCTGCGGTGACGTCCATGTCGTGAATCGCCTGGGCGTCTATCACTAGCCATTTGACAGGCGGGTCTGCCGCGCGCACCAGTTGCCGGATGCGGGTCATGACATGCCGCGCATTGGCGAAGATAAGCGGTGCGTAGAGCCGGTAGACGAGCAGGCCGGGCACGCATTCACCCTCGTCCTCCGTGCGGCAATCGTGAAACTTGCCGTCGCTCTTGCGCCGCCGAAGCACAGCGTCGTCCGGACGCGAGATTTCCACCAGTACCGCGATCAACGACAGCAGCAGGCCGAGAATGATCCCGGGGACAACCCCGGCAATCAGAATCGCCGCGGTGACGCCCATGCCAATTGCGAACTCGACCCGATCGATCTTGTACAAGGCCGACAGTGAAGCCACTTCGAGCATGCCGATGGCGGTAACGATGAGGATCGCGCCCAGCGCCACTTTCGGCAACAGGGCGATCAGGCCGGTCAGGAAGAACAGGAAAAGCAGCAGGCCGGCGGCCAGCACCAGTTGCGCCACCTGTGACTTGCCGCCCGCCGAATCGACGATCGAGGTTCGTGACTGGCTGGCGGACACTGGAAAGCCCTGCCACAGGCCGGCGAGGATGTTGGCCGAGCCGAGTGCGATCAGCTCGCGATTCGGTTGGACTTCGTAGCCATTTTTTTCGGCAAATGTCTGGGCCAGCAGAATGCCGTCGGAAAAGGCGAGGAAGGCAATCGCCACCGCTGCCGGCGCCAGCGCCGCGACATCCCCCCATCTCAGGGCGGGGACCGACAGGCTGGGCAAGCCGGAAGGCACCTCGCCGACCAGCGCCACACCATGGCTACCGAGGTCAAGCACGAAGGAAGCGGCAATTGCCACCGCGCTGACTGCCAGCGCACCAGGTATGCGCGGCATCCAGCGCACAAACGCAACCAGCATGCCTACCAGGGTGATGCCAAAAGCGAAAGTCGCCAGGTGTGTCTCGGGCAACTGCCTGATCAAGGTGAGTACGATTTTGAAAAATTCCTCGCCCTCGATCTTCATGCCGAACATCTTGCCCAGCTGAGTTGCAATCAGGACCAGCGACGCGCCATTCAGATAGCCGATCAGCACCGGGCGCGACAACAGGTCGGCGATGACCCCTAGTTTCAGGCGCCCCGCGAGTATCAGCACGACGCCCGAGAGCAGGCTGAGTACGGCCGCCAGCATGACAATGCGTGCCGGATCGCCTTCGGAAAGCGGCAGGATGGCTGAACCGGCCAGCAGCCCGATGGCGGCATCCGGTCCGGCAATGACGTGCCGCGAACTGGAAAACACAGCGTAGCCAATGGCCGCGGCCAATGCCGCGTAGAGGCCGGTAATCGCCGGCAGATGGACCAGTTCGGCATAGGCGATGACCGACGGAATCGAGACGATGCAGGCTGAAAGTCCGGCGGTCACATCCTTGCCCAGCCACGCGAGGCGGTAGTCCTTCAGGATCGCGATCAGCGGCAACCCGGACTGCAGGCGCTTCTGAAATGAGGCCACGTTCATGGATTTTACTCAGGACTCAGAAAAGCACAGGCTGGAAATATATCACCCCGATCCGTCGCGTATCCGGAAAACGATGGCTGTGCACTGATTGCGAACGTCATAATCTGTTTTCTAGGGCTTCGGCTCTTGTGCAAGCCATAGCCGGCGCCAGCCCTCATGGCCGAGGCGGCGCAGGGTTTCGATGTTGCGCTCGAAGATGTCGGCGGCGTCCGGAAAGGCCGCGACGGCGCGGTCGATGCTCGCTTCGCGCAGCAGGTGCAGGGTCGGGTAGGGCGCGCGATTGGTGAAATTGTCGATGTCGCCGGCGTCGCTGCCGGCGAACTCGTAGTGCGGATGCAGGCCGGCGATCTGGATGACGCCGTCGAGTTCGAGGCGACGGATCGCCGCATCGGCTTCGGCGAGGAAGAAATGGAAGTCGAGAAAATCGCCCATCACCTCGGGGTGGATCAGCAGCGTGGTGTCGAGTACTGCCGGGTCGGCTGCTGCCAGCGTTTGCAATTCGTGTTCTAGTTCGGCCAGCAGTTCGTCCGCTGACTGCGCACCGGTCACGGCATAGCGAATCTGCTGCTTGACGTGGACCGCCTTGGCAAACGGGCACAGGTTGAGGCCGATGACCGCGCGTTCGAGCCAGACCTGCGTGGCGGCGATGACGGTGGCGACGCTTTCCGGGTCGGGCGGGATCAAAACCTCAGTCATCGTGTGCGGCCTTTCGCGAGAGGTGCTGCCGAATGACGACCGCCAGTGCGACGAGCACCAGCAGCGGGTCGAACAGGGCGTCCCAGAGGTTGGCGAAGATGCCGCTGGCGTAGCCGGCGAGGTCAAGGGTCAGGATAAGCAACCAGCCGTCGAGGCGGCGCCACCAGAGCAGCGCGGCGAGCGGGATGATGGCGGCCAGCAGCGGCAGGGGCTGGTAGCCGATTTGATAGGGGTCGAGCGAACCGAGGCCGAGCACCATCGCGTAGAACGGAATGGCGAAGGCCACCAGAAGCAGGGCGGGCCGATCGGTGAGCGGCGACGGGCGGCTTCCGGCCAACTGCCAAAGCGCAAGGACGAGCAGGGTCAGCGACGGGATACCGGCGATGCCGTGCATGAAGCTTGCGATGCCGCTCACCAGCGCGACGGGGATCGCCGCCAGGCCGAGCATCCGGCGTTTGTCGCCGAGCGGCAACAGGGTGATGACGGCGCCGAAGATGATGCCGTGGGCCAGAAAACCGTAGGCGGCGGTCGGGTTCATGGCGTCCCGCCTTCCAGCCAGGCTTCGTTGAACACCGCATGCTTGATCCCTTGGCGGCGCCAGGTGTAGGCGAGATGGATGCGGCCGTCGCGGGCCTGAATCAGCGTCGGGTAGGAAAATTCGGCGAGCGCATCGGGATCGCTCTCGACAGTTGGTGCGGGGCGCCAGTTCTTGCCCTCATCGTCGGAGACCCAGAGCAGCAGTTGGTTGCGATTGCTCGCCCCGTTGCCGGCGATCAGCATGCGGCCGCTGCGCAAGCGCAACAGGGCGACCGAGGCGTTCGGGTTGGGCAGGGGCAGGTCCGGGGCCGCCGTCCAGGTCGCCCCGCCATCGCTGCTGGTCACGCTACGGATTTGGCCAGGGCCGGGGCCGCCATCGCGCTGGATGGCCAGCGCGTGCCGGGCATCGAAGGCGGCGACCACCGGTTGCAGCGTGCGTCCAGCATGGACCATGCGCACCTTGTCGAGTATCCGGCCGTCCGCGGCGAGGCGCAGCCATTCGCCGTGCTTGGCGATGAACTCATGGTAGGCCGGCAGGCCGATCTCGCCGTTGGCCAGTGCCAGCGGCGGCGCGCGCACCAGGGTGCTGATGTTGATGAACGGCGAGGTCTGCAGGCGCATTGGCGGCGACCAGTTGTCACCGCCATCGGCCGAGATGCTGTGATTCAGCGAACTGCCCGCCCAGCCGCCAAGGCCGACGCTGACGAACCACAGGTGGAGACGGTCGCCAGCGGCGTAAAGCACCGGGTTGCCGAGTTTGCGCACGAAGCCGAGGGTTGCGGCAGTGGTGGATTCACGGGTGGCGATGGCGCGCGGTGCGCTCCATTGGCCATGGTCGAGGGTCGCGAACCAGACGGCGACATCGGCGGCGCCTTCCCGGGTGCCGGCGAACCAGGCGGCGCCGATCCGGCCATCGGGCAATTCAGCGAGCGTCGCGGCGTGGGCGGACGGTGCGGCGGTCGGCAACATGGCGGTTGCGAAATAGGCCGGCGCCGTGTCCGGTGTGCTGGCGGGCGCTACAGAAAATTCCGGGGCAGGTGGTTGCGGTGCCCGCCAGGCAGCGACGCCGACAGCCGTCACGAAGAGCAGTGGCGCCAGCCAGCGCGGCAGGGTCATGGCTTGTCGATCTCGAACCAGACGATGGTTGTCATCAGCGGCGCGAGATCGCGCTTGGCGAAGGCTTCCTTCCAGTCGGCGGCGCCCGCGCCGACCCTGGCGAAGCGCAGGCCCGAGCCATGCGAAGCGAGTGTCTGGTAGCGGCCGACCTCACGCGCCTCGAAGCCTGCCGTGGCTACTTCGTTCTGGAAGCGCAGAATGTCTTTGCTCTCGAGAAAGACGAGCGCCCGCAGCGCGCTCAATTCGGCCAGGTCATGGTGATCCAGCATCCCGTAATGACGATGTGTGCGCTGGCTGAGAATCGGCAGCAGCGCCGGTTGCGGGCCGTCGAACATGGCGATGTCGCGGCTGCGTCCGAGTTCGCGGACGACTTCGGGAATGGCATTGACGCCGATGGCGGGGAATACGCCCCAGAGCAGCGCCATCCAGTAGAGCATCGGGGCGGCCAGCGTGTGTCCGAGGCGGCGTTCCGGCCACCAGGCCCAGGCGAAATAGGCGGCGGGCAGGATCGCCCAGTACCAGCCGCCGAGTCCGAACCAGAAGGTGAAGCCGGCAATGCCGAGGCCGAGCAACAGCGACAGCGCCAAGGCGAGGCGGAATGGCCAGCGAATTCGCATTTCCGGTAGCGCCAGCGCGACCAGGATGGACAGCGGCACCAGCGAGCCGATCAGGTAGCGGTCGAAACTCTTGATGAAGGCGAAAGGCAGGAAGGTGGCGAGGAACCAGATCAGCAGCAGGCGATCGAGCGGCGCGCGCTTCCATGCCCCCCAGGCGGCGACAGCGAAGACGAAGACCCACGGAGCCGCAACATTGAGCAAGCCGAGCACGATGCCGGGCGATAAATTGAAGAACTGGCGCGATTCGAGTTCGTCGGCCAGCATCAGGTTGGCCGCTTCCGGGTACAGGGCGCGGACGATGAAGAACCAGGGCAGCGCGAGCAGCGCGAAGAGCACAGCATGGCTGGCGATGGGCAGCCATTCCCAGCGTAGCCGGGCCAAGGGCAGGCGGCCGCCGGCAAGCAAGGCAAGGCAGCCGCCGCCGCAGACGAGGGCGACGATCGGCCCCTTGGTCAGAAAGCCGGCAGCGAGCAGCAGGCTCGTTGCGGTCAACCACCTTTTTCGGCCGGAATCCACCCACACCAGCAGGCTCCAGAACGCTGCCGCCGACAGCGCGGCGACCGGCACGTCGAGCATCAGGCGACGGGCCTCGCTGGCCATGCCGAGGGTGCCCAGCAGGATGCAACCGGCGAGCCAGCCGGTTTCGGCCTTGCCCGAAAGGCGGCGGGCGATGCCGGCGGTGGCCACGACCAGCAGGGCGGCAAAGAGCACGGCGACCAGCCTGGCGCTGGTCAGCGAGATTCCGAACAGTTCGTAGCTGGCGCGCCCCATCCAGTACACCAGCGGCGGCTTGCGGATGCGCGGTGCGCCGTCGAGAAAGGGAACGAGCCAGTGATCGCCCTCGATCATCTCCATCGGCGTGCGCAGGCCGAGGAAGAACTCGTCCTTGCCGGTCAATCCGGTCGCTTCCCAGATGCCCGGCAACAGCACCGCAAGGGCGAGCAGGAAAAGCAGCAGGGTCTGGCGGGCTGGTGAGAGGGCGGGCATGGGGCGGGATTTTACCCCGCTTCGCTTTGCTTGCCTTGTGAGAGGTTAGGCGACGATCTTGGCGCCCAAGACACATTCAGAGGCCGGGTGGAGGTCATCAGGCGGGTATGTGCCGGTTGCCGTCATTTGCTGTCGCCGTAGGTCAAGGGCAGGTTAATGAGTCGAGCAGTCGTACAGCATGCCCGGTCACCGACACCTGGTCGGACCTGAACGGTGATTGAGGCACTGTGCCACCAACGGCTGCATTTCATCGTTCAACGGCCATAGGTTTTTTGCTGCGCGGACCGCGCAGTAACAGCCCTGATTGGGTGAGTGAGAACAATCGCTAACCGTTGCGACTTGACGATGTTGGCAGGCTCCATAGCGGCTTTCTTATCCCAAACCGACCGCTCATCAGTGTCAGCAATCACCATCGATTTGTGCGAACCTTATTGGCGGACAAACGTGTTCAGCTTGATGTGTTGCGACTCACTGACGCGCCTGAAATAACACCATTCTCCATGGCATAAGCTGTAAGCGCAGATGCGTTGTGCAGCCCCAGCTTTTTCATCAGGTTGGAGCGATGTTTCTCGACTGTCTTGACACTCAAAAACAGAAAGTCAGCGATTAACTTGTTGGAATTCCCTTCCGCTGCAAGTTTGAGTATTTGCTTCTCGCGGCGGGTAAGCGTATCCCCGGGGCTGGTCGCTTTGTCACGAGATTTCCCACTGATTTTGCCGGCGCCAAGATAGCCGCTGATAACCTTTGAAGCAATATCGGGACTGAGATAGGTTTTACCGCTCAGCACGCAATGAACTGCACTATGAAGCTCAGCGTGGGTTGCTTCCTTGAGGATGTAGCCGTCAGCGCCCGCCCGGAGACTCTCATGGATGTACTCTTCTGTTTTGTGGCACGTGAGAACAAGCACGCGCATGTCGGGGTAGCGGTGTTTTATGTCGGTGATGGCCTCAATGCCATTCATGCCAGGCATCGAAAGATCCATCAATATAAGATGAGGGTTGAGCTGACCAATGGATCGAAGTGCGTCACGCCCGTTATCAGACTCACCGACGACCTCCACCTCCGGATCCTGCAGCAAAAGCGCCCTCAAACCAGCCCGCAACAGGGTGTGATCTTCCACAATAAGTATGCGTCGCTTGCCTCCCATCGTAGCCCCCTCCGTCTTTTATAGCATTTACGGCGTTTGTTATTAATTCAATATTTCAGCTTTATCCGTCTGTCCCCGTCAGCCGCGTACAGCAGAATCGAGTGGCCAGGAAACACGGATGCAGGTTCCCTGCCCCGCCCCTGATTCAATAGCGTAAGTTCCACCGGTAAGTCGCGCACGTTCCTTCATGCTGCGCAGCCCCAGCCCCCCAGTGCTGCTTCCCTTGACGCATGAATTTGTGTCGAAGCCCTGGCCATTGTCTGCGACCGTCAGTTGCAGGAGACCCGCCTGGAAAATGAGGGCAACCTGCATCTCATTCGCTCCGGAATGTTTGACAATGTTGGTCGTTGCCTCCTGCAAAAGACGGAAAATCGTCGTTTTCAGACCAGCAGGTATCTCGTTCTCGTTGGCATTGATCGTCTTCATTACCTTGATGTTGCCGCAAACCGACTCAAACTCACGAAAATACCAGGACAATGTGGGCATGATGCCCAGATCATCCAGAATCGCCGGGTGCAAATTCATGGATATCCTCCGTACTTCCGTCAGCACGTCCTTTACCCTGACACTTAGTTCACGCAAAGCACCCCAGGCATCCTCGGCAGCCCCGTTCCTGATCATCTCGGCGGCATTGTCTATGGACAGTTTTACCAAACTCACGGATTGGCCGATTACGTCATGCAAATCAGCGGCGATGCGTTGTCTCTCATCCTCCTGAACCCTGATGAGCTGGGCCGACAACTCTCTCAAGTCCTCTTGGGAGCGGCGCAACGCTGCTTCCGACTGAATCCAGGCCGTCATGTCCTGTTCCACAATGGAAAAGCCATCAAACTGTCCTTCAGGATTATGGTGGCTGACGACTACCTGACTGGTAGGCACGCGACGACCGTAATGGCCAAGCAGTTCAGATGCGCCGGTCCAGATGCCATTGCGGCGCGCTGCAGGCAGCACTTCGTTGAGCATGGCACTTTTGGCATCCGGCGTCAGGCACTCGAATATCTTCATACCCTTGGCCATCCCGCATTCATCCATCTGGAGCATGGCACAAGCGGATTTATTGAGGTATTGCAGGGTGCCGTCGGGGGCGGCCATGGCGATGAAATTGGACGTATTGCTGATAAGACTGAATAAGCGAGCCTGAAAGTCTTCTACCTCAATACGCCTTGTCGTCTCTTGAAAGATACGTTTGCGCAGGTTGTCTTCCATCCGGGAAATGCGTTTTTCGGCACGTTTCGTTTCGCTGATATCCTCTACCGAAACAACCGCCAGCACTTCTTCCGGGTCAAGATGCCCAACTTCAGGCGCTGTCGAGATAAATTTGATTTCCACATGACGCTGAAGAATCGGATCGTAGGCCTCCACTTGCCCACGCCTTTTTTGAGCGATATCGGACAATGTCTGGCGTTCGAATTCCAGCAGGTAGCAGTCCATCGCCGTGCATCCGGGATGGAGCGTCCGATGCAGGGAACTCCCCTTGATTGTGGAAACCTCTCCCAACCCCCAGCGCTCCAGCGTCCGGTTGGCTCTGATAATTCGTCCATGTCGATCAATCAGGAAAAGCAGCAACGGAATTGCGTCGACGATGAACTGCCATTGCGTTTTTGCTCTCTCGACGTGATTCAGGTTCATGTATTCGCTCCTGAGTTGATCTACATCATCCTCGAATCATGATTTCCGCGCATCTTGATGCAGGAGGATTTTTGGCCTGTCGTTTCCTGCTCGCCTCAAAAATATACAGTATTCGCCGTATCGTGCCCTAATGCCTAAACCTGTAGGATTGAAACTCCTCGGAAGATTTGCTTTGGCGCCCGCCACTCATCACGTTCCTGATCCCCGTTCCGGCCTTCGCCACTGCGGGGGCTTGTCTCCGGAACCTTTGAGTATAAGGATCGCGCCAAGAGTGCGCGCCACCGTCGGCAATACTATGCCATTTGAAATTTTTTTCGGGATTTTTTGTCGCCATGTTGAAAATTCTCATCGCTGAAGACAACGTCGATTTTCGGCAGTCGCTGAAGGAGTACGGAACCTTTGAGTATAAGGATCGCGCCAAGAGTGCGCGCCACCGTCGGCAATACTATGCCATTTGAAATTTTTTTCGGGATTTTTTGTCGCCATGTTGAAAATTCTCATCGCTGAAGACAACGTCGATTTTCGGCAGTCGCTGAAGGATGTACTGGTTCGTCGCTTCCCCACAATGGTTGTCGAAGAGGCGATCGATGGCGACGAGGCTCTGCTCCAGGGGAAAGGTCATCAACATGATCTGATCTTCATGGACATCAATATGCCGGGGAAAAACGGCCTGGAAGTTACGCGTGCCATCAAGGACAGCGATCAGGAAGCAGTCGTCTGCCTCATCACCAATCATGATTTACAGGAATACCGGGACGCTGCCGAAGAATGCGGTGCTGATCATTTCATCGTCAAGGATGATCTTTCCGAGTCCCTGATTGTTGGCTTGGTGACATCGATCTTCGACGACTGAGAGCGGGTTGGTTGCTTTCGGCCCAACTCACACCTGTTTTCCCCAAGCAAAAATATACCTCAAGCCCGCAAGTGGCTTTGCTAGAGGTCAGCCCTCTACTCCCTGAATTTCGCTTCCCGACGCCTGTCGCCAGCCAAAATCTGCTGCGGGCAGAATGCAAATTCGATCTTACCCATCTGCTCGACAATCATTTGACGGTGTCCCTTCACTTGGCGTGCCCTTATGGACGCCACTTTTGCGTGCCCGCCTCTCCCGCCAGTTCGGCTCGAATCAACGCTGAAACGAGCAGGAGGCCACCGCCCTAAATACTCCACCGTAATTTTTTAATGCAGAAATGGGGGGATATGCGTAGTGATTTCATCAAGATGATGGCCTAGTCTTCAAGTCAACCACAAAGGTTCAGTGGTGAACATTTGCCAAAGGACATTCGCAGTTGATTGCGGGTCGATCATCTTCTGATTGGCTCTGTCCTGGAATTTGACGCTTCATTCGCTTTATTAGTCAGGGGAAATATCATGGCCACCAATTACATTCTGAAGCCCTTCCGTTTCAATCTTACCGACCTGAACTTCATCCGCGATCAGATCAAATTCAGGCCACTGTTCGATGCTGACGGCAACGCCATCGTTAATTGGGATGGCACCGGGATCGTCTACAACGACAACGGCGTGGCTTATGCCGACCTGGGCAACAGCGCAGGCAATCTGGCGGCTTACGGCAGTTCATACAGCTCACTCACCGACCTGAGCGGGTTGCGTGACGTCTCCGGTGCGAACAACAACCTGCTACTGGTCAATAAATATCAGGGCGCTGTCGATCAGCCCTTCCTGCGTAGCGTGGCACCCAATTTCGATGCTTACGTCAAACCACTTGCCAATGGCGATGCCGGAGCCTTCTATGCCGACAAGACATTTGGCACGAGCATTGCAGGCAACACCGATTACACCACCAATCAGGCAAACCCGGGTCAGAGCGTTGTTGACTACACCCCGCGCATGATCAGCCAGCTGGTCACGACGGGCGGCTCCAGGCCACTGCTTGATGCAGATGGGCAAGTGGTGCACTGGAATGCCGATCAATATGCACTCAGTGCTGCCGCTACAGAGGGATCGCCGGAGAACGCCTACGCGGTATTGATTGATTCCGTCTCTGTTGGCGGCGCCGGCCTGATCGAAGGCGCTACCGTCATCGCCGATTACGGCATCCTGGCTGGTGGCCAGCATGACCCGCAGGACCCGAACAATGGCGAAGTCTTCTACGGTGCCATCAACCCGGGCGTTGCCCCGGGCAACAGTTTCCTGGCCTATTTCGGGCAATTCTTCGACCATGGTCTCGACTTCGTCGGCAAAGGTGCCGCCGGTACCACGATCACCATTCCGCTGGCCACCGACGACCCGCTCTACCGCGCTCCGGGCACCAATGGCCCCGGCGACTTGGGCAACACCAAAATCACCGTTTCGCGTGCCGATGTCAGCGGCTTTGATGCCAACGGCAATGCCCAGTGGGTCAACCACACGTCGCCGTACATCGACCAGGGCCAGACCTATGGTTCGCACGCGCAAATGACCAGTCTGCTGCGCGAATGGGTGTCGACCGACGGTGGCGTGACCTTCCATGCCGGCGCCCACCTGCTCGATGGCGCCACATCGGCTGAATGGACCAACGCTTGGGACGAAACAACGACCGCCACGCTGCCCACCCTGGGCGAACTGAATGCCCACCTGATCGCCACCGGTCGCGACCCACTGACCTGGGACGACGTACTTGACCTGCGCAATCGTGACGCCAATGGCGACGTGGCTGTCGGTGCCGAAGCGGGCACCAGCGGACAAGCCCTGTTGCTCGACATGAATCCGCACTTTGATACGGCCCATCTGTCGCCAGCCACCGTGGCCGCACTGGCTGGCATGGGTATCTTTGCTGATGGCAATGGCAACTATGCTCTGGGTGGTCCAAACTCGCTCGGCACCATCATCAACTTCGCCACCTTCGACCCCATGGCAGGCGGCACGCCGCAAGCCACCGACCTGGCCAAGGCGGTCTTGTTCGACTCGGTCAGTGACCACTACATTGCCGGCGATGGTCGGGCGAACGAAAATATCGCCCTGACCACCATCCATCACGTATTCCACGAAGAGCACAACTTCCAGGTCCGCAACATCCAGGAAGCCATCCTCGCTCAGGACGAGCGCGCCGTGGCGCTGGGTGACACCTCCCACTCAGTGGCCCATGACTGGCAGGTCGCCACCGCCTTTACCGATGCCAAAGGGAATTACCTGCTGTCCGCAGGCGGCGCCATCGCCTGGGACGAAGGCAAGCTCTTCGACGCCGCCAAGCTGACCGTCGAAATGGAATACCAGCACGCTGCGGTCAACCAGTATGCGCGCACGATTACACCGGACATCGCCGAATTCGTCGGCTACAACTCCGGCGAAAATTCAACGATATCGCTGGAATACTCGCAGGCCGCCTTCCGCTTCGGTCACTCGACGATGCGTGAAACCATCGACATGCTTGACCCGAACGGCAGCATCACCGGCAAGGTCATGAGCGTTGCACTGGAGCAAGCCTTCCTGAATCCGGCATTGTTTGCCGAAAAGGGTGCAGCCTCCATTGCGCTGGGCCTGACCCATCAGCAAATGAACGAGATTGACGAACTGCTCACCCCGGCAATGAACACCGGCCTGCTTGGCCAGCCGCTCGATCTCGCTGCGATCAATATTGCCCGCGGCCGTGACGTTGGCTTGCCGACCCTCAATGACTTCCGTGAAGCCATTGGCCTGACCCGTTATATCAGCTGGTCTGACTTCGGCGCCAACATGGTGCACCCGGAATCCCTGGTGAATTTCATTGCCGCCTACTCGCTGGATGGCGATGTCGCCAAGGCAGCAGCGATTCTCGGTCTGGAAAGTGGCGAAATTGCCGAAGGCGATCCTGCCGCCATGGACCTTACGGCGCAGTATGCCATTGATTTCCTGAGCGGCAGTGACCTCGGCTTCAACAAGATCGACACCTGGCTTGGCGGCATCGCCGAAGTCCATATCATGGGTGGCCTCCTGGGTGAAACCTTCAATGCCGTGTTCGTCGATCAAATCTCCCGTCTGATGGACGGCGACCGCTTCTACTACCTCTATCGCCTGAACAACCTGAACATGGGCGATGAAATTGCCAACGCCCAGCTCAAGGACATCGTCGAGCGCAACACCGGCCTCGAACACTTGAACGGTAGCGTCTTTGCCTATGCAGATCAGTACATTGAACTTGCCGCCAAGGTTGACACCGACACCACCAACGACACCGGCAATTACAAGGTCGATCACAAATACGGGCAAGTGCTCGAGGATCGTGCGGCCAACGGCGATGCTGACATCGGCATCTATACGACCCGTGGCACCAGCACCGCCAGCAACGGCACGCTGATCACCATCAGTGGCGTCCAGTACATCCGCGACATTCGCGCGGAAAACCTGAACCTGCCCAACGTTGGCGACGGCGTGGCACTGGATGGCATGCCGACCACCGGCGCTGATGCCAACGAAGTACTGGTCGGCACCGACAACAACGACCTCCTCTACATGTGGGCAGGTGACGACACGGCATACGGCGAAGCTGGCAACGACATCATTTACGGCGGTGCCGGCATTGATCGCCTGTACGGCGGTGATGGCAACGACACCATCTACGGTGGCGACAGCGGCGACCTGATCGATGGCGGCGCCGGTGATGACATCCTCTGGGGCGAATCCAGCGGCACGGCAGCGGCCGGTCTGGACCAGATCATCGGGGGTGAAGGCAACGACATCATTCACGGCGGCATCGGTATTGACAAAATTTCCGGTGGCGCCGGCGACGACATCATTTTCGGTGAAGGCGAGACCGATGCCTTTACCCACGGCGGTGACGGTAACGATTACATGGACGGCGGCTCCGGTGGCGACTTGCTGTGGGGCGATGGCGGCGACGACATGATCGTCGGTGGCAACGACCAGGACATCGTGGCCGGTTTGAGCGGCGACGACATCCTGCGTCCGGGCAATCCGTCCTCCGCCATGGGCGTCGGGCCGGACGAAGTGATGGGCGGTTCGGCCACCGACGACCTTGGCAATGACGACCGGGGCCATGGCTTCGACCTAGTGGACCTGAGCGATTACACTGTCTCGCCAACTGGCGCCACCGTAAGATTCTCGACCCAGCAGAACCCGGCCGGCGCCATTGATGTAGCCGCCCCCTTCGCCTGGGTTGGCATTGAAGGTGCCATCGGGTCGCGTAATAACGACACCATCACGGCAGATTCCACTATCGCTGCCGCACCTGTCGGTCTGCTTGACACCTGGACCGACGACAACTGGCTGATCGGTGGCAGCGGCAACGACATGCTGACAGGCGGCCTGGGCAACGACGTCATCATCGGTGACGGCATCCGCCTCGACAGCCTGATCGGTACCTACAGCGGTACTTATACCAACGACTTCGATGGCGCCAGCCATCGCGCCTTCGGTCTCACCAGCGGAGCCGGCGAGCGGGTCATCGGCACCAATGGCCTGCTTGATGCGGTTGGCTTCGACAAGCACTTCACCAACCTGCTGCAGTCCGACATGTACAAGAACCTGGAACTGGGCGGCAGCACCATCGGCACGCTCAACGGTGTCGCCGGGACGCGCACCGGTGATGGCGGCGTAGCGGGCACTTCGGACACGGTAGCCTTCTCGGGCAATCGCTCGGATTACACGGTGACCAGCTTTGACTTCGTCACGGCAAACCAGGGCACGATCAAGGCCTTCAAGGTGGTCGACAATCGTGATCCGCTCGC